>JAMZEJ010000004.1 GCA_024508355.1 Rhizosaccharibacter radicis
GGATGCCCTGCGCTCGGTGGGGCAGCGCGAGGGACCGTTTCCCATCACCCGCGGGCGCGGCGACGGCGCGACCTTCCCGGCCGGGCCGGACCCGCGGCATGGACCGGGGGCCGGGCCCGGCGGACGGGCGGTGCGCGACATCTACATCCCCGACCTGCGCCTCGGGTCCGGGATCAAGGTGCCCACGCGGGATTTCCGGTAGCGTGTGAAGCTGGCGCTAAAGCGGATCGCAGTGACGAGCAGGACATCCCCATCGCAGATGGGTTTCCCAGCCGGTGCGGCCTTCGCATTTACCCAGCCATGTCATCTTGGGATCGTCGTGCTCGATCTCCACCGCGATCAGCACGGACACCAGCGGCCGATCGCCGCAGACAATAAGGGGGTCCGCTACGTCAACGGCTTCCAGAACCCGAATGGCCCCGCGGTCAGAGCCTAGTCAGCCGAACCGCGCGCTACCGCCTGAGCGGATATACCAGGGGTGAGATCATCGGCTGCTGGCGCCGCACATCGGCTATTCGGCAGCAGCTCCGCGCGCCCTGAAAGCGGACACCAGGAGTTGGCTATCCCGTGTCAGCGTGTAATCATGTTTCGCCCTAACAAGTCACGCCCCTGCAATATCAGGCTACAATGAGGGAGGAAGGGCGGATGAAGGCGGTACCGGGCGCCTGTTGCCGAGAACGGACTTCCATAATTGGTCAGGTTCTCTTCACATGACGCCCAAGCAGATAATCGACAACACGAGGATCCCGGGCACGCAAAGCATCCTTGTGCTCGGGAGTTTTGAGAAGCGCGTCACTGTCTATGCTCAGCAGGTCCGAGCGCTCAACCTGATCGACGCGATCCTTTCCGAAAGTCTTGTCCGACCAGTAGGCGGAAAGGTTGCGATCATCGGCGGAGGGGCCGCGGGCATCACAGCTGCCGTGGCTCTCGCTCGAGCATGCCCTGGCCTCGACGCACTGGATCTCTTCGAGCGAAACTCAGGCGTTCTTGCCCTACAGCACGGAAGCCGCCGGTTTCTGCACCCGCACTTCTACGATTGGCCAGCGCCTGGGTCGGAGAATCATGACGCAGGCCTGCCAATCATGAACTGGACGGCGGGACCTGCCGGCGATGTCGCCGCGACGCTTCGCACAGAATTCGAGTCGGCGCGTCACAACTCTGTTCTGACACTGCATGAGGGTCAGACTGTCACCAAGCTTGTGCCGAGCCAGCTCGGGCCGGTCCGGGTCGTAGTCGACAAGGGGTCAGCTGTTCGACGCATCTACGATGTGGTCATACTCGCGATCGGCTTCGGCCTCGAAGCTCATCTCGATGGTGAAACGCCGTCCTATTGGTCGCCCTCGAACCTTGCAGGGCCAATTCACACGCAGCTTCAAAATCCGGCATTGTTCGTGTCCGGAAATGGTGACGGTGGCCTGGTGGACTTCCTGATGGCTTCGTTCGATGCGCTCGAGCATCACGAGATTGGTGCCTTGCTCATGGGGCTAGATCTTGGACCCGCCCGCGCCGAATTAGAGACGATCGAGCAGCAGGCGTGGACTGCAGGAGCGGATCTGGATCTTCTCGCGGAATATCGCGCCCGGCTAACGCCAATTATGCCCCTCACTGTGTGGCAGGAAATCACGGCGCGGCTACGTCCCGGTGTGAGGATCCATTTCCATACTCGGGAGAACCGGCTGCTTCGCCGGACCAGCGCGCTCCATAATCGGCTTGCGGCCTATCTGGTGCTGGAGGCGGATTGTCAGATCGGCAACAATGCAATTACGGTCACAACCGGCGCTGAGTTCGACGGCGACGTACCGAAGCGCGGCGAGATCCGCCTCGTCGGGCAGGCTCCGTTCAGGCCGTGGCGCCGGTTCCTCCGGCTCGGTCCAGACTCACCAAGTAACCTTAAGCCGTTCGAGGATCTTTTTGCAACCTATCCCGGGGCGTTGAACCCGCCGCTGTCGGCAACCCGTCCTGAGTCACCGGCGCTGACAGCGAGCGCGGCTGTGCGCTTTACCGCGCTGAGGCTCGATCCAGCTGCGAGAAATGACTCCGCGGCCCCTGCGATTTCGGCGGGACCTCTTATCATCGGCCTTGCCTCAGGCCGAGAGGGCTCGTTCGTGTGGTCCTGCGAGCTCGGACCTGACGATGCCGATCAGATATGGTCGGGAGGACGGAATATTGCCTTACACTGCGAGCTCTCCGCCGTCGATGCGGCTCCGCTTGCGCCCGTGCTCGCTCGTTTGGGAGCGCATTCTCCCGGCTTCACGCTTTACGCCAAGGACGTTGCTGGATGGCATGCCAGCTTGACCGCGCTGTGTACGGACACGGCTTTGCCAGGGCCCGATCTCGAGATTCGTTTCACAGTCGCCGAATGGCAGCGCACTGCCGTGCCCGGTCCTGCTGTCGAGCTTGCGGCTCCGGTGCTTGCGGCAACCGTTCAGGGCCGGCTCGATCGCGAGGTCCTGCGGCAGCTGCACGCTGCTCTTTACGACATTCTCGGGCCCCCAGCGGCTCCGACCGGCTGGCCGATCGAGCAGGCGCTTCGGAAGCATCTTTGGGATCAATGGAGCCAGTGGCATGCTTCCCTAGCCGCCGACGACGGGCTGTGCCGACGCTTCCTCCGCTTGCTGACCTCGGAGGATGATCGTGAGCCAGTGCCTGAGGCAGCACTGATAGGGCTCGGGCCGAAGACGCTGCGGCCGTTCATGACGAAGTCGACAATCTTTGCTCTCGCTTTCGCGGTTTCCTCCGGAATGCTGGTGTCTCCGGCTGGCGTTCATCCAGGCAACCTCACCTGCGACGCGCTGACCGGACACAGCTGCGGCGTGAGCTGGATCAATTATCGCCTGCTCGGCACGCGCCGCGCCATGAATCAGGCTTGGACGACTGGCGTGGTGTTGCTGTCGCAATTACGCGAGGCCGTACGTATGATGGAAGGTGACCTCAGGATGGATCGAAGCATGTCCGATGCGCCAGCAGTCGGTCGCATCGCCCCTCGCGAGGAGCCGCTGATCATTGGCGCGGATGAGGGATTTATTACAGCTCTCGAAGCTGGGGAGCCCGAGCTGCGCACTTATCTTCAGTCCATCTATCGCTGGCGCAATGAGACGGCCGCCTCAACGCTGGAGGAGGTTGCCGGTGACGCAGCGTGAACCACCGCCAATGATGCCGCTCATGATCGAGGCCGCGCGCGGCCTCGGGGCGACCGTGACAAGAGCCCCTGAGCAGCTAAGTGAGTCGCGATTCAACTCCGAGGTGCTGAGCGAGGCCATCGTGCGCGGGACGCTCGACCGCCGAGAAGCCGATCTTCCGCATCATGTCGCCGCAGCGACCCTAGACGGCATTCCTGTGCTGTTCGGCATGCTCGATGGGTCAGCGCTCAAGGGAAGCGTTGACCAGCAGATGCGTCGATACCGAAATCAAGCGACAATCGCGCGCTCGTGGCTCGGCTCCGAGGCGCCAAACCTGCAGTTGTTCGTGACGGCTCCAAGCGGAGCCTTGCGCGATCCGGCATGGCGCCAGTTGGCCGCCGAAATCGAGGCGGACGATCGAACCTGCCGGAAGCTGGTCTGGCTCTTCGAAGGATCACCCACCCTCGAAGATGCCAAAGGCTTCTTCGAGCGCACTTTCATCGCGCGGCCTTGGCCGGTTCAGCAGTTGAGGCAGCGGCTCGACAGCATGACCAACATCCGCCTGCCTGAGGGGTGGGAAGAGGCCATTGAGGATCCTGACTTCGATTTTAGCGGCCTCGTTGAGCAGCTGATCGAGCTGGAGCGTGGAGCGCCTGCATGAGCGATCTGTACCTGCGCAGCGTCGAACTCTCGAACTTCCGCATCTATGGCGACAGCTACGCCTTGGAGCTGCCTGGCGGACCGGGCGTCACGCTGATCACCGGAGCGAATGGGCTGGGAAAGACGAGTTTTTTTGATGGCGTCGAATGGGCTCTCACCAACCAGGTTAGCCGCTTTCAGGACATTCCGGTGGATGCGCGCCGCAAGGAACGCGACCCACTCACCCGAATCGGGGCGCCTACGGACAGCCATAGGGTGAGCCTGCAGTTCAGCGACGGCGAGCCGATTGATCGGGGCGCCGGCTTCGTTCCGGAAGAGGGCGCGATCGCCCAGTTGCTGAAGCGTCCGGAATGGGCGGAAATTACCAACCTCCACGGTTACCTCTCCATAACGCACTTTCTCGGCCAGGCAGCGACGCAGCGTTTCTCCCTTCGCAAGCCTAATAAGCAATGGGAGGCTCTGAAGGGTCCCGCCGGCGTCGACCGCATCAACGCGCTTCGCGAGCGCATGAGCGGTGTCGGAGTGCGCCGGGCTTTCACTCGAGCTCTCGAGGAGCGCACTAAGAAGCTCAGCGAGGCCTCGAATGCGGTGACAGCGTGGACATCGCTGCTGTCCGAGCGCAATCGTGCGAGGCAGCTGTCCTCCTCAGATGAGGCTGTTTCACCCCAAGCACTGCGCGAAGCGATCGAGCTGGCAGCTACTCAAGTTTCAGGACTCGTGCCGGACGTCTTTTGGAGCGTGCACGAACCAACTATGGCTTCGGAATCGATGCTCGAGGCTCTCTCCGACCTTCTGCGGGTTGTGGAGCAGCACAACGCCGCTGATGCGGAGGCAACGTATACGCTGGCGAAGATCGCCGCTGACTTTGATTCTGCCAGTGCCGAGACGCTGACACTGCGCGGCATGACACACAATATCGTGCAACGTCGGTCTGCGGCAATTGAAAGTCTTGCCGAGGCCGAGTCCTGTCTCTCCCTAGCCGCAGCGAACCTCGCCGCAACCGAACGACAGGCTGCCCAGGCACAAGCCCGGTCGGCGACTCTCACGCGGGTGCGGGCCGCACTTGCTCAGCTGGAGGGTTCCCAATCCCGGCGAGATGCCGCGACTGAGCAGCTTGAGCGATCGGAGATTGAGATCAGCCGCCTTAATGCCCGCAGCGCTGCCTTGCAAGAAAGCCTAGCCCGAGCGACAGCGCAGAGATCGGAGCGCCGCGTGCTCTCGGACAGTGTCACGCTAGCTCGGCAAAGAGCCGAAATCTCGGGAAAGCTGTCCGCTACCCGCGCTGAGATCGATCGACTCGTGCCGCTCATTGCAAGTAGACAAGCGGCCGAGCTGCGAGCACAACGCGAGGCACTCGCCAGTCGCGATACGGTTGTTCAGACTCTTATCGCGCGCATCACAGCTGATCTACGCGCGCATGATGATCGCGCCAAGGCTATCGCCGAGGCAGTTTCTATGATAGCTCACCGGCTGGGTCACGACGACGTCAATTGCCCTGTCTGCGCTTCTAAGTTCCAGCCAGGGCAGCTTGCCGAGCTTGCGAGGGTGCAAAGCACCGCCGATGCACGTCCTGCATCGCAATTGGCAACGGCATTGGCGAATGCTCGGGCGGAAAGTGAAGGATTGCGGAGGCTGATCTCCGATGTCGAGCGCACCAACGCCGAGCTAGAGCAGCTGCAGGCGACCATTGGGATGCTGCGCGGTCAGGAGCAGGAGCTGCGCCAGCAGCTTGTTGAGGCTGGCGGTTCGGCGAATGGCGTTTATGACCGGTCCGACGTGCTTCTTCTCGAGCAGCAGCTTATTGCTTTCGATGCGCAGCTTGCGGTCAGAGAAACCTCCGAACAAATCGAGGTTCGCCTGAAGGGGATTGAAACGGCTCTGGGGGCGGAGGTGACGAAGCAAGTCACGCTTCAGCGGTCCCGCGATGCCGCCGACGAGTACATCGATGTGGCACGGACGGCCTTGCGGCAATATGCCGAGATATGGACTGACGACAGAGGGTTGGTCGTCGATATCGACGCCGAGCGAGCGAGCATTGATCGCCAGCTTGCGCATCTATTCTCCCGTATATCGAGCGAGCGAGCCATTGTGGACGAGGCCCGCTTGGCGAAGACCTCTTGTCTTGAGGCGGCGGTTAGGGAGCAGGATGCACAGACCGCCTCAAACGCACGTCTCGATGCGCTGGCAGCCATCCGGGCCGGCCTCATCCAGCGATGGACGGACGCCGCCCAGAGTGGCGAGCCTGATGCAGATCGCGTCGCTCAGCAGCGTGCTCGGGTCAGGGAACGTGCGGCACACCTTGAGTCGGTACGCGCGACGCAGCAGCAGCTTGTTGCTGGCTACCGAAAATGGATGAGCGATGAGCGGTTGCGACAACTTGAGGATCGAGTTGCGGAAACTGTTCGCAGTGAGAAGGCCTCGAGCGATCTAGAGGTACAGCGCCTACTTGAAAGACGTGCTGAGGAAGCGCGCCACGAGCTCGAGGTCGTCCAGAGCGCCCGGGCGCGGATAGACACCGTCGGCAGCCACTTACAACAGCGGGCTGAGTCCTACGCTGATGAGGTTCTGGTTCCGCTCAACGCCACGATCAAGCGGTTTGCCCGAACCTTGATGACCTGGGCGGATGCATCGATCATCTATCGGGCCGAGCATCATGTGACACGTTCCGAGCTGCGGCCGGGGATCGTGCGAAGCGAAGCTGACGGATCGATGACCCAGCTGGAGATGAATCCTAACCTGTACTTTAGCGAGGGCCAGCTTTCGGCGCTGAGCGTTGCGGCTCTGCTCGCCGCCAGCACAACGTTCGGATGGTCGCGCTGGCGTGGCTTGCTTCTCGACGACCCACTCCAGCACAACGACGTGATCCACGCGAGTGCTTTCATGGACCTAATTCGGCAGATGGTGCGCGAGCTGCGGTATCAAGTGATCCTGTCTACGCACGATAGCTCCGAGGCCGAGTTCCTCGGTCGGAAGTGCCGCTGCGCCGGCATTCCGTATCATGTTCACGAGCTAGTACCACAAGGAGAGAATGGGCTGATCTCTAACGCCGCTTAGGCCGTATCGGCGTCTTCGGACCGGTGACGGGATTCAGCGAGCTGCCCCGACAAGCTATCCATTCGATTTGGGCTCTTGCCTGGGTTCTCATGGTCTGCTGTTGGACTGCAGCTTTGGGACCAATCCGGTCGGTTGCTCAGCGGCCTAACCGATGGCTGATTTTCCAATTTGCCTATTTGGAGTGGACGGTGGGCTTCCGGCCAGAGCCGCCATGGGAGAAGCGACCGAAGGTTCGCCTCAGGTCGGAAGACGCTTTTTGGAGTAAAATCCAGTCGAGCTTACCGGAACTGGGAGTAGAAGCAGGACGATCACCGCGGCCACGACGGCCGCGGTGACCCACCCGTGCATCAGGCGGCGGGCGCGGGCGTCGGGGGAGTGGTCGGCGCCATCCCCAGCTTCGCGCTCACCTTCTCCGCCAGCTTGTCGAGCTGGTCCTCGCCGATCTGCACGACCGAGCTCACCACCTCGCCGGCGATCGGCTGCAGCGCCGCTACCAGCGCGGCAGGCACGCCCACCTTGGTCGCCTGCTGCACAGCCTGCGCGGCGATGCCCTGGGCTGTGGTCTCGATCACGGTCTCGCTCTTCTTCAGCTTGGCGAGCGGCCCGGAGATGGTGGTGGTGAGATAGGTGCGGGCGGCATCGAGCGCGGTTTCTCCGGCCTCGGCCGGGCTCTTGCCCGCCTCGATCGCCGCGGCATAGGCCAGGCCGGCCGTGGAGACGGCGCGCGGGCCCTCGATCTGCAGCGCGGTCAGGGCGTGGCTGACGGTCCATTTCTTGATGGCGGCGAAGCTGATGCCGAGGCCGCCGGTGGTGGCGACGCCGAGGATGCCGTCGAGGACGGCGGAACCGGTGATCATGATGGGTGCTCCTGGTGCGCGACGCGCGCGAAAGGGCCGCGGAGGCGGTGCCAGGCGGCCGATGAGGGATCAGGCGGCCGCGGCGACCGGGGCGGCCGCGACCATGGCGCGCGCGGCGGCAAGCCGGCGGGCGGTGCGCGCGAGCCAGCCGCGGCCGTAGCGCGAGAACTGGCGCAGGCTCCGGTAGTCCCGGACCTGGGCGGCGTAGAGCGCCACCAGCAGCGCTTCGGCAGGCCCGAGCTGCGCCCAGGCCGCGAGCGTGACCGGGCCGGCGACGCCGTCTGCCTCGAGGCCGAGCGCCGCCTGCAGCGCAGCGACGTCGAGGATCCCGATGCGGAGCGGCCGCGGCCCGGGGCGTATGGCGGCGGCGACCGTCGCCGGCCCGGGCTTCCCGTCCGCCTCGAGGCTCAACACGCGCTGCAGGATCTGCACGGCGGTGCCGGTGCCGCGATTCCAGCCGCTGTCGATCAGCATCAGGTCGAGCCCGGCCGGCATGGCGTCGCCGCCGACGCGGTTCCAGTACAGGCGGAACATCGCGCGATGCACGTCGTCCGGAAGGGCCTTCATCCAGGCGCGCGTCACCATGCGGCGCATGAAGCTGATGGCAGCAGGTGCACCCACCCCTTCGTTCGATCCGATCAGCGTGCCGACGCCGGCCGTGCCGCTCGACCAGTTGCCGGAATCCTGCGGGTCGTCGACGTAGCCGCCCTCCTCCTTCACGACGAAGGAGCGCGCGGTCTCGAAATCGTTCTGCATCCGGACTCCGGGCATGAAAAAGCCGCCTCGAAGGGCGGCGGTGGCGGTCTCAGTCGGTGCGGTCTCGGGTCCGCCATCGGTCGGCGATGTCGAGCTGGTGGAGCGCCTGCTCGAGCTGCCGCCGAGTGCGGTCATGGGCCGCCCGTTCCTCGGCCAGGTCGGGGTCGCCCGGATCCGGGTCCGGTTCAGCCGGCGGCTTCGGCCGGCGCCAGTCGCGCAGCTGCTCCAGGATGGCGGAGGCTCCGTTCAGCACCGGGGCGAGCGCCAGCATCAGCGCGACCAGGGGCACCACCCATGGTGCGTGGTGGCTCAGCCATGGGGCGGCCTGAGCCCAGAGCGCGTCCGGCAAATCACCGCACCCCCCGGACCGCGCGCGACGTCGCGAACATGTTGACGCCGACCCACCCGAGGCCGAGCCAGATGCCGGGCTGCACGCCGTGGCCGTAGACGAACAGGTCCAAGGTGACCCAGGCCGCCACGAAGGTGGCGAAGAACGCCGCCACCGCCCGTGGCCAGCGCCAATCGACCGCGAGAGTCGCCAGCTGGTAGAAGCCGAAGACGGCCACCGCCACCTGCCACCACCCATGGGGCAGCAGCTTGGCGAGGCCGGCCGAACTCGCGAGTGCCAGCAGATGGTCCGGCGTCGCCCGCAGTGCGGTGAGGCCGTACCCGATCAGCACGACGGCGGACCACGCCTCAGCCCACCAGTGCTCGCGCCTGTAGATCGACCGGAGGCGGTCGAGGATCGAAAACAGCATGTCGTGATTCCGGGCCGCCGCGGCGGCGTGGCTTACGGGTGGATCCTGGTGCCTCGGCGGAGGCTCAGCGGCCGTAGATCTCCCGTTTGATGGCGTCCGCCAGGAACACCATTTCGTGGCGTCAGCCGATGCGGGTCCAGGCTCCGGTGCGGAACTGGAAGACCGAGCCAACACCGAACACGCCGAGCGCCAGCTGCGCGACCGAGGCGCCCGAGGCGTCCTGGACGGTCAGCACGGTCACGAGCATCTGGCTGGAGATGCGATCAACCTGCCCGTCCACGGGTGTCGGCGGCAGTCTGACGGTCACGGCGCCAATGGTGGACGTGCCGTGCAGCAGCTCGACTGCGACCCCGAACCCCATCGTGACCGTGCCGTTCAGCGCCGGCGTGTCGTCCTGGTAGGACAGCACCCCGGCCCGCAGCGTGGTGAACTGCGCCGACGTGGCATAGTCGGGGATGCTGGACAGCGGCGCCGTGCCGGTCGAACCGTCATCCATCGGCTGCCGGAGCATGGATCCGGCGACCGAGGGCGATCCTACAGGGTGCGGTGCCCGCCCAGGGGTTTGCCCTACGGCCGGCGAGACCGCCAGCAGCAGCACAAGCGCAAGCCAGCGCATCACTGCTGCCGCCACAGGGTATTCGACATTTTGACCCACGTGGCGGACGCCCCGGACGCCACGGAAACGGACGCACCAGCAGCGCTGCTCTCAATTTGCGTCGAGGCCGTGTCCGGATAGACGGTGAGCGCCGCGCCACAGCGGTTGAACACGGTGGTCATCGCACCGACCGGGTAGGCCGCTGGCAGCGACACACCCCCCAAGGAGCAGGTGGACACGGTGTTGAACCGGTTCGTCAGCTTGGTCGCCGTGGCCAGCGTGGTGCCGGCCGTGGCGATGCCCTCCATCACACCCTGGTACATCGTGCCGCCCGCCACGCCGAACGAGTAGGAGGCGATGGAGCCGGGCACGAAGGTGCCCGTCACCGCAGCACTCCCGTTGACGGTCAGGGTGTTGGAGCCGCTCTGGGAGCCGCCGCCGATCACTTCGATACCCTGGTTCAACAGGCTCTTCACCGTCGTCGTCCCGAGCAACCAGCTCTCCGCCTGGCTGTCCGCGCAGTTGATCTGCTGGGTGGTGCTCATGTTGAGGTAGCAGAGCGCGGTGCTGTTCCCGACGGTGTTCTGCAGGTAGAGCGACTTGCCGAGCCCCATCTGCAGGTCGCCCTGCGGGCCGATGCTGAAGATCGGGGTGTTGGACGAGGACCACATGCCCGGAGCCATGTCGAAGAACTGGAACCCGCCGTATCCGCCCGAGTGAGCGTTGATAAAGGCCCCCGCCCCCGAAGGTGCGGTAGACGGGGTGTTCCACGCCTGGGTCGAGCCCTGCGGCACCGTCACACCTGAGGTCGACGCAGCCGTGGTCGGAGCACCGCGACTGTTGACCGTCTGCCCTGCGGTGCCGAGGTTCAGCGTCGCCCCCGCCGTGCTCATCGTCGGCACCAGCCACGCCATCTGGTAGCCCTGCGACGCGATGACCCACGGCAGCGGCTGCGGGAGATAGCCTGCCCCCGGGTTGCCCACCGCGACGCTGGCGATGCCGTAGCCAACCTGGAGGCTGGCTCCGGTGCCAGAACCGCCGGTCACCCCGTGGTAGCCGTTGCTGCCGCCGATCGCCGTCACCGTGCCGGTGGAGGCGACCGTCATGCCCGTGATCGGCACCAGCGTCGGGTCGAGCATGATGCCGCCAGTGGCGGACACCTTCGTCACCTTGAAGGCCGCAGCCGTGCCGGTGTCTCCGCTTAGCGTCACGGTGTCGTTGACCGCGTAGCCCGAGCCGGTGGACGAGAACACGTTGAAGGTGGCGCCGAATGTCCCGGTAGCCGAACCCTGGGTCCAGTTCACCATGATGCTGGCGCCCGTGCCGGACCCGCCGGTCAGCGTCACCATCGAGGTGTTGGGAATGCCGGTCATCGTGCCCGGCGTGCTGGACGAGAAGCCGGTGATCCCGCCGTTGCCGTCGACCGACCCTACGGTGAAGGTGGCCGACGTGCCGGTGACGCCGCCGATGCTCAGGACGTCGCCGGCCTTGTAGCTCTTGCCGGTCGAGCTGAAGCCGTGGACGGTTTTCGCCTGCATCCCAGACACGCTGGCCGTGGCCTGGGTGCCGCCGCTCTGCTGCGGGGCATCCACCGTCAGGGTCGGGAACGCGGTATAGTCGCCCGCCTGATGCACCGCGATGCTGCCGAGCGTGCTGGTGACGCCGTTGATGCCGGCGCTGCCGACGTTGGCCGAGACCGCACCGATATTGCCACCGCCATCCACGCCGAAGCCGTTGGACGCGAAGGGCGACTGCGAGAAGGCGATCCGACGCAGGTCGACGCCGTAGTAGGCAGAGGGGGTGATGGAGGCCGCCCCGCCGTACTCCTTGAAGTAGGAGCCGAACAGGGTTGTATCGGTCGGCAGCGCCCAGTCCCCGGTACGCTTGTTGACCGCGTAGGCGTGGTCGAGCGTGCCGAACATCGAGATGCCGGCGTTGTCGGTCAGGCCCGGGTAGCAGGTGCCGAACACCGGAGAGCACGCGATGCCGTCCACGCCCACGCCAAGCATCAGGCCGTGCAGCTCACCCACGCCAGCGTTGCTCGCGGTCAGGGTGTCGATTTCGTTGTCCATCTCCCAGATGCCGTTCGCATTGGCCCGGACATAGCCGTAGAGGCCCTGCATCTGCGGCTGCGAGCCGCCGACATGGATCGGCGCGCCCATCTCGCCGTAATCGACGGGCATGGGCGCGTTGGACGTCGCCTGCCCGAGCACGCCCGCATACGCCCCGCCGAATGCCGGGGTCTTGCTGATGAACAGGTCGCCCTCGACCACGTTGCGATTACCCATCGCGTAGTTGTCCAGGTAGTCGGACACGTGCAGCAGGGTGCCGCCGGCGCTGGTGTCGCGCACGCCGTCGATCGCCTGGATCTGGGCCAGGGATGCGCTGTTCGCGTAGCCGTACATATAGGGCGACATGGTGATCGCCGTGCGGCCGGCCGTGCCGCCGCCCTCGCCCTGCCAGCCGACCGAGCCCGCGCCGCCGTTCCACACGACGATCGAGTAGCCGGGATTCAGGTTGACCTGCTGCGTGCCGATCGCGCCCGTCATCGTCCCGCCGGTCTTCGGCAGCGCCGCTTGAGACGCCGCCAGCGCGGTCGCCGCGCTGGACGAGGCCGTATTGAGCTGGGTGATTTGGGGGGTGGTCATGCCGCTCGACGGGACGGCGAAGCCGCCCCCTCCGAAAGACCCAGCCTTGGCGGTGCCGCTGATGAGCGCCAGCGCGACCGCGAGGTTAAGCGCCCGGCTCACCGCTGCACCGCCAAAGCCGTGAGCGCCACCGTTCCGGAAGCAGCGACGCACCATAAAGCATCCGGCACGAGTGCTGCGGCCGACGGCTCATACAGACCGCCTGCCCCCTGCCCCCCAGCGGGGAGCTCGAAGCTACCCGGCGCATTGGGCGCCAGCGCAGGCAAGGTCTTGTTGGTGAGCGAGAAGCTGCACCAGGCGCTCGGACCTCCTGCGGGCGTGACGTTGATCAGCAGGAGATAGCTTCGATTGCCGCCCGGAGCTGCGGGCACGACCTGCGATGGTGCGGTCGCGAGTGACTGGCTGAAGTCTTTCGCACCTGCGAGTGCCGGGGCCATTGCGACCAGCGTCGCGGTCAGAAGAAGCGGCTTGATGTGCATGAGACGCTCGCGTCGCAAACCCGGGAGACCGGGTGGTTCAGTTGGTCACCGTGGTCGTGAGTCGGTCGGTGGGAGCCCAAGTGTTGGCGCCGCCTTTGATCAGCGGCATGCAGACGACCGGCACACCGGACCCGGAGCCGGACGCCTCGCCGCTCTTCCGCCCGTCGGTGGCATAGGCATACGCGCCTGCCATGCAGTTCGCCGGGAGCGAGGCTGTCGCCAGCGAACCCAGCACGACAGGAGCGCTGGCCTGAAGGACCGACCCGTGCTGCGCCAGCGTGCTGCTGGTGTTGTTGACCGTGTCCTGGAAGGTCTGCGTGCCGGTCAGCGTTCCGTTCTGGCCGATCAGGTTCGCCGCCGTCATCGATCCGGCTGCCGTGAAGCTGCCAAGCGTGGCGAGGCTCGATGTCGTGCGCAGGCGATTGTTGTTGTTGGTGGTGTCCCAGCTCCAGGTCGAAAGCGAGTTTCCGGAGGCATCCTGGAACGTGAGGCTCGACCGCAGAGCCGCGGGCAGAGCGACGATCGCCTGACCGTTCTGAGCCCCGATGTCGGCGACCGCATCGTCCTGCACGTTGCCGGTCATCACCGCGTGGGCACCGGCGAACTGCGCCAGCGGCACGGTGGTATCCTTCATCGTGTTGCCGATGATCGACACGCGCTGGAATGCCCCGTCGATCTGCACCGGTCCGGAAGACATCGCCTGGATCATGTCGCCGGCGATCACCGTCGGGCCGACGAGCGAAGGCACCCCGTTGCCGAGGTCGATGGCGCTCAGCCGGATGGCGGTGCTGGATTGGCCGCCGCGCTTGAAGCCGAAGAACTCGTCGCCCGTGGAGCTGGTGGACGCGCTGTTCGGCGCCCAGATGCCGGCCCAGGCGTAAGCGTTGCCCGCCGCGAAGGAAGCGAAGTCCTTCGGGAGCACGGCATTGGATGCCAGCGGGATCGGCGCATCGGCGAACATCAGGTCGCTCGACGTCTTGATGCTGTCGCAGGCCTCGCAATAGATGCCGGCGATCTTGGTGTTCAGGTGCGAGCCGCTCAGGGTGAGATAGTTCACCCCGTACTTGCCGCCGCTCAGCGCCCACACAGGCGAATAGACGCCGTAGGCCGGCCCCACCGCCGTGACATGGTCGATCTGCAGGCCCTCGACATGGTTGTCCGAGCGCACCGCAGTGAAGCCGCCGGTGATGGTGATGTCGGACAGATGGTGGTCGACGGAGAAGTTCGCCGTCGCCGCGTCCGGCGTGGTGTAGAGCCAGGCGGCGACGCCCTGGCTGGGATCGCCGTTCCCCAGGCCGGCCGCGATGTCGTTGATGCGGCGCATGGTGACGTGCTCGGCGTTCGCCACCTTGGCGCACGCGTACCAGAACGCGGATGCTCCACCGTTGTTGATGCAGGAGATGTTCTCGACGGTCGGCTGCAGCTGCGCGCCGCCCTGCGACGCCGGCGTGCCGTCGATCTCGACGCCGTTGCCGCCTGCCGCGGCTGCGGTCAGCTGCATCGTCAGGTCGCGGATGGTGACCTGGTAGTAGCCGCCGGGCGAGCCGACCTTCTGTTCCTGGACGAGGATCGGCGTAGTGCTGCCGAGCCGCTCGCGGACGGTCGTCCCGCCCGGGGACCCAAACACGCCGAAGGTGACGCCCTGCGGCACGACGATCGGGTTGACGGCGCCCACGTTGTAGGTGCCCGGCGGCAGGAACAGCGCGGTGCCCTTACCGGCTGCCAGCGCCGCATTGACCTTGGCGACAGCCATGTTCGCGGCGGCCGTGTCGTCGGTCACGCCGTCGCCGACGGTGCCCTGGTCGGCCAGATCCACCACCTCCGCGAAGCGCGCCGCGAGCGAACGGGCGGTGCTGGCGGATGCGCTCAGGTTGTAGAGCGCCTGAGAGACGTCCGCGCCGGTGACGGACGCGAACCGCGCGTCGCCCTGAGGCGAGACCGCCCATGCGGGCTGAGCACCAGGCGCCTGGATGCCACCGCTACGGGTCATGTAAGGCTGGGCGTGCGCGAGCGTGGCGACCGCCAGGGTGGCGACGCCCGCGAGGAGTAGGCTCTTCATGCGGAGATCCTCAGGAGGTCGCGGGGCCGGCGGAGATCGACAGCGTGCCGCCGTTCGACCACAGGGCGCCCTTCACGAGCGGGTCGCTGGTGGGGAGATCGAGCACGATCAGCATGTGCCCGTCGGGGGTGATGCTGAGAGCGGACACCCCGCCCAGTACCAGCGCGCCGGTGGCATCGAGGGGCGCCAGCAGCCCGGGGCCGGTGAGCGACCCGGCGAGTGCTGCGTGCGGGATCTGCATCGGCACGAAGCGCTTGCTGACCGGGTCCTGGATCAGCGCCAGCAGGGTATCGGACGCGGCCATGCCGGCGGCCGGGGCAAGCGTGGAGAGCGGCACGCCCGCGGGCGTGCTCGTGGTGCCGGACATCGGGCCTCCGGGGGTTCAGGCGAAGATGAAGGGGAGGCCGTTGTCGGCCGTGAGGATGCTCCCGTCCGCAGGGCTGGCCAGTGCGTTCGGGGGTACGGGCTGCGACGGCACGCCGGCTGCGACCACCACCGCCGTGGGTGGAGACGCCAGAAGAGGCGCGCCGTCGTCGAGCGTGAGCACGCCGCCCGCGTCCGTGGTCAGCGCCACCAGCGAGGGCACCATCTGCGGCACGGGGATCACCGGCATCGCGTCGGTATCGCTGTCGATCGACAGCGTGATCCGCTGCACCAGGCGCCGGCCGGAGGCGGTGAGCACCAGCACCTGGATCGCGACGCTGTCGCCCGGCTTGCCGCCACCCACGAACAGCACCGGCTGGCCGTCGAGGATCGTGCACCAGAGCACCTGCAGGTCGACGTCGCTCGCGGGCTTCGGCGCGATCGCCGTGGCCCCCACCAGCGTGTCCCCGGCGTCGCCGAGCCAGGCCGTCGGATCAATCGCGACGTCGACGTGGTCGGCCGGGCTCTTGGACGGCCAGGACAGCGGCACGAGCACGGTGCGAATCCCGCGCAACGGCGTGGGCGCGGGTATCGCGACGGTGCGGGCCGCGCTGGCGGTCCAACCGGGCGACGCGACGCCCGCCATCAGCTCGGCGCCGTGGGGAGCGCCGTCGCGGCGCTCGACCCATCGATGATCGCCGCGAGCGCCTTGTTGTAGTCGATCCAGGGCTGCGGGATGGCGACGCCCATCATCGCGAACCGCTGGAAGCAGGTCATCGTCGCCGCGCTGAAGGCTTGATCGGCTTGCGTGGCGAGGGGCACCACCGGCACCGGCGGCGTATAGGGCACCAGCTTGCCGTCCTGCACCGCGAAGGGGCCGGGCATTCGGGCTTCCCAGTCCGCGTCGGCGACCTCAAGGAGATCTGCCTCGGGCGGGAGGATGGGATAGCTGAGGGCGTCGGCGTCGTACCAGCCGAGCACCGGCGCCGGGGCGGGTGCCGTGTGGTCGAAATGCGCGTAGCGGGGCATCCGTCGCTCCTCAGTATCCGATGGCGGTGACGGCGCCGGCCGCCGAATTGCCGCTGCCGGCAGCCGAGGACCACACCCAGCCCTGGGCCGAGGCGTTGCCCGGGTTCTGGAAGGACCCCCAGGTGATGCAGGCGTTGCCGTTGTCGCGCGCCCAGATGGCGATGCAGGCGTTGGGGAAGGCGATCGGATAGGTGACGTTGAAGGACACCGCCTGGTTGGCGGCCCCCAGCGTCACGCCCGGCGTGCCGAAGGACTGCACGATCAGCCCGCTCGGCAACATCATCGTGCTGGCGCCGGCGCGCGCATAGGTCGTGCCGAACAGCGCACGAGCCGCCTGAAGGACCTGGCCGTTACTCCCCTTCGAGGGCGTGATGCTGGCAGCCGCCAGCCACGCCATGTTCTCTTCCTGCAGCTGGTTGAGCCACCAGTAGCGGACGCGCGTCGCCGGCAGTCCGCTGGCGGCGTTGCCGCCGGTGAAGTAGCCGGGCTGCCCGATATTGTCGGACGGCGGGTTCGGCTGATTGGCGACCGCCGTCGTGTCGTCGATGCGATACAAGCGCTCAGCTCCCGTAGGCGAAGAGGACGTAGGTGTGGGCCGGCGCCAGGCGCCGCATCTCGCATTCCAGGACCGCGTTGCCCCACGTCGCGAGCGGGTCGTCAGCGTTCGAGAGGTCCGCGCTGAAGCTGATCGTGGTCACCGCCGGCGCGTTGATGCGCCAGGTGTGCGCCCAGTCCGGATCGAGCACCGGATCGTCCGCCCGCATCAGATCCGCTCGGGCCGGCGCGAACTGGGTGATGGTGATCGAGTAGCCGAGCGTGGCCGCGTAGCCGGTCAGGTAGGCGATCGAGCAGCCGCCGGCATCGGTGAGCCGCGCCACCACCTGCGCCCGGCGCAGCTGCAGCGTGGGGCTGGGGCCAGCGCACGGGTCCGGCAGGTCGAGCGTGCTTTCCCATTCCGGCAGCAGTTCGGTCGCCGTCGCCGGGAAGGCGTCGACCAGCAGCTCGTTGCAGCGCTCGCTGTGGCGCGCATAGGGCGCCGACAGCACGCCGGCCGACGTTGCCACCAGGCTGCCGTCGTCGCGCGGCCAGATCGGCCCGAACGGCAGCAGGCTGAGCCAGGCGCGGCGGAAGGCCGCTCCGTCAAAGATCGGGGCAGCCATGGATCAGGACGCGAAGCTGATGGCGCCGAGCACCGGCATGGAGCCGACGCCCTGCGGCAGGATGGGGCCGAACGGGCTGACGACCTGGAACTGCGGCAGGCCCAGGGACACCAGAGCCGCCTCCCATTCGTTTGGGTGGATGGTGACGCCCGGGCCGGACACCCGCAGGAACATGTCCTGCAGCGCGGCGGTGATGGCCGCCTGGTTCGCGGTGGTGTTGGCGGTGCCGAGGTCCGTGATCTGGAAGGCGATCGGCTGGGCGATCGGCGCGCAGACGATCACCAGCGCCGTGACGGCCTGATCCGGATAGATGGCGTTCGCGACCGTCAGCTGGTCTCCGGAGGCGACCTGATAGCGGGTCTCGCTCGCCGCGGCGCCGTCGCCGCCCACCGGGAAGCCGCCCGTCGAGGCGTTGGCCTCGTCCAGCATCACGTAGATCACGACCGTGCCGCCCCCGAAGCCGTTGCGGTTCACCCAGGCACGGGTGATGCCGGGCACGACGAGCGCCCAGTCGATGTATTCGGCCTCACGCCCGGTGCTGCCGGATGCCTGGTAGGCGCCGATGATGCGCGCGCGGTAGCCATCCTCGTCCTCGACATCGGCGCCGCCGGTCGCAGCCGCGGCGAAGATGCCGGATGCCTGGACACCGGCAACTGGGCTCTGCAGCGCCAGGCTGGCGCCGGCGGCGGTGTTCCCGGCGGCGCCGGTGGCGCTCGCCACCGCCGGGGCAACCGCGTTGCCGTTGCTGGCCGAGCTGTCGGCCGTGGTCACGAAGAGCACGCCGTCGCTCCGGGCGATCTGGGTGCCGGACGGGATGACGGGGCTGCCGGGTCCGGTGATCGCGAAGCTCACGGCGGTCGTGGCGGCGGCGGTGGCCGGCTTCCGGGAGACGCCCTTCAGCTGCCCCCACCCGGCGAGGAACTCGTCCGTTGCGGTCCATGGCACCGCCTGCTTGGCGATCCAGTCGAGGTAGCCGTAATGCAGGTAGGCCAGCTGCGCTTGCACCCAGCACAGCACGCTCAGCACGCCGAAGCGCAGGAACGCATCGATGCCGGTGATGCCCGCGTCCTGAACGTCCTGCTGGGCCTGCTGCCGCAACTGGGTGAGCGTCGGGCGTGCGAAGGGCATTCAGAGGCCCTCCCAGGCCCAGTCGATCGAGGCAGTCTCGGTGGCGCCATCGGGCTTCACGATCTGCACGGCGATGCGCAGGGTCGTCGGACCGGCCCAGGTGGCGGTCGGCGTGACCGACGCGGCGATCCCGTCGTCCAGCAGCCATTGCAGCGCCTCGCGGCACATGTCCTCGGCTTCCTGCGGCACGGCGCGGCGGTTGCTCTTGATCGCCCGCTTGAGCTGCCAGAGGCGGGAACCGATCGGCACGCCGGCATAGGCGTCGCCCCACCAGCCGCGACGGTCCTGGGTGCCGGCAGCCGGCGTGCCGAGCCCGGCCGCCTGGTCCGCCGGGGTCGGTGTCGCTGGCGCCACCCGGTCGGTGAGCAGCGACACCATCACCGCCGACAGCAGAGCGTTCCCGGTGGCGAGGTCGCCGCCGGCAACGCTCCAGTCGCCGCGGCTCCGCAGGACGTCCCAGGTGATGGCGATATCCTGGCCCATGCTCATCCCACGCAGTTCAGCCGGCGACCGGATGCCCGGTGTTGCCGCCGTTGTTGCCGTTGGTGTGTTCGTGCGTGCTCTGCGTGATCCCGGCGAACACCGCATCCGCCGCGGTGACCTTGCCGGTCACCACGAGATCGCCGTCGATCTCGACCGGCGCGCCGGCCGGCACGATGCGGATCGACCCATCGCTCCGGAACCAGACCCGCGCGCCGCTGCTCGGGTGGAACACGCACACCTCGCCCGAGGCGAGGTCGCGCGGCCGGCTTGGCTGATGCCCGCTGGCGATCACGGTGCCCTGGCGGCGGTTGCCGCCCTGGAACAGCACCACGACGTCGCTGCCGGGGATGGGCCGGCTGGCGAAGCCGAACATCTGGGTATGGGGCACGTTGTCGCGCAACTCGTCGCCGCCCAGCGCCACCTGCATGGTCGCGGATCCCCGACTCTCGTCGGTGTCCGCCGTCTGTCGTCCGATGCCGACCGTCATGCCGATCCGGCGTGCGAGACGGAGGATGTCGCTCATCGGATCAATCCTGGCAGCGCCTCCGGATCCACCGCGATCGCCGCGTCCTGACCGGCCAGGGACGGCGCCGCCCCCTGCTGCTCGCGGATCGCCTGCCCGACCTCGGTCGCGAGCGGGTTCAGCAGCACCGGCTCCGGCAGGTATGCCTCGCGCGGCATCAGGACGATGTCCGCATGGGTGCCCTCGCCGTCCCGGCGGAAGACGATCTCCCCGATCAGCCAGGGAGCCTTCGGGGCGACCTTCGCCTGGGACAGGTTCAAGGGGGCAAGGGTATTCACGGCCCATAGCGCGCCCGCGCTGTCGCGCCAGCTGTCGCAGGTGAGGCTCACCGCGAAGGACCGGCCGAGCCGGCGATTGATCTCCCACTGCACGCGGCGCCGGGTGACCTCGTTGCCCATGTCGGCCATCTCGGCCGGGATGATCAGCGGCGAATAGCGCTGGATCGTCGGGTCCTTCACCGGGCCGACAGCGGTGATGAGGTCCATCTGACCTCCAAGATCAGCCGCATCCGGACTCGCGAACAGCGTGTCGGTCGTCTGCCGTACGGCGGAGATCTGCGAGTGTCGTTCCGCCACGGTTGCGGTGGCCTCGAAGCGCTCGACGTTGCGGCCCAACTCGAAGCCGGAAGCGGCGACGGTGCTGCCGGCCCGGCTCAGATGGATATTGCCGTCCGTGTGGTCATAGACCAGCAGCGCGGCGTAGCGGCAGACGCGCTCGATGATCTCGTAGGCGGTCTCGGTCAGGATCACATCGAACTGCTGGATCGGCGTCCGGTCGACCTCCCCGACGGTGATGGCCGTGATGCCGAACGGTCGCGCTACCTTGTTCGCCAGCGCCACCGCGTCGGTGCCGGTGATCTGGAAGGTGCTGAACAGCGCGGAGTTGTTGACCAGGTCGAAGCTGCGCGACGCTCCGACCACCCTCACCCCGTGGCTGTTCGCATCGCCGAAGCGCGAGACGCTGATCACCAGCCCGGTCAGCACCCGGTCGGGCCCGATATTGATTTCGCACGGCGCGCCGGCCTGGATCGTCACCTCCGCCGCCATGTCAGGCGCCCATTCGGTGGTTTCCAGCTCGAAGGTCCAGGGCATCACCTCGACGCTCATGCGGATCGACACGGCCTCCCAGCCCGTGGTCCGCCGGCCGCCCACGATGATGCTGACCTCGTCCGACGCCACGTCGCCCCAGCCGAGCACGTCGGCCGCGTCGGCCAGCAGTCCGCTCATGCGTTCAGCGCCTCGAAGGATGTCGGCATGAAGGCCGGGTGGACCGGGTCGGCGCGCGTCACCAGGTCGGGAGCCCTGCTGCCGTCGGCATAGAGCTGCTGCGCCAGCACCGGCGCCGGAAGCGGCATATTCCGGCTGACGGCAACCAGCCGCCCGATCTGCGTCGCCCGATTCGCGAGATCCGCGAGCACCTGCGCCTTGAGCGACCGCAGGGCGCCGAAGGTCGCATCGTCGCTGGCGTCGCCCGCCGCGAGGATCTCGGCGTCGAACAGGGCCGCCGCCCGGGTTCGGAGCGCCTGGGCGTCGTCATAGGAGGTCGGCTGGTAGTCGGAGCAGGCCGCGGCGATGGAGACCACCGCCGACCGCCGGCACAGCGCCGCGGTCGCCACCTGCGCGGTGCCGATGGCGGCGCCGATCGGCGCACCGCCCGCGACGCCGGGCGCGCTCGCCTCCGTCATGCCGAACAGCAACGCCAGCTGGACGCCGGGATCGGCCACGGCGGCCCGCAGGGCCTCCGGGACGGCGAGGATCGCCACTGCCAGCGCTGGGCCATCCAGCGCCTCCTGGACGGCCGCCACGGCGGCATCCACGGCCGCCTGCCCTACCGTCACGCCAGCGAGCGCTGCGGCCACGGTGCCGGCCGGATCGCCCGCAGGGGCGTTGCCGGACACGAACCGCCCGTAATAGGTCGGCAGGGTCGCCAGGGCCGCACCGGTCACCCGAGGTGAGCGGCATGCCGCCGCCGCCGCACCGGCCCACCCCACGGCAACCGACCGAGCGCCGCGGATCACCGGCGCGCCATAGGCGAAGGCCGCCGCCGCATCCGAGGCGTGGTCGGCCGAAGCGGAGCTGCCGAGCGCTGCGCAGGCGACCGCGATCACGGCGTGAGCCGCCACCACGATCGACGTGCCGAGGAGGCTCTTCACCTCGATCAGCTCGAGCTCGAACTCGATGACCCCGGCGAAGCCGTCCGGCTCGCGCCACTCGAAGTTCAGCACCGACGCCTGCACGAGCCCACGCGTCGGGTGGATCAGCAGGCCGGGACCCTTCCGCTCCACGGCCAGCAGCAGCAGGTCGAACTGCGTGCGGAACAGCTGGCCGCACAGGAAGCCGCGCACCCGAAAGCCGCGGCCCCTGCGCCCGAGATCCTCGGGCCAGGGATCGTCCCGGAACGGATAGTCGTGCAGGGCGATCTTGCGCCCGGCGGTCCCGCCGGAACCGATCACGGCGAAGGGGACGCCGCGGAAGGAGCCCTGCCGGTACTGGTCGAGCACCGACAGGATGTTCCCGCCCAGCGTGCCCGACATCAGAAGCCTCCAGGTGTCATCGCCGGGTCCATGGCCCGCTCGGTTCGCACCGACGCCACGCGCATGTTGCCGCCCCGGCCGCTGGCCCCGACCTGCGTGCCCGCGCTGGAGCGGACGGTGATATGCAGTTCGGCCCGAAGCCGGTCGATGCTCGCGTCGTTGCTTCGGCTCTGCGCCGTGCCGCTCGGCACGCTGGCGAGGCCGAGGCCTCCGCCGATCGCACGCAGGTCCCGCCCGGCGCGATCCCAGAAGTGAGGGTCGGACAACGAACCAGGCGCGACGTTCGCGACGTAGCCGCGCGTCTCGGCCGGAGCATGTTCCAGCCAGTTGCTTCCCCAGCGACGGACTTCCTTGTCGACGTTGCCGGGACCCCAGTTATAGGCGGCCACGGCCTTCTGGACGTCGCCGCCATATCTGCGAAGCAGATCCGCGACGTAGCTCCCAGCACCTCGTGCGGATTGGAAGAGATCGTTCGGATTGCGGACGCCATACTGTGCGGCTGTGCCGGGCATGAAGCCGAAATGGCCCTGGGCGCCCGCCCCGCTGAGCATGAAGCGGCCTCGGCCGGATTCCTGCTTCCACATCAGGTCGAGCAGGTTGGGCGGCAGGCCCTTGCTGGCTTCGATGTCTCCGAAGAGCCTGCGCGCTCCGGCGAGCTCGGCCGGGGACGGGCCTTGTGACACGGTGCCGATGCCGCGCGCGTTGCCGCGGACCGCGGGCTGCGCGTTCCACCCATCGGCGAGCGTCTGCCCGAAATTCGTGAAGATGCCCCAGCCGCTATCCGGCGGCCGAGCCGCGGATGCGTCGCGCCCATAGCCCGGTCCGTTGCCTGCCCCCATGCCGCGCGCGTTGGTGCCCGGGTGCGGGTTCTTCGGACCGATGTGCTTCTGCAGCTCGTCCATGATCGCAGGAAGAGCGATCAGACCGGCAGTGACCGCGACGATGGCGGTCAGCACGCCACCGAAGCCGGCCGCCCCGGCGAGCGCAGCCAGGCCGGCAAGGGTCCGCGCGCCGTACAGCACGCCCATCGCGATCATCGCGTCCTTCGCGGCATGCTCCCAGCCGCCCAGGCTCTTCACCACTGCTGTGATGTCGTCCCAGACGCCCTGGGCACCCTTCTGCATTCCTGCCCAGTCGACCCCTTTCAGGTAGGTGATCAGCCGAAGGACGTAGGTGTGGATGCCGCTCGCGATCCATTCTCGGTTCCGCGCGATCCATTCAGCCATCTGCTGGACGATCGGCGTCACGGCCGGCTCCAGCGCCTGTGCGATGGAGTTGCCTAGCCCCTCGGTGGCAAGCGCGAGCTGGGCCTGCGCCATCCGCAACCGGTTCGCTGCCGCCACGCCCTCGGCGTTCGTCACGCCGTAGCGCTGGGCCATCGCGGTGTAGCGGGCGATGCCGGCCGAGCCGAGCCGGAGGAACGGCAGCAGATCCTCGGCCGCGCTGCCGAAGAGCCGCGTGGCCACGGCAGCCTGGGCATAGGGGTTCCGGATGGCAGCGATCCGGTCCGCCAGCTGCGGCATCACCTGGGCGACGCTCTTCGCGCTGCCGTCGGCGTTCTGGAACTGCACGTGCAGCGCCGCGAAGGTGCTGACCAGCTCAGGCGCGCGGCCGCCGACGGCGTCCCACATGCCCTGACCGAGGGTCTGCATGCCGCTCTGCAGCGACCCGGCCGAGGCACCCGCCATGCGGGCCGCACCGTCCATCGCCTGCAGCTGGCCGGCCGACAGGCCGATGCGCTGTGCGGCGAAGCCGAGGCGGCTGCCGAAGTTGGCCCAGGCGGTGGTGAGCCGGACCATGCCGGCCAGGGTGGCCGCGCTGGTGATGGCACCCAGGACCGGGACGATCTGCCCCGCCGCCTGGAACACGCCCTTGGCCGACGCTTCGACGCGACGGAAGCCGGAGTTGATGTTGCTCAGGCCGGACAGCCGCCCCAGTCGGCCCCAGGCCTTCTGCAGGCGCTCGCCCGGGGCGCGCATCCGCTCGAGGCGGCCGTTGATGGCGTCCAGTACCCGGGTGACCCGGTCGACCGCCGTGATCTCGACCTTAACGCCGGGACTGGGCACGAGCGGCTTCCTTCTGCTGCCTCTCGGCGATGCGGTGCGCGTCGGCGACGCTGTCCCAGAGCTCGCCGCCGGTCATGGCCTGGTATTCGGCCATTCCGCCTCCGAAGAAGCGGCTCAGGTCGGCCGGGACTTCCTTCCAGTTCCCCGGCCACGCTCGAAAAAACCGGTCAGATACTCCGCGCTCCGCGCGAAGGCGCTGATCGGCAGCTTCAGCACGGCCGCCGGCGGCAGCTCGGACACTGCGGTGACCAGCGCCACCTCCATCGCGCGGTAGGCGGCCGGGGTGATCCCGCGGGAGAGATGCTGTTCGGCCTTGCGGCGCTCGCCCACCCGCGGTTCGCGCAGCGGGATCTCGGTGAACGAGCCCTTCTGCACCTCGACCGGCTCATCGAGCTCGAGGAGGAGTGCCGGGTCGTCGTCGCGGTGCGACCGGCCGAAGGGCTCGAAGCTCTGGAGGTAGTCGGCGCCGGCGTTGAGCACGGACGTGGGGAGCTTGGCGATCACCTCGTCCGGCACCCCTCCGACGAGCGCCACGAGCTTGGCTTCCGCGTCCAGCACGGCCGCCGGCGTCGCGGTGGCGCCCATCACCTCCTCGGAAGCCTTGACCTCCGACACGCGAGGCTCGCGCAGCTCGATCTGGTCCCAGCGCTCGCCGCCATGGTCGATCGGCGGCTCGATGGGCAGCACGAGCCGCGGAGCCGGCTTCTCCGGGCCGCCGGCGTCGCCCTCGCCTTCCATCAGACCGTGTCCTCGGTGACGTCGTCGCTCTCGATGTGCAGGTCGAACGTGCCTTCCTGCGTCTTGAGCTCGCCGAGTTCGGTGACCCATCCGTTCGTGCAGGTGACGACCTTGCCGTTCGCCAGCTGTGCCGTGACGGTGAGGCCCGACGCTCCCTTGAAGTCGGACAGCTTTCGATCCGGACGATCCCGGAGAGTTCCGCTGATGTAGCCTTCCTCCGGCATCACCTGGAAACCCTCGACGGCCGTCTGGCCCTTCAGGGTCTCGTTCTTCGGGCCGGAGGGCCGATAGGACAGATCCCCGACGACGTTCCAGGGTTCGCCGTTGATGGTGAGGGAGGCGGTGCCGGCGAGCGGCTGACGAGTACCGGACATGTCGTCCCTCAGGGCTTGGTGAACTGGACGTTGCAGGCGACGACGCGCAGCTGGTTCGCGATGCGGAACGGCAGCAGGCACTGCAGCACGCCGCCGCCCGCGTTCCGGACGACCACGGCGGCCGCGAAGCCGTCGGCGTCCTGGCACCAGAGCTGCGCGCACTGGTAGCGGTAGCGGGAGACGATCGCCGCGCGGGCCAGCTTGCTGTTGGTTGCGGGCTGACCGGCCGTGATCTTGGCGGCGTCGTCCACCAGGATCATCCGGCTGAACTGCGTGCCGAAGAACGTCTTCATGTCCTGGATCGCGACCTGCAGCGTCAGCAGCGTCTCGATGTCCAGGTAGCTGTCGTCCGGCGCGCCCAGCGCGTTGGTCTGGTAGGTGGTGGTGAGCCGCTCGATCCAGACGGTGCCGCTATCGTCCACCCGGTGCGTCGATAGGCCGTCGAACAGCAGGCTTTCGCGCTGGTCGAAGGTGAAGCGCCCTGTCAGGGACGGCGGCAGCACCGCGAGCGCCAGATCGGCGATCGGGCGCGCCGGATTGTCCCGCATGGAGACGGCCGCCTGCGCGGCGAGCTGTGCCGCCCAGGCCAGCGGCGAGGACGGGCTGTCGCTGATCGGCATGATCGAGTGATGCTGATCGTTCCGCGTCACCCCGAAGGCCGTGACCGTGCCGAGCGTGCCGCGCACCGCGGTGATGCCATGGCCGAACTGCTGGTTCGTCGGCCGCCAGCGACCCGCCGTATCGCTCAGGAAGGCCTGGATCACGTTCAACGACGCCGTGTCGTTGTAGGGGTGGAAGATCAGATCGAAGCTCTTGTCGCCCAGCGCCGCGAGCGCGGCCGCGAGCGTGGTCGGGTTCTGCGTTCCGCCCGCCATCGGGGAGATCGTCACCGTCAGGCCGGCCGGGATGCTCTCGCCGCCGGCGGCGCCGAGGAGGGCGACGCCCAGCTGGATGTCGTTGCCGCTGAGCCCCTTGTTCGCGGCCGTGATGGTCGACGCGATCGGGTTGCTGCTGACCGCGAAGGTGACACCCAGATCCGGCATCGTGGCGGCCTTCGCCACCTGGTTCGCCGTGATCGTCGCTCCGCCGTCGCCAGCGTTCACGGGCACGGGAACCAAGCGATCCCCCACGTAGAAGGGGATCGTCCCGGCAACGGCTGCCGTGCCGGTGACGACGAAGCCACCTGTGGCCGCCTTGGCCGCCGTGTCGTCTGCCAGCGGGAGAACCCACAGTTCTCCGACCGTGTCGATCTGGCGGTAGCGCTTCACGGCGTGCGCGCACTGCGAGCTCGCGCCATACTTGCCCTGGGCGTCGGCGAGGCCGGCCGAGATCGCCGCGACATTCGGCTGGGCCGCGCCGCCGGTCATCTGCCCGATGGCCAGCACCCGGCGGCCGGGCGTCGCGGTGTTCGCCTTGGTGGCGTCCAGCGCGAAGTAGAAGCCGGGCACCCGGTTGTTCGCCGGGTAGTTCGGGATCGAGATGGAGCCGCTCATGCGCGCGCGTCCTCGGCGTCATGCGACGGCTCGGCCGTCTCGGTGGCGGGGGTGGGCGCGTCGGCATCGGCCGGCACGTCCGCGGCTTCCGGCTCGGCACGCACGACGTCCTTGTCGGCCAGGGCGCGCAGCCAGAAGGGGTCTTCCGGCACGTGCTCACCCGTCGCGCGCAGCGGGGTCATCGTGCGCGGCCAGCGGATCATGCGATCCGCAGCGGGCTTCACGAACATGGAGGTCATCCCTCGGGCTGGAGAAAATCGGTCTCGAAGTTGATGGGCGGCGCGTCCAGACCCGCCCGGACGGTGGCCGCGATGCTCACCAGCGGCTCACTGGGCGGCGCGAAGGTCTGCGCGTACTCGAGGTCGAAGCGGATGCGGACGACGCCGACCTGGACCGCGCCCAGCGCGTCGGAGGCGAGATCGCTGTCGATCGCACTCACCTGCTGGATCATCGCCTGCAGCGCGACGTTGCCCATGATGGCGAGCTCGATCTGCTCGCACAGCAGGTCGCTCTGCCGCTCGAAATCCTCCGGGCCGTCGAAGCGGAACTTCGCCGTCACCAGCAGCCCAGCGGTGCGGGTGAAGCCGGGAGCATTCCGGCCCCAGCTTTCCGCTGTGTCCGCCAGCACCACGGCCTGGATCACTGGGAGGGCTTTCGGGTCGGTCGGCCAGGCCCGGGACGAGAAGACGTTCGGGCCGGCCGCCGTGCCCGCGGCGCGCAGTGCGTCGACCGCTGCCGTGCGTAGATCGGCCCGGATCAGCGTCATCGCTGCAGCACCTGCTCGTTGAGCATCAGCTTCGCGCCGTCCTTGCCGTCCGGGCGGACGTCCCAGATCCAGTAGCGGACGCCCCGCACCGTGATCAGGTCGCCCTGCTCGGGAGCGACCGGGAAGTCGCTGAGGCGGATGCCGAGGCACGCCGTGTAGGTTGAGATGTGCGCCGGGGTGAAGCCGTACACCGGCAGGGGATCGACCGCGAGGAAGCCGCTGTCGAAGATGCCCTGCACCGCGCGGTCCTGGCCGTCGGCGCTGCGGTGCGTTGCCGCCTCACCGAAGATGGCGACGCATGGGGCGAGCACGAGCCCGCCCCAATCGATCGCCATGGATCAGGCGCGCGGGACGGTGGTGGTGTTCCCGTCGCGGCCGTTCACCGTCGGCGACGGCGTGGGCGCTGAGCCGGAGGCCGGTGATCCACCGCCGTCCGCGCCATCGTCATCCTCGTCCTCTGCCGCCGCAGGGTCTTCGGCGTCCAGATCGTCATCGGGGGCTGCGTCCGTCGGCTCGATGAAGCCGTGACGTCGGAGGTGTCGCACCTCACCGCGCGGCACCAGCGCGGTGCCACCAGGGCCCACGATCCGCTGGGCCAACACGTCGACAGACTCGCCCCCCTCGACCCGCTGACCCACGACCTCCGACACGGTCAGGCTGCGGCGCTGAGCCACGGTGACGCGCACTCGTCCATCCGCGCTCGCGCGGTTTCTCTTCGACGCCATGCGTCGTCTCCTTGATGACGTTGAGTGTTGGCAGTGCCCGCTCAGCCGAAGGCCGGCGGGCACACCTGGATGGCCATCGCCGCGTTGACCCGGCCGGGGATCACGAGCGGCGCCGACTGCATCATGAGGAACTGCTGCGCAGGATCTTCATTGATCCAGGTCTTCGGTGCGAAGGGCATCGCCTCGTAGTTGAACTTCGGATCGATGATCTGCGCGAACGCACGGACGCCCATCATGTCCGATCCCGACAGCACCACCATGCCGTCCGGGATCAGCGGCTTTTCGACGTCGTTCTCGTCGACCGCCCACTCGTTGTAGAGCCAGAGGTCGTACTGCCCCCACCGGCCCTTGTAGACCGCGCCGGGGGCGATCTGCGCGCCGGGATTGATCATATTCCCGGAGTCGCCCAACTTCGGGTAGTAGATCGCGCCCTTCACGAGCGGATCTAGCAGGAAGGCACTCCAGGCGCTGGTGGTGAAGACGATGTCGGTCACCCGGCCACCGGACTTCTTGAGCACGTAGTGCTGCCAAGCCTCGATGTTGGCCGACGGCGTCGCCGGGCCCGGGACGCCGCTCGAGGTCACCACGTTCCCCGCGAGCCACTGCGCGCTGCCCGACAGGGCGGTGGTGAGGGAGGGATCGCGGCCGAAATCCACGAGCTGCGTCGGAAAGCCGTCACCGGCGACCACGACCGTGCCCGTCGTCAGCACCTGCGCCGCCATCCACTCCAGGCGGCGGGTCAGGATGTCGATCTGATCCTCCAGCTCGGCGTTCAGGTTCGCCATCTGCCGCGCTTCGCCGGTCAGTTCGCCACCGATGCGCTCACCGATCATCCGGCGCACCGGCTTGCGCAGGTCGGGAGCGCGCTTGTCCTTGATGTAGGCCGGCTTGAAGGTGTTGGTGGCCATCCGCCGCTGTTCGACCAGCTTGCCCTCGACCAGCGGCGAGACGAACGGCGCCATCCGGCGCTTACCGACGTCGACGTCGATCGCGACGAATTCGGTGTCGCTCATCTGTTCGGCCGGGAAGAACTTGTCGAGCAGGAAACGGCTCGACTTCTTCAGGTTCGGCACCACCGCGATGAGGCCGATGGTGTCGTAGGCGAGGTTGGGGGTCTGGATTGCCACCTTGGGGGCTCCATCGAAGGGAAAGCGGCGCCCTCACGGCGCTGCAAGCGCGGCCTTGCCCAAGGGCCGGGATGCGGGCGCGAGGCCGCCGTCAGGCGGCCCGGCAGACGATCAGGAGGGGTCGGCGGCGGAAACGCTGCTCTTGAGGTTGACCCCGCGTGCGCCGAGCGCGGCCGCCAGATCGGCCAGGAGCCAGGAGTTGTCATAGGTGATCGCTCGACGGTTGAACTCGCCCATGAAATAGGCGCCGACCTTCGCCGGGCCCGTGCTGGCGTCGACATTGTCGGCCAGGATGCAGACCGGGGTCTGGCTGCCGTCGGTCGCGGTCTTCACGCAGGCAACGAAACTGCCGACCGTGTTCTGGTAGGACAGCGTGAAGCTGTCGCCGGCCGCGAACGCGGTTGAACCCGCGTTGATGGTGAAGTTGATCTCACCGTTCGTGTAGGCCGTCCCGACCGTGGCGGACGGAAGCGCCTGACCCTCCGGATCGACGACGGAGAAGGTGGTGGCGTTCTGCGCCGTCAGCGTGTAGCTGCCGCCGCTCTCGATCCCACGGCCCGGAGTGATCGAGCCGACGTTGCCGTTTCCGGTATTCGTGGCGCCAGAGGTGGCCAGCACCGTGAAAGTCGTCTGGCGCCCCATGATGGTGCCACGCGGCAGCACTCCGCTCATCACCTCGATATCGTGGGTGACCGGCTGCTGCGGTCCGGCGATCAGCTGGTCGGGCTGATAGGTGAAGGCGGCGACGCCGGGGGTGAAGGTGTTGTCGCCGATGGTCGTGGTGATGAGCGTCATCGTTCGGTCCTCGTTCGCGGGCGGTTAGGCGTCGCCATGGCGGATGGCGTTGGCGCGCTTCATCTGCTCGGCGAAGCCGGCCGCACCGGTCTTCGGCTTGGCCGTGCCGTCCGTTCCCACCTTCGGCGTGTCGGCACCGGCCATCCGGGACCGCAGGTTGTCGCGCTTCGGCGCCTCGGCGGACGGGGCGCGGTCAGTGCTGGCGAGCGCCGACAAGGTGCGGATCGCTGCCTGGCGCGGCATCGTAGTTCCGAAGGCGAGTTCCGCAGCCGCGGCCGGCCGGCCAGCCGCGGCAGGGGAGGCGAAGATCGCAGCGCACCGGGCGCGTTCGCGGCGGCGGGCGGCGGCGGCCTTCTCGTCCTTCTCGTCCTGGGCATCGGTCTCGTCGTCGCCCTCGTCCTCGGCGCCTTCCTCCTCGTCGCTGTCAGCGCGCTTGCCCTTCTTTCCCTGCCTTCCCTTGTCGTCGTCGTTGGGGTCCGCCTGATCACCGTCGTCGTCTTCGGCCGCGGCGCCCGTCCCCTTGGCCTCCTCGTCCTGATCGTCGCCCTCGTCCGCCGTCTTGCCCGCCTTGCTCTTGTCGTCCTCGCTCGCGGCGGCGGATGCGGGGGCGGAAGCTGGCTTGATGCCGGACAGATGCGCGAAGCGGCTGAGGCTCGCGGAGATACGCTTGGCCATGGAGGATCCTCTCGAAGGAATGCGGCGCCGGTCGGCGCGATAGAATTGGATCAGGCGACCTGCTGGATCAGGGCCAGCATCGCCGTGTCGGCAGCCATCACCTCGTCCGCGAGGCCAGCCGCCACGCCGGCCCCACCGAGGAAGGTGCCGGCCTGCATCGCGCGCACCTTGCTGGCTGCGAGCCCCCGGTTGCGCGCCACCGTATCGACGAACAACTGGCCCAGGACATCGATCTCACCCTGCACGCGGTCGCGAATGGCGTCAGAGACCTTCGTCGTCGGATAGCCGTCATCCTTGAAGGCGCCGAACTTGAAGGTGGTGACCTCAATGCCTGCCTTTTCCAGCATTCCGACAACGGAGACATGTTGGTAGATCACGCCGATCGACCCGGTTCCGGCCGTGCGGGGCACGATGATCCGATCTGCCGCCGAGATCAGGGCGTAGCAGGCGCTGTAGGCTGACTCGTCCACGATCGCCCAGATTGGCTTCTCGCCGCGCATGGCGAAGATCGCATCGACAAGATCGAAGCAGCCGGACACCTCGCCGCCCGGGGAGTCCGCCAGCAAGGCGATCGCCCTCACCTCCGGATCGGCAAGGGCCTCGGCAAGTGCCCGCCTGAGCTGGTCGTAGGAGGTGGAGTATCCCCACCAGAACCAGTCGTCGCCATGGACGAGACAGCCGCTGATGCTGATGACCGCGACGCCGTTGACGACGGTGTAGCCTCGGAGCCGATCCCGGTCCGGGGCATTATCGAGAACGAGCGCCTGGGCCGGCGCCGTCCCGCTCACGATCATGTCGAAGATCGTCGCCGCCTGCGATTCCATTAGGGCGAGCGGACGGTTGAGGAAGCGGGAGGCCAGCAGCGCGTTGCGGATCATGCTCAGGCGGCCTCTGGCTTCTGCGGAGGCCGCGACACGATGCTGGCCACCTGCTGCCCGACCCATTCGGGGCGGGGGATTTTCAGTTCGTCCATGGTGCGGATCTCTTCCGCCCGCTGGTGAAGCAGTTCTTCCCAGTCGTCCCCCTGGGCGAACGTCTCCTGTTCCAGCGTCGACAGGCCAGAATCCATGCCGAGGATCGCCCCGGCCCGCTCGTCCACCGGGTTGATCCAGCCGCGTGGCGGTCCCGCCCACTGGCACCGCACATAGGCGGCTCTGGCATCCATGAACTCCGGCACTACCCCACCGGGGAGGGGTAGGCCGTCGACTTCCATCATCTCCTCGAGGAGAGCGCTGCGGATGGGCGTCGCCCAGCTGACGAAGAAGTTCGTCTGTCTGCGGGTCAGCGTCTTGTGGGCCTCCAGCATGGCCGCGCGGGCCGACGAGTAATTCACGTCGGACCAATCGTTGCTGAGCTGCTGTGCCGAGAGCCCAAGGCCTGCCGCGATGTTGCGAAGCGCCGCTGCCTGGAATGGCGCGTAGTTGCTGCTCGGCCGCGCCGCGGTCACCGTACGGATTGCCTCACCTGGATAGAGGTGGGGAATGCGCGCACCACCGAGCACCAGGGCGTTCTCCTCGCCCCAGGCCATGCGGTCCTGCTGATAGCCGTTGAGGCTGAACTCGCGGTCGATATCCCCCTCGCCGCCCCCCATGGCCTCCTTGACCAGCTGGGGGTCCATCGGGCTCTCGACGTATGCCGCGAAAATGGCGTTGATGATCGCCGCGTCGAGCTCGGTGCCGTCGTACTTGATCAGCATCTTCAGCCGCTCGAGCACTGGCGCAAAAATGCCCGCGCCGCCGCGGTGCTGGCCGGCGCGCTGCTGCTCGAAGCTGTGCACGACATAGGGCCGGCCCCAATCGGTCTCCCGCGGCACCCGCTTCCACGTCATGCTGGCCGCACCGGCCCACCAGTCGTTCTGGTGCGCCTCGCGGATGTGGTAGGCGACGGTCGCGCCGTAGCCGTCGATCTCGCAGCCGCCGCGAAGGCTCTGCTGGTCGAACACCAGGTTGGGGTTGGACAGCCGATCCGGATCGATCAGCTGAACAGCCGTGCAATAGCGCGCTCTTCCCCGACCCACCCGCTCCGGGGCCCAGGGCAGGATCGCGATGGCATCGCCGTCCACCAGCACATGTCGGAACGACGTGTGCGCCATCTGGCTGAATGTCTGGTTGCGCGTGATGTCGCACCAGAAGCCGGGGTCGTTCGCCCAGGTCCGCCAGTGCGAGTCCACCGCACGGCCGAACTCGCGTGCCCAAGCGTGATCGAAACCCTTGTTCCCCGTTTCCTGCTGCAGCCACATCCAGTCAGGCTTGCTGATCGGCTTGAGGTTGGCGCCGATCGCGTTGTCGAGGATCCTGGTGACCGCCCCGGATGCCCAGCCGTCGTTGGCGACCGCGTCGCGCACCCGCGCGACGATGGTGTCGCGATAGGGGTTCATCCCGGTGTCCGCCGACCACAGGGTCGGGTTCCACGCGGCCATGTGCTGGCTGCTGCGGCTGGCAGCGTCGAAGGGCACGTTGCTGTTGCCGTTCAGGGCCAGGGGGCGTCGGCGCTGGATCCTGACCGGCTGCCCGTGCGCATCGAGGATGCGGACCTCGCCACTCATCAGCGGAAGAACGGACGCATCGGACGCCGCCCTCCGTTGCTGATCCCCAGCGCGCGCTGCAGCTCCTCGATGTAGGAGCGCAGGTTGATCATGCTGGTCTGGGTGTAGGTGACCGACTTGCTGCCATCGCCCTGGGTATACGAGGCGGTGACGACCTTCGCGCCGGTCATCAGGTCGTTGTAGGCCTGCTGCGCTGCGGCGAGATTGGCCTGAAGGGTTGCTCGCGACAGCCCGGCCAGCACGCCGCCTGCCTGGCCGGGTGTCACGAGCATCCGTCTCTCCATCGAAGGGACGCGGCGCTTCGCAGCGCGGCATCCGGTGTGGTCGCTACTTCCTGCCGAAGCGGCTGAGCAGTGATCGTCGTCCGGCTGGAGCCGGCAGCGGCGACGCGATCACGACCTCCACCGGCATGCTATGCGCCGTCGGGGCGGCTGCGTCGGTGGCCGGAGGGCGAGCCGCCGGCTTCTTCGCAAGGATGCGAACAGGCTTCCCTGCGATGGGACCGCCTTCCTGCGTAGCCGCCGCATCCTGCTTCGGCGGCCGGATCGATCGAGCAGCCTCCTCGGCGCGCTGGTTCAGTTTCAACCCCATCTGCAGCAGCCCGCAGAGCGCGGCGTAGGCGTAGACCCGACAATCGAGCGCCTCATTTGCCCGGCCCTGGATCTGTTCCCAGACCCGATACTTCCGGCCGCCTGCCTCCTTGGTGACGATCCTCTCGGCGGTGAGCTGCGCGTAGTAGTTGAGGTCGCGATCCGCCGGGAAGTGCATGTAGCCGGCCGGCGCCGCCTGCCCCTCCAGGACGGTCAGTCCAAGTCGCCGCGTCACCGTGTCCTTGGCGGCGTTGGTCCCGATGATGACGGGCCGGAAGGCAGCCTTCGTCTTGGTCGTCGGGCGCTTGGCAGGCCAGACGGGGTTCCGCTGTCCGTTCCGGGCGCTCTCGCCTTTGATCGCCCACACTCGACGTCCCAGGCGCTTCTTCGAAAACTCGTAGACGGCCTGGGTATGGTGCCCACCGGAATCGATGCACACCGCCATGACCTCGAAGCCCCGCCCATCAGCGCGGAGCCAGATACGCTTCAGGAAATGGTCCAGCGCATTCACGGTGCCGGGCTGGCTGAGATCGCCGTCGAATACCTCGTAGGCGATCGACCAGCTTTCCTCGTTGCGGCCCCACCCGACGACCTCTGCCTCGAGGCGATAATCCTGAGTGTCGATACCGACGGTGATAACGCACACGCCATCCGGGACCACACCGGGAACCCAGTGCTCGGCACGCGCCGCCAGCGCGTCGACGGCGATCAGCTTGGTGGTGTTCGGGCGATAGGGGCGGCCGGCCTGGGTGTTCCACCACGCCTGCTTGCGATCCTCGTCGCCCTGGGCGTCGATCCATTTCTGGGCGATGTCGGACGGCTTGTCCTTCGGCCAGGGCGAGAAAAGCTTGCCACCCTGGAAACCAGCGTGGGTGTTGTCGACCGCGCGGCATCCACAGTGAGCACAGCGGGCCCGATAGACGGCCCAGCGATCCCCCGACCACCAATCCCAGGCCGTGGCGATCGGGTCTGCCGCGCCATCCCGCCAGGATCGTTCGTAGGTATCGAGCGGGTTCTGACGCTCGCCGCAGCATTCGAAAGCGCGAGCCTGATGCCACCGCACCGTGCGCAGCGCACGGAGGCGATCACCCTCCGACCAGGCGACGCCACAGGCCTCGCACCAGATGCGGGCCGTCTTCGTCAGATGCTGGCCGTCCTTCTTCTCCCAGTGAACGTGCCGGAAGAAATCCAGGAACAACCGGTGCTGGCAGTGAGGGCACTCGACCGACGCCTGCCGTTGGTCCGACAGCTCGTAGCTCTTCTCGATCCGGCTCTCACCTTCCACCGTCGGTGAGCAGGCTCGGAGCGACAGCCAGTTGGCGCCGAAGGTCGCGGTGCGCTCCTCGGCGAGCATGATGGGGTCGCCCTCGCGGGTGACGGGATACTTGTCGACCTCGTCGGACAGCAACACGCGGATCGGCCGTCGGGCGAGGTTGTCCGGGCTGCCGGCACCGGCCAGGGCCAGGAAGCCGCCGGGGAAGGCCTTGAAGAGCAGAGTCTCGTCGGCGTTCCGTGTCTTGCTGGTCCCGACCAGCTTCCGCAGGACCGGCGTGGTCCTCACCATCGGCGCGATGCGCTCTTTCGAGAACTGCTCCGCCGCCGCTTCCTTGGGCTGGAGCAGAAGCATCGGGCACGGGTCGAGGTGGGCGAAGAAGCCGAAAACATTCTCCAGCAGCGCCGTCTTCATGAGCTGGGTGCAGCACATGACGGTCAGGACGTGGACGCCGGGCTCGGTCACAGCAAGCATCGGCCCGCGAGCGATCTCAACGGTGCTGGTCCGCCAGTCGCCGGAGGTCGATCCGGCTTCCCGCGCGAGCTTGCGGAACCGATCCGCCCAGTCGGGCACGCTTATTCGCGGTGGCGGCGTCGTCCCGCGACGTGCCGCCATGCGCAGGCGCTCAAGGGGACCGGTCGCCGGCGGTGAAATCAGCTTGTGGTTCTCCAAGCTCAGCGAGGTGCTGGTGGACATGGTCCGTCAGCACCTCGGTCATGCGGTCCGCCTCAAGGCCGAGGTCGGCAGCGATCAGCGGCGCCACCCGGGCTGGCCAGTTGAGCCATGCATCCCGTACCGCCCGCGCGGTTTCGAATAGCACTTGCTCCGCCGCCTCGATCTCCACCAAGACCCCGGCCTCGCGACGAGCGGCCAGGATGTGCTTGAAGGCAAGCCCGTTCTCTTTGAGCCGCTCGGCCTCCGCGTGGCTGACCCAGAATCCGGCGAGCATCTGGGCAATGATGTCCACGCCGTCGATGTGACCAAGCGTCTCGGCTGTTGCGGCCAAGCTCGCGGCAGCCTCCGCAAGGGCAGCTTCCGGGGGTGTAACCGTCGTTCGCCTGGCGCCCACCGAGGCAACGTTCGGCGCGGCCGCGGCGCGGACAGGTGGTGCGGACATGTCCGCAGGGGTGCGGACACTCTCGCCGCCGGGTGCGGACATGTCCGCACCTGTGTCCGCAGTCCTGTTCGCCTTGCGCCACCCGGTGCCGATTGCTGCCGGATCAAGCGTGCCGTCCGGGAATTGCTTGATCTTTCCGCGCGTTACCGCGCGCCGGACCAACTTGTCGTCGCAGCCCTCGCGTCGGGCGAACTCACGGATCGAGATGCCCGCCGGGGGTGCGGACACTGCGGACACCTTTCAGAATTCATAGCTGCGGGGCAAACGGGCTGGCGCAATCCCCCTGTTTGGGGAGGGGGCCCTAAAGGGACCCAAACTCATTGCGCCTCGACATCCAATCGGCATTAGGCTGTTATCGATCGGTAACTAAGGCGTCAGACTGAAGCTTCGGCGATAGTCGCCCCTTCGCCGTCTTCCGGTCAGCAGTGTTAGGTGATTAGGAAATCACATGACTTTAGAGGAGGCCAAGGCAGATCTCTTACGACGAATGAAGATTACTGCCGGGAGCCGCTTCAATGCCGCGGAGAGACTGGAAAGCAAGGACCGGACATACACGTGGCTCGGCGTCGCGGCGACCATCGCCGTGATCACGTTGACCGTCATCCCGCTCGCCATTCACCAGGACGATAAGACGAATGCATATATCGGCATCGTCGCCGTCGTTTCGTCGGTCGTTATACTTGCGTCGAATCTCATGCAGTATAGTTCGTCCTATGCTCTTAATGCGGCTAGACATCACCAGTGCGCGTTGGAAATCAATGCCTGCGCACGGAAACTACGCCTTTTGGTTCCGTTTACATTTGAACAACTGCAAGTTATCTCTGAAGAGTACGACAACTTGTTGGCGAGACACGGAACTAATCACCAGACCGTAGACTTTGAACGTTATAAGCGAGAGCACAGTTGGGAATTCGAGCCGACCACAAAGCCTGCCGCTTCCGTATGGCGCCTACTACTATTACCGCAGAGCACGACGGAAGTGGTGGGAACGATAATCGGGTTTCTGCTGACCGCTGCCACCCTATGGGTGGTCAGCGTTTATCTTAAGTAAAGCGCGAACGATGTGTTCGCTCCGGGCGGTCATCTAGGTCCGAGAAGAGCTTAATACCCTTTTCACAGCTGCTTCAACGGCTGCGACCCCCTTGGCTGCTACCAATCTTTCCGCGCGTATCCGAAAACGTAGATGTTGCTGCACCGGCTTGTTCGGACTGAACCGCAGCAGCAGACGAAGGTGGTTGCCCTTCAGCCGCAGCCAGAAGGCCATGACACCATGCACCGTGCCGACGAAGACATCCTTCCGGCCGGCGTAGCGCTTGATCGCGTCCTTCGGCAGCTGTCCGTATTGATCAGTGGCCGCGTCGACGGGCACGAGCAGCGCCTTCCCAGGCGTCGCATGCAGGCCGCCATCCTCGAATGGCTGCAAGTATCGGGCCTGCGCCTGCTTCAGGAACACGGTCGCAGTGGGCGAACCCTTAGCGGCCTTCCTGACTGCCGTCGCCTTCTGGGTGAAGGGTCGCGGGTGGTGGAAGACGCTCTTCATCGCGTCGTTCTCGGCCCGCTGCGCCTGGAAGGCCAAGTCGTTAACCGCCACCGCCTCGGCGAACGGGATCTGCTTCTTCAGGCTCGCGAGCTGGTTCCGAGCGCCTGTGGTGTCGATCCGGATCGACACAGATCAGTGCGCTTCAGAAGGGCAACCATAGACCGGACGAACGTCGACCGGTCGGCCTACCGCCCGCGCCGAGAGCTCGCCGACGGACAGCTCGATCCGGAAGCCAGCCCGCTCCGCGCGTCGGACCTCGCCAGCCGTCCAGCCCGTTGCGTCCATCAGGCGCCGCAGGTCGTCGTCGTTGAGCATCGCATCCTCCACCCGCTGGAACCCAGCCTGCTCCCGGGCCGGCTATAGTCGCCGCACCCGGGAGCGGCACCGCGACGGGGCCGCATAGCCTTCGTCGCGGCTGGGCGCCCGCACCGCGCTACCGCCGCCCGTTGGGCGAGGCGATCACCACGCGGGGGCGATCTGGCTCGGCACCATGATGGCGCCCATGCTGATCGGATGGCCGGGCGGGAGCGGTGTCTCGCCGGCTTCCGCCCTGTTGCTGGCGCATTCCATCTCAGGACCGCGGAGGCAGAGCACGACAGTGCGCCGCTGGGCGAAACAGCGGCTCACGCCCATCACCCCAGCCACGGTTCGCAAGGTCGCTCCGGGCCGCCGCAATAGGCGCAGCATCTCGGCGTCTCGCGCCCGCGGCCAATCCAGCGGGCGCGGCATCAGCCCAGCTTCGCGATGTCGAGCGACACGGCGACGAACGGCTTATCCAGGCTCTCGCGCTGGTAGAACCGCACGAAGGAGCGCGAGCTCTCCACCCGGACGGCATCGCCGATCGCCGCCATGGCGCGCAGCCAGCGCTCGTCGTCGATGTTCAGCCGGCGCAGCCCGAGGATCCGGTCGATCCTCAGCTTGCCCTCCTTGCCGACGTCGAACGCGTCGTTGATCAGCGCCCGGACGTTGTCGTTGCCGCCGGCGGTCCAGTCGGTCAGGCACTCGTCGATCAGAGACTTCGCCGCCTGCAGCTGCGGCCCGAAGGCCAGCGCATCGGCGATCGCGATCTTGACCTGCAACAGGCCGTCGTAGCTCGACAGCGTCAGGTTGCCCTTCGTGCCGCCCAGCTTCGCGCCATACTTCTCGGCCAGCATAGCCACCAAAGCATCGATCTCGCCCACCGCCTTCGCGCGGAAGCCGCCCACGATGTCGCGCAGCTCGACCGCCTCCGAGATCAGCCCGCGCACCAGCGCGTCTTCCAGCTGCTCCTCCGGCTTCACCATCGAGAGCGGCACGAGCCGTCCTTTGCCGTCCCGCACGTAGCCGTCCGGGATCGCGGGCGCGCTGTCGGGCGTCGCGGTCATGTGTCGTCTCCCGCAACCATGGTTGCGCGTGATCAGCGAATGAAGCTCGCCGAGCCTTCGCCCTTCCGAGCGTGGACGTAGCGGGTCGTGGTGTTCAGCGACGCGTGCCCCAGGCTTTCCCGGAGGACGTGGAGCTTGCAGCCGTCGTCCAGCGCGTGGCTCGCGTGGGTGTGGCGCAGCCAATGCGGGGAGACGTTGCCGGCGATGCCGACCCGCCGCGCGGCGGTGCGCACCGCCCGGAATATCCAGGATGCGTCGAGCTTGCCGCCGCACGCCTTCGTCAGCACGTGCGCCTCGGGCCGCGGCGAGCCGGCGGCGTCCGCCAGCTCCTGCCACACGACACGCGGGATCTGGACAACCCGGCGCTTCGCGCCCTTGCCCAGGATGTTCGCCAGCGCCGGGTCGTTCCGCTTCGGGGGCGTGACGTCCAGCCAGCGCAGGTTCGCCGCCTCGGAGGCCCGGAGGCCGCTCCGGTAGAGCAGGAGCAGCAGCGCGCGCCGGCGCGGATCGGTCTCGCCGGCGATCATCCGGTTGACCGTCGCCTTGTCGATGATGTGCTCGGCCGAGGTGATACTCGGCTTCTCGGTGGCGAGCAGCGCGCCCACGTTGCGCTCCGTCAGCCCCATCTTGTGGGCGAAGCTGAGCAACGAGCGGAGGCAGGCCGCGCGCCTGGCGCGGGTGGCGGTCGACAGCCCGGCGTCGCGCATCGCCGCGTCCCAGGACTGCAGCTGATCCAGCGTCACGTCGCCGATCAGCACGGGGTGCAGCGCGAAGAACGCGGCCACGTCGGCGCGGTAAGCCCGAGCCGTGTTCGCGCTCCGGTTCACCAGCCAGTTGCGGATGGTCAGTTCGTTGAACCGGATATTATCAGGCCGAAAGCCTTGCGCCGCCTGGGTTTCAGACACGGCGGCGACCCCCCGAAATCCGCCCGATAACGGTCATTATCGTGCGGCTCAGCATGGTTATCGTTCAGATCGTGGCCACCGGGCCGTCATTATTCGGGCATCCGGCACGCCGTTATCGTGCAGATCAGCTGAGGCCGCAGGATCCGATCTTGCGGCCGCGACCGCCGCCAGGACACCGCCATATGGTGCTCCGGACGCTATCGCCGCGACGCTCCATCGCCGCCGCTTCCGCCGATCGCCGCAGGGTGATGGTGATGCGCGAGAGGAGCCGCGTGGTGGCCGAACCGATCACGGTGGCGCCGCGTCGTTCGATCCAGCGGAGCCCGTCGCAACACAGCACGGCGTCCATCATCGGCAAGCCGGCCAGGGCCATTTCGCCGACGTCCGGCACCACGTGGCTGCGGAGCCGGTCGATCTGACCCCGGCGGAGCAGGACCGCTCCAAGCTTCCCGTCCGCGCGCGGCGCGCCGACGATCACGAACCAGCGTCGTCCGCATGCGACCACGTCCCCAGCGCGCGGCGTGGCGGCGAGATGCATGGCGTTTCCGCGGCTCGGGAGGAAGCGGACATAGAAAAGCCCGCCGGGCATGTGCCGGGCGGGCGCAAGAACTACATCGTGCCTACCGCATAGGATCTATTTCGGAAACAGTCAACGATCCCGTGCGCGATAATGCTCCGCGAGCTGCGAGAGCAGCAGCATCGACTGGGCCCGGATCGTCTCGTTGCCGCGCTTCGCCCCCGGCAGGAGACGCGCTGCCATCACGGTGAATGACAGTTCCTCGACCAGCATCGCGCGCAAGCGGACCTCCGCGCAGTAGCCCAACGCCTCGCGGACACGCCGCACGCTGGTGATCGCGTCGACCTGCGCCTCGGTAATTCCCTGCGGAATCGCCCCGCTGCCTCCCCGCGCAACCTCGACGGACGCCCCTCGGCCGCCCCGTTCCGCGACCTCGTATTCGCGTGCGTATCGCCGGCCGGCTGCCACCTCGTCGGGACCGACGTCGCCGCCTCGTTCGAGCGTGTCGAGCGGGCTCCGGATACGGTGCGTCCGCGCGGTGATCGCCGGCAACACGATCTCGACGCGTGTCTCCCGGGCCGCCTCGTCATAGGCGGTCGTGGTTGTCGCCGGGACGAGCACGACCTCCACCTCCTCGAGCTCCTGCCCGTGCTGTCGCCGTTCGCTTGTAAGCCGGAGATCAGTCTGCTTCCTGGCGGCGTCGCGTTCCGCTTTCTCTCGCGCCTGCATGGCCTGGTCCCGCTGCTGACGCGTGCGCAGGTATCTCCCGTGCCGCGCCTGGTATCGCTCGGCCGCCGCGGAGGCATTCCGGCTCTTCAGGTGCGCATCCTGCTGCGGCTTGGTCTCCGGGGGATCGGTTTCGGACGGCACGGCGGCTGCGTCCAGGGAAGCGAGAACCGGCGCCAGAGCGACGGCCGAGGGCGGCATCACGGTCATGGTGGCATCCTGTGCGGCACCACAAGATACCGTGATGCCTCGCTCACGTCAGTGTTATTTCGCAATCATTGCCACTGCTCACCAAAGAGTAGGGTATTTTGCTACAGCGCCGAGGCGCACTCGACCCGCCAGAGTTGAGCCTTCGCATTTCGGACGAACCGGGGGTCGCTGGGGGTAGAGGCGAGATACACAGTGTCCGCGCCGCCGGGCCGGACCCACCGCACGTGCCCACCTCGCGTCCGCGTGCCGCGCCAACCGCGACCCTCGGCCCATATGGCGAGGTCGCGGGTCGCGCTGCGGCTCACGGGGCGCTGTCATGATCGAACCGACCGTTTGTAGCATCGACACCTAAAAAGGTTGACGCCGACGGAAAGCGTCTAGGTTACCATGTCTCTTTCATCCGGAGATGCCGATGGCCGATTACGGTTTAACCGGCCTCGTCAAACGCCGGGCCGAGCTGGCGGGCTAGATCAAGGCCACGCACGACACCCTGAAGACGCAACTAGTCGCGTTCGGAAGCCTGGACGAGACCATCCAGCAGTTCGACCCCGGTTACGAGGCAGAGGCGATCCTCCCCAAGACGTACCGGCCGCCGTGGGACTGGCGCCAGCACGGTCATATGTCCCGGCTGATGCTCGGCATCTTGCGTATGGCGGCGGAGGCGGTGACGATGCGGGACGTGACAATGGAACTGCTGATGAGCCGAGCGCTCGACAGGAGCGACGTGCGGCTACAGCGGCTGATGACGAAGCGGGTCGGCGCTGCGTTGCAGAACCAGCGGCCGAACGGGGTAGTGAGATCTACCTAGGGACCGGGGATGTTCGTGCTCTGGGGGGTGGTGCGGTAATCGTCAGAAATAACTCTGAGGGCCCAGTGTTCTTGGCTAGAGACGTCTTGACACGGGGGGGTTAAAACACCCATTTTCTGCATCGGAGGCTTTGCAGCTGTCACGCTACATTGCCTTTCCCTCCCCTACCCCTCCTCAAGCGCAAGTTCTGATATACGCTCCATGTTCGTGCGTAGATCAGATATGTGAGCAAAACTCGAAATCCAGAAACTCTGCCTGTTTCTCTTCGCTTGCAAGTTAACCCGCATACCGGAGACTTGGCGGCTAAACACTTCTAGTTCTTGTCGGGCTGGCTTATTCATTTTTGGCAGGCGCAAACCCCAAGAAATGACGTAAGCAGCCAAATCTGCGAATTGCACTCCAGTCGTTAAGTGGCTGTGGACAAAGAACGGTTCCGGGACTATTTTCCCGGAGCGCTGTTTTCCTGTTGACGTATTTACGAAGTATTGGTGCATTTGATCTACCAATATATGGCTCTTGGATTTCTCCAGTTCGTCAAACACGATAATACCCTGCTCATCTTTTTTATCTTTGAGGTAATAATAAAATCTCTCAAACAGGTATGCATAATCTTTCCTAAGTCCGGTCGTTGCAGTATTTGGCGCATCAGTCTCGATGATGCTGGCAAATACTTTACAATGGCATTTGTGGCACAATTCGAAGATGTCTTTTACAAATGCGACCTTTGCTAAACCCAAGGCCTTGAGTTCTCTTATCCTTGCGTTCCTCCCATCGTCTAAGGCTGCTTTTGCAAGCGAGACGACTTCATCCGGAGATACAAGGCAATTAAGATTAACGTGCTGAAATACCTTCTTCTTGAGAAGTACTTTCCCTTTCACTTCGTTCTCACCGCCTGCATATCGTCTGCCGAAATGGCGGAGCTCTAGCTGTCGCGCTTCTTGTGATAAGCGGCCCATATCTCGATCGTGCACGGCTATACCGGCTAGAACTTCATAGGGGCTGGCCTTATGATCTTGCCCGCTCTCATCTACGAAAAGGAAGTATGCCATCGAGCCAGTGTTGGCAGATTTTCGTTTCCGAACAAGGGCCTTCCAATTTTACCGCTGCAAACACCCCTTCCACACCCGCGACGCCGGATGCCCCGCGCCGCACTGGTGGCGGCTAGATGCAGCGCCCCGTTTGCCAGCCGCCGGTTGTCCTCACGCCAGCCCGTTTCGGCGGCGTAGGCCAGGAGATATTTGCCGCTGATATGGTGGTGCTGGCCCATCTCGGTGCGCCCGAAGCGGGAGGAGTGGCTTTCCACCTGAGCGATGCAACCGCCGTCCAGGCTAACCGCCTCCGAGTGATTGACCCGGCGCATGTCGAAGCTGGCATAGAGGCCGCCGCAGCCGGGTCGGCTTGTGCTCCAGAAGCCCGGCCGTGATCTTGTCCTGGTAGCCGAGCGCCGCGCGACCGCATGCCCGGCGATAGGTCCATCCCTTCTGCAGCAGCATCTGGGAGAGCTGGCGCGGAGGCACCTTCGCGGCCGCCGTGATGCACATCGAACCGTCGCCACCTTCCAGCCGGTCCAGTGCGTCGGCCTTCTGCTGCGCCAGCGCCAGCTGCTCCCGCTGCCGGTCGACCGTGGCCTGGGCCACCTTCAGCGCCCGCAGCATCAGCTCCTCTGGCGTCTCCGCCGGGCCGGCCGCCATGTAGCCCCCGTCCCTACGGATGGACGGCAGCACCTCGCCGACGACCCATTCCTCGAAGGCCTCGGCGTTCGGCATGCGCGACCGCATGATCAGCCGGTATACGTCCCGTTCCGGGATCACCTTCGCCGCCCGGACCTGACCCGTTCCGGAGACGGGGCAGCTCACCGCGGCGCGGCAGTGCGATCGGATCGCCTGGTCGGTGTCCTGGTAGCCGAGCAGCAGCGCGACGTCCCGGGCGACGAACATCGGCTCGCCGTCGCGCAGCACCGCGCGCACCTGCTGCCCCTCGAACAGGAACATCAGCGCCTCGCTCATGCCACGCGCTCCCGCTCGACCGCATCCGGCACGGTCACCCCGAGCGCCGCCAGCTGCCGAGCCGCTATCGCTCGCGCCTCTTGATCCGCCCGCCGGCGTTCAGCCTCGGTCGCCACCGGCGCCGACGCGCGCCGCAACGCCGCCTGCCATGGCGTGACCGCCGGGGCCGCCAGGCGCTCCTCGGCCTCGTGCGCTGCGGTCTGGCGACGGACCTCCGCGCACCGGGCGGCAACCGCGGCCTTGGCTTCCTCGGTCGCCGGCTGCCATTCCGGCTCAGCGGCCGCGGGCGGCTCGCTGTCCGCAATCGCCTCCAGGCCAGCGATGACCGCGCGGATCGGCGCGGCCTGCCGGTCGAGCAGGGCGGTCAGCTTTGCCACGCTCGGGAAGAACTCGAACGTCCGCATCGCGTCGTGCAGGGCGGTCTCGCTGAACACCGCCGCGGGGTAGCCGGCGAGGACGGGGCCGAAGGCAGCCAGCCGCGCGGCGAAGGCCTTGGCGTCATGCGGGTTCGCCACGGCGGCGTTCAGGGCCACCATCCAATCCCGAACTCGCCGGCCGTCCACTGGCTCGGCCGCCCGATAGGCCGCCAGCAGGCTGCGGGCCTGATCACGCTGCGCGTCCGTCGGCCGGACAGCCTGGGCGGCCAGCACGAACCCGGATTCGTCACCGCCGCGCCCGGCGAAGCGCTGCGGCGTCGCGATGGAGATCAGCCGGTGGAGATCGTCCGGCACGGCAGGCAGTTGAACGGCGCGGCCATCGGTCGGCATGAGCGCGGTCATGAGGGGGCTCCCTGGCTCAGGAACTCGTCGTGCATCCAGTCGAGGTTCGATCGACGCGGCGCACCGCCTCTGGCCGGTGCGGACTGCCGCCGCCCGGCCTCCGTGCGGCACCAGTTTCGCCAAGTCGCGGTCCAGTCGGCCTTGCGGGCATCCTTGCCGGCCTTGGCCACCCAGTGGTCCCGGAACCCCTCCGCCACGGCGTCGGCATCGAGGCCGAGCCCGACCGCGAATGCACGCTCTTCCGGCGAGGGACGCCAGTCCGGGGAGAGGCGAGAGCCGGTCGGCGCCTGGCGCGCCTGCGGAGCGACCGAAGGGAGCGTATTCTCCTCTTCTATCCTCTCCTCTCCTCTCCCCTCCTCTCCAGAGGCTACCGCTACGGTAGCGGCATCGTACTCGTCAGGGACGGCTCCGTTATCGACTGGGGCGTCGTCGCCATCTGCTCCAAGAGCCGGAGCGTCCGTGTCCGGTGCTGCCGTGTTAGCGGTCCCGATTGCCTTCTCGTCCGGCGTGAGAACCGCCACCGTCTTCGCGTACGCGCGGAGCGCAGGCGGCATGGGATATTGCCGGGTGGGCTTCTGCGGCTTCTGGAACTTGCCGAAGCTCCTGACGGCGCCGAAGGGCGCTCCGTCAGCGTCGTAGCGGCGAACGAAATTCGCCCTTTCCAGCTCCAGCAACAGCGCCGGCACGTCCAAGTCGTCGCAGCCGAACAGGCGCACCTTCAGCTGCTTGGGCTTCCACTGGAACGCCCCGCCGTCATCGCACTCGTTCCAGAGCGCGATGATGAAGAGCTTCGCGTGCGGAGACAGCTCGAGGAAGGCCTCGTCCGTCCAGAGCGAGGGGTGGACGCTTCGTATGCGCGCCATGTCAGATCCATCCGATCTGCGGCTTGCCGCAGTGTCCGTGAGCCCAGACGAACCACGCGTAGGCGATCGCCCCGCCGGTCGCCGGGATGTCGCTGTCGCCGGGCGGCATCGAGATGCGCCGGCTGCTGACCCACACCCGGGCCAGCGGTGATGTCGGGAACCAGGCGCGCCGGCCCTGCCCTTCCAGGAAGGCCAGCCGCAGCAGCAGGCACACCCGGTCGGTGGTCATGCTCAGCCCGCGATCGACGACCTCCCGCGCCCGGCCGTAGGGCGGATTGGCGACGATCGACGAAGCCGCCGTCCGGGTGGTGAAGAAGTCGCTCCCGCTGACGCCGCATCCCCGGTCGTGAAGGTCTGACGCGATCGCCGGGATGCCCCGCGCGCGGAGCCGGCCCGGTATCGTCCCGCTGCCGGCGAATGGGTCCCAGACTAGCCCCGAGAACGGCGGCTCGGCATCGAGCATTGCGTCCACGCACCAGCGAGGCTCGACATACCAGTCGGCCGCCGCCCGCTCGTAGCCCGACGCCCTCATGCTGCCACCTGCCCGGCCGCGACGATCTCCTCGATCGTCACCACCGTCCGCTGCCGGTCGCGCGGCGCCGGCACGTGCCGCACCTCCAGCACCATGTGCTGAGGGCCGTCATCGACCACGAAGCCCAGCCCCATCGCATTCCTGACGCCGTCCCGGCCGCCGGGCCTGCGGGCTCGGAGCAGCGCCGGCGTCGTAAGGCAGTCGATCAGGTCCTTGGCGCCGGCGTACAGCCCGTCCGTGTCCGGGCGGCCCGCGGAATGCCGCTCGATAAGCACGTGCGCCTGCTGGAACGGCTGCGCGGGCCTGGCGCCGCGGGTGAGATCGGCGATCTCGTGCATCAGGCGCCGCTTGGCCCGCTTCCGCGCCGTGTGGTGCATCCGGAGCAGCTGGTTCAGCAGCGGGAACGGCGCCGACAGGGTGAAGGTGATCGCGGCGCTCATTCGGCCGCTCCGGCGAAGAACATGCCCGCGTCGCCGGCCAGTCGCTCCCGAGCCATCGCGGCATAGGAGGGGTTAAGCTCGACATGCACGGCGTCGCGGCCGAGCCGGTCGGCCACCAGCGCCGTGGTGCCCGCCCCTCCGAACGGGTCCAGCACCGTGCAGCGCCGGCGCGCCGCACCGACGCAGGCGCACAGGGGCCGCCAGCCAGTCGTGCGCTTCTCCACCATCCCGGCCAGGATGCGGCGCTTCACGTCGCTGGCGTCCTGAACCCCAGCCGCAGCGTGGCCCTTGGTGCTTTGACCGGCGTAGCCGCCCGACGCGTCGCCGCCGCAGGCTCGTTGCCGGTCGAGGTTAGCCTCGCCGCGCTCGATCACGCGCTTGAACGGCGTTCCGCAATGCTCGCAGCACCCGCCTTCCGGCGCACCCGCCCGGATGCACCGTGCGGCCAGCTCCGGCGGCATAGTCGCGAAATGCGCGCCGGCGAATGGCTGCGTGGCGATCGTCCACACGTCGCGGGCATTGCGGGTGCCGTCGAGCCCATCTACGGGCGCCTGCCTGGTGCCGGTATGCGCAGGCTGCCCCACTGGGGCATATCGACCGCCCGTCAGATCGTGCGCGTTCCGCCCAACGGCGCCCTCCGCGATCGCCCCCCCGTCGTAGGCATACCGTCCGCTCTTGGTGAGCAGAAACACATGCTCATGCGCGGAGGTGGGCCGGTCGAAGACGCTCTCCGGCATGGGGTTCGGCTTGTGCCAGATGATGTCCTTCCGCAGGAACCAGCCGTCGGCCCGCAGCGCGAAGGCGACCATCCAGGGTATGCCGATCAGGTCCTTCGGCTTGCAGCCCGCGTTGCGCTTCGCGTGCCGCGCCATGTGGTCGTTGCGGCTTTGCTTCGGCCAACGCGCCTCGTCTCGTGCACCGCATCCGCCGCCGGCGTAGCTGTCGCCCAGGTTCAGCCAGAGCGTGCCGTCGGGCCGCAGCACCCTGCGCACTTCGCGGAACACCGCGACCATCTCGGCCACATAGGCGTCCGGCGTTTCCTCGAGCCCGATCTGCCCGTCGGCGCCGTAGTTGCGCAGGCCGAAATAGGGCGGGCTGGTGACGCAGCAATGGATGCTATCGGCCGCGAGCGTCGGCAGGACGGCGCGGCAGTCGCCTTGCAGGATTCGGACGCTCACGGCTTCGCCCTCACCTGCATCACCGAGAAGCGCTTCTCCATCACGGTCTGCACCTCGACCCGGCCGGACACCTTCTCGGCCAGGGCGACATCCGGCTTCAGGCAGGCGTTCGGCAGCGGGACCCATCCGCTTCCGGAGGTCCGCGACATCGTGGCGATCGACGTCCACGCGCGGGGCGCCGGTCGCCCGGTCATGCCAGGTCCTCCAGGCACGCCAGCGGCGGCAGGCTGCTCAGCGCGCCGCCGGCCCGCAGCACCTTCTGGCGCGCCTTCACCCGGGCGCCCGCCGCCGGCACCGCACCGGCCTGCAGCAGCATCCGGGCATGCACCCGACCGACCTGCGTGCGGGCAAGCCCAAGCTCGCGCGCGACCTCTCGCTGCGTCTGGCCACCCCGCAGAAGTCCCCGCGCGGCGGCCTCGACCTCAGGAGCCAGCGGCATCGCGCGCCCTCCGCTGATCCCGCGCTGGCTGGAAGAAGCCCGGCCGGAAGAAGCCCATCGCGTTGGCGATCACCTCGTTGACCGGCAGCCGGCCGCTCAGTACCGAGCTGATCGTGCTCGGGCTGACGCCCGCCTTCCGCGCGAAGGCCGCCTGCCCGCCCCGATGTTTGCAACGTTGCGAAAGTTCGCGTCGCAGGTCGTCGGGCGTCATCGCGCCCTCGACGGTGATGGTGCGCCCGGTCATGCCGCGCTCCACACCAGCACCTGCACGTCCGAGCCGCCGCGAACCGGCAGGAACCGCAGTTCGACGTCCGAGCGCGCATAGGCCTCGTCCATCGTCATCAGCGCGTCCGGCACCTTGCGGATCACGCCCTGCCGCTCCCGGGCGATGGTGGTCCAGGTGCTCATCAGGACACCCTCACCGGCATCAGGACGAACATCTCGGACGGCTTTCCGGGGTCGCGGAAGATCGTCGGCGCGGCCGGATCGAGCATGGAGATTTCGACGCCGGTCCGCATCTGCTGCAGCATTTCGCGCAGGTAGCGACCGTTGAAGCCGATCGTCATCTCGGGACCGCCGTATGACACCAAGCCGTCGGCCACCGTCTCGCAGACCCGCCCGATGTTTGGAACGACGCCGGAAAGGTCGATCGCATCCTTCATCACGTTGAACCTCACCGGCGTGTTGTTCACCCGCGAGATCGCCGCGATACGGCCGATCGCTGCCACCAGAGACGCGCAGTCGACATGCATCGTCAGGGGATTGGCTGCCGGGATCGCCTTCGCGTAGTCGGGATATGTTCCGTCGATCAGCTTGCTGTTCAGGACGCTGCTGCCCAACCGGAAGGCGATGCGCAGATCGGAAAGCGATATCTCGACATCGCCGCGGAACCGCTTCAGCAGGCGCCGCAGACGCCCGAGTGTCTGTCGCGGCACAATCACGCCAGGCATGCCCTCGGTGCCGGCGGGCGCTTCGGTTTCGGTGCGCGGCAGCCGGTGCCCGTCCGTCGCAACGGCGCGCAGCATCGGGCCGGTCTCGGTAGCCACGACGTGCAGGAAGATGCCGTTCAGGTAGTAGCGCGTCTCCTCGGTGCTGATCGTATGCATCGCCGGCTCGATGAGCCCCGAAAGGGCAGACGCAGGCAGGCGGAAATGATGCGTCAGCCCCTCCATCTTGAAGTCGGGGAAGTCTGTCGCCTCGATCGTATCGAACGCCGCGGTCATGTTGCCGCAGAGGATCAGGACCTCCTCCGCGTCCGGGTGCAGCGATATCTCCGCGTCGGGCGGCAACTGCCTGACGAGATCGACCATCCGCTTTAATGGGAAGCAGAACGTGGCGACGCCACCGTCAGCGGACGCGGCGGTCACCGTCGTTGCCGACTGCTCCAGGTCGTTGGAGGTGAGGATCGCCCCGCCATCCCCCACCGTCACCAGCACGTGGCTGAGGATCGGGATCGTGCTCTTCCACTCCGCGATCCCTATGTGCGGCTCCAGCGCGGCGCGCAGGTCTCGCACGGTGGTGTGGATGCCAGGCACCAGCGCCGGCTTCAGCGCGGCGCTCATCGGCTCGCTCCGCGGCGCCGAAGTGCCTCCTGCGCCGCTCGGCAGGCCCTCTCCATCTTCAGGAGAGCCTTCTCCATCTGGACGATGCCCTCCTCGACCAGGGGCGGCAGCCACGCCACCCGAAGCCATGTCAGCCGATAGGAGGGCGGTGGCCCGGCGTCGTGGCCGAAGCCGAAACGGTCGATGCTCAGTCTGATCCACGGCATGAGGGTTCTCCCCGCGCGAGGCGGTGCTGCTCGACCAGGTGCATGACCTCGTCGGCGATTGCTTGGCAGTTCGCCATCAGGACGATCAGCTGCTCGCCATTCGGTGCGCAGCGTTCGGCGAACCAGTTCTCGACGGTGCGCGGGGAGACGGCAGCCTTGCGCGCGAGGATCTTCGAGCCGCCCTTCAGGACGCCGAATTCGCGTGCCAGGAACGAGCAGATGCCCGACCTGTAGGATGTCGCCGCCGCCGCGTTCACGGGCCGACGTACGCGAAACTTTCGCGTAGCTTTCCCGCAGTATTGCGTATTGACGAGGCGAGACCTGTGCATGCGCTTCCCTCATGATCCGGCTTGTTCGAGGCGCGGTCATGAGGAACAGCAATGGAGGTGCACAGCACAGAAACCAGGAACACCGGCATCCACGAGATGCCGTTGCCGGCCGCCTGCCGCGCCCTGGAACGGCGCAGGAAGAGCGGTCGGCCGCCGCGCCGGTACGCCGTCCGGACCGACAGGCCCGTGCGGCCGCACCTGCTGGCGCGTGAGATCGCCAGGACGCTCACCTATGAGCGTCCAGACGCATAGGCTTGGTCGGCACGGTCGCCGTCAGCCGATGATCTTCGCAATATTGCGAACGATGTGCCGTCACCGGCTCGCCGCAATAGCGGACGCGGCGACCCGCGACCGGGTCCAGCGGCCACTGGCAGGTGGCGCAGGCCGGCCGCGCCGGCACGTCCAGTTTCAGGGGCGTCCGGCGGTTGACGATCGCCACGATCCGGGCGGCCATGGCGTCGAGCTCCGGCGCCGCGGCCGCCGCGACCTCCTGCAACGCCGCTGCCATGTGGTCACCGGAAGCCCGGACCAGCTCCCTAGCCTCGGGCGCGTGGAGGCTCGCCAGGGTCCGATCCAGGCCCTCGCGGATCCGCGCGACCTTCGTGCCGACACCCACCGGCGCGGGCGCCGACGTGGCCACCCGTCGCCGTCCGGTATTCGGTCGGGCGCCACCCGTCCTCGCGCCTGGACGTCCGGGCAGCCCGTAGCGGCGGACCGCGCCCATGATGCAGCTGCGCGACCGGCCCATGCGGGCGGCGATCTGGCCGCTGGTGAAGCCGTCCGACCAGAGCTGGCGCAACAGCGCGATCTCGTCGTCCGTCCAGGGCTGCTGCTGTCCAAAGCTCATCGGACGGCTCCGACCGGCGGACGGATGCGATCGATCGCCACCGCCGCCCAGGCGCAGCCCCCGACAGCGAGGATCAGCAGCAGGACGATCTGCCCGATGGTGAGGGGCTCGACCGGGCGGGGCATCAAGAACCCTTCAGCGAGGGAGCCGTGACAGCCCCCTCGCCGCCGGTCACTGTTGCGGTTCCGCAACCAGCAACAGGAACTGCATGCATGTCGCCCGCAGAGATCGAGGAACGCATCGTCACCCTCGCGGCGCAGAACACCGCGCTGAAGACGATCGTCGCGATGCTGATCGCCGAAATGGACGAAGAGCGGCGCTTGCGGCTGCAAAGCGCGTTGGTCAACTTCGTGAGCAGCGCGGCGCAGCTCGCAAACCGGCCGACGCCCCTAGGAGCTGAGCAGTCGTGGCAAGGCACCGCCGACGGCGGCCTCGACGTCCTCAAGCTGGTGGAGCGCTTCCGGCAAGATGGATACGATGATTGGTCGGCGGGATGACCGATCCAGGTCCGGCCGTGAGCGTCGACACAGATCGCCGCAGCCGGCAGGGGGGTGGTGTGCGCGTCGCTCGTGTCGCCCGATCCGTCGCCGATCCGGACCTCGCCACGGTCGTTGATGACCAGTTCCCCGCGGAACGGGCGCGCGGGGGAAGCGCCCGCCGGGCGCGACGGATAAAGGAAGCTGATCGGGCCGGCAGGGCATGGGAGGCCGCGGCCTCGGGCGCGGCCTCGGGCGCGGCGCATCAGCAGCGCACAGCAGCCGAGCAAAGCGGCTGCGGCGATCACCGAGACAATATGCGCGATTGGCAGAGGCTCGACCGGGCGGCACATCAGGCGGCGCTCTCAGACGGCGCAGGGCGCTTTATCTCCGCAGGCCACACGGCATCTGTTGGCCAGTGGTTTGAGAAGAACTGGATAGTGCTGAGCATCGTATCGACCTTGCAGCCCTTCCCTTCCCGCATGCGGGTGAAGAAGCGGCCATCGCGACCGGCAAGGTTCGCAATCCTTGCCTCGGAGAGCTTCCGGGCGGCGGCGAACCTCTCGGCAAGCTCGATGAGCTGTTTCCGGTAGTTCATGCACCTCACCCGCGATGGAACTATCGCAAGGGAACGATAATCATATCGAACGACGTCCGCAAGGCTTTGCGACACAATTATCGCATGCCCTACGAGCAGCTTCTTTCTCGAATTGACGCCCGGCTGCGAGCGCTCGGCCTGTCCGAGCGCGCCGCCTGCATGAAAGCGGACGTTGGGGTGAACACGATCCGGCACATCCGGAACCGAGGCCATGCGCCGAAGCCAGAGAACTTGGCGAGGCTAGCGGCAGTCCTGCGAGTTCCGCCGGCCTATCTATTAGAGGCAGCAGCTGCCAGCGTTGCTGAACAGGAGGACGACACGCCGTCCCTCCAGCCGGTACAGGTGCGAACCGTGTACGTTAAGGGGGAAGTTCAGGCCGGGGTATGGAGAGAAGCTGTCGAGTGGGAGCCATCGGATTGGTCACCCATCTACCTTCCGGACGATCATCGCTATCCAGGCGTCGAGCGCTTCGGACTGCTTGTCCGAGGAACGTCTATGGACCGCCTTTATCCCGCCGGCTCCGTCGTCGTCGTAGTTCGCTTCGAAGATATCGGAAGGTCGCCTAAACCAGGTGAGCGTGTTGTCGTGATCCGTCGATCAGCGACTCACGACCACTTCGAGGCAACAGTGAAAGTATTCGAGATCGACGAGGCGCGACGTGTCATTTTATGGCCCAAAAGCTCAGACCCTGAGCACCAAACACCGATCGTTCTTCCTCCCATGACAGCGGATGAGGAAGGGAATGGTTTGGATGGTGATCATGCCGCAGTGCCTGACATCGTCATCAGCGGGCTCATTATCGGATCTTACAGGTCAGAGTAAGCGCAGGATATTATCTTACACAGGTAGCGATTGCTGCGGCGGCAAATCAAGTTGCCAAAAGCCTTCCGCATGAATGCCGGTTGCTATCGATTTCGCGCGGAGATCGTCATCATCCGTATATATAACTGATGCACCCTCGATGCGCGCCATCGCTAGGATCATAAGATCGAACTTGAACTTCACCTTGCCGCCCGTGCTAGGCGGTTGCCTGCCGCGGCGCTCTCTAAACATCTCCCCGAACTCGACGGCCACGCGCTCATCGAATGAGGTGATGCGGATGCGATGTGAGCTACCGAGAACTTCGAGAACGTTTGTATTCTCGATATCACGTCGGCAAAGAACTTCGGCAAGCGCTGGGGCTGGGATGATTATTTCAGATTGCGCCTTTTCCAAACTCAGCCAGAGAAAATCCAGTCTCTGCTTGACGGTCCCCGATAGCCCCTCAGGACGGGGACGGGCCGGAGCATGCTCGTCAACCAAAGCAGAGAGGAAGCTCGTATCAAGGAGGACCCGATATGCCATCTAACGGATAGCATCCAAATCATCGCGGACGGCTTTGCTGTCACCAGATCCAAAGCCACCAGCCGCAACCAACCTGGCCCTCAAAGCAGGTAAACCCTCCTCTTTCAAGGGGCGGAATGTAGTGGCCTGAAACCGTAGAAGTCGCCACCTACTATCCGAACCTCGCTGCCAATGACCTCGGCCTCCTACCTCGACATAACCGAACAAGACATCTCGGAGGCTCTCGGCAAGCGACTTTTGCGCCTCGAATATGTCGCGGCCGCCTCCGTTCATGAGCGTCCCTTTGAACCCATCCATGGTGAGCCTGAGGGAGATCAATTGACCACGTAGCGAGCCCGCTTGCCAGAAGGCTGGCAGAGCCCCCTGCGATGCCTTAGCGCCAGGGAACGTGAGAAGCACGGCTCCTGCCCGGCGATCCATCAATTCGCCCGTGCCGTTGATCTCGGTCAAAAGATCATCCAGTCCCTGCCAAGCCGCGCGGGCACTGCCCCCATCTACCCGAGCTGCTTCAACCAAGCGCGCAGACACCATTTGCGCAGCGTCATTATCGACGCGACAAGCTACTCGAACACTACCGGAGACTAGCGACTCTAAGTAGACCTGTTTCTTCGAGTCAGTAAGAGCAGCCAGAAGGCGGATGATCTGACCCACCTTCTCCATTGGCAGGGAGTTAAGGTCGACGTTCTCGACTTTTAGTTCGAGCTTCAGAGCGTCAGTGGCATCGACCATATCAACGCCTCCTGCTTCCTGGGCGCAATATCCTAAGGGAAGTTGAGCGATTCTGCTAGCTGCTGCGCGCGAGATGCCCAACCTACCGGTCTGGCAAAAATGCGATGCTTCTGTCGCATAAAGATTGACTGCGATGCTTCTATCGCACATCGTGGCCTAGCCGGCTGCCCATGGCCGGGGGGAGGCTTCCATGACAACGCGCGTGATCGTTTCGGTCCTACCGAGCACCAACAGCAGTGCCGTCTTCATCTCCAATGCTGCGGGTGAATGGACCCAAGTCGCCGCAGTCGGTCCGACCGGCGGTGTAGTAGAAGTTCTAGTGTTCGAGGGTCAGAGCGTCGGCATCGTGGAAGATCACGACGCTGAAATCCCCGGTGTACCAGCCAGCGCGCGCTCGATTGCCGGGGACGGCGCCTCTCCCACAGCACCTGCCGCCTGATCGACCCACGGCTGACGCCATCCGGGGCCTGCGGGCTCCGGACCGCGCCAACCGTGGTTCCAGGAGGCTTCCGTGTCCTCTCGCCGTCCATCCTCTCACCTGACGCCGGCCGAGCGCCGCCGCCGCGTCAGCGCGTTCTTCTCCCGTCCCCGCCCCGAGGCGATCACCATCGCCACCGCGCCCCATGTCGGCGGGGGTGCGCATGGCGCCCCCGCGGCCGCCCCCTGCCCGCTGTCGCTGGTGACGGTCGAGGCTGCGCGGGCCGGTCTAGCCCCGGTCCAATTCCTCCGCGGGGATGGCGCGGTCGCCGCCACCCTGTGGCAGCGCGCCGAGGCTGCGCGATGAGCCCGGCTCTGGAGCATGAGGCCGCGCGTCAGTCGGCCATGGACATCGTCAACCAGGCGCCGGGCCTCTCTCGGGAGCACCGTGACGCGCTGCGCGAGCAGATGGAGCGGATGACGCGGGCCATGGAGAAGGCCGAGCGTCGCATGCCGCTGAACCCGGGCTACCGGCCGCCGGCGCCCATGGTGTCGGCATCGGTCCAGATCGGGCGCCGCGCGTGAGCACCCCGACCCTGCGCGACACGCTCGCGCTCGCCATCATCCCCGCGTCCGTCCGGCACCAGCTCCGGCAACAGGCGGGCACGATCAGGGCCCAGGCCGAGATCATCGCCTCGCTCGAACGGGAGATGAGCCGGCACAAGGAGGAGGCGGTCGCCGCCCGGCTGCGCGCCAGCGCCGCAGAGGAGATGCTCGGCGAAGAGCGCATCGCCCACCAGGCGACGCGATCGAGCCTGGATGCTCTGAGGGCCGAGACAGCACCGCGCCTCCGGGCCCTGGACGAGATCCTGTCGGAGTACCCGGACACCCTGATCCAGCCGCTCCTCCCGCCGGCGACCGTGGTGGAGCTGCGCCGCCCGACGCTCCGAGTGATCGAGGGCCGCTCGTCGTGACCCGCTGGTTCACGACCGGCGGCCGCCTGTTGGGGTCGGCGCTCCTCTGCGCCGTGCTCACCGGCATCCTCATCGGTGCCTACGGCATGGCGATGGCAATGCCGGCCTGTCCGCCGATGCAGATCTGCAGCCGCTCCGAAATCGACGCGCCATGACATTCTCGGTGGATGACGCGATGGCGCTCGCACACCAGGTGCGTCGCTGGCTGGCGGAGAACGGCATCCGGATCCGCTGCCCGCACCGCGCGAGGCCGCTCATCCAGGCGGTGCTGCTGCGCCACGGCATCCATGTCGAGCAGACACGCGCCTCTGGCCGCATCGGCTTCCTGGTGCCGGCCTGCGGGCTCTTGATCGAGGTCGAGGACCCAGCCGCCTCCGGGGCCGAAATCTGGCGCCCGATCACCCGCGCGGCTGATTGCCCGCAGGTGAACGCGATCCTCCTCGTCACCAACAGCCAGCACGGCCGCCCTGCGAGCGCGGGTCCGGGGAAGCCCGTCCTCTGCGCCCGGCCGGTCGCCAGGAAACGTCGCTATGCAGCCTAAGACGCCCGCTGTGCCAGCCGCCGCCGACACCACACCGCGCAGCGCGGAGCCAACAACTGATGATGTATATATCGCTGCGGTCCGTTATTGCGGCCAGAAGGATCGGGAAACGTTTCCAGACGACGTGAAATATTTCCAGAACAGTTGGCGGGCTTTCTCTGGCCTACGGAAGATCGTTGACAAGGTAGTTGCTGAACGGCTTGCCAGGGAGAACCCCCATGGCTGACACCACCCCACCCCCCACCGACGAGGCGCCCCGTGACTGGTTGATCCGCCGACACGGCGCGTGGTTCAGGCCTGACGGACGTGGATACTGCACCGCACTAGCCGGCGCGGGTCTGTATACCGAGAACGAGGCTCGGCGTTACGGCGATGGCGGCATCGAAGGGCTGACAATCCACCATGTCTCCGAGCCGGGCATCCAGCAGAACCTCAACCGAGCACTGGAAGAATGCTCACGTATTCAAGCTGGCTGTGCACGCATCTTAGGAGCGCTCGCCACCACGCAGGCGGAAGCGGTGCGACCGGTCGGGCGTATCGTCCGGCACAAGAAGTGCGGCACGCTCTACGAGGTGATTGGACAAGCCGGGTTGCAGACGGAGCAACCGCTTTCGGACGAGGCGCCGCTTATCGTCTATCGCGGGCTCAAGGATGGCGACCTGTGGGCGCGCTCTCCCGACGAGTTCGAGGATGGACGGTTCGAGGATGTGCAGCCGGGCAACTCATCAGCATCGCTTACAGGTTCGGTCGCTGCGCTCGCGAAGAAGATCGTCGCCGACCTGATGCTGTTCCCGTTCTACCCGCAACCGGGTGACACGCAGGAACGGCATGACGCGGCGCTGGAAGTCACCTTCGCCCGGCACGTCGAAAAGCTGCTGCACGAAGCCACCCACCCCGGCGACGGGGCGGCAGATGCGCGGCGGGACGTGTGGCAGCCGATCGAGACGGCGCCGAAGGATGGTAGGGAATTGCTTCTCGCCTTCGGGAACACCTTTGACGCACCGCCTCCGCTCGTCGCTGCGTGGTCTCGCAAAGGCCAAGTGTGGCTCCTTGTCGGGGCTGAGGTCGAGATCATGGCAAAGCCGGTGGCCTGGATGCCGCTGCCTGCACCACCCGCAACCGTGGGCGAGCAGGAGGGCGGGGCGCATGGGTGATCCGTTCCTCATCACCGGGCCGGCCGTGATCTCGTTCTCGGGCGGCCGGACCAGCGCATACATGCTCTGGCGCATCCTCCAGGCGCACGGCGGCACGCTGCCCGACGACGTGCTGGTGTGCTTCGCAAACACGGGGCGGGAGATGCCGGCAACGCTCGACTTCGTTCGAGACTGCGCGGCTGCATGGAATGTCCAGGTCCGGTGGCTAGAATATCGGCACGAGCCCGGCCGGCACTATGCGGTGGAGGTGTCGCATAACAGTGCCAGCAGAAACGGAGAGCCGTTCGAGGCCGTCATGCTCGCCCGAGGCTTCATGCCGAACCCGGTCACGCGCTTCTGCACCGTGGAGATGAAAATCCGCACTCTCCGGCGCTTCGTGCGAGAGGAACGCGGATGGAAAACGTGGCTCAACGTTGTCGGCTTGAGGGCAGACGAACCCGGCCGCGTGCAGCGGGCACATGACCCTGAGAAGCAGAAGAAGGATGGCTTCGTGACGGTCTGTCCTCTTGCCCTGGCGGGAGTACAGGAGTGGGACGTGCTGTCATTCTGGAAGCGGCAATCCTTCGATCTTCGACTAGCCGGCCCATGGGAAGGCAACTGCGATGGTTGCTTCCTCAAGAACCGGGCGGCCTTGGAGCGGATGCATCGGGATCATCCCGATCGGATGAAGTGGTGGGCTGATATCGAGCAGGAAAAGCTCGGCGACCAGTTGGGCCAGAAGGGGTGGCGTCCGGAGATGTCGGTGTTCCGTGCGGACCGGGAGGACTATGCCACCATGGCGCGCATCGTCCGAGACCAGGGCAGCCTACCGTTCGACATCAAAGAGCGGGTCATCCCCTGCGTGGATGCGGGGTGCGGCGTATGACCGATCGTCCCATCATCATGAGCGCGCCGATGGTCCGGGCGATCCTCGGCGGGCAGAAGAGCCAGACGCGGCGGATCGTGTCTCCCGCGAACTCCGTGTTGAACGGTTTTGCCGCTCGCGCGGCCGACTGGGAGCGCTTGGACTACGAGGATGCGTTCGTGGACCCCGGCCCGTCGCCAGCCGGCAATCCAGGACCGTATCTGAAGGTGGCGCGTCCGGACGATCAGACCCGACATCGGGTGTATCCGCGCTGGTGGCTAGGCGACCGGCTGTGGGTGCGGGAGGCGCATTCGATCGTCAGAGAGACCCTCGACTACGAGACGGGAGGCGAGTTCGACGCATTCGAGTGGGAAGAGATCTATGGCGATCCGCGCAAGTATCTCAATGGCTGCGCCCGCACCGGCCTGAGGTCAGGCGTCTACTACCCTGCGGACGGCCAGGACCTCTGCCCGTCCAACATGTTCCCCTGCCTCAGTATCGACGGAAAGGTTCTCCTCCGTAAGAAGGAGATCAGCTGGCGCCCCTCCATCCACATGCCCCGCTGGGCGTCGCGCCTGACGCTGGAGATCACCGACATCCGCGCCGAGCGGTTGCAGGACATCAGCGAGGAGGATGCGCGGGCGGAGGGTGTTGAGCAGGTGGTGCGGCCGCCGTCCTGGCCAGTGATGTATGAGCGACGCTTCTGGAAAGGTTACGAGAACCACCAGAAGGCAAATCGCGACTCTGCACGCGAGAGCTTCGGCAGCCTCTGGAACAGCCTCCACGGCCCCGGTGCCTGGTCCGCCAATCCATGGGTGTGGGCCATCTCGTTCCGCGCCCACCGCACCAACATCGACGCGCTGCCGGCGCAGCGGGAGGCGGCAGAATGAGCGCAGTGACGAGCTCCCCACTGCAGGTGTCCAACGGCACCGTCGCGGACATACCAGACGACGAGCTTCTGCGAAGCGCGGCGACCGGCCGAACCGCGAAACGCTGTGGCGTCCCGCGTTGGGTGATGGTCATGAACCGATTCGCGCTGGGCAGCACCTATGCTTTCCAATTGTGCAAGCGGCTCGGCCTGGATCCAGACGAGATGGTGCTCCGGTCATGACAGCCCAGCTCGACATCCTGGCTCCCGTGCAGCAGCACGACCCCGGTGGCAGGATCCGGGTGCGCTGGCCGGCGGACAGCACCGTGACCGCGCGTTTCTCGGCCTGCGACCGATACCGCTGGGAGCTGCGCGAGGTTTGGAACCCCCGCCTGCCGCTCTGGCTGTTCCTGCTCATGAACCCGAGCATCGCCGGCATTCGGTTCTCAGACCCCACCGTCGGGAAGACGGGGCAGATCGCCCGCTACCACGGTGCCGGCGGCCAGATCATAGCCAACACGGGCGCCTACCGCAGCACATGCCCGGCCGGCTTGCTGCAGGCAGACGATCCCATCGGACCCGAGAACGAGGAGACGATCATGCGTTGCGCCCGCGAAGCCGGGATGGTGATCGCGGCTTACGGTCAGCCGCCCGCGGCACTTCGGGGCGTTGGGCTGCGTCTCAGCCGCCGGATCGTCGCCGAGGGCATCCCCCTGCACGTGTTCCGGCTATCGCAGGACGGCACCCCGATGCACCCGCTGTCGCGCGGCAAAGGGTTCATCCCGATCGGGACGGTGCCGGTGCCGTGGGTGCCACCGGATGGTGGGGAGGCGTGCGATGCGTGAACTGCCGCCCAAGCTGCTTCGGGTGGTGGACGTGGCGGCTCGCTTCGCTTGCTCGGCGCAGCACGTCCGCAACCTCATCGCCCGCGGCGACCTGCCGGCACGCCAGATCGGCTCGCTGACCAGGCTGCATCCTGACGACGTCGAAGCCTATGAGGCCCGTCCATGCCCCGCCCCCGGGCCCAAAGCCCGACATATTCCCTCGCCGAACGAGACGGCCGCTACTATGTCCAATGGTGGGAGGGCGACCGCAAGAAGCGGCGGTCGCTTGGCACGGGAGATCGGGAGACAGCGAAGCGTGAGCTGAGGGCATTCCTGGCGCAGATCGATGTCCCCCCGGCTCCCGAGCAGCCGACGGTCGCCGAGATCCTCCAGGGCTACCTCGCGGACCGGTCGCTCCGAGTCGCCAGCGTGCCGACCCTCACCCACGCCTGCGCCGCCCTGACCGAGCACCTTGGGCCGCTGAGGCCGGAAAGCCTGAACCGGTCCGTGGCGCGGCGCTATGCCACCCTCCGGCGGAACCAGGGCCGGCGGAACGCTACCGGCACGAAGGCGAAGGGGGTGAAGGTCGGCGCCCCGGTGAAGGCACTGAGCGACGGCACGATCATCCGCGAGCTCGTGACCCTTCGGGCCGCCCTGCGCTGGGCGGAGGGAGAGCGCTGGATCACGAGCGTGCCCTATATAGAGGTGCCGCAGGCGCCGAGGCCCCGGGATCGCTGGCTGAGCCGAGGCGAGGCGTTGACGCTGCTGGAAGCGGCCGTCGCACCCCATGTCCGGCTCTTCATCGCTCTCGGGCTCTATACCGGCGCGCGCAGCGGGGCGATCCTCGAGCTGACATGGCAGCAGGTCGATTTCGGGGCCGGCCTGATCCACATGGGCGCCGGGGCCGGGAACAAGCAGCGCGCCATCGTGCCCATCAGCTTCCCGCTGCGGCGTGAGCTGGAGAAGGCCGCCCAGAGCCGGACGACCGATTGGGTCGTGGAGTACCGGGGTGACCGGGTCCACCTGATCCGCCACGGGTTCCGGAATGCGGTCGCCGAGGCGAAGCTCGCCCGCGTCACCCCTCACACCCTGAGGCACACGGCCGCCACCTGGATGGTGCAGGCGGGCATCTCCTTCGAGATGGTGGCCAAGTTCCTGGGGAACACCGCCAAGATGGTGGAGAAGGTCTATGGCCACCACAGCCCGGACTACCTGCGCCAGGCGGCGGATGCCCTGGGGGGTGCCCCGTCCCGAGTCCCGCCCTCGCCGGTGTCAGGGTAATCCTGTGCCAGTGGCACAGGAAACCCCGGGACCCGGTTTGCGAAACCCGAGTCGTTGGGGCTATTCGTGGTGCCGAAATGCCCTATTCGTCTGCCCGTCGGTGTCTTGGTAAGGGAGAGGTCGTGAGTTCAATCCTCACCAGCAGCACCATCTCGTCGCCGGGATAGCCGGCTTCCGGAACCGCCAGCGATGACGAAGCCTCCCGCGCCGCCCGATGCAAGCGGCGACATGCCGGTTCCCCTGACCCCCGAGCGACGCGCGCGTCTCGAACGCGAAGCCGCGGCGCTCCGCGAGAATCTTCGACGTCGTAAGGCCCAGAACAGGGCACGTGCCGATTCCCCCGCGCCGGTCACATCGCCCGGCCGCGAAACGGATTCCTGAACCCCCGTTTGTTGCCCCCCGGCGTTCGAACAGGCTAGGACCGTCCCTCCGCCAGCGATCCGGCAGGGCGGATGCGATGAAAGGTCTCGTCCCATGCCGGTGATGCCCGACAGCTGGATCCGGCGCATGGCGCGCGACCACGGCATGATCGAGCCGTTCGTCGAGAACCAGAAGCGCGAGGGCGTCATCAGCTACGGGCTGTCTTCGTACGGCTACGATGCCCGGGTGGCTCGCGACTTCAAGATCTTCACCGACGTCAACGGCGCCATCGTCGACCCCAAGCACTTCACCGAAGACAGCTTCGTGTCCCGCGAGACCGATTGCTGCGTGATCCCGCCCAACAGCTTCGCGCTCGCGCACACGATCGAGCATTTCCGGATCCCGCGCGACATCCTGGTGGTGTGCCTCGGCAAGTCCACCTACGCGCGTTGCGGCATCATCGTGAACGTGACCCCTCTCGAACCGGAATGGGAAGGCCAGGTCACCATCGAGATCAGCAACACCACGCCGCTTCCGGCGCGCATCTACGCCGAGGAAGGAATCTGCCAGTTCCTGTTCCTCCAGGGCGCCGAACCGTGCGACATCAGCTACGCCGACAAGCGCGGCAAATACATGGGCCAGCACGGCGTCACGCCTCCCCGGCTGTGACCGCCGCCGCCCCTCGCCCTACCCATCCCGACGGAGTGCCCGCCACGCCATGGACCGTTTCCTGATTCGCGGCGGCCGCCCGCTGCACGGCGAGATCCCGATCGGCGGCGCCAAGAACTCGGCCTTGAAGCTGCTGGTGGCGGGACTGCTCACCTCCGAGCGGCTCGTGCTCGGCAACGTTCCCCGGATCGCCGACATCGCCACCATGAGCGATCTGCTGCGCCAGCACGGCGTGGAGGTGGAGGATCTGGACGGCACCGGCGGCACCCTGTCGGTCGGGGGCGCCATCACCAACACCGAGGCGCCCTACGACATCGTCTCGAAGATGCGCGCGTCCATCCTCGTGCTCGGCCCGCTCCTGGCCCGGGCGCGCGAAGCGCGCGTGTCCCTGCCCGGCGGCTGCGCGATCGGCACCCGGCCGGTCGACATGCACCTGAAGGGGCTCGAATCGCTCGGTGCCGAGATCCGGCTGGAAGGCGGATACATCGACGCCCGCGCGCCCAACGGCCTGCTCGGCAGCCGCGTGGTGCTGCCGTTCGCCTCCGTCGGCGCCACCGAGAACCTGCTCATGGCCGCCACCCTCGCGGAAGGCCGCACCGAGATCGTCAATGCCGCGCGCGAGCCCGAGATCGCCGACCTGATCGGCTGCCTGTCCGCCATGGGCGCGCGCATTTCCGGCGAAGGCACCGGCACCCTCACCATCGACGGCGTCAGCGCCCTGCACGGTGCCCGCTACGACGTCATGCCCGACCGCATCGAATGCGGCACCTATGCCTGCGCCGTGGGTATCGCGGGCGGCGATGTCCGCCTGCTCGGCGGCGACGGGGCCCATCTCGGGGCGGTGATCCGCGCACTGGAAGAAGCCGGGGTCGAGGTTTCCCAGGAGCCCGGGGCGCTCCGGGTCCGCCGGCAGGGCCGCCTCCAGGGCGTGGACGTGATGACCGAACCCTATCCGGGCTTTCCAACCGACATGCAGGCCCAGTTCATGGCGCTGCTGTCCGTCGCGGAAGGCGCCTCCATGGTCACCGAGACCATCTTCGAGAACCGCTTCATGCACGTCCCGGAACTGAGCCGCATGGGCGCGCGGATCAACGTGCACGGCTCGTCGGCCATCATACGCGGGGTGTCCGGGCTGTCGGGCGCGCCCGTGATGGCCACCGACCTGCGCGCCTCGTTCTCGCTCATCCTCGCCGGCCTCGCCGCGGAAGGGGAAACCGTGCTGAGCCGCGTTTATCATCTGGATCGCGGCTACGAGGCGGTGGAACGCAAGCTGTCCGGTTGCGGCGCCCGGATCGAGCGCGTCAACGACTGACGCCGGCGGGTCCGGGAGCCGTCGCCGCCGCCCCCGACCCTTCCCCGCGCGACGCGCCGATGGTATCGCGGCGCTTCCGCGAACGACCCAGGAACGCCGATGTCCGCGCTGAGCCCCACCGAGGCGCTGATGCCCGAGATCAGCGCGCCCATCGTGCTCGCCCTGCCCAAAGGCCGCATCCTGGACGCCGTCGCCCCAATCCTCCGGGCGGCGGGCATCGTGCCCGCGCCCGACTGCCTGGACGGCGACAGCCGCCGCCTGCGCTTTCCCACCGACGATCCCGGGCTCGACGTGATCAGGGTGCGGCCATTCGACGTCGCCACCTTCGTGGCGTTCGGCGCGGCGCAGATCGGGATCTGCGGCGCCGACGTGCTGATGGAGTTCGACTACCCGGAGATCTACGCGCCGCTCGATCTGCGCGTCGGCGGCTGCCGCGTGTCGGTCGCGGAACCCGCCGACCTCCCGCCCACCGATCCGGCGTGCTGGTCCCAGGTCCGGGTCGCCACCAAATATCCCAACGTCGCCCGCCGGCATTTCGCCGCCAAGGGCATCCACGCCGACATCGTCCACCTCAACGGCGCGATGGAGCTCGCCCCCAATCTCGGGCTGTCGCGCCTGATCGTGGACCTCGTGCAGACCGGCGGCACGCTCCGCGCCAACGGCCTGCATGAAACCGAGGTGATTGCCGAGATCAGCAGCCGCCTGATCGTGAACCGCACCGCGCTCAAGACCCGACCCGAAGCGATCGCTTCCCTGATCGACCGCTTCCGGGCCGCCCTCGCGGAAGGCGCCGGGTCGTGATCCGGCTGAGCAGCGCCGATCCGGACTTCGCTGCCGGCTTCGACAGCCTGGTGAGCAGCCGCGCCGAAGCCGGGCTCGACGTCTCGGCCCCGGTAGCGGAAATTCTGGCAGCCGTCCGGGCGGACGGCGACGAGGCCCTGTTCCGCCTCACGGCCCGCTTCGACCGCGTTTTCCTGACCCCGGACACCGTCCGCCTGTCGGCGGCGGAGATCGACCGGGCCTGCGCCACGATCGACCCCGCGCTGCTCGAGGCGCTCGATCTCGCGGCGCACCGGATCGAGCGTTTCCACCGCCTGCAGATGCCGTCCGACCTCGCCACCGCCGATGAGGCCGGCCTGTCGCTCGGCATGCGGTGGACGCCGCTCGACGCGGTGGGCCTCTACGTGCCCGGCGGCAAGGCGGCCTATCCCTCCTCCGTGCTGATGAACGCACTGCCCGCCAGGGTGGCCGGCGTGTCGCGGATCGCCATGTGCGTGCCGACGCCGGACGGCCAGCTCGACCCGCTGGTGCTGGCCGCCGCGCGCCGCGCCGGAGTACACGAGATCTACCGCGTCGGGGGCGCCCAGGCCGTGGGCGCGCTCGCCTTCGGCACCCGAAGCATCCCGCCGGTGGACCGCATCGTCGGCCCTGGCAACGCCTATGTCGCGGAGGCCAAGCGGCAGGTGTTCGGCCATGTCGGCATCGACAGCATCGCCGGGCCGTCCGAGGTCGTGGTGCTGGCCGACGGCATCAACGACCCGGACCACGTCGCGCTGGATCTTCTGGCCCAGGCCGAGCACGACGAGATGGCGCAATCCATCCTCGTCACGAACGACCCGGCCTTCGCCGATGCGGTGACCGGGGCAGTGGCGAGGGTGCTGCCGACCCTGCCGCGGGCCGCGATCGCGGACGCAAGCTGGCGGGATCACGGTGCCGTCATCGTGGTGCCGGACTGGTCGGCGGCCTGGCCGCTGGTGAACCGTCTGGCGCCCGAGCATCTCCAGCTCATGCTGGCCGACCCGGAGCCAGCGTTCGCGGCCATCCGGCATGCGGGCGCGATCTTCATCGGCCGCGACTGCCCGGAGGCGATCGGCGATTACGTCGCGGGACCCAACCACGTGCTGCCGACCAGCCGCACCGCGCGCTTCGCGTCCGGCCTGTCGGTGTTCGACTTCCTCAAGCGCACGACATGGGTCCGCACCGCTCCGGGCGCCATCGCCCGCGTCGGGCCGGCGGCAGTCGCCCTGGCGACCGCGGAAGGCCTCCAGGCGCACGCCCGCAGCGTGGCGGCACGCCTCGGGCCGGGACGGAACCCCGTCACCCCCTGATCGCCAGGGACCGGCCCGCGGATCGGCGGGGGCCGGGCCGACTCGGTAGCAGCCGGTGGTCCCGATGCCCCGATGCTTGACCGCGGGCATCGTAATCCTCATGTTCCCGCCAAATCCCGCACCGGAACGAACACGCCGACCCGCTTTCCGCGGTCGACCGCCCGTTCCCGAATATGAGGCTTCGATGCGTCGAACGATGGAATCCGTCACCCATGTCTAAGGAAGACATGATCGAGTTCAGCGGCACCGTGATGGAGCTGCTGCCGAACGCGATGTTCCGGGTCAAGCTCGACAACGAGCATTCGATCCTCGCCCACACCAGCGGCAAGATGCGCAAGAACCGCATCCGCGTGCTGGCGGGCGACCGCGTCAATGTCGAGATGACCCCCTACGACCTTTCCAAGGGCCGGATCACATTCCGCTTCAAGTAGCGGCGACGACCGGAGACGGGCGGGACCACGCGGCGGACAACAGGGCAGCCACGCCGCCGTCCACCCGGCCCCTCCTGATCCTCGCCTCCGCCAGCCCGCGCCGGCGTGATCTGCTGGCTCAGATCGGCATCGTTCCCGATGCCGTGCTCGCCACCGACACCGACGAGACCCCGCGCCGGGACGAGCTTCCGCGTCCTTACGCTCAACGGATCGCCCGCACCAAGGCCGCTTCGGCCCTGACGCTCCGCCGCGATGCCGGCGGGGCGCCCGGCTTCGTCCTGGCCGCCGACACGGTGGTGGCGCTCGGCCGCCGCATCCTGCCCAAGGCGGACGACACGACGACGGCCCGGCACTGCCTCGAGCTGCTGTCCGGACGCCGCCACACCGTGATCACCGCCGTCGTGCTGCACGCCCCCGATGGCGGCCGGTCGGAAAGGCTGGTGGAAAGCGTCGTCGCCTTCAACCGCATGACCGTCGACCAGATCGACGCCCTGCTCGCCGGCGGCGACTGGAGCGGCAAGGCCGGGGGCTACGCCATCCAGGGCCATGCCGCGGCCCACATACGCTTCCTGTCCGGCAGCCATTCCAACGTCGTCGGGTTGCCCCTGTTCGAAACGGCCCAGCTTCTGCGCGGTCGCGGCTGGGCAGTGTGATGGCGACGGCCGACGCGCCCCGCCCCGCCCCACCGCCCGCCCGCATCCTCGCTGCCTGTCGCCCCGGCGAGATCCGCATCGCCCTGCTGGCGGGCGACGCGCTCCAGGAATACAGCCTGTGGCGGCCGGGCTCTCCGGACGGTCTCGGCGACATCCATCGCGGGCGCGTCGATCACGTAGCTCCCACCCTCGGCGGTGCCTTCGTCGCTTTGGGGGGCGGCCTGCAGGGCTTTCTTCCCCTCCCCGGCGATGCCAGCGGCGTCGGCAACGGCGACCCTCTCCTGGTCCGGGTGATCCGCAGCGCGCAGAACGACAAGGGCCCTCGCCTGAGCCTTCTTCCCGAGGCCGAAAAAGGGGCGCTGGAGCTGCGCGGGGCGCCCGCCCTTCTGCGCGCCGGTCCCGACCCACTCACTACGCTCGTCGGAGCGCACCCCGAAGCCCCGGTGATCGTGGACGATCCGGCGGTCGCCGCGCGCCTCCACCCCCTGGCCGGGGGGCGCGTGTCGGTGGCGGCACGGGCATACGACGACGAGCTGGAAAGCCAGGCGGCGGCGCTGGCCGAGCCGGAGATCGCCCTGCCCGGCGGGATGCGGGCTTCCATCCAGCCCACCCGCGCGCTCGTGGCGATCGACATGGACATGGCGAGCCTGGGCGGAGACCGTCGCCCCGCCGCGCAGGCCCAAATGGCTGCGAACCGCCGCGCCCTCCCCGCTCTCCTGCACCAGCTGCGGTTGCGCAACCTGTCCGGCGCCATCGTGCTGGACCTGGCCGGATTGTCGTCGCGCAAACGCCGGGCGCTGTCCGCCGACATCGAGGCCGCTCTCGCCCGCGATCCCGCCGGCCCGCGCTTCCTCGGCTTCACCGCGCTGGGGCTTGCGGAGATCGTGCGGCCCCGCGGCCGGCCACCGCTGCACGAGCTGCTCGGCACGTCCCACGCCCGTGCGCTGGACGCGCTGGAAGCCGCCCTGGGGGAAGAGCTGGCCCACCCAGGCGCGACGGTGCGGATCGCCGCCGGAGCCGCCGTTCTTGCTGCGCTGGAAGCGGATGCCGCCGCGCGGAGCGACTTCCAACGCCGCGCCGGACGGTCCGCCGTGCTGCGGCTCGACCCGGGTCTGCCCACCGACGCATGGCGGCTCGACCGCGAGGCAGGGAGCTTTCCCCGATGACATCCACCCCGTCCCAGTCTTCCACCTGCCCGATCTGCGGGCGCCCGACCTGTCAGGAAACCCGGCCGTTCTGCTCCAGGCGCTGCGCGGACATCGACCTCGGACGCTGGTTCTCCGGGCATTATGCCATGCCCGGACCGGCGGTTGACACCGAGCACGCGGGCGACCGGGACGGCGGGGAGGAAACGTGAGCCGACCGTCGGACATGCCCTTGATCGCCTCGTGAGCCTGGGCTAAACGCACCGCACCAACGGGTTGGCCCGAGCGGCCAGCCTCGAAGCGACGATGCCCAGGTAGCTCAGTTGGTAGAGCATGCGACTGAAAATCGCAGTGTCGGTGGTTCGATTCCGCCCCTGGGCACCATCCCGCCGGAGCCGCCTTCCAGCGGCCGCGACCTTCCGGCCGCTTCCGCAGCAGGATGTTCGCTCCGTCATGACCACGCGCCCATGAGAGTGCCTTCCGCGACCGTTCCCGGAACGACGGCTCCATGACCGGCAGCTCCGTCGCGGGAATGCCCCCCGATACCGACGAGCCGGTGCTCGACCTTAGGCCCGAATCGGCTCCGGCCCGGGTCCGCCACGCTCTGCGGGATTTCACCGAGACCCTGGCGCAGTGGCGCCTGTGCTGGACGCTCGGCTGGCTGGACGTGAAGCTGCGCTACCGGGGCTCGGTGCTGGGACCGTTCTGGCTCACCGCGTCCACGGCGGTGATGATCGCCGCCATGGGCGTCATCTACACCACGCTCTTCAAGATCAACCTGGCCGACTACCTGCCCTTCCTGACCCTGTCGCTGGTGCTGTGGGGCTTCGTCGGCAGCATGGTCAACGAAGGGACCGTCTGCCTCACCCAGGCCGACTTCATGATCCGGGCGATGCGGATGCCTTTCGGCGTGCACGCCGCCCGGGTCCTGGTCCGCAACCTGCTGGTGCTGCTGCACAACGTGCTGGTGGTGGTGGTGGTGTTCGCCCTGTTCCACGTCTGGCCCGGATCGCGGGCGCTGTGGGCGCTCCCGGGGGCCGCGCTGTGGATCTTCGATTCGCTGGCTGCCGCCATGATGCTCGGCATGCTGGGTGCCCGGTTCCGCGACATCCCCCCGGTGGTGGCCAGCACCATGCAGATCTTCTTCTTTGTCAGCCCGATCATCTGGAAGCCGGAGCTGATCGAGAAGGGCCACGCCTGGCTGCAGATCAACCCGTTCTATTCCCTGATCGAGATCGTCCGGCGCCCCCTGCTGGGCGAGATGGTGCCGAACCATCTCTGGCTGCCGGCCCTGGCCTGGAGCGGGCTGTTGTGGGTGGCGTTCCTGCTGCTGTTCTTCCGGGTGCGCTCGCGCCTCGCCTACTGGGTCTGACGAGATGGCGGCGAGCCTGCGCGTGGACGAGCTCCACGTCACTTTCCCGCTCTACCACGGCGACACGCGCACCCTGCGCAAGACGCTGGCGAGCGCCGCGTCCAGCCGTTTCGAGCAGGACCAGCAGAAGCGCGTCGTCGTCCAGGCGCTGCGCGGCATCTCCTTCTCGCTGAAGGCAGGCGACCGCCTCGGTCTCGTGGGCAACAACGGTGCCGGCAAGACCACGCTGCTGCGGGCGCTGGCCGGAATCTACGAGCCCGTGCGCGGCCGCGTCACCGCGCACGGCGAGATCAACGCCCTGCTCGACACCAATCTCGGCATGAACCTCGATCTCACGGGACGCGAGAACATCGGTTTGCGCGGACTCCATGCCGGACTGACCCGCTCCCGCATCCGGGAGATCGAGCAGGACGTGGAAGCCTTCGCCGATCTCGGCTCCTTTCTCGACATGCCGGTCCGCACCTACAGCTCGGGCATGGTGCTCCGGCTCGGCTTCGCCATGGCGACCTCGATCCGGCCGCGCATCCTGCTGATGGACGAGTGGTTCCTGGCCGGCGACGCCAGCTTCATGAGCAAGGCGCGCGACCGTCTGGAGGAGCTGGTGCGGCAGGCGGAGATCCTGGTGATCTCGACGCACAAGCCGGAGATCGTCGCCGCCTGGTGCACGCACGTGCTGTGGCTGGAGAACGGCTCCATCCGCCTGCAGGGCCCGCCGGACGAGGTCCTGCCCGCCTATCTCGGCCACGACGTCCAAGCCGACGCGGCGATGGTGCTGTCCGGCGACTGACCGGCCGGGCGAGGAAATGGTGAGCCGGGTGGGGTTCGAACCCACGGCCATTCGATTAAAAGTCGAATGCTCTACCGCTGAGCTACCGGCCCTTGAACCGCGGACGCCCGAGGCATCCGCGGAGGAAAGCTGATCTGTTCCGGAAGCCTCAGGCCGCTTCCGCCGCCGGGCGCATCCGGACGATGCGGTCCGGCTCGGATACCATGCCGCTCGACCCTGCGCCACGCTTGATCTGGTCGACGAGCTCCATGCCCTCCACCACCTCGCCGAAGATGGTATACTGGCCGTCCAGGCTCGGCGCCGGGGCGAACATGATGAAGAACTGGCTGTTGGCGCTATGCGGATGCGCGGTGCGGGCGGCCCCCAGCGTGCCGCGCACGAAGCGCGCCTTGTTGGTGAACTCGCTCTTCAGGTCGGGCAGCGAGGAGCCGCCTGTGCCGGTGCCGGTCGGATCCCCGCCCTGCGCCATGAATCCGTCGATCACCCGGTGGAACGGCGTGTTGTCGTAGAAGCCTTCCGCGGCGAGCGACCGGAAGCGGTCCGCGTGCTGCGGCGCCAGGTCGGGCCGGAGGCGGATCACGACGCGGCCGTTCTTCAGCTCGAGATGGATCAGGTCGTCCGCACCCGTGGCGGCGGCGGTCTCGGACATGGTCGGGATTCCTGTTCGGTGGAAGCCGGTCAGCGCAGCTTGGCGATGATCCGGTCGTGGGTATGGCGGGGAACGAAACCGGTGATGTCGCCCCCGAGTTGCGCGATCTCCTTCACGAGGCGCGACGAGATGAACTGGTGGCGCTCGGTCGCCATCAGGAACACCGTCTCGATGCCGGGATCGAGACGATGGTTCATCCCGAACATCTGCACCTCGTAGTCGAAGTCGGTCACCACCCGCAGGCCGCGGATGATGGTGCTGGCGCCCTGGTCGCGCGCGCACTGCACCAGCAGGTTGTCGAAGCCGATCACGTCGACGGGCGTGCCGGTGGCGGTGGCGATCGGCTGGACCTCGCGCCGGACGCAATCCACCCGCTCGTCCAGCGTCATCAGCGGCTGCTTGCCGATATTGATCGCCACCGCCACGACCAGACGTTCCACCAGCCGCGCGGCCCGCTCGATGATGTCGAGATGGCCGTTGGTGATGGGATCGAACGTCCCCGGATAAAGCCCGACCCGCCGCGACAGCTCACCCGCCATGGGCGTTCTCGCCGTCCTCGTCCAGGAACGGGCCGTCGGTCTCGCCTTCGTCGCCATTTGGCCCGGTCGAGCCCGCCACCGGCGCTTCCGCTTCCGGGGCCGGCGCGTCGATGCCGCTCTCGCTGGCGCCTTCCGCGACCTCCTCGCCCTCCGGAAGAGCGTCATCCAGCACGGGGAAGGCGCTGATGACCCGCTCGCTCTCGCCCAGGCGGAACAGGGTCACCCCCATCGACTGCCTGGCGGTCACCCGCACCTGATCCACCGGCACCCGGATCAGCCGGCCCGCATCGGTCACCAGCATCACGTCGGTGCCGCGCAGCACCGGCATCGTCGCGACCACCGCATCGCCGTTGCGCGCGCCCAGCGTGATGTTGGTGATGCCCTGCCCGCCGCGGCCGGTGACGCGGTAGTCGTAGGCCGAGGAACGCTTGCCGAAACCGCCGTTGGTCACGGTCAGCAGCACCTCTTCCACCCGCTCCAGCTCCTCGAAGCGGGCGCCGGAAAGCACCAGATCGCTGGCGGTCAACTCGCCGCCGGCTTCCTCCGCGACCTCCTGCTCGGGCGCGGGCTCCTCTCCGCCGTCGAGCGGAGCCTCGAGTCCAGCCGCGGCCGCGTCGGTGCGGCGCTTCGCGTTCGCCATGCGCAGGAACGCCGCGCGCTCCCGGACGTCGGCCGACACGTGGTTCAGCACCGCGAGGCTGTTCACCTCGTCCTTGCCGAGCAGCCTGATGCCGCGAACGCCCGAGCTGTCGCGCCCGGCGAACACCCGCAGCGTATCGTCCGCGATCTGGAACCGGATGCAGCGGCCACCGCGCGTGCCCAGCATCACGTCCTGGCCGTCGCGGCAGGTCGCCACGCCGATCAGGTGGTCGCCCTCGTCCAGCTTCATGGCGATGAGGCCGCTGGAGCGGACATTGCGGAAATCGCTCAGCCGGTTGCGACGGACGTTGCCGCTCGCGGTGGCGAACACGAGGTGCAGGTTCTCCCACAGCGCCTCGTCCTGCGGCAGCGGCAGCACCGTCGTGATCGAGTCGCCGTTGAGCTCCGGCAGCACGTTGACCAGCGCGCGGCCCTTGGAGGTGGGACCGGCCTCCGGCAGGCGCCAGACCTTCTCCCGGTAGGCCTTGCCGCCCGAGGAGAAGAACAGCACCCATTGGTGGGTATGGGCATTGAAGGACCGGGTGACGATGTCGTCGCCCCGCCGTCCCGTGGCGAGGCGTCCCCGGCCGCCGCGGTTCTGCTGCCGGAACACCTCCAGCGGCGTGCGCTTGATGAAGCCGTCGCGGGTGATGGTCACCACCATCTGCCCCGGCTCGATCAGGCTCTCGTCGGTCTGGTCGCCGGCCACGTCCGAGATCTCGGTCGAGCGCGGGGTGGCGATGGCGGCGCGCACCGTCACCAGCTCGTCGCGCATCACTTCCAGCCGCCGTACCCGCGAGCCGATGATCTCCAGCAGCTCGCCGATCCGGGCCGCGACCTCGTCCAGCTCGCTCTGGATCTTCTCGCGCTCCAGGCCGGTGAGGCGCTGCAGGCGCAACTCGAGGATGCCGCGAGCCTGGGCCTCGGTCAGACGGACCCGGCCGTTCTCGATATGGTTGCCCTCGTCCTGGATCAGCGCCAGCAGCGGCTCGATCTCGGCGGCGGGGAAATCCCGGGCCATCAGCGCCTCGCGCGCCGCCGCCGCGTCGGGCGCGCCACGAATCAGGGCGATCACCTCGTCGATATTGGCCACCGCCAGCACCAGACCCACCAGCAGGTGCCCGCGCGAGCGCGCCTTGGCGAGCTCGAAGCGGGAGCGGCGGAGGATCACCTCCTCGCGGAAGGCGATGAAGGCTTCCAGTGCCTCCTTGAGCCCCAGCAGCTTCGGCTGGCCGCCATGGAGGGCCAGCATGTTCACGCCGAAGCTCGTCTGCAGCTGGGTGAAGCGGAACAGCTGGTTCAGCACCACCTCGGGGGTGGCGTCGCGCTTCACCTCGATCACGATCCGCATGCCGGACCGGTCGCTCTCGTCGCGGATGTCGGAGATGCCCTCGACCTGCTTGGAGCGGACCAACTCGGCGATGCGCTCCTGCAGCGTCGATTTGTTGACCTGGTAGGGGATTTCCGTGACCACGATCGCCTTGCGGTCGCGCCGGATGTCCTCGATCTCCGTGCGGGCCCGGACCAGGATCGAGCCGCGTCCGGTCTCGAAGCCCGACCGGATGCCCGACCGCCCCAGGATTATGCCGCCGGTCGGGAAGTCCGGTCCCGGCACGATCTTCATCAGCTCGTCGAGCTCGAGCGTCGGGTCGGCGATCAGCGCCAGGGTGGCGTCGATGATCTCGCCCGGATTGTGCGTCGGGATGTTGGTGGCCATGCCGACCGCGATGCCGGAAGCGCCGTTGATCAGCAGGTTCGGATAGGCCGCGGGAAGAACGCGCGGCTCCTCCTCGCTTTCGTCGTAGTTCGCCTGGAAATCGACCGTGTCCTTGTCGATGTCCTCCAGCAGGAACATCGCGGGGCGGGACAGACGCGCTTCGGTGTAGCGCATGGCTGCCGGGCTATCGCCGTCCACCGAGCCGAAATTGCCCTGTCCGTCGATCAGCTTGACCCGCATCGACCAGTCCTGCGCCATGCGGACCATGGCGTCGTAGATCGAGCTGTCGCCGTGCGGATGGTATTTACCCATCACGTCACCGACCGCGCGTGCCGCCTTGCGGTAGGGCTTGTCCGGGGTGAACCCGCTTTCCTGCATCGAATACAGGATGCGCCGGTGCACCGGCTTGAGCCCGTCCCGCACGTCCGGCAGCGCACGGCTGACGATGACCGACATCGCGTAGGCGAGATAGGAGGAGCGCATCTCCTCCTCGATGGTCACCGGGGTCAGCAGCGCGGGAACCGGGGACGTCGGCGCCGGCAGGTCAGGTGTGTCGCTCAAGTCGGTTCCAACGCATCTCGGCGTCCGCCGGCCCCCGGACAGGAAATCCGGGCCGCGGCACGCGGTGTCCGTCGTCCTTCAACGAGGCGAACCCGGTCGCAGGACTCGCCCCCGCGCGAGCGCGGGAGCGCGTATCGATTTATAGCACGGGGCGACGGCCCGCGAAACGGAGGCGCCTCTCGCCGGTGCCATGGCCGGCCCTGCCGTCCGCCCAGGGCCACCCCGGCGTCGGCGCATCAGCGGCGCCCGGGCAGAAGACCCGGCCGCTCCGCGATCCGCCGCCATGTCGCCGGATCAGGTTCGCGGCGCGCCGTCAGAACGGGATCTCGTCGTCCAGATCGCCGCCCGCGGGTTCCCAGCCGCCCGCTCCACCACCACCGCCGCCGGTGGAAGCGCCGCCGCGCGGCGCCCCGCCACCCGACCGCGCCGGCGGCCGGGATCCACCCCCGCGCTGCCCGTAGCCGCCGCCACCGCCGCCCATGTCGTCCGACGCGCCGTAGCCGCCGCCCATGCCACCTTCGTCGCCGCGACCGCTATCGAGCAGGGTCAGCTCGCCCCGGAAGCGATCCAGCACGATCTCCGTGGTGTATTTTTCCTGGCCGCTCTGGTCGGTCCATTTGCGCGTTTGCAGCGAGCCTTCGAGATAGACCTTGCGGCCCTTGCGCAGGAACCGCTCCGCCACGTCGCCCAGCCGGTCGTTGAATACCACGACCCGGTGCCATTCCGTCCGCTCCCGCCGCTCGCCGGACGCCTTGTCGTTCCACGAGTCGCTGGTGGCCACGGTGAAATTGACGATCTTGGAGCCGTTCTGGGCGGTACGGACTTCAGGGTCCTTTCCCAGATTCCCGACGAGGATCACCTTGTTGACGCTGCCCGCCATGGTCACTTCCTGCTTGAACGCGAACCGGTCCCCCCGGGAAGCGCATCTCGACGCGCCCGCCTCGGACACCGATCGTGGGGTGGACCTCTCTTCGTAGCCGCCGCACTAGCCAGGCGGAACGAGAACAGATTATGAACAAGAAGGTGCGCTTTGGCAAAGAGGACCCGCCCGATGCCCGTTCCCGCCGCCGACGACGATGCCCGCCCCCGGCGGTCTGAGGCCCGCGCGCCGGCCGAGCGGAACCGGGATCGGGAGCCGGTGCTGCCGGTGCCCGCGGCGTCTGGGAACACGGCGTCGGGGAACGCGGCGATCCGCGTCCGGGGCGCCCGCGAACACAACCTGAAGAACATCGACGTCGATATCCCGCGGGACGCCCTCACGGTAGTCACCGGGTTGTCCGGGTCCGGCAAGTCCTCGCTCGCCTTCGACACCATCTACGCGGAAGGCCAGCGGCGCTACGTCGAAAGCCTGTCCGCCTATGCCCGGCAGTTCCTGGAGCTGATGGGCAAGCCCGACGTGGACTCGATCGAGGGCCTCTCGCCGGCCATCTCCATCGAGCAGAAGACCACCAGCAAGAACCCGCGCTCCACCGTCGGCACCATCACGGAGGTGCACGACTATATGCGCCTGCTGTGGGCGCGCGCCGGCGTGCCCTATTCGCCCGCCACCGGCCTGCCGATCGAGGCCCAGACCGTCAGCCAGATGGTGGACCGGGTCATGGCGATGCCCGAGAACACCCGGCTGATGCTGCTGGCACCGGTCGTGAAGGACCGCAAGGGCGAGTACCGCAAGGAGCTGGCAGAGCTCGCCCGCAAGGGTTTCACCCGCGCCAAGGTCGATGGCGAGCTGTACGAGATCGCGGACGTCCCGAACCTCAACCGCAAGCTCAAGCACACGGTGGAAGCCGTGGTGGACCGGGTGGTGGTGAAGGAAGGCATCGAGAGCCGGCTGGCGGACAGCTTCGAACAGGCGCTCGGGCTGTCGGACGGCGTGGTGTACGCGGAGGAAGTCGTGCGCGGCGAGGCCAAGGGCGCGCCGCCTCGCACCGTCTTCTCGTCCCGCTTCGCCTGCCCGGTGAGCGGATTCACCCTGGAAGAGATCGAGCCCCGCCTGTTCTCCTTCAACGCGCCGCAGGGCGCCTGCCCGGTGTGCGACGGCATCGGTCACGAGACCTTCTTCGACCCGCACCTCGTGGTGCCCAACGAACGGCTGAGCCTGTCGGGCGGCGCCATCGCCCCCTGGAACGGAGCCCAGACGCCGTACTACGACCAGACGCTGCAGAGCATCGCCCGCCATTACGGCTGCTCCACCGAGACGCCCTGGGAGAAGCTGCCGCAGGGCGTCCGCGACGCCATCCTCCATGGATCCGCCGAGGAGATCGAGCTCACCTACAAGGACGACCGGCGCGCCTACAAGGTGAACAAGCCGTTCGAAGGGGTGATCCGCAACCTGCAGCGCCGCTTCACCGAGACCGACAGCGTCTGGGTCCGCGAGGAGATGGCGCGCTACCAGGCGGAGAAGCCCTGTCACGCCTGCAACGGTGCCCGGCTGCGCCCGGAAGCGTTGTCGGTGAAGATCGCCGGATACACGATCGCCGAGGCATCCGAACTGCCGATCCGCAAGGCGCTGAGCTGGTTCAACGGGGTGGAAGCGACCCTTACCCCGCAGCGCGCCGACATCGCGCGGCGCATCCTGCGCGAGATCACCGACCGGCTGCGCTTCCTCGACGATGTCGGGCTCGACTATCTGAGCCTGTCGCGCGGATCGGCCACGCTCAGCGGCGGCGAAAGCCAGCGCATCCGGCTCGCGAGCCAGATCGGATCTGGGCTGACGGGCGTGCTCTACGTGCTCGACGAGCCGTCCATCGGCCTGCACCAGCGCGACAACGAGCGGCTGCTCGGCACGCTGGAGCGCCTCAAGAAGCTCGGCAACACCCTGCTGGTGGTGGAGCACGACGAGGACGCCATCCGCTCGGCCGATTACCTGATCGACATGGGACCGGCCGCCGGCGTCCATGGCGGCCAAGTGATCGCCCATGGCACGCCGCAACAGGTCGCCGCCCACCCCGATTCGCTCACCGGCGCCTACCTGTCCGGGCGCAGGCGCATCGAGGTGCCGGCGAAGCGCCGCAAGATCGACCCAAAGCGCACGGTCAGCGTGATCGGCGCCACCGGCAACAACCTGCGGAACGTGTCGGCATCGATCCCGCTCGGCACCTTCACCTGCGTCACCGGCGTGTCCGGGGGCGGCAAATCCACGCTAGTGGTGGACACGCTCTACAAGGCGCTCAGCCGGCGATTGATGGGATCGGGTGAGGTGCCGGCACCGCACGAGCGCATTGAGGGTCTGGAACAGCTCGACAAGATCATCGACATCGACCAGTCGCCGATCGGCCGCACCCCCCGGTCCAATCCGGCCACCTACACCGACCTATTCGCCCCCATCCGCGACTGGTTCGCGGAACTGCCGGAAGCCAAGGCGCGCGGCTACAAGCCCGGGCGCTTCTCGTTCAACGTCAAGGGCGGCCGCTGCGAGGCCTGCCAGGGCGACGGCGTGCTGAAGATCGAGATGCACTTCCTGCCGGACGTGTTCGTGACCTGCGACACCTGCAAGGGTGCCCGCTACAATCGCGAAACGCTCGAGGTGAAGTTCCGCGGCAAGTCAATCGCCGACGTGCTCGACATGACGGTCGAGGAGGCGGTCCCGTATTTCTCCGCCGCCAACCGCATCCGCGACCGCCTCACCATCCTGCAGCAGGTCGGGCTCGGCTACGTGAAGCTGGGCCAGCAGGCCACCACCCTGTCCGGCGGCGAGGCGCAGCGGGTGAAGCTCAGCAAAGAGCTGGCCCGCCGTGCCACCGGCCGCACCCTCTACATCCTCGACGAGCCCACCACCGGGCTGCATACCGAGGACGTGCGGAAGCTGCTGGAGGTGCTGCACGCGCTGGTGGACCAGGGCAACACCGTGCTGGTGATCGAGCACAACCTGGAGGTCATCAAGACCGCCGACTGGGTACTCGATCTCGGCCCGGAAGGCGGCGACGGGGGTGGCAGGATCGTGGCCGAGGGGACCCCGGAGGACATCGCCGCCGCGGCCGAGAGCCATACCGGCCGGTTCCTGGCCCCCCTGCTCCCGGCGGCCCAGCCGCGACGCCGCCGCGCCTGACCGCCGCGCGATCGCTCGCGGCTCAGGGCGGAACGTCGCGCCGCCCCTCGCGCCGGGATCGGGACCGCGATCGGAGTCGCCAGCACCCCGGCCTGAGCGGCGGCCGGCACTTCCGGCTCGCTCCTCCGGCCATGATCCCCAAGACCGGAGGCCCGACCGCCCGTGGCGGACCGGCCGTTCCCGGGGGCATGAAGGCGAACGTCGTGTTTGCCGCGATTCTTCCGGCCGCCGCATGGGCACGTCGCGTCGCACCGCCTGACTGGTAGTCCAAGCCGGGTTGTTCGGTAACGCGATCGGCCTCGCCAACGGGGGCGGCGCGCGCAGGTCATCCACCCATGCAGCTTCCAGCACCCGTGCGCGTTGGCCGTTCCCGGAACCACCAGACGGGAGCAGGACATGGCGGACGGACAGATCATCGGCTTCGTGGGCTATGGCGCGATGGCCAGCCGGATGGCCCGCCATCTCCGCGAGGCGGGCCACACCATCCTGGCCTACCGTCCCAGCCAGAAGAACGGGACCGCTCCCGACGGCACCGAATTCACGTCCACACCGCGCGCTCTCGCCGAGCGATCGGACGTGGTGATGCTGTCGCTGCCTAACGACACGGCGCAGGCCGCCGCGACCGACGGGCCCGACGGCCTGCTCGCCGGGCTGTCGTCCGGCATGTTGGTGATCAACACCAGCACGGTGTCGCCGCCATCGGCCGAGGCGCTCGCCCGGGCGATCGGGGAGAAGGGGGCGGCCGCGATCGACGCTCCGGTCTCCGGCAGCACCCCAGAAGCTGAAGGCGCCCAGCTCCTGGTGCTGGTGGGGGGCGCCGACGCCGATGTCGCCAGGGCTCGTCCGGTACTGGAACGCATCGGCAAGGCCGTGATCCATGCCGGCCCGGCGGGCCACGGCGCGAAGCTCAAGCTGGTGATCAACGGCATCATGGGAGCCGGCATGGCCGCGCTGGCGGAAAGCGTGGCGCTCGGCCTGGCCGCCGGGCTCGACCGCCGGATGCTGGTGGAGGCGCTCGATCAGGTCGCCGTGCTGTCGCCGCATCACAAGCGCAAGCTGAAGAGTGCCGCCGCCGGCGACCTCAAGCCGCAGTTCCCGACGTCGCTGATGCTGAAGGACATGGGCCTGGTGCTGAGCGCCGGCGCCGCCCACGGCGTTCCGCTGCCGACCCTCGCCGCGGCGACCCAGCTCCTGTCGCTCAGCCGGCGCGACCACGAGAAGGAGGATTATTCCGCCCTGCTGACGGTGATGGAGTCGCTCGCCGCCAACGACAGATCCTGAGGGAGATCCGCCAGCGCCATTCCGATATCGCGTCGCAGCGAGCGGGATCAGCAACCCGTGGTCCGGCCGTGACGTCCATTCCCCGCCCCTCGGCCGGGCGAGGGCGCCCCATCCGGCGAGGACCGGGACGGACGGCCGATAGGGCCGCTACCCCGTCGCCCACCGCACCGGGCGGTTCCGCAGGCTCGCACCACCGTCCGCTAGTCGGGCCTTGGATGCCCGGCGCCCTTTCCCGCTTCAGCCCGATCGAGGCCGGCGGCGCCACGCCTCCCGGCGAGCAGCACCGCCAGACGGTCGCCCAGGCCACGCGGCCTCGGCGCCGCCACCGGGTCGCGGCGGAGATCGCGACGCGCCAGCACCAGCGAAAGCGCCGGGGCGATCTGCGACGGCGGCAACACGATCCGCCCCGCTTGTTCCAGCAAAGCCTCGCCCTCCGACCTCAGCCTCGCGGCCACCGTCTCGGCTTCCACCCGCCAGGGCCGGGGCAGCAGGCCATAGCCGTCCCGCAGCATCACCGGCAGGAAGCGACGCATCGCCCCCACCGCACCAGCGGCCCCCGCCGCCTCGATGCGGTCCAGCATTCCGGGATCGGTGACGCCCAGCACCACGGCCATGGCACGGTGCAACGCCCCTGCTCCGCCGCGCAGCAGCCGACGCCATGGCACGGCGTCGTCCACGCCCTCGGCTTCCGCCTCGCAGGCATCCACCATCCCGAGCAGAAGGGGGGCGATCTCCGGATTTGCGTCGATCGCCGCCCGCAGCGGTGCGGCGACCTCGTGCTGGCGCCAGTCGGCGCGCTCGTTCCCGATCACCTCGCGCCACCATTGCAGCCGGATCATCAGCGCGATCGTGGACCCGTCGGCGCGCGCCGGCGCGGCCGCCAATGCCTGGCCCAGGGCATGGTGGAATGCGGTGAGCACCAGCAGCGTTTCCCGGTGCGACGCCGGCGACAGCAGGATGAACAGGAACCGGTCCGGATCGTGCCGCCGGACGGCATCGAGCAACCCGTCCGCCGTGGCCGCCGTTTGGGTGATGGTCATCGTCCCGCCCTTCCGCGCTTCTTGACGGGCCCCGACCCGGCCCATAGCAGTTTCGCGGCGTGCGCCGGCGCGTGCCTCGCACGGCTCCACCGCCGATCATCCGCCCGATCCCGGCGCCTCAACAGGAGAATCCCATGGCCTTCGAACTGCCGGCCCTGCCCTACCAGCCGAACGCGCTGGCGTCCCGCGGCATGTGCCAAGAAACGCTCGAACTGCATCACGGCAAGCACCACCAGGCCTATGTCACGGCGCTCAACGGCTTCGTGGAGAAGAACCCCGACCTGCAGAACAAGTCGCTGGAGGAGATCGTGTCGTTCTCCCACGGCAAGGCGGACCTGGCCCCCGTGTTCAACAATGCGGGGCAGCACTGGAACCACATCCTGTTCTGGCAGGCGCTCGCCCCCACGGGTGGCCAGATCCCCGGCAGCCTGGAAGCGAAGATCGCCGAGGATTTCGGCTCCGTCGACAGCTTCAAGGAACAGTTCAAGACCGCCGCCACCACCCAGTTCGGCTCCGGATGGGCGTGGCTCGTGCTCGGCTCCGACGGCAAGCTGAAGGTGACCAAGACCGCCAACGGCTCGAACCCGCTCGCGGAAGGCCAGGGCACCGCCCTGCTCGGCCTCGATGTGTGGGAACATTCCTACTACATCGATTTCCGCAATCGCCGTCCGGACTACGTGACCAACTTCCTCGACAAGCTCGCGAACTACGAGTTCGCCGACGCCCAGCTCAAGGCGGCCTGATCGGCCGGGGTCCCGGCGCCGCCGCCGGGACCCCGTTTCCGTCTCAGCCCTTGGCGGCCCGCTTCTCAGGCGCCGAATCGTTGGCCGCCGCCTGCGGGACGTCGCGCAGCACCGTGGTGATGGTGTCGCGCATCACCAGCACGCGCACGGTGGGCGCGATCTCGACCTCGATCTCCGTCGCACCTTCCTTGGCCCGCTGCACCACGCCGACGATCCCGCCCGCGGTCACCACCCGGTCGCCCCGCCGCAGCGCCGCCAGTTGGCCCTTGAGCTGCTTCTGCTTCTGCTGCTGCGGGCGCATCAGCAGGAAGTAGAACACCACGAACACCAGGATGAAGGGCAGGATCTGGAGCAGGCCGCCCATCGCGCCGGCTGTGCCGCCGGCCGCCTCCTGGGCGTAGGCGGGAGAAACGAGGAAGTTCATCGGGTTCATCCAAGCAGTTTGCAGGCGGTTCCGGGGGCTCGTCCGGTCCGGTTCCTGGAGGCGTTGCGCCTGATCGTCCCGGACCATAGTTTTCGCGGCCCGCGCGTCAAGAAACGCTCCTGCATCGAACCATGGCTGGCTCGCCGTACCCCCGGGCGGTGCCCACCATCGCCCAGCTCCGAAAGGCACTTTTCCGCCGCATGACCGACGCCCTGCTGCCCCTGCTGGACCGCATCGCCGCCGCGCTGGAGCGCCTGTCTCCGCCGCCGCCCTCGGCCGATGCCATCGCCGCCGAGCACCACGCCTTCGTCTGGCTCGCCCAGGCCGGACGGCTGCAACCGGTGGACCGGGTGGACGGCGTCGCCTTGCCGCTGCTCCAGGGCATCGACCGGCAACGAGACCTCGTGCTGGACAACACGCGCCGTTTCGCCCGCGGCCTGCCGGCCAACAACGTCATGCTGTGGGGCGCCCGGGGAACGGGAAAATCGTCGCTGGTGAAGGCCGCCCACGCCGCCGCGCTGGCGGATGGCGGATCGCTGGCGCTGGTGGAGATCCAGCGCGACGATCTGTCCAGCCTGCCCGTGCTGCTCGACCTGTTGCGCGGTCAGGAGAGGCGCTTCCTGTTGTTCTGCGACGATCTGTCGTTTGAGCGGGAAGATGCCGACTACAAGGCGCTCAAATCCGTGCTGGACGGCGGCATCCGCGGCCGGCCGGCCAACGTCCTGTTCTACGCCACCAGCAATCGCCGCCACCTGATGCCGCGCGACATGATCGAGAACGAGCAGTCCACGGCGGTCAATCGGGGCGAAGCGGTGGAGGAAAAGATATCCCTGTCCGACCGCTTCGGCCTTTGGATCGGCTTCCACAACATCGACCAGCCCACCTTCCTGCGCATGGTGGAGGGCTACGCCGCCGACCGCGTGCTGCCGATCGAAACCGCCGAGTTGCACCGGGCGGCCATCGAATGGTCGATCACGCGCGGCGCCCGCTCCGGCCGGGTCGCCTGGCAGTTCATCGAGGATATCTCCGGACGGCGGGGCATTCCTCCCAGCGGGTCCTGATCTTCGGCACCGCGGCCTCGCGGCGGTCTTCCGCCGCGCCTCAGGAAGCGGCGTCCACCGCGTCCAGCATGGCACGGCCCGCGGCGGACCAGGGGACGGGCCGGAACTCGCGCTGGATGCGCTCCTGCCAGTCGGCCAGCCCCTGCCGGTCGGTGATGGCGTCGCGGATCACCCGCGTGGCGTCGCCGACGCTGTCCGGATCGAGATAGCGCGCCAGCGAACCGCCCGCTTCCGGGATGGACGTGGCCCGGGACGCGATGCAAGGCGTGCCGAACGCCAGGCTCTCCGTCACCGGCAGTCCCCAGCCTTCGTAGAAGGACGGGAACACCGTGAACAGGCAGCTGCGGTACAGCCCGCGTAGCGTCGCGTCGTCCACGTCCTGCATCAGCCTCAGCCGGCCGTCCAGGAAGCGGCTGTTGCGGATCTGGTCCATCAGGTCTGCGACGAGCCAGCCCGCACGCCCGACGAACACCAGGTCGGGCACGTCGGAGGCCGGCAACTCCTCCATCAGGCGGCGCCAGACACGGAACAACAGCAGGTGGTTCTTGCGCGCCTCGATGGTCGAGACGAACAGCACGAACGGCCTCCGCGGGGACTCCGACCCGATGGCGCGCGGCGTCGCGGCGACCGTGTCGCCGCCCGCCGGGGCGCCGAAGCCACTTCCGACCGGCACGGGCCGGACCGCGCCCGGCAGCGGGATGCCGGCGCGTCCGCACCATCCTTCCACGTCCGACGCCGTGGCCCGGGAATTGGCGAACACGAAATCGGCCAGCGGCAGCACGCTGCCATACCAATGCCGGAAGATGCGGTTGATGCCGCGATCGCACCATTCCGGCCGCAGCACCGGGATGGCGTCGTGCATCAGCACCGCGAACCGCAGCCCGTGCAGGCCCCGTGCGCGGGACACCAGGGCGGCGTAGTCCAGGGCGTTCCAGGGCGAACCCAGCACCGTGAGCACGTCGCCGGCCACCGCCACGTCGGACAGGCGGCGGGGTGCTTCACCCGCCGGGCGCGCCGTGGCTCCATCACTGGCCGGATCACCGGCCGCCCCCGAGCGCCGTACCGCCCGGACACCGCGGCCGAGGCCGTTCATTCCCCTGCGGGCCTCCTGCCGGACGATCGACACGGCGATGCCGGACAGGGCGGCGGCGGCCTGCGTCTGCATCACCGCGAACAGCAGTGCCGGACGTCGCACCCGCGCCGGCACGACTCCCAGCAGCCGGTCGAGCCTCCCCCGCCGGGCCGGTGCCCCGCCGTTCGTGACGCCCGGCCCCACGGAACCCGACGGGGCCGCGGGCATCGCGGCCGCGACGGCCACCGGCGCCGCGCTGCCGAACAAGCGGTCGACCTCCGCCCAGCTCACCACCAGCAGATCGCGACCATCCGGGGCGTGGCGCACGAAACCGACCCGGTGCCGCATCGCCGGGTCGGACACCATGCCGCGCATGATCTCCAGCGCCAGCCGCTGGATGCCGCTGGGACGGGGGTTGTGGCGGACATGCTCGAACAGGTCCTCCACGTCGAACCAGATCGACGGAACGGGCTTCGACCCGTCGCGGGGCACGCTCATGCCACCGCTCCCGCCTCGATCGCCGCCATCACCGCCTGCGCGGTGCGGCTCCACGGCACCGGCACGAACTCCCGCTGGACGCGCGCCGTCCAGGCCGCCAGATCGTTGGGGTCGGCCAGGGTGGTGCGCAGCAGCCGCACCAGCTCTTCCAGCTCGTCCGGATCGAAATATCGTGCCAACGCGCCGCCGGCTTCCGGAACGGAGGTGGTGCCCGACGCGAGACAAGGCTTACCGAGCATCAGGCTCTCGCTGACCGGTAGTCCCCAACCCTCGAACAGGGACGGGAACACGGTGAAGAGGCAGTCGCGATAAAGCCCGTGCAGCACCTCGTCGGAGGGGTCGGCCACGATGCGCAGCTTGCCTCCAAGGAAATCTGAGTTCTCGATCTGCTGCATCAGGTCGGAAACGAGCCAGCCGATGCGCCCGGCGAACACCAGGGTCGGCACCTCCTCGCGCGGCATCTCGTCCAGCAGGCGACGCCAGGCCCGGAACAACAGGGAATGGTTCTTCCGGGCCTCGATGGTGGACACATAGAGCGCATAGCGCGTGCCTGGGGGCACCTCCGTCGCGGCCTTCGCCGGCGCCGCTCCCGTCGTCACCTCGAAGCCCGTGCCGATCGGGATCGCCAGCACCGGCCGCGCCGGCAGCCTCCGCTCGGCGAGGCAGCGCCGGACGTCGGCGGCCGTCGCCTCCGAGATCGCCAGACACAGATCGAGCTCTGGGAGCACCCCGTCGATCCAATCGCCGAACGCCTCCACCAGGGTGTGGTGGCACCATTCCGGCCGGCGCAGCGGGATCAGGTCGTAGAACAGGATGGCGGTGCGGAGCCCGAGCTCCTCGCGCGCCGCACGCAACAGCTCTCCGTAGCGGCCGTTGCTCCAGGTCGCTCCGAACGAGAACAGCCAGTCCCCGGGGCACGCCAGCTGCTTCAACGCGCCGCCCACCGCCGGAACGCCCGGAAACGGAACGGCAGGCGCCGCCGGCATGGTGGCCGAACGCATGCCCAGCGCTCCCCGCAACTCTCCGAGCGATCGGATCGCGCCGGATTGCAGTGCCTTGAAGCGGTCGACGCGGCCGTGCGCTTCCGGCGGCAACCTGCTCCGCACCCCTTTCGCGGCCGCCCGCGCAAGCCGCGACACCCGGCCGGGCCGACGCACTGCCGGAACAGGAGCACGACCCGCAGCAACCGCGGCAGACCGAAATCCGGTGCCTCCGCTGAGCCCGTCCAGCACGGCGGCCACCTCGTCCCACCCGACCGGCACGAAGGCGCGGCCCGAGCCGTCGATACGCAGGAAGCCGATCGCTGGTCCGTCCGGCTGATCCCGCAGCGCCCGATACAGTTCGCCGGCCAGCCGCTGGATGCCGCTCAGCCGGCTGTTGTGCTCGGCGTATTGGAACAGGTCCTCCACGTCGATCCAGATGGCGGGTCGCGGGGTGGCACCCTGCCCGGGCAGCGGCATCAGCCAACGATCTCCAGACCGCCCATGTAGGGCCGCAGCACAGCCGGAACGTCGATGCGGCCGTCGTCGCGCTGGAAGGTTTCCATCACCGCGATCAGGGTCCGGCCCACCGCCAGGCCCGAGCCGTTCAGAGTGTGCACGAACTCGGGCTGGCCCCCGGCGGTCCGGCGGAAGCGCGCGTTCATCCGCCGCGCCTGGAAGTCGCGCGTGTTGGAGCAGGAGCTGATCTCCCGCCAAGCCTTCTGACCCGGCAGCCAGGCTTCCAGATCGAAGGTCCTGGCGGCACCGAAACCGGTGTCGCCGGCGCACAGGAGCACCCGGCGGAAGCTGATCTCGAGCCGCTCCAGCACGGTTTCCGCAGCCTGGGTCATCCGTTCGTGCTCGGCGTCGCTGTCTTCCGGCCGCACCACGGAAACCAGCTCCACCTTCTGGAACTGGTGCTGGCGCAGCATGCCGCGCGTGTCCCGCCCCGCCGCGCCGGCCTCGGACCGAAAGCACGCCGACAGGGCGGTGGCCCGCAACGGCAGGGAACTCTCGGGCAGGATCTCGCCGGCGACGAGGCTGGTCAGCGGCACCTCGGCGGTGGGGATCAGCCATCGTCCATCCGTGGTCACGAAGGACTGGTCCGCGAACTTCGGCAGCTTGTCGGTGCCGTACATCGCCGCCTCGTTCACCAGCAGCGGCACCGCATGCTCGGTGTAGCCGTGCTCGTTCACCTGCAGGTCGAGCATGAACTGGCCGAGCGCGCGCTCGAGCCGCGCGAGTCCGCCCCGCAGCACCACGAAGCGGCTCCCGGAAAGCTTCGCGGCCCGCTCGAAATCCATCAGGCCGAGCGCCTCGCCCAGCTCGAAATGCTCCCGTGGCGCCGTGGCGGCGCAGCCGCGGCCGCGACGCTCGTGGACCACGACGTTGCCGCGCTCGTCCGCGCCCTCCGGCACAGCGTCGTCCAGCCGGTTGGGCAACTCGGCCAGCGCGCGCTGGATCGCGGCGTCGGCGACGGTGGCGCCGGCTTCTAGCGTTTCCATCTCGGTGCGCAGCGCCACGGCCTCGGTTTCCAGCGGCGCCGTATCCTGTCCCGCCCGCTTGCCCTGGCCGATCTCCCTGGCCAGGGCGTTCCGCCTCGCCTGGATCTCCTGGAGACGGCCGAGGGCACGGCGGCGTTCGCCGTCCCGCTCGATCAGGTCGGCCGAGACCGGTGCGAGCCCGCGGCGCGCCAGGGCGGCGTCGAAGGCGGCGGGGTCGGCGCGCAGGGCGCGGAGGTCATGCATCGGGATACGCTCGAACAGGAGGATCAGGCGGGATCGGGCACCGGCTTCGGTTCCACGAGCCGGGCGCTGAAGATCGATATCTCGTAGAGCCCGATCAACGGTATCGCCAGCCCGGTCTGGGTGATGACGTCCGGGGGCGCCAGGATCGCCGCCACCACGAATGCCCCGACATACGCATAGCGGCGGACTTTCCTCAAACCTCTTGAGGTTACGAGTCCGACCTTCGCGCACAATGTCAGCACCACCGGCAGTTCGAACGCGATCCCGAATGCCATGATCAGCTTCATCACCAGCGCGAGGTACTCGCTCACCTTAGCCTGCAGCTCGATCTGCACGCCCTGCCCGGCCGGACCGTTCGTCTGAAAACTCAAGAAATACTTCCAGGCCATTGGAAATATGAAATAATAGGCGAGCGCCGCACCCAACAGAAAGAGGATCGGGGTTGCGATCAGGAACGGCAGGAACGCGCGCTTCTCCGACCGGTACAATCCTGGTGCGACGAAGATCCAGACCTGGCTGGCAATCACGGGAAATGACAGAAAAGCAGCGCCGAAGAACGCGACCTTGATGTAGGTGAAGAACGCCTCGTAGAGCGCCGTGTAGATCAGATGAGGCTGCTCGCCCTTCTGGCGCATGATGTCCGCGAGCGGCTGCGCCAGGAAGAGGTAGATCTTCTGCGAGAAGTGGTAGCAGAGCAGGAACGTCACCAGGAACGACAGCACCGACCAGAGCAGCCGGCGCCGCAGCTCGACCAGATGCTCCAGCAACGGCATCGGCTGGTCGTTTATCGGGTCGCTTCGGGTGCTTTCGTCGCCGTCCATGAACAACTCTCAGATGATGCGCGGGGGACGGATCATTGGCGCCAGGATGGCCGCCATCCCTCGTCGCCCAGCGGGCGCACGGCGGTCGGCGGCAGGATGCGGGGGGCCGGCGGGCGTGCCCGTTCCGCGCGCAGGCGCTGGCCGACCGGAGGCGGCAGGATGCGAGGAACCGCATCGTCGGCGGCCACCTCGTCGGAGACGGAGGAGGAAAGGGCCGCCACCGCCGGGCCGTCCGCCGCAGCCGGGGCAACCGCGCTGGCCAGGGTCTCGGCCGCGTCCGGGTGCGGGGCCGGCACGATCTTGCTGGTGACGTCCAGGCCGCGCGGTCCTGCGGGCGGGTTCGCGGCGAGCGGATTCTCTCGGAACGTCGCCGCCAGGGAGCCGTCGCCGTCGATCGTCTTCAGGATCTTGTTGCGCACGTCCAGCGAGCGGAGCTGACGGAACTGGTCCCGCGCTTCGCCGAGATCCGCTTCACGCACCATCTCGTCGACATGGGACTGGAACTCGCCCGCGAGCCTGCGGCCCTTCTTGATGAGCCCGGTCACGGTGCGGATCGCCACCGGCATGTCCTTCGGCCCGATCACCAGCAGGGCGACGATCCCGATAAGCGCGAACTCGGACCAGGCGAAGTCGAACATGATACCCGTGGGGGTTGCCGCAGCGGCGCCCCACCCGGGTCGCCGCCGGACGGAGGGCGGAGTCGGCTCCTACCACGCCGGGCCAGCGTTCGATACCGGCCCCGCGCCGGCCGGCCTCAACCTGGAAGCGCGTCGGCCGGAAGTGCTTCGACCGACCGCGGATCGTTGGCCGTCCCATCGTCCAGCACCGGAACCTCCACCAGCAGTTCCTCCCGCCGTGGCAACTCCCGGAGATCGCGCAGGCCGAAATGCTTCAGGAACGCCTGGCTGGTTCCCCACAGGGTCGGGCGCCCCGGCACCTCCTTGCGGCCCTTGGGCACGATCAGGCCGCTTTCCAGCAGCGCGTCCAGGGTCTGCTGGCTCAACGACACGCCGCGAATGGTCTCGATGTCGGTGCGGGTGCAGGGCTGGTGATAGGCGACGATCGCCAGCGTCTCCATGGCGACGCGCGACAGCCGGCGCGGCCGCTGCAGCACCTTCGTCAACATCGGCGCCAGATCGGGGGCGGTGCGGAACTGCCAGCCGCCGGCCACCTCCACCAGACGGATCCCCCGGTCCCCGCACGCCTGCGCCAGCGATGCCAGCGCATCCCGCACCGCGCTCACGGCGTCCAGCGGCCCGGCATCCGGTCCCAGCAGCTTCTGGCCCAGCAGCAGTTCCACCAGCACCTGCTCGCTCACCGGCTCGGAGCTGGCGAACACGGCCGCTTCCACCAGCCGGCAGACGAGGGCGGCGGCTTCCCGCGCCTGCTCCTCCGCCGCCACGACACCCGTCATTCCGCCGCCTCCAGCCGCATCACCTCGTCGGAACGGCGCAACAGGATCGGCCCGAACTCCCAGTCCTGCCGCAATTCGAGCCGTCCGGTCCTGGCCATTTCCAACCCTGCCAACAACGTGCCGGCCAGGGCCGCCCGCTTCTGGTGGCCAGGACGTCCCTCGGGACGCTCCGCGTCCTGCGGCAGAAACTGGTCGAGGGACTGCCATCCGGGCGGAATCTCCCCCAGCAGCCGCGACAACCGCTCCAGCGCGTCCGCCACCGTCCAGAACCGCTCCGCGCGCGGATGATAGGCGCGCTTGCGAACCGCCCGCCGGCAAGCCGTCATGTAGCCGCTCAGCAACTGTGCGAGGTCCACCGAAAGGCCGCTGCGATCGATCTCCCGCAGGTCCTCGGGCGCGCCGCGAGCGAAGACGTCTTGTCCGAGCAGGGGCCGGGCCGACAGCCAGGAGGCGGCGGCGCCCACCCGGGCGAGCTCCAGCAGCCGCGCCTGCAGCAGATCGGATGCTTCCTCGCCTTCCTCCTCCGTTTGGGGATCGGCGGGAAGCAACAGCCGCGATTTGAGCCAGGTCAGCCAGGCGGCCATCACCAGCCAGTCGGCGGCCAGTTCCAGCCGCACCCGCCGCGCCTCCGCCACCGCGGCGAGATACTGCTCCACCAGCGACAGCACGGAGATCCGCGCGAGATCCACCTTCTGTCCGCGCGCCATCTCCAGCAGCAGGTCGAGCGGCCCCTCGAAGCCGTCGAGCCGAAGCATCGGCGACTCCGGCACTGACGCGCCGATGGGCGCCGCTGGTTCGGGCATGGAATCCATCACACCGCCGGGGCGCCGGCCAGCAAACGCGTCCGTTCCGCCAGCATCCCGTCGAACCGCGAGCAGAGCCCCGGATACGACGCTGCCGCTTCCGCAGCCTGCGCGCGCGCCCGCGCCAGACGGTCCAGACAAGCCTCGGTGGGAGGCCCGGACGCTTCCAACACCTCCGTCGTGTCGGACAACACGCCGGAACAATGCAGCGCGATGTCGCAGCCCGCGGCCAGCGCGGCCGCGGCGCGCGCACCGGGCGAGCCACTCAGGGCTTCCATCGCCAGATCGTCCGACACCAGCACGCCGTCGAAGCCGAGATCGCGACGGATCACCTCGCCGAGCACGACGGGCGACAAGGTGGCGGGACGCTCGGGATCGAGCCCGTCGAACCGGATATGGGCGGTCATCAGCCAAGGCAGTGGCGATACTGTCCGGAAAGGTCGCAGATCCGCCTCCTCCGGGGTGTCCAGCACCGGCAGCGACAGATGGCTGTCCACCGTCGCGGGGCCATGACCCGGAGCATGCTTGCCCACGGGCTGCACGCCGGCCGCGAGTAATCCTTCCGCCATCGCCCCGGCCAGCAGGGCGATCTCATCCGGATCCGTGGAAAAGGCACGATCGCCGACCACCTCGCTCGCCCCGGCGATCCGGCGGTCAAGCACCGGGGCGCACACCACCTCGAACCCGCCCCCCGCCGCCTCCAAGCCGATCAGCGCCCCGCTCAGGAAGGCAGCCCGCACCGCGTCGGCCCGCGACCGCGACAGCAGCGCCCCGATGGCCGCCGCCGATGGGTGCGCGGCCCAATGCGGTGGGCGCAGACGGGCCACCCGGCCGCCTTCCTGATCCACCATCATCAGAACATCCGGAACCACGCTTCTGATCGATTCCACAAGATCAGCGAGTTGTCCCGGTGATTGGATGTTTCTCCTGAACAGGATGACGCCCGATGGCTCGTGACGACGCAGCAGGACGGCTTCCTCGGCGGACAAGGAAGGACCCGTGATCCCGACGATAGCCGCACTGCGGGTCATGCTCAGAAGTCGGCCGGCGTGCAGGCTACGCCCCGCGCGCGCAATTGCTGGCAGAAAGCGTTCGCGGCCGCGATGCTCGGGAAGCCCGGGGTCCGCAGCCGGAAGAAGCTGTGGCCGTCGCGGGTGACGACGGTCACGTTGTGCGCCTTGTCGCCCAGCAGCTCGGGCACCTGCTTCTGCAGCCGGCTCCATTCGGCATCGGCCGCCTGTTGCGACCCCAGCGCAGCAAGCTGCACGGCGTAGCGTCCACCGAGCGCGGCCGCCGTTCCTTCCGCCGGTGCAGCGGCCGGCGCAGGCATTCGGGCCGGAGGTACGGGAGGCGGAACCGCGCCCGATGAGGCGGGCGCCGCGGCGGCCCGATCGGACGTCGAACCGTCCTCGCCCGCGCCGCTCGCGGACCTGTCATCCGCCGGCTCCGCAGGCGCGGGAGAAGATCCCGCTAAAGGCGCCGCGGGCGACGGCGCCTTGTCCTGGCCGGAGGGCTCGCCGCCCATCTCGGCCTTCAGCGCATCGAGGCGCGGCGCCTCGGGCCCCGGCGCCAGGGACTGGGCACCTCCCTCGAGCGGGCCGATCGCCTGGGGTCCCGACATCTGCATGCCGCCCGGGTTGACGGGCTTGACCCGCACCGGACCCGGCGGCGCCTGGATCACCGGGATGCCGTTCTGGTGGTGGCCGAGCAGCGACCATCCGCCGACCACCGCGATCAGCACCGCCCCGATGCCGCCCGCGATCATCGCCAGCTGTCGGGTTCCGGCATCCATGCCGCCACCGCGCCGGGATACGCGCTCGTCCTCGTCATCCAGGGGGGGATCGAGATCGTCCTGATGCAACGGGCTCACCGCAATTCCTCCGCCGATTCGATCCCCAGCACCCGAAGGCCGGTGCGGATCATGGCGCCCGCGGCGCCGATCGCGCCCAGTCGTGCCGCCGTGCCGGCCTGGTCGCCCGGCCGGTCCGCACGCATAGTCGCACCCTCCGCGGCGTCATGCCACATCAGATCAAATTCTCCCGCCAAATCCCTCAGAAACATCGCGATCCGGTGCGGCTCCGACCGCACGATCGCTAGGCTCGAAGCGGTGAACCACCCCGCGAGCGCCGTCACCAGCCGCCGCTCGGAGCCTCGATACGTCGGCGCCACCGGCGTGACCATGCCGGCATGATGACGCCGCACCGAGCTACACCGGGCGAACACATGACGCGGACCGAACAAGGGATCGCGGGAGGACAGACGGCCACAGGCTGCGGCGAGTCGTACGGGGCGCTCCCCCGGCACGGACAGGAGCGAGAAGCGCGCCGACTCGGCCAGGAGCCGGGCATCCACCGCTCCGTCGCCACCGAAGCCGGCATCGGGGATCACCGACCCGACCATCGCCAGGGGCGTCGTCGTCGGAGCGGGCATCGCCCCGACCGATGACGTCCCCCTGCTCGCGACCATGGCTCGCGCCCGCTCGACCGCATCATCGAGACAGGATGCCCGCCATGCCCGCCATGCCGCGGCATCATCTCGGTCCGGCACGACGTCCGGAACCGCCGGTGCGTGCGTCGGGGCCGACACGGCCAGCCTCACGGCGGTCCCGACGATCCGCGCCAGCAGCTCGTCCGTCAAGGTGAGCGCCAGGCTCCCATCCGGTCGCACCAAGACATCGGCGAGGCCCGGAACCGTCCGCAACGCCTCGGCGAGCGTCGCGGCCATGACCGGTCCATCCTGACCCCCGGGGGCCGCCTTGGCCGCGTGGCAGAGCAGGTCGCCCCGCACCGCGCCCCGGACCCGGGTCAGCACGACGGAGCCGCCCGCGAGCGATCGCCCGGGCAACGCCGCGGCGATGGTGCCCCGAATCTCGTCCAGCGGATCGGCCGCTTCAAGAAGCCCGTTGGAAGGACTATCTAGGAGGAATGGACGCAAGAGCTGGGGCATTCTCCGTTTCCGAGCGGGCGGCACGCCGCATCGCCGAGATCGTGTCGGCACAGCCCGGCGCTTCCGGCCCGGACGCGCAGGCCCTGCGCGTCGCCGTGCTGGCGGGCGGTTGTTCCGGCTTCCAGTACAGCTTCAAGCTCGAGCCGTCACCGGATGCGGAGGACTACGTGATTCCCGCCGGCGCGGCGCGGGTGGTGGTGGATCCGGTGAGCCTGGATCTGCTGGGAGGCGCCGAGCTCGATTTCAGCGACGCGCTGATGGGAGCTCACTTCACGGTCCGGAACCCCAACGCGACATCGTCCTGCGGATGCGGCACCAGCTTCTCGATCGACTGACCGCTTTCCCGTGAAGATCGCCACCTGGAACGTCAACTCCGTCCGTCAGCGGACGGACCTCGTATGCGACTGGCTGCGCGCGCAACAGCCCGATCTGCTGCTGCTGCAGGAGATCAAGTGCGAGGAGCCGAGCTTCCCCGGCGCCGCCTTCGCCGCTCTCGGCTACCAGAGCGTGGTGGTGGGCCAGAAGAGCTATAACGGCGTCGCGGTGTTGTCGCGCGAACCCGTGGAGGTGATGCACCGCTTCCTGCCCGCGCTGCCTCCCACGCCGGACGGCGCGCCCCACCAGGCGCGGTATCTGGAGGTCCGCTGGCGTGGCGTGCTGTTCGGCAACCTGTACCTGCCCAACGGGAATTCCGGGGGCGAGGCCGGCTACGCCGCCAAGCTCGCCTGGATGGAAGCACTGCTCCATCGCGCACGGGAGCTGCTGGCCGCCGACGAGGATTTCGTGATGGCCGGCGACTACAATGTCTGCCCGACCGATGCCGATTTCGCTCCCGGCACCTTGTCGGGCGCCGATGCGCTCATGCGGCCGGAAACCCGCCGCCTGTTCCAGGCTCTCCGCTGGGCCGGGATGACCGACGCCGTCAGGGCGCTCCGACCGCGGGAGAAGATCTACAGCTTCTGGGACTACCAGGCCGGCTGCTGGCCGCGCGACATGGGCCTGCGCATCGACCACGCGATGCTGTCGCCCCGGATGGCCGAGCGGCTGGAGGAAGCGCTTCCGGACCGGATGGAACGCGACAAGCCGCAGCCCTCCGACCATGTCCCGGTGATGGTGACGTTCTCCTCCTGACCGGGCCCGCCGGACCGGGAAACCGTCCCACGACCCGAGACCGCCGCGCCCGGGCACGTTACAACGTGCCGCACCGATGCCGGAGGTCCGCTTGTTTCCATTCCCCTCGCCGTTTCGTCGCTGGCTGCTGCTGTCCACCGTTCTCGGTGCCCTGAGCGCGATCCCCTCCGCGCTGGCGCAATCCCCGCCACCGCCTCAACCGGTACCGTCGCCGCCTCCCGTGCCGGCACCGGTGGACCACCCCTACGCCGGGACGGTCGATCTCCAGGTCGATGCCACCGACCTCGACCATCACATCATGAGCGTGCGGGAAGCCGTACCGGTGACGGGCGCCGGCGACATGGTGCTGCTGTATCCGCAGTGGCTGCCAGGCAACCATTCGCCGAGCGGCCAGATCGACAAGCTGGGCAGCCTCTCGATCTTCGCGAACGGCAAGCCCATCCCCTGGACCCGCGACCCGGCGAACATGTTCGCGTTCCACGTGCCGGTGCCGTCCGGGGTCGATCGCCTCGACGTGTCGTTCCAGTTCCTGTCGCCGGTGGAAGCCAAGGAAGGCCGGGTCGTGATGACGCCGGCGATGCTGGACCTGCAATGGAACAGCGTCGTGCTGTACCCGGCCGGATATTTCTCCCGCGACATCACGCTCGCGCCCCATCTGCTGCTGCCCGACGGCTGGGGATTCGGCAGCGCACTGGAACGCGCGGGCGGCAACGGTGCCCGGGTGGATTTCAAGCCCGTGACCCTGAACGTGCTGGTGGATTCGCCGCTCTACGCCGGTCGGAATTTCGAGCGCGTCGATCTGGATCCCGGCGGCCGCACGCCGGTGCATCTCGACGTGGTCGCGGACCGCCCGGACCAGCTCGAGATCACGCCCGACCAGTTGAAGATCCACAAGGCGCTGGTGCAGCAGGCCTACAAGCTGTTCAACAGCCGACATTACGACCACTACGACTTCCTGTTGTCCCTGTCCGACGAGATGAGCGGCATCGGGCTGGAACATCATCGCTCGTCCGAGGACGGCACGTCGTCCGGCTATTTCATCGATTGGGCGCATCAGGCCGCGGAACGCGACCTGCTGTCGCACGAGTACACCCACAGCTGGAACGGCAAGTTCCGCCGCCCGGCGGATCTCTGGCAGCCCAATTTCAACGTCCCCGAGCAGGACAGCCTGCTGTGGGTCTATGAGGGCCAGACGCAATATTGGGGCAAGATCCTCGCCGCTCGCGCCGGCCTCCATACCCGTCAGGAAGCCCTGGACAGTCTGGCGCTGACGGCCGCCACCTACGCGAACGGCGTCGGACGTTCCTGGCGCGCCCTCGAGGACACCACCAACGACCCGATCATCGCGCAACGCCGCCCGATCCCCTGGCGCTCCTGGCAGCGTTCCGAGGATTACTACGAGGAAGGCGCCCTGATGTGGCTGGAAGCCGACATGACGATCCGCCAGCTGTCGCACGGCCAACGCTCGCTCGACGATTTCGCACGGACCTTCTTCTCGCCGGACGACGGCAGCTACGACGTCCTGACCTACCGGTTCGACGACGTGGTCAAGGCGCTCGCCGACGTTCAGCCCTATGACTGGCGTGGCTTTCTCCTGTCCCATCTGGATCGCACCGGCACCGTGCCGCCGCTCGGCGGCCTGGAGAAAGGCGGCTACAGGCTGGTGTTCACCGACACCGAAACGCCGTTCCAGAGCAGCGTCGATCGTCATCGCGGCACCACCGACTTCGCGTTCTCGCTCGGCCTGTCGCTGACCTCCGACGGCACGATGCAGGCGGTGATCTGGAACAGTCCGGCGTTCAGGGCGGGGCTCGCGGTCGGGACCCGGATCGTGGCCGTCGACGGGCTGGCGTTCGCGATGGACGATCTGAAGCAGGCGGTCCGGGTGGCGAAGACGCATCCGGCGCCGATCGAACTACTGGTGCGCAGCGGAAACCGCTTCCGCACCGTTCGCATCGACTACCATGACGGGCTGCGCTACCCGCACCTCTCGCGGATCGACAACACGGCGGATCTGCTCGACGCGGCTCTTTCACCCCGTCCCTGAGCCGGCCCGCGGCAGCCTTCCGGAGGCCCTGCCAGGGCTTCCGGATCTCTCCCGCCGCCGGGCGGCGTCAGTTCAACCGGGCGAGCGCCGCGTCGAGGCGCGAGGCTTCCTGGGTGAAGGTGGCCAGACGTTCGCGATTCTCGTCCACGACCTCCGGCTTGGCCCGGGCGACGAAATCGGCGTTACCGAGCTTGCGCTCCACCTTCGCGATCTCGTCCGCCACCCGGGCGCGTTCCTTTTCGAGCCGCGTGCGCTCGGCGTCGATATCGATGATGCCGGCCAGCGGAAGTACCAGCGTGGCCTCGTCCAGTACCGCCTGGGCCGCCCCCTTGGGCATCTCGCCCTCCAGCGCCCCCACGTCCTCGACCCTCGCCATCCGTGCCAGCGCCTCTCGCCAGCGGCTGACCCTAACCATCGTTTCGTCCGACGCGTCGCGCAGCAGAAGCGGCGTCAGGCGCGAGGGGGGCACTCCCATCTCCGACCGTACCGCCCGGACCTCGCCGATCAGCCGTACCAGCCAGTCGATCTCGCGCGCGGCCTCGCCACCCTCGCGGGGCCGGGCTTCCGGCCACGGGGCACGGATCAGGCTGCCTTGCGGGCCGAAGCCGAAGCTCGACCAGATCGTCTCGCACACGAAGGGGATCACCGGGTTCAGCAGCCGCAGCACGGTGCCAAGCACATAGGCGGCGGTGGCGCGCAGTTCGGCCGCCTCGGCCTCGTCCGGACCGTTGAACACCGGCTTGGCCAGTTCCAGGAACCAGTCGCAGAAGCGGTTCCAGGTGAAGCGGTAGCAGGCCTGCGCGTAGTCGTCGAAGCGGTAGGCCTCCAGCGCCGCCGTGACGTCGGTCACGGCCGCGGACAACTCGTCCAGGATCCAGCGCGCGAGCCGCCCTCGCACGGAAGCCGGTTCGAACGCCTCCACGGGCGCCACCCCATTCATCTCCAGGAAGCGCGCGGCGTTCCACAGCTTGGTGACGAAGGACCGGTGCTCCTCGACCCGCTTCGGCCCGAGCTTCACGTCGCGGCCGATGCCGGTGAGCGCGCACACCGTGAGCCGGAGGGCATCGGCGCCGTACTGCTCGACCATCTCCAGCGGATCGATGCCGTTGCCCTTGCTCTTGCTCATCTTCTGGCCGCGCTCGTCGCGCACCAGCCCGTGCATGAACACCTTCCGGAACGGCACGTCCTCCATGAAATGCAGCCCCATCATCATCATCCGGGCCACCCAGAAGAAGATGATGTCGAAGCCGGTCACCAGCACGTCGCCCGGATAATAGCGGGCGAGCTCCGGCGTCCGCTGCGGCCAGCCGAGCGTGGAGAACGGCCACAGCGCCGAGGAGAACCAAGTGTCCAGCACGTCCGGGTCGCGCTCCAGGGTCACCGCGCGGCCGTAATGCGCGAGGGCCTTCGCCTGCGCCGCCGCCTCGTCGGTCGCCACGAAGACCTCCCCGTCCGGCCCGTACCAGGCCGGAATGCGATGCCCCCACCAGAGCTGCCGGCTGATGCACCAGGGCTGGATGTCGCGCATCCAGCTGAAGAAGGTGTTCTCCCATTGCCGCGGCACGAACTCGACCCGGCCCTGTTCCACGGCCTTGATGGCGGGCTTCGCCAGGGTCGCCGCGTCGCAATACCACTGGGTGGTCAGCCGCGGCTCCACCACCGCGCCGCCGCGCTCGGCGTGCGGCACCTGGTGGACATGCGCTTCCGCCTTGTCGAGCCACCCCAGCCGCTCCAGCTCCGCCACGATCCGCTTGCGGGCCTCCGCCCGATCGACGCCCGCCAGGGCGCGCACGAACGCCGGATCGGCCACGCCTTCGACCGCACGCAGCTCGGGATCGATCTCGTCGAGCGTCACCGCGCCGCCGGCATCCAGGATGGACGGCATGGGCAGATCGTGGCGGCGGCCGACCTCGAAATCGTTGAAATCGTGCGCGGGCGTGATCTTCACCGCGCCCGTCCCCTTTTCGGGATCGGAATAAGCATCGGCCACGATCGGCACCCGCCGCCCGGTGAGCGGCAGCACCACGAAGCGGCCGACGAGGGCCCGGTAGCGCTCGTCGTCCGGATGCACCGCGACCGCGCTGTCGCCCAGCATGGTTTCCGGCCGGGTGGTGGCCACCACCACGGAACGCTCCGGCTCGTCCGCCAGCGGATAGCGGATGTGCCACAGATGGCCCCGCACCTCGCGGCTATCCACCTCCAGATCGGAGATCGCGGAGCGGAACACCGGGTCCCAGTTCACCAGACGCCGCGCGCGATAGATCAGCCCCTGCTCGTGCAGGGTGGTGAACACGGTGCGCACCGCGTCGGACAGTCCGTCGTCCATCGTGAAGCGTTCGCGGGGCCAGTCGAGCGAGGCCCCCAGCCGGCGGAGCTGGCGGGTGATGCCGCCGCCCGATTCCTTCTTCCATTCCCAGACCCGCTCGACGAAGCGCTCGCGCCCGAGCGCCTGCCGCGTGGTGTTCTCGCTCGCCAGCTGGCGTTCCACCATCAGCTGCGTGGCGATGCCGGCATGGTCGGTGCCGGGCTGCCACAGCGCGTCCCGCCCCTGCATGCGCTTCCAGCGGATCAGCACGTCCTGCAGCGTCATCGTCAGGGCGTGGCCGATATGCAGCGTGCCGGTGACGTTGGGCGGTGGGATCATGATGGTGAACGGCTCGCGATCGCTCGCCGGGTCGGCGGAGAAGGCGCCCTGCGCCTCCCACAGGGCATACAGGCGCGGTTCGACGTCGGAGGGCAGGAAGGTCTTCGGCAGCATGCCCGCACCCTAGAGCGCGTCGCCCGCTACGAGTAGGGGCCGACAGCGCATGAGCACCCCGTGGCGGCAGCCGGTCGCGCCGGGATGGTGAAGACAAGGCGGTCGGGCTTCAACCCGCGGGGATGGTAACGATCGCTCCTGGCGCGGTGCTGGTCTTGGCGAGCGCCAGCAGCGTTTGCAGGATGGTGAAGGCGACCTTGCTGTCGAAATCCGTGTCGGAGATGAAGAACCAGGTCTTGTTGTACCGGACGCGGACGAAGGCCTCCTTCGGCTCCCGGGGCGCCGAATGGATGACGATCACCGGACGTCGCGTGTGGGCGATGGCGGGCATGGTGCGGTTGGCCGCGATGTCGTCCGCTGGCGCCTCGATCTGGAAGGCGACATAGGCCAGCACGCCCAGCATGGTCCGGGTGTCCAGCGCGACCACGCCATTCTGTCCGCCCACCACGCCATAGACCACCTCGACGGAGGCCGCCCCAGGACGCATGCCGAGCTTGCGCCGCACGTCGGCCTCGACCTCGTTCAGCGTGGGATCGTCCGTTTGCACCAGTGCGATGAAGGTGCGGGCCCGCGCGGCCGCCTTCGGGTCCTGCTTCGCGGGCTCCACGAAACGGACGGTCAGCAGGCCGGCGATCTGCAGAACGCGCAGCTCGCGCAACAACTCCATGAACTCCGGCGATTCGCCGGCCTTGGGGCCGCCGAGGGCGGTGCCGTTGCGCACCCGGTTGACCGACTCCACCCCCAGCCGGAACACCACGTCGATCGGCAGGCCGCCGGTGATCAACGGCAGGATCTCGGACGGCGACAAGGGCCGCAGGAAGTTCTGCGCGAACTGCTCGCCCGCCACCGGCTGGAAGGTGAAGGTCGGGCTTTCCTGAAGCTGATAGCTCCCGGTGCCGGTGATATAGGAGCCGGTCTCGCCGGGAAGAGCCTCGAAACCGCCGGTCACGTTGCGCTGGCGCTGATAGGCGGAGATGACCTGGGTCGCGTCCAGGAAGGCGGGCGTGTCGCCATAGCGCAGCTGGACGATGTTGAGCAGCGTCTGCTGCTTCTGCCCGCTGCTCAGGGCGCGGACATAGCCGAGCTGGTCGTCGTCGAGACGCAGCGGCCCGAACTGCGAGCACCCGACCAGAAGCACCGGCAGCAAGGCGGCGCTGGCGGCTCGCTTGCAAGCGGCGGCCCGTCGGAGCCAGCTACCGCTGCGCGCTGGATGGCGGACGCGCCGAACGGCGGCGCGGCCGCTGGACCGACGATCAGCCCCGTGAAAGACGCTCGATCTCCTGGCGCACCAGCTTCTCGACCATGCCCGGCAGGTTCTCGTCCAGCCAGAGCTTGAGCTGCCCGCGCAGCTCGTCGCGCACCATGTCTTCCAGGGTCGGGCCACCTCGCCACACGGCGGGCGACGAGGCGGCCGGTACCGGCTCGGCCGCATCGCGCAGGCGGGAGAAGGCTCGTTCGGCGGCGACGCGCGATTCGTCGGCCAGCAGGCTCTCACCGGCCACCGGCGCCCCTAGAGGCGCGACCGGCGTGGGAGCCACGGGCTCCAGCATGGCGGCCGGGGGCGGATTGTGGGCGGCCTTCGGGGGCGGCGCGCTCGGCGCCGCGTCCGGCTCGCCGAACAACATCCGGTCGATCTCGTCCTGGAGAACGGGCGTCGGTTCGGGCTTCGGAGGTGAGACCATCATCGACCTGTCCAGAACAAGCAGATCATCTTCGCGGTCCGGCACGGGAGCAGCGCCGGGGCGCGGCTCCTCCTCGTGCAGGATACGACGGATGGACGCCAGGATCTCGTCCATGGACGCTTCGGGCTCGCCGCCCGCGCCGGACGGAGGCGATGGGCGGTCCAAGGGTCAGCGTCCCGGCTGGTTCACGGCGTAGTCGTTCAGCCCCCACAACCGGTCCTTGACCGCGTTGTAGTACGCCGTCTCGTCGTAGAGCGGCACCTTGAGCTGCAGGTCGCGCGCCGTGAGCCGGCCGATGGCCGCCGCCACGCCGTAGGAGGACAGCACCAGGTTGCTGAGGCTCTGCACCAGGGCCACCTGGGCGCTGAGCAGGGTCTGCTGCTGCTGCAGCACTTCCAGCGTCGTGCTGGTGCCGACGATCGCCTGCCGCTCGACGCCGTCGAGCGCGATGATGTTGGATTGCACCGCCGTCCGGTTGCTGTCGATCGAGGCCTTGTAGGCCAGCAGGTTCTCCCAGTTGGACACCGCGAGCTGTGCCGCGGAACGGCGCTGCACGTCGACCTGCCGGCGCTGCTGCTGCTCGGTCTGCTTGGCCTGACGGACGCCCGCATACTCGGAGCCGCCCTGATAGACCGGCACCGTAAGGGTCAGGAGACCCTCCTTGATGTCCTGCTTGGTGCCCGGATAACCCTGGTTGACGGAGTTCTGATACAGGCCCTGGAGCGCCACCCGGGGCATCAGGGACGACATCGCGACGTCCACAGCGTCCTTGTAGGACGCCTGCAGGAACAGCGCCGAGATGACGTTCGGGTTGTTGGCGACCGCCTGGGCAACGGCGTCCTGCTCAGTCGTCACGGGCAGCTTGAGGGGCTGCGGCGGGATCAGGTTCGGCGGCGGTGCCATGCCGACGTTCTGGATGTAGGTCGCCTGAGCGGTCTGCAGCGTGCCCTCGGCCTGCTGGCGCGCCGCCCTGGCGCTGGCGAGCGCCGCCTCGGCCTGCGCCACGTCCGTCCGGGTGATCTCGCCGACCCGGAAGCGGTCGTTGGTGGCGCGGAGCTGTTCCTCGAGCACCTTCTCGTTGTTGATCTGCAGCTGCAGCAGCTGCTGGTCCTCGATCACGCCGACATAGGCGCTCACCACGTTGGCGAACACCTGCTGCTCGGTGGCGATCAGGTTGGCACGCTCGCTCATCACCCGGTTCACGGCCTGGTGGGTCTGCGAGGTGGTGCGGCCGCCGCTGTAGATCGGCTGGGTGATCGAGACCTGGGCGTTGTGGCCCCGCACGTCGTTGAGCGGGATGGCGGCGTTCGGACCGCCGAACGACACGGTGGAGGTCGTGCCGTCGTACACCGTGCCGGACACCGTGCCCGTCACGGTAGGACGCCAGCCGGCCAGCGCGGTCGGCACGTTCTCGTCCACCGCCCGGAGCTGGGCGCGCTCGGATTGCAGCGTCGGGTTGGTCAGGTAGGCGGAAGAAAGCGCTTCCTGGAGGGTGTGCGGGATGAAGGTCGGGACGCCGCTGCCGTCATATTTCTGGGCGAAGGCCGACGTACTGCATAGCAGTGCGGCAAGGCCCGCACCGACTCCTCGGCTGATCGACATCGCCCAACCCCTTCCCGTATCGGCGGCCAAGGCCCGGGAGGCTTCGGCAGCAAGCATCCTCTGCCACAACTTCCTCCGGTCCTGCCAGCCCCGCCCCGGCGCGCGCCTGCATCGGTCGTCGGCCGTAGCCGCGCCGCCACAAGTCCGAGGCGTTCCGCCGCGCCGGGCAGCGGATGGGGCCTGCGGCGCTCAGAGACTGAAGGCGAGCGCCGGGGCCAGTTCCGGCAGCAGGGGAAGGTTGGCATCGAACTGCACCCGCTCGCGCAGCACGCCGCCCACCGAGGCTTCCGCCAGCACCGCGGCGGGCACGCGCTTCTCCGCCCACAGCACGCAGGCGAGTCGGCCTTGCGGCTTCAGTTGTGCCGCCAGCGCGGGCGGGATCGCCCGCACGCCGCCATCGATCAGGATCATGTCGTAGGGCGCGCCCTCGTCCCATCCGGCCGACAGCGGGCCCTGGCGGTACTGCACGCCCAGCGCGGTGGCGCCGCAGGCATCGCGCCCGATCGCGATCAGCCGTTCGTCCTGTTCCAGCGCCACGACCGCCACGCCCAGCCGATCCAGGAGGGCCGCCGCGTAGCCGGTGCCGGCGCCGACCACCAGCGCCCGCTCCCCGCGGCGCGGCACCAGCGACTGCACCAGCCTCGCCACGACCCGCGGCTCGCCGAGCACCCGGCCCGCCCCCAGCGGGATCGACCGGTCCATGTAGGCGCCGGCCGCGAGCTCCGGCGGCAGGAAGCGCTCGCGGGGGATCTCCCGCATCGCATGGATGATCCGGGGATCGTTGACCAGCATCGGGCGGATCTGCGTGTCCACCATCCGGTGCCGGGCGAAATCGGTATCGAGAACGGGATGGCTCATGGGAACCCCAGCAGCGCGGAACGAACTGCCCGTTTCTATAGGCGCCGGACGCCGCCGCGCGAAGGGTCCGCTTGGTCCGGCACCGTCCCGGCCGCTACCGACCGGCCCCGCGCCGCCGCTTGACCCGCCGGGCCGCGCGGGAGATAGAAGGGCCGTCACGCCCCGGTCCGGTGGCAGAGTGGTGATGCAGCGGACTGCAAATCCGCGAATGTGGGTTCGATTCCCGCCCGGACCTCCAGCGTTCCTCTCCTTCCCGGCGCCTATTCCTGCATCGAGACGTGGGCCGACGCGATGCGCCAGCCTTCCGGCCGGCGGGCCCAGAACTGCGTTTGCCGCCCGACCCGATCGCCGCCCTGCGGACGGAATTCCACGTGGGCGATGCCGGTGTCATCGCCGAAGGTGGTGATCTCGATCCGCACCACGACCCTCGGCGGCGCCCCGCCCCGCTGGCGCCGGTAGGCCGTGATCGCTTCCGCGCCGTAGAGCGTTTCGCGGGCGCCGAATCGCACCGTGCGAGGCGACTCCCAGAACAACTCGTCCAGCACCGCGAGATCGTTCTCCATCAGCGCGCGCTCGTAGCGCAGCACCAGCGCCTCGATCTCGCGGACAATGTCGGGATCGTTCACAGCGGGCCAGGACGGCCGGTCCGGGGCGCTCATCGGAAGTTCAAGGTCCGGCACCCGACGATGCCGGCCCGCTCCAGCGCCGACGCCGCCCGCAGAAGCAGGGCCTCGTCCCAGGGCCTGCCGATGATCTGCACGCCGATCGGCAGGTCCTCGCCGTCCAGCACCGGCACGGACAGCGCGGGCAGCCCGATGAAGCTGATCGGCTGGGTATAAAGACCCATGTTGGCCCGCGCCGGGACCTGCTGACCGTCCAGCTCGATGGTGGCCTGGCCGCGGCGGACAGCGGGAAACGGCGTGGCGGGTGCCACCAGAAGATCGACCCGCCCGAACAGGTCCCGTGCCTGGGCCCGGAACGAGGATCGCAGGCGCTGGGCTTCGACCGCCACGCCAGCCGGCTGCAGCAGGCCGGCCAGCAGACGGTCCCGCACCGCCGGGTCGTAGCGGTCCATGTCGGTGGCGAGCCGGTCGCGATGCAGCGCTCCGCCCTCGGCGCCGGTCAGGCAGAAGGCGGCCGAACGCGCGCGTTCCGCATCGGGAAGCTCGACGGTTTCCGCGGCGCCGAGGGCGGCGGCGACCCTGTCCGCCGCCCGGAGCGCCTGGGCGGACGCCCCCCGCCGGAACCAGCCTCCGAGCAGCGCCACCCTCGATCCGTCGATGCCCTGCTCCAGATCCGGGGTCGCCGGTTCCGGCGCGCGCCTCGCCTGGGCGGGGTCCTCCGGATCAGAACCTTGCATCAGGTCGTAGCAGAGCGAGAGATCCCGCACCGTGCGGGCGAAGGGGCCGACATGGTCGAGGCTGTGCACGAAGGGAAAGGCGCCGCGCCGGGACAGGCGGCCGAAGGTCGGTTTCAGGCCATAGACCCCGCACAGCGAGGCCGGAACCCGGATCGAGCCGTTGGTGTCGGACCCCAGCGACAACGGCACGAAGCCCGCCGCCACCGCCGCCGCCGACCCTCCCGACGAGCCGCCGGCGATCCGGGACGGATCGTGGGGATTCGCGGTATCGCCGTGATGGGCGTTCTCCGTGGAGAAGCCGTAGGCGAACTCGTCCATGTTCAGGCAGCCGAGCAGGACCGCGCCCGCCCGTCGCAGCCGCGCCACCGCGTCGGCGTCGCGCGGTGCGGGGGGCGCCCCGGCCAGCACGCTGGAGCCGGCGATGGTGGTCACCCCCGTCACGTCGAACAGGTTCTTCACCGCGAACGGCACGCCCGACAGCGGACCGGCCGCCTGGCCCCTCGCGATGGCGCGATCCACCGCATCCGCCTCCGCCAGGGCCTCATCCTCGCGCAGCAGAGTGAAGCAGTTCAGGATGGCGTCGTGGCGCCGGATCCGGTCGAGCGCGTCGCGAACCACGTCGCCGGCCGATCGCGTCCCGTCCCGCACCTGGGCGGCCAGGGTGTTGGCGTCGTGTTCCGCCGGCAGGGCGTTCATTCCGGTGATCCCGGATCGAACACGGGCGCCGGTTCCAGCCAGGGCGGCGACGGCTGGTCCATGAACCGCGCCGCGTGGACGGCGAGGAGCTGCAGGTTCGCGGCGACCCCCGCCACCCGCCCGGGGGGCAGCGGGAAGCCGAGAAAGGCTGCCGCGGCCACCGCATGCCGTTCCGCCTCGATGTCTTCCATGCCGCGCTCCCTATCGGTCACATCCGGAAGCATGCCCGATCCGGGCGGGGATGACAGCCGGGGAGCGCTGGGTCGATCGGCGCCCGCACGGATCGGGTGGCACCCCGGGCCCGCCGTCTAGAAATGGCTCCAGCCGAGGCGGGCGGGACGGAGCAGGGTTCCATCCGAGTGCCGGGCCGTCACGGTCGGCGGCCCTGCCTCGAAGCGCCCGATGCGGGTCACCGGCACGCCTGCCTCCGCCGCCGCCGAGGCCAGCTCACCTTCTCGTTCGGGCGGGACCGCGAACAGCAATTCATAATCGTCGCCGCCGGTCAGGCGTCTCTCGAGCGACGCGTCACCGAACGCCGCCGCGGCCGGCGACGCGGGCACGCCATCGGCGTCCACCAGCGCGGACACGCCGGACGCCCGGCACAGATGCCCCAGGTCCTGCAGCAGCCCGTCCGAGACATCCATCGCCGCGCTGGCCACGCCCAGGAGGCGCCATCCCAACCCGGTGCGAGGCGACGGCCGCCGGTAGCGTTCCGCGAGCCAGCCTGTCGGATCCTGTGCCCGCCCCTGGAGCACGTCGAGGCCGAGCGCCCCGTCGCCGATGGTGCCGGACACCCAGATCCCGTCCCCCGCGCGGGCACCGTTCCGGCGCAGGGCCTGCCGGGGCGGGACGGTTCCCAGGATGGACAGGGACAACACCAGCGGGCCGCCGGTGGTGGCGGTGGTGTCGCCGCCGAGCAGGGACAGTTCGAACCGGCGCTGGTCGGCCGCGAGACCGGCCGCGAACGCTTCGAACCAGCCGGGCTCCAGGTCGGGGGGCACTGACAGGGTGAGCAGGTATCCCAGGGGAACCGCCCCCATCGCCGCGAGGTCCGACAGATTCACCCGAAGCAGCTTGGCGCCCACCGTTTCCGGCGGATCGTCGGGCAGGAAATGCACGCCCGCCACCATGGCGTCCGCCGCCGCGACGATTTCCCGGCCCGGCGGCGGCGAGAACACCGCGGCATCGTCCGACAGGCCGAGTGCAGCCGCACCGGCCAGAGGCAGGAAGTTCCGCCGGATGAAGCCGAATTCGGGCGGCAGCCCCGGCACGTCCTCCGGGTCGGCCGCTCGGTTCACTCCTCGGCCGCGCCCGGCCCGTGGCTCCGGTCAGCGGCATCCCCGGCGAATTCCCGGGCGTGGAGACGGCGGCTGAGCGCGTCCAGCAGACCGTTCACCATGCGCGGCTCCTCGCCCGAGAAGAAGCCGTGAGCGACGTCGAGATATTCGTTGATCACCACCCGCGGCGGCGGCCCGTTCTCCATCAGGAGCTCGGCCACACCCGCCCGCAACAGTGCCCGCAGCACCGGATCGAGACGCGCCAGCGGCCAATCGGCCGGCAGCGCCTCGGCCAGCAGCCCGTCCACGCGATCCTGTTCGCGCACGGCGAGGCGCACCAGCCGGTCGAACATCGGCACGTCCGCGTCGGGTACCCTGCCCTCCTCGAAGCCGCCATCGTGGCCGGCCGTGCCGGGAAGGTCGCCCAGCCGGTGGCGCAGGAACTGGTCGATCACTGTCTCGGCGGTCTCACCGCCCTGCTCGCTTTGGAACAAGGCCTGCACGGCCGCCACGCGGGACGCGGTGCGGGGGCGGCCGCGCGGGACGTCGCGCCGGTGTCCGGCCCGGGCCATCACCGCGCGCCCCACAGCAGAGACGATCGGCCGCTCCGCGGCAGGAACGATCGCCCGCTCCGCGGCGAGATCGGCATCATCGGTCGTGATTGCATGCGGCGCTTCATGGCGCCTTTGTCCGCCGAGGTCCAGCGGCTCCGCCCTCCGCGGCGGGAAGATCGTCGCCGTCGGGCGGCAGGAGGGAACGAAGGATGGCGGTGAAATCCTCCGCCTCGCGGAAGTCGCGATACACGCTGGCGAAGCGCACGAAGCCCACGGCGTCCACGGTGCGCAACGCGTCCAGCGCGAGTTCGCCCAACCGGGCGGTGGGCACCTCGGTATCGCCCGACGCCTCGAGCTTGCGCACCAGCCCGCTGACGATACGCTCCACGCGCTCTTCATCCACCGGACGCTTGCGAAGCGCGATGCGGATGGAGCGGGCGAGCTTCTCGCGCTCGAACGGCGCGCGGCGGCCATCGGACTTGATCACCCACAGCTCGCGGAGCTGCACCCGTTCCACGGTGGTGAAGCGCTGGCCGCAACTCGAGCACACGCGTCGGCGCCGGATCGCAGCCCCGTCCTCGGTGGGACGGCTGTCCTTCACCTGGGTGTCCTCGTGACCGCAGAACGGACAGCGCATGGTGGAACTTCAGAAGCTGGAACGGACGCGGGACATGGACGGAGAGGTGCGCCTCGGCAACCGTCGTGGCAAGTGGCGCGTCCTTGCCCGTTGTTCACGCCCAGCCGTCACCATCCCGGAGCGAAAACGATGAGACCGTCCTTCATCCGTGAGCGAGCGGGCGGAGCGCTTCGGGCGATGGCCTGCCTCGGCCTGGCGTGGCTCGCGGCGCCCGCCGCCGCCCATGCGGAGAACGATGCCCCCGTCACCATCACCGGCGGATACTTCGCCATCCGTCCGCACATGGTGATCCGCGGCTTCTTCACCTTGCACAACAACACGGGCGCACCGCTGCTCATCACTGGGTGGAAGGCGCCCGTGTGCGGTCAGCTGGTGCTTCAGGAGGCGGGCGCCAGCGTCTATGGCCGCAAGCCGCGCACGTCCGACTATCTGACGGTGCCCGCCAAGCGGACCATGATCTTCACCCGCGGCGGCTACCACCTCGCCTGCGAGATGCCGCAGCACGAGCTGCATGACGGCGACACGATCCCCGTCACCGCGACCTTGCGGTCGGGCGCCACGATCAAGACCGACTTCCCCGTGCGGGCCGAGGATCGCTGACGGCGGCCGCACATGGAAACGGCGCCCCGGGATGGTTCCCCGGGGCGCCGTTTCCGTAGCACGCGACGGAAAGCCGGCTCAGTCGTTGGTGCTGTCGACCCAGGAACGGGCGTGATCCAACGCCTTGCGCCAGCGCGAGTATCGCACCTCCCGGGCATCGGCCGACATGGCCGGCTCGAACACCCGATCGGCCTTCCACAGGGTGCGCACGTCGTCCACCGACTTGTAGTGGCCGACCGCCAGGCCGGCGAGGAACGCCGAGCCGAGGCCGGTGGTCTCGGTGTTCGCCGGGCGGATCACCGGGATGCCGAGCAGGTCCGCCTGGAACTGCATCAGCAGGTTGTTGTTGGAGGCGCCCCCGTCGACGCGCAGCTCCTTCAGGCTGATGCCGGCGTCGGCTTCCATGGCGCGCAGGATGTCCACCACCTGGAAGGCGATGCCTTCCAGCGCCGCCCGCGCGAGATGGGCGTCCGTGGTGCCTCGGGTCATGCCGACGACGGCGCCGCGAGCGTAGGGGTCCCAGTGGGGTGCGCCGAGACCGGCGAAGGCAGGCACGAGATATACGTCGCCGCTGTCCGGCACGCTGGACGCCAGCGCTTCCACCTCGGCGGAGGACCGGATCACCTTGAGCCCGTCGCGCAGCCACTGCACCACGGCTCCGGCGATGAAGATGCTGCCTTCCAGCGCATAGTGGGTCTCGCCGCCCCGGCGCCAGCCGATGGTGGTGAGCAGCTTGTTCCGGGAGGGCACCGCTTCCTTGCCGGTGTTCATCAGCATGAAGCAGCCGGTGCCGTAGGTGTTCTTCACCATCCCAGGCTCGTGGCACATCTGCCCGAACAGGGCGGATTGCTGATCGCCCGCGATGCCGGCGATCGGCACCCCGGCCAGCGTGCCCACCGCCTCGCCATAAACCTCGCTGGAGCTCTTCACCTCCGGCAGCATCGAGCGGGGAACGCGAAGATGCCCGAGCATCTCGTCGTCCCATTCGCGCGTGTGGATGTTGAACAGCATGGTGCGGGACGCGTTGGTCTCGTCGGTGACATGGATCCGGCCGCCGGTGAGACGCCAGATCAGCCAGCTATCGACGGTGCCGAACGCCAGTTCGCCCCGCTCGGCCTTGGCGCGGGCGCCGTCGACATTGTCGAGGATCCACGCGACCTTTGTGCCCGAGAAATAGGCGTCGATCACCAGGCCGGTGCGCTCCTGCACCGTTTGCTCGAGCCCTTCGGCCTTCATCCGGTCGCACATGCCGGCGGTGCGGCGGTCCTGCCAGACGATGGCGTTGTAGATGGGCTGGCCGGTGCGCCGATCCCAGACGATGGCGGTTTCGCGCTGGTTGGTGATGCCGATCGCGGCGATCTGGTTGAGATCGACATTGGCGCGGTTCACCACCTCGGCGGCGACGCCGCTCTGGGTCGACCAGATCTCGTTGGGATCGTGTTCCACCCAGCCGGGCTTGGGGAAGATCTGACGGAATTCCGCCTGGGCCACGGCGATGGTGTTGCCGTCCGGGTCGAGCAGCAGGGCGCGGGAACTCGTGGTCCCCTGATCGAACGCCAGCAGATAGTTTCGCATTGGTTGGACGCCTTCTTGTTTCGCTGGTTGGCCGAGATGACGCGGTCGGATCACACGGCGACGGGGCGCTTGGTCTGTACGGCGTCGACCGGGGCGGCGAGGTCCTGGCCGCCCATGCCCGGCTCGACGTAGTTCGGGTCCATGCCGGCCGCGCGGTGGGAGGACTTGTTGGCCGCCGCGAGCGGCCGGCCGATGAACACGTCATAGATGATGGCGCCGAGCGGACCGCCCACGATCGGGCCGAGCACGGGCGGCAGCCAGATGCCGGTGCCGTCGGTCAGGCCGTTGTTCTTGAAGCCGGCGACGACCGCGAAGAGACGCGGCCCGAGATCGCGGGCGGGATTGATCGCGTAGCCCTGCATGCCGCCCCAGGAGATGCCGATCGCCAGCACCAGCAGGCCGATCACGATGGGGGCGAGATTCGTGGGCGGGTTGATGCTGAACTTGTCGCCGACGGCGAGGATCAGCCCCAGCAGGATCGCGGTGCCCACCACCTGGTCGATGAAGCCGGGCCAGAAGCCGGGCTGCGCCGGGAAGGTCGAGAACACGCCCGTGGTGTGATCCAGCGCCGGGTCCACGTGGATCCACTGCGCGTAATACACGAGGAACACGATGGCCGCGCCGATGAAGGCACCGGCGAACTGCCCCGCGATGTAGTGCGGAAGCTTGGCCCAGGGAAAGCGGCCGGTCATCGCCAGGGCCAGGCTCACCGCCGGGTTGAGATGGGCGCCGCTGATGGTGCCGGAGATATAGATGCCGAAGGTGACCGCGAGGCCCCACCCCAGCACGATGTCGGTATAGCCGCCATGCGCGACCGGCCCGAGGTTGGGCCACAGCACGACCATGGCGACCGAGCCGCATCCGAACAGGATGAGCACCATGGTGCCGAACAGTTCGGCCATGAATTCCTGGAATCTTGAGTAGGCCATGTCCTTCCCCCTCGACCGCATGCCCGTGCGGCGGGATGCCGCTTCGTCCGCAGTCTTTTTGAGCGCTCTCCTGCCGCCAGCGGGCCGGCCCGGGGACCGGTCGTCGCCCCGTGTCGGGTGGACGTTCCGGATCGCTGGTCGAGGATCGTTCTCTTGTCGGCGCTTGCGTCGCTCTTTTCGTTTCAATTCTGATCATGATCGAAGCGAACAATCAAGCGATCAATGCGCGACCGGACACGAACAAGCCGCTGTTCGCCTTATCGCTCGCGGGCGCCATACACCCTCCTTGAACAGCTTTGTCGCCCGAGCTCGGAGTATTTCCGACAGTCTGGTCAAGCCGTTAGGGACAAATGTGCAGGGATCCGCGCGAGCATGGAGGCTCCCGCGCCGTCGGATGCCAGACGCTGGATGGTGATGGATGGACCGGCGGAACCGCACGGGAAGGAGATCGCGACCGAGGATCGACGCCGGGGGAACGGCTCGGCGATACCGTCGGTCACCGATGCTCGACGTCGTTGGATGCGGCGACCGGAAGACACAGATGGTCGCACGTATGGGGCGGCCGCTCCACCCGCGCTCTGGTCATCCGTGGGCCACCTGAGCCGGGACCGCCGAAGGCCGGCCCCGGGCAGGCTTCAGCCCGGTATTCGGCGCAGTATCAGGCGGTGAGCTCTGCGACGCGCGGACCGGACGCCAGTTCCTGCATGGCCACGTCCACCGCGGCCCGCTGCGCTTCGTCGAGCCGCAGACCGAGCTTGGTCCGGCGCCACAGCACGTCGTCGCCCCGCCGCGCCCACTCGTACTGGGCGAGATAACGCAGTTCTGCCTCGAACAGGCCGGCGCCGAAATTCCGGCCCAGATCGCCGATCGAGCGCGCGTTGCCCAGCAGCACCGAGGCACGCGTGCCGTAGAGACGCAGCAGACGGCGCAGCACGTCCGTCGGCAGGAAGCCGTAGAGGCCGCTCAGCTGCGCCAATTCCCGCTCGAAGCCCTGACGCGGGAACTCGCCGCCGGGGAGCGGGACCTCGCCGGTCCAGCCCGCCGCCCGGCCCTGGCGCCGGTCCAGGTGGGCGCCGAGCTTCTCCATCACCGACTCGGCCAGCCGGCGATAGGTGGTGATCTTGCCGCCGAAGATGGTGAGCAATGGCGCGGCACCCGCCTCGTCATCCAGCTTGAGGACATAGTCCCGCGTGGCGGCCTGGGCCGCCGAGCCGGATGCCTGCTCATGCTCGGCGTAGAGCGGCCGCACGCCGGAATAGGTCCAGTGCACCATGTCGGGCGTGACGGGCGTGCGCAGATAATCGCTCGCGGAGCGGCAGAGATAGGCGATCTCCTCCTCCGAGGCGCGGACCTTCGCCGGATCGCCCTGGTAGTCCCGGTCCGTGGTGCCGATCAGGGTGAAGTCCTGCTCGTACGGGATCACGAAGAAGATCCGCTTGTCCTCGTTCTGGAAGATGTAGCAGCCATCGTGGTCGTAGAGCTTGGGCACCACGATGTGGCTGCCCTGCACCAGGCGAACCGGCGCGCGGTGATTGTCCCTCACCACGTTCTGGGTGACCGCGTCCACCCAGGGGCCAGCCGCGTTGATGAGCACCTTGGCACGGATCTCGTAGCGCGCGCCGCCATCGGCCGGCTCGAGCGTCACCAGCCAGCCATCGCCCTCCCGGACGGCGGACACGCAACGGGTTCGCGGCTCGATCCGCGCCCCCATCGCCGACGCGGCGGCGGCGTTCAGCACGACCAGCCGCGAATCCTCCACCCAGCAGTCCGAATATTCGAAGCCGGTGGTGAAGTCCGGCTTCAAGGGCTGGCCGACGATGTCCTTGCGAAGGTTCACGGTGCGGGTGGGCGGCAGCAGCTTCCGGCCGCCGATATTGTCGTAGAGGAACAGCCCGAGCCGCAGCAGCCACTGCGGACGCAGCTTGCGATGATAGGGCAGCAGGAACCGCAGCGGGCGCACGATGTGCGGCGCGATGCCCCACAGGACCTCGCGCTCGCGCAGCGCCTCCCGCACGAGGCGGAACTCGTAATATTCCAGGTAGCGGAGGCCGCCATGGATCAGCTTGGTGGACGCGGAGGATGTGCCGGAACCGAGGTCGTTCTGTTCGCACAGGAACACGCGCTGCCCGCGGCCGGTCGCGTCCCGGGCGATGCCGCAGCCATTGATGCCGCCGCCGATGATCGCGATGTCGTAGCGGTCGGCGGATGTCTGGTTTCCGGGGAGGGCAGCCATCCGCGAGTGTCCTTGCTGGGGTGCCGAGGCTGGGCCGCGGCGTGACGCCAGGCCAACGCCCCGGATGCTCGATCGAAAACGAATATAGACACGAAAATATCGAACATTCAACCGCGCATCAGTGTTTTCAGCCCTCCCCGTCCGGTTCCCCTCCTCCCACCTCGATCACCTCGACGCCGGCGTTGCGGCACAGATCGGCCAGTTCCGGAGAAGGGAGCCGGTCGGTGATCAGGAGATCGATCTCCTCGAGCCGGGCGATCCTGACCGGGGCGCGCCGGGTGAACTTCGAGGAGTCGGTGACAAGCAACACCTTGCGTGCGTTCGCGATCACCGACCGCGACACCTGCACCTCCCGCATGTCGTAATCGAGCAGCGTGCCATCCTCGTCGATCGCGGACGTGCCGATCACCGCGATGTCGGCCTTGAAGTTGCTGAAGGATTCGGCAGCCAACCGCCCGACGATGCCGCCATCGGTGGGCCGCAGCGTTCCCCCGGCGACGATCACCTGGATCGACCGGTTGCGATACAGCTCCAGCGCGACGTTCAGGTTGTTGGTGACGACAAGCAGACCGCTGCGGCCGGACACCGCGCGGGCCACCTCCTCGGTGGTGGTGCCCAGGTTGAGGAACAAGGAGCTGTTGTCCGGGATCAGGGCGGCGGCGGCCTCGCCGATACGCCGCTTGACGTCCTGGGCGACCTGCTTGCGCGCCTCGTAGGCGAGATTCTCCACCCCCGAGGCGATGATGGCACCACCATGCACCCGCGTGACCACCCGTGCCTCTGCGAGCTCGCCCAGATCGCGCCGGATGGTCTGCGGCGTGACGGAGAAGCGGGAAGCCAGATCCTCCACGCCCACGCGCCCGTTCTCGCGCAACAGGGTGGCGATCTCCTGCTGCCGCTTGGACAAGGCGCGCAGGGCGTCGAATGATTCAGGCGGCATCGGGCGATCCGGAGGGGGATTGAGAGGCGATCCACGTCATCCGCCGTGCCGGGACCACGCGGCTCGGACGAAAGTCCCTGACCGGCCAAGGGTTCGCCTGGCAGGCTCGGGAAGCCTATCCTGCATCACCGGCGCGGATGTTCGTCTTCGTTTTGTTGTCGATATCCGCGCCGAGAATGCGCCAGCTCGCGCGGCCGCGACACCCCCCTTCGCAGATCGGTCGGACCATCGGCATCATCCGGTCGCGGCCAGAACATCGAGCACTTTTCGCCCGTACCGCTCGAGCTTGGACGCGCCCACCCCTTTGATCTCGCCCAGAGCCGCCATGCTGGAGGGTCGATCCTCGGCGATCTCGCGCAGAACCGCGTCGTGAAAGATGACATAGGGTGGGACGGACTGCGCCCGGGCCTCCTCCTTGCGCCATTCCCGCAGGGCTTCGAACGGCGCCTCCGCGGCGGCCGCCAGCGGACGAGCACGCGGCAGACCGCGCGTGCCGTTCTCGTCCAGCGCGGCGCTGAGGGCGGTCGCCGCGTCCTCGTGCAGCAGCACGGTTTCCTCGCCGCGAAGGATCGGTCTGGCCGCCTCGCGCAGCGCCAGGGTGGAGTACTCCCCCTGGATGGTGAGCGCGCCGCGCGCCAGGAGCTGTCGGATCACGGAGCGCCAGAAGGTGTCCGGCTTATCCTTGCCGATGCCGTAGAGCCCCAGCTGGTCGTGACCGTGGCGCGACACCATGTCGGTCTTCTTGCCCCTCAGCACGGCCACCACGTGCAAGGCACCGAACATCTGCCCGGTGCGGTAGATGGCCGACAGCACTTTCTGGGCCGCCACCGTCCCGTCGAAGGTCGGCAGCGGATGCCGGCAATTGTCGCAATGGCCGCAAGGCTGCGGCAGCTCCTCGTTGAAGCAGGACAGCAGGGCGCGGGTGCGGCAGCCCGTCGTCTCGGCCAGGGCGATCATCGATTCGAGCCGCTGCGTCATGACCCGCTTCTGCGCGTCTGGCGCCTGGCTTTGGTCCAGCCAGTGCCGGGCGCGCGCGATATCCTCGCCGCCGAACAACAACAGCGTGTCGGACGCCACCCCGTCGCGGCCCGCCCGGCCGATCTGCTGGTAGTAGCCCTCGGGGCTGTCCGGCATGTCCAGATGCACCACCAGTCGAACGTCCGGGCGGTCGATCCCCATGCCGAAGGCGATGGTCGCGACCACCACCACCGGCTCGCCGGACCTGAAGCGACGCAGCGCCAGGCGCTTTTCCTCCGGCGCCAGCCCCGCGTGGAACGCGACCGCCGGCCAGCCGCGCTCCCGGAGCGAGCGCGTGACGCGCTCTGTCTTGTTGCGGCTCCCGCAATAGACGATCGCCGCCTCGTCCCGATGCCGGCCCAGGATGTCGAGCAGCTGCGACAGCTCGCCGCCCTTGGGGCGTGCCGCGACCTGGAGGTTCGGGCGGTGGAACGATGCCACCAGCATCTCGGCGTCCGGCATGGCCAGGGCGTCGAGGATATCGGCGCGGGTGCGGCCGTCGGCCGTGGCGGTGAGCGCGATCCGCGGCACGCCCGGGAAATAATCGGGCAGCCGCGCGAGCGCGCGGTATTCCGGCCTGAACTCGTGACCCCAGGCGGACACGCAATGGGCCTCGTCGATGGCGATCAGCGACAAGGGCACGCGCGACAGGCGATCGAGCATCCCGGACGACAGGAGCCGCTCCGGCGACACGTAGAGCAGATCGAGCTTGTTGTTGTGGAGGTCCGAGCGCGCCCGCGCCGCATCGTCCGGATCGAGCTCCGAGTGCAGTGCCGCGGCGTTGACCCCGAGCTGGCGCAGGGACGCGACCTGGTCGTCCATCAACGCGATCAACGGCGACACCACGAGACCCATGCCGCTCCGGCACAGGGCGGGAACCTGGTAGCACACGCTCTTGCCGCCACCGGTCGGCATCAGCACGAGCGCGTCGCCGCCGGCCATCACCCGGGACACCGCCCGCTCCTGCAGGCCGCGGAACCCGGGAAAGCCGAACACCCTCGACAGCACGCCGAGCGGCGTGCCGTCGCTATCGGGAGGCGTCTCGATCATGCGGTCGCCGAGGCTCCCGGGCTCGCCATCACCGGCCCGGAGCGATCGGGCAACTCAGGCCGCCGGCGCTCAGGGCGCGGACGCGAACCCGATCTCGACCCGGCGAGCGGCGACGGCAGGGTTCTCGTTGGATGGCGCACGGGCGACGTCGCGGATCTGGGTGCCGGGGACGCCGTCGGCCTGGAGGGCGGCATCGACCCGGCGCGCGCGCTCGGCAGCGAGATCGGCATCGGCATCCAGATTGCCGTGAGCCGCCGCGTAGCCGGCCACCACCGCCACGCGCTCGGGATGACGCTTGGCGATCTCCGCCACCTTGGAGATCAGCTTCGCGGCCGTCGGCTCGATCACCGTGCTGCCCTTGGTGAAGAACACCAGGTACTTGCGACCGGTCTCGTCGTCGCCGGAAGGAGTTGCGCAGCCCGACAGGAGGCAGAAACCGAGCAGGAGCGGGAGGCGGCGCATGATTCTGAGTCTTTCTTCACGATCGAACTGTTCCGGCCGCCGATGCCTGGGGACTACCGGCGCGGACTGAGGATTACAGGTGCCGACCCGAGCGCCATGCGTCAACTCGGGCCACCCCGGGAGACACGGGAGGGACGCGAGCCTCCTAGGCCGCCGCCGCCGCGGCTTGGCCCCCGGACAAGCGCCAGATACGGTCCAGTTGCTCCACGCCGGTCAGCCGATGCGCGATCAGGATCACGGTACGCCCTTCCCCCACCTCGTTCAGCGTCCGCAGGAACTCCTGCTCGGTCTGGGCGTCCAGTCCCGCACAAGGCTCGTCCAGGATCAGGATCGGCGCCCGCGAGAGCAGCGTCCTGGCTAGGGCGATACGACGTCCCTGCCCGCCGGACACGCGCGCACCGCCCTCTCCGAGCCAGCTATCGAGGCCGTCCGGCAGCTCCCGCACCATGTCGCCGATGGCGGCGTCGTCCAGTGCCCGCCAAAGGGCGGCGTCGTCGGCGTCCGGACGCCCGAGCAGCAGGTTCGCCCGTATGCTGTCGTCGAACAGATGGGTCGCCTGCGATAGCCACGCGATGCGGGCCCTCAGCACAGGCTCGTCGATCCTCCCCACCGGCACGCCGCCCAGGGAAACCTCGCCCGCTTCTGGTTCCGCCAGCGCCAGCAGCAGCGAGGCGAGCGTGGATTTGCCCGATCCCGATGGCCCCAGCAGCGCGACCCGCATCCCCGGCTGGATCTCGAGATTGAGCCCGTCGAACACCAGCGGCCGGTCGGGCGACCACCGGAAGGCCACGGCCCGGAAGCGGAGCGTATCGTTCGCCGGCATGGCCCGGGGGGCCGAGGCTGCGGGCTTGCTTGGAGCACCCACGGCGGCGACCCTGTCGGCCGCATGCGCGACATGGCCGGCGAGCGCCCCGGCACGGGTCAGGCCGGCGGCAGCCTCGAACGCCGCCAGCAGCACGAACAAGGCGAACGCCGCGGCGATCGGATCCAGGCGCGCGAACACCATACCCGCGATCGCGGCCAGGATCGCGAGCACGGCAAGCTGTCCGAACAGGAACGACAGTCCGGCCGCCACCGCGATCCGCCGCGTCAGGCCGAGCTGCGCCTGATACAGGGCCGACTCGCGGCCGAGCACGGCTTCGAGCACGCGATCCTCGGCGCGGAAGGCCCGGATCTCCCGCAGGCCGGACACCATGTCGAGCACGCCCACCCGCAGCCACGCCGCACGCCGGGCGAGCAGCGAGGCATCGCCGCCCGAGAGCCGGGACGCGGCGATGGGCACCAGGAAGGCCCCGGACGCGAACAGGAGCAGGACGACGATCGTCAGCCAGAGGCCGCCCGGACGGAGCGAGAAGAACAACACCGGCAGGCAAAGCAGAGCTCCCACGGCGGGGAGCAGGATGCGAAGATAAAGGCCATCGAGGGCTTCCACGTCGCCCACGAGGCGGGCGAGCATGTCACCCGATCGCCGCAGCCCGAGGCCGCCGGCGGCGCTGCCCGACAGGCGGCGGAAGAACCAGACACGCAGATCGGCCAGTGCGCGGAAGGTGGCGTCGTGCGTCACGAGGCGCTCGGCATACCGCAGCATCACCCGTCCCGCGCCGAGCAGGCGGAGCATCAACGCCGACGCCAGCAGCACGCCGGTCGCCGTCCCGGCCAGCCGGACGCCGGTGGCGCCCAGCAAGGCGAACGCGGCCAGCAGCGCCAGCACCGACACCAGCACGCCGGCCGCGAGGATACCGGCCCGCCCCCGCCAAACGCCGAGCACCTGCCGCAGCCCATGGAGCCCTGCGGACGGAAGCGCTTCTTCCTCGGACAGCAGATCGAGCTGCGCGGCGCGGGGGCCGCCGCGTCCGGGAGCGTCGAGCGGCGTGCGATCGGGAACCGTGTTCATGCCGTCATCTCCCGCGCCGAACCGCCGCGCCCGAGCAGACGGCCCTGGTTGAGGTCGACGCGGCGCCCGGAAAAGCTGTGGGCGGCAACGGAGTGGGTCGCCAGCAGCACGGTGCGGCCGACCGCGAGCCTGCGCATGCTGTCCAGGATCTCGCGCTCGGTGCCGGGATCGAGATGGGCGGTGGGTTCGTCGAGCAGCAGCAACGGCGCGTTCTTGAGGAAGGCGCGGGCCACGGCCACTCGCTGCGCCTGGCCGCCGGACAGGCCGAAGCCGCCCTCCCCGATCACGGTGTCGATTCCGGCCGGCAGCACATCGAGGAAGCTCTCCACCGCGGCCGCCCGGAGCGCCGAGCGCAACTCCGCCTCGGTGGCGTCCGGCCGGGCGAACAACACGTTGTCCCGCAGGGTGCCGGCGAACAGCACGGGCTTCTGGCCGATCCAGGACGTCATCTGCGCCAGGGCCGCCGGCACGATGCTGTCCAGGTCGGCTCCGTTGAGGGTGATGCGCCCGCTGTCCGGCCGGACGAAGCCCAGCAGCATCTCGATCAGGGTCGACTTGCCAGATCCCGAGGGACCCGCCAGCACCAGCGTTTCCTGCGCGGGGATGCGGAAAGAAACGTCGTCGAGCGTGCGGCCGCGGGCGGGATCCCAGGAGAAGCTCACGCCCTCGAACGCCACGGACACGGAATACGCGACCACGGTGCGCACGGCCGGCGCCGCGGGGGCTGCGGGCGCCTCCGCCGCCTGCTCCCCGGCCTCCCCGAGCAGCGGCAGCACCTGCTCCGCGGCGCCGCTCACCTGCATCCGGTCCTGATAGGCGAGCGCGAAGGCGCGGAGCGGCGCGAAGAACTCCGGCACCAGCAGCAGCGCGAACAGGGAACGAGGCACGAGCAGACCGCCCACCCAGGAGGAGGTGGCGCCGCCGGCCAGCAGGCTGCGGCCGTCCATCAGGGCGATCGCCACCAGAGCGGTCGCCATGGCGAGATCGAGGGCCGCGGAGGACAGGAACGCGACGCGCAGCACCTGCATCGTGCGCCGGCGCAGCTCGTCGGCCGCGATCCGGAGGCGTTCCGCTTCGGCGTCGGCCTGACCGAACAGGACGATGGTGGCGATGCCGCGGATGCGGTCGAGGAATCGCACCTGGAGACGGGACAACGCCAGGAACTGACGGCGCGAGGCCACGGCGGCACCGATACCGAAAAGCGCCTGGGCCACGGGCACCGACACGCCGCACAGCAGAAGGATCAGCGCGGCACGGGGCTGGGCGACCGCCACCGCGAACAGCACCAGGGCGGGCACCACCATCGCCAGCGTCGCGGCGGGGATCCACCGCGAGAAGAACCCGTCGAGCGCCTCGATGCGATCCACCGCGAGGGCGGCCACCTCCCCGGTGTGGCGCTGTCGGAGCAGCCGCGGCCCGGTGCGGAGCACGGCCTGCAGCACTTCCGCGCGTAGCCGCCGGCGACCCGCCACGCCCGCGGAGGCCGCGGCAACCTCGCCCGCACCCTGAAGCACGGCCCGCGTCACGGCGAGGAAGGCGAACAGGAGCAGCGGCGGTGTCAGCACCCGGGGGTCGAGCATGCCGCTGCGGCCGGCCGCCAGGGCATGGGCCAGGATCCCCGCCATGCACCAGGCCTGTCCGACGGCGGCCACCCCGGAAAGGGTGCCGCAAACCAGCACAGGAAGTGCCCGGCGTCGGCCCAGACGGTTCTGCCGGGCGCTCCAGCCCCGGATGGCGGCGCGATCAATCGTCATGATGGGGGCGGATGTAGCCATGCGTGGAGCGAATGCACAGGGCCGGCCCTCCGATCAGACGAGGTGGAGCGCGAAGGAGGCGCGTCGGAGCGATGGAATCCGGTGCCCATATGGACCAGCCGGGCTCACGGGTCTCCCAGCCTTACGGCATTGTCGTTCTTGGGATGCAGCGGCACCAGCAGGGTGTAGCGGGTTCCGTCTTCCTCGACGACATCCAGCGTCGCTCCGAGCTGGCGCGCGAAGCCGCGGATGAGCTGGATGCCGAGGCCGTCGCGGATGCCAGTCTCGGTTTCCGCGCGGCCTACCGGAATGCCCACCCCGTTGTCCTGGATGACGAGCTTCGCGATCCCGCCATGCTCCTCGGTCAGGCAGACGGACACGCGGCCGCTCCGCCCCCCCGGAAAGGCGTATTTGATGGCGTTGCTCACCGCCTCCGTCACGACGAGGGCGAGCGGCACCGCCTGATCACTCGACATGGTCAGTTCCGGCGCCTCGATATCGAGCTGTATGCGCCGACCTTCCTTCTCGCCGATGGCCTGGAACAGTTGTCCGCAGAGCTCTTCGAGGAACGACCGCATGTTCAGCGTGTGGAGATCGCCCTCTGAATAAAGGTGGCGATGCAGGGTCGCCAAGGCGCGCACGCGGTCGCGGGCGGAGGCGAACTCGGCGCGCGCTTCCGGCTGGCGGATGCGGTTGGCCTGCAGGTTCAGCAGCGACGCTATGATCTGCAGGTTGTTCTTCACCCGGTGGTGGATCTCCTTGATGAGCAATTCCTGGCGCGCTTCCGCACGCTGCAGATGCTGCTCATGCTGCGCGAGGGAGCGCGTCGCCTGCGCGAAGGTGCGCGACAACTGTCGCAGCTCCGACGGCCACAGGCGGTTATGGCGCGAGTCGTAGGTGCCGGCGTTCCGCCAATCCATGACCGAGCCGGTCACCTGCTTGATCGGCGCCACGATCAAGCCGTGCGCGCCCACCGCCACCAGCGCGAGACCCAGGGTCAGCAGGAAGATGATCTCCACCAGCCTCACGATGAAGGTGGAAGTGCCGTGACGTTCCTTCTCGCTGATATGCGTGATCACCAGCACCTGCGCGTCGCCGAGCAGAGGTGCCCGAACGAAGACGTCGTCGCCGCGGGTGAGATGCTGTTCGCGCTCCGAGGCCGGAAGATCTTTCAGGACGTCGGCACCCGGCGCAGCCCAATCGCAATCGCTGCACAACGGCAGCATGCCGATATCGGGGGCGAGCAGCCACTCCTGGGTGTTGGCGTCATCCACCAGAGGCGCGGATCTGACCGAAGGCGCACCGTTCGGATCAGGCATCGCGTTGTGCCTGAAGCTCAACTCAAGCACGCCGGTAATCCGGGCCGCTCCCGATCCACCACGGGCACCATCGAGCACGTGGCTGAGCAACAGAGCCGGCCTGGCATCGCGCCCGGCTCCCGACCGGACCACCCGCATCGACGGCCCGTCGGTGGCCATGGTCGCGAGGATCGGCGGCAGCAGACCGCCGCACAACACCCGGCCGTTCTCGTTCTGGACGGCCACCTGAACCAAGCCGACCGTCTGGCTCATCAAGGCGAGGCGGAGCGTGGACCCGCATTCCCCGCCATCCGGACCGTCCAGCATGTCCGGGGGTAGCGTCGAGAGGCGCGTCAGGACCCCGGCGGCCGACGCGTTGGCCTTCGCGGTCCAGTCGTGGAACGCGTGAGCGGTCTCTATGGCGCGAGTGCGCGCGGCACCAGAGGTCGCCTCGAAATTGTGCCACGCCATGAGCGCGGCGATCGCGGCCAAGGGAATGGTCGCGAACAGGATGATCATCGTCATCCGGGCGCTGACGCTGTCGAACACCCGACGCCAGACCTTGCGCCTGCCGCGGCGGACGTTGCGTCCCGGGCGCCCGTCATCGGCCGACCGGACTTCCGTCATGGAGGAAGACATGGAGCTGACCCGGACTTCAGCTGTCCGAGCGGTCCCCGTCGATCAGTTTCAGCAGGTCCTCGGGTATCGGTTCCGCCGCTACGTTGTCGAACATCTGGTGCAGACCGCGCTGGAGCCAGAGGTCGAAAGCGGCTTCCGGCTTCCTGCCCTTGCGCCCGATCGCCGGCGAACGTCCGGTCGAAGGCTTCTCGTTCGCTGGCGACATCAACATCCGAGACCCTGGAGAAAAGAAACGGAGCGGTACCGGGCGCCCTGAGCCCGATCCGCTCCGTCGTGAACGGGCTCTGAAACCTACAGTTTCATCGCTCGATCAGAGTGCGCCGATCCGGTCTAGCTGGCGGAAACGCGATCTGCGGACGGGGCGAGACGGGATTGAAGCGCCCGCGTGAGCTGCGCGGCACGCGCGGCCTGCGCCGACCCACGCTGCAGCGGCTCGCCCATCAGCCACGCTTCGAGCTGGCGACGGGCCCGGAACACGCGGCTCTTGGCGGTTCCCACCGCGCAGCCGGTCGCCTCGGCAAGGTTCTCGTAGCTCATGCCCTGGACCACCACCATCACCAACGCCTCGCGCTGATCGGCCGGCAGACGGTTCATGGCCTTGCTGAGATCCTTCAGCGCCAGACGATCCTCGTGCGGGGCGTCAGTTGCGAATGCCGACGCCGGCACGTCATCGATGTCCGTGGTATCGCGGCGCTTGCGCAGATTGGAGATGAAGCGATTGCGGAGGATGCGGTGCATCCAGGCCGCGAAATTCGTTCCGGGAATAAAGCTCGCCTGCGCCGAAAGGGCATTGCAGACGGCGTCCTGCACCAGATCTTCCGCGGCAGCCCGGTTGCGGGTCAGGGCCAGGGCCTGGACACGCAGCTTGGGGAGGATTGCGATGACCTGATCGTGGAAGCCGTTCGACATAAGCATCGTCTCCTGAGATGCCTGAACAACGACCGGCCGAGGCGCGACGTTGCATCCGCACGATCACGAGAACGAGAGGGGGTTAAGCTGCCCCATAGAACATCGTCGCTGGTGGTCTGGGGTTGCATAAGAATCGTGGGTCGTCCAGCCGAATTGACACGAGTTGTCAAGAGGGGGGGGTGCGATGTGGCGCCCGACAGGGACGTTGGTGGCGGAGGATCAGTCCGGTGCCGCATCTCCCTCCTGGCGTTCGCCGTCCGCGACCCGGACCGCCTGTGCCAGCTGGGCGCGTGCGCGGGAGACGCGCGCCTTCATCGTGCCCACGGGCACGCCGCAGATGGCGGCCGCCTGCTCATGGCTCAGCTCCTGAGCGCCCACGAGTACCAGCGCCTCCCGGAGCAGAGGCGGCAGCGTCCACAACAGCCGCTGGAGATCGGACACCCGCGCCCGCCCGATGGCCTGAGGCGGTTCCGAGACCGCTTCCGGTCGCTGCTCGTCCATCACCCGGCGCTCGCGCTGACGACGCCGCGCCTGCTCGTAGAAGGCGTTGCGCTGGATGGTGAACATCCAGGCCTTGAGGTTCGTGCCCGGCTCGAAGCTGTGCTGGGACGCCAGCGCGCGCACGACGGTATCCTGCACCAGGTCGTCCGCCGCCGCCTGATCGCGGGTCAGGAAGCGGGCGAAGGCCCTCAGCTCCGGCAGCAACCGGGTAAAGTCCCGACGCAGATCGTGGCTGGGGGGAGCCGGGGCCGCATCCGGGGGGTGGGTGGCATCTCCGGTCACGCCGGCTTGCTCATTCCGGGCCATTTAGCGGGGGTGTGCACTCTTGCCTGTGACCTCATCTCGGGGATTAGTCTCCCAGCCGCCGGGGTCGCCGTGAAGCCACCCCCGGGGGCCGGGCCGAACTCGTCGCGAGGTCGTTCGTTCTCCCGTCCGACCCGATCGTCGCCACCAAACCCGGGCGCCCGATGCCCGGTTCCATACTGAAAGACACGTCTGATGGTCAGCACGCGGCGCGACGAACTCCTCCGCGCCCTTCCCTACGCCCGACGGTACGCGCGCGCGCTCACGGGCAGCCAGCCTCAGGGCGATCTCCTGGTGGCCGAAAGCCTGCGCGAGATGCTGTCGAGCCACGACAGCTCCCTGCCGCCGCGGCACGGGCTCTACAACTGGGTGACCCGTCGCTTCGACTCGGGGATCTCCACCCTGCCCTCCATGGTCGATGGCCTCAGCTCCAAGCAGCGCCAGCTCCTGCTTCTCACCTCCCTGGAAGAGGTGACCGTGGAGGACGCGGCCCCGATCGTCGGCCTGCCGCTGCCCGAAGCGACGGCACAACTCAACGACGCCCGGGAGCGCCTGCGTGCGGCCTCGGCCACCGACGTGTTGATCATCGAGGACGAGCCCATCATCGCGATGGACATCGAGGAGCTGGTGGAAGGCTGCGGCCATCGCGTCGTCGGCGTGGCCTCCACGGAAGCCGATGCGGTGCGCATCGCCCAGGACACCAAGCCCGGCCTGATCCTGGCTGACATCAATCTCGGCGCTGGCGGCGACGGCACCTCCGCCGTCAGCCGCATCCTCAAACACCATTATGCGCCGGTGATCTTCGTGACGGCCTATCCCGAGCGGCTGCTCACCGGCGAAACCGTCGAACCGGCGTTCGTGATCACCAAGCCGTTCGAGCCGCTCACCCTGGCGATCGCGACCTACCAGGCGGTCAGCGGCGGCATCGACCTGCAGTAGCGCCGACCGGCGGCGGCTCCGGCGGATGCCGGAAACAGCCGCCGGCCAGGGTGCTTCGGACCGGTGGACCGGGAACCGGATCATCCGGGAAGACGTTCGACACGCGCGGTCATGGGCCGCCATCACGGCGCACCGTTCATCCCACTGCGGGACCGGACCGTCGATCAGGCAACAGCCCAGGGGGGAAGATGGAGTCGATCGTCACGCCGGCCGGCGGGCCAAGCGTCGGGCTGACGGCCGGACCTTTCCCGAGCCCGCAGCGGATCGCGCTGGTCAGGCGCGACGAAGCGGTTCCGGGCGAAAACGCCGCTTCCTTCACCCACCTGCTGATCCCCGACTTCTTCCGCACCGCGGGCGAGGCTGGGGTGGTGTCCGGTCAGGAACGCGACGCGGATCAGGGATCGATCGCGCTGCTGAAGACGGCGCGGGACCGGGGGTTGCCGCCGCTGGTGGACGTGGTTCTGGACAGGGTCGCTTCCGGAGGTTCCGCCGCATCCCAGCAGGCCGGTCTGTTCCGCACGCCGGCGCCCGGCGAAGCCCTGGACCCCAGGCGTGGCTTCTCCACCGCGTTCGCCAAGCTCTCGATCGAGGATGACGGCACGGGGGCGGGCGCCTGGTGGGGGCAGCTCCTGGCCCAGCTCGGACGCGAAGGATTGGCGGGCGCCAGGCTTCTGGGGCTCCATGACATCCCGCCCCACGCGTTGCGAGGCTTCGTCGGCGCGCTGAGGGCCTCGGCCCCCGGGATGCTGTTGATCGCGGACACCTGCGGGCTCCCGTGGGAACGGTTCGACAGCCTCGCCGGTCTCGGCGTCGACGCCGTGCAGTGCTCGCTGCGCTGGTGGAACTTCCAAGATACGTGGTTCCCCGACGAGCTGGCGCGGCTGCGGGATATCGCGCCGGTCATCGCGCCGCTGCCGGATCTGCCGTCGGACGGCACCGGGCGCGCGGTCGGCTATGCCGCGATCGTAGGTCTGGGATGGATCGCGCCGCCAGGAGCCCTGCCCTCGGAGACGCTCGCGCTGGCCGTTGCGAGCTCGGCAAAGCTCGGCGGATCGTCACGCTCCTTGTCGGCTCCCGGCGCCGCTGTGCTGGTGCAGTTGACGAGCAGCGCTGCCGACCCACGCTGGAGCCACGACGCCACGCTGTCCTTGCTCAACACCAGCCTGGACCGAGTGGCATCCGTCGATCCGTCCGCGTTTCTGCCGGACGTGGGCGGCGCGTTCTCGTTGTTCGCGCCGCTTCATCTCGTCGAGGGCGGCGAGATATCGGGGCCGCTCGTACCGGGCGAAACCGTGACGCTTCGTCCTGGCGAGGTACGGTCCTGGAGCGCGACGCTGCTTCGCGACGGGACGCCGTTGCCACTGGACGCCGCGTCGGCCGAGCGGGCCGCGACCGAATGGACCCGTCTCGCGCTGGAAGCGCCGGAGCCGGCCGTCGATGGCGGTCGTTTCGCGGTGAAGCGGACGATCGGCGAGGTGGTGGACGTCGAGATCGACATCATCGGCGACGGGCACGACAAGCTGACCGCGGTGCTGCAATGGCAGCCCCCCGGCGACGTGTCGGGCGAGGAAATGCCCTGGCACGAGACGAGGATGCGGCCGCTCGGAAACGACAGATGGACCGCTCGCTTCCCGCTGTCCGGGCGTGGGCTGCACCGTTATCGTGTGCAGGCGTGGCGTGACGTGTGGGGCACCTATCGTCACGAGCTGTCCGCGAAGTTCCAGGCCGGGGTGCCGACGAGCCTGGAGATCGTCGAGGGAACCAATCTGGTTCGTGCCGCAGCCGAGCGGGGTGGGCCGGCGAGCGGAGAGCTGTCGCTCCTGTTGTCGTCGCTGGACGGTGCCGACGAGGACGGCAAGCGGTCGCTGCTGTTGTCGGACGACACGTCGAAGCTGATGGAAGCCGCCGATGCGCGACCGTTCAGCGTGTTCAGCGACGAGATCCCCGTGGATGCCGAGCGCACGGCGGCCGGGTTCGCCAGCTGGTACGAGGTGTTTCCGCGTTCCATGAGCGACGACACCTCGCGCCACGGCACCTTCCGCGATGTCGAGAAGCACCTGCCCCGCGTGAAGGCGATGGGGTTCGACGTGCTGTACTTCACCCCGATCCATCCGATCGGCAAGACCAACCGCAAGGGCCCGAACAACACCCTGACACCCGGGCCGGAAGATGTCGGCAGTCCCTATGCCGTGGGCACTGCGGACGGCGGCCACGACGCGCTGCATCCCGCGCTCGGGACGCTGGAGGACTTCCTGCACCTGCGGCAGGCGGCGGCAGAGCATGGACTCGAACTCGCGCTCGACTTCGCCATCCAGTGCTCGCCGGATCATCCGTGGTTGCGGGACCACAAGGACTGGTTCGATTGGCGTCCCGATGGCAGCATCCGCTACGCCGAGAACCCGCCGAAGAAATACCAGGACATCGTCAACGTCGACTTCTATGCCACGGGCGCCATCCCCGGCCTGTGGGTCGAACTCGCGAACGTCGTGCTCTTCTGGTGCCGCAACGGGATCCGCTTGTTCCGGGTGGACAATCCCCATACGAAACCGTTGCCCTTCTGGCAGTGGATGATCGCCGAGGTCCGTGCGCGATACCCGGACGCCGTCTTTCTGGCGGAAGCGTTCACGCGGCCGAAGGTGATGAACCGCCTCGCGAAGGTCGGCTTCGGGCAGAGCTACACCTACTTCACCTGGCGCAACACGAAGGCGGAGCTGACCGAATACCTGACGCAGCTGACGCAGGAGCCGCCGAAGGACTTCTTCCGCCCGCATTTCTTCGTCAACACGCCGGACATCAACCCGTCCTTCCTGCAGAACACCACGCGCGGCGCGTTCCTCATCCGCGCCGCGGCCGCGGCGACGCTCAGCGGATTGTGGGGCGTCTATAGCGGTTTCGAGCTGTGCGAAGGCACGCCGCTCGCGCCCGGCAAGGAGGAATATCTCGACAGCGAGAAGTTCCAGCTCAAGGCCTGGGATTGGGACCGGCCGGGCAACATCGTCCCGGAGGTCTCGCGTCTCAACAAGGTGCGCCGGGAGAACCCGGCGTTGCACACGCATCGGGGCATCTCGTTCCTGCCTGCGGCCAACGATGCCGTTCTGTTCTTCGAGAAGGCGACGCGCGATCGGAGCAACGTGGTGATCGTCGCGATCAGCATGGACCCGCGAAACGCGCAGCAGGCCGCCATCGAATTGCCGTTGTATCGCTGGAGCCTCCCGGATAGCGGGACGCTGGAAGTCGAGGATCTGATGTCGGGTGACCGCTTCCGCCTGTCGGGCAAGTACCAGTCGATCCAGCTTACGCCCGAACGGCCGTTCCTGATCTGGCGGGCCACCCCGGCCGCCTGACCTCGTTTCGCTTCCGCCAATCCAGCCACCCACAGGATAGTCCTCGATCATCATGGACACCGCCCCGCAGATCAGCATCCCCACCCCGCCGCCGATCGAGGACCCACTGTGGTACAAGGACGCGGTCATCTATCAGCTGCACCTGAAATCGTTCTTCGACGCCAACAATGACGGCGTGGGCGATTTCGAGGGGCTGCTGCAGAAGCTCGACTACATCGTCGAACTCGGCGTCACGGCGATCTGGATGTTGCCGTTCTATCCCAGCCCACGGCGCGACGACGGTTACGACATCTCCGACTACCGGGGCGTGCATCCGGACTATGGCACGCTCAACGATCTGCGCCGCTTCGTGGTGGCCGCGCATGAGCGGGGACTGCGGGTCATCACCGAGCTGGTGATCAACCATACTTCGGATCAGCACAGCTGGTTCCAGCGCGCCCGCAAGGCGCCGCCGGGATCTCCCGAACGCGACTTCTATGTCTGGTCGGATACCGACACGAAGTATGCCGGCACACGCATCATCTTCTGCGACACCGAGAAGTCGAACTGGACCTGGGACGAGGAAGCGAAGGCCTATTACTGGCACCGCTTCTACAGCCATCAGCCGGACCTGAACTTCGACAATCCGGCGGTCATGGAGGAAGTGCTCTCCGCCATGCGCTTCTGGCTGGACATGGGAATCGACGGGCTGCGGCTCGACGCGATCCCCTACCTGATCGAGCGCGACGGCACCAGCAACGAGAACCTCGACGAGACGCATCAGGTCATCAAGCGGATACGTGCGGAGCTTGACGTCCACGCGCCGGGGCGGATGCTGCTGGCCGAGGCGAACATGTGGCCCGAGGACGCCCAGGCGTATTTCGGCGACGGCGACGAATGTCACATGTCCTTCCACTTCCCGCTGATGCCGCGGATGTACATGGCGATCGCTCGGGAGGACCGCTTCCCGATCACCGACATCATGCGCCAGACCCCGGAGATCCCGGCGAACTGCCAGTGGGCGGTGTTCCTGCGCAACCACGACGAGCTCACGCTGGAGATGGTGACGTCGTCGGAACGCGATTATCTCTGGGAGACCTACGCGTCGGACAAGCGCGCCCGGATCAATCTCGGCATCCGGCGGCGGCTGGCGCCGCTGATGCAGCGCGACCGCCGCCGTGTCGAGCTGATGAACGGTCTGCTGCTGTCCATGCCCGGCACGCCGGTGATCTACTATGGCGACGAGATCGGGATGGGGGACAACATCCATCTCGGCGACCGCGACGGCGTGCGGACGCCGATGCAGTGGTCCGTGGACCGCAACGGCGGCTTCTCCCGTGCCGATCCCGCCAGCATGGTGCTGCCGCCGATCATGGATCCCATCTACGGGTTCCAGGCCGTCAATGTCGAAGCCCAGGCGAGCGATCCGCATTCGCTGCTGAACTGGACCCGCCGGATGCTGGCGGTCCGCAAGCGTCATCAGGCATTCGGCCGCGGCGTCCTGCGCTTCCTGTATCCGGGAAATCGCAAGGTCCTGGCGTATCTGCGCGACCACACCAACGAGGCGGGCGAGCGCGAAACGATCCTCTGCGTCTATAACCTGTCGCGCGCCGCCCAGGCGACGGAACTCGAGCTCCACGAGTTTGAGGGCTACGTACCCGTGGATGCCGTGGGTGGTTCGATCTTCCCACCGATCGGCCAGCTCACCTATCTGCTCACCCTCCCCCCATACGGGTTCTACTGGTTCGTGCTGGCGGCGGAGCAATCCCTGCCCGCCTGGCACACGCCGTCGCCGGAGCCGCTGCCGGATCTGCGGACGATCGTGGTGCGCGACAATCTCGGCGAACTCGGCCAGGGCCGCCCGCGGCTGGTGCTGGAAGCGGAAGCGCTGCCGAACTACCTGCCGAAACGCCGCTGGTTCTCCGCCAAGAACGAGCGCCTCCAGGGTGTGACGCTGGCCTACGCGGTGCCGCTGACGCCCGACCGCGACAACCTCGTCGTGCTGGCCGAGGTGGAGGCCACGCTGCCGGACCGGACGGAGCGCTACTGCCTGCCCATCGCCGCGGTGGCCGAAGGGAACGCGATCCCGCTCGCCCAGCAGCTGGCGCTCAGCCGCGTGCGGCGCGGGCCGCTCGTCGGCTATCTCACCGACGCCTTCGCGAGCGACCGCTTCATCGAAAATGTGCTGCCGCTGATCCGCGACGGCGCGGAGATGGCGCTGCCCGATGGCGGACGGCTCGTGTTCCGCCCGACCAGCCGCTTTCCAGCATTGGACGGCATCGACCTGTCCAATATCCGCCGCCTTTCGGCCGAGCAGAGCAACAGCTCGCTCATCGTGGACGATACGCTGGTGCTGAAGATCGTCCGCAAGGTTTTGTCGGGCATCCATCCGGAGGCCGAGATCTCGCGGCACCTGACCGAGGCCGGCTACGCGAACAGCCCGCCGATGTTCGGCGAGGTGACCCGCATCGACGCCGACGGCAAGCCAAACACATTGATCGTGGTGCAGGGCTTCGTCCGCAACCAGGGCGATGGCTGGAGCTGGACCCTCGACTACCTGTCGCGTGCGGCACAGGATCTCGAAACCGTTCAGGTCACCGACGGGCAGGACGCCGTCCGGGAGGCGTATCGGAACTATTCCTCCTTCGCCTCGGCGCTCGGCCGGCGCCTGGCTCAGCTGCACGAGGTGTTCTCGGCGCCGAGCGACGATCCGGCATTCTCCCCGGCCACGGTGAACGAGGCGGACCTCGCCGTCTGGGCGGACGGCGTGGTGGAGCAGATCGAGGGCGCGGTTTCCGCGGTCGAACGCCTCGACCCGGCGGTGTTGTCGGAAACCACCCGCGCACAAATCGATATCCTGCTGCAGCAGCGCGAGGCCCTGCATGCGGCGGCGAGGCGGCTGGCGTCGGAAGCGGGCGGCGCGCTCAGCACCCGGGTGCACGGAGACTTCCATCTCGGCCAGGTGCTGGTGGTGGCCGGCGACGCCTACCTCATCGATTTCGAGGGCGAGCCCGCGAAGACGATGGAACAGCGCCGCGCCCATTCGTCGCCCATCCGCGACGTCGCCGGCATGCTGCGCTCGTTCGATTATGCGGGCGCCACCGCCGCCTCGCGTCTGCATAGCGGCACCGATCGGTCCAATGAGCGGCGCGAGCAGCTGCTGGCGCAGTTCCGCCGGGACGCCGACGCTGACTTCCTCGCCGCCTACCGCGAGGTGCTCCATGCGAGCGCCCACCCCTGGGTGCGGCCGGAAAGCGAGCAGGCGCTGCTGGATCTGTTTCTGCTCGAGAAGGCGTCTTACGAGGTTCGCTACGAGGCCAGCAACCGGCCGGATTGGATCGGCATCCCCCTCGGGGGACTGGTGCGGATCGCGACCCGGCTGCTCGGCCTGCCGTCGCCCGAGGAACCGGGTGCCGTCGAAACATCCCCTGGCAGCGACGGCTGAGGAGTACGGCCTCCATGAGCGAGCATCTCCCGCATCCCGCGGCCGTCGACTCCTTCGTGGCGGCCCGCCACGGCGACCCCTTCTCGCTGCTCGGCCCGCATCACGGGCAAGGCGGGCTCGTGATCCGCACCTTCCAACCTGACGCGACCGCCGTGGAGGTGGTGGATGCCGTCAGCGGGCTGTCTCGCGGCAGCCTGTCGCGCATGCATTCCGACGGGTTGTGGTCGGGCGCCGTGGAGGCGGGCGGCGCGTACCGCTTCCGCATCGTCGGCCATGACGGTGTCGGCGGCGAGCGCCGCTACGAGATCGAGGACCCGTACAGCTTCCCGCTGCTTCTGGGCGAGCTCGACATCTACCTGTTGCAGGAGGGCCGGCACCAGGATCTGGCGAGCGTGCTCGGTGCGCATGCGATGCAGATCGATGGCGTTTCCGGCACCCGCTTCGCGGTGTGGGCGCCCAACGCGCGCCGCGTTTCGGTGGTGGGAAGCTTCAACAACTGGGACGGCCGCCGCCATCCCATGCGCCTCCGGGCACCGTCCGGCATCTGGGAGCTGTTCGTGCCGCGCGTCGGATCGGGCGATCTCTACAAGTATGAGCTGGTCGGCCCGGACGGGAACGTGCTGCCCTGGCGGGCGGACCCCGTGGCGTGGGCGACACAGAACCCGCCCGAGACCGCGTCCATGGTGGCGGACCCGGCGCCGTTCCATTGGACGGACGAGAGCTGGATGCAAGATCGCGCGGCCCGGCAGGCCACGGACGCGCCGATCTCGATCTACGAGATGCACGCGATGTCCTGGCTGCCGCACGGGGATGGACCGGCACCGACGTGGGACACGCTCGGCGACCGGCTGATTCCCTACGTGTCGGCACTTGGCTTCACCCATATCGAGCTGATGCCGATCATGGAGCATCCGTTCGGTGGCTCCTGGGGCTATCAGGTGCTGGGGCAGTTCGCGCCGACCGCCCGCCTGGGCAGCCCGGCCCAGTTCGCGCGGTTCGTGGATCGCTGCCATGCCGCGGGGCTCGGCGTGATTCTCGATTGGGTGCCGGCGCATTTTCCCACCGACAGCCATGGCCTGGCCCGTTTCGATGGCACGCCGCTCTACGAGCACGGCAACCCTTTCGAGGGCTACCACCACGACTGGAACACCTACATCTACAACCTGGGCCGCACCGAGGTGCGCGGCTTCATGATCGGCAGCGCACTGTTCTGGTTGAAGCATTTCCACGTGGACGGCCTGCGCGTGGACGCGGTCGCGTCCATGCTCTACCGCGACTACAGCCGGAAGCACGGGGAGTGGGTGCCCAACATCCATGGCGGCCGCGAGAACCTGGAAAGCATCGCGTTCCTGCAGGATCTCAGCCGGGTGGTGAAGGAAACGCTTCCGGGCACCATCCTGGTGGCCGAGGAATCAACCTCGTTCCCGGGCGTGTCACGCAGTGCGGACGAGGGAGGTCTCGGCTTCCACTTCAAGTGGAACATGGGGTGGATGCACGACACCCTGCACTACATCGAGGAACAGCCGGTGCATCGTCGATGGCATCACGGCGAGATCGCCTTTGGCCTCGTCTATGCCTTCTCCGAACGCTTCGTGCTGCCGATCTCGCATGACGAGGTGGTGTACGGCAAAGGCTCGATGATCGAGAAGATGCCCGGCGACGACTGGCAGCGCTTCGCCAACCTGCGGGCCTATTACGGCTTCATGTGGACCCACCCCGGCAAGAAGCTGCTGTTCATGGGCAGCGAGTTCGCGCAGTGGCGGGAGTGGAACCACGATACCGGGCTCGATTGGTGGCTGCTGGACCAGCCCCAGCATCGCGGCGTGCAGGTGCTGCTGCGCGATCTCAACGCGCTCTACCGCGAACACCCCGCGCTGCACGTGAAGGACACCGAGCATGACGGCTTCCGGTGGGTCGTGCTGCACGACAGCGAACACAGCGTCTATGCCTGGCTCCGCTTCGGCCATTGGGGGCAGAAGCCGGTCCTGGTGGTGTGCAACTTCACGCCGGTTGTCAGGCACGAGTACCGGGTCGGCGTTTCCGAGGGCGGTTGGTGGCGCGAGCTGTTGAACACCGACGCTGGCGAGTATGGCGGTTCCAACGTCGGCAACAATGGAGGTGTGCAGGCGTCGGACGAGCCGTCGCACGATCAGCCCGCCTCCCTCTCCCTGACGCTGCCGCCGCTTTCCACCATCGTGCTGACCCCAGCCTGAAGCCGGACGTCCATGAACTCGGAACTTCTGGCGGAACTGTGCCGCCGCGCCGGCGTCGCCGCGGATTGGCAGGATTATCTCGGCGAGACGCACCAGGTCGCCGCGGAGGATCTGCGCGAGGTCCTGGCTCTGCTCGGTCTCGGCGCGGATGATGACGAGGACATTCGGGCACGGCTCCACGAGCTCGATGAGGAGACGCGCGAGATCCCGCCCCTGCTCACCGCGGAGGCCGGTGGGGAGCTGGCCCTCCCGGTGCCGGAAGGTTCCTGGCGCCTCGTCCTCGAGGACGGGAGCGAGCAGCGCGGGGAGCTCGAGGGGTCGAGGGATGGGCGTTCCCGCCTGCGGGTTCCGGATGTGCCGGGATATCACCTGCTGGAGGTCGCCGGACGGACGGTGACGGTCGCGGTCGCGCCGGCACGATCCTTCACGCCTGCGGACGCCTTCCGCGCGGCGAGACAGGGCGATCGGGGCTGGGGGCTGGCCGTGCAGCTCTATTCGCTTCGCCGCGCGGGCGATGGCGGCATCGGCGACTTTCCGGCGCTGGCGGCCTTCGCGCGCGAAGCCGCCGCGGCGGGCGCGTCCGTGCTGGCCATCAGCCCGGTACACGCTCAGTTCTCCGCCGACCCGGACCGCTTCGGGCCCTATGCGCCGTCCAGCCGGATCATGCTGAACGTCCTGCATGGCGGCGTGGACGATCTTTCCGGAGCGCCGTCGGACGATAGCCTCGCGCTCGAACGGGCGCCGCTGGTCGACTGGCCTGCAGCGGGACGGGAACGGCTGCGCCGGCTGCGGCAAGCGTTCGACGCGGGCGAGGCCGAGACCGATACCGCGTTCGCCGATTGGAGGCGCGAGCAGGGCGATCCTCTGGAACGCCACGCCGTTTTCGAGGCGCTTCACCAGCATCTGTGGAAGGATCGGGGCGGCAGCTGGCACTGGAAGCACTGGCCGGAAGCGTTCCGCGATCCGGAAGGCGACGCCGTGCGGGCGTTCGCGCGCGAGCATGCGCTGGACGTCACGTTCCATGCCTGGATGCAGTATCGCGCCGACCGGCAGCTCGCCGCCGCCCAGGCGGCGGCGGTCGAGGGCGGCATGTCGATCGGGTTGATCTCGGACCTGGCGGTGGGCACCGATGCCGGCGGCAGCCACGGATGGAGCCGCCAGGGCGAGACGCTGGTCGGGCTCACGGTCGGCGCCCCGCCCGACCTGCTGCAGAAGAACGGGCAGAACTGGGGCATCACCGCGTTCTCGGCCCGTGGGCTGCGCCGCCACGGCTTCCGGGCGTTCATCGAGATGCTGCGCGCGGCCATGCGTCACGCCGGCGGCGTGCGCATCGACCATGCGATGGGCCTCGCCCGTCTCTGGATCGTGCCGGAAGGCAGGTCCGCCGCTCATGGTACCTACCTGTCCCTGCCGCAGGACGATCTGTTGAGGCTGGTTCGGCTCGAATCGGTGCGCAACCGGGCCATCGTGCTGGGCGAGGACCTCGGCACCCTGCCGGAGGGTTTCCAGGAACGGCTGGAGAAGGCCGGCGTGGATGGCATGCGGGTGCTGTGGTTCGAGCGCACAGAGCACGGCTATCGGCCGCCCCGCGACTGGTCCCGGGGTGCCAGCGCCATGACCAGCACCCACGATCTTCCGACCGTGGCCGGCTGGTGGAGCGGATGGGATGTCCGCTACCGGCGTCATCTGGGCGACAGCGAGCATGACGAGCAACAGGGTCTCGCCCAAAGGGCGCGCGACCGTACCGAGCTCTGGGAAGCCCTGGTCGCGGCGGGGAGCGCGATGGGCGACGAGCCTCCGTCCTGGGATGGATGGCCGGCGGTGGACGCCGCGGTGAACCATGTCGGAGGGTCGAACTGCGAGCTGGCCGTGATCCCGATGGAGGACATCCTGGCGCTCGAGGAACAACCCAACATCCCCGGCACGACGGACGAGCACCCGAACTGGCGACGCCGCATGCCAGCCGAGGTGGGCGCGCTGCTGTCCGGGGACCGTACCGCGCTGCGCCTGACGCGACTCGACCGGATGCGGCGCCCCTGACCGGCGCGAACCCGACCTGAACCCCGAGCGGTCTTTCAACCCCCGGCGCACGCATGGCGCCGCGCGCGGTCGCCCACCCGGCCACGAGGAACCCGCCGCGCCCGGAGAGCTTATGGAAGCAAAACTTACGGCGCACCGCTTTTGCCGCTAGGATGGTCGCAAGAACGTCCGGGCAAGCAGGGCGGCGGTCAGGGGAAGTGAGCCATGAGCAGACTCGTCGTGGTGTCCAACCGGGTGTCCATCCCGTCCGGGGGCGCCAAGGCCGGCGGTCTGGCGGTCGCGCTCAACGCGCTGATGGAACGCCAGGGCGGACTGTGGTTCGGGTGGAGCGGCAAGACCAGCAACGACGCGAAGTCGATCGGCACGCCGGTGATGGTCGAGCATAACGGGGTCGACTACGCGACCGTCGACCTGACCCCCGACGAGCTGGAATATTATTACAACCACTTCTCCAACGCGACACTCTGGCCGCTGATGCATTCGCTGCCCGAGCAGATGAATTTCGACCGCCGCAGCCTGCAGACCTATCGCGGGGTGAATGTCAGGCTGGCCGAGGTGCTGCTGCCGATGCTGCGCCCGACCGACACCATCTGGATTCACGACTACCATCTGCTGGCGATGGCGGCAGCCCTTCGGGCCCGCAACATCTCCTGCCCGATCGGCTTCTTCCTCCACACGCCCTTCCCTTCGCCCGACATGCTGTCCAGCATCCCGGAAGCGGCGCTGTTCATCCGCGACATGCTGTCGGCCGATCTGCTCGGCTTCCAGACCAACAACGATGCCGAGAATTTCTGCGCGTCGGCCCAGCGCATCGCCGGCGCCGCCCGCTTGGCCGGCGGCGGCCTCCAGCTCGGCAGCCGGCAGATCCGGGTCGGTGCCTTCCCGGTCGAGATCGACCCCCAGGAATTCGCCGAAACCGCCGAGCGCTGCGGCGAGAACGCCGAGACCGGCCGTCTTCGTCGCAGCCTGGACGGCCAGAGCCTCATCCTCGGCGTGGAGCGCATGGACCCGACCAAGGGCCTGCGCCACCGTTTGGCCGGTTTCCGCCGCCTGCTGGAAAGCCGGCCGGAATGGCGGCGCCAGACCACCCTGCTGCAGATCGCGGCGGAAAGCCGTCAGGACGTGGATGCCTACCAGTATCTTCGCGAGGATCTGGAGCGCGCGTCCGGCAACATCAACGCGACGCTCGGCGAAGCCGACTGGACGCCGCTGCGCCTGCTGACCCGGGGCGTCTCGCGCGACGCCATCGCGGGCTTCATGCGCGAGGCCCGGATTGGGCTGGTGACGCCGCTGCGCGACGGCATGAACCTCGTCGCGAAGGAATACGTCGCCGCGCAGGACCCGGACGATCCGGGCGTGCTGGTGCTGTCCAAGTTCGCCGGTGCCGCGCGGCAGCTCGGGGCGGCGATCCTGGTCAATCCCGTGGATCCGGACGAGATCGCGGACGCGCTGGACACCGCCCTGCGCATGAGCCGGCCGGAGCGCCAGGATCGCTGGCAGGCGTGCTGGGAGGCCATCAAGGACACCTCGGCGCTGGAATGGGGCCGCAGCTTCGTGCAGGCGCTCGGCCGCGCGGGCACGGAGATACCGCGCTCCGCCCGCCCGGTCCGGCTGGGCGATGGCGAGCGCCGCCCCGGCTCACCGGATACGCGACCCGACATCCGGATCGTCTCGCCCAACCCGACCCGATCGGCGGGCTGACCCGGAGGCGGACAGAGGCGGCTCGCTCCAGACGATCAGGTGGCCGTAGACCTGGGCCGGCGCTGTAAACGCCCCCGTCGTCTCGCGAGCCGCCGGTCTGGCTGGGCGTGCCGCCCGCAGCTTCGGGGGTCACGACCTCTGCCGGAACCTTCGGCCTGCATGTGACGGCGCCGCGTTGCGCGGCGCCTCGGCTTCGGCCAGAACCCGCCGATGGCCCCGCCCCTGCTTCTGCTTCAGGACATCACCCTCACGCTCGGCGGCGCCCCGCTGCTCGATGGCGCCGGGTTCGGCGTGTCGCCTGGGGAGCGGGTATGTCTGGTGGGACGCAACGGCTCGGGCAAGTCCACCTTGCTGCGGATCGCGGCCGGCGACCTCGTCCCCGACGGCGGAACCCGCTTCCTGCAGCCCGGCACCGTGGTGCGATACCTGCCGCAGGAACCGGATCTGTCCGGCTTCGCCTCCACGCTCGACTATGTCCATGCCGGCCTGGGTCCCGATGGCGACGAGCATCGCGGTGCCGCCCTGCTGCACGAGCTCGGGCTTTCAGGCACGGAGGATCCCCGCCGGTTGTCGGGAGGCGAAGCCCGCCGCGCCGCCATCGCCCGCGCCCTGGCACCCTCTCCCGACCTACTGCTGCTCGACGAGCCCACCAACCATCTCGACATGCCGGCCATCGAGTGGCTGGAGCGCGAGCTCTCCTCCCTGCGCTCCGCCATCGTGATGATCAGCCATGATCGCCGGCTGCTGCAGACCTTGTCGCGGGCGGTGGTGTGGCTCGATCGCGGACGCACCCGGCGCCTCGACCAGGGGTTCGAACGTTTCGAGGCGTGGCGCGAAGAGGTGCTGGAGCAGGAGGAGCGGGACGCCCACAAGCTCGACCGGCAGATCGCGCGCGAGGAAGACTGGATGCGCTACGGCGTCACCGCCCGTCGCAAGCGCAATGTCCGTCGCGTCGCGGACCTGGCCGACCTGCGGCGGCAGCGGCGCGAGGCGGTCCGCAATCCCGACGGGTTGAGGCTGGAAGCACGGGAAGCCGGCACGTCCGGCAAGCTGGTGGCGGTGGCGGAAGGGATCGGACGGCGTTTCGGCGACCGCGATGTGGTGCGGGGTCTCGATCTTCGCGTGCTGCGCGGCGACCGGCTCGGCATCGTCGGCGCCAACGGCGCCGGCAAGACCACGCTGCTGCGGCTGCTGACCGGCCAGGATGCCCCGGACAGCGGCCGCATCCAGCTCGGCGCCAGTCTGGAGCCGGTCACTCTGGACCAGCAGCGCCGCGCGCTCGATCCCACCCGCACCCTCGCCGATACCCTTACCGGCGGCGGGGGCGACACCGTGCAGGTCGGGCAGGAGAAGCGCCACGTCATCGGCTACATGAAGGACTTCCTGTTCCGCCCCGAACAGGCCCGCACGCCGGTGGGCGTGCTGTCGGGCGGCGAACGCGGGCGTCTGATGCTGGCCTGCGCGCTCGCCCGGCCGTCGAACCTGCTGGTGCTCGACGAGCCGACCAACGACCTGGATCTGGAAACCCTCGACCTGCTCCAGGAGATGCTGAGCGCCTACGAGGGCACCGTGCTGCTGGTCAGCCACGACCGAGACTTCCTGGACCGGGTCGCGACCTCGGTAGTGGCCGCGGCGGGCGATGGACGCTGGGTGGAATATGCCGGCGGCTACAGCGACATGGTCTCGCAGGGCGGTCATCTCGGCGGGGGCGCCGCGGCGGCCAAGGCCGACACCCGCCCCTCTGCAGCCACCGTCCAGCGGCCGGAGAAGCAGGCCGCGCGCAAGCTGTCCTTCAAGGACAAGCACGCGCTGGAACAGCTTCCGGCGCAGATGGCCGGCCGGGAAAAGGAGATCGCGAGGCTCCGGGGCGTGCTGGCCGATGCCGACCTGTACCGCCGCGATGCGGGCGGCTTCGCCAAAGCCACCGCCGCGCTGGAAGCGGCGGAAGCCGCCCTGGCCGCGGACGAGGAACGCTGGCTGGAACTGGAGATGCTGCGGGAAGCGCTGGAAGGCGGCTGATCCGGGGCCCTCATCCTCGCATCGCGCGGATGAGGGCCGCACCTGACGGACCGGTCCCTCTCGCCTCGGCACAAGAATGCCCGCGCGCGAAGCGGCAACAAATGACCGCATCCGACGTTCGGCCCCCGGTGAAGGCGGTGTCCGTGCGGGACACCGCCCGGTGAGGGGCTGCGATCCATGGTTCTCGATGCGCCGGTCGTCAGCATCAAGGCGCGCTCCTTCACCATCCCGACCGACCGCCCGGAAGCCGACGGCACCCTGTCCTGGAGCAGCACCACCCTGGTGCTGGTGGAAGCGGAAGCGGCCGATCGGACCGGCATCGGCTACACCTACGCGGACGCTGCCCTCCTTCCGCTGATCAACAACAAGCTCGCCGGCGCGATACGGGGGCAGGATGCTTTCGATCCGCAACGCGCCTGGCGGATCATGCAGGGCGCCGTCCGCAATCTCGGCGCCGACGGGTTGGCCGCGACGGCCATCTCGGCGGTCGATGCCGCCCTGTGGGACCTCAAGGCAAAGCTGCTCGACGTTCCGCTGGCGACGCTGCTGGGCCGATTCAGGAGTGCCATCCCCGTGTATGGCAGTGGCGGCTTCACCTCCTATCCCGACGAGGTGCTGCGCGATCAGCTGGCGGCCTGGGTGGAACGCGACGGTTGCCGGGCCGTCAAGATGAAGATCGGCTCGGAGCCGGACCGCGATCCGGAGCGCGTGCGGGCCGCCAAGGACGCGATCGGGGGCGCCGCCCTGTTCGTGGACGCCAACGGAGGCTTCGGCCGGAAGCAGGCCGTGACGATGGGAGAGCGCTTCGCCGACCAGGGCGTCGCATGGTTCGAGGAGCCGGTATCGTCGGACGATCTGGACGGCCTGCGTTTCGTGCGCGACCACCTGCCCGCTTCCATGGAGGTGGCCGCGGGCGAGTACGGCTACCGCGCCGGCTATTTCGCCCGGATGCTCGGGGCGGGCGCGGTGGACGTGCTCCAGGCCGACATCAGCCGCTGCGGCGGGGTCACGGGCTTCATGCTGGTGGCCGCGCTGTGCGAGGCCGAGCAGATCGACCTGTCGTGCCATTGCGCGCCGGCGCTGCATCTCCATGCCGGCTGCGCGGCCCCCCGGCTCCGCCACCTAGAATGGTTCCACGATCATGTCCGGATCGAGCAGATGCTGTTCGACGGCGCCCCGGTGGCGCGGAACGGCGTCATCGCCCCCGACCTCTCGCGTCCCGGGCACGGCATATCCTTCAAGGAAGCCGATGCCCGACCGTTCGCCGATTGAGCTTCCAGCCCCTCCCCGCCCGACCGGAAAGAACCCTCCGCTTGCTCGACAGCCTGTTCCGCCGGAACAAACCGGCCGCAGATCCTGCCCGCATCGCCCTCGACAGGCTCGGCCGCTCTTTTGAACGTGCCCGGGCGACCGCGATCGTCGCCGCCCGCCCGGGCCTGCCGGACGCTTTGCGTCACCAGCCCCTCGTATCGCCGCGCAAGGGGGTGGATGCGGCGCGGGCCTTGAACCGTGCATCCGGCCTGCTGGCGTTCTCGGTGCTGACCGACAGCGCGCTCGAGCATTATCGCGGAGCGTTCCGGAACAAGGCGATGTTCACCCCCCTCGCCACCTCGGCGCTCACGGTGGCCGCCAGCCTGCACGGCACCACGGACCAGCGCGAAAGCGCGCACCTGTTTCGCGACGTGACCTACGCGCTGGCGGCCGTCACCGGCCTCGTGGGCACGGCGTTCCACGTGTTCAACGTTGGCAGCCGCGTCGGCGGGTTCCGATGGGTCAACTTCTTCTACCGCGCCCCGGTCGGCGCGCCGATGGCCATCCTGATCAGCGGGCTGTTCGGGGTGGCGTCCGAACGGCTGCGCCGCGAAGGCCCTGGCGGCCGTCCCACCGTGTTCGGGCTGGGAGCCGGGCGCACCCTGGCCACCATCACCGCGGGCAGCATGGCCGGCACCGTGGGCGAGGCCTGGCTCCTGCACTTCCGCGGCAACTTCCAGAACCCGGCCATGTATATCCCCGTCACCATCCCGCCCGCGTCCGGAGCCCTGCTCATGGATGCGGCGATCCGCGGCGGCGAGAAGCGGCGAACGGCGGCCCGGGCCAGCCTTTGGGCCACCGTGGCCACCGGCATCGCCGGCACCTTCTTCCACGCCTACGGCGTGCAGCGGATGATGGGCGGCTGGCGCAACTGGAAACAGAACCTGCTCGACGGTCCTCCGGTACCGACCCCTCCCGCCTTCACCGGCGTGGCGCTGGCAGGTCTCGCGGCCCTCGACCTGCTGGAGGGCGACGATGCCTGACCGCCAACCCGATCCGGTCGAGGAAGGCCGTTTTCCCGGCTACGACGTGCTGCGGAAGCGCTCGTCGATGAGTTGGAACGACCGTACGCGCGAGGTCGTGGACCGGCGTCTCGCAGTGGAACGGGGGCCGCGAACCTTGTCGGCGGACGCGTTCCGCTGCCTGGAAGCGGTTTGCGCCCAGATCGTGCCGCAGAACCAGGGCCCCTCCTTCGCCCCGCTCGCCGCCTATGTGGACGAAGGCCTGACGCTGGGCCTCGGCCCGGGATACCGGAACGCGGAGCTGCCCGAGGCGCCGGAAGCCTGGGCCAAGGCGCTGGCGGCACTGGACGCCACGGCGCAGCGGGAACACGACGCCGTCTTTGCGGCCCTGGACGACGCGCAGCAGAAGTCTCTGCTGCAGCGCATGCAGAAGGGCGAGCTGTCGGGTCCGGAATGGACCGACGTGCCGCCCAAGCTGTTCTTCTCCCAGCACGTCCTGACCGACATCGTCGCGGCATGGGCCGCACACCCGTCCGCGTGGAGCCGGATCGGCTTCGGCGGTCCGGCGAGCCCCCGCGGCTATGTCCGCATGGGTTTCGGGATGCGCGACAGCTGGGAGGCGGCGGAAGCCCATCCCGGCCAGGAAGCCAAGGCCGCCAGGGAGAACCGCCGTGTGCGCTGACCAGACCATTCTCGCCAATCGCGAAGGGCTGCGCAGCGGCAACCTGTCCCCGATGCAGCAGGTGCGCGCGGCCGGCGGACGCGCGCCCGACCCGCACGTCACCGGCGGCTGGCTGTCCATGCAGGAATATGCCGACGGCGAGGAGGTCGATTTCGCCATCGTCGGCACCGGAGCCGGCGGCGGCACGTTGGCGGCCGAACTGGCCGAGGCGGGCTTCTCGGTCGTGGCGTTCGATGCCGGCCCCTATTTCCGGCCGCTGGAGGATTTCGCGTCCGACGAGACCGCCCAGTCCCAGCTCTTCTGGACCGACAAGCGCATCGTCGACGGCGACAACCCGCTCAAGATGGGCAGCAACAACAGCGGCAAGGCGGTGGGCGGGTCGACCGTGCACTATGCGATGGTGGCGCTGCGCCAGCGCCCGGAGTCCTTCGCCTCCCGCACCAAGCAGGGCTTCGGCGCCGATTGGCCGATCTCCTGGCAGGAGATGTGGCGCTACTACACCAAGGCGGAGGATGCGCTGAAGATCTCGGGGCCGATCCGGTATCCCTGGGGTCCGAAGCGACCGCGCTATCCCTACCGCCCGCACGACCTCAACGCTGCCGCCCTGATGCTGGCGAAGGGCGCGGAAGCGCTCGGCATCGACTGGACGGAAACCCCGCTCGCCACCGTGTCCGCGCCGCGCGGCAAGTCGCCCCCCTGCGTGTATCGGGGCTTCTGCCGGGTCGGATGCTCCACCAACGCCAAGCAGAGCGCGCTCGTCACCTTCATCCCGCGCGCGATCCGCGCCGGCGCGGAGGTGCGTGACCTGGCGATGGTCGGACGGATCGAGGTGAACAAGGACGGCCGCGCCACCGGGCTGCACTATCATCGCGCGGGACAATGGCGCTTCCAACGCGCGCGCAACGTCATCGTCGCCGGCTATGCGATCGAGAGCCCTCGCCTGCTGCTCAACTCCGCCACCGATCGCCATCCGGACGGCCTGGCCAACTCCTCGGGCCTGGTCGGCAAATACCTGATGACGCAATCCAATCAGGCGGTGTTCGGCGTAATGGACGACGAGGTGCGCTGGAACAAGGGACCGCCCTCGCTGGCGATCACCGAGCACTGGAACTACGACGACAGGAAAGATTTCTTCGGCGGCTACATCCACATGAGCCAGGGCCCGCTCCCGGTGGAATGGTCGAGCGTGCTGACCGGCAGCAAGGGTCTGTGGGGCGACGCGCTGCTGGGTGAACTCGACAAGTACAACCATCAGGTCGGGCTCAAGATGGTCGGCGAGATGATGCCGCAGGAGCGCAATCAGGTCACCCTCGCCGACGAGGTGGACCAGTATGGCCTGCGCGTCGCCCGCATCACCTACAGCTGGTGCGACAACGACAAGGCGATGATCAAGCACGCGCTGGACTTCATGCAGCAGCAGGCCGAAGCGGCGGGCGTGAAGGAAATCTTCCGCCAGAAAAACGACACCAACCATCTCGCCGGCACTATCCGCATGGGCGCCGATCGCCGCACCAGCGTGGTGAACGCCGACTGCCGGTCCTGGGACATTCCCAATCTTTTCGTGTGCGACGGCTCGGTGTTTCCCACCACCGGCGGGGTGAACCCGTCGCTGACGATCCAGGCGCTGGCACTTCGCACCGCCGACCGCATCAAGGAGCTGAGCCGCCGGGGCGAGCTGTGATCCGCTGACCATGGGTGCCGATACGGGGAGCCTGTCCGGCCGACCGTCCCCGGGGCGACACGGCGATCACGCGCCCGAGTTAGTGACCGGTCATTGACCGTCGCGGCGGCCAGGGCGTGCTGCAGCAACGGCAACAGCACGCCGTGTGCCGCGTCGACACTAGGACGGCGTCGTCCCGATCAGCCCTGACAACTCCATCCGGCGCCGGCTTTCCGCGACGCCGTCCGTCACCGCCAGTGCCGCCGCCAGGGCGCGCCGTCCCGCCTGGGCATCCACCGCCACCGGGGCGCCATCCAGGCAGGAGGCGGCGAAGGCCGCATGTTCGGCGGCAAGCGTGTCGTGTTCCTGCCAGCTCACCGCCTCGCGCCTGAAGCCCCCGGTGCCCGGCAGCGGCAGGCCGCGCTCCCGCCCGATCATCGTCAGTTCGCGCGCCACAAAGTCAGCCGACAGGTAGCCTTCCTCGGAGAACAACCGCATCCGCCGTTCGGTCTTGAGCGAGATCCGGCTGGCGGTGATGGCGGCGACGCAGCCATTGGCGAATCGCACCCGGGCGTTGGCGATGTCCTCGTGCGCGCTGCTCACGGCCGCACCCAGCGCGTCCACGCTCTCGATGGGGCTGTCCACGATCGCGAGAACCAGATCAAGGTCGTGGATCATCAGGTCGAGGATCACCGACACGTCGGTGCCACGCGGCTTGAAGGGGGCGATTCGGGTGGCCTCGATATAGAGCGGCCGCTGGATGCGCTCGGTGATCGCGGCATGCTCCGCCGAGAAGCGCAGCAGGTGCCCGACCTGGAGCACCAGCCCGGTCTCGGTCGCCAGCGCCGCGAGGCGGTCGGCTTCCGCCAGGGTCGCTGCGATCGGCTTCTCCACCAGCACGTGGCGCCCGGCGCGCAGGGCGCGTTCGGCCAGCAGGAAATGCGCTTCCGCGGGTGCCGCGATCACCAGGGCGTCGGCTCGCGCCGTCAGGTCGTCCAGCGACAGGGCGGCCGCACCCCCGGCTTCGCGACCCACCGCAGCGGCCCGGGCGTCGTCCGGATCGTGCACCCCGACCAGGGTGGTTCGCGCGGAGGAAGCGACCTTCAGGGCGTGGAAGCGCCCGAAATGCCCGGCACCGATCACGCCGATCTTCAGGCGCCGCGTTTCGGCCGCCGTCGTTTGCCCCGTCCGTCCCCTGCCCAGCACCGCCCCGACCCCCGTCACCGTCGACGACCCCGTTGTCCGATCCACGCCGCCGCAGCACAAGGGCGCCGGCGCGGGGAGCGGACTCCGCCCGCGGCCTTTGGGAACGCGGTCCCCGTGAAAGCGGCTGCCAGGAAGCTTCCCCGTTTCGCCGCGCCCGGTCATGACGCTCGACGGTCGTTCTCCGAACGCTGCGGGCGCTGGAGACGGCATTCCGACGGGACCGCTACGGCAGCGACGGTTGATCGCCGCCCCGGGTGGCCTACCCGGGCGCCATCGCGGGCGGGAGTTGCATCGGGGGAGCCGGATCGGCATGTTCCGCGCGCCCCGGCCGGGGTCGCAGCCCCGATCTCGGAGGGGATCCGGCCGGGCGGGAGTGCGCCGGTCCTCATGATGTACTATAGCCGCCTGAAGACGGCCGCCGTGATCGCCGTCTGCTTCGTGGGCCTCCTCCTCTGCGTGCCCAACTTCGCGAGCCTGCCCGGCGGGTTCTGGCGGCAGATCCATCTCGGGCTCGATCTGCGCGGCGGCTCCTACCTGCTGATGCGGGTCGACCTGCAAACCCTGGCCCGCGAACGGCTCGATTCCCTCACCGACACGGTGCGGCAGGCGCTGCTGCATGACGGGCTCGGCTACCGCAACCTGCGCACGGACGTCGCGGCCAACGCCGTCACCTTCACGCCGCGCTCGCCGGACGAGCATGATCGCGACATCTCGGTGCTGCGGGCGCTGCCCGGCGCCGGTCCGAACGAGCTCACGGTATCGGACCTGCCCGACGGCCGGATCGCGCTGACCCTGTCCGCGGCCAGCCTGCGCAACCGGGCGCGGGACGCGGTGTCGCAGTCGATCGAGATCGTGCGGCGCCGCATCGACGCCACCGGCGCCGTCGACCCGTCCATCACCCGCCAGGGCGACGACCGCATCGTGGTGGAACTGCCGGGCGTGTCGGACCCCGACCACGTCAAGCGGCTGCTGGGCACCACCGCCAAGATGACGTTCCACCTGGTGGCGCAAGGGGTGTCGACCGACCATCCGGCGCCGCCGGGGGTGGACATCCTGCCGATGCAGAACGACCCGAAGGCGCTGATCGCCGTTCAGCACCACGTGGACGTCGACGGCGCCGACCTCACCAACGCCCGCGCCGGCCAGGACAGCCAGACGGGGCAGTGGGCGGTGGATTTCACCCTCGACAGCCTCGGCACCCGTCAGTTCGCCGAGATCACCCGCGCCAATCTCGGCAAGCCCTTCGCCATCGTGCTGGACAACAAGGTGATCACCGCCCCGGTGATCCAGGGCGTCATCCCGTCCGGCTCCGGTCAGATCACCGGCAATTTCGACGCCCAGAAGGCCACCGACCTCGCCCTGCTGCTGCGCGCCGGCGCCCTGCCCGCCCCGCTCACCGTGATCGAGCAACGGGCGATCGGCCCCTCGCTCGGCGCGGATTCGATCCGGGCAGGTGCCATCAGCCTCGGCATCGGCTTCCTGCTGGTGGTGGCCTTCATGGGGCTGTTCTACGGGCTGTTCGGCTGGTACGCGAACCTCGCCCTGCTGGCGAACCTCGTGCTGATGGTGGCGGTCCTCAGCCTGTTCCAGGCGACGCTGACGCTGCCCGGCATGGCCGGCATGCTGCTGACCCTGGGCATGGCGGTGGATGCCAACATCCTGATCAACGAGCGCATCCGCGAGGAGGTCAAGCGCGGCCGCACCGCGCTGGGCGCCATGCAGGCGGGCTTCGAGCGCGCCACCTCCACCATCGTGGACAGCAACGCCACCGCCCTGCTGGCGCACGTGATGCTGTTCGTGTTCGGCACGGGTCCGGTGCGCGGCTTCGCGCTGACCATCACCATCGGCATCGTCACCACCCTGTTTACCACCCTCCTGTTGTCGCGGCTGCTGATGGTGCGCTGGTACGCGCTGCGCCGGCCGACGCTGCTTCCGGTCTGAGGCGCCTCACCCATGTTCCGTCGCCCCATCGCCCGCTTCGTTCCGGACGGCACCCGCATCTCCTTCATGCGCGGCCGCTGGCTCGGCCTCGCCACCTCCGCGGTGCTGTCGCTCCTGAGCATCGGGCTGTTCTTCTATCCCGGCCTGTCGCTGGGGCTGGATTTCCGCGGCGGCATCGTGGTGGAAGCCCGCACGCAGGGGCCGGCCGATTTCGGCAGGATCCGCGCGGCCCTGGCGGCGCAGCACGTGACCGAGGCCGGGCTGCAGCGCTTCGGCGGCCCGGACGACGTGCTGATCCGTCTCGACGCGCCGGCCGGAAAGGACGCCGGTTCGGAGGCCGCCACCCAGGCGCTGGTGGAGCGCGTGCGCACCGCGGTGTCGCAGGCCCAGCCAGGCACGCAGGTGCTGCGGGCCGACGCCGTGGGCGCGTCGGTGTCCAGCGAGCTGTTCCGCAACGGCCTGCTGGCGCTCGGCATCAGCCTGCTGATGATCCTGGGCTATATCTGGTTCCGCTTCGAATGGGAGTTCGCGGTCAGCGCGGTGCTGACGCTGGTGCTGGATCTCACCAAAACCATCGGCTTCCTCGCCGTCACCCGCTTCGAATTCGACCTGGTGATGGTCGCGGCCATCCTCACCATCCTGGGCTATTCCACCAACGACAAGGTGGTGGTCTATGACCGGGTGCGGGAGAACCTGCGCAAGTACCGTTCCATGCCGTTGCGCGAGCTAATCGACCTGTCGATCAACGAGACGCTGAACCGCACGCTGGGCACCTCGTCCACCGTGTTCCTGGCCGCGCTGCCGCTCGCGCTGTTCGGCGGCGCCACCCTGTCCGGCTTCGCCTGGGTGATGCTGTTCGGCATCGTGGTGGGAACCTCGTCCTCCATCTTCATCGCGGCACCCATCCTGCTCCTGCTGGGCGAGAAGCGGCTCCGGCGGGACGCGCAGTCGGCGGCGCCGGTGCGGGCGCGCCCGGCCGGGAACTGACCGTCCGTCGGTCTCTCCGGCCGCTCCTAGCGGCGGGGCGACATGAGGGCGGCGGGGGGCGGTGCGGCGTGCTCGGCGGGCGGCGCCACGGCACCGGCCGCCAGATCCTGTCGCCCGGTATAGTCGACCAGCCGCCGCAGGGCCGCTTCCGCCTGCTCCGTCGGCTTGGCACCACCATTCAGCTGCGCTCCCGCCACGGCCAGCAGGGCTGCGCGATCATAGGCGATGGTCTGCGCCAGATCCTCGGGCGTGGCCCGGCCGGACATCACGTAGCTGATCGCCATGCCATGGGCGATCAGATAGCCGTCGATCAGGGCGTCGGGATTGTCGCGCACCAGATGGCTGGCATCCTGCGCGCCCGACGCACACGCCGACAACCCAAGGCCAGCCGCCAGCAGCAGGGCCAGCCGGAGGCGTGGAGAACGGGGCGGGCGCACGTCGGACATGGCGATACCCTAGCAGCGAGAACTGCCAGTCCGAAGAACCGGCGCGACGCGGAGTTGCCTGCGGGCCGGGATCGCACGATCCCGGCGCGGGCCCGTCACTCGGCCGGGGGCGGTATGACGAGCCCTTCGCGATGGGCGAGGATGTCCCGGATTTCCGCCAGCAGGAGCTCGCTATTGGGCGTCTTCGGCTCCTCGGCCTTCTTTTCCTCGCGGACATGAAGCCTGGTGAGCAGCTTCACCACCCAGAAGATGGCGAACGAGACGATCAGGAACTGGATCACCGCGTTCAGGAACACGCCGATGTTGAGCGTCGGCGCGCCGACCTTCTGGGCTTCCGCCAGCGTGGCGTAGTGTGGCCCCTTCAACGTCACGAAGATGTTGGAAAAATCGATCCCGCCCACCACCAGGCCGATCAGCGGCGTGAAGATGTCCTTCACGAGGCTCTGGACGATGGTGGTGAAGGCGGCGCCGATGATGATGCCGACCGCGAGGTCGACGACGTTGCCACGCATGATGAACGACCGGAACTCGGTGATCCATCCGGGCGCGTGCAGGGCAGCGGGTTTCAGTGCCATGGCAGCCTCCTCCTGTGATGCCGTCCGATATCGTTCTGACCCGGAAACGCCGCGGGAAACAAGCTCAGGACACGGGCAGAGGTTCCGCCCGGAACATCCGGCCGGGCCGCACCAGCTCGTCCTGGGCCGCGACGATCCGAAGCTCGGCGTCATCGGCTTCCGCGGTCGCGCGCAGGATGCCCCAGACGGACGAGGCCGCTCGCTCCAGCGCGCGGACGGCACCTCCGGGTCCCTCGCGCAGCACGTGGAACAGCATGACCGCCGCCGTGAGATCGCCGGCCCCGTTGGCGGCGACCGGGAGGCGGGGCGTCCGCAGCAGCACCGCTCCTCCGTCATGCACCAGCAGCATCGCTATCTCGCTCGCCTCGATCCCAGCCGAAAGGCTGGTCACCAGCACGAGGCGCGGTCCACCGGCGCGCATGGAGGCTCGCAATCGCGTCGCCGCGCCCACCGCGTCCACCACGCCATGGCACGCCGCTCCGGTCAGATGTTCGAGCTCGAACTGGTTGGGGGTGAGGATATCGGCCGCCGGCACCGCCCGCCCGGCCAGCAACTCGGGGATGCCTGGACGAACGAAGACGCCGCGACCCACATCGCCGATCACCGGATCGCAGCAATAGAGCGCTCCGGGCGAGGCAACCCTGGTCCTGGCCACGCCCGCGAGGATGGCATCGCCGATCGTCTCGTCGCCCAGATATCCGGATAGCACCGCGTCCAGACCGGTCAGGGCGCCCCGGGCATCCACGCCCTCGATCAGGTCGGCCACCGTCGCCCCGGTGAAGGTCTGGCCCGTCCAGCTTCCGTAGCCGGTATGGTTCGAGAACTGGACGGTATGGAGCGCGAGCACCTCGGCGCCGAGCCGTTGCAGCGGGAACAGGGCTGCCGCGTTGCCTACATGCCCGAACGTCACCCAGGATTGAACCGACAGGATCTTCACGGTGTCAGCGAGCCTTTCCAGCTTGTTCATCCTTCGGGAAGGCCGCCCACCTATTGTCCGGCCGGTCCCATCGCGGAGCGAAGAAGACAAAGATGGCTTTCCCTCCCCCGGCAAGCGGGCGGTTCGTCCGGGCCGCCCATTGGCTGCTGGCCGCGCTGGCGCTCGCCTCCGCGACGCCCGGCCCGGCACGCGCACAGGCCGGACCGGGACAGCCTCCACCCGGACCGGTGTCGGCGCCGGCTTCCGGGTCTATACCGGCAGGGAGCCCCGCTGCCATCCAGAGCCGCCTCGGCCGGCAGAAGGCGGCCCGCATCGAGAGCAATCTGACGGCCTTGCACCGGGCACTCGCCATCACCCCGGCGCAGGACCCGCTCTGGCAGACCTTCGCCGACACGCTGCGCCGCAACGTCGGGCGGCTGGATATCGTCTATGCCGAACGCGAGGCCCGCAACGGCCGCGTGAGCGCCGTGGACGATCTGGGCTCGTACGCGCGGCTGGAGACCATCGCCGCGCAGAACGCGCAGACCATGATCGGGCCGTTCCGCGCCCTGTACGACAGCTTCACCGACGCCCAGAAGCGCATCGCGGACAGCACGCTCCGGCGCTTCACCGACCGGGCGGTGCGGCGGTCCGGCTGATCGGGCCGATTGGGTGGCCGATTGGGTGGTTGCCGGGCGCGGCGGGGGTCGCTATAGGCCGCGTTTCGTTTCGCCGGTCGGCATCGGCGGCCCGTTTAAGGTGAAGAGCATCCCATGAAGTCCGGCATCCATCCCGAGTATCACGAGATCACCGTCATCATGACGGACGGGTCCCAGTTCACCACGCGCTCCTGCTACGGCAAGCCCGGCGACACGCTGCGGTTGGACGTGGACCCGAAGTCCCACCCGGCCTGGACCGGCGTGCAGCGCATGCTCGACACGGGAGGCCAGGTGGCGAAGTTCAACAAGCGTTTCGCCGGCCTGGGCTCGCGCAAGCAGGGCTGATCACGGCTCCGCGAGAACCTCACGACGATCCGACGACCGGGCGCCGCCTTCCCTTGACCAGGGGGCGGCGCTTCCTATTTCTGATGCCGTCCGGAACGCCTCCCGCAGGGTTCCGGTCGACACTGAAGACGCCCGCGCCGTCACGCCCACGGGGTGACGGCAAGGGCTTGGATCCTGCCTTCTGGAGGTTCTCATGTCCTATGATTTCGCGCCCCTGTTCCGTACCGCCATCGGCTTCGACCGGCTGGCTCGTTTGGCGGACCACGCCGCGCAGGTGTCGAGCGCACCGTCCTATCCGCCCTACAACATCGAGAAGGCCGGCGACGACAGCTACGTGCTGACCATGGCGGTCGCCGGGTTCGGTCCCGACGACATCGACGTGTCCACCCAGGACAACACGCTGCTGGTGTCCGGGCGTCTCGCCGAGCAGAATGACGGTCGGGAAGTCCTGCATCGCGGGATCGCCACGCGGGCATTCGAGCGTCGTTTCGTGCTTGCCGACCACATCCAGGTCGAAGGCGCGGATCTGTCCAATGGGTTGCTGCAGATCGCGGTGCGTCGCGTGGTCCCCGAGGCGCTCAAGCCCCGCCGGATTCCGGTCGGCGCCCGGCAGCTGTCGGCACCGGCCAACGACGTGGTCACCGCCGGAGAACACGCCGCCTGAACCACGCAGCCCGGGCCGGCAAGGCTCGCGGCGAATGAGGAAGGGGCCGGTTCGCCGGCCCCTTTTTCGTTGCCGACGCACGGCCCCCTCCGGAAGCATCGAGCCGGGACCGGCGCCATGATCATCGCCGTCATGACCGTCGCGCCGGGTCGTCGTGCTTCCTTGCCGCTTGACCCGGCCTTGCCCCACCCCCCATATCCGCCGAACCGCCTGCCGTCCTCGCAGGCCAGCGCAAGCCGGCCCGTGGATGCGGCCGGTGGAACGTTGCACGCGGTGCCACGTCGGCTCGCCCGCCGCCGCTCCGTGCCGCGATCGGTTCCAGATCGCCCCCATTGTCGCGCCCTTGCGTTCGCGTTCGTGTAGGACATCCAGATGACGTTGCCGCTGATGCCAAAGGCCACCGCCGTGTGGCTGATCGAGAAGACCGGATTGAGCTTCACGCAGATCGCCGAGTTCTGCGGGATGCATCCGCTGGAGGTGCAGGCGATCGCCGATGGCGAGGTCGCCCAGGGCATCGTCGGCTACGATCCCGTCGCCAACCATCAGGTGACCCAGGAGGATATCGCCCGGTGCGAGGCGGATCCCTCCGCACGGCTGCGCATCCTGACGGTGAACAACCCGGTGGCCCGCCGTTCCAAGGGTGCGCGCTACACGCCGGTGGCGAAGCGCAACGACCGGCCGGACGCGATCGCCTTCGTGCTGCGCAACTATCCGCAATTGTCCGAGGTGCAGATCATCAAGCTGCTCGGCACCACGAAGGACACGATCGCCAAGGTGCGGGACCGCCAGCACTGGAACAGCGCCAACATCAAGCCGCGTGACCCGGTGATCCTGGGGCTGTGCTCGCAGACCGACCTGAACGCGATGGTCAACACCGCCAACGAAAGGCTGGTGCGCGAGGGACAGACCGTTCCTGTGCCGCCGGCTCCCGACGCCAGCGAGGAAGCGGCCTGAGGGTCGCCGGGGGATCTTCACCGGCGCGAGGCGCGGCGCCCCGGACAATGTCCGCCCGGGCCGCCACCCTTCGTGGAACCGGCGGGGACGATCCGGTCGCCTCCGCCGCGCGACGCTAGGGCGTTCGCTGAAGTCGGCCGATCTCTTCCTTCACGCGAAGCTTCTCGACCTTGATCTGCTTGACGAGCAACTGGTCCGGACGGGGTCTGGTGCCCTCGTCGAACAATCTGGAATCGAGCGTGGCGTGCTTGGTCTTCAGGCTGTCGAGCCTCGACTTCACCGTCATGATCCCTCCGTGCAGATGGTGCGACGCCTGGTCCGGACGATGCTTCCATGCCCGGCACCCCGGCGCAGGGGCGGCTTCGGTCGCGCCCCGGCAGAAGGCTAGGCCGCTCCGGGGAAGCGTCACCATCATAAATTCGTCATGGCTCGACCGGTTCGCCCGGGCGTTGCGCATAGCGGGAGCCGCCCCTGCCGGAACCGTTCCGCCCGTGCTAGGGAAACGCCCATGCTGACGGACCGCGACATGATGCTGCGCAAGCTCCACGAGCTCCGGAGCGAGCATCGCGACCTCGACACCGTGATCAATCGCCTGGCGGAGCCGACCTTCGACCAGCTCCAGCTCCAGCGGCTCAAGAAGCGGAAGCTCCTGCTGAAGGACGAGATATCGTGGCTGGAAAGCCGTCTCATCCCGGACAGCATCGCGTGAGGACCAGCACCATGAGCGGCATCGCCGAGGACTCGCTCGAGAACGAAGGCGCCGGGAACGGCATCGCTTCGGGGGACGATGTGCCGGACGAGATCGTCGGCGGCGTCGATCCGGGCCGGTCGGACGATCAGCAGGTGCGCTCCCAGCCCCTGGTCGGCGTCATCATGGGGAGCCGCAGCGACTGGGACACGCTGAGCCACGCGGCGTCGCAGCTCGAAGCGCTCGAGATCCCTTTCGAATGCCGGGTCGTTTCCGCGCATCGTACCCCCGACCGGCTCGCGGACTATGCCCGCACCGCCCGCGACCGCGGGCTCCAGGTCGTCATCGCCGGCGCGGGAGGTGCCGCCCATCTTCCCGGGATGTGCGCGTCCTGGACCACGCTCCCCGTGCTGGGGGTGCCGGTGCAGAGCCATGCCCTCAACGGCATCGACAGCCTTTTGTCCATCGTGCAGATGCCCGGCGGCGTGCCGGTCGGCACCATGGCGATCGGCAAGGCGGGCGCGATCAACGCCGCCCTGCTCGCCGCTTCCATCCTGTCGCTGGCCGATCCCGCCCTGGCGGCGCGCCTGGAAGCCTGGCGCGCGTTGCAGACGGCGGCGGTGCCCGAAGCCCCGCAGGACTGAGCGGGGCCCGCATGCCCACGCTCCGGCGGCCGGACGAGCCGGCCATCCCGCTCCCCCCGGGGAGCACCATCGGCATCGTCGGCGGCGGCCAGCTCGGGCGCATGTCCGCCCTGGCGGCGGCAAGGCTCGGCTATCGCTGCCACGTGCTGACCGACGATCCGACCGGCCCGGCGGCGCAGGTCAGCGCCGGGGCGACGGTGGGCGGCTACGACGACCCGGCGACGCTGGCGGCCTTCGCGGACGCGGTGGACGTCATCACCTTCGAGTTCGAGAACGTCAGCGCGGACGGGCTGGAACTGCTGACCAGGCTCAGGCCGGTGCGACCCCATGCGGGCATCCTCCGGCTGAGCCAGGACCGGGTGGCCGAGAAGCACTTCCTGTCCGGGATCGGCATCCCGGTTGCGCCCTGGCATCCGGTGGAAGACGAAGCCTCCCTGCAGGCTGCGGCGGTGGCGGTCGGGCTGCCGCTGGTGCTCAAGACCACCCGCCTCGGCTATGACGGCAAGGGACAGCGCGTGGTGCGCGAGGCGTCCGGACTGACGGACGCGTTCGCCGCGCTCGAGCCGCATCCGCTCGTGGCGGAGGCGATGGTGTCGTTCGCGTCCGAGCTGAGCGTGATGGTGGCGCGCGGCCTGGACGGCACCGTGCGCTGCTTCGATGCGGCCGAGAACCGGCACCGGGCCGGTATCCTCGACCTGTCGCTGGCCCCGGCCCCCATCGGCGCGGAGATCGCCGCTGCCGCGCGCGCCATGGCCGTGCGGATCGCCGAGGCGCTCGATCTGGTCGGCATCCTCGGCGTGGAGATGTTCCTCGACCGGGACGGCACGCTGCTGGTCAACGAGATCGCCCCCCGCCCCCACAATTCCGGCCACTGGACCATGGATGCCTGTCCGGTGGGCCAGTTCGAGATGCATGTCCGCGCGGTAGCCGGGCTGCCGCTGCCCGAGGCGACGAGACATTCCGATGCGGTGATGAAGAATCTCGTGGGGCCGGACGAGTTGGCCCTGTGGCCCGTTCTCCTGGAAACGCCGGGCCTGCTGCCGCACCATTACGGCAAGGCGGAGGCCCGTCCCGGCCGCAAGATGGGCCACGTCAACCGTCTGTTCCCCCGCGGCGCCCTTCCCGGCCCGTTCGGCATCGACGCGGCGCTGGGACCGCTGGCGGGACGCTAGCTCGCCCCCGGGGTCACGCGGGTGCGGGATAGGGCGACGCGGCCGGCAATCCGCGCCCCGCGAGGGGGCCCTGACTGTCGAGCATCTTCCACGGGTGAGTCTCGAGGAGATAGCTGTCGGGACGGTGTAGCTCGGCGGCCTCCACGAGCAGGCAGATGGTCGGGGCTTCCGCCGGCAGGCACCAGTTCAGATCAGCGGCCAGACTGCCTGTCATCCAGTCGTAGACGGTGAAGCTCAGCACCCTTTGGAGGTAGAGCACCTCGATTTCCCGGCACACGAGGTTCAGGAAGTCCTCACGCTGCATCCGCACCCACCGCTGCCATCCCAGGATCTGGCGGGTCGGGATCTTCCAGTTCCTACGGTGCCTGCAAAGGAACTGCCGGACGACGGCGCGCCGGAGATCGCGAACGACGGCGGAACAGAAGGCGCAATGTGGAGTCCCGGATTTGCTCCTTCCAGGATCAGGTCGCCTGGAGGGACTCACGCCAGCAGCTTCTCCTTCCGGAAGCTGGTCCAGCGGCCGTTGCCGACGATGATGTGGTCGCGCACCTGGACGCCGATCACCTCCAGGGCACTAGCCACCTGCTTCGTCATGGCCAGGTCCTCGCGGGACGGCGTCGGGTCGCCGCTCGGATGGTTGTGCACCAGCACGAGCGACGCCGCTTCCAGCTCCATCGCCCGGCGGGCTACCTCGCGGGGATAGACCGGGGTGTGGTTCACCGTGCCACGCGCCTGCGCCTCGTCGGCCAGCAGACGGTCGTCGCCGTCGAGGAACAGGATGCGGAACTGCTCGATCCGCTCGCGGGCCAGCACCGCCGACAGGTAGCCCATCAGCCGGTCAGGCTCGTCCAGCAACGGCCGGTCGCGCAGCCGCGCACCCGACAAACGGATCGCCGCCTCGTGCATCAGCTTCAAGGCCGACACGCTGTGCATGCCGAAGCCGGCGATGCCGCGGAGCTCGCGCACCGGCGCCGCCAGGACCGCCGCGAAGGAGCCGAAGCGGGACAGCGCATTGTCGGCCAGCGATGCGACGTCGGCGTGCTGGGGCATCGCCATCCGCAGCAGCCGGCACAGCAGCACCGCATCGGTGGCATCCGCATGGTCGGCGCCTGCCGCATCCGGAAGCGTCGGTTGCGGCGGAAGTGCCCTCGTGCTGAGCAGATCCGCCAGAAGGTCCGGCGGCGCCGTGCGGCCGGGCGGCAGACCGGCGATCTCCGCCATCCCGTCCGCCGGTGCCATCGGCTGCATCGTCCCGGCCACCTCGGACCTCCCGCCCATACAATACGATCATGCAACAAGCTGCGGCCGTGCGCCATCTCCTGCCGCGATCCCCACGGCGCGGCTACCGGGGGCGTAGCCGAACATCCACGGCGCCTGCACCGGTGGACGTGGCCGACGGCCGACCCCATGCTGTGCGTCCTGTCCGCGGATCGGCCCCCGGCCGGCCGGAACGCGGCGTCCCTTCCGCCGCCCAGGTTCCTCGGGCCGGCGCCGTCGCGAGGCCTGGATCCGGCATGTCACCTCCCCCATCCTCTTCGCCCACCGAGGCGGTGCTGCTGGATCTCGACGGTACACTGGTCGCGTCGCGCGAGGGCATCGTCGGCGGCCTCCACCGCGCCCTGCGCGATCTCGGCCACGAGCCCGATCCGGCGCAGGATCTGACCTGGGTGGTGGGACCGCCGCTGCACGACATCCTGCGGCGGTTGCTGGCCGAGCGCGGCGACGACCGGGTGGCGCTCGGGATCGAGCGCTACCGGCACCACTACGAGCGTGACGGCATGTTCGACAGCCCGCTGTTCCCGGATATCGACGCCGCCGTCCGCGCGATCGCCGACGCTGGCCGGCAGTTGTTCCTGGCCACCTCCAAGCCGCTGCACGTCGCCCAGCGAATCGTGGAGGTGCGCGGGCTGCGGCCGTTGTTCACCGCGCTGTATGGCGCCCGACCCGACGACAGCGGCGCCGAGAAGCCGGAGCTGATCGCCCGGCTGATCCACGAACAGCGGCTCGATCCGGGTCGCGCGGTGATGGTCGGCGACCGCCGGTTCGACATCACCGGGGCCCACGCTAACGGCGTGCGCGCGGTGGGCGTGCTTTGGGGCTATGGCGGCCGCGAAGAACTGGAACAGGCCGGTGCCGACGCGCTGGCGGCGGCGGTGTCCGACCTGCCGGCCCTGGTGACCGCGCAGCTGGCGGCAGCCCAGCACGCGGCCTGAAGCGATAGCGATCCAGGCAGAACGGAACCGCGGCCACAGCAGCAACCGGAGCGGCTCAGGCGAATGGCGGCCTCAATCCGGCGCCGAGACGCCGTGCTCGCGGTGCCAGTCGGCGAGACTCAGCTCCGGATATCCGTCGAAGCGATCGTCGCCGCGGCGGCCCTCCACCGGCACCCACGCCGGACGCGAGCCCAGCATCAGGTGCACGTTGGCGGGCGCATTCGGCAGCGGCGTGTCGATCGCGGAAGCGAAGGGATGGATCAGCTCGGGCCAGCGCGGATCGAACAGCCACAAGCCGCTGCCGCATTCGCCACAGAAGGCCCGTCCCGCCTCGCTGCGATGCTCGGCCGCCCCGTCGCGCATCACCGCGTGGTAGAGGCGGACATGCTCGCGGCCCTCGACGCGCAGCGACCGGGCGTCCCCGCCCAGGTTGATCGCGTAGCCGCCACCCCCCTGGGTCTTGCGGCAGATCGAGCAATAGCAGCGCTGGTAGGGCACCGGCTCGCTGCTACGGAGCGAGAAGCGGACGGCGCCGCAATGGCAGGATCCGTCGAGATGCATGGGGTTCGTCCTCCGATGGCCGGCACGACCAGGGTCGCGCCGTTCCCGGCTCAGAGATACCCCTTCTGCTTGAGGCTCACCCAGGAGCCCCCGCCCACCAGCATGTGGTCGTGCAGCATCACCGCGAGCGCAGCCAGCGGGGCGCCGAGTTCGCGCACCATCCCGCCTTCCGCCTTCACCAGCGCGGCGGGCACCGGACCCGGAGGCACCACCCGCAACAGGATCAGCGCGGTGGCGTGCAGCTCCAGCGCGCGCCGGGCCAGGATCCCCGCCAGCGCGCCCACCTCCATGTCCGGCAGCGTCTCGTCGGCCAGAAGCCGGTTGCGGTTGTCGAGCAGCAGCGCCCGCCGCTGTCCGGGCACCGCGCCGGACAAGGCGGTATCGAAGTATTCCAGCAGCCGGTCCCAGTTGTTCAGCACCGGCCGATCGCGCGCTTCCGCCATCGCCAGCCGGCGTGCGGCCTCTTCCGGCACGCGCAGCACGCTCGCCGCTTCCGGCCGCAGACCGGCCGCGCCGAGCCGATCCGCCGTCGCCCCCAGCACGGCTTCCAGGCTGCCGAACCGGTTGATCAGCTCCTTGGCCAGCGGCTTGGTGTCGCGCCGCGGGATGCCGAGAAACAACAGCATCTCCAGCAGCTCGTAATCGGCCAGTGCCGCCGGCCCGCGCCCGAGCAGTCGCTCGCGCATGCGGGCCCGATGACCCTGCGGCCCGGTGGAGGTGAAGGGACGCACGGTGCTCGGTTCTGACACCGGAGGCTCCTGCGCACGGCATCGGCGCCGCGCCTGCTAACGGAATGTAGCGTAGCCGATCGTTGCGGGAGCGTGAAGACCGGGACCGCAGGGCCCACCCATGGACGCAGGGGGTTTTGCGCCCGCCCCAGCCCCCCTTATGCTGGGACGGATCATGAACGACCATCTCGAACGGCTGAATCCCGAGCAGCGGGAAGCGGTGGAATCGCTCGACGGCCCGCTGCTGGTGCTGGCGGGCGCTGGTACGGGCAAGACGCGGGTGCTGACCACCCGGTTCGCCCATATCCTGATGAGCAACCGGGCCTTCCCGTCCCAGGTGCTGGCCGTCACCTTCACCAACAAGGCGGCGCGCGAGATGCGCGAGCGCGTCGGCGCCATTCTCGGCCGGCCGGCGGAAGGGCTTTGGCTCGGCACCTTCCACGCGCTTTGCGCGCGGATGCTGCGCCGGCACGCGGAATATGTCGGCCTGAGCTCCTCCTTCACCATCCTGGACACGGACGACCAGCTGCGGCTGCTCAAGCAGGTGATGGAGCTGCACCGGATCGATCCCAAGCGCTGGCCGCCGCCGGGCATGATGGGGGCGATCCAGCGCTGGAAGGATCGCGGCCTGACGCCCGACCGCGTCACGCCGGCCGAGGACACCGATTTCGGCGGCGGCAAGGCGCGACAGGTCTACGCCGACTACCAGGCGCGGCTGCGCGACCTGAACGCGGCCGATTTCGGCGACCTGATGCTCCACATCGTGGAGATCCTGCGCACCCGGCCCGACGTGCTGGCGCAGTATCACCGCACCTTCCGCTTCATCCTGGTGGACGAGTACCAGGACACTAACACCATCCAGTATCTGTGGCTGCGGCTTCTGGCGCAGAAGGCGCCCGGCGAGCCGCAGAACATCTGCTGCGTCGGCGACGACGACCAGTCGATCTATTCCTGGCGCGGCGCCGAGGTGGAGAACATCCTGCGCTTCGAGAAGGACTTCCCCGGCGCCCGCATCGTCCGGCTGGAAAGCAACTACCGCTCCACCGCGCCGATCCTGGCGGCCGCGGCCGGTCTGATCGCCCACAACGAGGGGAGGCTCGGCAAGACGCTGCGCCCGGGCCGCAACGATGCATCCGGCGAGAAGCTGCTGGTGCTCGGCGTGTGGGACTCCGACGAGGAAGCGCGCGCGGTCGGCGAGCGCATCGAGCAGCTGCACCGGGAAAGGCACCCGTTGTCGGAGATGGCGATCCTGGTGCGCGCCGGCTTCCAGACGCGCGCCTTCGAAGAGCGGCTGATCACGCTCGGCATCCCGTACCGGGTGATCGGCGGCGTGCGCTTCTACGAGCGGGCCGAGATCCGCGACGCGATGGCCTATATGCGCATCATGCATCAGCCTGCGGACGACCTGGCGTTCGAGCGCATCGTCAACACGCCCCGGCGGGGGGTGGGCGACGCGGCGATGCAGATGCTGCACACCACCGCCCGCACCCACCGCATCCCGCTCGCGGCCGCCACGCTGCAGCTGCTGGCCGAGGGCAGCCTGAAGGGCCGGGTGCGCGAAGGGCTGGGCCAGCTGATGGCGTGTCTGGCGCGCGGCCGGGAGGCGTTGGCGCGCGGCGGCGAAGGCCCCATCCACGTCGCGGTGGTGGAAACGCTGCTCGACGAGAGCGGCTATACGGAGATGTGGAAGAAGGACAAGTCGGCCGAAGCGCCCGGCAGGCTCGACAACCTCAAGGAGCTCGTGCGCGCGCTGGCGGACTTCGAGACGCTGGGCGGGTTTCTCGAGCATGTCTCGCTGGTGATGGAGAACGAGGAGCAGGCGGGCACGGATCGCGTCAACCTGATGACGCTGCACGGTGCCAAGGGGCTCGAGTTCGACACCGTGTTCCTGCCCGGCTGGGAGGAAGGCGTGTTCCCGTCCCAGCGTTCGCTCGACGAGGGAGGCAACAAGGCGCTCGAGGAGGAACGCAGGCTCGCCTATGTGGGCATCACCCGTGCCCGCAAGCGCGCGATCCTGTCGCACGCGGCCAACCGGCGCATCTATGCGAACTGGCAGAGCTCCATCCCGTCCCGGTTCCTCGACGAGATCCCGGCCGAGCACGTGGAACAGGCCGGCACCGCGTCGCTGGCGCGCGAGCAGCTGCGGTCGGCGCCGCCAGTGTTCGGCGGCCAGTTCCCGCTGATGGCCAAGCGGCCTCGTGTGGTGGAAGCCTGGGAACAGCCCGGCCGGCCGCCGCGGGAGAACGCGCTGCCGGTCGGCACGCGTGTGTTCCACCAGAAATTCGGCTACGGCACCGTGACGGGCGGCGAGGACAACAAGCTCGACGTCGAGTTCGAGAAGGCGGGGTTCAAGAGGGTGCTGGACAGCTACGTTGAACCGGCGGGAGCACGCTCGTGAGCGGCGTCTCCGCCCTCACCCGCCGGCATGCGACCGAGCTGGAAACGATCTCGGTCACCGTGCCGGACGAGGCCGTCGACGCCTACGAGAGCGCGCTCGGCACGGTCTGCACCACGGTCGGCATCTTCGAGGCGGACGATACCCAGACGGTGTGGCGCGTCGAGGGCGTCAAGGACGTCGGCTTCGGCGAGGCGGCCCTGGTGGGCGCGCTGGCCCTGGCCGCTGCCGCCACCGGCATCGACGCTCCCCTCCTGCGCAGCCGCACGGAAGCGGAGGGCTGGCTCGCCCGCACCTACGAATCCTTCCCCGAGCAGCGCATCGGTCAGCGCTTCGTGGTGCGCGGCACCCATCTCGCCGAGGCGGAGCGTCATGACGGCCGCATCACCCTGACGCTGGATGCCGGCATCGCTTTCGGCTCCGGCGAGCACGGCTCCACCCGCGGCTGCCTGCGCGCGCTGGAAGGAATGGCGCATCGGAAGCCACGCCGCATCCTCGATTTGGGATGCGGCTCCGGCATCCTGGCGATGGGCGCGGCTGCCCTGCTGCGCCGGCGGGTGCTGGCGGTGGATATCGAGCCGTGGTCCGTGCGGGTGGCGGCGCAGAATGCGGCACTCAACGGGCTGGCGCCGCTGGTGGCCTGCCGGTTCGGCAACGGCTGGCGCACGCCGGACATCCGCCGCGGCATCGTGGGGCAGCCCGGGCCGCGCGGCGGCGAATACGATCTGGTGTTCGCCAACATCCTGGCGCGCCCGCTCTGCCAGATGGCGCGCGACCTGTCGGCCCGGCTGGCGCCCGGCGGCACGGCGATCCTGGCCGGGCTGCTCGACACCCAGGTGCGGATGGTGCTCGCCGCGCATCGGCGTCAGGGGCTGCGGCTGGAACGCCGGCTGCGGGAAGGCGACTGGGCGACGCTCGTGCTGCGCAAGGCGGGATGAGACGGTGGCCGCGAACGACGCCTCGGACGTGATCATCCGCGATGCACGCGAGGACGACCTGCATCGCATCCTCGCCATCACCAACGACGCGATCCTGCACACCACCGCCCTATGGACCGTCACGGCCGCCACCCTGGAAGGGCGCCGGGACTGGATGCGCGACCGCTTGTCGGCCGGGTTTCCGGTGGTGGTGGCCGAGCGGAACGGCGACGTCGTGGGTTTCGGCTCGTTCGGCACGTTCCGGCCGCATGACGGGTACCTGCACACCGTCGAACATTCGCTCTACGTGGATGCCCCCGCGCGAGGCCGCGGCATCGGCCCCCTGATCCTGCAGGCGCTGATCGACCGGGCGCTGGCGCAAGGCAGGCATGTCATGGTGGGCGGCATCGCCGCCGACAATGCGGCGTCCATCCAGTTGCACGAGCAGTTCGGCTTCCGCCGGGGCGGCGTGCTGCCGGAGGTCGGGCGCAAGTTCGGTCGGTGGCTCGACCTGCTGTTCATGTTCCGCATCCTCGGCGACGCGTCGCCGGATTGACGGGCGCCCACGACCGGGGGGCTTCCGCGGGGCGGATATCGGCGCATCCTTCCGGACGCGCCGTTGATCGGGCTCTGGCTGAAGTGGCGGCTCCATCCGCCATGGCCGCACGCGCCCAGACCCGGCGCGATCGGTGAACGGGCGGCGGCCGGTTTCGCCATTCCTGAATCGCGGACGGCTGCGGACGAAGAAGAGGGCCGCGCCATCCCCGCGTCCTTCCGGCGCTGCGTCGACGCCTCGCGCAGCGTGTCCGGGGCGCCTGCCCCCTGGACGCGGCGGCGCGAGCGGCCGATGTTCCGGCCGTCCGACCGTTGATGGTGCGCTGTCCGATGTCCCTGCCCCTCGCCGACCGCCTTTCCGCCCTTCGCCAGCGCCTCCGGACCGACGGTCTGGACGGCTTCCTGCTGCTGCGCGGCGACGAGCATCTCGGCGAATATGTGGCTCCCTACGCCGAGCGGCTGGCGTGGCTGACCGGGTTCACCGGCAGCGCCGGACTGGCGATCGTTCTGAGCGACCGCGCCGCGGTGTTCGCCGACGGGCGCTACACCCTGCAGATCGAGACCCAGGTGGACGGCGAGCGGTGGGAAAGGCTGCATCTGCTGCAGGACCATCCCGATCGCTGGCTGGCCGAAGCGGCCGCGGTGCCGGACCGCGAGGCCCGCATCGGCTACGACCCATGGCTGATGAGCGAGGAGTTCCTGGGCCGCTACGCCCGGCCGGGGATCGAGCTGGTGACGGTGGATGCCAATCCGGTGGACGGGATCTGGACGGACCGTCCCGCCGTGCCTCTGGCGCCGGCGGTGCCGCACCCCCTGGAGCGGGCCGGGATCGCATCGTCCGACAAGCGCCGTCAGATCGCGGCGCTCCTGGACGAGGCCGGGGAGGACGCGGTGGTGCTCAGCGACCCCGCCTCCATCGCGTGGCTGCTCAACATACGCGGCGGCGACATCCCCTTCACGCCGTTCGCGCTGGGCTTCGCGATCCTGCACCGGGATACGACGGCCGAACTGTTCATGGCGCCCGAGAAGCTGGCCGCGGACACCCGCGCCTGGCTCGGAAACGAGGTAAGCCTCCATGCTCCGGCGGCGCTGCCGGGAGCCCTCGCGCAGTTGGCGGGTCGCCGCGTCAGGATCGATCCGGTCACCACGCCCGCCTGGTTCGCCCGCACGCTGCGCGCGGCAGGAGCCACGATATCGGCCGCTGCCGACCCGATCGCCCTGCCTAAGGCACGCAAGAACCCGACCGAGCAGGACGGCACGCGGGAAGCGCATCGCCGGGACGGCGCGGCGATGTGCCGGTTCCTGCACTGGCTGAGCGGGAACGGGGTCGGCGTCACCGAACTCGAGGTCGTGGAGCGGCTGAACGCCTTCCGCGCCGAAAGCCCGCTCTACCGGGGCGAGAGCTTTCCGGCCATCTCTGGCTCCGGTCCGAACGGCGCCATCGTCCACTACCGGGTGGACGAGGCCAGCAACCGTACCCTCGGGCGGAACGAGGTCTTCCTGATCGACAGCGGCGCGCAATATCCTGACGGCACCACCGACATCACCCGCACGGTGTGGCTCGGCGATGGCCCGGCGCCGGACGAGGTACGCGACCACGCTACCCGCGTGCTGAAGGGCCATATCGCGCTCGCCACCATCCGCTTTCCTGCCGGCGTGGTGGGAATGCGGCTGGACGCGCTGGCCCGGATGTTCCTGTGGCAGGCGGGGCTCGACTACGACCACGGCACGGGCCACGGCGTCGGCTCCTTCCTGTCGGTCCATGAGGGACCCTGTTCCATTGGGCCGGCGGCGCGACCGGTGGCGCTGGAGCCCGGGATGGTGCTGTCCAACGAGCCCGGCTTCTACCGCGCCGGGGCATACGGCATCCGCTTCGAGAACCTGGTGCTGGTGCACGCGACGGAGCCGGTGGACATGCCGGGGGCCAAGCCGTTCCTTAGGTTCGAGCCGCTCACCCTGGTGCCGTTCGACCGCGCGCTGATCGAGCCCGCCATGTTGTCGGCGGAGGAACGCCGCTGGGTCGATACCTACCACCGCCGGGTGCGCGACACGCTGCGGCCGCTGCTGACGCCGGAGGTGCAGCAATGGCTGGACGCCGCCTGCGCGCCGCTGGCGAACTGAGCCGCGGCGCATCCCTTCTCTTCCCGTTTCAAGGAGCATTCGAAGCATGACCGACAAGATCCCCGCGACCCTGATTCCCGGCGACGGCATCGGACCGGAGATCACGCAGTCTGTCGTGGACATCCTCGATGCACTCGGATCGCCGTTCGCCTGGGACAGCCAGCTGGCGGGGATGGCGGCGATGGCGGATGGCGGCGATCCGCTGCCGCTGGCGACCATCGAGAGCATCCGGCGTACCGGTCTGGCACTGAAGGGTCCGCTGACCACCCCGGTCGGCGGCGGCTTCAAGTCGATCAACGTGACGCTGCGCAAGGAATTCGAACTTTTCGCCAATCTGCGCCCGGCGCGCACGCTGATCCCGGGCGGCCGCTTCGAGAACATCGACATCGTTCTGGTGCGCGAGAACCTCGAAGGTTTCTACGCGGCGATGGAGCACTACATGCCGCTCGGTCACGACGCGAAGGCGATCGCGATGTCCACCGGCTTCAACACGCGCGCCGAATGCCGCCGCATCGTCACCTACGCTTTCGAATACGCGGTGAAGAACAACCGCCGGAAGGTGACGGTGGTGCACAAGGCCAACATCCTGAAGGCGCTGACCGGTCTGTTCCTGGAAGAAGGCCGCGCGATCGCCAAGGAATACGAGGGCCGCGTGGAGATGAACGAGCGGATCGTCGATGCGTGCGCGATGCAGCTGGTGATGGACCCGTGGCAGTTCGACGTGATCGTCACCACCAACCTGTTCGGTGACATCCTGTCCGACCAGATCGCGGGTCTCGTCGGCGGCCTCGGCATGGCGCCGGGCGCCAATATCGGCACCTCGGGCGCGATCTTCGAGGCGGTGCACGGTTCGGCGCCGGACATCGCCGGCAAGAACGTCGCCAACCCCACCGCCATGCTGCTGTCGACCGCGCTGATGCTGCAGCATGTCGGGCGTCACGACCTCGCGGCGCGGCTCGACAAGGCGATCGACCACACGCTCACGGTCGCGAAGGTCCGCACCCGCGACCTCGGGGGCGAGGCCGGCACGAGGGAATTCACCGACGCCATCCGGCACCATCTGGCGTGACGGGAAGCGCCACCGAGGCGGCGATCAGGGACGAGATCCTGCGCCAGACGGCCTCGCGCGGTCCCGAAAGCTCGATCTGTCCGAGCGAGGTGGCGCGCGCCTTGTCGCCGGACGATTGGCGCCGGCTGCTCGACCCGGTGCGCAGGACGGCGGCCGCCCTGTCCCGTGAGGGCCGGGTGGAGATCCTGCGGAAGGGCAAACCGGTCCCGCCGGAAGCGATGCGCGGCGTGATCCGCCTCCGCGCCGCGGCGACGGACGATGGCGGCGATAAGCGCTGACAACCGTCGCCGATTGTTCTTCCCGGGGTCCGGAGTCCCCCGCCGAACGAGCGAGAACGCCGAACATAGTCCCCCGGCGGGTGGCCGGGGGGTCGACAGGATGTGGGCGTCCCGCCCTGGCTGACGGACGATGAAGGGGGATCGGGCGACCTCGGCCCGACCGGTCTATGCGACCTCGGGGCCGCCTGAACCGGGGTCTTGGGTGGAACGAGGCTACGCGGCCACGCCTGCGATCTCAGGCCAGACCATGCTAGCCTACCCAAGCGTGGCGCCCGCCCGTGACCCCTTATGCCCCTTCTCCCGGAAGCGGCGGCGAAAGTCCTCCGGACCGCCTCGGCCAGCACAGCGCCGGGTCTTGTCCAGGTCCGGCCCTTTGGGCCGGCGCCCGTCATCGACCCTTGAAGAAGCCGGTCAGCGCCGCCAGCAGCATGCCGGCGCGCGGGGTCACCAGCACGTCGTCGCCGTGCCGGAGTTCGGCACTGAGAATGCACACCGAGGTGCTGCTCAACAGCAGGGCGCCGAGACGCTGGGTCGAGCGGGTCATCAACAGCGCCGCTCCCAGAAGTTCGGACGCGCCGATGGTCTGCATGTCGCGCCGGGTCCAGCCCCAGCTCTTGAACAGCCCCTCCTCCACCTTGGCGGGAACGAGCTTGGCGATGCCGGCGGACGCGAAGCCGAGTCCGACCAAGGTGTGCCAGAGCGACGGGGCGCGAGAGCCGGACGACAGGATCATGGCGTGACCTTCTTCATCGAGGGAATGCGGTTCGCGCGGGCCGGAGACCCGCGCGGCGGCGTTGGCTCCAGCAACGCAGCGCACGGCCTTCCCGTTGCGTGCGTCGGGCGGGGCGGTCCAGGGCATCGAAACGATCACGCTTGTGGAACGATGAAGCTGCATACGCTCCGAGGATCCTGCGGCCCGACATGAACCATCTTCTCGATCTCCTGCTGAGCGCGATCTTCTGGCTGATCGGGCTCGTCGCCGCCGGCATCGGCTGGATGGAAGGGGTTCTGGCGGGCCTTCTCGCGGGCGTCGGCGTCACCGGGCCCACCGCGTCGGCGATCCTGCTTCTGGTGGGTATCCTGCTGGTGGTGGCGGCCTTCCGGCTGTTCGGACGGCTGCTGGGCGTGCTGATCCTCCTGTTCCTGCTGCTGCTCGCCCTGCACTGGCTGCTGGCGCCGCACGTGCATCCGGGGCTGACGGTGTGACGGGGCCGGGACCCGCACGGCGCGCGTTGACTTGGGTGCCGCGCGGCGATATCTGACCGCTCCCGGCGCGATGGCGGCGTAGCTCAGCGGTAGAGCAGGGGAATCATAATCCCTTGGTCGGCGGTTCAAATCCGTCCGCCGCTACCACCGCGCCGGTTTCTCCTTCCCAGCGATCCTCCGCTTCACGAACGGCCTGCCCGGTCGCGAGCGAGGTCACTACGAGCATCGGTGCTTGCCGGACGACCGGTCCTCGGGCTCCGATACGAGCCATCAGGATGGAGCCCGGATGCAACACGACTTCCTCCAGCTCGTCCGGCAGGTCAGGCACTGGCTGAGCTGGCTGCCGCCCCAGTTCGCGTCCGTGCTGGTACTGGTGCTGGCCGGCGGCGCGGCGCTGCTGGCAGGCCGGATGCTGGTGAACCTGCTTCTTCGGGTGCCGGGCCCACGGCGCGAGTTCTTCCGTTCGCTCGCGAAGGGCGTACGGCAGCCGCTGCGGGTGCTCGTGGTGGTGATCGCCGTGGGGGCCGCCCTGCCCGCCTCGGGCATCTCCAACACGGGTTTCGCCATCGTCGAGCAGGGACTGCTGGTGGCGGTGGTGCTGCTGATGGGATGGGCGGCGGGCAGCACGCTGCGGATCGCGGGCGATCTCTATCTGCATCGCTTCAAGACCGGCGAGGAGGACAACCTCATCGCGCGCAAGCATGTGACGCAGGTCCGCATCCTGCGCCGTGCCGCCGACATCCTGGTGTTCACCATCACCATCGCCATCGCGTTGATGACCTTCGAGCCGGTGCGGCAATACGGCGTGTCGTTGTTCGCGTCCGCCGGCGCCGCGTCCCTGGTGGTCGGCCTGGCCGCACGACCGTTGCTCACCAACCTGATCGCCGGCGTCCAGATCGCCATGACGCAGCCGATCCGCATCGAGGACGCGGTGATCGTGGAAGGCGAGTGGGGCTGGGTGGAGGAGATCGCCTCCACCTATGTCGTGATCCGGCTGTGGGACTGGCGCCGGATGATCCTGCCGATCGCCTACTTCCTCGAGAAGCCGTTCCAGAACTGGACGCACCAGTCGGCGTCGCTGATCGGCAGCGTGTTCTTCTATCTCGACTACTCGGTGCCCGTGGATGCCATCCGCGCGCGGCTGCAGGAGATCGTCAAGGAAACTCCGTTGTGGGACGGCAATGTCGTCAACCTCCAGGTGAGCGACATGAAGCAGCGCGAGGTCGAGATCCGCATGCTGGTGAGCGCGCGCAACGCTCCGCAGGCCTGGGATCTACGGTGCTTCGTTCGCGAGAAGATGCTGATGTTCCTTCAAAGCGAGCACCCGGAAGCGCTGCCCCGTACAAGGCTGGAAGGAGACGGCATGTCGGCCCTCGCCGGGCGGCGTCCCGACCGGCCCTCCCCTCAGGCCGATCTGCCCGGGTGAACGGCATAGCGTCCCTTGGGAGACATTGAAGATCCTCCCGACGGTGCGGTGTCCTCCGGTCGCGTGTCGTCAGGCAGAAGCACAGCTTTTCTGCCATGCGAGGACCAGAAGGTACGGCAGAGCCGTCACCCCGAGGTTATCGTGCTCGCAAGTCAGGTGTCTCCTGACCGGGCGAACGAGCCGGGCTCGGGAGTTGCGGGCCGAATCTGCGAGATCGGCTGCTGGATCGACGACGGGGCATATCGAACGCCCCGCCGACCATGGGCGCGATCGCAACGCACTCGGATCGCCGCCACCCGCAGGTTTCCGCCGGTTCGGCGCCGCTCATGCTCGCGCGGGTCTTCCCTTGAACCGGCTGCCCCGGGCTCGGGCGAAATCGGCCCCCTCGACGCCAGGTTCCCCTCGCCGGGTCTCACCGAAACAGCGTGTCGGCGGGTGTCCTTCGACCGCCCCCCATACCGCTCTTATCGTTCCGCTGGCTGGACGAGGATGTTCCAGACCACCCGTGAGGCTGTCATCCGATGACGGGGATCGGGTGCCTCCTTCACGGCCATCCCCGCCCGGCTTTCCGGCCAAGCACCGATTGTTCTGCGGTGCCGTCCGGAAGCGGAGGAGGCTGGTTATCCAGAAACGAGCAGGCCTCTACGACATCACAACGAAGAAGGGGCGCCGGTGATGACCGGCGCCCCTTTTCGATCAGGTCGGCTCGCCGCCGATCAACTCGGGTTGCGGCCCGGATCCGGCATCTGCCGCCGGCTCCGCCTGGGCCGCCGACCGCGTGGATTGTCGCGGAGCACGCTCCCGACGTTCCCTTCTCGCGCGCACCGGCTCCGGCAGCGCTTCGCTCGACGGAGCGATATCCGGCGACAGGACTTCCGGCTGCGGCGTTGCTTCCCCGGCAGCGATCACGGGGCGGGTCGGAAACGCGTCCACGGGACGATCGAACGACTCCTGCGTGGCGGCGGGACGTTCGGCGGTGGCACGTGGTTCGAAACCGGACCGCTCCCCCGCCATGCGATCATTGGGGCCGCGCTCGTTCGACTGGCGATCCGACGTGTAGCGCTCGAAACGTTGGCCGCCATCCCGGCCGCCCTGGTCACGAGGGCCGCCATCGCGGTTGTTGTCCCGATCATCCCGGCGATGGCCGAAATCCCGGTCGCGGCGGAAACCCTCCGGCCGGTTGTTGTCCCGGCCGTAGTCGCCGCGCGACTCGCTGCGGTTGAACTCGCCCCGGTTCTCGAACCGCTGGCCGTTGGTATCGCCGCTCCGGGTCTCGCCGTCTTCCGCCTGGACCGGCTGGTCGCCGGTGAGCGGATCGCTGTCGGGATCGTTCAGATCGAGCACCGAGCGCCGCTGATGCTGCTGGTTGTGGTGCTGGTTGCTCTGGTTCTGCTGCTGGGCCTGCGCCATCGCATTGAGGATGCGGAAGTAATGTTCCGCATGCTGGAAGTAACCCTCGGCCGCCACGCGATCGCCCGAACTGGTCGCATCGCGCCCGAGCTGCAGATATTTCTCGAACAGCTGCTGAGCGGTGCCCCGGATACGCAGGTCCGGTCCGTTGCTGTCGAACACGTGGTTGCGGTTGAGGGGGATCTGGCCGTTATTGTGCCTGATCGGATTACCGCCGCCACCTCCACCGCCGCCGGGCCGGTGGTTGCGACCGCGCATACGTTTCATGTTCATCGGCTCGTCGCAGACTTTCCTGTTTGCGGCACCGGTCGCTCCGGGCACCATCGGACCATGAGGCCCCCGGCGACGCCATCGGGCCGGGGGGCGATCAGACCCGTTCTCTTCGAAGGAGGATCGGGTGGATGATCGAGGCTGCCATCGGGAGGCGACGACGCCTTTCCCGGTTCACTCCGCGGCAGTAGCGGAACATCACATGAGGAAGGCCGGTCGGCACTTCCATCAAGACCATGTCACCAGCAGCCTACCCTCCCCCGCACCCTCCTGCCAAGCCTAATCTGCTGTCGGCAGCCTCATCGGTCTGTTTCGGGCGCCAGAAAGGCCACCGCCCGCTCGATGCCGCCCAGATCGCAGGCGATGTCCAGCAGCCGCAGGTCCGCCCGCTCCCCCAGGGCCGCCACGTCGCGGGCCTGACCCTGTCCCACCTCCAGGATTGCCAGGCCACCGGGCGCGAGCAGGTGCCGCAGCCGACCGCACAACAGACGATAGGCATCCAGCCCGTCCGGGCCGCCATCCAGCGCCCGGCGCGGCTCGAATCCCACCACCTCCGGCATGAGCCCCGAGAGCTGGGGCGTCGGGATATAAGGTGGGTTCGACAACACGAGATCGAATCCGCCCCCGGCGAGCGCGCTGTCCCAGGACCCGCAACAGAAGGCAGCACGATCGCCCAGATCGTTGCGGAGGGCGTTTCCCGCCGCGAGCAGGCAGGCGCCGGGCGACAGATCGACCCCGATGCCGAAGGCCGCCGGGTATTCGCTGAGCGCCGCCAGCAAAAGGCAGCCGGTGCCGGTGCCGAGATCGAGCATCCGCCGCAGCGCCGCCCGCGATGGCCGGAGGCGGATCAGCTGCTCGATCAGGGCTTCGCTGTCGCCGCGAGGGATCAGCGTGTCGCGACTCACCGCCAGGTCGAGCGTCCAGAAGCCCTGCCGTCCCACCAGGAACGCCAGCGGCTCCCGCGCCGCCCGCCGATCCAGCAATGCCGGGAAGGCGGGCGCTTCCAGGATCTCGGTCCGGCCGATCGCCAGCAGCGCCGACGGTTCGACCCCGAGCGCATGGGCGAGCAGCAGCCTTGCTTCCCGGCGCGGGGCGTCCACCCCGGCGGCGCCGAGCATCGCGGCGCCGACCCGGAGGAACCGTTCCATCGTTCCGGACGTCAGCATCCCATGCTCGTTTCCGTCCCCGGGATCCGCCGTCACGCCCTGTGTCCCCTGTCGCTCGCCATGCTGTTGTGGTCAGGCTCCACCTTCGCCACATCCGCGCTGGCGGCGAGCTTCACCGTGCGGGACGGCCGCGCCGACGAGGAGATCAGCGAGACCACCCGGCTCTATCTGGACGGCAACCTGGTCGCCACCTTCAAGCTCGGACCCGATTCCGGCGAGGAAAGCCGCGTCGTGACCCTACCAGACGGCCCTTCCAGCGGAGCCGGCGCCCATCGCACCCACGATTACGCCTTATGCGGCGAGATCACGGTGCGGAACCGGTCCGGCATGCCGGAGATCCACGAGGTCAGCAGCGAAGGCCGTCTGCACGATCCGGGCGGCCGCGTTCTCGTGGCGCTCGGCGCCCGCGATTTCACCACCTTCTTTCTCGCCGATCCGGATGATCCGGCGGCGGTGGAAGTGTCCGCGGGCCGGTCGGCCGTGTGCCAGGCACCGGTTTCCTGACGAGCCGCGGCTCCGGACGGACCGCCGAAACCGGCATCCGCCCGGCCGCGTGACCGCGCGCTGCGGCCTTCTCCGCTCAGCCGACGCCCAGCAACTCGACGTCGAAGATCAGCGTCGCGTTGGGCGGGATCACCCCGCCGGCACCTCGGGCGCCGTAGCCATGCTCCGGCGGCAGCAGAAGCAGCCGACGGCCGCCGACCTTCATCCCCGCCACGCCGACGTCCCACCCGGAAATCACCTCGCCCACCCCGAGCGTGAACACGAAGGGCGCCCCGCGATCGCGGGAGCTGTCGAACTTGCGCCCCGGCTTGCCCCCGTCGTCGAGCCAGCCGGTGTAGTGCACGGTGACCGGACGACCCTGGCGAGGCGAATCGCCCTCGCCCACCGCCTCGTCCCGGAAGCGGATGCCGGACGGATCGTCCTGGAAGTCGGTGTTGTTGCCGCTCATGCGCGGACCCTTTCCTTGGAAGAAGCGGTGGAGGAAGCGGCGCACGGCGCGGCGCCTCACTCTTCCTGTGCCAGCAGGGCCGCCTGCTCGTCCGCGGCGAGAGCGTCCACGAACTCGTCGAACTCGCCCTGCATCACGCGGTCGATCTTGTAGAGCGTCAGGTTGATGCGGTGGTCCGAGACGCGACCCTGCGGGAAGTTGTAGGTGCGGATGCGCTCGCTCCGGTCGCCGGTGCCGACCTGGTTCTTGCGGTCCGCCGCCCGGGTCGCGTGCGCGGCGGCGCGCTGCTGCTCGAACAGGCGCGCGCGCAGGATCTTCATCGCCTTGGCGCGGTTCTTGTGCTGGCTCTTTTCTTCCTGCATCGCCACCACGATGCCCGTCGGAAGATGCGTGATGCGGACGGCGGATTCCGTCTTGTTGACGTGCTGGCCGCCCGCGCCGGACGCCCGATAGACATCGATGCGCAGATCGCTCTCGTTGACGTCCACATCGACCTCCTCGGCTTCCGGCAGCACCGCCACCGTGACCGTCGAGGTATGGATGCGACCTTGCGCTTCGGTGGCCGGCACGCGCTGCACGCGGTGCACGCCGGACTCGTATTTGAGCCGCGCGAACACGTTGCGGCCAGTGACGGTCGCGATGCCGCCGCGAAGACCGCCCAGCTCGCTTTCGTCATATTCCAGCAGCTCGAAACGCCAGCCGTTCAGGTCGGCGAAACGCCGGTAGGCGTCGAACAATTCGGACGCGAACAGCGCCGCCTCGTCGCCGCCGGCCGCGGGCCTGATCTCCAGGATGGCGCTGCGGCTGTCCGCCTCGTCGCGCGGCAGCATCGCCAGCCGGAGCTCGTGGCGCAGCGCCGGCAGCCGGTCGCGCAGGTCCTGCAGCTCGTCCTCGGCCAGCTCGCGCATGTCGGGATCGGCCAGCATCGCTTCGGCCTCCCGTTGCGCCCGTTCGGCGTCGCGGAGCGCCATGATGCGCTCCACCACCGGCTCGAGCTCCGCGAATTCGCGGGACGCCTTGCCGAACGCCTCGCCGGTCAGCGGCTCGGACAGCACGCCGCCCAGCATGGCCTGGAGCTCCTCGCGTCGGCCGACGATGCGGTCGAGCCTGTCGTCGAAGCTCATCGGGAAGGGCTCACGCCGCCCGCTTCACGCGGCGACCAGCGCGGCCACGACGGCCGGCACGTCGTCGGCGGCGGCTTCCCGCTGCTCGCCGGTGCGCAGATCCTTCACCTGCGCCACGCCACGCGCCGCTTCCGCTTCGCCGATGATCACCGCCGCCACCGCGCCGATCCGGTTCGCCCGCTCCATCCGCCGCTTGAGATTGCCGCGATAGGCGGCCTCGGCCCGCAGCCCCCTGCTCCTGATCGCCTGCAGGATCGCGGTCGCCTGCGCCTCGGCCACTTCCCCGACAGGCACCACCGCGACCGGCACCGGCGGCGGAGGAGGCGAGTTCAGCAGCATGGACAGCCGCTCGATCCCGGCAGCGAAGCCGATCGCCGGCGTGGCAGGACCGCCCATGTCCGCCACCAGCCCGTCATAGCGGCCGCCGGCCAGCACCGTGCCCTGCGCGCCGAGCTGCTCGGTCACGAACTCGAACGCGGTGTGGCTGTAGTAGTCGAGGCCGCGCACGATGCGCGGGTTGATGCGGAACGGCACGCCGAACCGATCCAGCGCGGCGCGCAGGCCGTCCCAGTGCGCGCGGGCGGCGTCGCTGAGGAAGCCGTCGATCAACGGCGCGTCGCCCACCAAGGCGCGATCCGCCGCGTCCTTGCTGTCCAGGATGCGCAACGGGTTGCGCTCCAGCCTCTGCCGGCTTTCCTCCGACAGGGCGTCGCGATGGACGGTGAAGTGAGCGATCAGCGCCGTGCGCCAGGCGTCGCGCGACGCGGCGTCGCCCAGCGTGTTCAGCTCCAGCACCGTCTGGTCCGCGATGCCAAGCGCACGCAGGATGTGGTGGCCGAGCGCGATCACCTCCGCGTCAGCCTGCGGCTCCGACGGCCCGATCAGTTCGAGACCGATCTGGTGGAACTGCCGGTAGCGCCCCTTCTGCGGCCGCTCGTAGCGGAACATCGGGCCGGCATAGAACACCTTCTGCGGCAGCGACTGGGTGAGCCCGTTGCTCACCAGCGCGCGGCACACGCCGGCCGTGCCCTCGGGGCGGAGCGTGATGCTGTCGCCGCCCCGGTCGGTGAAGCTGTACATCTCCTTGGACACGACGTCCGAGGTCTCGCCGAGCGAACGCGAGAAGACCCGCGTGTCCTCGAACACCGGCGTCGCCCACTCGTCGAAACCGTAGAGCGCGGCGATGCGTCGCGCCGTGTCGACCACGTGCGCGAAACGCCGCTGATCCTCGCCCAGCAGGTCGCGCGTGCCGCGAACCGGCTGCAATGCCTCCGCCACGTCTGGTGTATCCGTCCCGCCGGTTATTCCGCCGGCACCAGCAGGCGCCGCGACGCATCGTCGGCTTCCGCCGCCTTCTTCGCGTCGAGCTCGGCCTGGATCACCTTCGCCTTGGCTTCCACCAGATCGACGATGTGGTCCACCATCTGCTCGGCCGGCGTGGTGTGGTCCTGCTTGCCGGCGGAATACACCATGTGCCGCCCGGAACCGCCCCCGGTGACGCCGAGATCGGTCATCAATGCCTCGCCGGGACCGTTCACCACGCAGCCGATGATGGACAGGGTCAGCGGCGTCTCGATGTGGGCCAGCCGTTCCTCCAGCGTCGCGACCGTCTGGATCACGTTGAAGCCCTGACGCGCGCAGCTCGGACAGGAGATGATCTTGACGCCGCGGTGGCGCAGCCCGAGCGACTTCAGGATGTCCCAGCCGACATGGACCTCCTCTTCCGGTTCGGCGGACAGCGACACGCGCATGGTGTCGCCGATGCCGGCCCAGAGCAGCGAACCGAGACCGATGGAGCTCTTCACCGTGCCGGCACGTTTGCCGCCCGCCTCCGTGATGCCGATGTGCAACGGATGGTCGCACGCCTCGGCGAGCTGCTGATACGCGGCCACCGCCAGAAAGACGTCCGACGCCTTCACGCTGATCTTGAACTCGTGGAAGTCGTGGTCCTGCAGGATCTTGGCGTGTTCCAGCGCGCTCTCGACCAGGGCGTCGGGGTTGGGCTCGCCGTACTTCTCCAGCAGGTGCTTCTCCAGCGAACCGGCGTTCACGCCGATGCGGATGGAGCAGCCATGCTCCCGCGCCGCCTTCACCACTTCGCGCACCCGCTCCGGCGAGCCGATATTGCCCGGGTTGATCCGCAGGCACGCGGCACCGGCCTGGGCCGCCTCGATGGCGCGCTTGTAGTGGAAATGGATGTCCGCGACGATCGGAACGTTCACCTCGCGCACGATCTCATGCAGCGCGGCGGTGCTTTCCTCGTCAGGACAGGACACCCGCACGATGTCGACGCCGGCCAGCTCGGCGCGGCGGATCTGCTCGATCGTGGCCTGCGCGTCGGTGGTCAGGGTGTTGGTCATGGTCTGCACCGTGATCGGCGCGTCGCCGCCCACGGCCACCCGGCCGACGTGGATCTTGCGGGACTTGCGGCGCTCGATCTGCTGATAGGGCCGGTAGCTCATGACGATGCTGCTCCTCGCGCCCCCGCTACGGGCGCACCGGGCCGGGGCCGCCGGTCTGCATCCCGTACGGTCCGACGCCGCTCCATGCGTGCAAGCCCGCTTCCTGCCAGGAACCGCGGCCGATGACCAGTGCAGCCTTGCTGCACCCGCCGTTCCGCCGCCGCAGACCGGCGGGACCGACCGGATGAAAGCCGCGATCTCCGTCCCCACCCCCATCGGGCCGCGGGAACCGGCATCCTCAATGGCCGCCGGGCTGGTTCTGCTTCAATTGCCGGGCGTTCAGCTCGTCGGCCGTCATCTCGTGAGGAGCCGCCGCCGGTTTCACCACGGCCGTCCGGTGGTGGGTCGCCGGAGCAACAGTGGCGGCAGAGTCCCCGCGCGCCTGCCCCGTATCCCCGGCCGGCGACCCGCCACCCGGCGTCGTGCCGGGGCTGGCGGCGGCAGGAGACGGCGAACCCGATGCGCCTGTGCCGGACTTCGACACATCCCCTGTCTCGTCGCCCGGAGTGGCGCCATCGCCCGAGCCGTGGCGCTCCTTCGGCGCCGGAGCCGCCGCCTCGGCGGTCGCCGGCGCCGGGGCGCCCTCCACCAGGCTGCCGTCCCGAACCGCCGCGGCGGTCAAGGGCAGGTTGCGACGGACACTCCCCACCCGACCCAGCGGCGGCGTCGTGACGACACCCGCACTGACCGTGACACCCCCGGCATTCCCGGTGGTCAGGGTGGCGTCGGCGGCGTCGGCGGGCACGGACCAGCTCTCGCCGGGCGACAGAACATGGTCGTAGATCACCTTGCCGGCGCTGCGTACCTGCACCCAGCTCCGGGCCACGGCTTTCACCACGATGCCGGCCGGGGCCGCCTCGCCACTCCCGGTTTCGGTGGAAGCCGACTTTGTGGCGACGGAGGGCGTGGAACCCTCGGCGGCGGGCGTCGTGGCTGCTGGCGCGGTCTCCCCGTTGCCGGGGGCAACGGTTTGATGGTCGGCCGGCGCCGGGCTCGCGGGCGTTTCCGCCGCCTGTTCCTGCGCCGCCGTTCCCCTACCGGACTGGGGATTGGAAACGGGTGCGCCGCCGGTGACGGGCGCAGCCGGGGCGCGATCGGCCGGGAGCGGGGACGGCCCCTGGCCGGATGGCGGCATCACGGTCGCGACCTGCGGCGACGTGGCGGCACTGCCGCGCTCGGCATAGGGAGTCAGCGACGAGGGCACGGGGGGCACGGTCTGCGGCAGCACCTTCTGGTGCCCGGTCAGCTCGTACCAGCCGATATAGGCGCCGGCCACCAGCAGCACGCCGAGCAGCACGATCGCCCCGGCGGGCACGCCCCGCTCGGGCACCGGGGCGGGAAAAGACAATTCCGGCTTGTGATCGAGCTCACGGGCCTGGGCCCGGAAGCGACGGATCATATCCTCGGCGTCGAGGCCCAGCGCGCCGGCATAGGTCCGCAGGAAGCCGAGCGCGTAGGCGCTGCCGGGAAGGTCGCGGTGCCGCCCGGCCTCCAGCGCTTCGAGATAGGGCAGCCTGATCCGCAGCCAGGCCGCCACGTCCGGCAGGTTCCAGCCCAGCTCCTCGCGCCGATGGCGCAGGACCGCCCCTACCGGGGACGCGCCGCCGTCCTGCCTGACCTGGTCGATCGCCGTCATCGCGTTGTCCCGTCCCTTGGGCGACCGGAACGGACGCCGGGCGGACCGGCCCCGACCGGAAATTCTTCAGGTCTGATACCGTGGCCGTGGACGCCGTGCCAGTGCCAGTGCCAGGGTCGCTCGGACAAGCGCCCGACGGAATGGGCCGGACGCCATGCCCCGAGATCGGTCGTTGGTCTTACGCCCCCGGTCTCAGGCCCCGTATCGCGCCGCCCGCGCGGCCAGGACCTGCACCGCCTGCTCCACCAGCTCGGCGATGATCTCTGGGATCGGCTGGATGGAGGACACCATGCCGACCGATTGTCCGGCCATCACGGAGCCGCCGTCCACGTCGCCGTCGATCACCGCGCGGCGCAGCGCGCCAGCCCAGAAATGCTCGATCTCGAGCTGAGCCGCTTCCTTGGAAAGCTCGCCGCTCTGGAAGCGCCGCAGCGTTTCCCCCTGGTGGACCAGGAAGCGCCGCGTGCCGTCGTTCACGAGCCCGCGCACGGGAATCACGGGGAACCGCTCGTCGAGCTGCACCGACGGCATGGCATCGCGGGCGGAGGCCTGGATGAAGGCCTGCTTGAAGCGCGGATGGGCGATGCTCTCGGCCGAGGCCGCGAAGCGCGTGCCGAGCTGCGCCCCGGCCGCCCCCATCTCCAGCATGCCGAGGATCGCGTCGCCGCGGCCCAGCCCGCCGGCCACGAACACCGGGACGTCGCGGATATGCGGCAGGATCTCCTGTGCCAGGACGGTGAGCGAGACCGGTCCGATATGCCCGCCCGCTTCGGCGCCCTCGATCACCAGCGCGTCGGCGCCGGTGCGGGCCAGCCGCTTGGCCAGCACCAGGGCGGGCGCGAACGCCACCACCTTGGCACCCCCGTCCTTGATCGCGCGCACCGCGGCGCCCGGCGGGATCCCGCCGGCCAGCACCACGTGGCCGACCTGGTGCTCGATGCATACCCGGATCAGGTCGCCGAGCTGCGGATGCATGGTGATGAGGTTGACGCCGAACGGCTTGTCGGTGAGCGCACGCGTGGCGGCGATCTCCTTGGCCAGCAGGTCCGGTCCCATCGCCCCGCAGGCGATCACGCCAAAGCCGCCGGCATTGGAGATGGCGGACACCAGGTTGCGCTCGCTGACCCAGCTCATCGCGCCGCCGAGGATGGCGTGGCGGGTGCCGAGGAAGCGGGTGCCTTGTTCCCAGAGCCGTTCCAGCTCGATCCGCGCGGCGGCGGCCGCGCGATCCGGAGCGGCCGCGGAGTGTCCGGAGGCGCTCCTTTCGGGCACGAGATCGCTCATCTCAGGCGGCATCCAGGCCGTAGGCACTGTGCAGCGCGCGCACGGCCAGCTCGGTGTAGTCGGCGGCGATCAGCACGCTCACCTTGATCTCGCTGGTGGAGATCACCTGGATGTTGATCCCCCGTCCCGACAGGGTGCGGAACATGGTGCTGGCGACGCCGGCGTGGGAGCGCATGCCGACGCCCACGACGCTGATCTTCGCCACGTCGGGATCGGTCGCCAGGAGCCCGTACTGGATGTCGCCGCGGGCATCCTCGAGGATGCGGGTGGCCCTGGCCAGGTCGCTCTTGCCGACGGTGAAGGTCATGTCGGTCAGGCCGTCCTCGCCGGTGCTCTGCACGATCATGTCCACGTTGACGTTGGCTTCGGCCAATGGTCCGAACACGGACGCCGCGATGCCCGGCTTGTCCGGCACGTGGCGCACCGTGACCTTCGCCTCGTCCCGCGAATAGGCAATGCCCGCGACTATTTCCTGTTCCACGATCTCATCCTCGTCCACCACCAGCGATCCGGGAAGCGCATCCTCGGTCACCGCCGGCCCGTCCGCGAAGGACGACAGCACCTGCACCCGCACCTGCTCCTTCATGGCGAGCTCGACGCTGCGCGTTTGCAGCACCTTGGCGCCCACGGAGGCGAGTTCCAGCATCTCCTCGTAGGTGATGCGCGGCAGCTTGCGGGCCCGCGGCACGATCCGGGGATCGGTGGTGTAGATGCCGTCCACGTCGGTGTAGATGTCGCAGCGGTCCGCTTCCAGCGCCGCGGCCAGCGCCACCGCGGAGGTATCCGACCCGCCACGGCCGAGCGTGGTGACCCTGTTGTCCGGCCCGAGCCCCTGGAACCCCGCCACCACCGGCACCTGGCCGCCGCGCATGCGGCCGAGCAGCAGCTCGCCATCGATGCTCTCGATCCGCGCCTTGCCGTGGGCGCCGTCCGTGCGCAGGACGATCTGCCAGCCCTGCCAGGAACGCGCGTCCACGCCCAGGTCCTGCAGGGCGATCGCCAGCAGCCCGCTGGTGACCTGTTCGCCGGTGGCCACCACCGCGTCGTATTCCCGCGCGTCGTGCAGGGGCGACAGCGACTGGCAATAGCCCACCAGCTGGTTGGTGACGCCGGACATCGCCGATACCACCACCGCCACCTCGTCGCCGTTCTCGACCTGGCGCTTCACCCGGGCGGCCACCGCCCGGATGCGGTCGAGATCCGCCACGGAGGTTCCGCCGAACTTCATCACGATGCGCGCCATGGCTTGTGCGGCAACTCCAGGAATGACCCGCGTTCCGCGACGCGGCCGACGGGAAGACGCCGTTTCTAGCGGCCGGCGCCGGCGGATGGACGAGCAACCGCGGCCACCGGGCGGGGGCGATTGCGGCGGTGCGGCAGAAGGGTCACATACCGATCTCTTGGAAAGGCAGCAACATGGCAGCGACCGGGATGGCAGCGACCGAAATCGGCCGCCACGACTCCGACAGCGTACGTTCCGACGAGATCGCCCGGTTCGGTGCGCTGGCCGAGCGCTGGTGGGACCCCGCGGGGCCGATGCGCCCCCTGCACGCCATGAACCCGCTGCGCGTCGGGTGGATCGCCGCGAGGCTGCCGCGACGCGATGGCGCACCGCTGCGCATCCTCGATCTCGGCTGCGGCGCCGGGCTCGCCAGCGAGGCTCTGGCCGATCTCGGCCATGACGTGCTGGGCATCGACGCGTCCGCCGAGGCGATCGAGGCCGCCCGCCAACATGCCGGGGCCGGCGACCGTCTTGCTGGCGGGAGGTTGCGCTATCGCCACACGAGCGCGGAAGTGCTGCTGGCGGAAGGCGGGCGCTTCGACGCCGTGGTGGCGCTGGAGGTGATCGAGCACGTGGCGGATGCCGCCGCGTTCGTGGGGCTGGTCTCGCGCCTGCTGCGTCCCGGCGGCCGGGCGGCGATCTCGACGCTGAACCGCACGGCGCGTTCGCTGCTGCTGGCCAAGCTCGGGGCGGAATATCTGTTGAGGCTGCTGCCGGTCGGCACGCATGAATGGCGGCGCTTCGTGACGCCGGCAGAACTGAGCGCCCATGCCGCTTCGGCCGGCCTTCGCATCGCCGACAGTGCCGGGATGGTGCCGCGCGCCGGAGGATGGCGCACGAGCCGGGACCTGTCGGTGAACTACATCGCGCTGCTGGACAGAGGCTGAGGCGGCGTCACGGCCGGGACGGCAGCTTGCAGTCGGCGCCGATGCTGCCCCCGTAGCGCGTCCAGTGCTGGGTCTGCCCGAACATCGGCAGCAGCAGATAGCCCCGCAACGCCAGCACCCCGGGGGACGGGTTCCAGATCCGGGCATGGTAGGTGCGGCCGTTGTCCGGATCGAGGATGGTGCCGTCCCAATGACCGGGCTCGTCCGGATCCGGACGGAAGCCGTTCAGCATCGGCAGATGGCATTGCGGCCGGTGCCACACATCTTCCGGCATCGAGCCGGAATAGCGCATGCCCTGGAGACGACCGCACAGCTCGTCTCCGCAACGCGTGATCTCGAAAACACCGTCGCCGTCCTCGGTCAGCCAGAACCCCAGCGGCGCTTCGGCGCGTGCGATGCCCGCCGCGCCGGCGACCGCGAAGCTCAGCACGATCGCCGCGGGAAGCCACCGGCGCCACACGGTCCGCGTCATCCGTCGGCGCGAGGGAGCCACGGGATCATCGTCACCTCCACGCCCTCGTCGGCCAGTGTCTCGCGTTCCCGCTCGGTGCTGCTGCCGTAGATGCCGCGGCGGGGCGCCTCGCCGCGATGCATGCGCAACGCTTCCCGGCCGAACGCGTCGCCCATATCCTCGCAGGTCGCCTCCACATGCGCCCTCACCTTCTGCAGCGTGGCCCGCACAGCGTCCGGCAGAGCCGGAGGAGACGGGGCAGCCGGGGATGCGGCGGGCGGCTCAGCGACCGTCGCCCTGGTGCGCACCGCTGGCGCCATCAGGGCACGCACCACCTCCGCGGTGCCGCAGTTCGGACAGGAGAGCAGCCCGCGAGCCGACTGGGCCTCGAAGGAGCCACTGTCGCGGAACCATCCCTCGAACTCGTGACCGACGGCGCAGCGGAGGCGATACAGGATCATCGTTGGCGCGAAGGCGGGACCGAGCCGGGCAGACGCCTCAGCCTGATGCCAGCAACAGATCGAGGCTGCCGCGCGCATCCAGCGCCACGAGGTCGTCGCACCCGCCGACGTGCCGGCCGTCGATGAAGATCTGCGGCACGCTGGAACGACCGCCCGATCGCTCCCGCGATTGTTCGCGCTCGGGAGTGCCGTGCGGCGCGTCGATCTCCGTATAGGCCGCTCCCTTGCTGTCGAGCAGCCGCATCGCCCGCGTGCAGTAGGGGCAACCGGGCTGGGTGTAGATCTCGATGGCGGCCATGGAAGCATCCGGATCTGGCGTAAGAAGGACCCGGTCGCGGAGCCACGAGAGCGTGGCAGCACCGAACCGGGCGACTAAGGGTTGTGCGCCGCTTCGCGATTGGCAAGAGGTGGCCCGTTCGGACATTCGGCCATCGAAAGTCGACACCCGGGCCCGAACACGCTCGGCACGCGGGGCGGTTCCTACCCGTCCCGCACCGTGCGCGCGGCCGCCAGCACGTCCACGGACGCCGCCCCGGCGGCCATCAACGCCGCGGCGCAGGCCGAGGCGGTGGCGCCCGTGGTCAGGACATCGTCCACCAGCACCACGCTGCGGCCAGCGACGACCGACCGCCGCGTTTCCCGCACCTCGATCGCCCCGGACAGGCTGGCGAGTCGGTCCTGCCCGCCCAGCCCGGCCAGCGGCGCGGTGGCTTTCACCCGCCGCAGCACATCCAGCCCGAAAGGCACGCCCGTGGAGCGCGACAGGGCCCGGCATAGCAGGGCCGCCTGGTTGTAGCGCCTCCTGCGCAACCGACGTCGGTGCAGCGGCACGGGCACCAGCACGTCCGCCCCGACCAGCAGACGCTGTCCCGCGCGCGCCATGTGCGCGCCCAGCACCGCGGCCATCTCGGTCCGGTCGCCGTATTTCAGGGGCAGGATCAACCGGCGGGAAAATTCGCCATAGACGAATGCGGCGCGCGCCTGCCGCCAGGCCGGAGGTTGCGCCGCACACTCGACGCAGACCCGATCCGGTCCTGCCAGACCCGCGTTCTCGAACGGCACCCCGCAGCACCGGCAAGCCGGCTCGGCGATGAAGCGCGCGGCGCCGAAGCACTTGAAACAGAACTGGCCCTGCCGTTCCACCGCCTCATCGCAGGCAGCGCACCGGGGCGGCAGCAGCATGTCGAGCAGCATGGCCCCTGCCGTACGGGCCGTCACCGATACCCGACGCAAGGCCGTGGCGCGGGAGGGAAGCGCGGCCAGGCTCATGGAACACGGGCTCCGGAGAAGAGAGCGCCATCGCGCCACGGGGGATCATCCCGCCGGCACCGCCCGGCTGCAAGACCCGTCGTCCAGCCGCCCCTTGGCAGAGCGGTTCGGCCGCCGCACATCTCGCCCGGTCGTTGCCGCCGGATCCTGCGCATCCGGCCATCCAGACGACGCCCGCCACCGGAGTCCGAGGCTTGGACCAGAGCAGCATCTTCGACCGGCGCGCGGTACGCGCCCATCGCGATCGCGCCGCCGCGGGGCCGGTGGAACGGGTATTTCCCATCCTGTCGGAAGCCGCCGACCGTCTGCTCGACCGGCTGGACGATGTCAGCCGGCGGTTCCACCGGGCGCTCGATGTCGGCGGCCGCGGCGTCGTCGCCCCTCGCCTCCGCGACCGGGGCATCGAGACGATCTCCTGCGATCTGTCCCCGGCGATGGCGGCGCGGGCCGGCGGTCTCGCCGTGGCCGCCGACGAGGAATGGCTGCCGTTCGCCGCCGGAAGCGTGGATCTGGTGGTGGCAAGCCTGTCGCTCCATTGGGTCAACGATCTGCCCGGAGCGCTGATCCAGCTGCGCCGCGTCCTGCGGCCGGACGGCCTGCTGCTGGCCTCGATCCCCGTGCTGCCGACCCTGAGCAGCCTGCGCGCCGCGTTGATGGAAGCGGAGATGGCGGTCGCCGGAGGCGCCTCGGCCCGCGTCTCGCCCTTCCCGGAGGTGCGCGACTGCGCCGGTTTGCTGCAGCGGGCCGGTTTCGCGCTCCCGGTGGCGGACGCCGACACCATCATGCTTGCCTATCGCTCGCCCCTGGCCCTCCTGCGAGATCTGCGCGACGGCGGGGAGGCCAACGCGGTGATGCTGCGCAACCGACGCGTTCCGCCCGCTGCCCTATTCCCCGAGGCGCTGGGGCGTCTGGCGGGCGCCGACGAGGCGCCGCTCGAGGTCGTCCTGCATCTCGCGATGATGACCGGCTGGGCGCCCTCGCCGGATCAGCCCCGGCCGCTCAAGCCCGGACAGGGGAAAGTTCAGCTGGAAGATGTGCTGGACGCGATGCCCGATCCCGAGTGAATGCGGGCGCGGCGTGGTGTGGCGGCCGCCCCTCAGGCCCCGCCTGACCGGGCGGTGGTTCCCCCGCGCCTCGAACTGATCTAGGCAGCCCCGCCGGCGACGTGGTCCGGCCAGCGTCAATGGATGGACCTTCGATGCCCGCTCGCCGCTTCGCCTTTCTTGCCCTTCTCTCCATGCTGGGTCTGGCTGCCTGTGCCAGCAGCAACCCGCCGCCGGCCGCCACGGGTCTGACTCCGGCGCAGAAGCCCGCGCTGGCAGCACCCCCGTCTTCGCTGATGACGCCGCCCGGCTACTGACTGACCGGCGGCCGGCGGCTCAGCCGCCTGTGGCGCTCATATGCCGCGCCACCGCCGGCCCCCCGTTACGTCCGATGACGAAATCGTGGCCCTTCGGCTTGCGGCCGATCGCCTCGCGGATCGCTGCCACGAGTTCGGTCCGGCTGGCGCCAGCCCGGAGCGGCGCGCGCAGATCGGCCGCATCGTCCTGGCCCAGACACATGTATAAGGTGCCGGTGCAACTGAGGCGGATGCGGTTGCAGCTTTCGCAGAAATTGTGGCTCATCGGCGTGATGAAGCCGAGCCGGCGCCCGGTTTCTGCGACGCGCTCGTAGCGGGCGGGGCCGCCGGAGCGATGAGTCACCGGCTCCAGGGTCCACCGGGCCGACAAGCGCCGCCGAACCTCCGAAAGCGGCAGAAACCGGTCGGTCCGGTCCTCTCCGACATCACCCATCGGCATCGTCTCGATGAAGCACAGGTCGGCGCCGATACGACCGCACCACTCGATCAGGCCGTCGAACTCGTCCTCGTTCGTGTCGCGCATCGCGACGGTGTTGATGCGGATCGCCATACCTTCCGACCGGGCCGCCGCGATCCCGTCGAGCGTGGCCTGGAGCCGACCGGTGCGCGTGATACGGCGGAACCGCTCGGGATCAAGGCTGTCGAGGCTGACATTGATGCGCCGGACCCCAGCCCGGTAGAGCTCCGCAGCGTGGCGGGCCAGCCTGCTGGCGTTGGTCGTCAGGGTGAGCTCATCCAGCCCAGGCTCGCCGTCGGGCGCCCCCAGACGGGCGCCCAGCCTGTGCATGAAGTCGACCACTCCGGGCCTGACCAGGGGCTCGCCACCCGTGATGCGAAGGCGGCGCACACCCTGCTCGATGAACGCGTCGCATAGCCGGTCGAGCTCCTCGAAACTCAGCACCTCGCGAGGGGGCAGGAACGTCATCTCCGGCGCCATGCAGTAGACGCAGCGCATGTCGCACCGATCGGTGACGGACACCCGGAGATAGCGGATGGAGCGCCCGAACGGATCGACGAGCTCGGGAGCGGCGGGGCGTGGACGATCGAGCAAGCCAGCCTTCATCACATAAGCGGACCGGCCGACGTGACCGATGACCTCAAGGTTGTGTGCTACCCCTGGATGTCCAGGTCCACCACCCGTGCGTTGATCAACACCTTGCCACGGTGCTCGAAATTGACCGTGACGCGCTCGCCGATCACCGATTGGACCTGACCCTCGCCCCAGTCCGGATGCGAGGGATGGCGCACCCGCTGGCCAGGTTCGATGAAACTCCGGAACGGCGGGTTCGACTCCATGAAGTTTTCAACGTCCCGGTTCATGCGGTCGTTCCGGATTTACGGTTTGTTCGCACCCCTGGGCCCATCCTGCGGCAGAATAGTTGGGCGAGACCTCGCATGGACGACCTCCTCAGGGATTTTATCTCCGAAACGGCCGAGAGCCTGGCGGAGCTCGATCTCGCACTGATCCGACTGGAACGGCATCCGGACGACAACCAGACCCTCTCGCTCATCTTCCGGCTGATGCACACGATCAAGGGCACGTGCGGCTTCCTGGGTCTTCCCCGGCTGGAAAAACTGGCCCATGCCGCGGAAACGGTGCTCGACGGGATGCGCGGCGGCACATTGCCCGTTTCCTCCGGCGGCGTCGGCCTCATCCTGTCGGCGATCGACGGCATCCGTCACATCGTGTCGACGCTCGAGCGCAGCGGGCATGAGCCGGAAGGCGCGGACGCGACGCTTATCACCGCCCTGGACAGCTACGCCGCCGGCATCACCGGCGCACCCGCCCCCTCATCCGCTCCCGCCGCCGCCTCCGTGCGGATGGACCGCCCGCCCGAGCCGGCGGCGGCAGAACTCTCGGCGGCCGCCACAGAGGTTATGGACCAGACGGCGACATCCGTACGCGGCCAGACCATCCGCGTCTCGGTGGATGTCCTGGAATCGCTCATGACCGTGGTGAGCGAGCTGGTGCTCACCCGCAACCAGTTCCTGCAGCATCTGCGCACGAGCGAGGGGTCCGACCTCACGGGATCCGTGCAGCGTTTGTCGCACCTGACGAGCGAGTTGCAGGAACGGGTGATGAAGACCCGCATGCAGCCGATCGGCAATGTCTGGAATATTCTGCCACGACAGATTCGCGATCTGGCCCACGATCTCGGCAAGCGGATCGACCTGGTGATGCGGGGGGCGGACACCGAGCTCGACCGCCAGGTGCTGGAGCTCATCAAGGATCCGCTCACCCACATGATCCGCAACAGCGCGGACCACGGGATCGAGTTGCCGGACGTTCGCGTCGCCGCCGGCAAGGCGCCGGGCGGCACCATCCGTCTGAGCGCCCGTCACGAGGGCGGCCACGTCGTGATCGAGATCGAGGATGACGGGCGTGGGATCGACACTGCCAGGGTGCTGGAGAAGGCGATCGCTCAGGGCCTCGTGACGAGCGCTCGTGCGGCGACCCTGTCCGAGGAAGAAGTACAGCGCTTCATCTTCGCGCCCGGATTTTCGACCGCCTCGGCGGTGACCGCGGTGTCCGGTCGTGGCGTCGGGATGGATGTCGTCCGCACGAACATCGAGCAGATCGGCGGCAGCATCGCCGTCCACAGCATGCTCGGCCGAGGCAGCCGCTTCGTCATCAAGATCCCCCTGACGCTCGCCATCGTGTCGGCCCTCATCGTGGGCTGCGCCGGCGAACGGTTCGCCATACCGCAGGCAAGCGTGGTGGAGGTGGTCCGCCCCGGTATGCAGGCCGGCATCGCGATCGAGAACGTCGGCGCGCAACCCGTGCTGCGCCTGCGGGAGGAACTGCTTCCGCTGGTGCGGCTGGCGACGCTGTTGGAGATCGAAGCGGTAGACGTCGGCGGCGAGCGCCCCACCGACACGGTCGCCGTGCTCACGGTCGGCGGCGCGCGTCTCGGCCTGATCGTGGACGGCATCTTCGACACGGAAGAAATCGTGGTGAAGCCGGTCAACACGATGCTCCGCCACATCGCGGCTTTCGGCGGCAACACCATCCTGGAAGACGGCTCGGTCATCATGATCCTCGATCCGACCGGCATCGCGCGGCATGCCCGGGTCGAAGCCGCGGCCGCGTCGGACGAGCGGGCACCCGACGCCGGGGACGAAGATGACAGCCTCGACATGCTGCTGCTTCGTGCCGGCCCGGGCGCTCCGTGCGCCCTGCCCCTGTCCCTGATCGCGCGGCTCGAAAGCATCCCGTCCGACCAGATCGAGCTCAGCGGCGAAACCATGATGGTGCAGTATCGCGGCAAACTGATGCCGCTGATCGCCATCGAGGGGGTGCCGAGCATCGCTGCCGGGCCGCGGGCCGTGCTGGTCTTCGAGGAGGACAACCGCCCCGTCGGCATGATCGTGGACGCCATCCTCGACGTCGTTCCGACCTCCCTGAAGATCGAGCTGCGACCCGATCGACCAGGCTTCCTCGGCACCGCGGTCATCGCCGGGCGGGCGACCGACGTGGTCGATACCTCGTTCTGGCTGGCTCGCGTTGCGAGCGACTGGTTCAACCGCAAGACCTCGCAGGAGAATGCCCGCAACCGCCTGCTCGTGGTGGATGACAGCCGCTTCTTCAGGCAACTCGTGGCCCCCACGCTCAGCGCCGCCGGCTACGACGTGACGGTAGTGGAGTCGGCCGAGGCGGCCCTGGGCATGCGCGACCGCGGGCGGTCGTTCGACGCCATCGTGTCGGACCTGGAAATGCCCGGCATGGACGGGCTGACGCTCGCCCGCACGCTGCGCGAGGGCGGTCAGTGGTCCACCCTGCCAATCCTCGCCCTCACCAGCCGCGATGCGGGGCGTCAGGCCAGGGAAGCCGGCTTCACCGACATCGTGCGGAAATTCGAGCGGGACAAGCTGCTGGAAAGCCTGAGTGCCTGCCTGTCCGAAACCCTGGCCGCCTGATCGGATCGTCGCCCATGCTTCGAGACCCCCATGCCGACCACCAAGCGGAGGCCGCAACGGCGGCCGATCGATCCCTGTCGCGCGACCGGGAAAGCAGCTACGTAACCCTGACGCTCGGCGATCAGTTGTGCGGTGTTCCCGTGCTTCGCATCCGCGAGGTCGTGACAGACGCAAGGATCGTACGCGTCCCGCTGGCCCCTGCTCAGATCGCCGGCAACATCAACCTGCGCGGACGGATCGTGACCGCGATCGACACCCGCTATCTCCTCGGCCTCCCCCCCCAGGAGGCAGGTTCACGGCGCGTCGCGGCCGTAGCGGAGCGGGGGGCCGATCTCTACGCCTTGCTGATCGATCAGGTGCTGGAGGTGCTGACCCTTCCGGACGCGGATCTGGAACCACTTCCGATCAACCTGTCTGCGGAATGGCGCAAGCACAGCAGCGGCGTCTTCCGCCTGCCGGACCGATTGCTGATGCTGCTCGACATCGAGAGCCTACTGGCGATGCCGGCGCTGGCCGCGTGATCTCCCTGACGCACGGCGGAACAATGCCGCCGGTCTGTCCGCATCGAAACCACCTCGTCCCTTGTCCGTCGCAAGGAGCGGCCAGATGACCCTTGAAGACGTTCCGCCGAGACGGCCAGGGCTTCAGGCGTCCATCAGGGTCATCATCTGCGATGACTCAGCGGTGATTCGTGGCTTGCTCAGCAAGACGCTCTCGTTCGAGCCAGATATCGAATTGGTGGCAAGCGTGTCGGACGGCGCCCAGGCTGTCGAGGCGCTGCGTCGTCAGGGTGCTGACGTGGTGTTGCTCGATCTCGACATGCCGGTGATGGACGGGCTGACCGCGCTACCGTTGTTGTTGTCGACCGACGTGCGGGTAAAGGTAATCATCGCGTCGGCGAACGGCCACGCGGGACTGGGGACGGCCCGTGCCGCCCTGCAGGCAGGTGCCGCTGCCTTTGTTCCGAAGCCGGCTTCCGGTTCGCGGGATGCCTTCATGCGCGAGATCCTGGCAAAACTCCGGTCAGTCGTGGATCGGCGCTCACCGCCATCGGCATGTTCCACCGCCAACCCGGTCGTCCCTCCACCCCCTCACGCCCCGCCGCCGACGGTGCTGCGACGAGCCGGCGGAGCGCAGCCCCTGCTCCTTGCGATTGGCAGTTCGACCGGAGGTCCGCAGGCCTTGTTCACGCTGTTCGGCGCCCTGACGAGGAAGCTCCCGGTTCCCATAGTCCTGACGCAACACATGCCGGCTTCCTTCACCAACAGCCTCGCGCAGCACCTCAGCCGCCTTGGCCACCGGGACTGCGCCGAGGCCAAGGAGGGACAGCAACTTCTGCCCGACATGATCTATGTAGCGCCCGGTGACCGCCACCTGCTGATCCGGCGCGACGGGGAGAAGCGGCTGGTCGCCCATCTTGACGACGGCCCCGCGGAACAATCCTGCCGCCCTGCGGTGGATCCCATGCTCCGAAGTGCCAGCGAGTCCTGCAACGGTCGAGTGCTGGCCGTGATCCTGACCGGGATGGGACGGGATGGATGCGGGGGCGCCGCCGCCCTGGTAGCCGCCGGCGGCACCGTGCTGGCTCAGGATGAAGTCTCGAGCGTGGTGTGGGGGATGCCGGGCGCCGTCGCCCGCGCGGGTCTCTGCCACGCGATATTGCCGCTCGACCGGCTGGCGTCTGCCATCAACGACATGTTGCCGGTCGTCGGGGCCGCCGCATGAGCGCGTTCGACATCATCGCGTCCATGCTCCGCGCGCAGTCCGGCCTTTGCCTGACGCCGGACAAGGATTACCTCGTCACGACCCGGCTTGAGCCGATACTGCGTCGGCGGGGACTACGAGACCTGCACGCGCTGGCCGCCCGGATCAACAACGACCCGATCCTGGTGACGGAAGTGGTCGACGCGATGACCACCAACGAGACCCTGTTCTTCCGGGATGGTCGACCATTCGATCACCTGCACGCGGTGCTGCTACCGACGCTGCATCGCAGCCATCCTCCCGGCATGCCGATCCGCATCTGGTCGGCTGCCGCGTCGACGGGCCAGGAGGCCTATTCGATCGCCATGCTGGTGCGCGAAATGGGTCCGGCCCTTACCGGCCGTCCGGTGGAGATCATCGGCACCGACATCTCCCCCACCGCGATCGATCGGGCGCGCAAGGCAGTCTATAGCAGCTTCGAGGTCCGGCGCGGCTTATCCGCGCCCATGCTGGCGAAGTATTTCCAGAAGGAAGGCGACGGCTGGCGCGTCGTGCAGGCCGTCCGGGACATGGTGGGTTTTCAGCAGACCAACCTGTTGTCGGACCTCACCTCGTTCGGCCGCTTCGACATCGTGTTCTGCCGCAATGTCCTGATCTATTTCGATCCAGCGACGAAACGGAAAGTGTTGAAGGCGATCGCGGCGCAGATGACACAGGGGGCCATGCTGTTCCTTGGCGGCGCCGAGACGGCTCTTGGGGTGACCGAGGATTTGTTGCCCTGCCCTGGCCACCACGGCGTCTACGTTAAGCAGCGGCAGGAGACGAGGGCTCTCACCCGATGATCATCCTTCTACCGGCTGGCCGAAACCGCCCGCCTCCCGAAGCTCGCCTAGCCGAACCGGATCCTGTGAAAGATGTCGGCCATCCAGACTACCCACCTGGCGGATCGCCAGGCTGTTGCACAAGAACAGCGCCTCGGCAGCGTCGAGATCGTCGCGGCGAAAGGACCGCTCCATTATCCCGATGGTCTCCATCAATATGCCTCGCATGATGCCCGGAAGAGCACCGTCCGATACCGGAGGCGTCCAGAGCTTGCCGCCGAACGACACGATCACGTTGGCGACGCTCGCCTCGGCGACCTGCCCCGCGGTGGACAACAGCAGAGCGTCGTCCGCACCGCGACGGCTCGCTTCCCGCCGGGCCAGGATCGAGTCGAGGTAATTCAGGCTTTTGAGCCGGCCCAGGGGCGAATGTTCGTTCCGGCGGGTCTCCCGGGCCGTCGCCAGCGCAATCGGTGCGTGGCCGTCGACCTTCATCGGAACGATCGTCATCAGCAGCAGCGGGCACGGCCGCTCCGGCAACCCGATTCCTCGCTCCCCGCTGCCGCGCGACAAGGTTAGTCTTACGGTCCCGTCCATGGTGCCGGTGGCTCGGATGAGCCTTTCGATGGCAATCGTCAGGACCTCGCGCGTATAGGGCAGCGGGATGTCCAGGAAGGCCGCGCCCTCGGTCAGCCGTTGGAGATGCCGGTCGACATGGCGGGGTGTACCGTCGGCAACACGGATCGTTTCGAACAGCCCGTCACCCAGCAGGAAGGCGCGGTCGTCTGCACGGATCAGCGGCGGTCCCGCTTCCACCAGACGACCGTCCAGCCAGAAGACCGTGGTGTTAGTCACCCGCCCCGGCCCCCACCAAGGGCGTTATCTTGGCCAGCATCTCGGCATGCTCCTCGTCCGGATCGGAGTCGAAGACGATGCCGCCCCCGGCCTGCGCCCATACCCGATCCTCCGTCACCACCAGCGTGCGGATGACGATGCTGCTGTCCATCTGCCCGTCGAACCCTACCCAGAGAATGCAGCCGCAATAGGCTCCCCGGGCACCGTCCTCGAGTTCGTCGATGACCTCCATCGCCCGCAGCTTCGGCGCTCCGGTCACCGAGCCACCCGGAAAGGTCGCCGCCAGGAGAGAAACCGCATCCTCGCCCGAGGAAAGGCGCCCGCGCACCGCCGATACAAGATGATGCAGCGCCGCGAAGCTCTCCACCTCGCAGAGCTGCGGAACCTCTATGCTTCCCGGGTCGCAGACCTTCGCCAGGTCGTTCCGCATCAGGTCGACGATCATCAGGTTCTCGGCGCAATCCTTCGCACTCAGCGCCAGTTCGTTTGCAGCATGCCGGTCGGCAACCGGATCGGGATCGCGGCGGCGTGTCCCCTTGATCGGCCGTGTTTCGACGGAACGGTCGGCTTGAACACGAAGGAACCGCTCCGGCGAGAGGCTGGCTAGGGATGAGCCGCTTGGTCCGGCTAGGAATGCCCTGAACGGCTCCTGCGCACCCTCCCGGCGCGACAGGAAAAGGTCCAAGCCCGCCAGGCCCGGTGGACGGGGCGCGAATGCCCGCACCGTGATGTTGGCCTGGAAGATGTCGCCCGCAGCGATCAGGTCCCGCGCCCGAACGATCTTCCGCCGATGCGATTGCGGCGACGTTTCGTGATGCCACGCAAGTGCCGGGACCGGCTGGGGGGATGCCGCCGGAGGCTGCTTGGCAAGACGCGCCCGCCACGCCGCCGCACGTGATCGCGCCCGCCGCACCCCTTGGGCCCCGGTTTCAGGAAAGCCCGAGGACAGAATCCAGCATCGGTTGTCGCGCCTGTCGAAACCAACGACCACGTCGAAGAAGCCGATCCAGCCGTCCGGCAGACCGGGAATCGGATCGTGACGATCCGGCAATCGCTCCTGTTCCCGGCGGAGCCCATAGCCCAGCAAACCGGCAGCACCGCCCGAAAACGGCACCGGCCCCCTGCCGGGAGGGAGTCGATATTCGGCCATCAGCGAGCGCAGCGTGGCGAACGCCGAGGCTCGCCGGCAAACGCTATCGATCTCAACTTCACCCGGCCGGAAGATCAGGGTCCGGAACGGGTCGGCACACACATAGCTGTAGCGGCCACGCTCATCCGCGCGGCCGCCACTATCGAACCAGCAGAGCCAGGGTAGATCCCGGACCGCCGTCGCGACGACGGCAGGATCCATCCAGTCCAGCTCGACCACGTGGAGGTCGACGCCGGCCATGCTCCGGTCCAGGGACGCGGCACGACCCGACCGGACGACCTCCGGACGCTCAGTGGCCGCCACTCTCCCCGGAGAAGTCGGGCGCTTGCAGGCCGCTTGCTTCGAGCTGTTCGACCAGCTCCGCCTTGAGGCGCTCGAGACCCTCCTCACTGAGACCTTCCGCCCGTGCCACCAGCACCGCCTGGGTGTTGGAAGCGCGCAACAGCCACCAGCCATCGCTCGTGCGCACACGCACGCCGTCGATGGCCGAGACCTGCGCACCCTTCTTCTCGAGCCGGGCCGCGACCTCCTTGATCACCTCGAACTTGCGTTCGTCATCGCAATCGAAACGAAGCTCGGGCGTGCTGATGGCGGTCGGCAAGGCATCCTTCACGTCGGACAGCGGACCATCCATGCGCGCGACGATGCCCAACAAGCGCACGGCGGCGTAGAGCGCGTCGTCGAAGCCGTACCAGCGGTCGGCGAAGAAGACGTGGCCGGACATTTCCGCCGCGAGCGGCGACTTGGTCTCGGCCATCTTCGCCTTGATCAGCGAATGGCCGGTCTTCCACATCAACGCCTTGCCGCCCGCCCGTTCGATCTCGTCGAACAGCACCTGGCTCGCCTTGACGTCGGAGATGATGGTGGCGCCCTGGTGCTCGCGGAGAACGTCGCGCGCCAGCACGATCAACAGCTGGTCGCCCCAGAGGATCTGGCCCTTGTTGTCCACGACGCCGATGCGGTCGGCATCGCCGTCGAAGGCGATACCGAGATCGGCCTTCTTCTCGGCCACGGCGGCGATGAGCTGCTCGAGGTTCTTCGCCACCGTCGGATCGGGATGGTGCGCCGGGAAGTTGCCGTCGATCTCCCCGTTCAGCACCGTGTGCTCGCCGGGAAGCGACGAAACCAGTCGTGTCAGCACCTCTCCCGCCGCGCTGTTGCCGCTGTCCCAGACGACGTTGAGGATGCGGTCACCGCCGTCCCAGTCCGAGATGAGGCGCGCCACGTAGTCGTGGGCGACGTCCACAGGGCGGTCGGAGCCCGAGGCCTCCTCGACAACGTCGCCGGCGGCCGAGAGCCGGCCCAGCTCCTGGATCTGGGCGCCGAAGAACGGCTTGCCCGCGAGCATCATCTTGAAGCCGTTGTAGTTCGGCGGGTTGTGGGACCCCGTCACCATCACGGAGCCGTCGACCTTGAGCGTCGTGGCCGCGAAATACAGCATCGGCGTCGGACCGCGCCCGACGCGCAGGACCTCGATGCCCGACGCCTTGAGGCCGTCCACCAGGAACGCCTCGAGCTCGGGCGAGCTGAGGCGTCCGTCGTAACCGACGGCGGCGGTGGAACCGCCGTTGCGGCGGATCAGGCTGCCGAAGGTGCGCCCAATCGCGAACGCGTCCGTGGGATGGAGGGTCTGCCCGACGATCCCGCGAATGTCGTATTCGCGAAGGCTGGTCGCCGGAAACTGATGTTGGAAGCCCATCACAGGTCCTTCACGTAGGTCTTCAGGAAGTCCCTGACGGCGGGACCGAGATCAGGGCGGGCAAGCGAGAAGGCGATCTGCGCCTCAAGGAAGCCGACCTTGTCGCCGCAATCGAACCGCCGGCCTTCGAATCGCAACCCGTGGAACGGGTGCTCCCCGATCATCTTGGCCATGGCGTCGGTGAGCTGAACCTCGTTGCCGGCCCCGCGCTCCAGCTTGCTCAGGTGGGTCATCACGTCGGCGGTGAGGACATATCGGCCGATGATCGACAGGTTCGACGGCGCATCCTCCGGCTTCGGCTTCTCCACCAGGCCGGTCACCTCGACGAGCTTGCCGTCATCCTTGCCGGTCTTGAGGATGCCGTAGCGGTTGGTGTGCTCGCGCGGGACCTCGGATACCGCCACCACGCTGCCGCCGGTCTGGTTGTAGGCATCGGCCAACTGCTTGAGGCAGGGCGTCTGCGACAGCACGAGGTCGTCGGGCAGCAGGATCGCGAACGGATCATCGCCGATGAAGGACCGCGCGCACCAGATGGCGTGCCCGAGCCCGAGCGGCTCCTGCTGCCGGACGGACACGATGGAACCGGGCTGCATGGAGGATGCCTTGAGCGACTCCAGCGCCTCGTGCTTCGCCCGCTCGCGCAACGTCGCTTCGAGCTCGAAGGCGACGTCGAAATACTCGACCAGAGCCGTCTTGCCGCGGCCGGTGATCAAACAGAACTGCTCGATTCCGGCGGCGCGCGCCTCGTCGATCGAGTACTGGATCAGAGGCTTGTCCACGACCGGGAGCATCTCCTTGGCCATGGCTTTCGTGGCCGGGAGGAACCTCGTTCCGAGACCGGCGACGGGCAGTACCGCCTTACGCAACGGCTTGATCACATTACCGTCCTTCAAACGCGACATGGCGCCGACCGTGGCGCCTATCCGTACGTGGAACGGTGCCATGGGGGACGTTCCGCCGCAATGCCGCCTCGCCCGCCCGGAGCGGCCCCAGGCCGGTCAAATCACCGTAAGTAGGAGAAGGATCGTTCCCAAAACGTCATGATTCCTGACGGCCTCGTGTCGGCCGTCGGGAAATTGGTGCGGTCGAGAAGACTCGAACTTCCACGGGGTTTCCCCCACAAGCACCTCAAGCTTGCGCGTCTACCATTCCGCCACGACCGCACCGTGACAACCCCGCCGCTTTGGAGCAACTAGCGGGGACGGACGGGGGCCGTATAACCGATGGATGATCACACCGCAATGACCCGTCTGCCGCCGTCGAGCCCCGCCCGGGGCGGCGCGGTCTCATGGACGCGGAGCGATTCTCCGGTGCCTTATCCGGACGCCGTACGGGCGATGGCCGATCGGGTTTCCGCCATCCGTGCCGGTGCCGCGCCGGAAGCCGTGTGGCTGCTGGAGCACCCTTCCTGTTTCACCGCCGGCACGTCTGCCCGCGCGGCCGACCTGTTCAATCCGCTGGGCTTCCCCACCTTCGACGCCGGTCGCGGCGGCCAATGGACCTATCACGGGCCCGGGCAGCGGGTGGCCTACGTGATGCTGGATCTCCAGCAGGATCACGGCACCCTGGGTACCCGGGACGTACGCGGCTTCGTGTGCGCCCTCGAAGGCTGGCTGATCGACACGTTGGCATCGTTCGGCATCAAGGGAGAACGGCGGCAGGACCGTATCGGCGTGTGGGTAGCCGATCCCGTCACCGGCACCGAGAACAAGATCGCCGCCCTCGGCGTGCGAATGACGCGGTGGGTCAGCTGGCACGGCGTGTCGATCAACCTGGATCCGGTTCTGGCGCATTTCGACGGGATTGTCCCCTGCGGCATCCGCGAGCACGGTGTCACGAGCCTGCGGGCGCTGGGGCGGGACACGACGATGGAGGCGCTGGACGAGGCGCTCATCGAGGCCTGGGGGCGCCGCTTCGGCGGCCGGCCCGCCACCATCGCGGAACGGGCCGCCGATCAGCTGCTGGGCGGCACGAACAAGGAGGGGTCGAGCGCCAGCCCTTCCTGCTGATCCGACAACAGGAAGTGGGTGCGGCGCTGATGCGAATCCACTGCTTCCAACCCGGTGAGCTGCAGCGTGCCGCCCGCCCCGATGCGGAACATCAGCGTGAGCAGCCCCTGGGCGGGATTGCTCGTCCGCGCCATCGAGAGCTGCAGGGCGCCTGGAACCTCTCGGACGTCCGTGACGTCGATCTCGCCGGACAACCGTACCGGACCGGCCAACAGCAGGCCGAGCGGATTGACGTCGAGCGAGGCGCGGGTGATCGATCCCGTGGCGTCGTCATGCACCACCAGCCGGCCGTTGCCGGCCACGAGCAGCCGACGGACCGGTCGGTCGTACTGAAGGCTCAGGTGCCCCGGCTCGTACCAGGCGGTGCCACTCGCGGCATCGCCCTCCGGACCGAGCTGGGTGAATGCGGCTCGCAACGAGCGGAGATTGTCGAAATAGGTCTGGACCCGATCGATCGCCGCCTGCTGCGACGGGTCGTGCACCGTATGGCTCGGCCCGAGAGCGCAACCGGAAAGAGGCATCGCCGCGGCCAGGGCCAGCGCGAGCAGGGCGGACGCACGAGACGGGCGCATGGGAACGGCCGTCAGCCGACCGAACCGGAACCGGCGCCGACCGGCTGGGCCGGGTCTTCCAGATCGTAGAACAGCCGGTCCACCTTGGAGAAATTGCGGTTGAAGTATGGATCGTTGCGGAAGAAGGGTTTTCCGCCCCAGCGTTCGTACATGGTCTGCTGTTCGCGGAAGAAACGAGCTTCCTGATCGGGGCGCATGTCAGAGCCGCGGGACAGGCTCTCGTGATGGTCGGCCACGAAATCGGCGCACCATACGATCCGGTAGCCGTTGTCGAACACCTTCAGGCAGAGATCGACATCGTTGTAGGCGACCTTGAGATGCTCCTCGTCGAAGCCGCCCACCTGGCGGAACACGGACGCCCGGATCAGCATGCAGGCCGCGGTGACGCAGGTGAGATCCTGACTGAGCCGAGCGCGGCCGATATAACCGTAATCGTCGTCAGGGATGCCGAGATGGATGTGGGCGGCGACGCCATGGGTCCCCACCACGACGCCGGCATGCTGGACGGTCTTGTTCGGATACAGGAACTTGCCGCCGACGATGCCGATCTTCTCGTCGGACAGCGCCTCGCCCAGGATGCGTTCCAGCCAGTCCTCGTCAGTCACGAACACGTCGTTGTTCATGAACACGAAAAATTCGGCCTCGTTGCCTGCGGTGGCGAGGTTGTTGAGACGTGAATAGTTGAATTCCTCCACGACGCGCAGGACCCGGATGTTGTCCATGTCGGCGATATCCGCGACGAAGCTCTTCGCCTCGTCGGAGGTGGACCAGTTATCGACCAGCACGATCTCGTAGTTCTCGTACCGGGTGTTCTCCAGCAGGCTGGCGACGCACTCGCGCGTGGTCTCGATCTGGTCCCGGAACGGGATGATGATGGAGACGCGGGGGGTGGATTGCGGGATCCAGCGGACGCCGTAGATGGTGAGGCCGTTGATGGACTGGACCTCCGCCACCTGCCCTTTGCGCTTGAGGTGATCGGCCACCGCCCGGACGCCCGCATCCACCGCGTAGCCCTTCTTCGACACGTCGGCTGCGGTCGAGTTCGGCGTGATGCGCCAGTGATAGAGCATCTCGGCGACGTGCAGGATCTCCGACGGGGCGAGGATCTCCGAGCAGCGCAGGATGAAGTCGTGGTCCTGGGCGCCATCATACTCCTTCTTGAGGAGGCCGACCTTGCGCATGGTCGCCGTCTCGATCACGGTGAGATGGCAGACATAGTTGCAGCCGAGGACGTAGCGGTAGTTCCAGTCCGGCTTGAAGTTCGGCTCCAGGAAATAGCCCGCCTGGTCGATCTTGTCCTCGTCGGAATAGAGCAGCTTGGCGCCGGTCTGCTGAGCGCGGCGGATCATCACCTCCAGCGCGACGTCGACCAAAAGGTCGTCATGGTCGAAGAAGACGGTCCACTCGCCCTTCGCGGCTTCCATGGCGACGTTGGTCGCCCGGGCGATGCCGACGTTGCGCTTCGACCGGATGCAGCGGATGCGCTTGTCGCGGGCGCAGTACTCGTCGATCTTGTCGGAGACCTCTCGCGACTTGGAGCCGTCATCGACGATCACCAGCTCCCAGTTCTCGTAGGTCTGCGCGATAACGCTGTCGATCGCCGCCACGAAATCCGACAGCAGCGGCTTGTAGGTCGGCACCATCACGGTGACGAACGGCTCGGGCGGCAACTCGCCGCGCTCGCGCAACTGCCGGCGTTCAGCCGCCACCCGGGCGCGCAGGTTCTCGTAGTATCGCCTGGCCCAGCGATCATAGTCGTTGATGTTGTAGCCCTGGCTCGGCAGCAGCGCCGTGATTTCGCGACGCAGTCGCTCGATGTCGGAATAGAGCCTGCTCATGTCGTTGGAGATGGAAACAAGCTTGCCTTCGAGAAAGTTCGAGACCGTGGCGGTCTCGAACGGGCTGTTGTCCAGCTCCAGCATCTCCGGCAGCAGGAACACCCGGAACTTCTGCGGGTAGCTCTTCTGGAAGGCATGCGGGATCTGAAATTCGAAACCGCAGTTCGGATCGCAGCCCAGCACGTTGCCGACGTCGCGTCGGAACCGGTCCGCGCGCAGCTGGGCGATCTTGACGTTTTCGCAGGTGATCAGCACGTCGCATCGCGCATGAGCCGTCCCGGAACGCCCGACCTTCCGGAGCACCCAGCCTCTCAAAGCGTTGTGCACCAAGCCGTCCACATTTCCCTGGACAGCCACCGGCGGTTGGTCCGCGATCTCCAGATGGGGCTGGAGGCTGGCCAGTCCCTCGGCGCCCATATGCGGCAGCACCGAACCGTCGGGGAGACGGAAGCTGATCTTGCGCGGCTTGCCGTCCAGAAACTCGTCGGGAAGATCGAACGCGAAGGCCACCAGCGGCGACGGAAGGCTGAGCGCGGCCTGCACGTCCGGACGGGGCCCATCGCAGGGGACGCTGGCCACCTCGCGACCGTCCACCAGGGCCGTCAGGGTCACTCCTTGATCCGGCGCGGCCAGATCGGTCGCCCAACCGGACGCACGGCCGGATTCGTAGCGGTCGAAATAGCCGTTGAACCGGGTGGATGCCGTCACGGGCGCCGCTCCCTCGATGTCGGCCATCTCCACCTCCGTCCGCGTCTGCATCAAGACCGGACGCTACCCCACCGGAGGTTGTCCAGCAAACCGCGGTTGCACGACCGATCGCCGCGAGGATGCTTGCCGCCGACCCCGCGACGGGGCACAGCGGAAGCATAGCCGGCCCTGGAGATCCCGCCCTTGCCTCATCCCGTCGACCACCGGCGTCCCGCCCATCCCGTGTTCCGGCACCGGTCGCCATGGGCGCCACCGGCGATCATGCTCTCGCTGGCGCTGTTGTCAGGCTGCGCAGCCCCCTCGCCGGCCGTCGATACGGCCCCGGCCGAGCCCGATATCGCCGCCCAGGCCAATATCGGGCTCCTGAAACAGGAAGCGCGCCGCTATCATGACGACGGGCGCTACGAGCGCGACCTCGCCCGGGTCGACGCGCTGGCGGGAGACTGGCTCGCCGCGCGGGCGGCAGCGGTGTCCAAGCCGGCCCTGGTGCTCGACATCGACGAAACCTCGCTGTCGAACTGGGACAGCATGGTGGCCGACGATTTCGGCTTCATCTTCGGCGGACGCTGCGACCACCTGCCCGCGGGGCCGTGCGGTTTCGGCAGCTGGGTGGACCGGGCCGCGGCACCGGCGATCGCCCCCACCCTCGCCCTCGCCCGGCGGGCGCGGTCCCTAGGCGTCGCGGTCTTCTTCATCACGGGCCGCAAGGCGGACGAGACGGACGCCACCGCGCGCAATCTGAGGCAGGCGGGCTATGCCGACTGGTCCGGGCTGGTGCTGGAGCCGGTCGGCTCGCATTTCGCGAAAGCCGAGGACTTCAAGGCGCCGGCCCGCGCGGAGATCGAGCGGCAGGGCTACACCATCCTCGCCACCGTGGGCGACCAATGGTCCGACCTGCTCGGCGGCCATGCGGAGCGCGGCTTCAAGCTCCCGAACCCCTGGTACTACCTGCCATGATCGCGACCCCGCGACGCCTCGCCGTCACGCGGCGGAGGCGGAGGCCTGTTCCTCGGGCGTCCGCAGGGTGAGGGACAGGGCATGCAGCCCGGTGCGGAACTCGTCGGCCAGGATCTCGTGCACCAGGCGCTGACGCTGTACCCGGCCGGCACCGCGGAACGCCCCGCTCACCACCAGCATCAGGTAGTGGGTCTCGCCGCCCGCTCCCCGTTCGGCCATCTCCCGGGCGCCCGCGTGGCCGGCATGGCGGGCGCTGTCGTTCTCGATCGCCACCATCTGCGGCTCCAACGCCTCGCAGATCAGGCCGCGGATGCGCTCCTCGCGCGTCCGGTTCTCGTCGGGTCGCCTGCCCACACCCACCTCCATGAATTCCGCTGCCATCGAACCGCAGTGTCGGGCGGTCCGTGCCTCCTCCGCAAGCGGCGCGGACGCGACACATCATGTCGGATGCCGCGGGAACCGTTTTCCCGCCGCACCGGTTCGGGATGGGACCGCTTTCCAACGTCCCGCGCGCTCTTGCACCCGCGAGGACGAGGCGCACATAAACGGCCCGATGACTTCACGGACCCAGCGACACCGGGCCTTCGATCCGGACCCGGCAGCGCCGGACCGCACCTGCGACATGCCGGGGTGCACGCACGCGGCAGGCTATCGCGCCCCCCGCTCCCGGCAGGCGCTGAACGATTACTGGTGGTTCTGCCTGGAGCATGTCCGGCAGTACAACGCCAACTGGGATTTCTATAAGGGCATGACGCCCGGCCAGATCGAGGCGCATCTGCGGGCCGACGTGTCCTGGAACCGGCCGTCCTGGCGTCTCGGACAGGTGGGGCGCGGGCAGCCGTTCGACGAGGAACAGCTGCTGGACCCGCTGGGCCTGCTGACCGGGCGTGCGCCCCTGGCCGGACGGAACAAGCGCGCGGGCGGGCGGGCGAACACCGATCCGAGGCCGGAAGCGCTTCGCGAGCCGCTGGAAACGCTCGGGCTGGGGTGGCCGGTGTCGCTCGACGAGGTGAAGAGCCGCTACAAGGATCTCGCCCGGCGGCATCATCCCGATGCCAACAACGGGGACCGGGACGCCGAGGAGCGGCTGAAGACCATAAACGTTGCCTATACCGCGCTGCGGGCCCATCTCAACGCCATCCGGCATCCCGCCACTGCCTGACGGGAGGAGCCGCGGGGCCGCCCCGCCCCGAACCCGGAACCGTCGGAACGCTCCGGCTTTCCGGTCTGCTCACAGAACACACGGAACGAAGACCCTGATGGACGAGATCGCCGAACTGACCGCGACGGGCAACGAGGCCATGCCGGGCGGTGCCGCGACCGAGGGATTGCCCCCCACCAGCGTGCTGGATATGCCCGACCGGATGGTGTCGGTGCGCGAACAGTTCGGCATCGACAGCGACCTCGAGGTCCCGGCGTTCTCGCTCCGGACCGAGCATGTCCCGGACGTCGATCCGACCTACAAGTTCGACCGCGAGACCACCCTCGCGATCCTGGCCGGCTTCGCCCACAACCGCCGGGTGATGGTGCAGGGCTATCACGGCACCGGTAAGTCGTCCCACGTCGAGCAGGTGGCGGCCCGGCTGCACTGGCCGTGCATCCGCATCAACCTCGACAGCCACATCTCGCGCATCGACCTGGTGGGCAAGGATGCGATCGTCCTCAAGGACGGTCAGCAGGTCACCGAGTTCCGGGAAGGGCTCCTGCCCTGGGCCCTCCAGCATCCCTGCGCGCTGGTGTTCGACGAGTACGACGCCGGCCGCCCTGACGTGATGTTCGTGATCCAGCGCGTGCTGGAGGTCGAGGGCCGTCTTACCCTGCTCGACCAGAACCGTGTGATCCGGCCGCATCCGGCCTTCCGTTTGTTCGCCACCGCCAACACCGTGGGCCTCGGCGACACCACCGGGCTGTATCACGGCACCCAGCAGATCAATCAGGGGCAGATGGATCGCTGGAGCATCGTCACCACGCTGAACTACCTGCCGGCGCCGCAGGAGGTCTCGATCGTGCTGGCCAAGATGGGCTGGGACGGTCGCGACGCCGCGCAACGCAAGCGCGTGGAGTCCATGGTGGCGCTGGCCGATCTGACGCGTGCCGGCTTCATCCACGGCGACATCTCCACCGTGATGTCGCCTCGCACGGTGCTGACCTGGGCGGAGAACGCCCGCATCTTCAACGACCTCGCCTTCGCCTTCCGCGTCACCTTCCTCAACAAGTGCGACGAAGCCGAGCGGCAGACGGTGGCCGAGTACTATCAGCGCTGCTTCAACGAGGAACTGCCGACCGGCCTGTTCGCCGGCCGCGCCCGCTGAAACGCGCGTTGGTCCTCCCATGAGCAAGGGCGACAGCGACCGAAACGAGGACTTCAAGCGGGCCACCGCCGGCACCCTGCGCGCGATGGGCGGCCAGAAGGACGTGCAGGTCACGTTCCAGGCCGGGCCATCGCAGGTGGGGCCTGGACGGGTGCGCCTGCCACAGCCCAGCCGATCGCTGCCGCCGGCGGAGATGATGCGGCTGCGGGGCGCCGCCGACGCCGCCGCCCTCCGGCTGCGCCATCACGATGGCGCGGTGCATGCCGCCCGCTCTCCCGGGCCGCGCGATGCGAGGGAGGTGTATGACGCGCTGGAACAGGTGCGTATCGAGGTCGTCGGCTCCCGCCACATGCAGGGGGTGGCCGCCAATCTGCGTGGCCGGCTGGAACAGGAATGCGAGCAGGCCGGCTTCGACCGGATGAGCCGCAAGGACCAGATGCCGATGGCAACCGCGCTGGCGCTGCTGGCCCGCGAGCGGCTTTCCGGCGAGATGGCGCCTCCCACGGCGGCCAGGGTGCTGGCGCAATGGCGCGGCGAGATCGGCGAGGCCGCGAACAAGGCGCTGGACGAACTCCGCGTCGCCCAGGATGACCAGGCGGCCTATACCCGCGCCGCTCGGCGTCTGCTGGCCGCATACGACCTGGCCGAAGCCGAAACCGAATCCGAACAGGACGACGAGCCGGACGACGAGCAGAGCCAGCCCGATCCGGACGCGGAAGACGATCAGCCCGACCAGCCGCCGACGCCTGAAGACCAGCAGGGCGCCGCCGGATCGGATCAGACCGTCGGCGCCGAGCCGGAGGACAGCAGCAGCGCCGCTCCGGAAGACGACCAGCCGGACGACGACGACCGGGGTACGTCGGACGGCGACGACCGTCCGGGCGGTCCGCAGCGGCCGCGGGAGCTCCCGGATGCGGGCGCGGAGTCGGCCTACAAGGCGTTCACCCGTCAATTCGACGAGGAGATCGGGGCCGAGGAACTGTGCGACCCGGACGAGCTGGAAAGGCTCCGCCAGCAGCTCGACCAGCAGCTGCTGAACCTGCACGGCGTGGTGTCGCGCCTGGCCAACCGGCTCCAGCGGCGACTGATGGCGCAGCAGACCCGCGCCTGGGAATTCGACCTGGAGGAAGGGTTGCTCGACGCGGGCAGGCTCGCCCGGGTGGTCGCCAACCCCACGCTGTCGCTGTCCTACAAGCGGGAACGCGATACGGATTTCCGCGACACGGTGGTGACGCTGCTGCTGGACAATTCCGGCTCGATGCGTGGCCGCCCGATCACGGTGGCGGCGATGTGCGGCGACATCCTGGCCCGCACGCTGGAGCGCTGCGGCGTCAAGACGGAGATCCTGGGCTTCACCACCCGGGCCTGGAAGGGCGGCCAGAGCCGCGAACGCTGGGTCGCGGCCGGCAAGCCTCGGGAACCTGGGCGGCTGAACGATCTGCGCCACATCGTCTACAAGGCCGCCGACATGCCCTGGCGGCGGGCGCGCCGAAACCTCGGGTTGATGCTGCGCGAGGGATTGCTCAAGGAGAACATCGACGGCGAGGCGCTGGCCTGGGCCTTCCGCCGCCTCCGGACACGGCCGGAATCGCGTCGCATCCTGATGGTCATCAGCGACGGCGCGCCGGTGGACGACAGCACCCTGTCGGTGAACAGCGGCAACTATCTGGAACAGCACCTGCGCGAGGTGATCGCCGACATCGAGCGTTCGCCCCAGGTGGGGCTGATCGCGATCGGCATCGGCCACGACGTCACCCGCTATTATCGGCGCGCCGTCACCATCACCGACGCGGAGGAACTCGGCGGCACCATGATGCAGGAGCTGAGCGAGCTGTTCGACGAGCAGAACCGGCGGCTCGCACAGGTCCGGGCCGCCTGAGAACGCCGTTCGCGATGGAGATCCCGCCGCAGGGCCCGCGTCCGCCCCGCCGATCCGGCATCGAGGTCGCGCTGCGGGTCGCGGGGATGGGACTTCTGACCGGGCTCGGCTTCGTGTTGCCCGTGATCGCCCTGCTGGCGGAGCCGGCGGCAGGCGTGCGGCAGAACCTGCTGATCGGCGCCGCGGGAGTATTCGCCGTGCTGCTCGTCAGGAGTTGCGGCCGCGTCTTCCTGCGGGCGACGGAGGCCGCCGAACGGCCGGCCCGCCTGCCCCTGATCGGGCTCTACGGCCTGCTGGCGCTTTCGCCCCTGGCGGCGATCCTGCGCTTCCATCCGAATTTCTGACGCGAGTCCGGGTCACGGTAGCGGCCGCGCCCCGGCGAGCCTCCTGTCCAGCAAGGCCAGCAGCCCGTCGATCATCGCATCCGCATCTTCCGGGCCGGTGCGGTGATTGACGATCGCGGCGCGAATGACGCGCGTCCCGCCCACGGTGGTGGTGGACGGAACGGCGATGCCGCTCTCGTGCAGGTCCTTCACCAGTTCCTCGTTGAGATCGTCGAGGTCGGGACGCCCCGGCACGGTCACCCGGAAACAGACGATGTTGAGCGGCACCGGCGCCATCAGCTCCAGCATCGGCTCCCGTTCCACCCTGGCGGCGAGATGCGACGCCACGGCGCAACACCCATCCACCATGCGGCCGAGACCGTCCGTGCCGAAGCTCCGCAACGTCATCCACACCTTCAGCGCCCGGAAGCCCCGGGAGAGGTCCGGACCCAGATCGCACGGCCAGGGCGCGCCGGCCGCCGCTCCCCGGTCGGCGCGCGACAGATAGGCCAGGCTCTGGGCGAAGGCCGCCGCCTGCGAGGGCGCGTCGCGCACCAGCACACACCCGGCGTCATAAGGAACCTGCGCCCATTTGTGGAAATCGAACGCGACGCTGTCCGCGCGTCCCAGCCCGGCCATCAGGGGATGCAGGCGCGGCGACAGCGCCGCGAGCGCGCCGAACGCACCGTCCACGTGGAACCAGAGCTCCTCGGCGGCGCAGAAGGACGCCAGCGCGTCCAGATCGTCCACCGCGCCGGTATCCACTGCGCCGGCCGTGCCGACCACGATGAAGGGGATCAGCCCGGCGGCGCGATCCTCGGCGACCCGGACCGCCAGCAGATCGGCGCGGAGGCGGTGCCGGTCGTCGCATGGGATCACCCGGAGCGCCGCCGTTCCCAGCCCGGCCATGTCGAACGCGCGCGCCACGCACCCGTGCGCGGTCGCTCCGGCATACCCGACCAGCCGCTTGTCGACGCCGTCCACGCGAACGGCCGGTCCCGCGGCCCGCCGGCGCGCGGTCAGCACCGCGATCATGTTGGCTATGGAAGAGCCGGTGACGAGGATGCCGCCGCTGTTCGGCGGCATCCCGAGCATCTCGGCCGCCCAGCGCACCACGGTGCGCTCCACCAGCACCGGCGCGTGGTCGCGGCCGCCCAGGTTGTTGTTGAGCCCGGCCGACAGCATGTCGGCCAGCATTCCCACCGCCGTCCCCCCGCCATGCACCCAGCCCATGAAACGGGGGTGCGTGTTGTTGATGCCGTAGGGGACGATCCGCTCCCTGATCTCGTCGTAGAGCCGCGACGGGTCCGCCGGGGCGGCCGGAAGCGGTTCGTCCAGCAACGCGAGGCGCACGTCCGGCGGGGTCGGTTGCCAGGCTGGACCTTCGCCCCGCCCCTGTGCTTCCAGGCGATCGAACAGGTCGTCGAGCATCCGGTGTCCGAGTGCTCGAAGCGATTCCAGGCTTTCCCCGTCCAGACCCGCCATCGTAATTCCTCGCTCGAAGCCGGGGCCGCCATCGCCCCGCCGCCATGCCCGCGCCGCCTGCCGGTGTTGTTTCCGAACCCGGCTTCGTGAACAACCCGGGGGATGCCCCGTCCGCGCGGGCGGCGCACCATGGATCGAGAGGCCGTAGCGGATCCCCGGATGTTCTTTGAAGGCTTTTCCCTCCAGCACACGACCATCGCGGGCACGCGCTACCGCTTCCGGGCGGGTGGTGCCGGGCGGCCGCTCTTGCTGCTCCACGGCCAGCCGCAGACCCATGCGATGTGGCACCGGGTCGCGCCGCTGCTGGCGGCAGCCGGTTTTCACGTGGTCTGTCCCGATCTGCCCGGCCACCTCCCGGAGGCCGAACTGGCGCTCGACCTGTTGCGGCTGATGGATGCGCTGGGACATGACCGGTTCGGGGTGGCGGGCCATGATTTCGGCGCCCACGTCGCCTGTCGCCTGTCGCTGGACGTGCCGGAGCGCGTGGAGCGGCTGGCCGTGGTGGAGGTGGTGCCGGTGCTGGACCATGTCGGGCGCGCGGACATGTCGTTCGCGCTTTCCGGCTACCGCGGATGCTGGTTCGGGCAGCTCCATCCCAAGCCCGAAGCGCTCGCGGTGAAGGCGCCGGACGAATGGTTCCGGCTCGCGGCACCCGACGAGCCGCGGGACTTCTTCGATGCCGAGGCGGTGGCCGACTATCTGCTGGAAGGCGCCTGGAACGAGGAGCGCCGCGGCCATGGCGCGGCCGCCGAGGGCCCCGTGCCGGCGCTCGACATGATGGAACGCGGGCAGCGACGGCGGATACCCTGTCCCATGATGGTGATCTGGGGGCGGCGCGGACGGATCGGCGGCTGGTACGACCCGCGCACCCTTTGGCAGCATTGCGCGGCCCACGAGGTGCTCGGATCGGAGCTCGACAGCGGGCATTTCGTGGCCGAAGAGGCACCGGAAGCCCTTGCCGCGCTGCTAGAGCCGTTCTTTTCCGAGGCGCTCGCGGAGCCGGCCGAACCGATGCCCCCTTCCCGCGCGACACCGGACTCTTCTTCCTGAAAACCGGCCGGAGCCGGTCGCAGCCGTTCCGCGGCGAGCAGACCGGACAGGCCTGATCCGTCCGCGCCGCGGCGTTTCAAAGGGACGCAACCTCACGCATGTCTTCAGCGCCTGTCCAGCACGCGGCCCGTGCCGCCCGTAGCCGATTCACGCCCTTCCTCGGCAGTTCGTGGCCTGTCGGCATCTTCATGGTCGCGGTCACCCTTCTGCTGGTGGCGGTGGATCACGTGCCGCGCTTCTACCAGGGAGATCCCACGGCCTATTTCGCCACCGGCCTTTCCGGGTGGGTGCCTCTCGATCGCTCCTGGATCTATGGCTATGCCGGCCGATGGCTGGTCACGACCACCGGTCGATCGGCGTCGCTGATCCTGGTCCAGGCGTGTCTGCTCGGCCTCGGGCTCTGGTGCCTGCACCGCGCCGCGCGCCGGCACGGCACCGGGCTGGTGCTGCCGTCCGCACTGCCCTGCCTGCTGCTGCTCGACCCGCTCAACCAGTCCTACGCCCGTTTCTGGCTGACCGACGCGCCCGCCTGCGGGCTTTTCCTGTGCTTCCTCGCCACCCTGCCCGCCTTCCTGTTCCGGTCGAGCCGGCTCGGCCTGCTGCTGGCATTCGTGACCATCACCGCGACGATCTTCCTGCGCGTGGCCTTCCTGCCGATCGCGCTTGGAACGGTGCTGTGCTGTCTGATCGCCAGCTTCCGTCCAAGTGCGCGCGGGGCCGGCCAGAAGGGCAGCGCGCGGGGCGGAATACGCAGGCGCCTGTTAATGCTGCTTCTGCTGCCGGTCGCATCGGGCACCGTGCTCGGCGTCGCCAACGGTCAGGTCGCGTCTCCGCCGGCGCGGGGGCACTTCTTTCTCAACTGGAAGTCCGGCCTGTATACGATGGGCGTCTTCCTGCCGGCGCTGCGCATCGAGGATTTCCGGAGGGCCGGGGTGGAGATCACGCCGGAGGAGTTCGACCGGTTGCAGCTCGGTCGCTATGACCGGCGCGAAGCCGCCGTGTGGACGGACGGTCCGGCCTATGCCCGCTCCTTCCTGCAACAGCGCCTGCACGGGACGCCGGAGGAGGCGTCGTTCGAGAAGCGGTGCTCGGCGATCGTTCGGTCGGCGCTGCTACATCATCCACAGGATCTGCTGGTCACCTATCTCCGGAGCACCTTGCTCTATCTGTCGCCCGAGGGGTGGCACGGGGTCCTGCCGAGCGAGTACGGCTTCAACCGTCCCTGGCCCCACTGGCTGACCGGGCATATCGCGATGATCACCGGGCGCCCGGTGCCGGACGGGCTCGAGAAGCTGCGCTCGCCGCTGCCGACGATCGTTTCCGCCGTGATCTGGGTCTACCCGGCGCTGCTGGTGCTCGGCTGTCTCGCGTCCGTCAGGCTCCTGTGCCGCCGGGCTCCCTTGGGGGGCCCCGACATCATCGCCGCCGGGATGCTGGCCGCGTTCGCGATGGCGCCGCTCTACAGCCATACGCTCAAGCCGCGCTACATGCTGCCTGCCGTGCTGCTCGCGGGGTGGTCGACAGGGATTGTGCTCGTGAACGACTGGAAGACGATCCGCCAGCCTATGACCCGACTACGCTCCCGCGCTGGAAGCAGGGTGCGCCCGCTACCTTGGTCCGCCGCGCTGATCTTCATCATGGCTGGCGGCTGCATCGCCGCCTACCTGATGCAACTCTCGCTCGGCCGGTGGCAGAGCGACGAATACGTGATGTTCGGCCAGCCGCATCCATGGCGGTGGGACGTGCTGCGTATCCGGCTCGAATATAGTCCCCGGCCGGTCTCGGAACTGCTGCTGCACCTGTACGGCCTCGCCGTGAGCGTGACGGACCGGCCGCTGATCCGGACCTTCCTGATGCCGTTGTGGCTCGCGGTCGTGGCGGTGGTCGCCGCCGCCGCTTGGCTGGTGCTGCCGGGACGCTCCGGACGTTCGGTGGTCGCCCTCGCGCTCGGCAGTTCGCTGTTCGCCTTCTGCCTCCTGACCGGGCCGGTGACGGAGCTGTTCTTCTGGCCCATGGCGGCCGGCGCCTATCTGCCGACCGTGGGTGCCGCCAGCGCGCTGCTGTTCCTGTTGTCCGACCTGTCCAGCCCGCGCCGGCGGCTCGCGGCGGCCACGCTGCTCCTGATCGCTGCCGGCAGCAGCGAGGTCGGAGCCGCTTTCGCGGTCTGTTTCGCCGCCGCCATGTCGGTGCTGGCGATCTTCCGCCGGCGGGTCGACGCGAGCTTCCGCCGACAACCGCTCTGGTGGGCGCTCCCCGGGCTGGCCGGGCTTTGCGTGATAGGCTTGATCCTCCGCTTCCGGGCCGGCCTCGCCGAGCTCGGGTCGCAGCACTCGGCCGTCACCGGGCATCCGGTGGAGGCCCTGTTGCGCGCCTCGTGGTTCTGGCCGGTCGAGCTCGTCACCGGCGGCGATGCCCGCCTCGGCGGCCTCTTGTTCGCCTTCGGCTTCGTGCTGCTGTGGCGACGCGCGATGGGGCGCCCGGTCTTCACGGCGTTCCATCTGGCCCTGCTGCTGGCCATCGCGGGCGCCTCCATGTTCTCCGTGTCGAGCGCCCTGCTGCATTACGGGGCGGTCTGCTGCGAGAGGCACGAGGCCACGCGCCTGTGGTTCGGCGACCTGCTGGCGATCCTGCTGGTGATGGCGCTGGAAACCCTCCTGGGGCGCGGCACGGCCCGGTCATGGTCCGGCTGGGCCGCCGCGGGCGCGATGACACTGGCGCTCGCGATACCGCTGCATGACCGCGGCCGGGGGTTGAGGGCCGACTTCAACGCCCTGAACCTCGCACGGGACGGACGCGACAAGACCTGGCTGTCGGGCCGCACCGCAGGGACCGACGAGATGGCATTCTTCCTGCCACCGGACGGCGCCGACATGCTGGTGCGCGGCACGTGGCAGCCGGCCGGGCGTCACGTTCTCGATGGAGACGCGCCGGACATGCTGAGGGCGATGGGACAGTTCTTCGGCAAGGACGTCGTCACCGTGTGCCAACCCTACCAGACCGACAACCCATGGATCATCCATGGCCAGCGGATCGACGCCTGCCCCCGGGCGCTCAAGCCGTTGATCGTGGTGCCTTGAAGGGAGACAGGGTTAGCGGGGCGAACCTCCCCTCAACTCGGCACAGGTCGCGCGGGGCCGCGTGCCGCAGGAACGTTCCGCGTCGGGCCGGCAGGCGTTGATCGCCGCCTCGTAGTCGGATTCCAGCACGTCCCTGGCGACGTCCAGACCTTCCACCTTGCGGCCGCTGTCGGAGATGCTGCCGCTGAGGCCGTCCACCGTCTTCTCGTCCGCGTGCACGTTCGCCATCGAGTCCAGGCACGACTTCCCGGCCGCCGCATCGTCCTGGCGCAGCACGGCGAGCACGTGGTCCAGCCGCCGATGGAGGTCCGGATCCTCCATCGGCAGCGTCACCGGCTTGGCATCCGGATCATCGTCCGCCATCGCGGGCGTCGTGCCCATGGCGAACAGGGAGACGACCGCGACCGCCAGCAGCGGGGATGCCATCCCCTGGCCGCGCCGCCGACCGCCCGCCGCCTCAGGCGCGGGAAAGCACCGCATCAGGAACTACCGTCCGGCTTCTTGTCCAGCTGCAGTGCCACCGTGCACGGCCTGCCCGGCTCCACCTGGAGGCTCCCGGTATGGTCGGGGTTGTTGGGATCGGGGAAACTGAGCGAGGTCGTGCCGGACGTGGCATTCACCTCGACGCTGCGGGCGCCCGCCAGCACCAGGCTGCCGTTGCAGGTGACGGACAGGCTGGCGACCTTGTCGTCGTGGCCGCATCCGGACAGCAGCAGGGCCGTCCCCAGGAGCGGCACGGCGGCAATGCCTTTCCGCGCCACCACTCTCCGTGTCGGCGACGATGCCCACGGTTCCTTGTTCGGCATCCCGGCTCCCCTCCCCTCGGGCCACCGGGAGGCGGCCCCTTCTGGTCGGGGATCATTATGGATCGGGCCGGGGCCTACCGGAAAGGGCGCCGGGGCGATGAAGCCAAGTCCTGCAAACAACGTCCGGTGCCGTGCGGGACCAGCCGTGCGCAGACGACGCGGTAATCCCGGGCCGGAACGAGCTGGCTCATGCCCGTGCCCGCGACGGCCGGGACCCCAAGATGAGCGCCGCCGCGGGAGGTGGCGCCGACCTCAGCGTGGTCTCGGCCGCTGGCGATCGAAGGCGAAGGCGAGCGCCGCGCCCAGCAACATCAGCAGCACCATCGCGAGCGGACGTTCGGAGCCGATCCACCCCACGAGGGCGGTACTGACGGCACCCACGAAGAACACCGTGGTGCCGTAGAGGGCCGACGCGGCGCCGGCATGGCGGTTGTTGCGCAGCACCGAGCCCACCGCTGCCCCGGGCAGCACGAAGCCGAGGGCGCCCATGCATCCCATCATCGCCAGGGCCATCGGGATCGGGCCGCCCCGATCGGTGATCGCCAGCACCAGCATGATCAGGACGGTGCCGAACAGACTGAGGCAGCCATCGGTCAGGGCGCGATCGGGTCCGAAGCGAGCGGCCACCCTCGCGTTGGCTTGGGTGCCCAGGATGTAGCCCACCGCGTTGAGGATGAAGACCTCCCCGAACTGGGCGGGGGTCAGGTTGTAGTGGTTGAGAAACACCGGCGGCGCTCCGCCCAGGAACGCGAACAGGCTGAAGGTGGCGAAGCCTCCTTCCAGGGCGTGGCTTCGGAAGGAGCGGCTGCGCCAGACCAGCACGTAGCGCGCGAGGCTTTCCCCGATCCGGAGCCTGGCGGAATGCCGGGTGCGGGCGGTTTCCGGCAACAGCAGGTGGATCAGCAGCGCGCACGACCCGCCATACAGGGCGGCGATCCAGAAGATGTCGCGCCAACTGCCGTATTGGGCGATCAGGCCGCCCACGGTCGGGGCGATCACCGGGACCACCCCCATGACCACCACCATCCGGCTGATCATCCGGGTGGCTTCCACGCCGTCGGTCACCACGTCCGCGATGACCGCCCGCGGGATCACGAGGCTGGCCGCCCCCCCGAAAGCAGCCCACAGGCGCCACCACGACAGCACGGTCATGGATTCCGACAACGCGCAGCCGATGGACGCGACGGTGTAGAGCAACGTCCCGAACATCAGCGGTCGCCGCCGCCCGTAATGATCGGCGAGCGGACCGTGGGTGAGCTGCCCGACCGATAGGCCGAGAAACCAGGCCGCGAGCGTCATCTGCGCCTCGCCCGGCCGGGCGGCGAGAGCCGCCTTCATCACCGGAAAAGCCGGAAGATACATGTCGGTGGAAATCGGACCGACGGCGGTCAGCAGGGCCAGCAGCACCGTGATGACCATCGGCGACTGCCGCACCGCGGCCGGCGATTCCAGCACGTCCGCGGAAAGGCTCATGGAGAAAAACGAACCACCGAGCAGGACGCGGGACCCATCATGGCCTCCGATGGACAACGCATAGCTGGAGCCTGACGCCACACGCCTGACATATCGGGTCGATGCTAGGGCAGAAGCCCGTCCGGTGCCAGAACCGGGTGAGCATCGGACGATGCCGCCGCGCCTGCCCTTCTGGCCGCTCGCCCCTCCGGCCACCTGCCCTTCTGGCCGTGCGACCGCTTGCCCCGGAGGCTGGTCCGGCGGAGAACCGGGCCACCACCACCCGGGAGCATTCCCATGGCCATCGTGCCGACCACGCGCGTGCCCTGCTTCATCTGCGGCGATGCCGCGGCACTCGCCGGGGAGACGCCCGGCCATATCGACTATGACTGCGCGCGGTGCGGGCGGCTGAGGATCACCGGCCGTGCCTTCCACATCTTCCCGCCCAAGGCCATGGCGACGTTCGACCGCCTCTGGCTGTCGCGAAAGGTGCGCGAGATTCCGACCACCCGCCGCAACGGCATCCGCCGTCTGGTGGAGGAGCGCTGGCTGCACCATTGGCGGTTGGTCACGCTGTTGAAGGCCGATCACGGCTTGTCGGACGCGGAAGCGGAAGCGGCGATCGCGCGGCACCCGGGCGTGGACATCACCGGCGAGGCGCTGCTGGCGCTGGTGGCCCTGGATCTGTCCGAGACGCGACATTGAAGCCTTCGTCTGGCCGGTCCGGTTTCGATGGACCGACTTTCTTCCTGGTGATCGCGTCCGGTCTTCTTTTCTGCTGGCCGATCCTGCGGCCGTTGAGCTGGGTGGGAGGGGACGCGCCCTATCATCTCGACCGGCTGATCTCGACGCTGGCGGCGCTGCATCAGGGTCAACTGCCACCGTTCTTCGACTTCACCAACGACAAGTATTTCGGCAACAGCTGGAACCTGTTCTATCCGCCGTTGTCGCTGTTCGTGCTGCTCGCCGGGTTCTTTCTGTGGGGCCACGACATCAACCACGCGATCGAGCTGTTGGCGTTGTCCACCGTGCTGCTGGCAGGCTGGACCGCCTGGGCCGCCGGACGCGACCTTTTCGCCGACAGGAACAAGCGCCTGTGTGCGGCGGCCTTCTACGCCCTGTCGCCCTACATGGCCTCGAACTTCTATCAGCGTTACGCCCTTGCGGAAGCACTGGCCCTCGCTTTCCTTCCGCTGTTGCTGGCGGGCCTCGGTCGCTTCGAGAGCGGCGTCCGGTCACGGCTGATCGGATGGTCGCTGGCGCTGATGCTGTTGTCGGACCTGCCCGCCTGCTCGGTCGCGATCGCCGCACTCGGCCTCTACCTCCTGTTGTCGCCCGAGCGCGGACGGCTGCTGCGCCAGTTGCTGGTGTGGGATCTGCCAGTGGTGCTGGGAGGCTGCGCCTTCTTTCTGGGGCCGTTCCTGTTCGAGGCGACCCGGATGCCGGTGTTCATGACCTCGGCCGCAGCGCCGGATTTTCCGCGCCTGATGCAGGCCAACAGCCTGTCATTCGAGAATCTGTTCCTGCTGACGCCGAACGCGGACCATTTCCAGCTGGGGCTGGGATTGCCTGCGGCGATCCTGTTGTTCTGGTTCGTGGGCAGCGTGGTGCGCCAGGGGAAGGCGTTTCCGCCGCTTCTGCTGGTGGCATCGATCTTCACGATCGCCATCCTGGGCCTGATCCCGTTCGGGCAAGTGCCGCGAGCGTGGGGGCGCCTCCTGCCGATGCAGTTTCCATGGCGGTCGATCGGGTTCATCGCGGCATTCGTGAGCCTCGGCTGCATGCCATCGCTACAGATCCGACCGCGCACATTGGCGATGCTGCTGCTGGTGTCCGCTCTGTCAGGCCTGCAGATCGGCATGGTGGCTCTGGGCGGCAGGCTGAACTACAACCGCGACTACGACCCGATGAAGCTCAAGATCGACTTCTTCGACTACACGCCGATGGGGGTGAAGGATCATCCGATGAGCGGCGGCCAGATCGGATCGACGTCCTGCCACACGATCCACACCGAGATCGGCCCGAACGGGTTCCCCTTCTACGACATCGGCTGCGACCGGCCGGACGAGATCCTGTTGCCCGCGATGGCGTATGCCGGGATCGTCGTTCGGGGCGGATCGGTGGTCCGGGTCGAGAACGGGCGCTTCCGGGTGCGCCTCCCCGCGGGCGCCAGCGTGATCCGCCTCGGCTATGGCCGCGGCTTCCTGCTGCTGATCGCAGCGAGCTGGACGGTGACGATCCTGTTCCTCTCCTTCGCCGCGTTCCGTGCAGGGCGGCATTGGCGCACCGCCCGGCGATTGGCCGCCGTCGGCCACACCGGCCGATTCTCCGAGCTGGAACGAGAACCAGCACCGGGCGTGCCTCGGTGACATCGCCTCGGCGGGGCGCGACCTGACGCGGACGCCCATTCGGTGGCATGCGCGGCGCGTCCGCCGTTCCGGCCGGGGCATGACCTGCTGCCAGGCCAGACCGCGTCCAGCCGGGCGAGATCCCGTTCGATCATCCGACGGCGGGATACCGCGGACGGCCGAGCGGCGGCGGCCGTTCCTGGCGAGGGTTCCGCCAGCGGCCGGCAAACGCCGCATCGGCGCGACGTGCGCGACCCCCGCGGTCTTCGCCGGATCAGCCACGCGCTCGGGTCCTGGCAAACAGCCGACCCCCGAGCCTAGGTCGGACGGGCGATTGGGACGGATATGATGCCGCCGAAGCGCGTGGGGACCGCATGATCGAGCAGACTGGTTTGTCGTTGACGAGAAGCGATACGCGGATGCCGGCCACCTTCCAGGGAACCGCCCGGCTGGTGGAGGGCGCCGGCACCCCATCCCCCCGACCGGCGCCGTTCGACAACCTGGCGGGAACATTCAACGCCGATCTGGACGTCAATTTCGAGTTGCTGGTCGGGCTGGGTTTCGTGCCGGTGGATCCGTCGCATCCCGCCCATGCGCGCTATGTCGCGGCGAAAGCGTCGCACCAGCTGGGGCCATCCGCGGTGGCACCCACCACATGGCCAGCCCAGGCATCCGGTCCGGAATCGCTGACGATACCTTTCGAGACCACGATCATGATCACGGCCGACACGGCGTTGCGATTCGGGCTGGTGGCGCCGGGCGGCAAGACGTCGGCCCTCGCGAGCCGTTCCGACCCGATGGCGCAGCAGGCGATGAGGCCGCCGCCCCTGGGCCCGGGCTCAGGCAGTGGCGCGCCGCCGGAGGGGACCCACACGGCCGGCCGCCGCACAGCGTCTCCGCCCGCGATCGGCGACTTCACCAAATCTCCCACCCTTCGGAACCGCCCGTAGTCCCCAGAAAACTATGGGTCGCGGTGCTGCAGACATGCCTCACCCGTCCGGGGCCGGAACGCGCACCACGGTCACGACGGTGTCGGGTCAAGGACAGCCCGGTTGTCGGGGACGGCCGGAGATCGATGCGGATGCAGCCCCTAGCTCCGGACCTTGAAGCTGGGACTGCGGGGCGGAATTACTGGGGATGCACGCGGGTTGAGCGTGATGCGTCGGAGCTGACGGAGAAGAAGCACCGCGGATCGTGTGGTTGTCACCTTCCTCAGGCGCGCAGGACCCTCGGCGCCTCAAGCGGTATCAGGGGTCCATGGTCCTGAACCGATAGCCGCGCCTCGCGTTCGACGCCCGAGATGGCAGGCCAGGCAGGTTGCGAAACGGCCAGCTGCTGGAAAGGCGCCGAGCCTCACGCCCAGGTCGACACGTGCGGCAGGAGGTCCTGCTGGCACACCGGATCACGGTGATCGGCCGCGCCGCACATCCGGTGGCCTCGCTATGGGCCGCCTGGAGGACCGGCCCGACTCCCCTGGATCCTCGGCCACCGAAGCTCCGTGCCGCGGGAGCGCTGGCAGCGCTTGTTCGACGAGGTCGGGGTACGGCGCCCGGGGGCACCGATCCATAGCGGCTCGGTCGCCACCATCCGTGGCCTCCTTGCCTGCAGCGACTTCCTCTCCCTGCTGTCACGCGACCAGAGCCAGGTGGAGATCGACGCCGGACTGCTGACGGTGATCGCATCCCAGGTTCCCGAGACCATGCGCATGGTCGACGCCATCGCCCGGCGAGACTGGTTCCCGACCGCCACCCCGACGCGCTTCCTGACCTTGTTGCGAGAGGCCGCCCGGGGTCGCTGAACGGTTTGTTTGACGTCACATCTCGGCTCGCCGACCCTCGCGGGGATGAGCAGCATCAAGAACGGCCGGCGGCCGACGGCACGGGATGTGGCCCGGGTCGCGGGCGTTTCACAGCCGGCGGTGTCACGAGCCTTCACCGAAGGCGCCAGCATCGCGGTCGAGACGAGGGACAAGGTGCTGCGCGCCGCCAAGGAGCTCGGCTACCGACCGAACCTGATCGCGCGCTCGCTCACCACCAGCCGGTCGCGTCTGGTGGGCGTGGCGATGTCCTATCTGGAGAACCCCTTCTATCCGGCGATGCTCGAACGGATCGCCGCGATCCTCGCCGACGCCGGCTACAAGGTCCTGCTGTTCACCTCGCCGCCGGGCGCGCCTTGCGAGCCGCTGCTCGAGGACGTGCTGCGCAACCGCGTGGACGCCCTGATCCTGGCGTCGGCGTCGATCACCTCCCGCTTCGCCGAGGAGTGCAGCCGGGCCGGAGTCCCCGTGGTGCTGGTCAACCGCCGCACGCCCGGGCACCGGACCTCGACGGTCACGGGCATGAACGAGGACGGCGCGGTGGTGATCGCCGAGCGGATCGCCCGCGCCGGGCATCGCCGGCCGGCGTTCATGGCCGGCCTCGAGAACGCCTCCACGAGCCAGGAGCGCGAGCGCGGGTTCCTCCGTGGCCTGGTGGCGGCCGGCCTGCCGGAACCGTTGCGCGTCGTCGGCCATTTCGACTTCGAACGTGCGCGCTCCGCCATGCGCGCGCTGCTGGCGCTGCCCAAGCCGCCCGACGCCGTGTTCTGCGCCAACGACTACATGGCGCTGGCGGCCCTGCAGACGCTGCACGAGGAAAGCGCCCTGCGGCCCGGTCGCGACATCTCGATCATCGGCTTCGACGACATCCCGGCCGCCGCCTGGCCGAGCTTCGCCCTCAGCACGTTCTCGCAACCCTACGCCCTCATGGCGGAACGCGTCGTCGCCCGGGTCCTCGATCAACTGCGGCATCCCGGTCGCCCGGCCGTCGAGGATGTCGTGCCCGGCAGCTTTCTCCAGCGACGGTCCTCGCGACCCGTCCGGGCCTGACCGCGCCCTTGACACCTCCCCAGGCCGAGAATTGAATACGTATTCAATAGTCCCGGATGAGCAAATCCGGTGAACCGCCGCGACGAGCGTCGCAGGAGAGGCAACGATGGAGAACTGGCTCAAGCACGGCGCCGACGCCTCGAACGCCGCCGAGACCGACCGCAAGGTGCGCGAAACCGTGGAAGCGATCCTCGGCGACATCGCCGCACGCGGCGACGTGGCGGTGCGCGAGTTATCGGCACGCTTCGATCGCCTCGAACGAGACGATTTCCGTCTTTCCCGTCGCGAGATCGACGATTGCCTGGGGCAGATGTCGGACCAGGATCTCGCGGATATCACGTTCGCGCAGGAACAGGTGCGTAACTTCGCCCGCCACCAGCGCGAAGCGTTGCGGGACGTCGAGGTCGAGACATTGCCCGGCATCGTGCTGGGCCACCGTAACATCCCGGTGGCCGCCGCCGGCTGCTACGTTCCCGGCGGCAAGTATCCCTTGCTCGCCTCGGCGCATATGTCGGTGATCACCGCCAAGGTCGCCGGGGTGCCCCGGGTCGCCACCTGCGCGCCGCCCACCAACGGCAGGCCGGCCGCCGCGATCGTCGCGGCGCAGCATCTCGCCGGCGCGGACGAGATCTATTGCCTGGGCGGTGTGCAGGCGATCGGCGCCATGGCGCTGGGCACCGAAAGCATCTCCGCGGTGGACATGCTGGTCGGCCCCGGCAACGCCTATGTCGCCGAGGCCAAGCGCCAGCTGTTCGGGCGCGTCGGCATCGACCTGTTCGCCGGCCCCACGGAAACGCTGGTGATCGCCGACGACAGTGTCGACGGCGAGATCTGCGCCACCGACCTGCTGGGCCAGGCCGAGCATGGTCCGGACAGCCCGGCGATCCTGTTGACGACCTCCCGGTCGCTCGCGACCGATACCCTGCGCGAGATCGAGCGGCTGCTCGCCATCCTGCCGACCGCCGGCATCGCGCGGCAGGCCTGGGAGCGGCACGGCGCGGTCTGCGTCGTCGAGAGCGACGAGGAGATGGTGGCGGTCGCCGACCGCATCGCGTCGGAACACGTCCAGGTCATGACCCGCGATCCGGACTTCTTTCTGGACCGCATGCGCAACTACGGCGCGCTGTTCCTTGGACCGCGGACCAACGTCGCCTTCGGCGACAAGGTGATCGGCACCAACCATACGCTGCCGACGCGGGGAGCGGCCCGCTACACGGGCGGCCTCTGGGTCGGCAAGTTCCTCAAGACCTGCACCTACCAGCGGGTGCTGACCGACGAGGCGTCGGCCCGGATCGGACGCCACTGCTCCCGGCTCTGCGCCCTGGAGGGTTTCGTCGGCCATGGCGAACAGGCCAACCTGCGCGCGCGCCGCTACGGCGGCGACAACATCCCCTATGGCGGCGTCGCGGCTGCCTGACGCACGCGCATCCCGGAACGGCCCAGCAGAAGGCCGCCTGGACCGCGAACAGTTGTGCCGAGAAACGGCGGAAGGGAGGAGACGACCATGGGAACGCCCCGAACGGCGATACGAACCTGGATGCGCTGGAACGTGATGTTCCTCGTGTTCCTGATCGTGACCGTCAGCTACCTGGACCGCACCAACCTGTCGGTGGCGGCGCCCACCCTGATGGTGGAACTGAAGCTGAGCCCGACCCAGCTCGGTTTGATCTTCAGCGCCTTCTCCTGGTCCTACGCCCTGGCGCAGATCCCGGCCGGTATCGTCGCGACGCGGCTGCAGCCGCGCCGGACCTACCTCTACGGCATGTGGAGCTGGTGCCTGCTGCTGGTGCTGTCCACCACCGCCGGCTCGTTTGGCGCCTGGATCCTGTTCCGCATCCCGTTCGGGCTGGCGGAAGCGATCACCTGGCCGGCGGCGTCCATCCTGCTCAGCCGCTGGTTTCCCCGGGTCGAGTTCTCGCAGGCGATGGCGCTGCAGAACCTCGGATTGGTGGTCGGCGCGGCGGTGGCGCCTCCCCTGGTCGCCTTCATCCTGGGGATCTGGGGCTGGCGTGTCGCCTTCATCGTCACCGGCCTGGTGGCGGGAGCGCTGGGAACGGTGTTCTTTCTCGCCGTGCGCGACGATCCGGACCAGGATCCACGGGTATCGGAGGCCGAGCTCGCCTGGATCCGGCACGATCGTCCGACGGAAGAAGCGATCAAGGCGCCCCGTGGATTCAACGGCATGCTGCTACGGCGACCATCGCTCTGGGCGGTGGGTGTCGCTAACTTCGGTCTGGATTTCATCAACTTCATGTTCCTGACCTGGTACCCGACCTATCTGTCGGCGCGGTACCACCTGTCGCTCAAGCGCCTCGGCGCACTGGCGATGGAGCCCTACGTGCTCGGCGTGGTCACGGTGCTGGGAGCCGGCTGGCTGGTGCGGCGGTTGTCCAGCGGCCGGATGGGTTCGGCGCGCGCAAGGCGTCTGGTCATCGCCGGAGGGCTGTTGTTGGGGACATGCGCACTGTTCTCGGTGCCGTATGCCTCGAACCTGTATCTGTCGATCACCGCGATGTCGCTCGGCTACGCCTTCGTGATGTCGATCCTCGGCCCGATGTGGTCGACGCCTGCGGAGGTCGCCGGGCGGCACGGCGCCGGCTTTGTCAGCGGCTTCGTCAATTTCATTGGCAATGTCGGCGGCATCCTGTCGCCGATCCTGATGGGGGTCGCCCTGCAGCGCTTCGCGTCGTTCACACCAGCCATCGTCATCGCCGGCGGGGTGACGCTCGTTTGTGGCGTGCTCTTCACGATGCTGTTCCATCCTGAACAGGATCGCACCGTGGTAGAAAATTTCCTGCAAGCGCGTACGGCGTCCGGTATCTCCCTCGACGGCGTCCGCGCGCAGCCGGACGTGGCCGTTGCTCGCTCCGGAACATGAAGCTGGTCATGCCGCCTGGGGCATTTCCGCCGGAGGACGATATCGCCGACCTCAAATGGCCGGTGTCGCTGGGGGCGCTCGCGATGATGATCATTTGAAAGAAGGGTCGTGACGATGGATCTGCAGCTGACCGGATCGAAGGCCGTGGTGACGGGATCGACTGCCGGGATTGGTCTCGCGATCGCCAAGCGCCTGCATGCGGAGGGTGCCCATGTCGTGCTTGTCGGACGATCTGCGCGAAAGCTCGACCAGGCGGAAGCCGAGATCGGTGCGTCGGGCGGCGGTGACCGGATCAAGACGGTGGCTGCCGACGTGACGACGTCCGAGGGAGCGGCCGTTCTGCTGGAAGCGGCAGCCGAGACCGACATCTTGGTGAACAACCTCGGAATCTACGAATCCAAGCCTTTCGAGGACATCACCGATCAGGACTGGCGGACCTTCTTCGAGGTGAACGTGCTCAGCGGTGCGCGCCTGGCACGGGCCTATCTTCCGGGAATGCTGCGACGGAACCGTGGGCGCGTGATCTTCATCGCGAGCGACTCTGCCCTGGTGGTTCCGCCCGACATGATCCATTACGGCATGACCAAGACCGCGCAGCTGGCGATTTCGCGCGGCCTTGCCGGGCTGACCCGCGGCACGAAGGTCACGGTCAACGCGGTGCTGCCGGGCACGACCCGTTCGGAAGGGATCGAGGATTTCCTGCGCAGCGTCGCCGCCGATCCCGACCAACCCATGGCCGACATCGAGGCTGGCTTCTTCGCGACCGAAAGGCCCACCTCGCTGATCCAGCGAATGATCGAACCCGAGGAGGTTGCGGCACTCGTTGCTTTCGTCGCGAGTCCGCTTTCCGGCGCCACGAACGGTGCGGCATTGCGGGTCGATGGCGGCATCACGCCGACGATCTTCTGACTCAAGCAGTCCGTGACGGTGCGTCGAAGGCGGACATGTCGGGATGAAGAAAGGAAATGTCACAGCGCAGACGGCCGGTTGCTCGCGACCGGCACCCGCTTGCGCGATCGAGCGTTCCATGATCACCGATGGTCTCGTCAACTGCCCGCCGGCATGCCTGTACAGTTAGCGTCGCGACGATCGGGTGCCGCACAATCCACGGTTTCCGATCAGGCTGTTCGAGGACGTATCCGGCGCTCTCGGCATGCCGGAGCAGTACCAGGGATTCGCGGGCAACGGGTGGGTTCCGCAATGGCGCGACCTTCAGGTCTTCACCTACCATCGCTACCACACGGTCCACGAGACACGCCGTGTGGTCCGCGGTAGCGCCGTTTCCATTCTTGGCGGCGGCGGTGGTAATGCGATCCACCATGGGAAGGGCGATTACTTGGCGCCGCCTGCGGGCGCTTCCGACGCGCAGCTGTCCGCGAGCGACGGCTCCGTGCTCATCGGTGCCTACACGCTCGAACATCCAGAATCGGATGACGTCGTTCTTATGCGCACCGCGGACCAGCGGGAGCGGCTGGCCAGGATCGACGGGCCCCCCGCCCATCCGGTCACCGGCGGCGGGACTTCCTGAGCCGCCTTCGGGCCGAATGACCTGCCGCGACACCTCCCGTACTGCGTCCACACGATATGCGTAAGTCTTGCGGTGCATTACGTGACCGGCGGTCGACGACAGGTTTCGACACCTAGGCTGCCGACCCGATCAGGCGAGCCGGTAGCGAGCGGTTGCGATGATTGCGATGGCTGAGAGGCAATGTCTGGCGAGCCCGTCGGAGCGGGTAGCGATGCACCGCCAGTCCTTCATCCTGCAGAACATGCGCTCGATGACGTTGCGCCGGCGGTAGCCGACGCGGTTGAGCGCAGAGAGATGGCGACGGCTGCCATTGGAGGCGATGACGACCTCGGCACCGGCCGCTTCGGAGCAGAACATGGGACATGGGACAGATCAATGTGTTGATCAGCTTGTCAGCCTAGGCCCACACCTTGGGGAACGGGCTCCCCTCTTCCGGCGCATCGGCAGCCGTAGACCGCACATCTACTAGTGGTGACAGAACGGCGGCACCTCAGGCTTCGGTGGTCATAGGATTTTGATTGGCAACGACGTTCCGACCGGATTTAATTGTTCAGCCTTAAGTGATCATCTAATAACACTGAGCGATGATCCGGCAGCTAAACCGTGCCTTGCCATTGGATTTCAAGACCGCTCGGACGGTTTGGCTGGAGCGACTTGATGACTGAGCGGGTGCGAGCGGTATCCTGTAATACGCCCAACATAGAGGCTCAGTCGCACCGGACACGTCTGCTCCACACCATCGGAAACGGCGTCATCACGGGTGCAGCCGATGACGATCCCTCCGCCATCGGCACCTATGCCAGTGCTGGCGCCAAGTATGGCCTGGGATTCCTGTGGATCGCGCCCGTCGTTCTGCCGATGATGTATTTGGTCGTCTATCTCTCGGCCAAGCTCGGGCGCGTCTATGGCAAGGGCATGTTCGCCGCCATTCGCGACCGCTATCCGCCCTGGATCCTCTACCCCATCATGCTCGGCGCCTGCATCGGCAACATCATCGAGGCGGCGGCCAACCTGGGCGGCGTCGGTGCCGCCCTGAACCTGCTCGTGCCGGTGCCTGTTCCCTGGATCGTCGTCGGCGTCGCGGTTCTGGTTCTGGCATTCCAGTTCTTCGGCTCCTACGCGCTTCTGCGGACGATCTTCCGCTGGCTGACGCTGGCAATGTTCGCCTACGTCGCGGCCGCGATCCTCGCCAGGCCGAACCTCCTTCAGGTGCTGCGAGGCACCCTCATCCCGCACATCGCGTTCAGCGTCGACTTCCTATCCATCATTGTCGCGTGCATCGGCACGTCGTTGTCCGCCTACATCTACACTTGGCAGTCGAACCAGGAAGTCGAGGATCAGATCGCGGAAGGCCGCCGCAAGCTGTCACAGCGCAAGGGCGCGTCCGACGAGGAGCTGCGCCGCACGCGACGCGACGTGATGATCGGTATGCTGTTCTCGAACGTGATCCTCTACTTTATCATCCTGTCGACGGGCGCCACGCTGCACGCTGCGGGACACACCGACATCGACAGCGCAGCGCAGGCGGCAGCGTCCCTCCAGCCCCTCGCCGGGCCGGCCGCGAAGTTGTTGTTCGCGCTGGGTGTGGTGGGCGTGGGCATCCTGGCAGTGCCGGTCATGACCACGGGCGCGGCTTATGATCTGGTGCAGAGCTTCGGCCATGAGACCAGCCTGAACACGCGGCCGAGCCAGGCCAAGTTCTTCTACGGCACCATCGCGGTCGTAACCGTGCTGGCCGTTGCCCTGAACTTCCTCGGCTTTAACCCGATGCGGGCCCTGGTCTGGTCTGGCATCGTCCAAGGCTTCTCGGTGCCGCCGCTACTGTTCATCATGATGCTCATGACCAACGACCGGCGCATGATGGGCGAGCGGACGAACAGCCGTGTCACCAACATCCTGGGGTGGACCACCAATGCGGTCACGCTGCTGGCGACGCTGTGCCTCATCGCGACGTGGTTCTTGTGAAAACACGCCTCGTCTAACGTGCCTCCGGCCCGAACACTGGCGATTGCTACTCCGAAATTTGAACTCATACCGAAAATCCCGTGTCGGCAGCTTGGCTCCTGATCTGAGACGCCGGTCGGAGGTGTAAATATCCCGCACGGGCGTTCCACGCGGTCCTGTACCGGAACCGCTCCGCGGATCGCGCGTGCCAGGGTGCGTGACGCCGTCGCCGCGCCGGTGGCGACCGGGGAGAGGCCGTCCTGCTCGCCGAAGGAGCGCAGCAGGTCTGGCATGTCCTCCCGCTTGTCCGTCACCACGTACGCCATCTCGTCTTCGCGCTGCACCCGGCCGTGGCAGGCGATCATGCCGGCCGACAGCACCAGCCGGCGCTGCCGCTCGAACCGGTCCGGCCACAGGATCAGGTTGGCGACGCCGGTCTCGTCCTCGATGGTGAGGAACATCACCCCCTTGGCCGAGGCTTCTGGCGCACCAGCACGATGCCGGCCACCACCACCCGGCGTCCGTCGCGCAGCTGTGCCAGCTCCGCACAGCTCACGGCGCGCTGTCCCCGCAGCTCCTCGCGCAGGACGGCCACCGGGTGCTGGCGCAGGCTCAGCCCCATGGTGTGGTAATCCTCGACCACCTCACGCCCTTCCGGCATCGCCGGCAGCAGCATGGCCGGCTCCTCGGCCTCCGGCAGCGGCAGGTTGCGGCGCGCGTCCGTGGCGGCGAACAGCGGCAGCAGGGTGCCAGCGGTGCCGGCCACCGCCCACAACGCCTGGCGCCGGTCGATGCGAAGCCCACGCAGTGCGTCCGCTTCCGCCAGCCGTTCCAGCGCCGCGGTGGGCAGCTCGGCGCGACGGCGCAGATCCTCGATGCCGTCATAGGGGAAGCCCCCGCGCCGGGCCACCAGACGAGCGCCGTCGCCGTTGGCGAGGCCGCGCACTATCCGCAACCAGACCGGGATGAGCGACCTGTTTTGGCTGACGGACGAAAGACGCACGTCGGCGATGGCCGGGTGTTGAGCAGCATCGTGTTCGTGTAACCGTGGCGGTCAACACAGGCGAGATGCACCGAGCGCCTATAGCCCGCACAAGACGCTTTACGACCGATGGGAGCGGTGGGGCGACGCGGGCGTGTTCCTCCGCATGATGGAGAGACTGGCAGCGGCAGGTGCCGATCCCAAGGCGGTGATGATCGACGCAGCCTATCCGAATGCACACCGCACGGCATCTAGTCCGCGAAAAAATGGAGTGTTGGCCGCCTGATCGGACACACCAAAGGCGGCATGAAAACGAAGTTCCATGCCATCTCAGACGCGAACGGCCGCCCCTCGAGCTTCTTTATGACTGCCGAGCAGGTCAGCGATTACGCCGGCGCGGCAGTGCTGCTCGAAGATATGCCGAAGGCGTAGTGGCTGCGCGGCGACCGCAGCTACAGCGCCAACTAGTTTACGGACGACTTACAGAGCAAGGGCATCCAGCCCTGTATCCCGGGTCGGCGATCGCGCAACGAGCCGGTCAGATACGACAAGTGTCGCTACCGGCGCCACAGCCGGATCGAGATCCTGTTCGGACGGCTGAAGAAATGGCGCCGCGTCGCAACCTGCTGCGATCGCTGCCCAACCGTCTTCTTCTCCGCCGTTGCCCTCGCCGCCACCGTCATCTTCTGGCTGTGATCAACGGGTCCTGCCCCTAGGGTCAGGACCCGTTGATCCGAGGGTCACGATCTGGTCCCCGGCGCCGCGAACAGATCGGGATGAACGACCCGGTGTCCCGTTCGGGAGATCAGCGGAACAGCGTCGGCGTATAAAGGGCGAAAGCCGTGCGCCAGAAGTTGAACTCGTGGGCATAGCCGGTCGGGAAAAATGCCTGGTCCCTGAAGCCAAGCGACTGCAGCTTCTGCTGGAAGTTGACTGTGTTCTGGTAGGCGATATCGCCGGAAGCCCCTGCGGTCACGACGAACTCGCGCAGTGTTCGGTTGGCCAGAGCTGCTCGCTTGAGGCCGTTATCAAGAACGGTGCTGGTAAAACCGTCCATGGGGCCGCCGCTGAGCGAGATGATCCAGTTGAACGTACCCAGATGGCCGAGGCCGGACACCAGCGACTGGATGCCGCCGAGCGACAATCCGGAGATGGCGCGCGAGTTGCCGTTCGCGATCGTGCGGAAGTTGCTGTCGACGTAGGGGACTATGTCCTTGATGAGCTCGGCATCGGCGGTTGCAGCATTCTGGCTGACCGCGTCGCTGGCCAGCCCAGCTGCCTCGAGCAGCGGCTCGTCCGTCTGCGTGTCCGGCATGACCAGGAGCATCGGCTTGACGAGGTGGAGCGCCAGGAGGTTGTCGAGGATCTCGGGCCCGCGCCCTTCCTTGGCCCAGCTCTCGATCGTGTCGCCGCCGCCATGATAGAAGTAGAGCACCGGGTAGCGGTTGAGCGACGCGTCATATCCGGGCGGCGTGTAGACGAGCATATGGCGCTCCTTGTTCAGCGCCGCCGAGTAGTAGGTCACCTCGCGGGTTTGCCCGTGCGGTATGTTGTGTGTGTCGTCCAGCAGCGAACCGGGCACCAGCAGGAGGCTGGTCGAGACTTGGCGCGACGGCTTCTGGAGTGGGGCCCCCGTGTCGATGGAGCGGAAGCCGTCCACGTTAAAGAAGTATTCGTACATGTTGGGCGCCAGGTTGGCCGTCAGGCTCCAGGTGCCGGTACTATCCTTGGTCATCGGGGTTATGGGCGGCGTGATGCCTAGCCCCACATTCCCATACGACACGGCGACGCTGGACGCATTGGGTGCGTAGAGCCGGAACGTGACCTGACTGCCGTTGACCGTGGTGATGTAGTTGATCGCGGGTGACGGAAGCGCTGGCGGCTGCGCTGTCGATTGGGCGCAGGCGAAGCCACCAGCCAAGGTGAGGCCGGTTACCGCAAGCATGGCCGCGCGCGTGCAGGCTTTGATAGCCTGAGCTGTCTTCAACATTGAGACGTTCCCTCTTGATGTTCTTTCCCGTGTTCGTCCGGCACCTCTTGTGTGCGAAGCGGCCAACAACGGCGCGTGTTCTGCTTGCGCTTAGACACGCACTCTCACGTTATGCGGGCCTGTCTTCTTCGGGAAGACGATCACAAATGCCCTTTACTCAAAGCAGAACAAATGTCTGTGATCCAATCGATCCATCATTTCCAGCCGTATCGAAGCAACTCCGGCGGGCCTTCAGGCAGAGTCTCCAGTGAAATCTGACCGGTATCGTCTACGTCCACGTCATGTTCTCGACCTGGCATGACGCAGTGGAGCGGGCCGCCTCCATGGCCGAACCGGCGGACGCGACGCATCCCGGGCAGACGGCGTTTGTAAACCGCGTTAGGAGATTTTCGTCATTCAGTCTTTCAAATTCTCATGAGAGCTGGGTTGCGATAGCTGCATTCACTTCGTGCCGCCGGATGGTGGGGAGGCGCAGAATGCGTATTTCGATCCGCGCTCCCGCATGGGGAGCGACCTCTGTATCAGAGCCAGTATGTGACGGTTGTGACGATGCAGAAGGCCGAGAAAAAGCGTGTGCGCAGCGGTCGTAGCGGGTCGCAACCCGGCGACAGCCTTTCAGGCGGCCGAACTTGTTCTCGATACGGTGCCGTTGGCGGTAAAGCGTCCGGTGGTATGGCAGGGGCTGCTTGCGTGATCGTGTGGAGGGACTGCACGGGGTGATGCCGCGCTCGGTCAGGATGGACCGGAACCAGGTGCTGTCACAGCCGCGATCGCCAAGGAGTTCGCGCGACCGTAGCAGGATCGGCAGCAGCAGGGCAGCACCGTGGTGATCACTGCGTTGCTCTTCGATCAGCAGTAAAGCAGCGCGGCCGCCCTGTCCGTCGCAGGCCGCGTGCAGTTTGGAGTTCAGGCCGCCTTTGGTGCGGCCGATAGGTCAAGAACCCCCTTTTGGGGCAGACTGGCGGCCGTGCAGTGCGCCTTGACGCGGGTGGCGTCGATCATCAGCCGCTGCGGCGCCCTGCCCCTGGCGGCCCGGGCGGCGAAGATGCGCGCAAACACGCCCGGGCGGCTCCACCGGATGAACCGGTTGAGAGCGTCCTGATCGGACCGTAGCCGGACGGGGCATCTTTCCACTGCAGGCCCCGTAGCGGATCACATAGATAATGTCGCCGGCCACCCGCCGGTCGTCCACTCGCCGCAGCCCGTGTGATACCGGGAAGAAGGGCTGGAGGCGGCGCATCTGCGCTCAAACAGCATGGGCATCTTCGGCATCCGCATCCTCCAGATACCGTCGAATCACGTCAGGCTCGCACCGTAAAGGGTCCTGAGCCTAGTGACCTGAGCGCGTTTGAGGACGGGACGAATCGCCCGGATGAGCGCCATTCACCGGCGGCGAGGTTTGTGGCAGGCTCACCAGCGCGCGATCAGGATGCGGGCTCCGAGCCGAGCCTGGCGGAAGGGGCAAGAGTGGCGGCGTCAGGCTTGGAGCCGACTTGGACGGTGGACGCGAAGACATCGAGCCTCCGCCTCGGCCCCATCGTCCCGCAGCCGGTCAGGCGACATCACCCGTCGATGTCGCCAAACGCTCGAGAGCGTCGCGCCGGGACCGGAGGCACGCCTCGTGCGCTCACCGGCTCGCTGGTCGTTCTCCGGAGCGACCACGAGTTCCGGAGGGGCAGCGAAAACAGCCTCCTGTCTGGCTGCCGGCGGTTCACGCATACAGACGTCACGAAGACGGTCGACCGTATCCGATCTGAACCCGGGTGCTCGAAACGTCGCTCTCGGCCGTGGGAGCGCCACGCTCCGTTTCAAAAGCCTGCTGGCGTGCGAACGATGGGGTGCGCGCGCCGAGCCGCGAGCGGGTCTCATCCACAGGCAATCATCGTTCGCTGGGCTATCGCACTCCGCGCGATCGCCGCCGCAGGAAGAACCGGACTCCCGCGGGAGTCCGGTCGGAACGGCCCGTCAGGCGACGCTGAGCTTGACGTCGATGTTGTTGCGGGTGGCGTTGGAATAGGGGCAGACCTGATGCGCCTCTTCCACCAGCGCTTCCGCCGCAGCATGCTCGACGCCGGGGAGGGTCACCTTCAGCGCGACCTCGAGGCCGAAGCCTCCCTCCGAGCGCGGGCCGATACCTACGGTGGCCGTGACGGACGCATCGGCCGGCACCTTGGCGTGCTTGCCCTGGGACGACACGAACTTCATCGCGCCGATGAAGCAGGCGGCGTAGCCGGCCGCGAACAGCTGCTCCGGATTGTTGCCCTGCCCGCCACCGCCTCCCAGCTCCTTCGGGGTGGACAGCGCGACGTCGAAGGTGCCGTCGGTGGTGGCGGCGCGACCGTCGCGACCGCCGGTCGCCGTGGCGGAGGTGTTGTACAGGACGTTGACGGACATGTTGTCTTCCTTGGCTCGACGCCTGCCGCGGCGCCCGGTTCTATCGGCGGGCCCGATCGGAACCGCCTGCAAATTCATATCGCGCACGATCTTATCGCGTGCAATGCATTTCTTGAGGGGCTGTCCTGTCGACCTCGCGCTGTCCGTTTCGGCCCCCGGCCGACATGATAAGCGCTCCCCCACCGGAGAAAGCGGCCATGTCCGACGAAGCCCCCGGTCTAGACCAGCTCCTCTGCTTTTCGGTCTATGCGCTCGGGCATGCCTTCAACCGGATCTACAAGCCGCTGCTGGGGCCTATCGGGCTCACCTATCCGCAATATCTGGTGATGCGATGCCTGTGGGAGCGGGACGAGCAGACCGTAACGGAACTCGGACGGGACCTGCAGCTCGAGTCCAGCACGCTGACCCCCCTGCTCAAGCGGCTGGAGGCGTCGAACCTGCTGTGCCGGCAGCGGGACGATGCGGACGAGCGGCGGGTCCGCATCCGCCTCACGGCGGAAGGACGCGCGCTGCGGGCTCGTGCGGCTCATGTCCCGGCATGCGTGGGCGAAGCGGCGGGCGGCGAGCGATCGGAGCTATTGTTGCTGACCCAACGCCTGCACGATCTTCGCCGCCAGCTCGACGAACAGGGCGGGGATGCGACACCGGCGATCGGGTGACGAACCTGCCGACGGTTGTCGGACCGGAGATGCCCGCGGCACTACCGGGACACGGTTGCTCCGCGAAGGCTGCCGCTTGACAGCGCCGCGGGAGCGCACGATCCGCTCAGCCCGATGCATATCCTCCTCACCCTGCTGCTGCCGATCTTCGGCCTGATCCTGGCCGGGTGGCTGGCCGGACGTTTCGACCTGCTGGGGGCGAACGGCGTCGACGTGCTCAACCGGTTCGTGGTGCGGCTGGCGCTCCCTGCCCTGCTGCTGCAATCCACGGCCGAGGTGACCCGGGCGCAGATCGACCATCCTGCCTTCATCGCGGCGTTTTCGATGGGCATGCTCGGAACGTTCGCGATCGGGCTGGTGCTGGACTGGCGGCGGCCGGCGGATCGGGCGCACCGCCTGGGGGGTGCCACGATCGAGGGCCTGACGGCAGGCTATGCCAACACCGCCTTCATCGGCATCCCGCTCTGCCTCGGCACGTTCGGGCCGGACGGGCTCACGCCGGTGATCATCGCCACGCTGTTGACGGTGTGCCTGTTGTTCGCGCTGTCAATCCTGCTGGTGGAACTCGAACTGACCGGCGGGCTCCGCCAGGGCGCGGGGCGGGCCGTGCTGGCCATGATCCGGCACCCGCTGGTGTTGTCGCCGCTGGCGGGCGGACTGCTCAACATCGGCGGGATCGGGCTGCCCGATGCGGTGCGGAGCTTCACCGGCCTGCTCGGAAGTGCTGCGAGCCCGTGCGCCTTGGTGACGATAGGGTTGTTCCTGCACGGCTCGACCAGCGCCGGCGGAGTATCCGCCCTGGCCGTCGGCAGAGTGGTGGCGCTGAAGCTGCTGGTGCAGCCGGCAGTGACGGCGGCGCTGGTGTTCTGGCTGCTGCCGATGCCCCCGCTGTGGGCCCGCAGCGCGGTGCTGATCGCCAGCCTGCCCACGGGTACCGGCCCGTTCATGCTGGCACGGCTTTATGATCGCGAAGCGGGTGTGGCCGGGCGGGCGATCCTCGTGTCCACCGTGCTGTCCTTCTTCACCGTAGCGGGGCTGCTTCTCGTGCTGGGGCGAAGGCCTTGACCCGCGCCGCCATGGCGCGGGCGGCGGCGGACGAGCCACTCCCACGCTGGCTGGTCGGCGCACTTTTCGCGCTGTTCGGGCTGATCGTGATCAAGGCCGCTTCGAGCGAGATCACCTTCGACGAAGCGTGGAGCTTCATGTTCTACGGCCGGGATTTGTTCGGCTTCAGCCGCCTTGATCTCGCCAACGATCATCCGCTCAACAGCCTGCTGATCTTCGTCAGCACCCGGATCTTTGGCGACGGCGAGTTCGCGATCAGGCTGCCGAACGTCCTGGCGGGCGCGGCCTATCTGTGGTGCTGCGCACACGTCGTACGGCGCTCCGCGTCGGTGCCCTTGGCGTTCGCCTTCTGCGCCCTGCAGATCTACGTCATCGATTACTTCACCCTGGCCCGGGGGTATGGCCTCGCCACCGCGCTGGTGATGGCCGGCCTGACGAGGTTCCTGCGCTCGGACGGCCGTTCGCGGGCCTACGGTGAATTGCTGGCCTTCCTGTTCGCGGCCAGCCTCGCCATCTTCTCGTGCTTCATGATCACGCTGGCCGCGGTCGCCGCCCATGCCGCGTTGTCGGCCTGGCGGGCGTCACGGGATGGCCAGCTTTCGCTTCGCGTCCTGTGGCGGTCGGAGCGGATCGGGCTGGTGTTCCTGGCGTTGTGCGCGGTGCCGATGGCGGGGCTGCATTGGGTATCACGCCCGGGTGTCCCGCTCTGGGGTTCCGAGGACGGGCTGTTCGGTGCGATGGCGGTGGGCGTGGCCAGGATGTATGTCGGCGACCGTTTCGCCACCGCGGGTGCGGTCGCGGGGCTCGCCGCCATGGTGGTTCTGGTGGGAGCTGCGCGCAGACGGTTGTCTTCGCGCAGCCTGTTCCTGCTGCTGGTGACCGGCTTCCTGTTGTTCGGCTTCTTCCTGACATTCCATCTGCTGCATCGCCCGCTACCGGCGGATCGGGTGTTGTTGCCGATGATGCCGGTGTGGCTCCTGCTGGTGGTGTGCCTGGTGGACGATCTGGCGGCCCCGCTCGATCCGCGCCGGCTGCGCCATGCGCGTGCCGGTGCGCTCGCGCTCGCGGTGGTGCTCGGGGGTGCGTTCCTGCACCGCTGCCATATCGCCACCACCAGCGACCAGCCGGGCGCGCAGCCCTTGCGGCCGGCGCTGGTGAAGGCGCTGGCGGCGCACCGCTGCGTTCCGTTCGCGATATGGTCGAACTACGCCCAGACCTATTACATGTATCGCTGGTTTGGCGATGCCATGCCTGAGGAAACGCCCTGCCGGTAGGAAAGGGCGCTCTCGGCGAGGACCGTTCCCCTCCGCCGGCCGCCACGCCTCAAGCGACGTGCCGAAGCTCAGAAATCGGCCAGCAGGGCATCGATGTCCGATTGCGCCATGGCCGCGGTCGGCAATTGCGGGCCGTTCAACAGATGCGCGTCCTTGCGCTGGCTTTCGGGAACCATGCCGGTGATCACCTCGTCCCAGCGCATCGGGCCGAAGGTCTCGATGATGCGGTTCACCTTGGTTTCCACGAGCTTGAGGGTCGCCACCACCTTGGTGATGCGCTGGCCGGTGATGTCCTGGAACGAGCAGGCCTCGTAGATCCGCATCGTGGCGTCCTGCACCACCGCGGCGTCGGGTGCCCCCGGTCCGGACGCCACGGCGTCGAGACGCTCGCAGGCCTCCAGGATCGCGTTGGTCGCGTCCGCGGTGTGCGCGACGACCGCATCCAGCTCCTCGCTCGCGGTCGAGACCACGCCTTCCGCTGGCGTGCTGGAGCGCAGAGCGGCGATCTCCTCCTTGGCATGGGCGATGGTGCGGCCGAGATCCTCGACCTCGCGGAGCAGTTCGGTCTCGTGGGCGCTGAGCTCGCCGCCGATCGTGTCGATCACGGCCCGCACCACGTCGGCGACCATCTGCGGCCGCGCCGTCGGGTAGGAGGCACAGATCTCCGCCAGCCGGTCGGCGAGCGCCCGGACGTTCAGCGCCTGCTCACCCATGGCACAGGACCTTCTCGATCTTGCCCTGCAGCGTTTCCGCGTTGAAGGGCTTGACGATGTAGTTGGAAACGCCCGCCTGCTTGGCGGCGATGACGTTCTCGGTCTTGCTTTCCGCCGTTACCATGATGAAGGGCAGCGAGGTCAGCCGCGCATCGGCACGGACCGCCTGGAGCAGTTCGAGGCCGGTCATCGGCTCCATGTTCCAGTCGCTGATCACGAGCCCGTACGGTTTGGCCCGGAGCTTGGCCAGCGCCTCCGACCCGTCCGTCGCTTCGTCGATGGAATCGAAGCCGATCTGCTTGAGCAGGTTGCGGATGATCCGCAGCATGGTGCGGTAATCGTCGACGATCAGGACGTCGAGACTCGTATCGAGGGCCAAGGTCGGGAACTCCGGTTGAGCGCGGAGATCCAGGATGCGGGCGAAACCTTACGCCTTCGTTTCCACCAGGGCGGTCTCGCCGCCCAGCCTCCGCCGTACCGGCCGCCTCGCCGCCGCCAGCAGCAGGGTGCCCACGGCGATCAGCAGGCTGTGGAGGATCCAGAAGCGGGAAGCCGGCATGGTGGCCAGCAGCCCGGCGAGCCAGCCGACCAGCAGGTTCGCCATCACCAGATGCAGCGAGAACGCGTTGACCATCGTGCCAGCGAGGCGCCGGGGAGCGGTGCGCGAGAACAACGCGATGCCGATGCCGTAGAAATTGCTGAAGCCGACATCGTTCACGAGATGGAACACGACGCCCCAGCCGAGACCGACCGTGCCGCCGCGGCGGGTCGCCACCATCGACGCCAGGGCCAGCACCAGGGGGGCCAGGGCGAGCAGCACCGAGGCCGCCACTATCTTGCCGATCTCGTCCGGCTCCTGTCGCCGGCGCGCCCACCAGCGCCAGAACAGCACCGACCCACCGAGCGTCACGGTCCCGATCAGCCCGTCCAGGCTCAACAGCCAGCTTACCGGCAGATGATGCCCCCAGAGCCGGAGCGAATAGAAGCGCTCGCCCCAGACAATGTAGCCGTTGAAGATCTCCATGTTGCCGACCGCGACGATCGCCAGCACCGGCAACAGCAGCAGCAGTAGTCCGACCCGTCCCCATTCCTCCCGCGTCATGGCCGGTTCCGGCATCACGCCGAGACGCTCCGCCAGACGCGGCTCCCGCGGCAGCAGGCGGATCCCGGCGACATACACCACCAGCCCCGCCAGCATACCGACGCCCGCGGCCGCGAAACCCAGCGACCAGCGATAGCCCTCTCCCAGCGCGCCGCAGACGAGCGGTGCCACGATCACCGCCACCTGCACCACCAGCACGAACAGCTGGAACGCCTCGGCGCGATGCGGATCGTCCCGCCGGTAGAGATCCCCGACCTGGGTCTTCAGATTGCCGGCGCAGCCCGAGCCGCACACGAGGCAGAGCAGGGCCAGCAGGAAGGACGGCTCGAACGTCATCAGGCAATGCCCGAGCGTCATGAGCACGCAGCCGAGCACGATGGTGCGGGTGCGGCCGAGCAGGCGATCGGCGACGAGGCCGCCCAGGATCGGGGTGGCGAAATACAGCGCCGTGTAGATCCCCATCACGGCGGCGGCGAGGGGCTGCCCCGACACGGCGCCATAGAACAGCGCGAGGACATGCCGGAACGGCTCGATGCCCCAGACACGACCGAGATGCCCGGGAAGCAGCAGCTGGTGCGTCATGTAGAGCACCAGCAGCGACTGCATACCGTAATAGGAGAAACTGACCCAGCTCTCGGTGCCGGCCAGCACCGCCAGCGCGGCGGGGTGGCCGAACCGGCGTCTGGCCGTCACCGCGCCTGCGGTCGCCGCGGTGACGCTCATTCGGCCGCTTCGTCCAGCCTTGGGCGCTCGCTCCCGTCCTGCTGATCCGGGTCGGCCTCCGGCTCCGGCGCCGGCAGAAGCAGCACCTCTTCCGGCAGACCGAGGCGCGCGCGGCGCAGCCGCTCGATGTTGCGCCGGATCACGGGGTGATCCTCCACGAGGCGCCGGAAGTCGCGGGCGGACAGCGCGAGCAAGTGCCCGAAGCGCAGGCTGCGGATGCTGTGCGCCATCTTGCCCGTGCTCAGCAGCTCGTCCGCGCCCAGCACCTCGCCCGGGCCGTAGTGGATGTCGTGTTCTTCCACATGGGTCTCGAACAGGCCGGCGCTGACGAAATAGACCGTGCGTACCGCCCGCTCCCGGCGCAGCACCCGCTCGCCCGGTGCGGTGAAGTGGATCGCGAGCGTCATGGCGAGGTCGTGCAACGCCGCGGTGGAAACGCCCTGGAGCGCCGGCATGGCCTGTATCCGGGTCTCGATGCCGCTCTTGAGGTTGAACCGCAGCCGGCGGTCCAGCCGGTGCCGGCGGGTTTCCACGTCACGGTAGAGCTCGGAATGCAGCTCCTCGCTGATCAGGCTCTCGTTGAGCAGCTCGTCGTATTCCTCGCCTTCCAGGCGCAGCGAGACCTGCCGCAGCATCCGCGACTCCAGGGCCTCGGTGTAGCCCTGGTAATGCAGCCGCATGGTCTCGATCGCGTCCTGAAGCAGCTTCTGCTGCCGGTCGAGCACCTCCGACACGATCTCGGTCATGCGCGAGCCGAGCGTGGGGTCGACGCGGCGACGGACGAAACGCGTCAGCGAGAGCGACACGAGATGCGCGATCAGCAGCATCTCGAAGCGCTCCATCATGCAATACATCAGGGGCGCGTCGAGCCGCAGCCGGTGATGCACCCACTGCGCGATGCGGAACCGCCAGGACGGGCTCAGGCGGCGGCGCACGGCGCGCGCGTAGCCGAAGCGTCCTTCCAGCCGGGCGCCGTCGATCATCGCCTCGGCGGAACGCAGCAGCATCTCCATCACCCGGCGGGAGATGCCGCGGATGCGGAACAGATCCAGCAGGATCGAGCGTTCCTGATTGGCGATGGTGATCAGCGCCAGGTTGACGCGCTGCCGGTTGCCCAGCGCGGTGTCGAAGGTGTTGGCGGCGTTCTCCTCCCGGATGCGGACATCGAGACCTTCCACCACGTGGCGGATGGCGTGGGCGGGGAAGCCGAGCTCGGCCGCCACCTTGCGCGAACGATCGCGAACCTCGCCGAGGCCGATGCTCATCACCTGGTGGCGGAGCGCCTGGTCGATGGGCGAAAGCTGGTCGAGACCGAGCCGCACCACCAGGAAGCGCAAGCTGGTGCCGTTGACCAGCAGCGTCACCAGCACGAAGCCGGTGGCGAGGACGCCGATGAAGTGCGCCGTCGACAGCGGAATGCGCTCGTTCTCGGTGACCGCGAGCGCCAGCGCCAGGGTGATGGCGCCACGAAGGCCGCCCCACACCATGGTCACCTTGAAGGGCGTGGGCACCGGCGGCGACAGCTTGGTGGCGGCGAGGATGGGCAGCAGGCCGAACACCACGGCGGCACGGGCGGCACCGGCCGCCACCACCGCGATCGCGGTCAGCACGATCTCCCAGCGCGAGATGCCCACCAGCAGGTGCGGCACCAGCATGGACGCCAGCACGAACACCAGCGAGCCCGCCCAGAACACGAACTGCTCCCACAGCTCGTTCATGAAGCGCCAGCTCTGCGGCCGCATGGTGGACGGTCCATAGACCGAGATCGTGAGACCGGCGACCGCGGTCGCCACCACGCCGGAGAAGCCGAGCAGCCGGTCGCAAAGGATATAGGCCAGATACGGCAGGGCGATGGTGAGCGTGATCTCGCTGGCGGGGACGCCGCCCAGGACGGTCATCATCAGCAGCGCGAGGCGCGCCAGCACCACCCCCACCACCACCGCGCCGGCGAACGACACCACGAACTCGACGAACGCGCCGCCGATCGAGATGGCGTGGTGCGAGGTGAGCGCCGGCAGCAGCAGGCCGAACAAGGAGATGGCGGCCGCATCGTTCAGCAGCGCTTCGCCTTCCACCAGCCGCGTCAGGCGGCTCGCGGCACCGATCTCGCGGAAGATGCCCGCCACGGCGCTCGGATCGGTCGTGGCGACGATGGCGCCCAGCAGCAGGCACACCACCAAAGGCATGCCGGCGAAGGGAAACAGCGCGAAGCCGATCGCCGCCGTGGTCAGCACCACCGCCACCACCGCCAGCAGCAGCACCGTCGCCGCCTCGTGCACCAGGCGGCGGACATCGATGGCGAGGCCGCCCTGGAACACCAGGATCGGCAGGAAGATCATCAGGAAGGCTTCGCTGTCGAGCGGAAAGTCGAGCAGCGTGCGCGCCGCCCCGTTGAACAGGTTAAAACGCGACCTGAGCACGAAGTCGGCCAGGCCACCGATCAGGATGCCGCTGATGGCGAGCAGAACGGTTTCCGGCAGCGCCAGCCGCCGCGCCACCGGCTGCACCGCGCTCACCACCACCAGCAGGCCCGCGATCGCCAGCAGCACGGCCGGCAGGCCCGTCACCGTCATGTCCATGCCCCGCCTCCCGTCACGATGTTGCCCCTAAGGCGTAACACATCCATGCGCGAATTGCATGACAGAACCGACACCTATCCTTAACTCACATGACGATCCGCAGCGCGGTCAGGCCCCCCTGAGGTTCAACCACACGGCGTAGAGGCTCGTGGTGCCGCAGATGAAGAGACGGCTGCGATGGCGGTCGCCGAAGCAGAGATTGGCCACGATCTCCGGCACGCGCACCTTGCCGAGAAGCGTGCCGTCGGGTGACAGGCAGTGCACGCCGTCGCCCGCGCTGGTCCACAGATTGCCATGCTCGTCGCATCGGAAGCCGTCGGCGGCACCGGGGGAGACTCGGTGGAACAGGCGCTCGCCCGACAGGCGATTGTCCGGGCCGACGTCATAGACGCGGATATGCCGGTCGGCGTCAGCGTCCTCGATGCGGCCGGTGTCGGCGACGTAGAGCCGCGTCTCGTCCGGCGAGAAGCTGAGCCCGTTGGGGCAGGCGAAACCGTCCGCCGCCACCTCGATTCCGCCCGTGGCGGGATCGAGGCGGTACAGGCGGCACGGCAGCTCCTCGTCCCGCCGCCCGCCGCCCTCATAGTCCATGGCGATGCCGTAATGCGGGTCGGTGAACCAGATGGTGCCGTCGCGCTTCACCACCACGTCGTTGGGGGAATTGAGCCGTCGCCCCTCGAAGCGGTCGGCCAGCACGGTGATCGATCCGTCATGCTCGGTCCGGACCAGGGCACTGCGTCCGTGGAGACAGGAGATGAGCCGCCCCTCGCGGTCGCGGGTATGGCCGTTGCTGTAGTCGGAGGGCTCGCGGAACACCGACAGGCCGGTGGCCTCGCTCCAGCGCATGATCCGGTTGTTGGGGATGTCGCTGAACAACAGGCAGCGATGGTCGGCGAACCAGACCGGGCCTTCCGCCCAGCGGAACCCTCCCGCGAGCTTCTCCAGGGGGGCATGGAACAACACGAAGCGCTCGAAGCGCGGGTCCAGTATCTCGAAGCCGGTCATCGCGATATGGGCGGCAGGCCGCCCCTCCCCTGTATCCATCGTTCTTGGGGCCGCCGGCACGGGCCGGGGCGGCCACGGGAATGATGCAGGCGCCCGCCGCCGACAGGAAGGCGCTACCGGGACGGGGGATCAGCGCCGGAAGCGCAACTCCAGCCCGCGCTCGATCCAGCTCCGCTCGATGGCATCGATGTCGGTGAAGCCCGACGGATCGGAGCGCCGCGGCGCCGCCAGCCGTCTCGCGTCCGCGTCAGGCAGCCACAGCGACAACAGCCGGCGGAGCTCGGCCAGCGGTTCGGGGTGATCATCGACCCTGAGATCGCAATCGGCGAACAGCTCGTCCCGGTGGATGCGCAGCGCGGCGGATTGCCGGCCCCGACGATCGCCGCCGGCTGCCTCCCCTGCCTCCATGGCGTGGAGCAGGCGCAGCGCGAAGGGAAGCTCCTCCGCGGCCAGAAAGGCATCCAGGGTCCGCCGCACAACGTCCTCTCCGCGGAGCATGTTGCCCGCCACGCTGACACCGGGGGCGGACACCGAACCGCACCATTCCACGCAATGCCGTCCGGTGTGGGACGCCGTGCGGCCCAGCCGGTCCACCACGTGGAGCTGGCGGATCCCCTCGCCCTCGTCACCCACCAGGGCCGCGCACACGGCGTCCGCCGGGGACAGCCCGCGCTCCAGCGCATCCAGCACCGCCGGCGCCAGGTAGCGGTTGGTGAAGGACTGGGTGCTCACCGCCCCGATCCGGCTCCGGACATGCGGACAGCTCGCCCCCACCGCGAGGGAGCGGGTGGCGATCGCGATGCCGAGCGCACCGGTGGCTGGATCGAGGGCGGCGATGGACCAGGTCATGGGGTCGTCCGGGGCGATCGTTCTCAGGCCGTCATTCTCAGGCGGCGGCCGGCGGAAGATCGCCGCAGGCCTGGGCCCAGCGGCGGGCGCGGTCGTCGGGATCGGCGGCTCGGGTGACATCCGACACCACCGCGACCGCGTCGGCACCGGCCTCCAGGCAGGCGGGCACCCGTTCCAGCGTCACGCCGCCGATCGCCACAAGGGGCACGTCACCGAGCCGCCGTTTCCAGTCCGACAGCCGGTCCGTGCCCTGCGGGGCCCAGGGCATGACCTTCAGCGTGGTGGGCCAGACCGGTCCGAGCGCCACGTAGTCCGGTGCCACCGACAGGGCTCGGTCGAGCTCTTCCGCCGAATGGGTGCTCACGCCCAGCCGCAGACCGGCCCGGCGGATGGCGGGAAGATCGGCGTCGTCGAGATCCTCCTGGCCGAGATGCAGAAACGAAAGCTTCCGGTCGATCGCGAGCCGCCAATGATCGTTGAGCACCAGGGTCGCGCCATGCTCCCGACAGGCCGCCTCCGCCGACCATACCTCATGCCCGAGCCGGTCCCGGTCGAGCGTGCCGTCCGGGCCGGCCTTGATCCGCAGCTGGACCAGCTGGGCGCCGGCCCGCACCACCCGGCGGACCCACGCCGCATCGTCCACCACCGGATAGAAGCGCCCGGGCAGGCAGCGGGGTGCGTCGGCCAGGGAAAGCCGAGAGGCCCCCGCGACAACGGGTCCGGCACGGGTCACGCGAGGATCGCCTGTCCGAGGGTGGGGGTGGAAGGCGTCGCCATGTCGCGCGCTTCCATGGGGTCGGCGAGGCGTCCGGCGAGGCCCGCCTCGATCGCCAGCCGGAAGGCGCGGGCCATCGCCACCGGGTCGCCGGCCTGGGAAACGGCGCTGTTGAGCAGCACGGCGTCGTAGCCGAGTTCCATGGCCGCCGCCGCATGGCTCGGCAGGCCGATCCCGGCATCCACCACCAGCGGCACCTCGGGGAAATGCGCCCTGAGGGCACGCAGCCCCCACACGTTGTTGAGGCCGCGGCCCGATCCGATGGGCGCCCCCCAGGGCATCAGCACCTCGCAGCCGGCCCGGAGCAGCCGTTCGGCCACCACCAGGTCCTCCGTGCAGTAGGGGAACACCTTGAAGCCGTCGTCGGTGAGGATGCGGGCGGCTTCCACGAGGCCGAACACGTCCGGCTGCAGGGTGTCGGACTCCCCGATCACCTCGAGCTTCACCCAGTCGGTGCCGAACACCTCGCGCGCCATCTGCGCCGTGGTGACGGCTTCGCGCACGCCGTGGCAGCCGGCGGTGTTGGGCAGCACCCGCACCCCGAGTCCCTGGATCAGCGACCAGAAGCTCTGGCCGGCGCGGCTGGCGGCACCCTCGCGCCGCAGCGAGACGGTGACGATCTCGGCGCCCGACGCGCGCACCGCGTCGGCCAGCACGTCCGGGGATGGGTATTGCGCGGTGCCGAGCAGCAGCCTGGACCGGAGCGTTTCGCCGTAAACGGTCATGATGGAGTCAGCCTCCCTGCATCGGCGCCACGATCTCCACGGCGCATCCGACCGTCACTGGCCTCGTTCCGCGCCGGCCGGCCGGAACGAAATCGCCGTCCACCGCCGTCGCCACCCGGGCAGCACCATAGCCGAGCTCCTCGAGCAGGGCCTGGAGGGTGTCGGCCCGGACGTCGCGATCCTCGCCATTGACCTGGATTTTCATGACGATCCCTGCAGTCCGGTCCGGATCAAGGGCGGAGCGCCGGACCGCCCGCACCGCCGGTGCAGAGGTATGCGCCCCGTGCCCCGGGGGCAACCGAACCTCGTCAGGTTTCGGGCCGAAACCCCGGCGATGAGCGCTAACGGCGGGCACTCGCGGGCGTGTCAAAGCGTCAGCGCGCGCTCCGAGTTGATCTGCTGGATGTCCAGCTCGGTTTCCAGGGCATGCAGGACCTCGTCATGGATCCGCCCGGCCCGGTGCAGCCGCACCACCTCCTCCCGGCCGGCGGCCACCGCGGCCAGTACGACCTCGTAATGCGCGTTCCGGCCGGCGAGCATGGCATCGCGCCGGGCGCTGAACTCTCCGCGGATGCGGACCATGTAGCGATACTGTTCCAGGAGGCGCGGGTGCTGGAGCGCTCCGTCCGCGTCGTAGGCGTTCGCTTCCACCGCGCGCAGCTGCGCGGCGGCCATCTGCGCGCCCGCCTCCTGCAGGCTGAGATAGGTTTCCTCGGCGCCGCGCCGCACGCCCAGCAGCCCGATCAGCGCCCCCAGGGTGGAGCCCTGGAACAGCACCGTCACCAGAATCACCGCGAAAGCCGCCACCAGGATCAGGTCGCGCCCCGGCATCGCCTCGGGCACGGACAACGCCACGGCCAGGGTCACCACGCCGCGCATGCCGGCCCAGCCCAGCACCGTGGCCTCGGCAAGCGAGCCCGGAAGCGCTTCGCGCCGTAGAACGCGCGACAAGATCGGACGCAGCACATGGCTGCCCATCACCCAGGCGAAGCGCGACAGGATCACGGCGAGCACCACCAGCAGCGTCGGCACGACCAGCCGGCCGATGGCCGCGTCGGGCAGCGCGTCGAACACCGCCCGGAGCGACAGGCCGATCAGCACGAACACCAGCGCTTCCAGCAGCATCACCACCAGGCGCCACACCGCGGTCGCCGCCCGCCGATGCTCCGCGCGGATGCTTTCGTGCTGGAACCAGCCGAGCACCAGGCCGCTGCATACCGCGGCGATCACGCCGGAGCCGCCGAGCCGCTCCGCACCGATATAGCCCACCCAGGGCAGCATCAGCGTCATCAGCACCACGATCTCGCGATCGCGGATCCGCCGCAGCAGCGGCAGCAGCAGGAGCGCGACCCCGACACCCACCGCCACACCCACCACGGCGAGCAGCACGAAGGTCGCCCCTGCCCGCCCGGCATCGAAGGTGCCGGTGAGGGCGGCCGCCACCGCGAAGCGGAACAGCACGATCCCCGCCGCGTCGTTGAGCAGGCTCTCGCCTTCCAGCAGCGCGACCAGCCGGCGAGGCAGCGCCACCCGTTCCAGCACCGCCTTGGCCGCCACCGCGTCCGGCGGCGACACCACCGCGCCCAGCGCGAAGCAGGCGGCCCAGGGCAGGCCGGGCACCGCCAGATGCGCCACGAGCCCGACGCACAACGTGGTGAAGCCGACCGCGCCGACCGCCAGCAGCAGGATGCCGCCGACATTGCGCCGGAATTCCGCCCAGGAAGCATAGTAGGCGGACGCGGTGAGCAGCGGCGGCAGGAACAGCACCAGGATCAGGTCGGGATCCAGCTGGATGCGGGGCATGCCGGGGACGAAGGCCAGCACGCATCCGCCGAGGATCAGCGCGCTGGCCGGCTGCATCCGCAGCACCCCTGCCACCTGCCTCAGCACCACGATGGCGGCCACCAGCAGCAGCACGGTCTCGAAACGGGCAACGGCGGACATCGAGCGGCTCCTGATCCCGTGCCGGCTGTCCCCGGCCCCGGTGTCTTTTTCGAACGGCGGCCGGGATCGGCGCAACGGCCGCGTCGGGAGAAGAAGGATGTCAGGCTGACGCATGACCGGAGATGGCCGCTGGATGGCGCGCGCGTCGCGTATGGCGGAGCACCCAACGGCGCGGCAGTCCCGTGGGAAGAAAGGACGTCGCGAGTACCGGCCCGGACGGGCGGAGGCAGGCAATACGGCCGGGTCCGCCACGCTGGCCGCCGCCGCCGCCGGACCCGGCAAGCGCGGCGAGGGTTGATGCTCCGGGCGATCCCGAACGTTCATGCCCACGCCGGTGCTGCCGGACCGCGACAAGCACGCCCGCGATGATCGATGCTGCGCCGTCGGAGCGACATCGGCCGGAGGTCCGCGCCGACCGCGCGACGGCGGTCCGCAGCGATCTGGGGAGGCTGGTGGCGGGATCGTCTCACGGTCCGGTCGGTCGGCCATTTATCCGCACCGGCATCGATTTCCGGGCGTCCACCGTCGGTGAAGCCACGTCCCCCGACCCACACCGTTGGAACCGGAGCGCCGCACGGCGGGGTTCGGCGCCCGGGATCGGCAACATCGCGCTCCTGCGGGGGAACACGGTGGAGAGCCGTGACCCATTTCGGGAAGAGGGCAGCTGGCACGGGTCGGCAGCACCCGGACGACCGGCAGTCCATCGCGTGATCCGGCCGCCCCACCGGCAGGCGGCGATACAGGGATCGCCACCGAAGGACGTTCCACCGTCTCGTGCTTCCTTTCCGCGATCGGCGGGATGGACCGCGAGGGCGGTGGGGATGGATCAGCCCCCGAGGAGCCGGTGCGCCACCGCGTCCGCCAGCACCGGCGCCATCAGGAAGCCGTGACGGAACATCCCGTTGACGTGGAGGACGCCGTCGACCTCGTGCAGCGCCGGCATGTTGTCGTTGAAGCTCGGACGCAGGTCGGAGCGCATCTCCAGGATCTCGGCATCGCCGAACGCCGGGTGCAAGGTGAAGGCGGCGTTCAGCAGCTCCACCACCGAGCGGACGCGCGGTTCGCCCCGATCCTCGCTCTCGATCATGGTGGCGCCGAGCATGAAGCGTCCGTCGCCCCGCGGCACCACGTAGAGCGGAAAGCGCGGATGCAGCAGCCGCACCGGCCGGCGGAGCACGATTCCTTCCGCGCGGAGCATCAGCATCTCGCCCCGGACGCCGCGCAGGCCCGGCAACGCGCTTCGCGCGCCGTGTCCGGTGCAATCCACCACGGCATCGACCTCTGCGGTGGCCGTCTCGTCGCCGGTCTGGATATCGCCGCCGAGACCGCGAAGCCGCTCGGCGAGCGCCGGCAAGGCACGGCGCGGATCGAGATGCGCCTCGCCCGGAAAGAACAGCCCGCGCTCGAAGCGGCCGGCGAGATCGGGCTCCAGCGCGGCGATCGCCGCGGCATCGAGCCGCTCGTGGCCCGCCGTGCGCCGCGCGAACCGGTCGAGTTCCTGCCGGTCCCGCCCGAGGGCGAACACCAGGCTCCCCTCGCCCGATACGTCCGGCACCCTGGCCCGCCACCATGCGATGGAGGGGATCGTGCGCTCGGTGAGCCCGGGCGGCGCGGTTTCCTGTTCGATCCAGGGGCTGAGCATGCCGCCCGCCTTGCCGGACGCGCCGGCGCCGACCCCTGACCCTACCTCGCGCAGGATCACCCTGGCGCCGCGCTCCGCCAGCACCACGGCGACGCACAGCCCTGACACGCCGGCGCCGCGCACCAGCACCCGGAGGGACGACGGCGTCACGCTCAGGCGTTCCCGGCGATGCCGGCGAACACCGGGATCTCGCCGTTGCCGCAGAAATCGTCTTCCACCGACAGCACGGCCGTCAGAGCCGGATCGAGAACGAGACGACGGCGGCGGAAGGCTTCGAGCATCGCCGTCGCCGCGTGCGGCTGGAACGGCAGCCGCATCAAGCACGGGCCGTAGGCGTCGAGCAGTTCGAGCGCGTAGCGCTCCACGCCGGCATACATCCGTTCCAGCACGGCGAAGCCCTGTTGCGCCTGGCCGTGGGGGCCGAAGCGGGGCACGGCATCCGGCCCGTCATAGCCAAGCACCTGACCGTGCGGCGCGGTGAGGAACGCCTCGATCATCAGGCCGTAGCCGCCGGTGAAGTCGGCCACGTTGCCGTCCGCGAAGAAGCCGAACGCATGGCCGCCCCCCGCGCGGAGCTGCGCGGCCGCTTCCGATACGCCCATGTAGAACCCGATCAGCGGCCGCCCGAGAGCCCGCTGGAGGGCGTTCTGGATGGTGCCGCTATAGCCGACATCGACGAAGCCGGCCGGCTCGTCCCGCCCGAGCCCGAGCCCGAGCCCGATGCCGGCCGCGTGCCGGCGCAGCGCATCCAGGGCTTCCCGCCCGTGGGCCTCGATCGGCTCGCGAAGCAGGTCCAGCACGCAGCGCATGGTGTCGTCGTCGCGCGGCAACCGGATCGTCGCCTCGTGATGGCGTAGGGAGGGGTCGGGCGTGAAGCCGATGCGAGCTTCCAGAAAACCCGTCACCGTGCCGCGGTAGCCGGCACCCGCCAGCAGGGCGCCGGCATCCAGTCCGAGACCCTGCAGGGCCGCCAGCGTGCTCCGGCGCGACACGTGCAGATAGGAAGCCGGCGGCAGACCAGGCAGCGCGCCGCGGTCGTGCAGAACGTCGTAGAGCCGGTGCAGGAAGAAGCCCTCGCGCGACGCGAAGAACAATCGCCGGAGATGCGGCGTGGCCGGATGCCGGGCGATGGCGGCCAGGAAGGCCAGCAGCAGCGGGCCGAACAACACCGCGCCCGCTTCCTCCGCGTCGAGCAGGCGCACCGGGCCGGGCAGCGTCCCTTGCAGCCGGGGCGCCTGCAGATAGGGCTCGTTGAACAGGGTCGCGGCCAGGGGGCCCAGCAGGATCTCGTCGGCGAAACCGAGCGGTGCGTCCGGCAGCAGTCCGGCCTGCGCGAACAGGGTGCGTGGCGGCAGCAGGTGGAAGTGGCGGATTCCCGCATCGGCGGTCATCTGGATGTCGGACTGCTCGTTGTCGCCGACATGCAGCAGGCGGCCGAGATCGGGCCGCGCGCGGAGCATGGTCCAGGCCCGGCCGTCATCCTTGCGCGCACGCTGCTCGCTGGACAGGAACACCTCGTCGATCAGTCCCGACAACCCGCAGGCTTCCAGGACGCGGTCGAAATCGGCGCGCGGCAGGTAGCTGTCGCTGGTGACCATGACGCGCCTGCCCTGCTCGCGGGCGAACCGCAAGGCCTCCACCACGCGCTCGCGGGGCCGCAAGGTGCGTCGGTCGATCAGCGCTTCCTGTTCGCGCGCGAAACCGATCGCCTCGTCGTCCCAGCCGGGCGCCTCGAGCGCGCGGAACGCTCGCGCGATCTCGTCCAGATCGACGTCGCCCAGGCCGGGATCCGCCGTGCGCGCCGCCGCCTCGGCCCGACGTCGCCAGAACAGGAAGTCGCGGGCCAGGGGATACCGGGCCCGGACGACCTCGCCCACGAACTCCTGCACCGCGTCGGGCGATAGCGACACACGCGTGATCAGCGTGTCGAACAGATCGAACGACACCGTGTCCGCCCACAGGATGGTGTCGAGTAGGCCGTCATGGGTCACCCGGCCATATTGCCCGAACAGCCGGTCGCTCCAGCCGAGGCGCATCAGGCCGTGCTCGTAGTCGATCTCGGAAAAGCCGAAGCCGTCGGTGCGGGCGGCGGCGATCACCAGCCGCTCGATCGCGTGCATCACCGTGCCGTCGGTCTGGCCTCGTTCGGGAGGAAAATCCTCGACCTGCCACGGATGATCGAGCAGACGGCGGATCGCCCTCGTGCGCGCCCAGAACATGCCGCCAGCCGGATAATCGATGGCCCCGCCGCCAGGATCGGCGATGCCGAGGCGGCGCGCCCATTCGGCGCCGGCGGCGCGGCTCGACAGCCAGTGGAAGCTCCAGTGCCTTAGACCCTCGCCGGGCGACGGCATCAGCACGCCGAGGCGGTCGTCGCGCACGAAGCGCTCGATCAATCCGTTCACCGCCGTGCGGCAGGGCAGCAGGGTGCGCCACAGGATGTCGCGCCATTCCGCCTGCTCGACGCCGCTATGCATCGATTTCTTGGTGTGCAGATGCAGCAGGATCTCGTGATCGAGGATCGGCTGTGCGAAGCGCAGCAGCATCGGGCCGAAATTGCGGCCACGGTTCGGACCGACATGCACCAGCAGCAGCGCGTCGAACGCCGCCCGGGATGCCACGTCGCGGATGAACGCCGCCTTCTCCTCGGTGTCGGTGGAAACGAACAACGTGAAGCGGTACGGGATCGCCGCCAGCAGCCGCAGCGCTTCCGGCACCAGGTCGACATGGAACGCGTGCAGCATCACCGCCAGCGAGGGCTGCCGCGACAGGGTGGGCAGCAGCAGGGTCGGCTCCGATCGCCGCCCCAGCCCGTCCGCGCCCGTGGGCGGCCGGCCGATCGCGACGCCCGGGATCGCCCGTGCCTCGTGCTGCCCGTGCAGCAGGTAATGTTCCAGCGGGTCGTCGAGCCCGGCCTCCACGTACCACAGGGCGCGGAGATAGGTGGGCGTGTCGAACAACGGCCCCGGCGAGGCATGGGCGGCGATGCCGTACGCCAGGTAATGATCGAGCGGCGACAGATCGCTGGCCGCGGCGGCCGGGTGATGGCGCCGGTACCAGTCGCCGTCGAACAGGCCGGAGCGCAGCAGGCGCTCCCGCTTCTCCCGCACCGCGTCCCGCCGCGCCGCCCCGTCGGCCCTCGCCGCCAGCAGCGACGTCCCGTCCAGCAGCTCGGCCGCCGCCGGCGGACCGTGATCCGACGAGGAGGCACCATCCACCTGGCGAGCGGGCTGGTCGTTCCGGGTGCTGGACGCCGGAGCCTCCCCGGCCGCCGGAGGATCGTCGGTCGGCACCCCGGATCGGTCGGGATCGAGCGGACGGCCGTTCACGCGGACGGCCCGGATGGCACGGGGACCGGCGCCTGCAACCCGTTGCTCGCGGGGCGGCGGGAGCGATCCGCGCCCGCGACCCTTTGCGGCCCGGCATGCAGCTCGAAGCCGTCGGGGCGCGCCACCGCCACCACGGTCAGACCCGCCTGCTCCGCCGTTTGCAGAGCGAGGCTGGTGGGAGCCGAGATCGCCGTCAGAAATGGAACGCCCATCCGGGCGGCCTTCTGCACCAGCTCCACGGACACCCGGCTGCTCATCACCAGCATGCCGGCCGCCGGATCGCGACCGTCACGGGCCAGCCAGCCGGCCAGCTTGTCGAGCGCATTGTGCCGGCCGACATCCTCCCGCACCGCCACCATGCCCTCTTCCGCAGTCCAGAAGCCGGCACCATGCACGCCGCGGGTGCGGGCATTGAGGGTCTGCGCGGGGCGAAGCGCGTCGACGGCCGCCTGCACCTGATCGGGACTGAACACGCGCCCGACCGGCAGGGCGCGTGGCGGCTGGAGGGCAGCGTCCAGGCTGTCCAGGCCGCATAGGCCGCATCCGGTAGGGCCGGCGATATGCCGGCGACGCGCATCGAGCGCTTCCATGCGGTCGGCGGCAATCCAGCAGCGCAGCTCGATCCCCCGCAGGGCGCCTTCCGCGTCCCGCACCGGCACCTGCTCGAGCTCTTCCAGCTCGCCGGGATGGTCGAGCAGCCCCTCGTTGAGGCTGAAGCCGAGCGCGAAGTCGGCGAGATCGGCGGGGGTGGCCATCATCACGGCATGCGAGGTCCGGTTGAAGGAAAGCGCCACCGGCAGCTCTTCCGGCAGATCGCGCGAGCCCGCGAAGAAGCCGTCCGTCCGCCAGGCGAGACGCTCGCGGCCGATCCAGCCTGCCCGATCAAGCGCCGCATCCGGCATGCCATCCTCCGTCCCCGTCCGAACGTCACTCCGGACGTCCGCCGCGATGTCGCCGCCCGCGATGCGGCAGCCGATCCTCCCGCCCCATACAGCTCGGCCGCTGGAACCGGAACCGTATCATGGATGGATGGTGACGGGTGGGCCGGGCTCCGAGCGACGGTCGGCCGAAGCCCATGAGGTTCGGTGAGCCGGTCCACCGGCACGAGGCGAGGACCGGCAGCCCGGCAGTCTCGTGTCGGGACGGTCGGTGGAGGCACCCGACGACCGGCCAGAACCCGCTGCCAGCCTGACCATGGCGTCATTTAGAGCAAATGCGGGTGGCAAGAAGATTTGCAGAAGTTCGTCTGCCGCCTCCGGCCCGGTGCGGGTCAGCGATCGGTCAGCGTGCCGAGGAAGGTCACGATGGCGTCGCGCTCATGCCCGTCGAGCGCGGCCTTGTCACCCGGCCTCCCGCCGAAGGGAGCGTCGGTCCGATCCAGGTTCTTCACGTCGTCGGGCGGCAGATCGTCATAGGCACGCACCCCGCCGTCGGCACCGCGAGGATAGAAGCGCCCGGGCTCGATGTCGCGCAGCACGTAGAAATCGACCACCTGCCTCAGGGTATGGAACACGCCGTTGTGGAAGAACACGTGCCGGGTGGCGCTGTTGCGCAGCGAGGGGGTCGCGAACATCCCGCAATAGGGCGCCAGGGTCTGGCGACCGTCCGGAACCCGGTCGCATACACCGAGATCGTAATAGGCGGGGTCGCGGTTGGCCAGCAGCTCGCGATTGCGGGGAGCGCCCAGCGCCTCGTACTGGTGGTCGGTGAACACCGGCGGCAGGCCTTCCTTGCTCGCGGTGTCCACGTGGCAGGCGGCGCAGTTCCCCTTGGCCGGGTCGTTGAACAAGAGGTAGCCCTCGCGCTCCAGCGGCGTGAAGCGCGCTTTTCCCTGAAACCACGCATCGAACTTGCTGGAATAGGGGTGGAAGTCGCGATTCTCGATCTGGAACCGTGCCAGCGCGAACTGCGCCTCGCTCAGCAGCTGCTGCGGATCGCTCGACCCGCCCGGCCCCAGAAGCAGCTGCAGTTGCGCGGTGTAGGGAGCATGCTGGATCCGGCGCAGCACGGTCGCGGGGGTCGCGGCCATCTCCGCATGGTCGTAGAGCGGCCCGAGCACCTGCTGCTGCAGGCTGTCCGCGCGGCCATCCCAGAACAACCCGCCTTGAGGCACCAGGTTGGTGGCGGACGCCGCGTTGTTGATGGCGCTCTTGGGCGCGTGGGCGGCATCGCCCGGCGGCGGCGGGACGATGGCGGGCGGCGGTGCGTCGTCGGCCGACAGGTCAGGGCCGATGCTGAAGCCCGGTATGCGGTCGAGATAGGTCAGGCTCGGAATCGCGCGGCGGCCCTGCTGGTCTAGCCGGTCGCCGCCCAGAAACACCGCCCGATCGGCGCTCGGACCGTAATGATGCGCGGGATCGTGGCAGGACGCGCAGGCCAGCCTGCCGTTGCCGGACAGCTGCTTGTCGAAGAACATCGACCGGCCGATCTGCGCCATCGCCGACAGGGGCTGTTCGCGCGGCAGCAGCAGCGGACGGGGGCACGGATTGGCGCCGTCCGGCGAAGGCCGGCAGCGCGCGATCCCCTGCCCCAGCGCGACACCTGCGGGGGCGATGAGGAAGCCGGCGAGCACCACGAAAAGGGCTCGCCGGCGACGAGACGAGGATCGGGCGTGGGACGAGAGCGGCTTCATCGATGGATGAAGGCTCTGCGCGCCCGTCCGCCCGACGACGTCGCGAACGTCGCCGGACAAATGGTAGGCATGGATCGAGATCGCCCCGGCACCTCGGCCCCGGTGCTTCAGCCCCCGAGCAGCGGCCCGACGGGGCGGCCCCAGTTCGCCTGGATGGCGGTGCCGGTGGACGGGTCGAGCAGCAGCGGCAGCAGGCGCGGCAGCCCGTGGAAGTCGAACATCTCCTCGATGCTGCCGGCGTCCGCGTCGAAGGAGCCGCCGCCGATCCGCTCGCCGTCGAGCCAGTTGTCCTCGATGAAGCGGACGATGGAAGCCTGGCTCGTCTGGTGATGGGCGACGAAGTTCTGGCGCGCCCACGGGGAGATGACGATCAGCGGAACGCGAGTGCCGGGACCGCAGCGACCGTTGACCGGCTTGCCGCCGACGCCGCGCGGCTGGGTGAGCGAGGCGTCGCCGCACTGGCCGTTGCCGCTGAGCTGATCGGCGGACGAGTCGAACGACGCGCGCGTCGGCGCGGCATAGCGGTGATCGTACCAGCCGTCGGAGTCGTCATACGCGATCACCACCGCGGTGTTGATCCATTCCGGCCGCTTCTGGAGATAGTTCACCAGTTTGACGATGCCTTCCTGCTCGTCGAGCGGGTTGGAATAGCCGGCATGACCGTCCTGCAGCGCGGGCATCTTGATGAACGACACGGCCGGGAAGTTGTTCGCGTTCACCGCGGCGTAGAAGTCGTTCAGGTCGTACTCGTGATTGGCGGGCTCAGGGGTGCGGGACCCCGGAACGGTGCTGTGCCCGACCGAAAATACCGACGCCGGACGCGCGTGATCCGGATTGGACGTGCTCTTGTAGTACTGGAACCAGTTATGGTGCGGGATGTAGTCGGCGACGCTCTGGCCCGACACCTGCGAGTAGGTCTGGCGGGCGCAGCCCGTCGAGCCGTCGGCGTTGGTGGCGCCGAGGTCGAAGCCCCCCATGAACCCGCCCCAGGTGACGCCGTGTTCGTTCAGCAGGTCGCCGATATTGCGGCCCGTCATGCCGGCCTGGTCGGTGGTCGACGAGCATTTGTCGTAGGACGGATCGATGTCGTTCACCATGGTGAAGCCGCCCTGGCCGTCATTGATGTAGGACGACGATTTCTGCTTGGTGGAGGGCGGCTTGGTGGTGAAGCGGATGGACATGCCGTTGGTCTGCCCCGACACGACTTCCAGCGCCCCCGGCGTCGACGGTCCGTAGGTGTCGGTGTAGCTGTTGTCGCTCATGGCGAAATGCTGCGCGTAGTTCCACAGCGCCGTAACCGTGTTGCCGTCGTAATAGCCCAGCACCAGACCCTTGGTGCCGAACGTGCCGGAACCGCTTGTGCCGCTGGCGCCGGTGTAGAGCGGGAACAGGTCGGCCTTGCCGGAATCGTAGGCCATCTGCTCGGCGGTGTAGGCGTGGTTCTGATCGGCGGTCACCGCCTGGGAACGATCCAGCCGGAAGGGAAGTGCCGCGCCCGCCCCGTTGGCCGGGTTGGTGTTAGGGTTCTGCCGCAGCAGGTCGGCGGTGCGGAGATTGTTCACGTAGGGCGTCAGCAGGGTCCCGCGGAAGCCGGGCTCTCCCGCCGGGTTCGCCGCCTCGGGGTATGTGCCGAAATAATGGTCGAAGGAGACGTTCTCCTGGAAGATCACCACCACATGCTTGATCGGCGTGCGCGTGGGCGCCCCTCCCGGGAAGAAGGGCGAGCCGAGGATGCCCAGCGGCGACGATGAGGGCGCGGCGAGGCTGCGATCCAACGCACCGGGCGCCACCAGGGAAAGGGACAGAAAGGTCGAGACGAGCAGACCGGCTTTTCCGAACGACACGATGGAGCCTTTCCTGGCGCCCGTCCCCCCGGCGGTGCGGCGGCGACGGCGTGCGATGATCGACGGACGGGATGGCGCCCGCGACGGGTTGGTCGAAGATGGCCGGACCGCGGGACCAGCGATTCCGGCGGGCGGATCGCCCTGCGGCACCGCGTATAACCGCGCCGAACAGTTTGAAATGTGATGCCTCGATGAAAGAATTGCGTCGATCGGGAACTCGTCTCCCGGTCCGGCGCCGAGGCGGACGCACCGCCGTGCCAGCCAACGGCTGACAGCGCGCGATCGTGCGCAGGCGCGGCGTTGGGTATCCATCCATCGAAAGAAGGATGCCTCAGCTCGAACCATCGTCCTCAAGGTGAGAGCCGCGCCCGGCGGCCGGGCGATCGCCGGATATCGCCGTTCGGAGCCACGAGCGAGTATGACCGCGGCCCACACTCAGCCGTCGTTGGACCCGCCGGCGATATCCCTCATCGGGAGTGGCTGCCGGGGATCAAGCATCGGCCGGCGCTGGCGAAACCTCGAAACGGCCGGGGCTTACGGTGGCGATGTGCCGGCGCGCGATGCCGGGCCCTCCCTCGGCCGGCATCATCCGCATCGGCGACCGCGGCCGCCATCAAGCGGAAGTCGAGCTCCAGCGCCCTTCGATCACCGCCCGACGGGTGGTGCCGGCCTCTGGGCAGGAAGAGCTGGAAGCTCGGGCTATTCCACCGTCACCGACTTGGCGAGGTTACGCGGCTGGTCGACGTCGGTGCCTTTAAGCAGCGCCACCTCGTAGGCCAGCATCTGCACCGCGATGCTGTGCAGGATCGGCGCGGTGAACTCGTGCGCGTCGGGCAGCACCACCATCTTCTCGGCGATGCGCGCCATGCGTGCGGCGCCCGAGTTGTCGGTGAAGCACATCAGCCGGCCGCCACGCGCCCGGGCTTCCTGGAGATTGGACGCCGTCTTCTCGAACAGCCGCCCGTTGGGGGCCAGCGCCACCACCGGCACCGTGCGGTCGATCAGTGCGATCGGACCGTGCTTCATCTCGCCGGCGGCATAGGCCTCCGCGTGGATGTATGAGATTTCCTTGAGCTTCAGCGCGCCTTCCAGCGCCACCGGGAACTGCGCGCCGCGGCCGAGATACAGCACGTCACGCGCATCGGCCACGACCTCGGCCACCTCGCGGATCGCGTCGCCCAGACCGAACAACTCCGCCGCCCGGCCGGGCAGATCCAGCAGCGCCTGCACCAGCTCCTCTTCCCGTGCATCCGTGAGGGTGCCGCGGGCGCGGGCGGCACCGATGGCGACGCAGGCCAGCACGGAAAGCTGGGCCGTGAAGGCCTTGGTGCTGGCGACGCAGATCTCGGGACCCGCCACCGTGTCGAGCACCACGTCGCTTTCCCGCGCCATGGTGCTTTCCGGCACGTTCAGCACCGACATCACGTGCTGACCGCCCTCGCGCAGAGAACGGAGCGCCGCAAGCGTGTCGGCCGTCTCGCCCGACTGGCTGATCAGCAGCGCGAGGCCGCCCGGGGTCAAGGGCGGTTCGCGGTAGCGCAGTTCGCTCGCGACGTCCGCATCGACCGGAAGCCGCGCCTCGCCTTCCAGCCAGTAGCGCCCGATCATCCCGGCATAGAACGCCGATCCGCAAGCGGTCATGGTCACCCGCGGCACCGCGGCGAGATCGAAAGGCAGGTCCGGCAGAACGACGCGTCGCGTGGCGGGATCGATCATGCGGCGGAGCGTGTTGCCGATCACCAGCGGATGCTCGTGCAGCTCCTTCTCCATGTAGTGCCGGTAGCCGTCCTTGCCGATGGAGCCAGCGATCTGCGCGGTCTGCCTGATCTCGCGCTCCACCGGCTCGCCCGACATGTCGAACAGCTCCGCGCCCTCGCGCGACAACACAGCCCAGTCACCGTCGCGCAGATAGGCGATGCGGCGCGTGAGCGGCGACAACGCCAGGCTGTCGGACCCGAGAAACATCTCGCTCTCGCCGAAACCGACCGCCAGGGGCGCGCCGTGCTGGGCGCCGATCATCAGCTCCTTGTGGCCGGCGAAGATGATCGCCAGCGCGTAGGCGCCCTGCAGGCGGCGGAAGCACGCGAAGGCCGCGTCGCGCGGGGACATGCCGCGCTTGAGAAACAGATCCACCATCTGCGCCACCGTTTCGGTGTCTGTCTCGGTGGAAAACGTTTGTCCCTCGCCTTCGAGCTCGGCGCGCAGCTCGGCATGGTTCTCGATGATGCCGTTATGCACGACCGATACCCGCTCCGTGCCATGCGGGTGCGCGTTGCCCTCGGTGGGCGCGCCATGGGTCGCCCAGCGCGTGTGGCCGATGCCGGTGATGCCCGGCAGCGCGCGCGCCTCCAGCACGGTCGCGAGGTTGTCGAGCTTTCCTTCGGCGCGCCGGCGCTCGATATGGCCGTTCACCAGCGTGGCGATGCCGGCCGAATCATAGCCGCGATATTCGAGGCGACGCAGCGCGTCCAGAAGAACCGGAGCCGCGTCCCGCCCGCCCACGATGCCGACGATGCCGCACATCAGCTGGTCTCCTTCGCCTGTTCGCTTGGCGCCCGTTCCTGAACCGCCCGCTTCTGCGCGCGCAGCCTTGCCCGCAGCCGGGGTGCGGCGCCCGGCTTTTCCGTTTGCCGCGCCCGCCCGAACGCCACCGCGTCGGCCGACACGTCCATCGTGATCACGCTGCCGGCGGCGGTCACGGCCCCGGCACCGACGGAGACCGGCGCCACCAGGATCGAATTGGACCCCACGAACACGTCCGGGCCGATCGTCGTCCGGTGCTTGGCGACGCCGTCATAGTTGCAGGAGATGGTGCCGGCACCGATATTGGTGCGCGCCCCGATCTCCGCGTCGCCGAGATAGGTCAGGTGCCCGACCTTGGCGTCCTGGCCGAGATGCGCGGCCTTGAGCTCCACGAAATTGCCCACGTGCGCGCCCGCCTCGACCCGGGTGCCGGGCCTGATCCGCGCATAAGGGCCGATGGAGGCTCCCGGTCCGACATGGGCGCCTTCCAGATGCGAGAAGGCCTTGATCTCGGCGCCCCCCTCCACCGACACGCCGGGGCCGAACACGACGTGGGGATGCACCACCACGTCGGGGGCCAGCCGGGTGTCGGCGGACAGGAACACCGTGTCCGGGGCGATCAGGGTCGCGCCGTTATCCAGCGCCTGGCGCCGCAACCTGGCCTGCACCACCGCTTCCGCGTCGGCGAGCTCGGCGCGGGAGTTGACCCCGCGCAGCTCGGACTCCGGCGCCTCCACGTGGCGCACGACCGCCCCATCGCGGTGCGCCAGGGCCACCACGTCGGTGAGGTAGAACTCGCGCTTGTTGTTGTCGTCGCGCACCTGCGAGAGCCAGGTCCGGAAGCGGTTGGCCGGCGCGCACAGCACGCCCGCGTTGCACAGGCCGATGGCGCGCTCGTCGGCCGTGGCATCGGCCCACTCGACGATGCGCTCCACCGTGCCGTCGCCCGACAGCACGACACGGCCATAGCGCGCGGGGTCGGCTGGCCGCATCGCCAGCAGCACCAGCTCGGCATCCCCTGCCCGGCGGCGATCGCGCAACCGGCTCAGCGTATCCGGCGAGATCAGCGGGTTGTCGGCATACAGCACCGCGACGTCGCCCTCGCCGAACAGTTCTTCCGCCTGCCGGGCGGCGTGGGCGGTGCCGAGCCGGTCGGCCTGCACCACCACCGGGTGCGGCGCCGCCACCGCGGCCAGGGCGTCCATGCCGGGCCCGACCACCACGACGATGCGGTCGAACACCTCCCGGCAGCTCTCGATCAGGTGGCCCAGCATCGGCCGCCCGGCCAGGGGATGCAGCGCCTTGGGCAGCGCCGAGCGCATCCGGGTTCCAAGCCCGGCGGCGAGCAGCACGGCGGTGATGGGGCGACCGCCGGCGGGGCGGCCGGACGCCGGGAGATGGGTCGGACGGGGGGCGGTCGGGTCGGGCATCCTGATGCTGGCGGTAGCGGGCGCGGCGGAGGCCTGTCAAACCAGGGACGGCGATCCCGCCCATCACTCTCGGTTACGGATTACTGCGCATGCCCGCCAGCGCCCCTCTCGCAGCCCCGACAGCGTCCGGCGAGACCGCTCCCGCCGCCGGAAAACCGCTGCTGGTGTTCGACCTGGATGGTACCCTGGTGGACACGCTGAACGACATCACGGCGGCCGCGAACCGTCTGCTGACGAGCCAGAAGCTTGCCCCGATCACGGCCGCCGAGGTCAGGCCGATGATCGGCGACGGGGTGGCGGTGCTGGTGCAGCGCCTTCTGGCGTCACGGCAACAACCGCCGGACGCGGCGCTGGAGCGGGCCTACGCGGCGGACTACGCGGCGCACGCGGCCGGAACGTCGGCCCTGTTCGACGGCATGCCGGAGCTGCTGGAACGCCTGCGGAACGATGGCTGGCAGCTCGCCGTATGCACCAACAAGCCGGCGGCGGCCACCCAGCGGCTGCTGGAAGCCCTGGGGATCTCCTCCCTGTTCGGCGACGCGGTGGGTGGGGGCGACAGCTTTCCCGTCCGCAAGCCCGACCCGGTGCATCTGCTGGGAACCGTGTCGCTGGCGGGGGGCTCTCCGGGGCGGGCTGTGATGCTGGGCGACCACCGCAACGACGTCGACGCGGCGCACGGTGCCGGCATGCCCTGCATCTTCGCCGGCTGGGGCTTCGGCTCGGAGGAGATGGCGGCGGGGGCCGACGCCGTGGCGGCTCATCCGCGCGACGTTCCGGATCTGGCCCGCGCGCTTCTGGGCACCCCGCGGCCGCTGCCGACGCCCTGAGGCCGCCCCCACCATCGGCATTCAGGGAGGCCGGACTTCCGCGGCCGGTGGCGGCTTTGACGGACCGGGCCGACTGCCGGCGTGGCTAGCGGGACGCCCGGGCTTCCATTACACAGCGTTCATCGGGGCGGCAGGATCATCCCGAGCGACGGGACCGGAGCGCTGGGGGTTGCCGCCTTGGACGTGAAGATGCTGGTGGCGCTGGCGGGCGTCGTGATCGCCGCCATGTCGACGGAACTCAACGACGCGGTATCCGGCATCATCCTGAACGACATTCTGGGCGGTCTGGGCATCAGCCATGACCCCGGGACCTGGGTCGAGAGCCTCTACATCACGGGCGAGGTGGTGGGCATGTCGTGCTCGCCCTGGTTCGCCATCACCTTCGGGCTGCGTCGCTGGACCCTGTTCGTGATCTGTTTCGCCTGCGTCACGACGCTGCTGATCCCGACCACGGCGAACCTGACGCTGCTCTACGTGCTGCGCGTGCTGCAGGGTTTGTCTGGCGGCCTGACCATTCCGCTGCTGATGACCACGGCGCTGCGGGCGCTGCCGCCGCCGATCCGGCTCTACGGCCTGGCCGCCTACGCGCTCACCGCGACGTTCTTTCCCAACCTGTCGACCTTGATGGCGGCGTTGTGGACCGAGGCAGGCGACGGGCCGCTCGGCTGGCAGTTCTCGTTCTACGAGGCGTTGCCGCTCGCCACGATCGCCGCGTTGCTCGTGTGGTACGGCATGGTGGTGGACCCGCCGCAGCTGCAACGGTTCCGCAAGTTCGACTGGCGCGGCCTGCTGCTGGTGATGATCGGGCTCGGCTCGCTCACCACCGTGCTGCAACAGGGCGATCGCTATGACTGGTTCAAATCCACCACCATCTGCCTGCTGACGCTTTCGGCGGCCGTGGCCATCCCGCTGCTGCTGATCAACGAATGGTTCCACGAGCTTCCGTTGCTCAAGCTGCAGATGCTGGGCCGCCGCAACCTCGCCTATGGGCTGATCGGGCTGTTCACCTTCCTGATCGTCACCTCATCCTCGTCCTCGATCCCCATCTCCTATCTGGAGCAGGTCCAGGACTTCCGCCCGCTACAGGCGTACGGGCTCACCACGCTGGTCGCCTGCATGCAGCTCGTGCTGCTGCCGGCGATGGCGCTCCTGCTGAACATCAAGTCGGTCGATCCCCGGGTGGTGAGCTTCCTGGGCCTCGCCTGCGTGCTCACGGCCTGCATCGGCAACACCTTCCTCACCGATGTCTGGAAGAACGGCGAGTTCTGGTTGTGGCAGGTCTTCCAGGGCTTCGGCGAGGCGATGATCGTGATGCCGCTGCTGCTGATGGCCACCAACACTGTGAAGAAGCCCGAGGAGGGTCCCTTCGCGTCCTCGCTGGTCAACACCCCCCGCGCGCTCGGCGAAGCCACCAGCACCTGGCTGCTCCAGCTCATCACCCGCTGGCGCGGCGATCTGCATTCGTCGCGCCTCACGGACCAGGCCGGCCAGGAGCGCTACCGTGCCGTCCAGGGCCATGGTGTCCTGCCCAACGATCCGCCGCCGCTGCTTCCCAACGGCCAGCCGCGCACGCCGGACAGCATGATCCAGTTCATCGAGACCATCCGGCACGAAACCACGGTGCTGACGCTGAGCGACGCCTTCGCCCTCATGGGCGCGATCACCGTGGGCCTGATGGTCGTGCTGATCGTGCTCACGGAGCGCACCTATCCTCCCCGCATCGTTTTCGCGAAGAAGTAGAACCGCCATGGCCGACGACGACAGCGCGAAGAACGACCAGGACGGCGAGAAGCAGAGCGAGCACGGCCAGGACAAGGGTGGCCCGAACAAGGGTGGTGAGTCGGGCCAGAAGCAGCCGGACGACCAGAAGCAGGACAGCAAGAAGCCCGAAGACCCACGCGACAAGCCCAAGCCGCGCTGGCCCTGGGTCGTCGGCGCGCTGGTGGTGCTCGTGTTCGTGGGCGTGGTGCTGGCGATCGTGCTGATCCCGAACCCGAAGGTCTGGACCGACGACGCGTACGTGCAGGTGCACTACGCGTCCATCGCGCCGCGGATCTCCGGCCAGGTGTCGGCGGTGGGCGTGGACGACAACGACAGCGTCGGGGCTTCGCAGGAACTGGTGCAGCTCGACGACCGCGACCAGCGCACCTCCGTCCGGCAGGCCGAGGCGCAGCTCGCCCGCGACAAGGCCCAGCTGGCGGACTCGCTCGCCAACGTCGACCGCCAGCCATCCATCATCCGCGAGCAGGACAGCAACATCGCCCAGATCGAGGCGCAGCTCACGCTCAGCATCGCCAACCAGAAGCGCTATCGCAACCTCGCCGCGACCGGCGCCGGCACCGACCAGAACCGCCAGCAGGCCGATGCGACGCTGGAGCAGCAGCTGGCGCAGCTGGCCGGGGCCAAGGCGTCCGCGGCCGCCTCGCGTCATCAGCTCGACGTGCTCAAGGCACAGAGCGACGCGGCACGCGCGGTGATCGCCGCCGACGAGGCCAGCCTCGACCAGGCGCGCCTCAACCTCAGCTACACCCGCATCCTGGCGCCGGTGAACGGCATGATCACCCAGCGCAGCGTGCAGATCGGCGATTATGTCGGGCCCGGCACGGTGCTGATGAGCCTGGTGCCGCTGGAAGCGGTCTACATCGTCGCCAACTACCGCGAGCTGGCGCTCAAGCACGTGCTGCCCGGCCAGCACGTCCGGATCCACGTCGATGCCTACGACATCTGGCTCGACGGTATCGTGCAGGGTGTGCCGCCCTCATCCGGCGCGATCTACTCGCCGGTACCCCCGAACAACGCCACCGGCAACTTCACCAAGATCGTGCAGCGGCTGCCGGTGAAGATCCTCGTGACACCCGGCCAGCCCCTCGCCAAGCTGCTGCGCGCCGGCTTCTCGGTGGAAACCACCATCGATACGGGGCTGGTCGACGTGGCGGCGCGTCAGGCGAACACCGACCGCCGGATCACCAACGACGTGCCGGCACGATGACCATGACGCGCCTGGTGCCGCAGCGGCGTGGCCTCGCGTTGCTGTCGGCGGTTCTGCTGTCGGCGTGCACGGTCGGCCCGGACTTCCATCGTCCGGTCACGGTGGCCCCCGAGCGCTGGGGAGATGAAGCGGCCGACATTCGCAGCACCACCTATGCCGGCGCCGTCGACAGCCGCTGGTGGGACAGCTTCCACGATCCGGAGCTGAGCCGGCTGGTGGACCGTCTCGGCAAGCAGAATCTCGACCTCCAGGCTGCCGCCGAGCGGGTGATCCAGGGTCGGTCGCAGATCGCGGTGGCGATCTCGCAAGGGCTGCCGCACATCGACTACGAGGGTCAGTACACCCGCACGCGGCAGAGCCCGAAAGGCTTCATCTCGCTCGTCACGCCGGCGCCTGGCGCTCCTTACGAGTACGATCTGTTCCGCAACGCCCTGACCGCGTCCTGGGAACTCGACCTGTTCGGCCGGGTGCGCCGCAGCGTGGAGGCGGCGCGGGCCGGAACGGAAGCGGCCATCGAGGCGCGTCACCAGATCGCATTGGTGGCGATCTCCGACCTCGCCCAGTCCTATCTGCAGCTTCGCGGCGCCCAGGCGCTCGAGGCCATCGCGCGCGACAATCTCGGCCTCGCTCACCGCAACCTCGAGCTGGTGCGCACGCAGTTCGCCAACGGGGTCAGCACGACGCTCGACGTCGCGAATGCCCAGGCGCAGGAAGCGCGCATCGCTTCCACCCTGCCCGGCTACAAGACCGCCGAGGACGCGCTGATCAACGCGATCGGGCTGGAGCTGGCGCAGCCGCCACGAGCGCTGGAAGCGGAGCTGTCCGTTCCGGCCGCCCTCCCCCTGGCGCCGCCGCGGGTCCCGGTCGGATTGCCGGCACAGCTGGCCCGGCGGCGCCCCGACATCCGCCAGGCGGAAGCACAGCTGCACGAGGCGACGGCGGCGACCGGGGTTGCGGTCGCCAGCTTCTATCCGGACGTCACCCTCAACGGGTCGTTCGGTCCGGAAGGGTTGCGGTTCCAGGACGCGTTCAGCCTGCCTTCGCGGGCCGCCGCCGTCGGCCCGACCATCGACCTGCCGTTGTTCCAGGGCGGCCGCCTCCGGGGCACGCTGCGGCTCCGGAAATCGCAGCAGCGCGAGGCGGCCATCAGCTACCAGCGCACGGTGCTCGCCGCCTGGAACGACGTGGACAACGCCCTGACCGCCTACGCCCAGGCGCAGAAGCAGCGGGAGGACGCGGCCGACGTGGTGAAGCAGACCGATACCGCGCTGGACGCCGCGCGACAGCAATATCAGCAGGGCGCGGTGGATTTCCTCAACGTCATCTCCGCCCAGGCCGCCCTGCTCAGCGCGCAGTCGACCCTGGCCGACGCCGACACCCGGATCACCACCGATCTCGTGGCGCTCTACCGCGCGCTCGGCGGCGGCTGGGAAGGGTTCGATCAGCCGCAGGAGCGCCCGGTCGCGGCCCGCTGAGCGGCAACAATCTCGAGTGGGGGCGCGGCTGCCGCGGGACGTCGTTCCCCTCGCCGCGCCGCCGCATGCCGGGGGGCGCCGTCAGCTTCCCGTCGAAACGCCGGTCAGCAGCACGGTGATCTCGCCGAGCTTGGGGTGTTCGAACACCACACGCACCGGCAGTGCGGGCGCGCCCGGCAGCACCGGCTCGAACCAGGCCGAGCCGGTCTGCGGCCTGTGCATCTTCTCCTCGTCCTCGTTGTGGAGGAAGCCGCCGATCTGGGTGCCGACGAAGTCGCAGCGAAGGCCGCTGCCGCCATAGGGCGAGCGGTGATCCACCGGCACCGGCTGCTCGCCGACCGTGCGCACCGAAAGCGTGCTGAGCCGCAGCCCGTCGAACAGCTTCGCATGCCCGTCGCAGCGGTGGCTGGTTGCGATCTCGTGGATCAGCATCACCATGCCGCTGAGGCTGTCGACGCCCCCCCGCGCCTGTTCCGGGGTCACTGGATCGCGCCGCGTGTCGGGCGGCGTCAGCTCGTCCACATGCGGTTGGCCGTCCTTGAAGGACAGCTTCACGCTCCGCTGCGCGCCGCGGCTCCAGCCACCGGACGAGAAGCTGAGGGGGATCACGTCGTCGCCGCTGAAACGACCGACCGCGTCGCTGGTGATGTTGGATCGGGAAAACAGGCTCAGCATGCCCGCCGTGTGGTTGGACAGCTGGGCCGAGTAGCCGCCATCGGCGAGGCGCAGGTCGGCCACGATGCTCATGGCGTGGAAGCCATGGCTGTAGGCTTCCAGCGTCAGCCGGATCGCTTGGCCCGGCGCGTACGGTGCCGCGCCGGCGGCTGCCGGGGCCGCATCCTGGGCCCGGGCACCGGCCAGGGGCGGCGACAGGGCCGCCAGCAGAAACAAACCGAGCAGGGAGGTCCGCCACCCGGGGCGGTTCGGGCGTTCGATCGCGTGCGGCATGCGGCGATGGTGGCAAGCGCGACCGAACGACGCAACCGGGCGCGACCTCCGGGCGGACAGGCCGTTGTTGGCCGGAACCGGACAACGATCCGCGAGGGCGCAGGCGGTGCGAGCCATCACGGATGGCCGCGCAAGGCCGCCAGGAGGTTCGATCCACCGGCCCTCTTCCGGCACCGGATCAGCCGAAGATGGCCTGTCCGACCGCGCGGCGGAGGGCCGCGATGCCGGTGTCGCGATGGCGGGACGGATGCACGCGGTTGGTGAGCAGGGTCCAGGCCAGCCCGGCGCGGAAATCGATCCACAACCCGGTGCCCGTGAAGCCGACATGGCCGATCGTGCCCTCCGAACATCGCGCACCGCCGGACCAGCCCGGATGGGCGCGCTCCCATCCGACGGTCCGGGTGGCGCCCACCGGTCTGCGGATGGTGCGCAGCCCTTCCGGCGACAGCGCCGACCCGTCCAGGAGGGCCAGCGCCTCGTCCAGCACGGCATCTACCGTGCCGAACAGCCCGGCATGCCCGGCGGCACCGCCCAGCGCATGGGCGTTCTCGTCATGCACGACACCGCGCAGCATGCGCTCGCGCCAGAAGCAGAATTCGGTGGCCACGCTGTTTCCGGGTGCCGGGGTGAAAGTGAAGCCCGGCGGCAGCGGGTGATCCAGCAGCTTGCGCCCGGTGAGGCGCTCGATCGCGATGCCGAGCAGAATGAAATTGATGTCGGAATAGACCGGCGCATCGGTCCGCGTCCACGATCGCTGGAGCACGAACGCCCTGAGGGTGAGCGGATCGAGGCCCCTGGTGTAGAGCGGCTCCACCGCCGGCAGGAAGGTCTGGTGCGACAGCAGGTCCCGCGGGGTGAGGCGGCGCTCGGGGGCGTTCGCGACATCGTATTGCCGCAGATCCCGGATCACGGCGGCGAGCGGGGCGTCGAGTTCGATGCGCCCCGCTTCCGCCAGGCCGAGAACGGTGGCCGTCGTGAAGAGCGGCTTGGTGAGCGAGGCGAGATCGAACAGATGCTCGCGCCGCAGCGGCACGGGCTCGGGCAGCAACGCCGCGTGTCCGGCCAGCCGCACCGCCCGGTTGCCCGACGCATCCACCACGCCCAGCGCGGCCCCGGCGATCTCGCCAGCGTTCAACGCGGTGCCGACCCGCGCGGCGACAAGGGCGAAGGCCCGGTCCGCCAGCGTGTCGGGCTGCTCCTGTCCAGTCCCGATCGTCATCCGGCAGAACCGTCAGCGTGGGTAAGGTCAGGCGGCCAGAATGACGGCAACGCCATGGACGTCTCCGAAGGTTCGACGACGCCCGGGTACCGCGCTCCTCCGTGCTCGCGGCGAAACACTCCAGGCCCCCGCTGCGGGCGACCGGCCAGATCGACGAGCCTTCGACGCATCGTCACGCTCCTCCGGCCCGGGAACTGGTTGGACGCGACACGCGGCCGCCGGGGGTGGGGACGGGCACGCCGGTGGTGCCGGGGAAGCTGAGCGGCAGGCCGCGCAGGACCCGCGCGGCCAGAAAGGCGAAGCATTCCGCTTCCACCGCGTCGCCGCGCCACCCGACATGTTCGGCCGGCAGAACGGGCAGCGCGGTCCGGGCCGACAATTCGCGCATCATGGTCGGATTGCGCCGGCCGCCGCCGCACACCACCAGCCGGCGCGGCGGCTCCGGCAACACGCTCAGCCCGAGGGCGACGCAGGCGGCCGGAAAGGCGGTCAACAGGGCGGCGCCGTCCGCGGGCGACAGTCCGTCGGACATGGCCGCTGTGAAATCGGCGCGGTCGAGCGATTTGGGCGGGAGCGCGCGCAGGAAAGGATGCGCGCACAGCGCCCGCAGCCGTTCCTCGTCCACCTGGCCGGAGGCGGCGAGCGTGCCGTCCCGGTCCATGTCGCCCAGACCGTGCCGCATCATCCAGTCGTTCAACGGGCCGTTGGCGGGTCCGGTATCGAACGCCACCAGATCGTCGTCGCCGTTCCACCAGGACACGTTGCCCACCCCGCCGAGATTAAGGATGGCTTCCGGTCGTCCCGCGCCCGGCAGCGCCCGCAGCAGCGCCGCATGATAAACGGGCACCAGCGGTGCCCCCTGGCCGCCGGCGCGCACGTCGGCGCTGCGGAAATCCCACACCACGTCGATCCGGAGCCGATCCGCCATCAGCGCCCCGTCGCCGAGCTGGCGCGTGGCACCCGGGTGCCCCGGAGCGGGGGCGCGGTGCAGCACCGTCTGACCGTGGAAGCCGACCGCCCGCACCGCCGCCGGATCGACATCGCTTTCGGCCAGCAGCCGCGCCGCCGCATCGCTCTGCGCGATCGTGAGCGCCCGTTCGGCCTCGGCGAACACCGGCGGCTCCGCCCCCTGGAACCGCCACCCTAGCGCCGCCCGCTGCGCGGCCGACACCAGCTCCCGCACGTCGGCCGGATACGGCGTGGACGAAAACGCGCCGTGCCGGAACACCTCTTCGCCGTTGGTGCGCAGCAGGGCGGCGTCGATCATCCCGTCGAGGGAGGTGCCGGTCATCAGCCCCAGGAACCAGTCCGCTCGCGGCATCCCGCCTCCACCGTTTCGTGCCGACGCACCGCCGGGTCGCGATCCGGGCCGGGCCGGGCGGCATCATGCGCCGATCCCCGCCGGCGTCGAGCGCCGATCTTGGGGAGGCCATCCGCCCTGTCGTCACGATGGCGCAACACCCCGGGACGCCGGATGGGCTAGGGTCGCGCGATCAACGACGCAGGAAGCCCAGTCCCTTGTCCAGCCATCTCCGTCCGCGTTACCGCCCGTCCCTCCCGTGGGTGCTGGCCATCATGGCCGCAGGCGCGTCCTCGTTCATGCCGCGCGCCGCGACGGCCGCCGACGACCCCGCGATGCGGGTGGCGCCCGCCGGCGCTCCCGCCGCGCCGCAGCCCGGCGAGGCCTACAAGAAGGTGCCGCCCGGCTACTACCTCCAGGGTGCGATGCTGCCCGACACCCTTGCCGTGCTGCCGCCACCGCCCCTGCCGGGCTCGCCGGAACAGGCGGCCGACGATGCCGAGTTCCGGGCCACCAGGACGCTGGAGCGCACCCCGCGATGGGCGCTGGCCAGCAACGATGCCAAGCTGTCGGTTCCTTCGCTGTTGTCCGACTTCTCCTGCGCGCTCGGCACCAGGCTCGATCCGGCGCGGATGCCGAAGCTGGTGACGCTGGTGACCCACGGGCTCGCGGACATGACGCCCGAGATCGACAAGACCAAGGATCGTTACGGCCGCAAGCGCCCGTATCTGGTGCTGGGCGGCGATATCTGCACGGCCAAGACCGACAAGCTGGCGAAAAGCCCGTCCTATCCGTCCGGCCACACCACCATCGAATACGGGCTGGCGCTGATCCTGGCGCAGCTGGCACCCGACCGGGCGGCAGCGATCCTGCAGCGCGGCCGGGTGCTGGGCGAAAGCCGCATCGTCTGCGGCGTGCACTGGGTGTCCGACGTCCAGGGAGGGGTGATCATGGCGTCGTCGCTGGTGTCGGCGCTCGACGGCAACGCCCGGTTCCGGACCGACCTCGACGCGGCACGCTCCGAGCTCGACGCCGCCCGCCGGCAGCCGGTGGCTCCCGACGCCGCCACCTGCGCCGTGGAGGCCGATGCGGCCGCGCATTCGCCGTTGTTCCGGCTGCAGACGGCTCCCTGAGCGACCGCGAGCCGTCCGGCCAGCCTAGCTTTCGGCACGTCCGGCCTGGTCCCAGGCCGGACCCATCCGTTCGAGGCGGAACGGATGCATGCCGTCCGTGGGGTCGAGTACGTAGAACGTCGTTGGCCGGCCGCTCGGCGCGCCGAGCAGCGACAGCAGCTCGTTGAACACGTTGCGGTCCGCGCTCATGGCTTTCGGATCGCCTTCCAGGGGCTCGTTCCACCGGGCAAGCGCCGCCGCGCACCGGCGCTTGTCGATCATCAGGCAGTTGGGGTCCACGAAGCCGCCGAAACGCTCGCGGAAGATTCCCCGCCCCACGCCCACCGATTCCCACTGGTCCACGCACACCGGCCGGCGCGTGTCCGGATGCACGAACCAGCGATAGGAATAGGCCCAATCCGCGTCGCGCACCGCATCGAGCAGCGCGCGCAGATGTTCGGCCTGCCACCAGTTGTCGTCGTCGAGATAGGCGACGTGCGGGCTGTGGGCGAGATGCGACAAAACGCAGCGCAGCACGCCGCCGTCGCGGGCTGGCGAAAGGCCGCCATGCCGCACGGAGGTCGAGTAGCCCGGCCACAACGCCTGCAGCAGCCAGCCGGAAGGCAGCTCCGGTTCGAGCGCCCGCACGGGCGCGAGATCGCCCGGCCGGTCGAGCCCGAGCAGGATCTGGACCCGTTCCACGTCGCGCTGCGCCAGCACCGAGCGCAGCGCATCGACCACGCTGGGCCGCAGGATCGTCGGCATCACCACGGCGGCATCGAACGGACGCTGCAACGGCCCGGCTCCGGCACCTCCCAGCGTCAACAGGCATGGTTCCACCGGACGCTTCTCCTGTTCTCCGTCGGCGCGGCACCGGATGGTGGCACGAGCGGCTTCTGCGGTCATGCGGCGCGCCCCGCCGGCGGAAACGGCACGAGCGACGGGAGCCGGAACGATCGCCGGCCACCCCTGTCCGCCGCGCCCGGTGCGCCGTGGGAAACCGGACGACGAAGGTCCGTCGCGACGTCCGCGGCCGGTGATCCGGCCCGGGGACCGACCCGAAAGGCGGCCGATCTCGCCATCGTCGCCGGGGAGCGCGGCGTTCCGTCGATCGCCTCCACCACGGACAGGTCTCCCTGTATCGAAGAGGCCGACCGTCCGGCGGCATGGCTCGCGGGTCTGGCGCCGGGACAGCCTGAATCGCGATCCGGCGGGCGTCCTGCATCCGCTGCGAAGAGGCCGCCGAGCCGGCGGGTGGCGCAACGTGGGCCGCCGCCCGTTCACGCGCGAAAGCGGCTGCGGCGCCCACCCATCCGGCGGCGTGGCCGAAGCCGGGGTCGACCGTGTGGTTATGCCTGCGCCAGCCCTCGTCAGGCGCGGTGGAGACCCGGCCAGCCGACGACGGAGCCGGCGTCGCCGTGCCCCCGCGTTCCACGCAGCATCCCCCCTCGATGCGGGAGGCGGCGACGTTCCGGCGCGATACGGGAGCGGGCGTCCCCGCCTGGTCCGGGCGACCTTGCGTGATCCTCCGGGCCACGAAAGGATGCAGCGGGAACAGGAACCAAGACATGCATCCTCGGCTACAGCTCGACGCTGCCATTGCCCCGCATCCGTTCCGGAACCCCAGCCGCATCGCGACCGTCCTGTTTCCCTTGATGCTGCCGGGCTGCACCGGCGCTCCGGCGATGAACGTCGTTGGCTCGTTCTTTCCCGCCTGGATGCTGTGCGCGCTGATCGGAATCGCCAGCGCCGTGGTGCTGCGGCAGGTGCTGATGCTGTGCGGCCTCGAGAGCTACGTGGTGGCGCCGCTGCTGACCCACGGCGCCGTGGCGCTCGCGGTGACGCTGTCGGTCTGGCTCCTCTTCTTCGGACATTGAGCGGACCGCGATGGCCCTGCAATCGGGAAACGGGATCGTCCGGGGTCTCGGCGTTCTCTTCAGCCTGCTCGCCCTGATCGCGGCGGCGGTGGCGGTGGTGCTGGTGATCAACCGCCTCGAACGGCGGCCACGCACCAACGATGGCTATCTCGCCGCCGACATCGTCCACATGGCGCCGGAGGTGAGCGGCCGCATCGTCCGGCTCGACGTGCAGAACAACCGCTACGTACGCCGGGGCGACGAGTTGTTCGTGATCGACCCGGAGCCGTTCCAGTACGCGTTCGACGCCGCGTCGGCCAAGCTCGCGTCGCTCCGCGCCCAGTACTACATCGACATCCGGCAGGTCGCGTCGCAGAACTCCCGCGCCGCCGCCGCCCAGAGCAGCACGAAATCGAACGCGGCGCAGCTCGCCCTGGCCCAGACGACGTTGAAGCGCCTCGAGCCGCTCGGCGCGCAGGGCTTCGTGACCCGGGAGCAGGTGGACCGGGCCCGCACCGCGGTCCGCACGGCAAGCGCCGGACTGGCCTCTTCGCGAAGCGACGCCCAGGCGGCGCAACAGGCCGTGACCGACACCAAGCCGCTCGAAGCGCAGATCAAGGAAGCCGAGGCCGATCTCGCCAATGCCGCCCGCAATCTGCGCCTCACGGTGGTGCGGGCGCCGTGCGACGGTCAGATCACCGCCCTGACCGTAGCGGCTGGCGAGTTCGCCACCGAGGGCAAGCCGGTGTTCACCATCATCGACACCGACCGCTGGTATGCCGTGGGCAATTTCCGGGAAACCAACCTCGCCGGCATCCACCCCGGTCAGCACGCGACGGTGTGGGTGCTCGGGTTTGGCGCCCAGGCCCTCGACGGCCATGTGGACAGCCTGAACGGTGGCGTGGTGCCCGACGAGGGCGCGGTCAGCGACGGTCTTCCCGACGTGCCCCGCTCGCTCGAATGGGTGCGGATCGCCCAGCGCTTTCCCGTGCGGATCCTGCTCGACAAGCCTCCGCCGGCCCTGATGCGGATCGGCGCGACGGCGTCCATCATGATCGACCGATGAGCCGTCCGCCTCGCGTCGACGAGGGGGAGCCCGTCAGCATCGTCGCCGTGGTGCTGGAAACCCTGGCGCCGTCCTGGGCGCGGCTGCGGGGGACGCTGCTGGTCCTGGTGCCGATGCTGATCGTGCTGGCGATCTGGGAGACCTTCCGGCTTCCCAGTCCGGCGATCGCCTGCTTCCTGCTGTTGATGATGGCGCGGGCCGATGCCGTTTCGACCGTGAGCGGTTCCCTGACGGCCGCGATCGGCGTGTCGCTCGGCTCCCTGATCTCGGTGTTCGTGCTCGCCGCGTCCCTTTCGCAACCGGCCTTGCGCATCCCGCTGATGGCGCTGATGACCTTCACCACCATGCTGGCGGTGCGGGCCACCACGCTGGGTCCGGGAGCCTTCATCGTCGGTTTCTTCGCCACCTACGGGACCACCGAAGCCGACGAGCTGCTCGGGATCGCCGGGTCCACGGCCGGCGTTGCCAACACCGAAGGGTTCGGCCGGCCGCAGATCGCGTTCATGCCGCCCGAGGAAGCGTTGCTGCATTCCGCGCTCTGGCTGGTGGCGGTGGCCATGGGACCCGCCCTGCTGCTGCTGCTGGTCAACCGGCTCGCCGGCACCGACCCGCTTCGCCTGCTCGCGGGGAAGGTTCGTGCCCGCACCGAGGCCGCCGTCGCCTTCTGCGAGAACGAGCCGGGCGCGATCGACCGCCTGCACGCCGTCGGACGGGAAGGCATCGGCCCCCTGCTCGACCTCATCGGGCTGTCGGAGCGGGCGCATGACCGCCTCGGGCTGCACGAGGTGAACGCGCGCATCGCGCGCGCCTTCGGCCGGCTGATCCTGCTGCTGGTGGCGTGGGATTCGGCCCGCGCCGATCTTGCCGGAGCCGATCGGCCGGGAGAAAAACCGTTCCTGCTGGCGGTGGCGGCGTTCGTCCGCGGTCTGCAGGCAAGGCTGCACCCCCCGCCCCGCGCGCAGGATGCGCCTCCGGCGCTGTGCTTTCCGCCCGAGGACGGAGAATGCCTCCTCGAAGGCGCGCTCGTCTCGCTCGCGGCGGAAATCCGCACCGTGCTCGCCACGCTGAAGAACGCGGAAGCCGAGCGGGCCGACCTGTTGTCGCGCGACCTAGGCCGCCGGCCGGGTGAGAGGGTCAGCAAGCCCTTGTTCCAGCCCAATGGCTTTTCCGCGCCGAACATACAGTTCGCGCTCAAGGTGACCCTGGCGGTGATGAGCTGCTACCTGATCGAGAGCGGCCTCGACTGGCAGGGCATCGGCACCTGCGTGGTCACCAGCTTCTTCGTGGCGCTCGGCACCGTCGGCGAGACCGTGCACAAGATGACGCTGCGCATCGGCGGATGCCTGATCGGCGCCACGCTCGGCATCGGTTCGATCCTGCTGTTGATGCCGTCCATGACCGGCTTCGGACAGCTCGCGGTGTTGTTCGGCAGCGTGGCGTTCGCCGCGGCCTGGATCGGCCTCGGCAGCCCGCGCGTCGCCTATGCCGGCTGGCAGATCCTGCTCGCCTTCGGGCTCACCACGCTCCAGGGATATGGTCCCACCCTCGACATGCAGACGGCCCGGGACCGCGTGGTGGGGATCCTTCTGGGCAATGTCGTCACCGCCCTGGTGTTCCTGTTCGTGTGGCCGGTGCGGGTAAGCGACGCGGTGCGCCGCGATATGGGCGGCGCGTTCGACCTGCTAGGCCGGATGATGGCGATCGAGGATACCCAGCCGGACGTGCAGCGGCGCCACCGCGACGAGGCGGAACTTCGCGACCAGTTCGTCGGCGCCGTCACCCGCGCCGGCGGCGTCATCCCCAACGACAATTTCGAGCCGCACCCGTCGGGCACGAGCGACGGACGCCTCGGCCGCGGGGCGCTCACCCGGCTGTCGCGGCTAATCGTTCCGGTATCCGTCATCGCCACGGACGGTGTGGAACCCTCCGTCCGGGAAGAGATACCGGAAGCGGCACGCGAGCAGGTGCGGGCGTATCACCGGGCGATGCGAGACTGGTTCAGCGCCGTCGCCGCCTGGATACGGAGCGGCGAGGGCGATTCGGCCCTGCGGACGACGCTGCCCGCGCCACCGGCCCTGGACGAGATGCCGGACAGGCTGCCGGAGCCGCTCGCGCGCCGGGTCCGCGGGCGGTTCGCGCTCTACACGCTGCTGCACCGGCAGATCGACGATTTCCTGGATGCGTCGCTGCCGCAAAGCGCGTCCGCCTCCCCCACTCCCAGTTCCCGACGGAGCGTTTCCCTTGCCGCCGGCTGACATAACTCCCGCCCGACCGCAGCGCGCCGTCCATGTCGTCGCGATGCTGCTGCTGTTGACGGGCTGCAACGACACCCGCGATCTGGCGCCGCCCGATCCGTCCACTCCATGGCGCCCCACCGTCGATGCCGGGAGCGACGACCAGCACCCCGCCGCGGGGGTCGACGCCGCCGGGGCGCGGTCCGTGCCACCTTCGCAGGGCGCACCGGACGCGCGTCAGTTCCGTCTGCCGGGCGATCGGGGCCTGCCGTTCCGGGATCCTCATCCGGAAATCGATCCCGCGCACCGCTATTCGCTGGTGGAGCTGGTGGACGTCGCCCAGCGCAACAACAAGCAGACGCGGATCGCCTGGGAGCAGGCCCGGCAGGCGGCGATCGATGTCGGCATCAGCCGCGCCGCCTACCTGCCCACCCTGACGCTGAGCGCGCTGGGCGGCTACCGGCGCCAGACCTCGCCCTTTCCCAACAATCTCAACAACAACGGCTACATCACCTCCAACGCCGAGGCGGTGTTCCCCACCCTGACCATCTCCTACCTTCTGGTGGATTTCGGTGCCCGAGAGGCCGCGGAGCATGCCGCGCGCCAGACCTCGGAAGCCGCCAACGTGGCCTTCACCGGCGCCCACCAGCAGCTCATCCTGAGCGTCGCCCGGTCGTTCCTGCAGCTGCAGGCGGCCGAAGCGCAGCTGGGCGCCGCGCAGACCGCGCTACGCAATGCAGACCTGCTGCTGACCGCCTCGCAGGCCCGTCTCCAGCACGGCGAAGGCACGGTCACCGACGCGGACGATGCCCGTCGCGGGGTCGCCCAGGCCCGCTTCTCGATCGCGTCCGCCACCGCCAGCCGCAACACCGCGCGGGACGGGTTGCTCGCGACCCTGGGCCTGCCGCCGCGCACCCCGCTGCAGGTGGAGGGGCTGGAAGCCCATCCGGTGCCGCGGAACATGACCAGCAACCTCGACCAGCTGATGCAGGACGCGCTGCGCTCACGACCCGACCTGCTGGCGGACCTGTCCCGGCTGCGGGCGAGCGAGGCGGACACCGCTCGTGCCCGGGCCGCGCTGTATCCGACCGTGTCCCTCAACGTGAAGGGCCAGGGCGATATCGGCGCCATCCAGACGGAAGGCTTCTCGTCGCGGTCCTTCATCGCGCCGGAAACAGGGGTCTATCTCGATTTCGAGTGGAGCTTCTTCCAGGGCGGTGCCAAGGCCAACCAGGTGAGGCTCGCGGAAAGCCGGCAGGCCGAGCAACGGGACGCGTTGCAGCAGGCCGAGGACCAAGCGATGCGGGAGGTCGCGGTGGCCTATGACGAGCTCGATGCCGGGCTCGCCCAGTATGATGCGGCCGTGGCTTTGCAGCAGGCGGCGCGCACCTCGTTCGCGTCGAGCGCCGAGGCGTTCCGGCACGGCGTCGGCACCATCACCGCGGCCGACGACGCCCAGACGGCCCTGGTCCAGGCCGACGCCACCCTGGCCCGGACCCACGCCCAGGTGCTGGCCTCGGCCGCCACGCTGGCCTTCGCGACCGGGCAGCTGACCTCGGCGCAGGATCTCGACGCGTTGCGGTGAGGCGATGGCAGCCCGCGCTCTTGCGGGCCGGGCGCCGACTTCGCCATGATCCCCGCGCAGATGCGCCGACCGCCCAGCGTCTGCTTGCCGCGATCTCCTGGAGGTCAGCACGATGGGACTTTGTTTCAGCCGGCTCGAAGGAGCCCGGACGGACGATCTGCCGCCGGCCCGGCCTACCGGGGCGGAAGGCGATGCGGAGACGTTCGGCCATCAGGCGGATCTGGTCCGATCCGCGGCCACCTCGGCCCCCGCCGTGGCGGCCTCGACACCGCGTGAGGAACAGGCTGCCACCATCATCCAGAAGACTTTCCGCGGGCGGCAGAGCCGGAAGACCGTCCGCGTGCGACAGGTCGCGGACGGGATCACGCACGTCCGCATCACCGGCAACGCGGAGATGCTGGACCGCGTGGGCATGGGACCGGTCGACACCACCCACGGTCCGAAGCATGTCGAGTATCTCCGCCTGGACGGCCAGCGCTATGGCGGCCACGTGATGGGCGGCGGCCGGATGTTCGCCGACTTCGACATGGGCGCAGGCCTGAGAGCCAATGCCGCGTTGGTGGAGCAGAAGCTGGGCGCGGCGGGAGGGCCCGTCGCCTACATCAACGGCGGCTACTACAACGCCCTGCGCGGTGCGGACCGGACCGTTCCGAATCACGTCCCGATCGGTCCCGTGACGACGTCGGACGGCGCATCGCCGCGCTCGATCGCGGTTCCCGCAGGCTATCGCGATATGTATCAATCGGTCAGCTTCGGCGATGGCTCCCGGTACACCGCGGGACCGGTCGTGGCGGAAAACGGCAAGGCGATCTTCCCGGAAGAAGCGCTGCGGCAGAAACGCTTCCAGTTCCCGAGCGCGGCGATCAAGCCCGGCGAACTCAGCCATGCCGAGCATCCGAACGCCCGCGCCGGGGCGGTGATACCGGATGTTCCGGGACGGGGACGGGACTATCGTCTGGCGGTAGCGCTTTCTTCAAACGAGTCGCGCGGACCGAAGGACACGGGAATGACCATGCCCGAGTGGTCGCGCACCCTTGCCCGCCTCGCGTCGCTGGACCGGGACGACAAGGGGCGGCTTCCCCCAGGTGGCCCAACGCCTGGACTTGGACTCAATCATGATGGCGGCCCGAGCGCGCAGCTCGGGCTGGTGACACGGGACCGGTCCATGCTGGTCGACGCGAGGCAGGTCGGCGAGCCGCGCACCTCCACCCTCGTCGCCTTCTCGCCCCGGTCCGAACCTGACCAGCCGACGTGGATGGATCCGGAAGACTAGCTGACGGCAGACGGAGCGCAGCCGGCGCAGAACAACGCGATCCGGCGGCAGGCTTCGGCCAGTTCCCGATCGTCGGACGCGATGCTCAGGCGGATGAAGGGGCTCATGCCGAACGCGTCGCCGGGCACCACGGCCACGTGCTGTTCTTCCAGCAGCGCGAGCGCGAACGCCGCATCGTCGGCGATCGGGCGTCCGCCGGCGCTGGTGCGCCCGATGAAGCCGCCGACGCCGGGATAAAGGTAGAGCGCGCCATCGGGCACCGCGCAGGTGAGGCCGGGGATGGCACGTAGCGCCGCCACCACCGCGTCGCGCCGGCGCTGGTAGTCGGCGCGCATCACGCCGACCGTCTCCTGCGGACCCTCAAGCGCGGCCACGGCGGCGGCCTGGGAGATCGACGACGCGCCGGAGGTCGAGTTGCTCTGGATCACGGACATGGCCCGGATCAGCCGCGACGGGCCGCCGGCATAGCCGATCCGCCAGCCGGTCATGGCGTAGCTCTTGCTGACGCCGTTCAAGGTCAGGATGCGGTCGCGCAGGAACGGCGCCACGGCGGCGAGCGACGCGTGCGGCTCCCTTCCGTAGCTCAGATGCTCGTAGATCTCGTCGCAGAGGATCCAGCAGTTGGGATGGTGGCGAAGCACCTCCGCCAACTCCCGCAGCAGGGAGGCCGGCGCCGTGGCACCGCTCGGATTGTTGGGGAAGTTCAGCACCACCCACCGGGAACGGGGACCGAGCGCCGCGGCCAGCCGCTCCGGCCGCAGCCGGAAACGATCGCTCTCGTCGCACGGCACGAACACCGGCACACCGCCCAGCAGCTGGGCGATCAGGGGGTAGCTGGCCCAGTACGGGCTCGGCACCACCACCTCGTCGCCCGGATCGAGGGTAGCGGCGAAGGCGTTGAAGATGCCCTGCTTGGCGCCGGTCGAGACGATGACCTCGTTCGCGCCGTACTCGACGCCATTCTCGCGCGCGAACTTGGCCCGCACCGCCCGCAGGAGCGCGGCGGTGCCATCGGTAGGGGGATATTTGGTTTGCCCGGCCAACGCCGCCGCATGGGCCGCCTCGACGGCATGGGGCGGCGTGGCGAAATCCGGCTCGCCGATCGCGAGCGAGATCACGTCGTGCCCCGCTTCCCGCAGCACGCGCGCCGCCGCCGACATCGCGACGGTGGCGGGCGCGCTCGTGGCCGACAGCCGGGCGGCGAGCGGCGGAAGCATGGTCACGACGCCGTTCCCGCTCAGGACAGGTTGGAACAGAAGCGCTGGATGCGGGTGCAGGCCTCGCGCAGGCTCTCGGTGTCGGTGGCGTAGGACACCCGGAAATGGCCCGGAAACAGGAAGGCGCTGCCATGCACGGCCGCGACACCTTCTTCCTCCAGCAGCGCCACGACGAAATCCTCGTCGGTCTGGATGCGCGTGCCGTTGCGGGCGGTCTTGCCGATGCAGCCTTGCATCGACGGGAACACGTAGAACGCGCCCTCGGGCTTGTGGCAGTTGAGGCCGGGCGCCGCGTTCAGCATGGCCACCACTAGATCGCGCCGGGCGCGATAGGTATCGGCCATCTCCGCGATGAAGTCCTGCGGGCCACTGAGGGCTTCGGTCGCCGCCGCCTGGCTGATGGAGGAGGTGTTGGAGGTGGACTGGCTCTGCAGCTTGTCCATCGCCTTGACGAGCTCGCGCGGCGCGCCGGCGTAGCCGATGCGCCAGCCGGTCATGGCGTAGGCCTTGGAACATCCGTTCATGGTGACGGTGCGCGAGCGCAGGCGGGGCTCGACCTGGACGACCGTGGCCGCCCGGAAGCCGTCATAGACCAGCTTGTCGTAGATGTCGTCGGTGAAGATCCAGACGTCGGGGTGGCGCAGCAGCACGTCGCAGATCGGCCGGAGCTCCTCCGCGGAATAGGCGGCGCCGGTCGGGTTGCAAGGAGAGTTCAGGAAGAACCACTTGGTGCGCGGCGTGATCGCGGCTTCCAGATCCTCGGCGCGCAGCTTGAAGCCGCTGTTCGGGCCGCACGGCACGATCACCGGCGTCCCGTCGGCGAGTGCCACGATGTCGGGATAGGACACCCAGCACGGCGCGGGGATCACCACCTCGTCGCCCGCGTCGAGCGTGGCGACCATGGCGTTGTAGATCACCTGCTTGCCGCCGGTGGACACGATGATCTCGTCGGGCGCGTAGTCCAGACCGGAATCGATCCGGAAGCGTTCGCAGATCGCGCGCTTCAACGCCGGGGTGCCGGACACGTCGGTGTATTTGGTGTCGCCCGCCTCGATGGCGCGGATCGCTGCCTGCTTCACGTTGTCCGGCGTGTCGAAATCCGGTTCGCCGGCCGACAGGCTTATGATGTCGCGCCCGGCTGCCTTGAGCGCCCTCGCCTTTGTGGAGATGGCGATGGTCTGGCTCGGGCTGACCTTGTTCAAGCGGGCGGCGATGAGGTCCATGGCGGCGGGAGATGCTCCGGGATGGGTGGGACGCTTCAGGCTAGAGCCATGTGGCGCGGAGGGAAACCGTCGGCGGCGCGCCGCGGGCCTTCGCGCCTAGGATGCCTCCGTGAGGGCCGGATCGGCCGCCGCCCGCGACAGCGCGAAAAGGTTGGTCCCCCAGCCCGGGAGGTCGAGAAACAATCCCGGCTCGAATAGCTCGCGGGCGGTGCGACGGTAGGTCTCCGGCCCGAGCCGGTCGCGAAGCAGCCAGTCGCCGCCGCCGCCATCCCCGAACCGCACCCGGCACTGCGCGCGATCGGTCGAAAGATTGACCACGCGCAGAAACGCCGCGCCGTCGTCGCCATGCCACAGGGCGCAAATCAGGTTCCCGTGGCTCGGATTGCCTTCCCAGGCCGCGAGCGGCGTCAGTTCCTCGTGTCGCCCATCCCGCAAGGCCGGCTCGCGCAGCGCTTCCAGCAGCCGGGCGTAGAACGCGGCGATCCTGTCGTCGGCCGGTTCCTGCGGGCCACGATCGAGGTGAATCGGGATATGCACCCGCATCCCTTCGAACTGGCCCTGGTGGAAGAACCTCAGGCCCGGCGACGCGAAGGTCGCGAGCGCGGCGGCGCGCTGCTTCGGCCACGGAAAAACGGCGGCGGCACGGGGCTCGTCGTGGTTCTCCAGGAAGCGCGCACGACGGTCCTGTTTCTCCTCACCGCCGGTCAAGAGGAACCGGACCCGGCCGGCATCCGCGTCGCGCAGGCCGTCATACAGCGCCTTGTCGTAGGCGAGGTCGAAGCCGTTCGAGAGCAGCTGGTCTTCCAGGCCCCAGTACACTTCGGCCATCAGGGTGAAGCCCGGCGACACCGCACGGGCGGCGGTGATCGCGTCGGGCCAGAACGGCACCATCTCGCGGCCGCCGAGCCACCTGCCCCAGGTGCGACCGAACACGTCCGGCAGCATCAGCATCGCCATGTCGCAGCGCACCCCGTCGCACCGCTCGGCCACGGACCGCAGGACGCCGGTCATCGCAGCCCGCGTTTCCGGCCGGCTGTAATCGAGCTGCGCAGTGTCCGGCCAGCCCGGGAAATAGGGATCGCGCCCTCGCGCCAGCACCGGACCGTCCGGCGCGGACTGGAACCAGTTGCCGGGCTCCCGGGCCATATCCTCCGCCGTGCCCTGGACGAACATCTCCGGCTTGTCCCGCACCCAGGGGTGGTCCGGCGCCATGTGGTTTGGCACGAAATCCAGCATCAACCGCAGACTGCGCGCATGCAGCCGCCGTCGGAGCCGTTCCAGCGCCGCCTCGTCGCCCAGCAGCGGATCGACCTCGTAGCCCGTGATGGCGAAGGGCGAGCCGACGATATCCGCCTCGCACAGATCGGGCAGCGCTGCCCGGAACCCGGCCTGCCAGCCCGGCTCCGTCCGCGAGACCGCGCGCCCTGCCTCGCCGGTGCGCCACACGCCCAGGAACCAGATCCAGTCGAAACCACGCTCCTGCAAACCGTCGAGCAGCGAGTCCGGGATGCCGTCCAGGGTCACGACACCGTTGGCCTCGTCGCCCAGGCGCCGCAGCAGCACCCTCGTGTTGATCTGGAACAAGGCGGGATGGCGGGGCAGAGGCGGCAGGGTCGGAGGTGGCAGTGTCGGAGGCGGCAGGGTCATGGCGGCGGCTCGGTCGCTCCGGCCCGTCCGGGAGAGGCCGGGGCTCCCCAGCATGGCGCGCGGCCGCGGCCCACACCACCGCTGCCGCCCCATGGCAGACCCGACGCCGGTGTCAGGGGAAGCCGGCGGCCCGGCGCACCGCCTGCGCGCTCATCCCGGCGTCGCGCATGGCCCTGAGCGTTTGCGCCTGGTCGCGCTTGGCCAGCCGCCGGCCTGCGTCGTCGAGCAGCAGGGGATGGTGGGCATAGCCCGGCTCCGGCCAGCCCATCACCGCCTGCAGGAGCCTGTGCAGATCGGTGGCCGGTTCCAGATCGACACCGCGGGTCACCAGCGTCACCCCTTGCAGGGCGTCGTCATGGGTGACGCAGAGATGGTAGGAGGCCGGGACGTCGCGTCGCGCCAGCACCGGGTCACCGAACGCCTTGGGATGACAGCGCAAACGCCCCTGCCCTTCCTCGAAACGCGTCAACGGCGCGCGGAGCGTGGACAGCGCCCGGTCGGTCCGCAGCCGGAGCGCATGATCGGCGCCGGCGGCGATCCGTTCCCGGACCAGCGCCGGGTCGAGATCCCGGCAGGTGCCCGGATAGCGCAGCGCCCCGTCCGGTGCCCGGTGCGGCGCCGATCCGGCTTCCGCCCATTCCCGCGCGATCGCGGCCCGGGTGCAGAAGCAGGGATACAGCAGGTCCCTCGCCGCCAACTCCCGGAGCACCGCCTCGTATTCCGCCAGGCATCGCGATTGCTGGCGCGGCACCCCGTCCCAGTCGAGACCGAGCCAGGCGAGATCATCCTGGATCGCCGCGATCCACTCGGCGCGGCAGCGGCCGGCATCGATATCCTCGATCCGCAGCAGGAAGCGGCCGCCCGCCGCGCGCGCACGGTGCCACGCCCCGAGCGCGGACGCCGCGTGCCCGAGATGAAGAAGCCCGGTCGGGCTGGGGGCGAAGCGCGTGGTGAGGACGGCCCCGGCGACGGGGCTGGGACCGGTCGCCGTCCGGCTCATGACGGTTGGATGATAGCCATCCTCCGACTCGCCCCCGGGAGGTTGCGCGGCTTGCGACCTCACCCGGCACCTGCGATAGACTGTGGAGGTTCTCGTGTGACGCACATCATCTGGCGTTTCCCAAGGATCGGGCACCCGTCGGGTCGTGCGTCATCGGCGAAAGGATGCGTCCTTGCCCGATGTGCTTCCACACCACCAGCCTGCTGATCCGAGAGGGCAGAACTTCCCGGCGCTGGTTCTCAACGCCGACTTCCGGCCGCTGAGCTATTTCCCGCTGTCGCTCTGGTCCTGGCAGGACTCGATCAAGGCCGTCTTCCTGGACCGCGTGTCCGTTCTCAGCGAATACGACACCGTGGTCCGCTCGCCCAGCCAGGCGATCCGGCTGCCGAGCGTGATCGCGCTCAAGGACTACATCCCGGCCGCCCGGCGCCCCGCCTTCACGCGTTTCAACGTGTTCCTGCGCGACAACTTCGCCTGCCAGTATTGCCTGGACCGCCTGCCGACCCACGACCTCACCTTCGACCACGTGATCCCCCGGTCGCGGGGCGGCCGCACGACGTGGGAAAACGTCGTCACCGCCTGCGGAAGCTGCAACCTGCTGAAGGGCAACCGCATGCCCAGGGAAATCAGCATGTTCCCGCGCAAGCCCCCCGTGCAGCCCTCCACCTGGGAGCTGCAGGAGAACGGTCGCGCCTTTCCGCCGAACCACCTGCATCAGAGCTGGCGCGACTACCTGTATTGGGACACCGAGCTCGAGAGCTGATCAGCGCGGCGCGGGACCCTGGAGGTGTGGCACGATGCCGGCGACCACCTCCTGAAGCCCCGAAATCACGATCTGCACGCCGATCGCCAGCAGGATCAGCGCCACCAGCCGCGTCAGGATGCGGGCGCCGGACCGGCCCAGCATCGCCACCACCCGGTCGGCGCTCGCATAAAGCAGCCACACCACGAGGCAGACCAGCAGGGCCGCCAGGGTGAGGCCCAGCCCGAATTCCGCCCAGTCCAGCAATCCCGCCCGGACAGGCCGTTCCGCGCCGAGCGCGATGGCGACGGAGATGGAGCCTGGGCCGACGGTGAAGGGCATGGTCAGCGGAAAGAAGGCGGTCGCGGAGACGTCCGTGGTTCCGCTCCGGGATTCCTGCTGCGCCTGCTGTTCCTTGCGCGCCTCGTTGGCTTCCGGCGCCTGGAGCAGCCCCCAGGCCCGCACCGCCACGACCAGGCCGCCGGCGATCCGCAGGGCGCCGACGGTGATGCCGAAGAAGCTGAGCAGCGCGCTTCCGGCCCAGAGCGACACCAGCAGCAGCACGACGCTGTAGAGCGCCACCTTGCGCGCCAGCAGCGTGCGCTCGGCGCGGCTGCGCTCGGACGTCACCTCCGCGAAGATGAGCGCGGCGCCGATCGGATTGACGATGGAGAAGAGCGCCGGAAAGCCCAGCAGAAACGCGCCGGACAGGCTGGCGAAATTCGCGGTCTCGGCGGAAAGAAGTGCCATGGCCAACCCTGCGCGCATTCCGGCGCAACGCGCCGCATCCGACAGCCGGTTGGCGTCCCGTAGGGGATTCGAACCCCTGTTACCGCCGTGAGAGGGCGGTGTCCTAGGCCCCTAGACGAACGGGACAGCGGCCGGCGCTGCTCTTACGGCAGGCGCCGCGCCCGTGCAACCCCCCGTACCCCCTCGGACCGTCACGGAGCCGGGGATGTCGGACCCAGCTGCAGTTCCGCGACGATCCGGGCGGCGGCGAGATCCCACACGACCACCCGGTCGGGCTCGCCACCACCCGTGACGGCGACCGCGATCAAGGTGTCGGACTGCCGGCTCAGCGCGAGGATGCGGCTGCCCGCCGGTTCGCGCGCCAGCACCAGAGGCGTCCGGAACGCGGCACCGGGCGGGGCCGGGATCATCTCCGCGGAGGGAGACGCCGGGGGCACGGGCGCGGGCGTGCGATGGGTCAGCCGATGGGCCACCACCGCGATCAGCGCCGTGGTGCCGGCCAGGATCAGCACCCCCATCAGGATCACCAGGGCGAGCATCGCCCTGGTCGTGCGGGTCGTCATCATGCGGCGATCGCGCTCCATCTCCCCGGCACCGCGCCGGGGATCCGGGGCGGGCTGCCAAGACGCATCGGCCGGGGCATAAACCGTCGGCGCGATATTCGCACGGGCGCGCATGGTCTACAGCATCGGCATGGAGAATGCAGAGGCGCCGGATCGCGGGATGGCCCCGCTGGAAGCCGTGGCATCGGACGAGGAAGCGGGGCTCCGCACGGACCGGTTCCTGGCCGGGCGCCATGCCGACCTGTCCCGGTCCCGCGTGAAGGCGATGATCGAGGAGGGCCTGGTGTGGCGGGACGATCGACCGGCGCGGTCGCCGGCGGAACCCGTGCGCGCCGGGTCCCGGTTCGAGATCCGGATGAAGCCGCCGGTGGCGGCCGACCCGCGGCCCGAGGCGATCCCCTTTCCCATCCTCCACGAGGACGACGATCTCATCGTGTTGGACAAGCCCGCGGGGCTGGTGGTGCATCCGGCTCCCGGCAACGAGGAGGGCACGCTGGTCAATGCGCTGCTCGCTCATTGCGGCGACAGCCTCCCGGGGATCGGCGGCGAGAAGAGACCCGGGATCGTGCACCGGTTGGACAAGGACACGTCCGGCCTGATGGTGGTCGCGAAGACGGAAGCGTCGCTGGCCAGACTGTCGGCGGACTTCGCCGCCCGGGACATCGACCGCCTCTATCTGGCGATATGCTGGGGCGTCCCTGGTGCGTCGGGCACGATCGAAGGCGCCATCGGGCGTGATCCGCGCGACCGCAAACGAATGGCGGTGGTCGCCCGGGGGGGCAAGCCCGCCCTCACCCGGTTCCAGCGGCTTCGGGTGGCCGGCACCGCCGCCAGTCTGCTGGCCTGCAAGCTGGCGACCGGTCGCACCCATCAGATCCGGGTGCATCTGGCGACCGATGGCCATCCCCTGGTCGGAGACCCCGTCTATCTGCGCCGCATTCCGGCCGCGGCACGAGGTCTGCCCGACCTGATGCGCGCTACCGCGCTCGACTTCCCCCGCCAGGCACTCCATGCCGCGCGACTCGGCTTCCACCACCCGCGCACCGGTCGACATCTGCTGTTCGAGACCATGCCGCCAGCCGATTTCCAGCTGCTTCACGAGGCGGTTTTCACGGAGGCGATGCCGCCCGACATATTGCGCAATGCGGCATTTCCTTGACAGGACTCGGCCGGTCCGGTATGACCTCCTCATTCCGACGAGCGGGGCGCGCCCGCCGGTCTGGACGTCCTGAAACCGCTCGCCGCGATCGGGAGGGGTCTCAGGGACGTGATGTCCAACCCGCGCCCAAGCTGATGTGGCCGCGCAACCGGGTTCCCGCTTGTGCCGTATGGACAGCGAACCCACCAGGCCGCTCAGACGAAAGGAGCCATCCATGGCCTCTGCCGTCCTCAATGTCAGTCCCGAGGGCAATCTTTCGCGGTATCTCCAGGAGATCCGCAAGTTCCCGATGCTGTCGCCCGAGGAGGAGCTGGCGCTGTCGAAGCGCTGGGTCGATACCTCGGACAGCGCGGCTGCCCACAAGCTGGTGACCTCTCATTTGCGTCTCGTCGCCAAGATTGCAATGGGCTACCGCGGCTACGGCCTGCCGATCAGCGAGCTGATCAGCGAAGGCAACGTGGGCATGATGCAGGCGGTGAAGCGGTTCGACCCGGACCGCGGCTTTCGCCTTGCCACCTACGCGATGTGGTGGATCAGGGCGGCTATCCAGGAATACATCCTGCACAGCTGGTCCCTGGTGAAGATGGGCACCACCGCCGCGCAGAAGAAGCTGTTCTTCAACCTGCGCCGGCTCAAGGGCCAGATGCAGGCGTTCGAGGATGGCGATCTGAAGCCGGAGCAGGTCGACCATATCGCCACCACGCTCGGCGTCGCCGAGCAGGATGTGGTGAGCATGAACCGCCGGCTCGCCGCGCCGGATCACAGCCTGAATGCCCCCGTCCGCGCCGATAGCGAGGGCGAATGGCAGGATTGGCTGGTGGACGACGCCGAAAGCCAGGAACAGGTGCTGGCCGAGTCGGAAGAGTTCAGCGGCCGCAAGGCCCTGCTCGGCCAGGCGCTCGGGACGCTCAACGATCGCGAGCGTCACATCCTCACCGAACGCCGGCTCAAGGAGGACCCGACCACGCTGGAGGATCTGTCCCAGCAGTACAACATCTCGCGCGAGCGGGTACGGCAGATCGAGGTGCGGGCCTTCGAGAAGCTCCAGAAGGCCATGAAGATCCAGGTCGATACCAGGCGTCAGGCCGCCCACCAGGTGGCCTGAGGACTACGCCCAGCGGGGTCAGGCAGCAGGCTTTCTCAGCCCCACTGTTCTTCGAGGGCGGCCAGTTCCTGATCGAGACGACGACGTTCTGCGGCGATGCGCCATCGCATCTGCAGGCGCATCGCGCCGTGGATCGTCTCGGACAACAACCACCCGGATAGCACCGCGATCCAGCACGGCAGGATCATGGTCGGCTGGCGCACCAGGGTGATGGCAGCGTCCACCGAGAGATCCTGTTCCCAGAACGCCCAGAACGGCCATACCCCGGCCGCCAGTCCCGCGGTCAGGGCCGCCTTCGTCGCCCGCTTGTTCGGCGAGCGGTCGAGAAACAAGCCGACCAGTGGCACCGGCAGCAGCAACGACAACAGGATCAGCCCACCCGGCACGGTGGCGGCGACGATGCCCAGGATCATCCCGCCCCCCCAGAGCAGTGGATAGATCCTGGAAGAGGGCGAGGAGCGTTCCGCCGGCATCAGCCCAGCACCCGCATCACCAGGGACAACATCAACGCCAGCACCGCCACGCCCTGCGCCAGATCGTTCGCCATCTCCCGCATCTGCGGACCGCCGTCACCGGCTGTTCCCAGCTGCTCGCGCGAAGCCTTCAGCGCGGCGATCGTGGCGATGGCCGCCGCCTGCGCCGCCCGGTCCGCTTCGAGCGCTGTTTCATCGCGGATGGCTGCCAGCATCGCCTCGAGATCGCCGGCCTCGGCGGCGGCCTGCAACAGGGCCTGCCTCGCGCCGCGCCTCGCGGCTCCGGGCCATTCCGCCAGAACGACGTGAGCCCAAGGCAACAGCAGTGCGGCCAGTCCCCGAAGCTGCTTTTGATTCCGCTCCGCCTGTACGGCCGCCAGCACGGCGATGTCCCGAACGGTCCCGGTCTCCCGAATCGCCATCAGGAACGGCATCCGTGCCAACAGAAGGGCCCGCATGTCATCGTCCAGCAGCTCCGCATCGCCGCCAGCTTCCTGGGCGTCCAGAAACAAGAGCAGCGCCACCGGCTCGAACACGTGGACCCCGGCGGTCCGTGGTGACGAGCAGGCGAGATAGGGATTCGCGAGATACGCCAGGATCCGCAGCCGGTCGGCATTGGCCCTTGGCATCCGCCGATCGTCCAGGCGTCGGCGCAGTTCCTCGATCCGCGGCGGCTCCGCCCGATCGACGGCTTCACCCCAGCTGCGGGTCACGCCCGACGACAACAGCTCCAACAGCGGAAGGGCAGCCGCCAGCTGACCCGGCTTGCTCGTCGCGATCGCCAGACAGCCCGGAAGGGCATCGGGCCAGAGCCATCTCTTCTGCCAGAACAGGGGCGCCAGCGGGTCCAGCATCGCCAGCAGGCGCGCGGTCGTCGCGGGATCGGGTCGTGCGTCCGATCCGGCGAGCAGCTCATCCAGCCGATGGGCGAGGTCGGGCTGCTCCAGCCCCCGACGAATCCAGCCGGTGACGGCGGGATGGCGGATCTGGGCGAGCCCGACCTCCAGATCGCGACTCAGATGCCGGGCGAGTTCCGCCGCGGAGCGGATCGTGCTGGCACCGAGCTGCAGCGGCCTCGACGCCACTGCGGGCAGGCGCGTGGCGCGTATCCGGACCGATTGCAGACCGTTCGCGGCCAGCGCGTCCACCGTGGGTCGCGCACGCGGATCGTGGGACAGCATGCCGCGCAACAGGCCGGTGAGACGGAGCGGCAAGGCTTCGTCGCCCGCCAGCGCTGCCAGCGATCCCTGCTCGAACTTGCGGTCCACCACGGCACCATCGTCCAGCCCCGCCAGCAGCTCGCGCCCGAGAAACAGTTCCAGCGCTGCCACCCCCAGCGCGTAGACGTCGTCCGCGGCGATGCCCGCACCGCGGGCTTCCGGATCGCACAGTCCCACGTAGGGAGACTCGGAGCGCGCGGGCTGGAAGAAAGCGGGCGGCGCGAGACAGCCCGGGCCGAGCAGCAGGCGGCCGTTCTCGCCGAGAAACAGGTTGGATAAACGGATGCCGCGATGGGTGAGACCCAGCATGTGCAGCCGCTGCAAGGCCTGGGCGACCGGCTTCAGGAGGCGCTCCGACACCATCTGCTCGGGCCATGGGCCGGTCTCGGCCAACTGCTCCGCGAGGGACGGCCCAGGCGGGGCTTCGCACACCACCCAGAAATGACCGGAGGCTCCACCGAAGGCCTGGGGCGCCAGCAGGGTCGGGTGCATCAGCTCGATGAAGCTGGGAAGGCTCCGACTGGGCGGCGCGTGGCGCAAGGTGCGGACCGCGAGCAGGCGGCGTCCGTCGCCCTCCCCGCCCGCCACGGCCGGGAGCGCCGGCCACGCATCCAGGCCGGCGAAGGCCACGGACGCGCCGCTCGGCAACACGCGGTGATGGTTGCCGACAAGGATGCCGCCGTCCGCCGTTTCCTGCTGCTGCCGAGCCATCCCTTGCAACCGTCGAAGCCGCCGTCGCGCAGGATGGCGGACCCCGGCTAAGGAATCGCTAACGGCTCCGCCGTCGGAGCAGCCTCGGGGATCAGTTCTCGAACGGGTCGCGCATCAGGATGGTGTCGTCGCGCTCCGGGCTGGTGGACAGCAAGGTCACCGGCGCTTCCACCAGCTCCTCGATCCGCCGGACATATTTCACTGCCTGGGCCGGAAGATCGGCCCAGGAGCGAGCCCCGCGGGTGGTGCCGGTCCAGCCTTCCATGGTCTCAAACACCGGCTTCACCCGCGCCTGGGCGGCGGGTGCGGATGGGAAGCCGGAGATTTCCGCACCGTCCAGCGTGTAGCCGACGCAGAGGCTGATCTCCGGCAGACCATCCAGCACGTCGAGCTTGGTGAGCGCCAGGCCGTTGATGCCACCGACCCTGACCGCCCGCCGCACCAGCACCGCGTCGAACCAGCCGCATCGACGGGGACGGCCGGTGACGGTGCCGAACTCGTGCCCCCGCGCTCCGATACCCCGGCCTACGTCGTCGAACAGCTCGCTCGGGAACGGACCCGCGCCGACGCGGGTGCAGTACGCCTTGGCGATGCCGAGCACGAAGCCGAGTCCTCCCGGGCCGATGCCCGAGCCGGTGGCGGCGTTGGCGGCGACGGTGTTGGAGCTGGTGACGAACGGATACGTGCCGTGGTCGACGTCCAGCATCACCGCCTGCGCGCCCTCGAACAGCACGCGGGTGCCGGCGCGGCGCGCCTCGTCCAGCCGGTCCCAGACCGGGTCCATGTAGGGCAACAGCTGCGGTGCCAGGTTCAACAGGTAGTCGAGCAGCGCCTGCTTCTCGAAGGTATCGGCGCCGAGGCCCGCGAGCAGCGTGTTGTGATGGAGCAGGATCTCGTCGAGCTTCCAATCCAGCGTCTCCGGCTCCGCCAGATCGCAGAAGCGGATCGCCCGGCGTGCCACCTTGTCCTCGTAGGCGGGGCCGATGCCGCGGCCGGTAGTGCCGATCTTGCGCTCGCCCCTCGCCGCCTCGCGGGCGCGGTCGATCGCGCCGTGCACGGGCAGGATGAGGATGGCGTTCTCGGCGACGCGCAACGTATCCGGCCCCACCGCCAGCCCTTGCGCCCGCACGCGGCCGATCTCGCCCAGCAGGGCTTCGGGGTCGACCACCACGCCGCCCCCGATGATGCCCATCTTGCCGCGGACGAGCCCGGAAGGCAGCAGCGACAGCTTGTAGGTCTGGTCGCCCACCACCAGCGTGTGGCCGGCGTTGTGGCCGCCCTGGAACCGCACCACGATCTCGGCGCGGCTGGCCAGCCAGTCCACGATCTTGCCCTTGCCCTCGTCGCCCCATTGGGCGCCGATCACGGTGACGTTGGACATGGGATGCTCCGGAACGAACGGGATGAGGACGATGCCGGCCTTGTGCCGACGAGAGGGCGAAACGAGAGGCGGGCTGGAAGGCTAGAGAGCCTCCGCGCGGCCATTTCTCATGACATGGGTGCAGCCGAGCCGCCGCGCTTCCGCGAGATCGTCCTCCGCGAGATCCAGCGCCGCGACGGTGCCGAACCCCTGCGCCCGCATCGCCTGCGCGGTGGCGGCGGCCGTGCCGAACGGGAGAAACAAGCGCGAGCGGGTCGGCCGCGCCGGAGCCGCGCGCAGCAGCAGTTCGGGCCGGAGCGTCAGGCCACAGGCCGGCTCGCCACCGGGCCCGACATAGCGCCCCCCGCGCCCCAGTTCCTCGTGCCGGGCGGCGGCGAACACCGTGACGCAGACGCCGGTATGGTAGCGCCAGCCACGGAACTCGATCGGGTCCACCGTGGGCCGCAGGCCCGGAGCACGTCTTTCCACCGCAGCCACCACCGCCGCCAGCCGGTCCGCCAGAGCCCGGGCGCCGGGCGTGAGCGGCTGGGCCCGCAGCACCTCCAGCGCGCGCGCCGCGGGTCCTGCCGCCAGCAGCAGGGCATTCAGCACCGGGGCCAACGCTCCGCCGTGACGCTGGACGGCCGCCCCGTCCTTGCGGTCCAACGCGCGCAGCAATGGCGCCCGGTCCGGCTCGGGCAGCCCGAATTCGGTGATCAGTGTGCTGGCCAGGGGGGGCACGGTGAGGTCGAAGCTGATCCGCCGCAGCCCGAGCACCGCGAGCGCTTCCGAGCCCACCGCGATCACCTCGGCATCCGCTTCGGCGCTGTCGGCTCCCACGAGCTCGATGCCCGCCTGCGACACCTCGCGATCGGTTTCCAGCACGCCGCCGGAGACCTGGACGCAAGTGCCCGCATAAGACAGACGCAAGGGACGCGGCGCGCCGCCCAGCCGGCTGGCCGCGATGCGGGCCACCTGGGGGGTCATGTCCGGCCGCACCGCCATCATGCGGTGGGTGCCGGGGTCCATCAGCCGGAAGGTTTGCTCGGCGAGGGCCGCATTGTTGCCGGCCAGCAGGCTGTCCTCGAACTCCAGCAGCGGCGGCCGCACCCGGCCATAGCCGTGGGACGCGAACACCTCCATCAGCGCGGCCAGCGCCATCGCCTCGGTCTCGGCGTCGGGCGGCAGCAGGTCGCGCATGCCGGCCGGCAGCAAGGCCGGGCTGGGTGGCGGATGATCGGTCATGCGGCGGCTATATCATCCGGGCGGACGGGCTTGAAGCCGTCCCGCGCGGCGCCGTGCCTCATGCGTATCGCGCTCGGGTCCTGCTCTCGGCCCAATCGAGCCACTGCAGCAGCGCCTCGATATCGGCGGTTTCCACGGTGGCGCCGCCCCAGAGGCGCAGGCCCGGCGGCGCGTCGCGATAGCCGCCGATGTCGTACGCGACCCCCTCAGCGGACAGCAGTCCCGTCAGGTGCGCGAGGGCCGCAACCCCTTCCGCCGGCGCGAGAGCCTCGAACCACGGCGCGACCATACGCAGACAGATCGAGGTCGAGGACCGGGTGGCGGGATCGGCCGCGAGGAAGCGAGCCCAGCTGCTGCCGGCCTCCCACCGCGCCACCGCGGCCAGATTGTTCTCGCTGCGGCGGATGAGGGCGGGCAGGCCGCCGACCCCTTCCGCCCAGCGCAGACCGTCGAGCGCATCCTCGACGCAGAGCATCGAAGGGGTGTTGATGGTGTCGCCGGTGAAGATGCCTTCGACCAACCGGTTCTTCGCGGTGAGCCGGAACAGCTTGGGCAATGGCCGCGGTGCCGGGGCGCCTTCGAGGCGCGCCACGGCGCGAGGGGACAAGGCCAGCATGCCGTGGGCCGCCTCGCCGCCCAGGACCTTCTGCCAGCTCCAGGTCACCACATCGAGCCGGTCCCAGGGCAGCTCCATGGCGAACGCGGCGGATGTCGCGTCGCAGATCGCGAGTCCGTCATGCTCCGGCGGGATCGCATCCGCGCCGGGGAAGCGGACGCCGGACGTGGTGCCGTTCCAGGCGAACACCACGTCGCGCGACCAGTCGACCTCGGCCAGGTCGGGGAACGCCCCGTAATCGGCCTCGATCACCCGGGCCTCCGGCAGCCGGAGCTGCGCCACCACGTCGTTGGCCCAGGTGGCGGAGAAGCTCTCGAAGCTCAGCACATCCACCGGACGGGATCCCAGCAGCGCCCACAGGGCCATCTCCACCGCGCCGGTATCCGATCCGGGCACGATGCCGAGCCGCCAGCCCGGCGGCAGGCCGAGCAGCGCGGCCGACCGGTCGATCACCTCGCGCAGCCTCGCCCTTCCTTCGGGCGCCCGGTGGCTGCGGCCCAGCAGCGCACCGGACAGGGCCTCGATCGACCATCCGGGCCGCTTGGCGCAGGGGCCGGACGAGAAGCAGGGGTTGCCGGGCCTAGCGCGCGGCGGGGCAGCGTCGTTCATGGGATGAGGAGGATCGTCCGGTGATCGGGGCGCCGCAACCGGCGGGTGGTACGAGCGGGGGGATTCGAACCCCCATGCCTTGCGGCGGTCGATTTTGAGTCGACTACGTCTACCGTTCCGTCACGCTCGCATGCCGCCGATGTGCTAGCCCAATTCCATCGGTCGTTCCAGCCGGGAAGGAACGTTCCGCGATCAGGCGGCCGCCGCGCCACCACGATGGATGCCGCACTCGACCTTGCCCGAGCCCGCCCAACGGCCGGCTCGCGAATCCTCCCCCTGCCCCACCGGACGGGTGCAGGTGGCGCAGCCGATGGATGGATAGCCGCGCGCGACCAGCGGATGACGCGGCAGATCGCGTTCCTGCATCTCCTGCATCAGGCGGCGAGCATCCCAGTCGGCCAGAGGGTTCAGCTTGATCCGGCCGCCCTCGAGCTCGACGAACGGCAGAACGGCCCGGGTGGCCGATTGGTGCCGCTTGCGGCCACTGATCCAGGCATCGAACGGCGCCAGCGCCCGTTCCAGCGGCCGCACCTTGCGGAGATCGCAGCAGGCGTCGGAGTCGTAGTACCACAGCTCGCCGGTGGGATCGGCGTCCCGCGCCTCCGCTTCCACGGGCGTCACGTCCAGCACCTGTTGCAGCCCGAGCCGGTCGGCGAGCGCCTCCCGATATGCCAGGGTTTCCGGAAAATGACGGCCGGTCTCCAGGAAGATCACGGGCGTGGCGGGGTCGATCTCGGCGATCAGGGCCAGCAGCACGGCCGACTCCGCCCCGAAAGAGGACACCGCCGCCACCCGCCCGGCCAACCCACCGCCGAGGGCGACAGCCAGCAACTCGCGGCCATGGGCGCCGGCGGCCTCGAGCCTTGCGAGACGCTCGTAGGCCGCCGGCAGCGAGTTCGCCGCGAGATTGCCATCGAACCCCGGTCGCGCCGTGGCAACGGCGCCGGCTTCGCGATAGGGATCAACAGCAAGACCAGCGTTCATCGGCGGGCAGCCCGTTCGGCGTTGTGCAACGCATATATTACATCAGCACATCGTTCATCAGGCCAATGTGGTTTCAACAAGGCAGCGCCGTGATAACCGGCCGGCTTGTGGCTGAAATCACACCAGAGTGACGTTGTTGTGGGTGCGGTGCCCTGGTCGTGCCGTCGTCCCTACCCGGGCATGACGCTCGCGCAGCAGCGGCGGGCCACGCTGCCGGAATCCACGCTGTCCTCGACCAGGCCCAGCAGCTTGAGTTCGTCGATATACTGCGCCACCTGGGCGCGCAGGGCGCCCCCGGTCGGGTGGACGGAATGGCCTTCGCTACGGAGCATGCGGAGCACCATGTCCGGCTCCATGTCCTCCAGATCGTCGGACAGGACGCTGGCCGCCGCGTCGAGGTCCCGTGCCACGCTGACCGCCGCGTCGAACAAGGCGAGCGACACCGCCGCGGCCGCCTGGGGGTCGGTGCGCAAAAGATCGTCGCGCACCCCCAGGGTGCGACCCACTCGGATGCCGTAGGAGCCGGTCATGCTGCTGGCCAGCTCGTTGAGATGGAGGCGTTCGCGCACCTGCCAGATCACCGGGTCGTGCCCGGCCAGGGCCTGCACCTCGTTGGCCGCGAGCGCGTCGCCGAACCGGTCGGGAGGGATCGCGACCCAACGGACGTCGCGATCGGGGTTCATGCCCTTGCGACGCATCATGATCGAAAAGAACATCCGGTCCGAGGCGTGTGGATCCGCGAGGCCGATCGCCTTGCCGTAGAGGTCCTCGATCTTGCGGATCGGTCCCTTCCGCGGCACGAGCAGGCGGGCGCTGTTGCTTTGCAGCCCAAGCACCAGCTTGGCGGATAGCGGGGGCGCCGTGCGCCCGGGATAGGCGGGCAGCAGCTCCGGAAGCCAGGACAGCACCGACACCAGCGCCCCGTCGACGGAGCCGTTCTGGAGAAGCCCGAGCGCGTCGCGGGCGGCGACCAGGCCGGTCGGGAACGAGACCTCCAGATTGTAGCGGGCGAAGATGCCCTGGCGCTGGGCCAGCACGATGATCGGATCATGTTCCGGGTGCGGCGCGGCCAGCCGGAGGCGCCGGAACCGCCCGTCGAGGTGTGAGCGATCATCGTGCCGGGCGAACGGCAGCTCGTCGCGCAGCAGGAAGCCTGCGCCCGCGAGTGCTGCGAGTCCCCCCAGCCCGCCCGCCAGCACGCCGCGCCGACGCAGCATCTTCGGCAGTGCCGGGCGTCCGCTGGGGCGGGCGGGGCCGCCGTCCTGGCCGCCGAAAGATTTGCTGTCGCCCGGGTCCCCGCCATTCGCTGTCATAGGGCTTCCGTACTCCTTGGAACGGGTGGGTTCGCGACCCGAACGCACCGCGTCCCGACCCTGTTTTTGGGGGGTTTACCTCCCCGCGTCGGTGCCGCTATACGGTGCCCCGCCGGTCCCGGATAGCTCAGCGGTAGAGCAAGCGACTGTTAATCGCTCGGTCGTAGGTTCGATCCCTACTCCGGGAGCCAGGCATCCCTTTTCCGCCGGCGACGCCGTGCTTCCCCTTCGGGATCGGTCCGGTCCCGAACGGCGCAGCTGATGGGCGGGCGCGATGGGCGGTACCGGAACGAGCGACTCCGAGGCGGGCGTGGCCGTTGCGTCCGACCCCTTCGCCGGGCTGGAGATCAGGGTCGGCACGATCGCCGACGCGAAGCCGTTCCCCGAGGCGCGCAAGCCCGCAATCCGGCTCTGGATCGATTTCGGGACGGACATCGGCATCAAGCGGTCATCGGCGCAGATCACCCGGCACTACAAGCCGGATCAGCTGATCGGCCGGCAGGTCTGTGCCGTGGTCAACCTGCCGCCGCGGCAGATCGGCCCTTTCCTCAGCGAGGTTCTGACCCTGGGCCTGCCGGACTCGGCGGGCGAGGTCGTTTTGATCCGTCCGGACCATAAGGTGCCGAACGGCGGGAGATTGTACTGATGGCCGTCAACTACGCCACCGTCACCTGGGACCAGCTGCACCGCGACGCGCGGCTGCTGGCCGAGCAGCTGATGGCGGAAGGTCCGTTCAAGGGGATCGTGGCGATCACCCGCGGCGGCCTGATCCCGGCGGCGATCATCGGGCGCGAGCTCGATTGCCGCCTGATCGAGAGCATCTCGGTGGTGTCGTACGACGTGGCCGGCGAGGGCGAGGAGAAGCAGGGCGAGCCGCGCGTCATCAAGGCGCCGGCGGCGGCGGGCGACGGCGAGGGCTTCCTGATCATCGACGATCTGGTGGATTCGGGCGTTACCGCCCAGCTGGTGCGCCAGCTCCTGCCCAAGGCCTATTTCGCCTGTCTCTACGCCAAGCCGTCCGGTCGTCCTTCCACCGACCGTTTCGTGGTCGAGGTGCCGCAGGACACCTGGATCCTTTTTCCCTGGGACACCGCGCCCCTGTTCGTCCCGCCGCTGGCGCGCAAGGCCGGCAGCTGATCGGCGACCCGGCGGCGACGTCCGCCCTTGCCTTGGAAGGACGGGTTCCATAGCTTCCGGATCGGTTTCGGGGCGTGGCGCAGCCTGGTAGCGCGCGTGTTTTGGGTACACGAGGCCCCCGGTTCGAGTCCGGGCGCCCCGACCACCATCAGCGGCCCGGCGGACGATTGCCGTCCCGGCGGACATCAAGGGATGCGGACTCCTCCACATGCGCGCCAGGATCTACCAGCAGCCCAAGAGCTCGATGCAGTCCGGGCAGTCCAACACCCACGACTGGGTGCTGGAGTACGGTCAGACGCAGGCCCGCCAGCAGGACCCGCTGATGGGCTGGTTCGGCAGCGGCGACACCTCGTCGCAGGTGCGCCTGCGCTTCCCCACCCGTGACGAGGCCGTGGCGTACGCCGAACGGAACGCCATCGCGTTCGATGTGGAGCTGCCCGCGGCGCGGGTCCGCAAGCCCAAGGCCTATGCCGATAATTTTCGCGCGGACCGGTTGCAGAACTGGACGCACTAGCCGGTCCGGAGCATCCGGCCCGTCGGAGCGCCCTTAGCTCAGTTGGATAGAGCAACAGCCTTCTAAGCTGTGGGTCGCTGGTTCGAATCCAGCAGGGCGCGCCACCTAACCCACTGACATTGCAGCATAAACACCGGCAAAAGTTCATCGGTTCTGCAAGTCAACAACCTCTGTGTGCCGTCAGTGTGCCGTGCGCCGCTTCGCGGTCTGCGCCAGCCAGCGTCATCGAACGCTTGATAGGGTGAGGCGCGACGTATCGCTTCCACGGCCCGGAAGCGGCTGATCACCGGGTCCGCGCGGGCGGATCATACGGATGCCGGGGATGCGCCCGAAACGTTCGATGCCCCGGCCGCCGATCTCGTCGCGGCGAGGCACGACGTCGCCTTCCGGCCGATGCCGCCAGCAGCCGCCTGTCGTTGCCCAGGCAGATCCTCACGACACGGAAAGGCCGCCTGAGCGCCTCTGAACAGGGTCAGAGCGGACGGCCCTCGCCGTAGCCATGCCGCAGGTAATGATGCAGCGGCGTGAGTTCGTAGCCCACGACGTCCGGAGATCGGCTGAGGTAGGTGGGCGCGTCCCAGCTGCGGATGCGGCCGAACACCTGAAGCAGGTTCGCCTTGCCGCCGGGAGGCACGAAAACCTGGACCTCATCGTCGTAGCGGTGGCGGAACCGCTCCCGGGACATGGTCAGCAGCTCGATCAAATGCTGACCCGGCGCGTCGCCTCGCCCGGCATAGTTGGCGAGGGCGCGGCTGTCGCTGAGGTCCACCCGCCCTTCCATCTTCACCCTGGCCCGTTGCTGGGTCCGGTCGAAGTCGTGGTTGTGCCAGTGCAGATAGGTGAGCCGGGTGGTGAGATGCCCCGGCTGCAGCCGCGACTGCGGATCGTGGTAGCCATTGTCGATGGTGTCGAGCGACCGCGCGGGCAGGAAGCCCTTGTGGAAGGCCCGATCGGGGGCGAACCAGCCGGGGCGCTCGGGCACGTTCAACAGCGACATGTCGATGCGGAGCGCACAGCGGAACGATCGCAGCCGGTCGAACTCGCGATGGATCGCCGCGTGGTCCGTGGTAAGGCCGGCGGGTTCGAACACCGCCAGGATCTCGTCACAATCCACAGGTAGGGCGAAGTCGTACGGGGCGCTGTTGTCCCAATGCTGGATGATGTTGGCGACATGACCGCCCTTGTGCTCGAAATCATGCCGGCTGCTGAGGTCCCAGTAGATCCGGCTTCCTCGACGTTCCGCCTCGGCCAGCAACTGGCGTGTCAAATGGTCGACCGACCCGTTGTCGATGATGGAAAGGTTGGGATAGCCGAACAGGCCGCCGTAATGAGCCAGCCAGCGCGCGAGGCTGTCCCCTTCGTCGCGCTGCATCATCACGACCCTGACGTTCGCCATGGTTCTGCACGTTCCAGTGGCCGTTTTGCCGGCGTTTATCCCAGCCATCTGTCATAGCACACCGTGACAGCGTCGTGACAGGCTCGCGCTCGCGAGCCCGCTCGATGCGGCCAGCCCCACCGTTTCATGCCATCTAACGACTGGTGCAGTGCGGCATAAGCGGCCATGTGTTGTTCAGCAGGTCCCCTTGAATTGGACCGTCGCCTTCCTCCCCGCCCCACCCCCTCCGCAGCAGCTCCGATGACCGACACCGCTTCACGACAAGCCGCGCTTTCGCCGTCACTCACGCATCTTCAGCGGCTCGAGGCCGAGGCTATCCATGTCATGCGCGAGGTCGTGGCCGAGTTCGAGCGGCCGGTGATGCTGTATTCCGTCGGCAAGGACTCGGCGGTGATGCTGCATCTGGCGCGCAAGGCGTTCTTTCCCGGCCGGCCACCCTTCCCGCTGCTGCACGTGGACACGACCTGGAAGTTCCGGGACATGTACGCCTTCCGCGACCGCATGGCGGTGGAAAGCGGCATGGAGCTGTTGATCCACCGCAATCCCGAGGCGCTCGCCCGGCGGATCAACCCGTTCGACCACGGCTCCTCGCTCCATACCGACCTTTGGAAGACGCAAGGATTGCGGCAGGCGCTCGACATGCATCGCTTCGATGCGGCGTTCGGCGGCGCGCGCCGGGACGAGGAGAAATCGCGGGCCAAGGAGCGCATCTTCTCGTTCCGGTCGGCGGGGCACCGCTGGGATCCGAAGAACCAGCGCCCGGAGCTCTGGAACCTCTACAACACCCGCCGGGCGCCCGGGGAAACCGTCCGGGTGTTTCCGATCTCCAACTGGACCGAGCTGGACGTGTGGCAATACATCCAGCTCGAAGCGATCCCGATCCCCTCCCTCTATCTCGCGGCGGAGCGTCCGGTCGTCAGCCGCGGCGGCACCCTGATCATGGTGGACGACGACCGCATGCCGCTGGCGCCCGGGGAAACCCCCGAGCTTCGCAGCGTCCGGTTCCGGACGCTCGGCTGCTATCCGCTGACGGGCGCCGTCGAAAGCCAGGCCGACACCCTCACGGCGGTGATCGGCGAGATGCTGCTCGCCCGCACGTCCGAACGGCAGGGGCGCATGATCGACCATGATCAGGCGGCATCCATGGAGAAGAAGAAGCAGGAAGGTTATTTCTGATGGCGGACGCGACCGACCTTCCGGGCGTCCCGGCGCTGGGCGACATCGACGCCTATCTGGAAGCCCATCGCCACAAGTCCCTGCTCCGCTTCATCACCTGCGGTTCCGTCGACGACGGCAAATCGACGCTGATCGGCCGGCTGCTGTTCGACAGCAAGATGATCTTCGAGGATCAGCTGGCGGCTCTCGCGTCCGACAGCCGCCGCCTCGGCACGCAGGGCCAGGAGATCGATTTCGCGCTGCTGGTCGACGGTCTCGCCGCCGAGCGCGAACAAGGCATCACCATCGACGTCGCCTACCGCTTCTTCACCACGGAGAAGCGCAAGTTCATCGTCGCGGACACGCCGGGCCACGAACAATACACCCGCAACATGGTCACCGGCGCATCCACCGCCGATCTCGCCGTGCTGCTGGTGGACGCCCGCAAGGGAATCCTGACCCAGACCCGCCGCCACGCCTTCCTGGCCGGGCTGCTCGGCATCCGGCATCTGGTGCTGGCGGTGAACAAGATGGATCTGGTCGACTGGGAACAGGACCGGTTCGACGCCATCGTCGCCGACTTCGCCGGCTTCGGCGCCCGGATCGGGCTGTCGGCCGCGATGGCGATCCCGATGTCGGGCCTCCGCGGCGACAACGTCACCCACCCGGGCGACGCGGCACCCTGGTATCGGGGCCCTACCCTTCTCGCGCATCTCGAAGAGGTCGCGATCGATCACTCCGGCATGGCCGAACGGCCGTTCCGGATGCCGGTGCAGTGGGTCAACCGTCCGGACCCGTCCTTCCGTGGCTTCAGCGGCCTGATATCCGCGGGTGCCGTGCGGCCCGGCGACACTATCCGCGCGCTTCCATCCGGACGCGATGCCATCGTGACCCGGATCGTCACCGCGGACGGCGATCTGCCCTCGGCACGCGCCGGGCAGTCGGTGACCCTCACGCTGGACCGGGAGATCGACATCTCCCGCGGCGACCTTCTGGCCGATCAGTCTCGGCCGGCGCCCGTCGCCGACCAGTTCGAGGCCACCATCGTCTGGATGGCGGACGAGCCGCTGCTGGTGAGCCGGTCGTACTGGCTCAAGCTCGGCACGAGGCTGGTGCCGGCCACGGTCACCGAGCTGCGGCACCAGATCAACGTCAACACGCTGGAACATCTGGCGGCCAAGACGCTCCAGCTCAACGCGATCGCCATCTGCAACGTGGCACTCGACCAGCCCGTGCCGTTCGACCCCTACGAGGAGAATCGGGACACCGGCGGCTTCATCCTGATCGACCGGCTGAGCAATGGGACCGTGGCAGCCGGCATGATCCGCTTCGCCCTCCGGCGCAGCGAGAACGTGCGCTGGCAGAGTCTCGACGTGGACAAGGCCGCCCGGGCCCTGATGAACAACCAGGTGCCCCGGGTGGCGTGGTTCACCGGGTTTTCCGGCGCGGGAAAGTCCACCATCGCCAACCTGGTGGAGAAGCGCCTCCACTCGCTCGGCCGCCGGACCTACATCCTGGATGGCGACAACATCCGGCACGGCCTGAACAAGGATCTCGGCTTCACCGCCGGCGACCGGGTGGAGAACATCCGCCGGGTCGCCGAGGTCGCGCGGCTGATGGTGGACGCCGGGCTGATCGTGCTGGTGAGCTTCATCTCGCCGTTCCGGGCCGAGCGGCGGCTGGCGCGGGAGCGCCTGGAACCCGGCGAGTTCGTCGAGGTGTTCGTGGACACGCCGCTCGCGGATGCGGAAAAGCGGGACGTGAAGGGCCTCTACGCCAAGGCGCGTTCAGGCGCGCTGCGCAACTTCACCGGGATCGACAGCCCCTACGAACGGCCGGAACATCCCGAGATCCACGTGGACACGACCCGCGAGGCTCCGGACGCCGCCGCCGAGCGGATCGTGGCGTGGTTGCTGGCCGACGCGCCCGCGGCAGCCGATGGGAACCGATCCCCCCGCTACACGTCGGAGACCGGACGGGATCCAACCGCTTCCGGGACGGATGAAGTCGAAGGGGACGCGCCTTGAAGCCTATCGTTCTGGTCGGGCTCATCACCGGCGGCAGTTTCGTGTTCATCTACTTGATGAGCCTGGTGGCCGCCCACATCACGGGCTGAAAACCGGCTCCGGCGTCAGCGGGGATCGCCGATGGGTCGTTCCTCGGCTTCCTCGCCGAACTCGGTCCGGCTGTCGGCCTCCACCACCACGTCCGGCTCCCGGCGGCGCAGCAGCCGCGGCAGGGCCGTGCTGGCCGCGATCAGGCATACCGCCAGCAGGATGACGAAGAAGGCGATGATCAGCATGGTCATGCGCCGCGACCTTTCCAGAACATGTCGAGGCGCCGCCGGACCGTTCCGGCGGCGCCGTCGCTTCTAGCGCCTGGACCGGATCAAGGGTTGCTGGCGCTTTGCGGCAAGCCGGCCGGCTTCGTGTCGGCGGACCCCACGAACTTGTACACGACCGGGGTGCCGTTGCCGGTCGTGTAGTTCCAGTTCGGTCCCGGCGTGCGGTTGGTCACCACCCCGTTGTAACCGGGGATGTTGCGGTGGAAGAGGTTCAGCGCCGGCAGATACCCCCCGCTCAGGGTCTGCGCCGTGCCCGCGAGATAGATCCAGTTGTTGAGGTTGCCGACGCGGCCGTAGCGCTCCACGAGCAGGGCGCTGGCACCGGCCAGTTCCGGCGAGGACACGCTGGTGCCGATCAGCCCGTAGAAAGCGCCGTCGATCGCCACGATGACGTAGGAACGGTCCGTGTTGCCGCTGCCGTTGAGCGGGTTGTTGCCGCCGTTGCAGGGCAGCACCGACAGGCCACCCGGACAGCCGCCGACCTGCATGCCGATATCCGGGAGGGCGCGCATCTTGCCGGACCCGGTGTTGGTGGCGACCTGGTAGAGCGGCTTGCGGAAATAGCTGCTCACGCCGCCGCCGGCTCCCCACGAACCGCCCGACACGTTCGCCCCTAGGTCGTAGGGGTCGTAGGGTACCTCCGGATCGCTGAAGGCATTCTCGCTCACGTAGGTCGAGTCCAGCGAGCCCGCGATGTGCCTGGTCACCACGTTGGTGCCGCCGACGGCGGTGACGTTCGGATCGGCCGCCGGCACCGACACGCTGGGCACGAAGACGCCGGGCGCGCCGTTCACCACGTAGTTCGGCGTGGGGCATTCCAGGCCCGCCTCGTCGCCCGAGCTGGCGAGGAAGCTGATGCCCTGCGCGTTGCCCTGCTCGAACAGCTCGTGTTCGAGATCGAGGATGTAGGTGTAGTCCGTGCCCTGGTTGTAGGCGGCGGTGTAGGCCAGCTCGCAGCCGCCGAACGAGGAGCTGACGATGTCGGCCTCGTTGTCGTCCACGATCCGCATGTAGCCCGACATGATGTTGTCGTCGCTCAGGTCGGGGATGTCGTACAGGATCACGTGGGATCCGGGCGCGCCGGTCAGCGCTTCCTGCACGTCCAGGGCGGCTTCGTCCGCCGCGGGGCTGTCGGTGCCGGCGCCGCCGTTGACATAGACCCGCTTGAACAACTTCGGGTTCGCGGCCTGGCCGGAATTGGCCGTGAAGTGCTCGTGGTTGAAGACGAGGTCGACGTCGCTGTCGAGCACGTCGGCCGACATCAGGATGCCGATGGTGGTGCCGGTGCCGTCGAGCCGCTGCACCTTGCCCGACGCCGTGCGGACGAAGGACTGGTACGACGGGTACTGATAAGCCTGCTTGAGATCGCCGTACCAGTAGCCTCCCGTCGTCGACGTCCGATTGTCGGGGCCGATCTTCAACGGACCGTTCTGCACCCTCCTGGCGAAGGTGTGGGCCTCGCGGACCGAGCGGGCGAAGTTCAGGACGACGCCGCCGGCCTCCGATACCGCCTTCGGCAGCACCGGAGTGCTGGTCGCGGCGAGGTGCGCGCGGCCGCTGGGCAGCCGAGCCAACGCGAGGCTGGTGGACAGCGTGCGGCCCACTGATCCCGCGCTTCCCGTGACGTGCAGGCTGCGCACACCTTCCTCGACCGTGAGTCCCTTGGCCCTCAGCGCATCGGCGGCGCCATGCAGGGCGGCGGCGTCCGGGCCGAAACGCTGGGCGAACTGCTGCGGCGTCAGCCAGCGGTGATAGGACGGCGAGGCCGGATCGTGCAGCGCGGTGACCAGCGCATCGAGGCCGGCTTTGTCGCGCAGGGGCAGCACGACGTCGAACGATACCCCCTGGGCGTCGGCGAGCGCCGCGCCCGTCGCGAGGGGCACGGCGTGAGCGGTTCCGGCGGCGGCTCCCAAAGTGGCGAGCCCGGCGAGCAAACGGAACAGCGGCTTTCGCCGGCGCTTCTTGACGGCATCAGACATGGACTGGCGTCTCCCTGGCGGCGGGCGACCATCGATGGCGCCGATCGCCGGAAACGATCATGACGCCTGGACAGGTTGTTGCAACGGTTTGTTAATAATTCCGGCGGACGACCGGACCGTGTGAGCGTCTGGCTCGGGAAACGCGGCGCCCCTATACCGGCGGGATGCGCGGCGCCACGACGGACATCAGCGCGGGAACCGCCCGGGCGCGGCTGCTCGCCGATCAGCAGCAACGACGGGACGAGACCCTGCGCGGACGGTTGGCGATCTGGTCGCGGCGGCTGGAAGAAGCCGGACCGAACGCACTCCTTCCGCTGCTGCACCAGCATCTTGGACAAGAGCCGCGACTGTCGCCGCTGGTGGAGGCGTTGCGGGCGATCATCGCTCGCCAGCGGGGCACTCCTCCGGTGATCTAGAGCCGGTGCGGCCGGTATGCACCCGGCCCCACCGTGACGATCAGAAGAGGTTGGCCACCCCTCGCGCGATCTCCGCCATCGACGGACGGTGCAGCACCCTGGCCTGCTGCGCCGCCTCGCAGAGCTCGCGCAGCCGGGCCGGCAACGGGTCGGAACAGCGGACCAGCAACTCCTCGACCAGCACGCCCCAGGCGCGCACATCGAGCCGGCAAAGCGCGCCGTCGCCCGGACCGCCGAACAGGAAAGACGCGGCCCCCAGGTCGCTGAGACGCGCCATCGAACCGGGGCCGGCCCAGAGCAGGTTGTGACCGTACAGGTCGCCATGGACGATGCCACGAGCATGGAGATGGTCCGCCGCCAGGGCGGCGTCGTGGGCGAGTCGCAGCACATCCGCACCGGCGAAGCGGCGATCGTCCGGATAGGTGTCGCGGCTGCAGCTTTCCGCGTCGGGCGGGTCGGCGACGGCCGCCGTGCCGGCCGGAAGCAGTGGCATCAGCAGCCCGCCCCGACCGTCCGAATGCGCCACCAGACGGCCGATGGCGCCCACGAGGTTGGGATGATCGCCCGCCGCCAGGCACGCGGCCTGTTCATGATCCGGCAGCCCGTCGCTGGTCAGGGCGCCCTTGAACAATTTGAGCGCCATCGGCCGCCCGTCCGGAGCCGCCTCGACGGCATGAACGGTGCCGGATGCCCCCTGCCCCAGCACCGCGCCCAGACGAAGCTCATCCCACCGGTAGGCTCGTACCTCCGGTGCCGTGGGCGGAGCGCCGAAGCCGTTGCCGCTCCAGGCCAGCCAGGCAAGGCATGGCATCTGCGCCAGCCAGGGCGGCAGGCCGGCCAGGCGGTTGGCGGAAAGCCGCAGCAGTTCCAGTCCGGTGCAGTTCTGGAGCTCGTCCGGCAGGCGGACCAGCTGGTTGCCGGCGAGCATCAGCTTGCGCAGCCGCGTCATCTCGCCGATCCGCGGCGGGAGCGCCCGGAGGCGGTTGCCGGTGAGGGTGAGCCATCTCAGCCCCGGCGGCAGCGCCTCGCCGGGCACCTCCTCGATGGCGGCGTCGCGACAGCCGATCTGCGTCAGCGCGACGCATGCCCCGAGCACCGGCGGCAGGAGGCGAAACCGGTTGCCGGAACAGAACAGGATGCGGAGCCCGCGCAGGCGGGAGAACGCGGATGGAAGGTCCGTGAGGCGGTTGCCGCCGAGATCGAGGCTTTCCAGGGTATCGCCCAGCTCGAAAAGCTCGGGCGGAAGGGATTCGAGCGACGCCTGCAAGGAAAGGTGCCGGGCGTCCGCGAGGACGCCCCGCCCGAAATCCCGCCGGAAGCGTTCGACATCATCGTAACGATGGCGGGTCATCGTCGCGACCCGAGCCTTCCCGGCGCCGTTCTCAAAGCGCGTTCTCGCGGAACACGACATGAGACCTCGAGGCCAGGGGCCGCGATGCGACCGTCTCGAAAGGCTCGACCGCCGTGCCGTCGCGCCCCTCGCGCTTGGCCCGGTAGAGGGCCCGGTCGGCGGCTTCCAGCAGTCTCGCCGCGCCGTCGCTCTCCCACGGCCCATCCAGTGCCGCGACGCCGATGCTGACGGTGACACCGCCGAGCGACGGTGAAGCGCCGCCGGCGCGGAGGGCGCGGTGGATCGCCTCGGCGACGGCGAGCGCGCTGGGCAGTCTTCCGCCCGGCAACAGCACGGCGAACTCCTCGCCGCCCCACCGGGCGGCGATCGCCGGCGGATAAGGCAGCACGGACTTCAGCACCGAGGCGACCGCGCGAAGGCAGCGATCCCCGGCCGGATGGCCGTGCAGATCGTTGAAGCGCTTGAAATGGTCCACGTCGACCATCAGCAGCGCGGCTCCCCGCTCGGCCGATGCCCCGAGCACAAGATCGAAGCGGCGGCGGTTCGGCAGGTTGGTGAGACTGTCGCGCTCGGCATCCATCCGCAGGCGCACCTCGGAGCGCTCGCGGATCAGCGTCATGACGCCGAACCCATGCAGCACGAAGAACACCAGCGAGGCCAGGATGGTCAGCTTGAAGGAAACGGTCTGCAGGACGAGTGCCGGATCGACCGGCGGCAGGAACGGCGTCGCCAGTCCCCGTGCCAGCATGAAGATGCCGGCGGCGAGCGAGGCCTGGAACATCCAGCGCCTCGCCGACAAACGTTCCCGCCGGTCACGCCACAATTCGGCCGCCGCGAGCAGGAACATGACGCCCACCAGCAGCGACATCGCCACGATGCGGGCGGTCACGTCGCCCGCGAAGGCGGGCCACCGGCACAACAGCAGCCAAACGACGGGCGCCGCCGCCACCGCCGGCCAGAGCACGGGCCGTCCGAAGGCCCGCCGGTGGCCGCTCCAGAGCAGCCCGCTGCACAGCAGCATGCCGGCGTTGGACAGGTCGACGGTGAACACGGGCGGCAACACCTGCCGCCCGAGCTGCAGCCCGAGCCCTGCCGTTTGGCCGCCGAACGCCGCCCCGAACAGCAGGGGCAGCCTGTCACCCGGCGCGTCGCGCCAGCTCAGCAGGCACGTCACGCAGGTGGTCATCGTCACCAGCAGCACGGCGACGATGAGCGTCAGGGAGTCGAGAATCATTTCTGCCCGATGCCTCGTCGACCACCACCGTCCCGCGGACCGCGAGCACCCCCGGCCTCAGACGTCCAGATTGGCGACCCTGAGGGCGTTGCCCACGATGAAGTCACGCCGGGGCTCCACCACGTCGCCCATCAGGGTGGAGAACACCTGCGCCGCGTTCTCCACGTCGCCCACCTTCACCTGCAGCAGCGTGCGGATCTGCGGATCGAGCGTGGTGTTCCAGAGCTGCTCGGCATTCATCTCGCCCAACCCTTTGAAGCGGTTGATGGCGAGGCCCTTGCGCCCCTGGGCCAGCAGGCGCTCGAACAGGGACGCGGGACCAGCGGCCGGCACGTCCTCCTTTTCGAGAAACAGGGTGGCGCCCTTCCCGCCGAAATCGCGGGCCAGCATCTCGGCCTTCTCGAACAGCCACAACACGTCGGCGCTGCGGAGCGTGGCGGCATCGAGCCGGTAGCCCTCCGTCACCCCCCGAACGTTGCGGCGGATATCGAGCCCGTCGTCATCCACCGACACCAGCCAGCCACATTCGGCCGGCAGCGACGCGGCATCGAGCCGGGCCGCCAGATCGCCGGAGCGGGACTGCACCAGAGCCAGGTCGGGCGACAGCGCGCCGGCGACAGCGGCCTGTTCCAGCAGCCACACCGGCGCCCGGACGGCGAGGCGGCGCACGGCGCGGGTTGCCTCGCGCAGCCACGCGGTCTCCTCCAGCAGCGCGTCGCCGGACAGTTCCCGGCCATCGGCGTAGCGCAGGCGCGCGTTGTTCAACGCCTTGTCGAGCAGGTACTGCTCCAGCGCCGCGTCGTCCTTGAGGTAGCGCTCCTCCGAACCGCGCTTGGCCCGGTAGAGCGGCGGCTGGGCGATATAGAGATGCCCCCCCTCGATCAGCTCGGGCATCTGCCGGAAGAAGAAGGTCAGCAGCAGGGTGCGGATGTGGGAGCCGTCCACGTCGGCGTCCGTCATGATAACGATCTTGCCGTAGCGCAGCTTGTCGATCGCGAACCCGCCCTGCTCCGGCTCGCCGCGTCCGATGCCGGTGCCGAGCGCCGTGATCAGGGTGCCGATTTCGGCGGAGCCCAGCATGCGGTCGAAGCGGGCGCGCTCCACGTTCAGGATCTTGCCCTTGAGCGGCAGGATCGCCTGGAAGCGACGATCGCGCCCCTGCTTGGCGGTGCCGCCGGCGGACTCGCCTTCGACCAGGAAGATCTCGGCCTTGGTGGCGTCCCGCTCCTGGCAGTCCGCCAGCTTGCCGGGCAGCGAGGACACGTCCAGCACGCCCTTGCGTCGGGTCAGCTCGCGGGCGCGCCGCGCGGCCTCGCGGGCGGCTGCCGCGTCCATCACCTTGGCGACGATGCTGCGCGCCTCCTTGGGATGGGTTTCGAACCAGTGCGCGATGGCGTCGGCCGCCGCTGCCTGCACCACCGGCTGAACCTCGGATGAGACCAGCTTGTCCTTGGTCTGCGACGAGAACTTCGGATCCGGCACCTTCACCGACAAGACGGCCGTCATGCCCTCGCGCATGTCGTCGCCGGTCAGGCCGAGGCTGTCCTTCTTGTTGGACATGCCGTCGGCATACTTGCCGACGATGCGGGTCAGGGCCTGGCGGAAGCCCGCCAGATGGGTGCCGCCATCGCGCTGCGGGATGTTGTTGGTGAAGCAGAGCATCGTCTCGTGGAAGCTGTCGTTCCAGGACAAGGCGAACTCCACCTTGATGCCGGCGGTGGCGTCCTGGCCGTCGGCGGTGATGGGCTGCGGCACCACGGACGTCTTGCCGCGATCGAGCCATTCTACGAAGGCCACGAGGCCACCGTCGAAATGGAAACGCTGTTCCTGCGCGGGCGCGTGACGCTCGTCGCGCAGCACGATCTGCAGGCCCGAGTTCAGGAACGCGAGCTCCCGCAGGCGGCGTTCCAGGATCGCGAACTCGAACTCCACCCTGGTGAAGGTGCCGGTGCTGGGCTTGAACCGCACCTCGGTCCCCCGCGGCGCGTCGCTCGGCCCCACCACGGACAGAGGTGCTTCCGCCTCGCCGTGCCGGAACCGGATCAGATGCTCCTGGCCGTTGCGCCAGATCCGCACCTCCATCCATTCCGACAGGGCGTTCACCACCGCGGCGCCGACGCCGTGCAGACCGCCGGACACCTTGTAGGAGTTCTGGTTGAACTTGCCGCCGGCATGCAGCTTGGTCAGCACCACTTCGGCGGCGCTGACGCCTTCCTCGGCATGCAGGTCCGTGGGAATGCCGCGGCCGTCGTCGCGCACCGTGACGCTGCCGTCGCCGTTCAACGTCACCAGGCAGGAGGTCGCGAAGCCGGCCTGGGCCTCGTCCACGGCGTTGTCGATGATCTCGAAGGCCATGTGATGCAGGCCCGAACCATCGTCGGTGTCGCCGATATACATGCCCGGGCGCTTGCGGACCGCGTCGAGCCCTTTCAGCACGGAGATGGACGCGGCGTCGTATTCCGGCGGCAGGTCGTCGGGGGCGGCGGATTCGGACATGCCGGGCGGTGCTCCTGGGCAGGGAAAGAACGGCGAGGGAGCGCCGCATCCACACTCTATAGTATAGTGTCTTCCCCGCCCCGGAACCAGCGCCGGCGCTTCATTCCGCCGCACCGGTGGCTTCCAGCGTCGACAGGCCGTCAGGCCCCTGCCGGGCCCGAAAAAAGGCGGCCACACCCGCGAGCGGTGCGAAGCCCTCCGGATCGGTGCCGGTGAGCAGCACCTGGGACGGCATCGCGGCGAGAGCCCGCAGCAACGTCAGGCGGTGGTGCGCGTCGAGATGCACCAGCGGCTCGTCCAGCAACAGCATCGGCGCCTCGCCCGCCAGCTCGGCCAGGAGGGATGCATGCGCCAGCACGGCTCCGATCAACATGGCCTTCTGCTGGCCGGTGCTGGCCAACGCGGCATCCTGTCCGCTGCGGGCGTCCGACAGGAACAGGTCGGCCCGGTGGGCGCCGTGACGGGCGCTGCCGGCCCTGGCATCGATCGCGCGCGACTCAGCGAGGATCGACCGCAGCCAGTCCTCGACCGCGACCGCCGGATGCTCGTCCAGCCGGGTGGCGATCGGGCATTCCAGCCGCAGCCTGACCGGCGGGAATCCGTCCGCGTCCCCGGGATCGTCCTGCAGGCGCCGGTTCATGCGCGACACCAGACCGCGCCTCGCCGCCGTCACCGCGACCGCGTGGCGGGCCATGGAGGCTTCCAGCGCCGCCAGCCAGGCGCGATCCGGCTGTTCCTGGCCCAGCAGACGGTTGCGGCTGCGCATCGCCTCGTCGTGGGCGGCGACCTCGGTGGCATGACCGGGCTCCGCCGCGAGCACCAGCCGGTCCAGGAACCGGCGGCGTCCGCCAGGCCCCTCGGTGAACAGCCGGTCCATCTGCGGCGTCAGCCACACGGCGGAAAGCCGCTCAGCGATCGCCCCGCGATGCCGCGGCGGCTGGCCGTCGAGCCGGAACACGCGGCGGCCCGGTGCCGTTTCCGCGGTGGTGCCGGTGGACAGGTCGAATCCGTCCTCGCCGTGCGAGAAACGCGCCGCGACGCCCCAATGTCCGGCGCCCCCGCGCGGCAGCTCCGCGAGCCGCGCGCCGCGGAGCCCCCGGCCCGGCACCAGCAGGGACAAGGCTTCCAGCAGGTTGGTCTTGCCGCTGCCGTTGGGCCCGGTAATCACGCTGACGCGGCCGGGATCGCTCCAGGCGAAGCCGTCATAGGACCGGAACCCACCGAGGCTGAGCCGGCGCAGGAGCACGGGCGGAGATGCGCTCATCGCAGCCTCAAGCAGAGCCGACACTTCCGGGCTTACAACGCGGTGTCCTCATGCTCCTTCCGCCGCCTTGGCGCGGAGGCAGGTGGCGGACAAGCGCTTGTGGAAGAAGTCCATCGTCGCCGTAACCCGGGGAGGCCGGAAGCCCCCCGGAGGCGTGAGAAGGTTTAGCGCGCTGGCGGGGAGCTTCCAGCGCGGCAGCAGCTCCACCAACCGTCCATCCCGGAGATCCTGCCACACCATGAAGTCGGGCAGCACCGCCACGGCGAGCCCGGCATAGACCAGCGGCAGGGTCACCTCGGCGTTGTTGGACATGAAGCGCCCTTCCGGCGTCACCAGCACCTGCTCGCCCTCCGGGCCGATGAAATTCCACCGGGCAGCGAGGCGATACACGTACCGCGCGCAGTCGGCGGGATCGAGATCGCGGGGATGGGCGAGCTCCGGATGACGTGCCGCATAGTCGGGCGCTGCCACCAGCAGCAGCCTCACCGGGCAGACATGGCGAACGCGGAGCGAGCTGCTGTCCAGGGTCGCGATGCGCAGGGCGATGTCGAAGCCCTCCGCGACCAGATCGACATGGTGGTCGCTCAGCTCCAGCTCGACGCGCAGCTCCGGGTAGAGATGCAGCAGATCGGGCAGCAGCGGCGCCACGTGCCGCTGCCCGAACGACATCGGCGCGGCGACGCGCACCGTGCCGCGCGGCGTGGCTGTTTCGGCGAGCGCGTCCGCCTCGATGGCTTCGGCTTCCGCCAGCAGACGGGACGCACGCTCGGCGGTGCCGCGCCCGAGCACGGTGAGCGACAAGCGGCGCGAGGTGCGATGGAACAATGCGCCCCCGACCCTCGCCTCGAGCCGCCCGATCGCCTTCGACACGGTGGCGGTGGACAAGCCGATTTCCGCCGCCGCCCCGCTGAACGAGCCGAGCTCGGCGACGCGGGCGAAGATGGACCAGGCTTCTAGATCCGGAAGGCGTGCCAAAGGTTCATACCGTCAACGATGCGTTTCACCCCGCTTCCTATCCGAACCGGGGCGAACACGGCAGTATCCCGGCCAGGTAATCTACGAGGTCTCCATGTCGTTCCGCCGCTCTCTGGCCGCCGCCGTCTTCGGGCTCGCCGCCGCCTCCACCGGGGCCCTGGCCCAATCCGCGTCGCACGATCCGGCCACCGTGAAGGGCGGCAGCTACACGCTGGAGCCGACCCACACCCAGATCGGCTGGACCCTGTCGCACATGGGCTTCAGCTATTACTCGGGCGGTTTCTCGAACGCGTCCGGGTCACTGACGCTGGATCCGGCCAATCCGACGGCCGACAAGCTGAACGTCTCGGTCCCGATCGCGTCGGTCGCGACCACGAGCACCAAGCTCGACGGCGAGCTGAAGAGCGCGCAGTGGTTCGACGCAGACAAGTTCCCGACCGCGACCTTCGCGTCGACCGGCGTGACGGCCGAAGGCAAGGACCGCGCGAAGGTCACGGGCACTCTCACCCTGCACGGCGTGACCCGCCCGGTGGTGTTGGACGTCCGTTTCGTCGGTGCGGGCGTCAATCCGCTCGACAAGAAGTACACAGTGGGCTTCGAGGCGGTCGGGACGATCCGCCGCAGCGATTTCGGCGTGAAGACCTATGTGCCCCTGATCGGCGACGAAGTGCGCCTGACCATCAACGGCGCGTTCGAGCAGCAGAGCTGAGGCGGACGGCGGGGCCGCGAGGCTCCGCCGGACCTTGAGGGCCCGGTTACGATCTCAGGGACCGATCTGGCTCAGGGAGCGATCTGAGCCGCCACGACGTCCCAGAGGCCGTCCGGAATGTGGCTGCCGGTGGGAACCTGCTGCGCCCAGTTGTGGTTCTTGATCGCCGCGTCGAGCCGGGGATTGTACTGGTAGGGAATCTCCCAGGCCCGGGAGAAGGCCTGCAGCTCGGGGTCCCCGGTAAGGTCGGGGAGCTTGGTGCCGCAGACATCGACCGCCCGGTAGTAGGCGACATGGAAGTCGCGCACCTGGGTGCCGAGACAGGCGGTATCGCCCGGCTGGGGCGGATGCCATTCGGCGCCGCACCCGGCAAGCAACAGCGCCATGAGGGCAACGACACCATACTTGTTGACAGCGTTCTGCATGCAAACGCTCCGTCCGCGAACCGGCGTGGAACGTTTCCAAACGCGAAACGGTTCCTCCGAAGCTACACCCGCATCGGCATCAGCACGTAAAGGGCCGACGGGCTGTCGATGTCGCGCACCACGGTCGGCGCTGCGCTGTCGGAGAAGGCGAACTCGACGTCCTTCTCGATCTGGTCGGTGATGTCGTTCAGGTAGCGGGCCTGGAAGCCGATCTCCATGGGCGCCGCCTCGTAGGACACCCGTCCGTCATCGAGTTCCTCCTTCGCGGTGCCCTGGTCCGGGCTCGCGGCCGACAGCGTCAGCAGATGCTTGTCGAGCGACAGCTTCACCGGACGCGATCGCTCCTGGCTGATAGCGGCGACACGGGCCACGGCATCGGAAAAATCCTTCTTGCCGACCCGGAGGATGCGATCGTTGTCGCGTGGGATGACCCGCTCGTACTCCGGGAAGGTCCCGTCGATCAGCTTGGAGGTCAGCGTCACGGTGCCGGCCGTGAACTGGATTCGGGTGTCGGAAAGGCCGATCTCGACCTCCTCGCCTGCCTCGTCCAGCAGCTTGCGCAGCTCGGCCACCGTCTTGCGCGGCACGATGACGCCCGGCATCCCGGACGCGCCGGCCGGCAGCTCGGTTTCAACACGCGCCAGCCGGTGCCCGTCCGTCGCCACGGCACGCAGCATCTCGCCGCCTGCGGACTTCGCGGTGTGGAGGAAGATCCCGTTCAGGTAGTAGCGGGTTTCCTCAGTGCTGATGGCGAAGCGGGTGCGATCGATCAGCCCCCGCAACACGGCCGCAGGCACCCGAAAGCGATGCGGCAGCTCGCCCGCGGTCATGGACGGGAAGTCGTCCGACGAGAGCACGTTGAGGCTGGTGGCGTAGCGTCCAGCCCGCAGCGCCAGCGGCGCATCGCCGCCGGTCTGGTCGAGCTCGACCTCCGCCCCGTCCGGAAGCTTGCGCACGATCTCGTAGAGCACGGCGGCGGGTGCCGTGGTCGTGCCGTCCTGGAGGCCGGCGGCCCCCGCGACCTCCTCCACGACGGCGATCTCCATGTCGGTGGCGGTCAGCGTCAGCCGCCCCTTGGCGACGCTGATCAGCACGTTGGCCAGGATCGGGATGGTGTTTCGCTTTTCGGCGACGCTTTGGATGTGCGCGAGCGCCTTGAGCAGCGTCGCGCGGTCGGCCTTGAGCTTCATGGTCCTGGTATCCGCCGGAACAAGAACGGGGGCGCGAAGCCTAGCAGGCCGGGACTCCCGCGAGAAGGGCGCCCGACCGAACCCGGCCGAATGAAAATGCGTGTCCGCTCAGCTTTCCAGCATGCGCCGCATCAGTTCCACGTCCTCGGCGAACGCGGCATCCACCTCCATCAGCTCGGCCACCCGGCTCACCGCGTGCATCACCGTGGTGTGGTCCCGGTTGCCGAACTTGCGGCCGATCTCCGGCAGCGAGCGCGAGGTGAGCTGCTTGGCGAGATACATCGCCACCTGACGCGGACGGGCCACGGCGCGAGCGCGACGCGCCGAGCTCATGTCGGTGAGACGGATGTTCCAGTGCTCGGCGACCTTGCGCTGGATCTCCTCGATGGTGACGCGCCGGTCGTGCGCCTTGAGGATGTCGTGCAGCACGTCCTGGGTGGCTTCCAGCGTCACCGGGCGGCCGAACAGGTTGGCGTGCGCGATCAGGCGATTCAGCGCGCCTTCCAGCTCGCGGACATTGGTCGTGATCTTGTGGGCCAGGAACTCCAGCACCTTGGGCGGCACCGCGACGCCGGACGCCGCCGCCTTCGCTTCCAGGATCGAGATACGCAACTCGAACGTGGTGGCGTGCAGGTCGGCCACCATGCCGCAGCCGAGGCGCGTCCGCAGGCGGTCCTCCAGCCCCGACAGGTCGGAGGGCGACTTGTCGGCCGACACCACGATCTGCTTGCCGGCATCCACCAGCGCGTTGAAGGTGTGGAAGAACTCCTCCTGCGTGTTGTCCTTGCCGATCAGGAACTGCAGGTCGTCGATCATCAGCACGTCGACGGCGCGCAGCTGTTCCTTGAACTCCATGGTGGACTGGGAGCGGATGGCCGCGATGAAGCGGTACATGAACTTCTCGGCGGACATGTAGGCCACCGAGAAGCGGCCGTTGCCCGAAAGCTCCAGTCCGATGGCGTGCATGAGGTGGGTCTTGCCGAGCCCGACCCCGCCGTACAGGAACAACGGATTGAAACCGGGGCTCGCCGGCCGCTCCGCCACCCGGCGGGCGCAGGCGTAGGCGAACTCATTGGGCTTTCCGACCACGAAGCTGTCGAAGGTGAACCGTCCGTCCAACGGTGCCGCGAGGTCCGAGCGTGCGTCCGCGGCAGGCGATGGCTGCGGGCGCGGCACGGCGTCGGATGGCGTGGCGGCCGCCTGCTGCCCCGCGACGGACTGGCCCGCGACGGACGGGGCGGAAACAGGCTGACTTGCGGCAGGCGGAGCGGCGGGGGACGGGACCGCGCCCGGGGATGCCGCGGGAGATGCGGGCGCCTGGGCGCCGGGCATCGCCACCACCAGCTCGGCCCGTCGGATGCTCGGCACCTCCTGGCTCCACAGCGTTCCCAGCCGGTCCCCATACTGGCTGCGTACCCAGTCGCGCAGGAAGCGCGTGGGCAGGAACAAGGTCACCTCGTCCTGGTCCACCGGCCCCAGCGTGATCTGGCGCAGCCAGGTCTGGTAGTCGATCTCGCCCACTTCGGCCTGCAGCCGCGCGCTCACCCTGGCCCATGCCTGTTCCAGCATGGTCCCGGACAACGACACGGCGCCCGCGTCCCGGATCCGTCCGTCGCCACGGGCGGACGGCATGCCGCCGGTTCGTTCCGGATGCCCCGACACCGCACCCGCCGGCGATAGCGAGTCCAGCGAGGCACCGTCGGCGAAGACGGTATCCTGTCTGCTCGAGTCCACGTCCACCCCACCCATCCGTCGACCCAGATACAGTCCGGCCATCCCCCGGCGCCGGGCCCCGCAGTTCCGCATCGCAGGCACAGAAACGGCACCCGCGGCGGCGCGGTGCGTTCAAGCGCAAGTTGCAGGGATTGCCGTCAGACCGCAGCAGCCGGTCGTTTCGAACGACCAGGGCCGACCCTATGCCGCGCCCCTGGACCCCCGCAACGGGAATCTAAGCGGAACACCGGCTCGCCCTTGACGGAACGATGTCAAGATGCGCGCGAACCACACACGGCAAGCCGCTGGATTCGCACCTCCCTAGATGCGGCACAACGCAGAAGGGCCACACGCGATGCGTGTGGCCCTTCCGGTCACAGTTCCGTCATAACGACGCGACGGCGAAGGCCGCCGCGTCGGAGCAGCTCAGCCCGCGGCGGAGATCGACTTGATGCGCGCGGACAGGCGCGAGATCTTGCGCGACACCGTGTTCAGGTGGGCGACGCCCTTGCCCACGGCGCGCTGCATTTCCGGCTGCGCGGCGCGGAGAGCGGCGGCGGCCTGCTCCTTGTCGCCCGACGCGATCGCCGCCTCCACCTTCTTGACGAAGGTGCGCATGCGGCTCTTGCGGGCGGCGTTGCGCGCGGTGCGGACGGCGGTCTGACGGATGCGCTTGCGCGCGGATGCGGTGTTGGCCATGGCTTCCGGTTTGGTCAGGGCGCGGCCGACACCGGTCGCGCGATCAAGGACGTGCTCCGGCGCGGCGCTGACGCACCGCCCGGCGAAGGGTCCGAGGTCTAGGCTCCCTGGGGGCGCGAAGTCAACAGATTGCGCGGTTCGGCCGGGAACGCGCGTCCGGCCTCGGTCGGAGCACAGGATTCGCCGGCGTGTCCGGGAGCCCGGGACGCGGCCGGCGCCGACCGGGATCGCCCCGAGCCGGGCCGGACCCCTGCCCCGCATGCGGGCATCCTCAATGCTGCACCCGGTCGCAGAAGAAGGTGCTGCGGCCGCCCTGGGTTTCCCTGCGGATGCCGGGGCAGCCGGGCGGGACGGCACACAGCTCGCACCGCTCGCCCTCGCGGCCATAGACCTTCCAGCGGTGTTGGAAATAGCCGAGCTCGCCGTCGGGCTGCACATAGTCGCGCAGCGAGGAGCCGCCGGCGGCGATCGCCTCGGTGAGCACCGCCCGGATGGCCGCGGCCAGCGCCGCCGCTTCCGCGGTTCCGAGCGTGCGCGCTTCCCGGAACGGCGAAAGCCGCGCGCGGAACAGCGCCTCGCAGACATAGATGTTGCCCAGGCCGGCAATCAACCGCTGGTCCAGCAGAGCGGCCTTCAACGGCGTGCGCTTCCCGGCCAGCATGGCGTGAAGGGCCGGACCGTCGAAGCCGTCCTCCAGGGGTTCGGTGCCGAGTGCTGCGATCAGGCGATGCCCGTCCTCCGCGGCCGTCGGCATCAGGTCGACCGCCCCGAAGCGTCGCGGGTCGATCAGGCCGAAACGACAGCCTTCCTCGGTTTCGAGCGCGACGTGCTCGTGCGGCAGCACCTCCACCGGGATCGCCGGGTCGAGGCGCGACAACCGCACCCTCCCGGACATTCCGAGATGGATCAGGACGCTGTCGTCGCCGTCCAGCCGCATCAGGATGTATTTGCCGCGCCGCCGGAAGCCCGTCACGCGGGCGCCGCGCAGCCGCTCCGCGAGGTTCGGCGGCATGGCCCATCGCAGGTCCGGCCGGCGCATCTCGGCGCGGACGATGGTGTGACCTTCCAGATGCGCGCGCATGCCGCGCATCACGGTCTCGACTTCGGGGAGTTCCGGCATGGGAGGGGGAAAGGCTATACCGCCACTCCATGAGCGACAACAACGCCGTCCCCCCGCCCCCGCCCCCCGTCCGGGACGAGGCCGCCACCGCCGATTTCGGCTATCGGGCGGTGCCCCGCGGGGACAAGAAGCGGATGGTGCGCGAGGTGTTCGACAGCGTCGCCGGCAAGTACGACGTGATGAACGACCTGATGTCGCTGGGCGTCCATCGCGTCTGGAAGCGCATCTTCGTGGGGGCCCTCGGCGCCCGTCCCCGGCTCCGGCTGCTCGACCTCGCGGGGGGCACGGGCGACATCTCCTTCGGCTGGCTCCGTGCCGGCGGCGGCGCTGCGATCCTGTCCGACATCAACCACGCGATGCTCGAGGTGGGCCACAAGCGCGCCGTGGAACGGGGGCTCGTGTCGGGACTGCGCTTCCTGGTGGCCGACGCGGAAAAGCTGCCGCTGCCCGATCGCAGCGTCGACCGGGTGTCGATGGCCTTCGGGCTGCGCAACTGCACGGACAAGGACGCCGTGCTGGCGGAGGCACGCCGGGTTCTGGTGCCGGGCGGACGTTTTCTCTGCCTGGAATTCTCCCGGGTGCAGGTGGCGGCGCTGTCCCCGGTCTATGACGCGTGGTCGTTCGGCGTGCTGCCGCGCCTCGGCCGCCTGGTGGCGGGCGACTCCGACAGCTACCAGTATCTCGCCGAAAGCATCCGCACCTTTCCCGACCAGGAGACGCTGGCCGGGATGATGCGCCGGGCGGGCTTCGGCCATGTCGCGGTGCGCAACCTGTCGGGCGGCATCGCCGCCATCCATTCCGGCTGGCGCCTGTGAGCTCCCCGGCGGCCGGAGCTGCGCCGGGCGCCCTCGACGGCCGCCGGGTGCTGCTGATCGTCAGCGGCGGCATCGCCGCCTTCAAGGCGCTGGAACTGGTGCGCCTCCTCCGCGCGCGGGGCTGCGCGGTACGCTGCGTGCTGACGGATGCGGCCGCCCATTTCGTGACGCCGCTCAGCCTCCAGGCGCTGAGCGAGGCGCCGGTGCACACCACCCTGTGGTCGCTGACCGACGAGCAGGAGATGGGGCACATCGCGCTGTCGCGCTTGGCCGATCTGCTGGTGGTGTGCCCGGCGTCGGCGGACATCCTGGCCCGCATGGCCGCAGGGCTCGCCTCCGATCTGGCCACCACGCTGCTGCTCGCGACCGACAAGCCGGTGCTGGTAGCGCCGGCCATGAACGTCCGGATGTGGGCGCATCCCGCCACGCAGGACAACATGGCCCTCCTGCGGCGACGGGGGGTCCATGTCGTGGGACCGACCGAAGGGGCCATGGCCTGCAACGAGTTCGGCTTCGGCCGGCTGTCGGAACCGCCGGAAATCGTGCGGGCGATCGAGGCGGTTCTGGCCGACCGGCCCGGTATGGCGGTCGCGGGCGACGGCGCGGCGCCGCCAGATCTCGCCGGTCGGCACGTTCTGGTGACGGCCGGCCCGACGCACGAGCCGATCGATCCGGTGCGCTTTCTCGGCAACCGGTCCAGCGGTCGCCAGGGATACGCGATCGCCGGCGCCCTGGCGCGGCGCGGCGCGCGAGTGACGCTGGTGAGCGGCCCCGTGGCGCTGATCGCGCCGCCAGCCGTCGATCTGGTGCCTGTACAGACCGCGGAGGATATGCTCCGAGCCTGTCTCGCCGCCCTGCCCGCAGATGCCGCGGTGATGACCGCCGCGGTGGCGGACTGGCGCGCGGCCAGCCCGAACGTTCTCAAGATCAGGAAGGTGCCGGGAGCACCGCCACCGGCCATCGCGCTGACACTCAACCCGGACATCCTGGCGACGATCGCCGCCCCCGGTCCCTCCCGGCCGCGCCTGGTGGTGGGGTTCGCGGCAGAGACCGGCGATCTGCGCGAAACCGCCGCCGCCAAGCGGCTGCGCAAGCGATGCGACTGGATCCTCGCCAACGAGGTGGGTGCCGGCAGCGACGTGATGGGGGGCACGGACAACGAGATCCACCTGATCACCGAAGCGGGCACGGAAGACTGGCCGCGGATGCCGAAGGACGCGGTGGCGGAAAAGCTGGCGGCGCGGATGGCCGTGGAACTCGCGGATCGCTAGCGACGCCGTCCCGCCCAGTGCGGTCCCGCCGCGTCGAATGGCCTCTCATACGGCGCTGACCCTCCCGTGGAGGAGCACGCAGGAAACGCGGCAGATTCCGCTGACGGTCGCCAGCGCCATGCGGCGGCGCGGGAATGGAGATGAGGTCGGACCTGCAATGCTGGCTCGCTCGGCGCGACGGCGGCGCGACAGAAGAGGACGTTGCGGACTTCCTCAGGCCGCTGGTCGAACACGAGGCCGACCGATCGTTTCCGGAGCTGCGCCAGCTCGTGGGCGGCCTTCTGGTCGAACTCCTGGAGGACCAGCCGGTCGGGGACCGCGTATGGACCTTCATCCCCGAGGGACCGGAGGACAGGACAGACGGTCCGTTGCTCACCCCGAAGGTGGCGACGGAGCATCTGGAGGACGGGCTCGCCGCGGTGAGCCGCTTCGGTCGCCAGCACGGCATCGTCTGCCACGACCCGCAGCAGGATATCGTGCATCGCGGAGCGCTGCCGGCGCCGCGCATCCCAGGCGGTGGCCGGCCGTTGGCGGACGCGCGATCCTAGGGGGCAACCCGATCAACCGCTGAACGGCCCAAGGGTCCGCCCGCCCTATGGCCGCGCAAGGATAGAAACTTCATGACCGCTCCCGTCCGCACCCTGCTCGTGCGTCGCCTGCCGCACGGCGCCGACCTTCCCTTGCCCGGCTATGCGACCGCCGGGGCCGCGGGCATGGACCTGCTGGCGGCGGTGGACGCCCCGGTGACGGTGCCGGCGGGTGGCCGGGTGCTGATCCCCACCGGGCTCGCCGTCGCCCTGCCCCCGGGTCACGAGCTGCAGATCAGGCCCCGCTCCGGCCTCGCGCTGAAGCACGGCATCACCCTGCCCAACACCCCGGGCACCATCGACGAGGACTACCGGGGGGAGATCGGCGTGATCCTGTTGAACACCGGCGCCGACCCGTTCGTGGTGGAGCGCGGCATGCGCGTCGCCCAGGCGGTGCTGGCCCCGGTGCTGCGGGTTGCGTGGCGGGAGGTGGACGCGCTGGACGAGACCGGCCGGGCCGCGGGCGGCTTCGGCAGCACGGGCGGGGGTGGCCCGGGCCACACGACCACGGGGAGGCCGGCCGGGCCGGAGCGGAAACCGGAGCCGGGCGTGCGCGGCGTGTGACGCGCCCCCCGAGACCTTCATGATCCTGTCACCGGACGCGTCGCCGGCGCGTCTGGCGGCCTCCGCCGCCATGCGCTAAAGGCCGCTGGCAACGACGGCCTCGGCCGGAAGAGGCAGCCCGGGGAACGAGAGCGCACGCCGCAGGCGAAGCGAGGTTGCATGGTGTCGGTTCGCTTCAACCTCATGCGGCTGCCGGCGACCGATTCGATATCGTCCCGGCCCAACCTGTTCGATTTCGCCGCCCTGCTCTGCATGCTGGGGCTGGCCGTCGCGGTCGGCTCTATCGCCCGGCACACGCTGGCCCCCCTCGGGGCGCCCGACGCGGCCGTGATCCATCTCGATCCGGCCTATCTTCCGGGCTACGCGGTGCGCACCACGCTGCGGATGTTCGCCGCCCTGCTGGCCTCTCTCCTGTTCACCTTCACCTACGCGGTGTGGGCGGCCAAGAGCCGGCGCGCCGGGCTGCTCCTGGTGCCGGTGCTCGACATCCTGCAGTCGATCCCGATCCTGGGCTTCCTCACCTTCACCGTCGTGTTCTTCATGAGCCTGTTTCCCGGCCGCGTGCTGGGGGCGGAGCTCGCGGTGATCTTCACCATCTTCACCAGCCAGGCCTGGAACATGGCCTTCAGCATGTACCAGTCGCTGAAGACCGTGCCGCCGGATCTGGAGGAGGTGTCGCGCGGCTTCGGACTGTCCTCCTGGCAGCGTTTCTGGCGGCTCGAGGTGCCCTACGCGATGCCGGGACTGGTGTGGAACACCATGATGTCCATGTCCGGCGGCTGGTTCATGGTGGTGTTCTCCGAGACCGTGTCCGTCGGCAACACCAGCGTCGTGCTGCCGGGGATCGGGTCCTATATCGGCGCCGCGGTGGAAGCGCGGAACATCGGTGCGGTGGGCGAGGCGATCCTCGCGATGCTGGCCGTGATCCTGCTCTACGACCAGTTGCTGTTCCGCCCGCTGGTCGCTTGGTCCGCGCGCTTCCGCTTCGAGACGACCCAGGGCGCGGTGGCGTCCGATCCCTGGATGCTGGCGCTGCTGCGGCGGACGAGGCTGCTGAACCGGGCCAGCCGCCTGTTCGGCGACATGCTCACCTCGGTCGGCGGCCTTCCGCTCGGCAAACGCCCGACCGCGCCGCGACGGGACCTGATGCCCAGACGGGTGGGCGACGGGTTGTGGCTGGGGTTGCTGCTGGTCGTGGTCGCGGTGGCCGGCTACGAGGTGGTGGCCTATGTGCGCGCCTCGCTCAGCTGGCACGAGGTCGCGCGCGTCCTGCTGCTGGGCATCTACACCCTGATCAGGGTGGTCGCGATGATCCTGCTCGCCTCGCTGGTATGGGTGCCCGCCGGCGTCTGGCTCGGACTGCGGCCGGTCTGGGCGCGGCGCGCGCAGCCCGTGGTGCAGTTCATGGCGGCCTTTCCCGCCAACCTGTTCTATCCGGTGTTCGTGGTGGCCATCGTGCACTGGCATCTGAGCAGCAACATCTGGCTGACGCCGCTGATGATCCTGGGCACCCAGTGGTACATCCTGTTCAACGTGATCGCCGGTGCCGCGGCGTTCCCCGGCGACATGTTGGAAGCCGCCCGCAACTTCCAGATCAGGGGCTGGCGCTGGTGGATCCGTGTGATCCTCCCGGGCATCTTCCCCTACTACGTCACCGGGGCCCTCACCGCGTCGGGGGGCGCCTGGAACGCGGCGATCGCCGCGGAGGTGGCGAGCTGGGGCAAGACCACGCTGGTGGCGGACGGGCTGGGCTCCTACATCGCCCAGGCGACCACCGCAGGGCAGCCGGCGCGGGTGGCGCTGGGCATGGTGGCGATGGCCGGCTTCGTGATCTGCTTCAACCGTCTGGTCTGGCGGCCGCTTTATGAGTTCGCCAGCCGGCGGCTGACCTTCGCCTGAGGTTCGGGCGCCGTGTCGGTCACCCGGTCTTCCCAACCGATCCTTCTCCTTCCGGCCCGTCGCTGAAGAGGATGCTTCCGATGGACGCACGCCTGTCCGATCCGCTCGCCACGCCCGCCGCAGTGCCGGGGGCGCTGGTGGAAGTGCGCCGCTGCCGCCAGGCGTACCACAAGGAAAGCAACGCCGATCTGGTGGTGCTGGACGACGTGGACCTCACCCTGCGCGCGGGCGAGATCGTGGGGCTGCTCGGCCGCTCCGGATCGGGAAAATCCACCCTGCTGCGCATCGTGTCCGGCCTGCTGCGGCCGACCTCGGGCGAGGTGCTGTGGGAAGGCCAGCCGATCCGCGGGCCGGCACCGGGCGTCGCCATGGTGTTCCAGAGCTTCGCGCTGTTTCCGTGGCTCACGGTGCAGGCCAACGTAGAGCTGGGGCTGGAAGCCAAGGGGGTGGCGCGGGCCGAGCGCGAGAAGCGCGCCGAGGAGGCGATCGATCTGATCGGCCTCGGAGGCTACGAGAACGCCTATCCCAAGGAGTTGTCCGGCGGCATGCGCCAGCGTGTCGGGCTGGCGCGGGCGCTGGTCGTGCATCCCGACCTGCTGCTGATGGACGAGCCGTTCTCGGCGCTCGACGTGCTGACGGCGGAGAACCTGCGCACCGACCTGATCGAGCTGTGGTCCGAAGGGCGGCTGCCGGTGAAGGCCGTGCTGATCGTCACCCACAACATCGAGGAAAGCGTGCTGATGTGCGACCGCATCCTCGTGTTCTCGTCGAACCCGGGGCGGGTGGCGCACGAGCTGGCGGTGCCGTTTCCGCATCCGCGCAACCGGCACGATCCGGCCTTCCGTGCCTTCGTGGACCGCATCTACGGGCTGATGACCCGCCGGGCCGAGCCGCCGCCGGCAGCACCCACCGGCGGAGCGCTCGGCTCCCCGGTGGCGGCCTCCGCACCGCAGCCGCTCCCCGACCTGCCCATGAACCTGATGGCCGGCCTGATGGAAACGCTGGCGCAGCAACCCTATGGCGGCCGGGCCGACCTGCCGCTTCTGGCCCAGGCGCTGCAGCTCGAACTCGACGAGCTGCTGCCGCTGGGGGAAAGCCTGCAGATGCTCCGGCTGGCCGAACTGGAGGAGGGGGATATCCGCCTCACCGGCGAGGGCTTGCGGTTCGTGCAGGGCGATCTCGACGAGCGCAAGCGGATCCTGGGAGAAAGCCTGATCCGCCACCTGCCGCTGGTGGCCGCGATCCGTCAGGTCCTGGACGAGCGCTGGAACCACCGGGCACGTGCCGAACGGTTCCGCGACGAGCTGGAGGACCACATGTCGCCGGAATATGCCCGGCAGACGTTGCAGACCGTGATCAGCTGGGGACGCTACGCGGAACTGTTCGACTTCGACGAGGAAGCCGACCAGTTCCTGCTGGAAGACGAGGACGATTGAGCCCCGGCCGCGCCAGGGCATCGCGGGTAATGCCGACGCCCTGGCGCGGTCTCCTCAGGCGGCGGCGGTCGGGCGTTTCAGCCGCTCGGAAAACTGCTTCCTGAACTTCACCACCTTCGGGGCGATCACGGCGCGGCAATAGCCCGCCTCCGGGTGCAGCGCGAAATAGTCGTCGTGATAGGCCTCGGCGGGGTAGAACTCGGGGACCTGCGAGATCTCGGTCATGAGCGGACCATCCCAGATGCCGGCGTTCTGGATCTCGTCGCGGACATCCTCCGCGATCCGGCGCTCCTCGTCGTCGTTGACGAAGATCACGGAGCGATACTGGGTACCGACATCCGCGCCCTGGCGGTTAAGCGTGGTCGGATCGTGGGTCGCGAAGAACACCCGCAACAGGTCGGCATAGGACAGCACCGACGGATCGTACTCGATGCGAACCACCTCGGCATGGCCGGTGCGCCCTGTACACACCGCCTCATAGGACGGGTGAGGAACGGTACCGCCCGCGTAACCCGATTTGACCCCTGATACGCCCCGGAGGTCGGCGAACACCGCCTCGACACACCAGAAACAGCCTCCGCCGAGCAGTGCCACCCGCGGGGATTTGGTGGAGATGTCGTCCGCCATCGGGACTGATTCCTTCTTCTCGTCTCTGGCATCCTGGCATGCCGCCCCGACCCGCATCGTCGGCGACGGGGACGGGCCGGATGGTCGCGTCATAGATGGCGACGCCCGATGAACGCGCAACGGGTGCGGAGCGCGTGCTTCGTTGCGCAACCGTCCTGCCCGTGAAACGCTTGCATCCCGCCTGGATGGCAGGATCAGATAGCGAACTGGGCACGCCATCCACGAGTCGTGCTCCTGCGAGGATGGGCCTGAAGATGTCCGAGAACCCGCTTTCAAACGATCCCGCCCGCGAGGAGAAGATCCGCGAGCGCGCCTACCATCTGTGGCAGGCGGCCGGTGAACCCCATGGCCGCCATGACGAGTTCTGGGAGCAGGCACGCGAGCTGGTCGGCATGGAAGAGTCGGCGGGGTCCGGACAGCTTCCTAATCCGTCTTCCGTGCCAGGTGCCGACCCGAACCGCAGCGAGCCGGTCGAGGAAGCCTTCATCCAGGAGAATCTGGGCGAGTTCCCGGACCGCTTCGCCGACCAGGGCGAGGCCCAGCCGACCCCGAAGGCCCCGGTTCGAAAGGCGCGCAACAAGGCGGCGGCCGATCCTTCCATCGCCGAACCGCCCACCGGTGCTTCCGGCCCTGCGGCCAATAGAAGGTCCCCGCCGGCCGGGAAGGCAGCTCCCCCGAAGGCGGCCTCGGCACCAAAGCCAGTGGCCACTTCCAAGGTGGCTCCTGAGCCGAAGGCCGTTCCAAAGAAGGCACCGCTCTCCAAGAAGTAAGGGCGTGGGGGAATGGGCGCGCACCATCCCCCTCCCCCGTGCAGCTAGACGGTTGCTGGTCCTCCAAGAGCTTCCGACACCGGAAGAACTCTCGCGCCGAGGCAAGGGCTGGATGAATCTCGGTTCCCGGTCGGCAGTCGAGCACCCTCCGCCGGTCCACAAGGAGCCGGGATTTCGATCGAAATCGGCCGCGTCATTTCGGCACGATCCTGGTCGTGGTGCCGTCCGGATGCCTCACGGCGGCTGGCGGCCTGATCACCGGCATCCGGCTGGCATTGGCGGCCGGAGCCTTGACGGTGATCCCTGGGTCGACCAAGCCCGGCGGTGTCATCACCGGGCCGTCACGCGGCGCCGTCCGCGGCGCCCTCCCCGGTTCGCGTGACGGCCCCGGCTCCACGGGTGCCGGAGCAACGTTTCTGCCGGCGCCCGCGGTCGGTTCGGCCTTCGCCGGCATCGCGCCCGTGGCGAGCGTCAGCATGATCATCACCGTGGTCCGTCGCATGCTGTTCATTCTCCCGGCGGCCTTGTCCTAGAACACGAAGCCGATCCCGCCGCCCGGGTTGCGTATCCCCGGGCGGAAGGCGCCGCCGGACAGCGGGCGCCGGAAACGCTCCGGCATCCGCCACAACTCGTCGCCGCTCAGATGGAGGTCGATGGCGTAGGTCTGGCCTTCCCGGCCGGCCTGGCTGGCCAGCACCATCTGGCACCAATGCTCCACCGTCGGGTCGTCCGGCATCAGGTCGGGCGCCCGCCGCGGCAGCGCGGCCATCCCGCGCACCATCGCCTCCCAGTTCGCGTCGGCCATACGCTGATGCTGCCCGGCATCCGCCGACGCCCAGGGCTGTTCACGGGTCCGGCGCAGCCTTTCGAGTCCGGTGGGCAGGTCGGCATAACGCAGATGCAGCAGGAACAGCGGGCCGAACCGGGGCGTGCGATCTTCCTCCGACAGGGCCAGGCAATGGAAGCCTGGCACCCACCGCACCGGCCGTCGGATCAATGCGGGCTTGCACATCGCGCTGCTGAACCGCAGCCACTTTCGCTGTGCCAGCACGGGACGGTTCCAGTCGATGGCTGGTTCCTCCACCGGATCGTGCACCACGTCCAGCCCGAAGGCCGTGACGACGGCATCGTCGGGAAGGCTCGCGGCAAAGGTGGGCAGGTCCGGATGGAGGGCGGGGTCGGCCAGAAGCAGCTCGTCCACGTCCGTGTAGATCACCGCATCGTACCAGTTCAGCAGCGACGCGCAGAGCTGGGAAACGGAGGCCGCGCGCCGGTCGTCGTCCATGGGCGAGCGCGGGATGCGGATCACGCTCCCCTCTCCCGGGCGGAGGCCTGGACGGTCCGGGCCGGTGCTGCCGTCGTCGCTGCCATGGTCGAGCACGAAGCAGTGCGGCGCGCCGAGCTGGGACCCGTAGTGACCCAGCCAGGCCGGCAGCAGCCTCGCCTCGTTGTAGACCATGGTGACGGCAGCGAGCCGGCTGCTCATGACGACAATCCTTACCCCGTCGGCCGCGCGATCCGCACCGTAAGCCCAACACCCTGGTGGCTGGAACGGGCGCATGCCGCTCTTGAAGGATTCATGACCGTCCTCCATACGTGGAACGCATGTCCCCCATGCATTCGGCCCGAGGCTCGATCCTTCCGTGACCGGACCGACCAGGGAGCTCCAGGCTCGCAGCACCGGCCGCATCGGCCTGCGGAAGACGCTGGCGCAGGTTGAAGCGGAGTCGGCCTCGCATGGGCTGAAGCGCTCTCTGGGGGCGCTCAACCTCACCATGCTGGGCATCGGCTCGACCATCGGAGCCGGCATCTACGTGATGACGGGAGCGGCGGCGGCCGACTATGCCGGGCCTGCGATCCTGTTGTCCTTCCTGGTCGCCGGGCTCGCCTGCATCTTCACCGCGCTGTCCTATGGCGAGTTGGCCTCGACCATGCCGGTGAGCGGGTCTGCCTACACCTACGCCTATACCTCCATGGGAGAGATCGCGGCCTGGATCACCGGCTGGCTGCTGCTGTTGGAGTATGGAATCTCGTGCGCCGGCGTGGCCTCGGGCTTCTCCGGGTACGCGACCAGTCTGCTCGGCGACTTCGGGGTGCACTTGTCGCCCTGGTGGTCGACACCGTTCCTGCAGACCCTCCCGGGACCTCATGGCTCGATGGACCTTGTGGTCGGCCAGGGCTTCAACCTGGTGGGCGCTTCCGCGTCGCTGATCGTCACGGTCCTGCTGGTGATCGGCGTGACCGAGTCCGCGACGGTGAACAGCATCATCGTGGTGCTCAAGGTGTCCGTGCTGCTGGTGTTCGTGGCGGTGGGCATCGGCGCGGTGCATCCGCAGAACTGGACGCCGTTCATCCCACCGAACGAGGGGGCGTTCCGCTACGGCATCCCCGGGATCTTCCGGGCGGCCTCGGTGATCTTCTTCGCGTATGTGGGCTTCGAGGCAGTGTCGACGGCGGCGGCCGAGGCGCGCAACCCGAAGCGGGACGTGCCGATCGGCATCATCGTCTCACTGCTGATCTGCACGGTGGTCTATCTGTGCGTCGCCGCCGTGCTGACCGGGGTGGTGCCGTTCCGGAGCCTGGGCGTGGCCGATCCGCTGGCGGTGGCGGTGGACGCCATGCATCAGCACTGGCTGGGGCTTTTCGTGAAGATCGGCGCGGTGACCGGGCTGTGCTCGGTGATGCTGGTGCTGCAGTACGGCCAGACCCGGATTTTCTACACCATGGCGCGCGACGGCCTGCTGCCGCGGATGTTCTGCGTGCTGCATCCGCGGTTCCGCACGCCCTGGATCAACACCATCCTGCTGGGCTTCTGCGTGTCCGCCGCCACGGCGCTGCTGCCGATCGACATCATCAGCGACCTCGTCAGCCTCGGCACCACCACCGCGTTCGGCATCGTGTGCTTCACCGTGATCTGGAGGCGCAACGCCGATCCCGGGCTGAGGCCGCCCTTTCCGGTGCCGTTCGGGGGCATCCGGATCCGCGGCTTCTGGATCGGCACCACGCCGGCCCTGGGCATCGTGTTCTGCGTGATCATGGGCGTGCCACTGATCGCGGACATCATCTCTGCCCTGCTGAACCACAACCCGGTCCCTGCGCTTCTGCTCGGAGGCTACATCGTCGTCGGCATCGCCTGCTACGCCGGCTACGGCTACCGCCATTCCCGGCTGGCGGCGGAAACCGCCGCGTCCCATGCCCTGAAGGATCAGCCACGATGACCCCGATGATGAAGCGAGCGGCCATCATCCCCGCCATGATGGTGGTGGGCTTCCTGATGGCCTCGGTTGCCGGCTGGGGGCTGGAGATGCGCGCCACCACCGCCACCTGGGACGGCGATCCCGTGTCCTGGCTGTTGTGGCGCGGGGCCGTGGTGGTGGGCCTCGTGCTGCTGGTGGTCGGCTTCCGGATGCTGGGTGCCACCCGCGTCCGCCGCACCCAGGAAGACATCCGCGAAGGCATGTGAGGCTCCGGTGAGAGGGCGCACAGGGCGGCCATCCATCCGTCGCCCCGTCCGCCCGGACCATCCTCCGTCTGGGCCATTCCAGTCGCCGGAACGGGCACGTGAGGATACGGCGGTCACCGTGGTCCACCGCCTTCGGCCGGTCGTCAGGGCAATGTCGTCGGGATCGCCCCGCTCAGCTCCCAAGGCAGCGTTCCGTTAAGCTTCGACGTCGACATCCGCAAACGGGGACTGAGGGCTTCACCGGGTAGTATTGTCCAGCCGGACAGGCCGGCTATTTCGTGGGCTCCTGCCCTGGATCATGCTCTTCAACGGTCACTTTCGGAATGACGATCGTATCCGTGTATGGCGGGAGGATATGAGTACCCGTCGTCACGTATTCCCAGCGAGGTTTGAACTTCAGCCGTGCATCGAGTCTGGGTCTGATACGGAACGCGATACCTTCCTGCGCAGCCTCTACCTGGAGCATCAAATCACCGGTTAGATCGGGAGGAACACTGGACTTACAGATCTGCATCGCGCGGTGGAGGTCGTTGATCACGCCGCCGCCTCGTCTGCTGGTCATGTAGTCCAAGCACGCGACGTCGCCGGGAAGCAGAGGATCTTTACCGGCAGCATAGGGATCTCCCGTGCATGCCGACGTGCAAAGTAATATCCAGAGGGCGGATGCGTGCCTTAAACTCCGTCTGGAGAGAACGTTCCGCTCCCAGGTCCGCTCCGATGTGTTCGACAGCTTTGGATAACGAGAATGGGTCATCCTGGCTCTTGGACTTCCATGCGGTCCGGCCACTCAAAGATCATGATCGTGGTACATGAGCTTCTGGTGCTGCGGGGAAGATACGAAACCGTCTCGGATCTATCATATGAATTTTGGCAGGATATGGTTCGCCGCTAGCGGGGGTGTTCTGGTCACCCGGGCGGTCAGAGTACACGAACCGGATCCGGAAAACGCTCACACAACCCTCCGATGCATGGATGTGCATCAGGCCGCCTTCTGATGCACGACGATAGCTGAAGTGACCGATCTCTTCTGCAACAATCACGTCACCGGGGAGGTGCATCTGCCCTTCGATCTACGCCGGGCACGAGGGGCTTGCGGACACGGCGGCGGATCGGCACGACGGGCCTCCTCAACTAGCCAATCGCGCAAGGCCGCGATCATCGGCTTGCCTTCGTCCTGCGGCCGATGCACGACGTAATAGCCGAGCCCGCATTCCAGATCCGGGCCGAACGGGCGCACCAAACGACCTTCATCCAAGTCTCGCTCGACCAACGTCGTGCGGCCCATCGCGACGCCTGAACCGCTGATCGCCATGCGATACGCCGCCGCAGAGTCGTTGACCCGCAGACCGCCGGCGCTATCCGAGCCGCTCAATCCGGCCGCCTCGAACCAATCGCGCCATGTGGGGAAGCCAGGGGTCGACGCCATCGACGTGTCGTGGATCAGTTGGTGCTGGAGAAGGTCGTCGGGCCGCCGGAGCGGATGGCGTCCGGTAATGAGGACAGGGCTGCACACGGGGAAGAAGCGGTCACGCATGAGATAGGTCGCGGCAAGTCCCGGCCAGGAGCCGCTGCCGAACCGAACGCCGACATCCGCGGCCTCGATCGCAAAATCGAGGAGCCGCGTGCTGGTGTCGATCCGCAGGTCGCATTGTGGGTGTTGCTGGCGAAAACCGTCCAGCCGGGGAAGCAGCCACCGATCGGCGAAAGTAAGCGCAACGGTCACCGTCAGCGTGCCCTGTGCCCGGGCCGACCGCAGCCGATCCATCGCCGCCGACAGGCGCTCGAACCCCATCTGGAGGTCGAGAAGCGCGGACTGTGCCGCCTCGGTCGGCAACAGCCGCGCCGATCCCGCCTGAGACCGGTGAAACAGCTCGACACCCAGGCTTTCCTCGAGACGGCGGACGAGTTGGCCAACCGCGGCGGGGGTGACGTGCAGCTCTTCCGCAGCACGGGCGAAGCTGAGATGGCGTGCCGCCGCCTCTAGCGCACGCAGGGCATTCAGGTGCTCGGGCAGACGCATGACGCCCAAGATAATCTATCTCGGCTGCGCACATCATCTCATTTGTGACACTCGCCGGCGACGGTCATACCGGCGCGAACGGAACACGCCCAGACATCCTGCTGTCCCCGGCCGATCCGCGCACGTCGAAGGCTGGCGCCCAGTGCCGGCCCCTCCTCGCCCCCAAACGCGCATCATCACGTTATGGAGGACCTGATTGTGAGCATACCCGGCCAGCACCCCGGCCACCGTACCGGAACATCCGCGTCGTCGAGCGCACCGCTGCTGGCGCTGGCCTGCGCCGCGTTCGGCATCGGCACGACCGAGTTCGTCATCATGGGGCTTCTTCCGGAAGTGGCAGCCGACCTGCGTGTCGGCCTGCCGGCAGCGGGCCTGCTCGTTTCCGGCTATGCGCTGGGCGTCGCCTTCGGTGGGCCGCTGCTGGCCGTTCTTCTGCTGCGCGTTCCGGCGCGGGCGACGCTGCTCGGTCTGATGGGTCTGTTCGTCGCCGGCAATCTGGGCTGCGCTGTCGCTCCGACCTATGCCTGGCTGATGCTGGCGAGGATCGTGACCGCGTTCTGCCACGCCGCTTTCTTCGGCACCGGGGCCGTGGTCGCCGCGCGCCTGGCCGTTCCGGGCCGCAGCGCACAAGCGATCGCGCTGATGATCAGTGGGATCACCATCGCCAACGTCGTCGGCGTGCCGCTCGGCACCTTCGTCGGTCAGGCGGTCGGCTGGCGCATGACGTTTTTCGCCGTCGCGGGCATCGGCGTGCTCGCCCTGCTAGGCATGGCGTACGCTCTTCCGAGGATAGAGACCATCCGCGATTTGGCTGCCGAGATCGAAATTCTCAAGGCGCCGCAGGTCTGGCTGACGCTGATGGTAAGCACCCTCGCAGCAACGAGCATGTTCACCTTCTTTACCTACATCACCCCAATCCTGACTGAGATCGCAGGCGTCGCCAGAGCACATGTCGGTCTCGTCCTTCTGGCCATCGGGATCGGCCTGACGGCAGGCAACTACCTAGGTGCGCGCCTGGCTGACTGGCGTGCCGGCCTGAGCCTGGTGGCGGTGCTGATCGGTGTCGCCCTCATGCTGCTTATCTTCGCCGTTCTAGCGCGCACGCCTTGGACCGCGATCACCATCGTCACGATGTGGGGCGGCTTTGCCTTCGCGGTCTGCGCGATCACCCAGGCGATGACGGTCGACGCAGCCAGCCGCGCGCCCAACCTCGCCTCCACCCTCAACATCAGCGCGTTCAATCTCGGCAACGCCTTCGGGGCTGGACTCGGCGCTACAGCGCTCTCGGTCGGGCTGGGCCTGCAGGCGATACCGTTTCTGGCTGCATGCGTCACCGCGATGGCGACGGCGGTCGCGGCGCCCCTGGCCTTGATGGCTCGTGGCGCTCGCATTCGGCACCCGCATGGCGTCCCGCGACCGGTGGAAGGCTAGCCGCCGCGATGCGAGCGGATTGATCGATTAGGAGAATGAAAATGAATCAACCGGCGACCTTTACCCACGGCATCAAAGAAGTGGAGCCGGGCGTGCGTCTGCACTACGTGCAGGCCGGCGAGGGCCCGCGAACCCTCGTCTTGATCCACGGCTTCCCGGAAACATGGTGGCAGTGGCGCCACGTCATGCCGGTGTTCGCCGATGCGGGCTTCCGGGTGATCGCGGTGGACTACCGCGGAGCGGGGAACTCGTCGAAGCCACCCGGCGGCTACGACAAGCAAACCATGGCGCGGGATATTCACACCCTCGTCGTGGACCAGCTCGGGATCACGTCACCGGTGCAGATGGTCGGCCACGATCTCGGGATGAAGGTAGCATTCGCCTATGCCGCGCTCTTCGCCGACGCGATCGAGAAGCTGGTGCTCGTGGATGCGATCATCCCGGGAGCGAAGCACTTCCACGATCTGCTATCGACCGGCAGACTGGCCAACTTCGACCTGGCCCATTTCTTCTTTCACAACGCGAAAAATAACATCGCCGAGACCCTGACCGCCGGTCGGGAACGTGTCTACATCCAGGACTTCTTCAACCGCCACGCCTACAACATCGGTGCGTTTCCGCCCGACGTCATCGATGTCTATGCGAAAGCCTACGCCGCCCCCGGAGGCATGAGGGCCGCTTTCGAAGTCTACCGCGCTTTCGATCAGGATGGGCAGGATAACGCAGCGGTGTTCGCAAACGGCGGAAGACTTCGTACTCCGACGCTCTTCGTCGTCGGCCTGCAGAGCGGCTTTCTGAGCACCGTCGCGAAAGACATCGTAGACGAGATCGCCGAGAACGGCTCGTTCGTCGGCATTCCCGACAGCGGCCATTATCCGGCCGAAGAGAATCCCACCGCTTTCGCCGAAGCGGTGCTGGCCTTCTGTCAGACAACCGGAGCACCACTGGTTTGATAGTCCGGCGGCGGATCTTCGCCGCCGAGATGCCAAGGAAACGCCGATCCACGTGTCAAGGCCATGCCGCACGCGGATCGGAAACATCAGGAGGATTTCAGTCATGGCGCTGAAGCAGAGACAGCGTTTCACAGACAAGATCGTGCTCGTCACCGGCGGCAACAGCGGCATCGGTCTGGCAACGGCGAGAGCTTTTATCACCGAGGGTGCGAGGGTGACGATTGCCGGCCGGGACCAGGAAACCCTTGACCGCGCCGTCCAGCAGCTCGGTCCCCTTGCTTCGGCCACCCGCGCCGATCTCAGCCAAGCCGAGGATACGGAGAGGCTGTTCTCCGAGCTTCGGTCGCGCCACGGCCATCTGGATGTGCTGTTTTCCAATGCGGGCGCACCGAAACTCGCTTCCGTGGCGGACACCTCCGAGGCGTTGTTCGATGAAATCTTCGCCGGGAATTTCCGGGCCGCGTTCTTCACGGCGAAGCACGCCTTGCCGTTGTTGCGCGACGGCGGCGCGATCGTGTTCACGACCTCGTTCTTTAACCAGATCGGCCGACCAGGCTCTTCGGTTATTTCCGCGAACAAGGCGGCGCTGCGTTCCTTCACCCGTACGCTCGCGGCCGAATTGGTGTCGCGTGGAATCAGGGTAAATGCCGTCGCCCCCGGCTCCATCGACACCCCGGCGATGAGCAGGATGGGAATGAACCAGCAACAGCAGGAGGACTCGGTGCGTGCCAATCTGCGCGAGATACCAATGGGCCGTGTTGGTCGGCCCGAGGAGATCGCCGATGCCGTGACCTTTCTGGCCTCCAGCGAAGCCTCCTACATCACCGGCTTCGAGATCAACGTCGATGGTGGACGTCTCCAGCTCTAGAGGATATTATGCGTTGTCTAAGCGGGTGCGAGTCAGGCCGCTGTCGGGTACAGCATCCCCTTCAGGCGGTTCGCTCACTCGAAGCCAGATGAGAAATACGGTCTGCTGTGTCGACGACGATTGGCGGAACGAACGCGCGGGTGGATGGCGCTGTTGCACCATTTCCTCCATGACGACGACCACCTGCCCAACATCCGCGGGCTCTTGCCGCGTGCGGGTGCCCGCATCGGCGGCCGATCACACGCGCTAATGTTCTCTCATGCTAAACTATCGGGAGTGAGGACCAGGGCCAGCGGAGAGCATCTTCCGGAAAGCGCGGCGATCACCACCACTCGCGCATCCCACGATGGCGGATGGGGTGGGATTCGAACCCACGGTGGGCTTGCACCCACGGCGGTTTTCAAGACCGCTGCCTTAAACCACTCGGCCACCCATCCGGCTCGGGAGCAAACCTATACCAAACAACGACCTGGGCCAACCGCGCAACCGTCCGGGACTTTGTCCATTCCTTGCCCCCGCTATCTGTGTAGGGACCCTAGCGTGACATGCGCTCCGTCTGGAGCGAAAGACGACGGATAAATCTCGGTAGCGCGCCACATCACGGGATTGGTCCGGTCCAGCAGTCCGAGGATCCGGGCCATGCCGGGCGGCTCAACAGCAAGCACTCCTGGCGGAGCCGGGAAAGTTGGCGGATGGTGCGGCTTGCGCCACCGTCGGATGATCCAGCGTCCGCTGTGACCAGCGCAGTTTGCCGTCTTTCGCCTTCAACCAGGCGTTGGGACGCCCTTCATCGCCAATAAGCCTCGAACCGGCAGGCTTCCCTGGGCGTACCCGATCAACCGCCTGTCCGCGACTCAGGATACGGGGATGTGCAAACTCGTTTTCCATGTTGCGCTCTCCTATGGCCGGGAGGCGTCGGCTCGCATCCAGCACAAGTTTGCGACGTTCTTGGACGTGATTCGGGCGGCGAGCCGTGTCATGCTATTCTCCCCAATCCAGCCCCGTCCAAAGCCGCAGCGACTCCATCTCCTGTGCCCGAGTCCAAGCCGGATTCATCTGATGCGTTTGTCGGTTCTTCTCACTCTCGCGGCGCTGTCGGTGTCCGGTCCGGCTCCGGCTCCGGCTCGGAGCGGCAATAACCTCTCTCGCACGGGCACGACGTCGCAAGTGGATGCCGCAACGGCCGACAAGCCGGAGCTGATGGGCCACGCAACCGAGCCGAGCGCAAGCAGGGAGATGCGGGGACGCTTCTCGGACGTGGTGCGGGTCCGGGACTACGGCGCGAAGTGCGATGGCGCCACGGATGACACAATGGCCTTCGCGGCTGCCTTCGCCCATGCGACCACGGGGTCATCTTCCAATACCGACGTGGTCGTGCCCGCCGGCTCCTGCGTACTTGATCTGGGCATGCTGCGCGTTGTCGTTCCCGATGGTATGATCCTCGGCTTTCACGGAACCGGCGTAAACGGCACCAAGCTGATCTTCAGTGACAACAATCCGGCGGCTCCCACGAGCGGGACGGCGATCGCCTTCACCCTTTCGCAAGGCTTTCCCGGCAAGTTCAAGGGCGCGAACACGACAGCCTTCGCCCATAGTCCTGGCCTCTCCGTCGAGGGCTTCTCCTTCGTCAGCATGTTCAAATCCGTCCACGACACCGCGCTCAGCGTGACGATGCGGGGTGGCTATGGCCCGAGCGTTCTCGAGAACAACCTCTCGTTCGCCAACGGGATGCCCGGGCAGACGGGGTGGGCTACCGGCGTCCTGAACTACGCGACCAACCTCGACGAGGTGAGCAACATCTGGTGCGAGTACTGGGCCGATTCACCGAACAGCGCCTGCGTGGCCTTCGACACCGACAACCGTCTGGATGTGATCCACAAGGTCTTCAACGTGGACATGAACGGCGGCGGCTCGACGATCCAGATCGGTCATCCAGGTGGAACCGGGTCGCTCCAAGGCTTCCACATCTCGCACGTCGCGTCCGGGGCGCGCTACGGCGTGAAGATCCTGTCTGCCGCCAATTTGGACGAGGTCAACGTCACCAACAGCGAGTTCTCGAACCTGATCGCTGGCATCTACAGCCAGAACGCTACCACCCTGCAGATCACCAGCAACTACTTCCTGCAGAACGCGATCGCCGTCGATGTCGAGGGGGGTGCACGGGTCACGATCGCGGGCAACGTGTTCTACGGTGGCCCGCTTCGGAACTCGCCGGCACCGAACTACCAGATCGTGCTGAACAACGTGCCCGGCGGTAGCGCGGCTGGGAATGCCATCTCCGGCAACGTCTTCACCAACCTGTACTTGGCCGGTTCGGGAAGCTCGGCAAACTCGTCCCCGATCCAGCTCATGGGGAGCACCAACCTCACGACCACGTCCGGAAATACCTGCATCGGGCAGGTCTGCGTCAATAATGCCGCGGCCGGACCGAACAGCAACTTTTCTGGACCCAATATCGAGACCAGTTCCGCTCTCGGCGGCTCTTACTCGATCATGGATGATCCACTAGTCTTCTTAAAGGGGGCAGTATTCGGGGCGGGTCCGGATCGCACGACCATCAAAGGAGATGGGGTCGGCAACCTTAAGCTTACCGCTCCAGCGGGAGGCGTTTCCAACCTTGAGATCGCATCTCCCGGTAATCTTTCAGTCGATCGGGGCAACATCAGCGCGCCCGCGGGCGATATCAGCTCGGGTTCGGGCAGAGCGTTCAGATACGGAACGTCCGGCTGCTACTCGTACTACGATAGCGCTCCGACCCCACCGGGCATCGTGCTTGTCTGCGACGCCAAGCGGCTGGCTCGTTTCCCGCGCGATGGCTCCGCGCCCATCTTTGCCACCGCACCCGTAGTCGGGACGCCATGACGCTCGCGCTTCTTTCCGCGTCCCGCGACAGTTTTCCGGCCAAGCAGCCTCGGGACCACGAACGGACCTGCCGCTCTTAGTTAACATGTCCGACTGTCTGGTCTGTTGCAGGCACCGCTGACGGCTGCGCCGAGCCCTGCAAAGGATGCGGTGCGAGAACCGGGTCGACGAGCCCCGGGGGCGGACAAGCTTCACGAAGCGCCCGTCGAGCCGACGGGGCACGTCGGCACTCGCCCGAGCGCCTCAGGAGTGGCGCTTCCAGGATCCCCCGATCCGGCGGATGGGGGCCGGGACGGCGGGGGATCGCGACCCCACTTCCGGCGGTCGAGGCGACCCGTGCCCGGCCGACGTCTCGGTATGCGAGGCCGCGGGCCGGACAGTGCCGGCGGGAGCCGGTTCCGGCTCGGGCTCGACCTCTCCAGGCGACAGCACCTGGTCCTCCACGGCAGCCACGACCGTTCCGTGCGCTCCGGCCCGGGCGATCAGCTCGTCCAGTCCGGTCGGTGGCGCTCCGGCGACGAGCCGATCCAGCGTGCTGCGATCCAGCAGCAGGGCCGCGCACGTCCCATCCCGATCGAAGCGCCGGGCGGCGGGACCTGCGTCGGCGATCGTCATCTGGTCCAGCAGCGTATTCCGTCGGAGCCGCGTTCCCGACCGCAGCAACAGGACGTGGGTACCGCTCATCGCCGCCAGCACGTCCGCCAGCGATCGTTCCCCCGGCCCGCAATCGCGCAGGCGCGATTCCTGGTCGCGCAGATCGTTCTCGCCGCCGGGCGGCGGAGCAGGCAACCAGGCCGTCCAGAACGGATAGGCCTGCCCCCGCAGGAACCGCATCTGCTCTGCGTCCGGACGATCGACGCGGCCGTCCGCCAGCACCGCGACATCCACCTCGGCATAGGCACGCATCGTCAGGAGATCGGCGCGCTGGTCCGCGTCCAGTCCGGCCATCATGGCCGGAACGCCGAGCCTCATGCTCCGGCCGAACGAGAACAGGAAGGACGGAAGCTCCCGGTCCAGCCCGAGAAACGTCATCTGGGCCACGATCCTCGCGACGGCGCCGTCATCGGGCCTCAGCGGGTCGGGCCGCACGGCCGCGAACTCCCGCAGCCGGACCGCCAGTTCCGCAGGATCGGGCAGAAGCGCCACGCGACGCGAGCGGATGCCGTGGCCCGCGATCTCCAGTGCCGAGGCGGTCAAGCCCACGGTCGCGATGGTCGCGCCTGGGGCGTCTTGTTGCAGCATGCGGTGCAACAGGCCATCCCGGGCCACGAGTACCGGCTTGCCGGCGGCCAGGAAGCTGGTGGCGGCGAACAGCGCGTCGGCATCCACGCCCAGCGCGACCAGGGCGTCGCAGCGCCTGACCAATGCGGCCAGGCGCCGCTCGGACAGCGGTTCCGCCAGCACGATCGCGTCCGGCAGCGCGCTCACCGCGTCCTGCACCACCCTGAGCAGGCCGGGATCGAGCTGAGCCGCCGCAGCCGCCACGACGAGCGGACCTGCGGCTCCCGACGCCCGCCAGCCTTCCATGCCGCGTTCCGCCGCCCGCCGCGCCCCCTCTCCCGCGCCGCCGAGCAGCATCAAGGTGCCGGAAAGCCCCGGGGCGTGGTCGGTGTCCTCGTCGAGCCGCGCCGGGACCATGCCGATCGGTACCGCGACCACCGGCACGGGCGAAAACGGCGCCCAGGCGGACAAGGAACGCTCGTCCGGCACCCACAGCGCGTCCAGCCCCCCGAACGCGCGCAGCAGCGACGGGGGCACCTGATCCGGATCCGCGAGCCAGCTCGCCACGGTGAAGCTCGCCCCGAAATGATCCGGCGGATAGCTCGACAACAGCGACACCAGTTGCGGCGGTTCCGCCAGGATCAGGCTCATGCGATGCGCAGCCGGCGTGCGCTGTTCGGTGCGGGCGATCCGGCACATCCCCCCGGTGGCGCCGCTGGAGAAGAACGCCCTCGGCCGCACCGCCACCCCGGCCTCCTGCAGACCGGACAGAAGTGCCCGCGCGCGGGTTCCTTCCGCGCCGGGATCGGCGAAGGGGGCATAGAGATCGAGCCCGGGCCGCAGACGGGCGAGCTTGGCCACCGAAGGTCGCCGGCCGGCGTAGGGAACGGCCCCGGTGCCGACGCGGTTCTCGAACTGCCCGAACAAACGCCAATGGTCGCGCGCCGCCCGCAGATCGCCGCCAAAGGCCCTGGACAGATCGGGATGCAGCAGCAGGTAACCCTCCGCGTCGAACCCGGCCATGTCCGGACCATCGTTTCCGCGATCGGGCACCGGGCCCCGGGCGTGTTGCGCGGGGTGCGCCAGGCTCGGGCGAGCGCCGGAGCGTTCTTCCGCCCGGCCGCTCGAGCGCCAATGCGCCTCGCCGCTGGAGATGGCGCCCGCCGCCACCGCGTCGGCGACATCCGGGTTGACCGCGAGATACAGCTCTTCGGGGAACATTCCCGACGCGATACCGTCCTCCGGCACCGGTGCCGCGCTTCCAGCCGCTTCGGATCGCGGCGATCTACCGAGGGCATCGCCGGCAGCTCCGGTCTCCGCTGCGCCCTGCGGCGCCGACACGACAAGCTCCGGGTCAGCGCTCGCCGGCCCGGATGCCCCGGGCGGCACGATCACCGACCGCGAGGGCGCGGGCGCATCGGCCGCCTTGCCGGCCCGCAGGCCCTCCGCGCGCCTGCGACGCGTGGCCTGGTCCCGGCCATTCCCGGGGGGATCGGCCTCGCCGGCTGCATCCGCGCTCGGCCCTGGCTGGTCAGTCATCGGCGGTTCCGTGTTTTGACGGATGATCGGCACCGGCCTTGTTTCCGGCGAGTGCGACATCTTCGCACGACGCGCGTTGCACCGCCATGACAGCCGATCGGCCTTCGGGCACCGCCCCAGTGTTTTGTTCGCTTGGAAGCCGGACGCTTTCTTGCTTGGCTGTGACGTCACCGATGAGGCAGCCGATGACCCTGTCCCGCCCAACGCGTCCGATCCCGTCCCCCGCGGCCGGGCTTTTCCGATGAACGGCGGACCGCGGTCCGGTCTGTTCGACCGGTATGACGGCAGGGGCGGCTTCTTCTGCGAGATCATGAACAGCGGGGCGGGTCAGCCGAACGGCGAGGATGCGACCATCGCGTTGATCCGCGACCGGCTGGCTGCGATGGAACTGTCCGAGCTCCGGCAGCGGGCAGCCGCGGCGGAGGCGGAACTCTACAACCTCGGCATCACCTTCACGGTCTATTCGGAGCGCGATTCCATCGATCGCATCCTGCCGTTCGACTTAATTCCCCGGATCCTCACCGCCACCGAATGGGACCATGTGGAGCGGGGCGTGATCCAGCGGGTGGAAGCCATCAACCGCTTCCTGTGGGACATCTACCACGACCAGCACATCCTGCGGGACGGGATCATCCCCCGCGATCTCGTGCTGGGCAACAGCAACTTCCGTCCCGAGATGATGGGGCTGAACGTGCCGCTCGGGGTCTATGTCCACGTCAACGGAACCGACATCGTACGCGACGAAGGCGGCCGCTTTCTCGTCCTCGAAGACAATGCCCGCACCCCGTCCGGCGTGTCCTACGTGATCGAGAATCGGCACATGATGCTGCGGGTCCTGCCGGACGTGGCCGAGGACATTGCGTTGCGGTCCGTGGATGATTACGGGATGCGCCTTCGGCAGGCGATGATGGAGGTGGCGCCCGAAGGCGTCGTCGATCCGCAGGTCGTGCTGCTGTCTCCGGGCATCTACAACGCAGCCTATTTCGAACACGTCTTCCTGGCCCGCGAGATGGGCGTGCCGCTGGTGGAAGGACGCGACCTGGTGGTCGAGAACCACCGCGTGTTCATGCGCACCATCGCTGGTCTCCGGCCGGTGCACGCCATCTATCGCCGGCTGAACGACGACTTTCTCGATCCGGACGTGTTCCGGCCGGACAGCCAGCTCGGCGTCCCCGGGCTGGTGGACGCCTGGCGCCGTGGCAATGTCGCCATCGCCAACGCGGTCGGCACCGGCGTCGCCGACGACAAGGCCATCTACGCCTACATGCCGCGCATCATCCGCTATTACCTGCAGCAGGAACCGATCCTGTCCAACGTGGAGACGCATATCTGCCGGGAAGCCGACGGCCTACGCTACACGCTGGACAATCTCGACAAGCTGGTCGTCAAGCCGGTGGGCGAGAGCGGCGGCTACGGGCTCATCATCGGCCCGCACGCCTCGCGCTCGGAGCTCGAGGAGTTCCGGAGCAAGCTCGAAGCCGATCCCGCCAACTACATCAGCCAGCCAGTGATCAACCTGTCGACCGCGCCGACCTTGTGCGACGACGGGGTGCAGGCTCGCCACGTCGATCTGCGTCCCTTCGCCATCACCGGCGCCTCGAGCTGGGTGTTGCCTGGAGGGCTGTCGCGGGTGGCGCTCAAGAAGGGATCGCTGGTGGTGAATTCCTCCCAGGGTGGCGGCTCGAAGGATACGTGGGTGCTGGCATGAACGAACCCGTCGCCGCCATCGACCTCCACCGCGAGCCGATCCGTTCCACCGCCCTGCTGTCGCGCTACGCGGAAAGCACGGTCTGGCTCGCGCGCTACATGGAGCGCATCGAGAACTTGGCGCGCATCATCGACGTCACGGAAACCTTCACCCGCACCGGGCAGGCGGAGGACGGTTGGCGCTCCATCGTCCAGATCAATGCCGACAGCGAGCGGTTCTACGAGCGTTACGAGCGTGCCGAGCACCAGAGCATGGTCAGCTTCTACGTGCTGGACCGCGACAGCCCGACCTCCATCGCGACGATCATCAACCTCGCGCGCGAGAATGCCCGCACCCTGCGCCCGCTCATCTCCACCGAGATGTGGACGCACATCAACATGTTCCACAAATGGGTGCGGGAGCTGACGCCGAACGACATCCGCCCGGGACAGCTTTCCCGCCTCTGCGCGCGCCTCAAGCAGGAATGCCAGACCCATAACGGCATCACGGAAGGCACCTTCTTCCGCGACCAGGGCTGGTATTTCTACGTGATCGGCAAGCACCTCGAACGCGGCGACCAGATCACGCGCCTGGTGGACATCAAATACCACACCTTGCTGCCCAAGGTGGCGGCGGTGGGCTCGCCGGTCGATATGAGCCAGTGGAGCGCCGTGCTGCGGTCGGCCGCCGCCTATCACGCCTATCGCCGGGTGATGCCCCGGGCGCTCACCCCGGCCTCGGTAGCGGGCTTCCTGCTGCTCAACAACGCGTTTCCCCGCTCGCTGGTGCTGACCTTGCGCCACGTCTACGGCGCGCTCGGCCAGCTCCGGACCGATTACGGCCTCCGGGCCGGCATGGCGGCACAGGAGCGAATCGACGAGCTGCGAGCCGCGCTCGCCGACCAGACGATCGAGGAGATCATCCTGCGCGGGCTGCACGAGTTCCTGGACTGGGCGCAGCAGCAGATCCACGCAGTGCATGACGACGTAGCGGCAGGCTTCTGGCCACAACCGGTGGTCGCCGCGGCAGCGCCCGCGGCCGAACAACCGGCGACCCTGCCGCCCATGACCATGGAGCAGCGCCCGGGCGAGCAGATCATGAACGGCATGAGGCAAAGCCTGCCGCCGCTACGGTCCAGCACCGGCGAGGAATGAAAACCGGCCCGGCGGGGAGCCGGGCCGGGCGTTTGTCCGTCGAAAGCCACTCCCGGGCGCGGCGACCCCGGCCGCGCCGCCGGGTCGGCGACGCCGGCGTCAGCCGCCGTTCTGCGGCGGGGCGTTGGTCGTGGTGGTGTCCTTCGCCTTCTTGTTGGCTTCGTGGTGACCGACGGCACAGCCTACCGCGGCGCCCGCCATGCCGTGATGGCCCGCCACATGTCCCGCCACGCCGCCCACCGCGGCCCCCTTGATGCAGCCCTTTGCGTCGGCCGCTCCCGCGCCGGCGACGGCGAGGCCGATGACGGCGGTGGCAGCGAACAGGATGTTGTTGCGCATCGATCGATAACTCCGGTTGATCGCGATGCCGCATTCAACCGCCGACTGTGACGAAAGATGCATGGGCTCGGCGCTCATCCGTGCCGCCTCGCCCAGATGGTGCGCGCCATCTCGTCCGCGTCCCCCGGATCGAGATCGGTGTCCAGCGCCAACAGGCCGATGGCGACGGTCCCGATGATGGTGGCGACGACGGGCTCCGGGGCTTCCGCGCCTTCCCACACGGCCCGGAAGCGGTCGGCATCGACCGGCTCCCCACGGGGGGCTGCGGGGCCGAGCACCGGCAGCGGCAGTTCGCTCCTGCCATGCTCGCGCCGGGTCAGAAAGACCGTCGTCTCCTTGGCGCCGTTGCGCTCGGCTTCGCCGCCGCCCCCCTTGAGCACCAGCAGCGACCGCCGGTCCAGCCGCTCCGCGACCGACAGATGCACCTCGATATAGGGCGGATGGAAGACGCCATCCACCGACGCCATCGCATCGGCGGGATCGAGCAGGCGGCCCACCGTGTTGATCGGCGAACGCAGGCCGAACAGCCGCCTCATGCCCAGCAGTGCCGCGACCGCCGGACACAGCGCCGCGACGGGCAGATAGGCGAAGCCGGCGCGCGCGGCCGTGCCGATGGCCTCCCGCCTGCCGGTCGTGGACGGCATCTCCAGCGCGCGAAGCCCATCCGCGACCGTCATGCCGCCGGAAAATTCGTTGGTGCCGTGCATGAGCACGCTCCGGCCGGAGCGAGACAAGGCCAGCGCGGCCTGCAGGAACCAGGGGGCGGCTCGCGTGCGTCCGGCGCCGTAGGAGGGCCAGTCGAGCATCACCGTCGGCTCACCGCCCGGTGACCGCCCGGCCCCGATCGCGGCGCGCACCGCTTCCACGAGGCCGGCGATCTCGTCAGGGTCCTCGCCGCGATAGCGCAGCAGCATCAGAAAGGCACCGAGCTGCGCTGGATCGACCTGGTCGCCCAACACCAGTTCCATGGCCGAGCGCGCCTCGTCGCGGCTCAGCGACCGGGAGCGGCCGGGTCCCCGCCCCAGGATCTGGACGAACGTCGCGAACCGCTCGACCGGGTCGGCGCGGAAGTCGGGCGCCGGTTCGATGTCGTCCATGGATTCGCTCTCCCCGCCGGGCCTCCCGGCGGGGAGGCGGCGTCAACGCTTGGTGCTGGTGGCGACGTCGAGCCACACCGCCATCAGCAGGATGAAGCCCTTGACGATCATCTGCCAGTAGGTGTCGACGCCTAGCATCGACATCCCGTTGTCGAGCGTGGCCATGATCAGCGCGCCGATCAGCGCGCCGAACACCGTGCCGGCGCCACCGCGCATAGAGGTGCCGCCGATGATGCAGGATGCAATCGCGTCCAGCTCCTGCAGCGAGCCAGCTGATGGCGACCCCGCCGCCAGCCGCGCCGTGGTGGCGATGCCGGCGAGCGCGGCCATCGCGCCCATCAGGGCGAACACCATCAGCTTCACCATCTGGACGTTGACGCCGGACAGCCGCGTCGCTTCCAGGTTGCCGCCCACCGCATAGATCCGCCGGCCGAACACGGTGCGTCGCGCCATCACGGTGAACGCGCCCAGCAGCACCAGCACGATCAGCACCGGCGTCGGCACGCCGCGATACGCGTCCAGCAGGGCGAAGAAGCCGAAGATCACCACTGCGGCGACGGCGAGCCGCGCCAGATCGAGGCCGAGCGCCGGCACCGCGAGGCCGTGCTCGGCCCGCTTGTTCCGGGACCGGAGGGTGGAGAATGCCAGCACCCCGAACACCAGCACGCCAAGGGCATATCCCGCCACGTCCGGCAGATAGCTCTGCGCGACGGCGATCAGCCCGTTCGACACCGGGGCGATGGTCACGCCCCCCGTGATGCCGAGCAGGATGCCCCGGAAGGCCAGAAGGCCGGCCAGCGTCACGATGAACGACGGCACCCGCAGGTAGGAGACCCAGTAGCCGTTGAAGGCGCCCACCAGCGCGCCCGCGATCAGCACGATGGGAATGTTGAGCCACAACGGCAGGTGGAACTGCACGTCGAGGATGGCGGAGATGCCGCCCAGCAATCCGAGCAGCGAGCCGACGGACAGGTCGATCTCGCCAGAGATGATGACGAACACCATGCCCGACGCGAGCATGCCGGTGATCGCCATCTGCCGCAGCAGGTTGCTGAGATTGCGCGCGGTAAGGAAGTCGCCATCGGTCAGGTGGGTGAACAGCGCCCAGATCAGGGCGATCGCGATCACCAGCGCCAGGATCTTGTAGCGGTTGAACAATCCCTTCAGGTGCTCGGCCTTCAGGGTGCGCTCGCGGCCGGCCCGCGCGGCGGCGACGCCGGACGGGTTGGGCGCCAGGGACGTGGTCTCAGGCATGGGCTTTCCGTTCCGGATCAGGCGGCTGCGGCGGCAGCGGGCGTACGCGGCGTGATCGCCGCGGTAAGAATCCGCTCCTGGGTGAGGGTGTCGTCGTTGATGAAGTCGCCGCGGAGTTGCCCTTCGCCGATCACCAGCACGCGGTCGCTGATGCCGAGCACCTCCGGCAGCTCCGACGACACCATGATGATGGACATGCCGGTCTTCACCAGGGTGAACATCAGCTTGTAGATCTCGTATTTGGCGCCGACATCGACGCCGCGCGTCGGCTCATCGAGGATCAGCACCCGCGGCCGGGCCTCGAGCATCTTGGAGATCACCGCCTTCTGCTGGTTGCCGCCAGACAGGTTGGAGATCGGCAGAACCGGAGTGGCGGTCTTGATGCGCAAGCGGCGGATGGCGGCGCCGATGGTGGAGAATTCCTTCTCCTCGTCGATCAGGCCCGCGGGGGCGTACTCGTCCAGCACCGACAAGGTGATGTTGTAGCCGACGCCGAGCCCCGGCACGATCCCATGCGCCTTTCGGTCCTCCGGCACCATGCAGATGCCCTGACGCACCGCCTCTCGGGGCGAGCGCACGCGGATCGGCTTGCCCCGCAGGCGGATCTCGCCGGAATGCGGTCCGGGATAGGCGCCGAACAGGGCGCTCACCATCTCGGTGCGTCCGGCACCGACGAGACCCGCGACGCCCAGGATCTCGCCCTCGCGGAGGGTGAAGGACACGTTGTCCACCCGGCGGCGTTCACGGTTCTCGGCGTCGAGACAGGTGATGCCGATCGCCTCGAACACCACCTCGCCGATCGGATGCTCCTCGCGCGGGAACAGGTTGCTCATGTCGCGTCCCACCATCATCCGGATGATGTCGCCGGTGGTGATCTGCGCCATGGGCGCCTCGCCCACGAAGGCGCCGTCACGGATCACGGTGACCGTGTCGGCGATCTCCTCGATCTCCTCGAGCTTGTGCGAGATGTAGACGCAGGCAGTGCCGCGAGCCTTGAGGTCCTTCACCAGCCTGAGCAGGATGGCCGTCTCGTTCTTGGTCAAAGACGAGGTCGGCTCGTCCAGGATCAGCAGCCGGGCGTTCTTGCTGAGCGCCTTGGCGATCTCGATCAACTGCTGCACGCCGCCGGCATAGAACGAGACCGGCTGCACCACGTTGATGTGGCCCATCCGAAGCTCGCCCAGCAGCTTCGCCGCCTCCGCGAACATCCGGTCGAAATCGATCAGCCCGCCCGCGGTGCGCGGCTCGCGGCCGAGAAAGATGTTCTCCGCGACCGACAGCTGGGGGATCAGCATCAGCTCCTGGTGGATGATCACGATGCCGGCGGCCTCGGTTTCCCGCACCGATGCGGCCTTGAGCTCCGCACCGTCCCACAGGATGGTGCCACCCCAGGTGCCGTGCGGGTACACCGCGGAAAGCACTTTCATCATGGTGGACTTGCCGGCGCCGTTCTCGCCGCACAGCCCCACGCATTCGCCGCTGCGCACGCGCAAATCGATGCCGTCCAGCGCTTTCACACCGGAGAAGCTCTTGGTGATGCCGCGCATCTCCAGCAGGAACTCGGCCATGCTTACTCCCGCATCGCGGTGACGGAACCGGTGGAGATTTTCCGGGAAAGGGCGGCCGGGATGGTTCCGGCCGCCCCCGGAACGATTACTTCCCGTCGATCTGCGCCTGGGTGAAGTAGCCGTCCGTCACCAGCCGGTCGATGTTGCTCTTGGTGAGCGAGATCGGCGTCAGCAGGATCGTGTCCACCTCCTTGGCGCCGTTGTTCATCTTGGTGGTGTAGGCCGGCGTCTTGTTCTTCGCGAGGTCGACCGCCATCTGCGCTGCCGTGCTGGCGATCAGCTTCAGCGGCTTGTAGACCGTCATGGTCTGGGTGCCCTTCTCGATCCGCTGCGCCGCGGCGAGATCGGCGTCCTGGCCGGATACGGCGGTTTTGCCCGCCAGGCCCTGCGCGGCGAGCGCCTGGATGGCACCACCGGCCAGCGCGTCGTTGGAAGCAACGATGCCCTGGATGTTGTTCTTGTTGGCGGTGAGCGCATTCTCGGTGATGGAGAGCGCTTCCGTCGGGCTCCACTCCTTCACCCACTGCTCGCCGACGATCTTGATCTTGTTGCTGTCGACCAGCGGCTGCAGGACCTTCATCTGGCCCTGGCGCAGCAGCTTCGCGTTGTTGTCGGTCGGCGCACCACCCAGCAGATAGTAGTTGCCGGTCGGCGCCGCATCGACCACGCCCTGGGCCTGCATCTCGCCCACGCGCACGTTGTCGAAGGAGATGTATGCGTCGATGTCGGCGTCCAGGATCAGCCGGTCATAGGAGATGACCTTGATTCCGGCCTGCTTGGCCTCGCGGATGGTGTTCGCCAGCACCTTGCCGTTGAACGGCACGATCACGATCACGTCCATGCCGCGCGAGATCAGGTTCTCGATCTGCGCCGTCTGACGCGACTCGCTGGCGTCCGCCGACTGCACGTTGACCGTGGCGCCCAGCTTCTTGGCCGCCGCGATGAAGTAGTCACGGTCGTGCGCCCAGCGCTCAAGGCGCAGATCGTCGATCGAGAAACCGATCTTCGGATGCTCGGGGCTGGCCAGCGCCGCGGGCGCCATCGCCGCGAGGCCGAGCGACAGGGCGACGCCGGCCAGCAGACGGCGGGACAGCCCGGCCGCCGGTGACGGGGACGACGCGGAACGGGGGCGCGACGACGAAAGCCCCTGCGGACGATGAGATGACACGGTAACCCTCCCTGGGAGCGATGGCCGTCGCGGTCCGCTTCTGTGGCGGGCATACGGCCGGTCGCGATACCGGCGAACAAGAGCAAAATGCGGCACGTATCGCAAGATGGGATGTTGTGCCGGGGGCACGTCATTTTGCTGCACTGCAAAACCCGACATTTCTCGGTTTCTTGCCGCGATGGAGCGACTTCTTGTGGTCTCGAACGGCCGCTTTCAACCCGAAAGCTCGCCCTCTGGCTTGATTGACGTGCCTCAAATACGGCCCCTACTGTCCGCCGATGGCGAAGGTGACCGTGTTCGATGTGGCCGCGGAAGCGGGTGTCAGTCTCGCGACCGTCGATCGCGTGCTCAACGGCCGCAAGGGCGTGCGCCCGGCGACGATCGGCCGGGTGCGATCGGCGGTAGAAAGGCTCGGCTTCAAGCGCGACAGCTTCGCCGCAGGCCTGGCCACGCGCCGGCAGGAGCGGTTCTGCTTCATGCTACCGGCCCGCGGTCCCAACAGCTTCATGAACGCCCTGCGGGAAAGCGTCGCCGCCGCCGCCGCCAGGATGGAGGAAAACCGCGTCATCGTGCGGATCCTCGACTATCCCGCCTTCGACGAGCAGATGCTCTGCCGCCGCCTCGCCGAGCTCGATCCCCGGGATTGCGACGGCGTTGCCGCCGTGGCGATTGAGAGTCCGCCGGTAAGGCAGGAGATCGACCGGCTGGTGGCTCGCGGCATTCCCCTCGTCACCCTCGTGTCCGACGTGTCCCCGTCCCGCCGCGCGCATTTTCACGGCATCGACAACAAGGCCGCCGGCCGGGTCGCCGCCTCCCTGATCGGCCGGATGGTGCATGTTCCCCGCGGCAAGATCGCCATGGTCGTCGGCCGGATGACGCTGCACGATCACGCCGATCGCCGCCTCGGCTTCGAACAGGTGATGAGGCGCGAGTTCCCGCAGCTCGCGCTGCTGCCGCCCATCGAGGGCCTGGACGACAGCACCGTGACCGAGAAGCTCGTAGGACGGCTGCTGGCGCTGAACGAGGACATCGTGGGGCTGTACAGCATCGGTGCCGGCAATCGCGGCATCATCGCCGCCCTGGCCCACAGGCGGCCGAGCCAGGCGGCCCTTCCCCCGCCGGTCACCGTGGCGCACGAACTCACGCCCCATGCGCGCGACGCCCTGCTTTCCGGGCTGTTCACCGCCGTGCTGCACCAGGACCAGGAACAGGAAGTGGCGGACGCGATCGCCGCCCTCCGAGCGTTGAACCGGGACGAGGCCGACTTCCCCGCCCGGACGGTGAGGCTGCAGATCTTCCTGCGCGACAACGTTCCCTGAGCGAGCGGCCAGCGCCCGGAACGGGCCACTCGCCCACCTACTCTGCCCCCGATCTTCCCCGCGACGTTTTCCACAAGAAGCGTCTCAACCCAGGCCTCCCGGCACGATATAAGGAAACCGTGAACGCGCTCCTTCCCATCGGCCGGCCAGTCCGGGTCGAGATGCTGCTGGATCTGGTGTGTCCCTGGTGCTTCCTGGGCTTCAGGAGGCTCCAGCGCGCGCTGGCTGCCCGCCCTCAGCTCGACGTGACCGTCGCCTGGCGCCCCTTCCTGCTCAATCCCGACCTCCCCGAGAGCGGCCTTCCGCACGAGGAGTTCGTGCGCCGCAAATACGGCGGCGACGAGCGCGCGCGCCGATTCTACCGGTCGGTGTCGGAACTGGGAGAGCAGGATGGCGCGACCTTCCGGTTCGACCGCATCCGCCGCATCCCGTCCACGGTGGACGCGCATCGACTCCTGGGGTGGAGCGCCGCGTGGCCGTCGCGCACGGCGCCCTTTGTGGACGGGTTGTTCACCGCTCACTTCACCGACGGTGCGGATATCGGCGACCACGGAACGCTGGCGGTTTTGGCGGCGCGGGCTGGCCTGGACGCTGACGCCGCGCGCGACATGCTGCGTGGCACGGACGGGCTGGACCGCGTGCATACCGAGAACCTGCGGGCCCACCGCGCCGGCATCACCGGCGTTCCCTGTGTGATCGTGGGCGGCGAGCTGGCCGTGATGGGCGCGCAGGAAAGCATCGTGCTCCAGCGGCTGCTCGATGCCGCCACCGCTGAAACGATGGAGATCGCGCTGTCGCGCTGAGCCCGCGTCCGGCCTGCGATGTCGCGGCCGGATCGCGGAGCGGCCTGCCTATTTGCGGACGGCGATCACCTCGATTTCCACCAGCCAGCCCGGATTGGCGAGCGCCGCGACCTGGAATGCGGACCGGGTCGGCAGATCCGGCTGCGCGGTCGTCCCGAACATCTCCTTGTAGGCCTTCATCAACCCGGGGAAATCCATCTTCCCGGTCTTCGGATCCGCCACCATGAAGACGTGCATGTTGACGATGTCGCCCGGGGTCGCATGCAGGGCTGCCAGCTGCGCCTTGATCTTGCCGAGCGCGCTGCGGACCTGGGTCTCGGTGTCGCCGTAGGCCGCCAGCGTCATCGGCTTGGCATTCTTGTCGGCGACATCGGCGCCCATGCCGGAAAGATAGAGCGTGGTGTAGCCGGGCGGCACCTCCACGGCCGTGGCGATCGGAAATTTCTCGGCAGGATGCCGGACCACCGCATTCTCCTGCGCCCCGGCGGGCGCAGTGAGGAATGCGGCGGCGGCGATCAGCCCCAGCCCGACCAGCGCGGTGAAACGCCGGGCGCGATCATGTCCGATGGTGTCGAGGAAGGCCATCGCCGCTTATTTCTCCATCTCGGGGGTCGGGGTACGGACGGCCGCCACATCCTCGGGCTTCACCCCGTCGGTGTAGTGGTTGCCGAAATTGGTGCGGACATAGTTCACCAGCGCCGCGATCTGGGCGTCGTCGAGCGTGCCGCTGAACCACGGCATCGCGCCGTAGCCGTTGAGGATCACGTAGACCGGATAGCCGCCGCTCGCGAGCTTCGGATTCCCCGCCAGCGCGGGGATCGTCGCGGCACCGACGGCCCCCTTCGCATTTGCCATGTGGCACCCCTGGCAGAGCTGTCGATACAGCGTGGCGCCGTCATGGCTGGTGATCGGGCCGCCGGCCACGTTGGCGGCGGCGTCCGCACGGGCGTCGCGCGACGGCAGCATGGTGCCGGCCAGCACCGACGCCGCGAGAACGGGAAGAAGGAAACGCATCAGGCGGCTCCGATCGCGCGCTGGTGGAGGCGGGTGATGGCGCTCAGCGAGGACAACAGCGCTCCTTCCTGCCAGCATCCGACATACGAGGCGTGCTCGCCCGCGAGGACGATCCGGTTGTCGATCTCGGTCAGGGCCTTGTAGTGCGTCCGGCGCGATTCCTCGTTCCAGGTGCCGCAGCAACCGAGGGTCCATGGCATGCGGCTCCAGGCCACGCCGACACCGTTCAGGAATTCGTCGCGATACTGCTTGTGCAGTTTCGAGCCCTGGTCGAGCGCCGCCTGGACCCGCTCTTCCGGCGTCATGCCGGCGAAGGCGTACGCCGCGTTGCCGAACATGTAGCCGCCAAGCAGCACCGACCGGCCATCGGAGAAATAGCCCGTCGACGGATAGGAGATCTGGCTGATCGGCTGGTCGGTGAACGAGATGCCGCCGTAGATCTGCTCGTCCTGCTCCCAGAACCGGCGCTTGAACTCCAGCCCGACCTTCACCGACGACGCATAAGGAACCGCGCCGATCGCCGCCTTCATGGCCGGGTTCACCTGGATGTCGATCTGGCTCAGCACCGACAACGGGATGGTGCACACGCACCAGTCCGCCTTCGCCTCCGACACGGCGTTGTTCTTTCCCATGTCCTCGAACGATACCGTCACGCCGCCGGCGTCCTGATGGATCTTCGTGACCTTGACGTTGTGCGTGACGAGATCGCCGACCTGCTTGGCGAAGCCCTTGCCGATCATGTCCATCCCGCCCACCGGCTGGAACATGGTCGTTTGCATCTCGTAATTCATGTTGAAGCTCAGCCACTCCCACAGGCCGGACTTCATGATGTCCGAACGGGGGAGCGGCTTCGAGGGAATCGGCGCGCCGTCGGGACCGCCCCCCAGCGGCTTGTCGAAGCCGCGCCGGAACGAGGCGCTGACGCTGCTGACATAGTTCCCGTTCTTGTCGAGCAGACCCCAGCCATGCATCGCCGCGAGCAGATCGCGCTTCTCGTCCGGACCGATCGGCTGATCGAGCTTGTCCTGGCGGATCGCCTTGCCGAGCAGTTCCGCCGTGTAGCCGGTGAAGTCCGACATGTAGTCGCGATAGCGCTGCGGCACGCCGCCGAACGTGGTCGAGCTGTGCAGCAGGCTGTTGTGGTTGACCTCGATGAACGGCTCCAGCGCCACGCCAAACTGCTTGCAGTAATGCAGGATCGCCTGGTGATGGTACGGGATGCGCCAGGGGCCCGGATTGATATAGTTGCCGCGCGCGAACTGCACGTGCTGCACCGCGCCCCCGAGCTCGGCGAGGGTGTCGCCGCCGCGCAAGGTGAAGTTCCGGCCGCCGGACCGGTTCTGGTACTCCAGGATGCGCACCGTATAGCCCGCCTTGCGCAGCTCGTAGGCGGCCAGCATCCCGGCCAGGCCCGCGCCCAGCACGAGCACCGTGGACCCCTTTCGTGTACCGGTGAGGGCGGGCGGCCCGCGGAAATCGGTTCCAGCCGCGTGCCCGAGCCGGGTCATCGCCTGGTACATCGCGACGCTTCCCGCCGCGGCACCGATGCGCATCAGCAGCTGTCGGCGGGTCTGCGGAACGTTCGGCAAGTCGGACAAGGAAAAGCTCCGTTCGATGCTGGAATGAAGCTAGTTTCATCACTACCAGCCGTCAAACAGCCTGCTGGATGGGCATCTGCCTTATTATTGTACATACAAAGTGACGCTTTTTTGCCGCACCGCGCGCTTTTGCATCTCTCGTATGCGAAATTAGCTTGATCAAGCTGCTTGCGCCTGACCGAATTCGTCCCGCCCGTGCAACGGTCCGTGCTCGACCGTCGGGATTGGCCATCGAAAGGGACGAAATGAGCAGATCCATCGCAGGCGGGCTTCGACGGGCCCTTCTTCTGACCGCCTGCCCCATCGCCCTCGCGAGCGGCCTCATGCCGGCGGTCGCGCAAACCGCTCCCGCCGCCGCCACGGCGAGCCCGACACCCCCCGCGAGCCACCGGCATCACCACGGCGACGCTTCGTCCCGCCCCCGTAAGCACGTCGCCGTCGCGACACCAGCAGCCGCCACTGCCCCTTCGCCGAATTCCCTTCCCGCGACGCCTACGCCGCCCTCGCGGGCCAATCGCCGCGCGGGCATCGCCACGGCCGCGAGCGCCGATGTCGGTGAGTCGGTGATCGTCACCGGCACCCGCAGCCTGAACCGCAAGGCCCGGGACAGCACCAGCCCGATCGACGTGATCTCGGCCGCGACACTGCGGCGGTCAGGCCAGCCTAATCTGGTGGACCAGATCACGCGCACCGATCCGTCCGTGACCATCAAGGCCTACGGCGCCGACACCGCGGCCCTGGTGGCCGCGATCCGCCTGCGCGGGCTCAGCCCCAACCAGGTGCTGGTGCTGGTCGACGGAAAGCGGCGCCACCCGACCTCCAACATCACCGCCGACGCCGGACCCGAACAGGGTTCCACGCCGGTCGACATCAACATGATCCCGGCGGCGGCGATCGACCACATCGAGATCCTGCGCGACGGCGCGGCCGCCCAATACGGGTCGGACGCGATCGCCGGCGTCGTCAACATCATCATGAAGAAGACCGACCATGGCGGCAGCGGCACCGCCTTCACCGGGGCGGATGCCTATAACGGCGACGGCTGGCAGTACCAGCTCGACGCCGACCAGGGCTTCTCCTTCGGCGACGACGGCTATGTCCATGTTGGCGGCCAGATCTACCACACGGACTTCTTCGTCACGAACGCAACTGACCACCGCGCGGCGGCCAACGGCTTCCCGCCCAACTCGAACAAGATCAACGGCTTGCCGGAAGAAACCCGGGAAACGCTGAGCGTCGAGTTCGGCAAGACGCTGGTGCCGGACCTTTGGGGCGGGCTCCGCGGCTATGGCCTCGTCACCTACGGGCATCGGCACAGCGAAGCCTACGAGAACTACCGCATCCCAAGCCGGCTGCCGCAATACTATCCGTACGGCTTCTCCCCGCGCGAAACCAACGAGGAGAACGACTACGCGGCGACGCTGGGTCTGAAGGCCGACGATTTCTTCGGCTTCCACGCCGATCTCAGCACCACGTGGGGCTCGGACAACACCAAGATCGGCAACAAGAACACCGGCAATCCCGGACTGGTCCAGTATGGCGCGCCCCAGTATGGCTACGCCGTGGGCTTCACCCCGACCACGGTGCTCGCGCAGAGCCAGTCCACCGACCAGTGGACCAACAACCTCGACTTCACCCGTCCTTTCACCGCGTTCCACATGCCGATGAACTTCGCCATCGGCGCGGAGGAACGGTCGGAGGTGTACGTGCTGGGAGCCGGCTCGCCCGCGTCCACCCTGTATGGCGGCACCCAGGGGTTCGCGGGCCTGCTGCCGGCGAACGCCGGGCGGTTCTCGCGCAACGTGTGGGCCGGCTACATCGACTACGACGTGCATCCGCTGCCGCACTGGGACGTCGATTTCGCTGGACGCTTCGAACACTACACCGACGCCGGCGACACCGAGAACGGCAAGATTTCGACGCGCTACGACTTCACCAAGTGGCTGGCGCTGCGCGGCACCATCAGCAACGGCTTCCGGGCGCCGACCCTGGCGGAAGAGAACTACTCGTCGCTCAACGTGTCTCCTACCGGCGCGAGCGGCATTCTCGCCACCAGCTCCGGAGGTGCCCGGTCGATCGGCGCGGTGCCACTGAAGGGCGAACGTTCCACCAACGCGTCGGCCGGCATCGTCCTGCAACCGCTGAGCAACCTCAGCATCACCACCGACATCTACCAGATCAACATCCGCGACCGCATCGTCGGTGCCGGCGGCGTCACCGGCTACCCCGCGCTGGCCGCCATCGAATCGACCGGCGCCACGGTCCCGGCCGACGTCGCGGAAAATCCCGACCTGGTGAAGGACGTCTCCGCGTACTACTTCGCCAACGGCGCCAGCACGCGCACGCAGGGCATCGACATCAACGCCAACTACTTCACCGATTTCCGGTATCGCGGCCTCGGCACGGTGACCTGGACCGCGGGCATCGACCTGAACCGCACCCGCATCCACCATGTCGGCATCGACGCCAACGGCAACCCATTCCTCAACGAGCAGGGCATCGGTTGGCTGACCACCGCGTCGCCGCGGTCCAAGATCATCCTCAACGCCTTCTGGAAGTATGGGAAGCTCGACGTCAACGTCCGCCAGACTCGCTACGGCCAGACCAAGAGCAACCTCACCTACCAGGACGCCGCACCGGCCGATCTCCAGTATTCCGGCACCCAGTTCGCCGAGTTCAAGAACACCCCGGCCTGGCTCACCGACCTCGAGGTCGGCTACCAGATCACGCCGCGCCTGCACGCGGCGATCGGCGGCAACAACATCTTCAACGTCCGTCCACGCCGGGTGCCCAACGAAAACGCCTATCTCGGCGTCGCCTTCTACGACCAGGACTCGTCCGGCATTCCCATCAACGGCGGGTTCTATTACGGCCGCCTAAACGTCAACTTCTGAGCGGAACGGCCTCGGCCCGGCGCCCATAGCGCCGGGCCATCACCGCGCACACGAACAGCTGCAGCTGATGGAACACCATCAGCGGCAGCACCACCTGCCCCACCATCGCCGCCGGAAACAGCACGTTCGCCATCGGCACACCCGAGGCGAGCGTCTTCTTCGAGCCGCAGAACACGATCGCGATCTCGTCCTCGCGGTCGAAACCCAGCCAACGGGCCCCGAACCGGGTGGCCAGCAGCACCGCCGCCAGCAGCAGCGCGTCCACCGCGAACATCAGCCCGAACTGCGCCGGCGCCAGCTTGTGCCAGAGCCCTTCCGTCACCGCCGCGCTGAAAGCCGTGTAGACCACGATCAGGATCGAGCTCCGGTCCGACAGGCTCAACAGCCGCTTGTTGCGGTGCGCCCACCCGCCGATCCGGGGCTGCAGAAGCTGGCCCAGCAGAAACGGCAGCAGCAGTTGCAGCACGATGTCGAGCACGCCGCGCGCGGAGATGCCCGGCCCGTGGCCGGTCTGCCCCGCCAGCACCACTCCCACCAGCAACGGCGTCAGCACGATGCCGAGCAGATTGGACGCGGTCGCGGCACACACAGCTGCGGGCACGTTGCCCCGCGCGATCGAGGTGAAGGCGATCGAGGACTGGACGGTGGACGGCAGCACGCACACGAACAGCAGGCCGAGCCACAGCCCCTGCGTCAGCAGGGCGGGCGCCAGAGCCCGCAATCCCAGTCCGAGTAGCGGAAACAGCACGAAGGTGCAGCCGAGGATGACCAGATGCAGTCGCCAATGGCCGAGCCCCGCCATCACCGCCGCCCGCGACAGCCGCGCCCCCTGCATAAAGAACATCACCGCGATCACCACGATCGTCAGCCACGCGAACACCGGCACCGCGGCGCCGCGGCACGGCAGCAGCGACGCGAGCGCCACGGTCGCCACCAGGGCCAGAAGAAAGGGATCGGGCTTGAGCATCGGCAGGTCCGAATGAAAACACGCCCCCCGGAACGACGGACGGTTCTTCCCATTTGCCTCGGCCCGGCGGCTGCGTCACCCTGCCGGACGATGGAGAGCTGCATCATCCGGGCCGTCATGGCCGCCCTTCCCCTTCTCGCCGCCGTCGGCCCGGCTGCCAGGGCCGCATCCACCATCGATCTGCCGGGCGCCTGCGCGTCCGGCAGCGCCCGCACCCTGCACGAGGCGTCCGGCCCGCGCGGCGGCGGGGTCGATGCCGACAATTTCGTCGTGAGGGTTTCGGGTCTGCCTATCTCGCCCGCTGATTTCAACGCGGGCCACCTCCACATCGCCTCCCGGGGACGTGCGGAGGATACACGCCCGGCCGCCCTGGCGCAGGCCGCCACGGCCGCGTCTGCCGCGCTGCTCACCGCGCTGGCCGGCCGGCAGCCCGCGGGATGCGATCCGCAGGCTCTCCGCGCCGTCGCGGCACCGCTGCAAGCCGGCCTGTCGCACGGCGCCAGCTACGACTTCACCTGGAGCGAAATCAGCATCCATACCGGCACCACCCGCACCGGGGCGCGGCATCTTTCCCTGCATCTCGACGGCGGCCCGGCGACCGGCTCCGGAGGCGATGCCCACCTGACCCTCTCGGTGGACGGCGCCGTCAGCAACGACCAGGCCGGTGCGTTGCTACCACACACGGCGGAGATGCGGCTATCGCTCGCCGCCGCATCTCTGCCCGCCCTCCTCGCGATGGCGCCGGGAAGCCCCCCGCTGCCAGTACGGATCGACGGCATCACCGCCCGCCGCGACGAGACGAGCCTGTCCGGCCACGGGGATGCGAGAGTTTCGCCCGACCCCGCGCAGGCTCAGGGCACCGCGACGGTGGACGTTTCGGGCTACGATGCCCTCATCGCCGCCGCGGAAGGCGCCGGTCTTCAGAAGGCCAGGACCGCCCTGTTCCTGGCCAAGCTCGTGGCCCATCGCAAGGGCGACGCGTTGTCGTGGGATCTGGACTGGCATGACGGGCTGCTGTCCGTGAACAAGGTGCCGCTCCCGCTCCGCTGAATAACTGCCGGAGGCCGCCCCCCGGGTTCAGCCGGGGGCCGGCGGGCTCGGCACGTTCCGACGAAAAAAGGGCCACGCGGCCGCGTCGCTAGCGGTGCGTGGCGCCGACCTCCTCCTCCGGGTCGAAACCGCGCAGACGCAGGGCGATCGGCAGGGCGGCGACGCACAGCAACGTCATCGCCCAGAACACCGATGGCCCCAGGCGCCCGTAGGCCGGTCCCGATGCCAGCGTGACGAGCGAGGACATCGCTCCGGTCGCGACGGTGGCATAGAAAGCCTGTGCCGTCGCGGCGAGGGGTGCCGGCACCATCGCGCCCAGCAAGCGCATGACGGCGAGATGCAGCAGCGCGAAACTCAGCCCGTGCAGACACTCGCTGCAGGCGACCACCGGAAAAGCGGCGGTGCAGGCCGAGATCCCCCAGCGCAGAGCCCCCGCCGCCGCTGACAGCATCAGCGCCTGGGCCGCTCCTATACGGCGAAGGATCGGGCGGCCCAGCAGCACGAACATCGCCACTTCCGACACCACCGACAGCGACCAGACGATGCTGATCCGCGTCGGCGACATTCCCGCTGCCTGCCACCGGATCACGGAAAAGCCGTCGTGCAGCGCGTGGCTGCCCAGCACCAGCGCCGCCACCAGCATCAGCCGCCCGAAGCCCGGGACCCCCAGGAGGGTCTTGATCGGACTGGGTCCGGCCGGCGCCGCGGGGCCGAGCCGAGCCCTGGGGGCGACCCGCACACGGTCCTCCGCGACGGGTATGTCGCCCCCGACGTCCCGCCGCCCGGCCATCCGGTTTGGCACTATCGGAGCGATGAAGGCAGCGATCAGCAGCAGCGCCGCGTTCGCCCCCACGAAGGCGCCCAGCCCCAGCCGCCCCACGAGCTGGCCCGACACGAGCGTGCCCCCGACGAACGCGGCCGATCCCGCCCCTCGCACCCAGCCGTATGAGAAGCCCCCGACAGCCTCGGCCGAGCCGAGCGCCAGCGCGTCGGCCACCGGCGTCATGGGCGCGAGCAGCGACGCGTGGGCGACGCTCACCAGCAGCAGCCACGCGAAGCTCCGCCCTGCACCGTAGCCGAAGGCCACCACCGCCGCCGCCGCCGACAGCCCGGCCAGCACCAGGGGTGCCCGGCCGCTGCGATCGGCCAGGCGGCCTCCCAGGGGGCCGGCCAGCAACCGCACCGCGGTGCCGGCCGCCAGCACGATGCCGATCGCCGTCGGCGACAGCCCGTCCCGGGCCAGGAGGGGCGGCAGGAACGGCGCCGCCACGCCATAGGCGCCGAACATCGCGCCGTAGAGCAGCAGGAAACGGGGCAGCATGGGGGGGCTGGACGCCGAGCGCATCGCGACCAAACGGAACCGACGCCGCCCCGTTGCAACAAACCTCCCGCAGACTGGACGGCTTGATGTTCCGTGCCCGCTTCCGCGCGTCGACGACATTCGTGCTCGCCACGCTGGGGCTCGACGCGCTCGGCACCGGGCTGATCGCCCCGATCGTGCCGGGGCTGGTGCAGCACCTGTCCCGCCTCGCCCCCGGAGCCGCCGCGCCCTGGGTGGGGGCCATGATCGCCGCCTATGCCGGCATGCAATTCCTGTTGGCGCCCCTGCTGGCCGAGATGAGCGATCGCTTCGGGCGGCGTCCGGTGATCCTGTTGTCGGTCTGCGGACTCGGGATCGACAACCTGCTGATGGTCTTCGCGCCCAACCTCTGGTGGCTCTTTCTCGGGCGGCTGGTGGCCGGGGCCACCTCGGCGAACGTCGCCGCCGCCACCGCCTATCTGGCGGACGTGTCCACGCCCGAGCAGCGGTCACGCCGGTTCGGGCTGGTGGGCGCCACTTTCGGAGCGGGATTCGTGATCGGACCGGCACTCGGCGGCCTGTTGGGGGCCCATGGGCTCCGCCTGCCGTTCCTGGCAGCGGCGGCACTCGGTTTCCTCAACTTCGTTTTCGGCCTTCTGGTGCTGCCCGAAAGCCTGCCGCCCGAGAAGCGGCGCCCGATCCGGTGGGCACGGGCCAACCCGTTCACCCTGCTGCGCCAGCTGCTGCGCGATCGCACCCTGACGCGCCTCGCGGTCGCGTGGTCGTGCTCCTGGATCGGCCTGGGCGCCGTACAGAGCAGCCTGGTGTTGTTCACCCGCGCCCGTTTCGGCTGGGGCGGCGAGCTGAACGGGTTGCTGCTGGCCGGGGTCGGGTTGTCACAGGCCGTGGTGGAAGGGTTGCTGCTGCAACCGGCGATACGCCGGCTGGGCGAGAAGCGGGTGGCCATCGCGGGCTATGGCCTCGGCGCGGCGGGCTTCGCCGTGCTGTCGATCTCGTTCGCCGGGTGGATGATGGCGCCTGCGGTGGCGCTGATGGCCCTGGGCGGGCTCGCGACGCCATCGGTGCGCGCCATGACGTCCGGGCAGCGCGACGAAAAGCATCAGGGCGAGATGCAGGGCGTGCTGGCGGCGGTGGAAGGGTTCACCGCCATCTTCGCGCCTCTGCTGACCGCCGCCCTTTTCGATGCGGCCGGGTCGCACGGTTTCCCCGGGGCGCCCTTCGCCCTTGCCGCCCTGTGCGCGGTGGCGGCGGGACTGCTGCTGCGCGGGATGCGATGAACGAGCGGGTGGCGTGAGCGCCGGTCCTGACATCCACCGCTCGCGGCCCTCAACAGCGACCGGCGCCTGAAACCGGGAAGATCGAGAACGATTTGTCGCGCCTCCGACGACCGTCCATATCCTGAGCCCTTGCCTCGGACCGCCCCCCGCCTCAGGCTCCGGAGCGCCGATGAACGACCACCTCCCTCATGCCGCGCCCTTCCGCTGGGATGCGATGTCCCGCCGCCTGCACTGGCTGACGGCCGTGCTGGTGATGCTGCAGTTCGGTCTGGCGGAGCTGTGGGACCGGCCGGGACGGGAGCTGCACCATCTGATGGTGGTCTGGCACATGTCCTTCGGGATCCTGCTCAGCATCGTGCTGCTGGCGCGGATCGCCTGGCGGCTGTTGCCGAAACATCGCCGGCTCAGCGGCGCCGGGGGACTGGCCGGACTCGCTGCGCGAGGCATGCACCTTCTTCTCTACGTCCTGCTGCTGGCGCAGGTGGTGCTGGGCTACGCCCTGCGCTGGAGCGGTTCGCGGCCGTTATCGTTCTTCGGGCTGCCGATCCCCTCGCCGGTATCGCCGGCCGCGAAGCCCCTGCGCCACCTGCTGTTGACCCTGCACGACTGGGGCGGGTGGGCCCTGATCGCGCTGGCCGCCGCCCATGCCGCCGCGGCGGCGTGGGAGCATTTGGTGCTCAAGCACGACACGCTGCGGCGGATGCTGCCGTTCCTGCGCGCTTCATGACCCGCGCCGCCCGCCAAGCAGGTCCGGCCCCGCACATGCGTGGCGGAGAACCGATAGAGCGCTAGGCGGCCTTCTGGTCCCGCGCCAGCCGCATCAGGTGCTTCACCGTGTCGCGCGCCATGCCGATCCGCTGGGCGTTGGTCATCTCGCGCGAGATCGCCAGCTTGTGGTCCGGCCGCAGTCGCATTTCGGCGCCACGAGAGCCGATCCAGGCCACCAACCCGGCCGGGTTGTCGAAACGGTTGCCGCGGAACTGCACCACCATGCCCTTTGGACCGGCTTCCAGCTTCTCCACCCCCGCCTGACGGCAGGCGCGCTTGAGCGACACCACCTGCAGCAGGTTCTCGACCTCCTCGGGCATCTTGCCGAACCGGTCCACCAGCTCGGCCGCCATCGCCTCGGTTTCGGCATCGTTGGCCAGCGCGCCGATGCGGCGATACAGCCCGAGACGCACCGGCAGATCGGCGACATAGGCTTCCGGAATCAGCACCGGCAGCCCCAGCACGATGTTGGGTGTCCAGTCCCGGTCCTCCGCGCGGCGCTTGCCCTTCTCCCGGCGCAGATCGGCCACCGCGTCCTCCAGCATCTGCTGGTAGAGCTCGATGCCCACCTCGCGGATGTGGCCGCTCTGCTCGTCGCCGAGCAGGTTGCCGGCGCCACGCAGATCGAGATCATGGCTGGCCAGGGTGAAGCCGGCGCCCAGGGTATCGAGCGTCTGCATCACCTCCAGCCGCTTCTGCGCCGAGGCACTGAGACGATGCTGCTGCGGCCAGGTGAGATAGGCATAGCCGCGCTGCTTGCCACGGCCGACCCGCCCGCGCAGCTGGTAGAGCTGTCCCAGCCCGAACATGTCGGCCCGGTAGATCAGCAGCGTGTTCACCGCCGGCATGTCGAGGCCGGATTCGACGATGTTGGTCGACAGCAGGATGTCGTACTTGCCGTCGCCGAACTCGGTCATCACCCGCTCGAGCTCGGACGGCGCGAGCCGCCCGTGCGCCTGGATCGTCCGGGCGTCCGGTACGATCTCGCGCAAGCGCTCGGCCATCCGGTCCAGGTCCTCGATGCGCGGCACTACGCAGAACACCTGTCCGCCCCGGAAACGCTCGCGCTGCAGGGCCTCGCGGATCACCACCGCGTCGAACGGCATGATGAAGGTCCGCACCGCCAGCCGGTCGGTGGGCGGCGTCGCGATCAGGCTCATCTCGCGCACGCCGGTCAGCGCCAGCTGCAGCGTACGCGGCAGCGGCGTGGCGGACAGGGTCAGCACGTGCACGTCCTCGCGCAGCGCCTTCAGCTTCTCCTTGTGGGCGACGCCGAAATGCTGCTCCTCGTCGATGATCAGCAGCCCGAGATCGCTGAACTCCACGCCTTTAGCCAGCAGCGCGTGGGTGCCGACAACGATGTTCACCGTGCCGTCCGTTACGCCCTTGCGGGTGTTGGCGGCTTCCTTGGCCGTCACCATGCGCGACAGCTGCTCCACGCGGATCGGCAGCCCGGCGAAGCGCGCTGAGAAGGTGCGGAAATGCTGGCGCGCCAGCAGCGTCGTCGGCACCACCACCGCGACCTGCTGCCCCGACATCGCGGCCACGAACGCCGCGCGCAGCGCGACCTCCGTCTTGCCGAAACCGACATCGCCGCAGATCAGCCGGTCCATCGGCTTGCCGGCCGCCATGTCCTCCAGCACGTCCGCGATGGCGCGGGTCTGGTCCTCGGTTTCCAGGAACGGGAACCGGGCGCAGAACTCGTCCCACGCCCCTTCGGCCGGCGCCAGGATCGGCGCCTCGCGCATCTGCCTTGCCGCCGCCGTGCGGATCAGCTCGCCCGCCATGTCGCGGATGCGCTGCTTCATCTTCGACTTGCGGTTCTGCCAGGACGTGCCGCCCAGCTTGTCCAGCGCGACGCCGTTCTGCTCGGAACCGAAGCGGCTCAGCAGCTCGATGTTCTCCACTGGCAGGAACAGCTTCTCGTTGCCGTCATAGATCAAGCGGAGGCAGTCGTGCGGCGCGGAGCCCACGGCCAGAGTTTCCAGCCCGTCATAGCGGCCGATGCCGTAGTCCTGGTGCACCACCAGGTCGCCTTCCGCGATCTCTGTGGCCTCGGCGATGAACTGGTCGGCGCGCTTGCGGCGCCGCGGCGGCCGGGAGATGCGCTCGCCCAGCAGGTCCTGCTCCGACACGATCGCGATGTCGTCGGCGACGAAGCCGCGCTCGAGCCCCAGTGTCAGCAGCCCGACCGGGCCCGGCTTGAGCTTCAGCGCGTCCTTCCAGCTGTCCAGGGGCTGGACCGACAGCCCGTTATCGCGCAGCAGCGTCGCGATGCGCTCGCGCGAGCCGCGGCTCCAGGCCGTCACCAGACAGCGGCGCTTCACGTCGCTCCATTGGGCCGCCTGTTCGCCCAGCATCCGGAACACGTTCTCGCGGCCCACCGCCCCGTCCCGGCCGGCGGCCTGAGAGGCGGTTTGTGCCGCCGCGGTGCGGGCGAACAGGATGCCCGGACGGCCGCCGGCATCGAAGCCCGCCGCCCCATCCGGCCGCGCGAAGGGGCTGAAGGCGAGCACCGGAAACTGGGCCAGCGCCGCGTTCCAGCTGTTCCGGTCGAGATACAGCAGCTCGGGCGGCAGGGGACGATACGGCACCTCGCCCTCGCGCGGGGGCGCGCGGCGCGCCTCGGCGTGGTCGGCGATCATCTCCAGCCGCGCCGTCAGCACCTCGTCCGCCTGGTGGTCGAGGCTGATCGCCACGTGGGGCAGGTAGTCCAGCAGCGTTTCCAACGCCTCATGGAACAACGGCATCCAGTGCTCGACGCCGGCATGGCGACGGGCATCCGACACGCTGTGATAGATCGGGTCGTTGGTGGCGGCCGGACCAAACCGCTCGCGCCACCCGGTGCGGAACCGCGACACGCTCGCCGGATCGAACGAGATCTCCGACACCGGCCGGAGCACCAGCTGGTCGAGCTTGCGCGTGGAGCGCTGCGAGCTCGGATCGAAATGGCGGATGTTCTCCACCTCGTCGCCGAACAGGTCGAGCCGGATCGGCTCCGCCTCGCCCGACGGATAGATGTCCACGATGCCGCCCCGCGTGGCGAACTCGCCGGGCTCCATCACCGTGTCGGTCCGGTTGTAGCCGTTGCCCACCAGCAGCTCGACCAGCAGGGCGACATCCAGGCTCTCGCCCGTGGCCACCGTGAGCGACTGCCCCCGGAACGCCGCGCGCGGGGCCACGCGCTGCACCAGCGCATTCACCGTGGTGAGCACGATCCGCGGCCGGTCGGCCGGTTCCAGCAGGCGCGTCAGGGTCGCGACCCGCTCCGAAACGATCGCCGGGTTGGGCGAGGCGCGATCGTAGGGCAGGCAATCCCAGGCCGGGAAGCGCAGCACCTCCGCTTCCGGGCGCACGAACGCCAGCAGGTCGGCCAGTCGAGCCATGCCGGCATCGTCGCGCGCCACATGCAGCAACGGCCCGTCATGCTCGCCGCCGAATGCCCGCTGCCGCCGCGCCAGCAGCAGAGCGTCGAACCCTTCGGGCGCTCCCCACACCGTCGCCGCGTTCGGCACGCCGCCTGCCTGCTTCGGCCGCATCCGACCTCCCTCGCCGCCATCCATGCTCAGGCGTCGCCCCGAGGAGCGGGTTCGGTGCCCGGGGAGCGGCGATGCAGCCCCGCCGCCGCGGCGTCGATCGCGCGCATCATCGGCGTATCGTGCTCGGACGGGATCGGCCGGCGGCCCATCAGCCAGTCCGCCAGGTCGGCGTCGGGAAGTTCCATGATCTCCTCCAGCGCATCCAGCTCCGCCGCCGAGAAGACATCGATGCGCGGCGCCACGAACCCGCCGATCAGCTTGTCGGTTTCCTGGGTGCCGCGATGGGTCGCGCGGAACAGGATGCGCCGCCGCCGCGGGTCGAGGACCGGTTCGGCACGGGAACCGCCGGACGCCGCATCGGCGGCTCGCGGCAAGGAATGCTGATGAGACACGTTTCGTTCCATGGGCGCCGTGTCATATAGCTCCGCCCCCCGCCCCTGTCAGCCTTGCCCCGCCCGCCCACGGTCCGAACGCCTGCACTTCCCGACGGAACCTTCCGCCTGCCCCCGCCCCGCTCCGATCAGCCACCCGCTCCCGCCGACGCGCCGCCCGCGATCCTTTTCGCGCCGCTCACCGTGCTGCCAGGGGTCGGACCGGCGCTGGCCCCGCTGCTGGCCCGCGCGGCTGGCGGGACGCGTGTGCTCGACCTGTTGTTCCACCTGCCCGAGGGCAGCATCGACCGACGCTACCGCCCCACGCTCGCCGACGCGGAACCGGGCCGGATCGCCACCCTGGATGTCGGGATCGAGGTGGTGGAACCCCCCTCCAGGCCCCGGCAGCCCTGGCGCGTCCGGGTGTCGGACGGCACCGGCCACGCCGAGCTGGTGTTCTTCAGCGCGTTCCAGCCGAAGAAGCTGGCGGCGGGCCAGCCCGTCACCGTGTCCGGACTGCTGGACGGCTATCGTGGCCGCCTGTCCATGGCCCACCCGGACCATCTGGTGCCGCGACACCTGGCCGACTCCATCCCGGCGGTGGAACCCGTGTGGCCGCTCACCTCCGGCCTTGCCGCCCGCACCCTCGGACGCACGATTCGCGACGCCCTGCGCCGCCTGCCGCCGCTGCCGGAATGGCTGGATCCGGCGCTGGTCCGGCGCGAAAGCTGGCCTTCCTTCGCGAACGCGCTCCGGCTCGTCCACATGCCTGCCGCCACCGACACGGAAGCGGATCGCCGCACGGCTTTCGACCGGCTGGCCTGCGACGAGCTGTTCGCCGATCAGCTCGCCCTGGTGCAGGCCAAGCGTGCGAATCGCGCCCGGCCCGGGCGGGTGCTGGATGGCGACGGCGCCTTGCGGCGGGTGGCGCTCGAACGGTTCGGCCACGCCCCCACGGACGCCCAGGAACGCGCCCTCCGCGAGATCGATGCGGACATGCGCCGTCCGAACCGCATGCTGCGCCTGCTGCAGGGCGACGTCGGCTCCGGCAAGACGCTGGTGGCGTTGCTGGCGATGCTGCGTGCGGTGGAAGCCGGCGCGCAAAGCTGCCTGATGGCCCCGACGGAGATCCTGGCCCGGCAGCATCACGCGACGCTGTCCCGGCTGTCGCCGGTGCCGGTGGCGCTTCTCACCGGCACGGTGAAGGGCTCGGCGCGGCGCGACACCCTGCGCCGGCTGGCCGACGGGTCGGTACCGATCGCCGTCGGCACCCACGCCCTGTTCCAGGACGGGGTGGCGTTCCACGATCTAGGCCTCGCCGTGATCGACGAGCAGCACCGCTTCGGCGTGGAACAAAGGCTGCTGCTGGGCGACAAGGGCGCCGGCTCCGACGTGCTGGTGATGACCGCGACGCCGATCCCGCGCACCGTGCTGCTGACCCAATGGGGCGACATGCAGGTCAGCCGCCTGGACGGCAAGCCCGCCGGCCGGCAGCCGATACGGACCACCCTGCACAAGATCGGCGCCGAAGCCGAAATCCTCGGCGGCCTGCGCCGCGCGCTGGAGGCGGGTGCCCGCATCTTCTGGGTGTGCCCGCTCGTGGCCGAAAGCGAGATGCTCGACGTCGCCGCCGCCGAAGCACGGTTCGCCTCCCTGACCGAACGGTTCGGTGCCATCGTGGGCCTGGCGCACGGGCGGCAGGAGATAGGGCTGCGCGAGGCGGCACTCGCCGATTTCGCCGCGGGCCGCACCCGCATTCTCGTGGCCACCACCGTGATCGAGGTGGGCGTGGACGTTCCCAGCGCCACCGTGATGGTGATCGAGCATGCCGAACGCTTCGGGCTCGCCCAGCTCCATCAGCTGCGCGGCCGGGTGGGTCGCGGTGCCGCCGCCAGCTTCTGCCTGCTGCTGCACGACGATGCGCTCGCGGAAACCGCCCGGCGGCGCTTGTCGCTGCTGCGCGACACCGAGGACGGGTTCCGCATCGCCGAGGAGGATTACCGGATCCGCGGCGGCGGCGAGCTGATGGGCAAGCGTCAATCCGGTCTGCCCGCCTTCAGGCTGGCCAAGAGCCTCGGCGCCGGGGCCGCCCTCGACCGCATGGTGCGGATCGGCTGGCAGGACGCCGAACGCCTGCTGGATCGCGACCCCGATCTCGACACGCCGCGCGGCCGGGCGGCGCGATGGCTGCTGGCACTGTTCGGACGGGACGGCGGCCTCCGCCGCCTCCATTCGGGCTGACGCCGGCCTTTGTCCGCGCGGGAATTTATGCAAACGTCACGATTCTACACCGAGCGCCTTTCACCCCGCCCGCCGCTCCCCGTCATGTTCCCGCGCGGCCGGCGCTTCTTCGAGGATCGAGGCACGCCCGACGATGGCCCGTTCCCCTTCAACGCCCGCCGCGTCCTCCGCGCACGAACGCATCGCGCTCCCGGGCGGCGACATCCGTGTCGATGACGGCAGCGATCCTTTCGGCGCACTGACCAGGCTTGCCTTGCGCGCCAGCGGCGCGGCGGTGTCCGTGCTGCTGGTGGAGGACGGCACCGGTCTGCGGCTGCGCTCGGCCGCCGGCCTGCTGCGCGGACAGCTGCTGCCGGCGCATCTGCTGCGGGCACAGCTCACCAGGTCGCGACGGTCCATGATCGAGATCGAGGACCTGCTGCACGACCCCGACAACGCGGGGGCGCCCGAAGAAGAACGACAGGAGGGATGGCGGGCATTCGCCGCCGCCACCGTGCGCGACGCCGACGGGGTGCTGGTCGGGCTGTTGTGCGTGCTGGACCTGTCGGCGCGCCGCCACGGTCGCGAGGTGCTGCTCACGCTGGTGGATCTCGCGCGCACGGCGAGCGCCCTGCTGATCGCCCAGAAGGCGGCCCGTCCCACGGTGGCCGCCACCGGCAACACCAGTGCGGCGCGCGGCATCTCGGTGCTGCCCGGGCGCGACGTGCTGGACCAGCAGCTCGCGGCCGATATCGCGTCCTCCTTCAACGGAAGCACCGCCTCCCCGTTCGCGTTGCTGCGCATAGACCTCGACCGGCTGGCCGCCATCAACGATCTCTACGGCCGCGATACCGCCGACCGCATGCTCGATCAGGTGGCGGGACGCCTGCGTGCTTCCACCCCCACGCCTGGCTTCCTGGCGCATCTGGGCGGCAGCGCGTTCGCCATCGTGGCGTCCGGCCGCACCGGCGCCAGCGATGCGGAGAACATGGCCCGCCGCATCCTGGACCGGCTGCGCGAGCCGATGCAGATCGACTCCCTCGAGCTGCCGCTGCGCGCGGCCATCGGCGTCGCCCTGTTCCCGGCCGACGGCGGGACCGGGGCCGACCTGCTGCAGGCGGCCGAAGCGGCTCTTGCGGTCGCCAAGCGCGACGGCCCCGGCCGCCACCGCCGCGCGACGCCCGAGATCCTGTCGGCCCACGCGATCTCGGCCGGGATGGAACAGGATCTCCAGGTCGCGGTGGCGTCCGGCGGATTCCATCTCAACTGGATGCCGGTGATCGACACCGCCAGCGAGCAGGTGGTCAGCTTCGAGGCGCTGATTCGCTGGGATCGGCCGGGCCACGGCGAGGTCCCGCCTTCCTCCTTCATCCCGGTCGCCGAGGCGGCGGGGCTGATCGAGCAGGTCGATGGCTGGGTGCTGGACGCCGCCTGCCAGGAAGCCTGCACGTGGGAGCGGCCGCTCGGGGTGTCGGTCAACGTGTCGCCGCTCTGGCTGACCCACAACCGGCTACCCTCCCTGATCCGCCGCGTGCTCGACCGCACCGGGCTGGACCCCGACCGGCTGCAGGTCGAACTCTCGGAGCGCACCTGGATGTCCGATCCGGACACGCTGCGCCGGGAGCTGGCGCAGGTCCGGGCGATGGGCGTTCATCTGGCGCTCGACGATTTCGGGACGGGCTACGGATCGCTCTCGGCGCTGGGCACCTATCCGTTCGACCACGTCAAGCTCGACCGCGCCTTCGTCCGGATGCTCGGCCACGACCAGCGGGCGGACGCCATCATGCGCAGCGTCCTGCAGATGGTGCAGGCGCTCGGCATGACAGCCTGCGCCGAGGGCGTGGAAACAGAGGCGCAGATGGCGTTTCTCGACGCCCATGGCTGCGAGCAGGTGCAAGGCTACCTGATCGGCCGCCCGATCACCGACCTGAAACTGCGGGCCGGCAACGCCGGCTGAACGATCCCCATCTTCGTCGGGGGCAACCGGGCCGGCCGCCGGTCAGCGTGGCTTGAGCGTCAGCGTGGCTTGAGCGTCAGGGCGAAACCGCCCCCCACGAGCCCGATCGCGGTCGGCAGCAGCCAGGCCGGCCGCACCAGCCACGGCAGCGCCAGCAGGTGCCAGGCGCTTTCCCCGCCGGCGCTCGCGAACAGGCCATGCATCGCCGGCAGGGCATGCGGCTCCATGCGCTGGATCCAGCTCCCGAGCGGCAGCCCCGGCGCGAGCACCGCCAGCGCGAAGCCCACCACCAGCCCGGCCGCGGTGACGCCGGTCGCGACGCGCTGGACGAATGGCCTCAAACGGCGACGGCGATCCGGCGCCGGAACAGGCATCCTGGCCACCGGCGGCCGGTCAGAACTTGGCCGACAGCGCCAGCGAACCGAAATTGAACAGGCCCGACTTCGCGTGACGGAATTCCTGCGTCTGCCAGGTCTGGCTGTAGGAAAGCCGCATGCCGTGCCACAGGATCGCGGCGCCGCCCGTCATCTCGCCCACGTCCCAGATCTTGGACACGTGCGGCTCGCCGGAACGGAAGGTGCTGCCCTGCAGAGTGGCGTCATAGCCGACCGCCTGACCGTCCACGCCGCCGAACACGTACCAGGCGATCGGCCGGGTGTTCTTGTAGGCGTCGGTGCCGTTCAGGCCGGGCGCGATCTTGGCCGGGCCGAAGTCGCTGTCCAGGCCCTGGCCGAAGCGGACGATGCCGCCGGCCACCGCGTAGGTGCGCCAGTCGCCCGCCGCGCCGCCGATCGTCGGCAGCACGTCGGCGGAAATCCCGTAGCGCGTGACGAGCGGCAGCCGCCAGGTGCGGAACGCCTGGATCTGCAGGATCGGCTGGTTCGGCAGCTGGTGGCTCCAGCCGCGGTTCGGCGTGTCGCCGATCGCGCTGTGGAACCCGTTCTGCACCTGATAACCGCCCGCGTAGGAACCCAGCACGCCCGCCTGGACCCCGGCGACGGACCGGGACAGGTCGGTGTCGCTGATCAGGTTGACCGTCGCCAGCAGCACGCCGGCATAGGGCCGGTCGCCGCGCAGGGGCGGATTCACCTGGGTGAAGCGCGGGGTGAAGATGGATTGCTGCAGGCCGAGCGAGATGCGCTGCACGCCCTCGCCCCAGATCAGGCGGTTGAGGTTGGAGATCGCCGGAGGCTGGTTGTCCGTGCCGGAAGTCCAGCCGAGGCGCAGACCGCTGGTGTAGTACTGGTCCGACGTGCCCTTGAGCGTCGAAACCGCGTCGTTTTCCGCCTGGGCCGTCCAGGTGCCGTACGGGTCCTGCAGCGGCGCAGCCATGGCGCTCGGTGCGACCGCCGTGGCCGTCAATCCGGTCAGCACGGCGGCGGAAGCGGCGAGACCGCTTCTGCTCAGGCGGCGCATGGTCATGCTCACGTTCAACCTCGTTCCGATCGCCCCGGCGAACATGTCCCGAGGAGATCGCGGGCCAGCCGGCAGCTTCTTCTAGGATCAGCGGCCGCCGGAAGAAACCCCCGCGTGTCGGGCGGGCGGCGGCTGCTCCTCACATGGCTTTTGCATGCAGCTTTTGGATGACACCCGCTCCGGACGTTCCACGCCATGCATGACCCCGCCTCCTATCCTCGCGATCTCCGCGGCTACGGTCCGAGGCCGCCCGATCCCCGCTGGCCCGGCGGCGCCCGGATCGCGGTGCAGTTCGTGCTCAACTACGAGGAAGGTGCCGAGAACTGCGTGCTCCACGGGGACGCGGCGTCCGAAGCCTTTCTATCGGAGATAACCGGCGCCCAGCCGATTCCCGGCGCCCGGCACATCAACATGGAGAGCCTCTACGAATATGGCAGCCGCGTCGGGGTGTGGCGCCTGCTGCGGTTGTTCGCGGATCGCCGCCTGCCCCTCACCGCCTTCGCCGTCGGCATGGCCATCGAGCGCCATCCCGAGGTGGCGCACGCGCTCGTCGAGGCCGGGCACGAGATCGCCACCCATGGCTATCGCTGGATCGACTACCAGCACGTGTCGCCCGAGCGCGAGCGCGAGGACATGGAACGGGCGATCGACGCCCAGAAAGCGATCACCGGCGAGCGGCCGCTGGGCTGGTATCTCGGGCGCTGTTCACCCACCACGCGCGCGCTCGTAGCGGCCGAAGGCGGGTTCCTTTACGACGCCGACAGCTATGCCGACGAGCTTCCCTACTGGGATCCCACCCACCGGGCTCTGCGGGGCGGGCGGCCACAGCTCGTGGTGCCCTACACGCTGGACGCCAACGACATGCGCTTCGCGATCCAGGCCGGCTTCACGCACGGCGAAGACTTCTTCCGCTACCTGCGGGACAGCTTCGACTTCCTGTATCGCGAGGGCGAGCGGAGCCCCCGCATGCTGTCGATCGGGCTGCATTGCCGGCTCGCCGGTCGGCCCGGGCGCGCGGCGGCGCTCGCCCGGTTCCTGGATCACGTGCAGAGCCATGCCGGGGTGTGGATCTGCCGCCGCGTCGACATCGCGCGACATTGGCACCAGCACCACCCTTTCGAACCGACCGACGCTCGTTGACCAGGCTTATCAATCGCCCGCCCGCTCTTTGTGTCGTCCGGGACGCAGATGTTAGTTGCCATTTTGCAACTGTCCATCGCATCGTATACCCGCTGCGGCGATCCCTATACACGATTCCGTGAAGCTTGCCGGTGGTCCGTGCAGGGTCGCATGTGCTATGCCATGCTCCGTCTATCAGGAGTCCAGCAGCGGCGGCCTGAACGGCCACTCCGGCCGATCCGCCGCGGCAGGCTTCCTGTTGTCGCATAGCTTCCGTTTCCGCGCCTTATCCGAGCGGAAACCACACACAGTTCTCAGGATCAGACCGTTGAGAAGTAACCGGACCGACCGCAGCCCCCGCTCCCCGCGCCGCGGCGGCTTTGACGACGATTTCATGCCGATGCCGACCTTTGGCGATCGGAGCGGCCCGCCGCGGCGTCCCATGGGCGGCGGCGGAGGCGGCTCCCAGGTGATCGCCTCGGGCCCCGAGATCAGCGCGAGCGTTAAGTGGTTCAACAGCGAGAAGGGCTTCGGCTTCGTCGAGCTATCGGACGGCTCGGGCGACGTGTTTCTGCACGCCAACGCCCTGACCCAGTCCGGCCACGACAGCGTCGGCCCCGGCACCACGCTCGGCGTGCGCATCGGCCAGGGCCCCAAGGGACGTCAGGTCGCGGAAGTGCTGTCCGTCGACGCCAGCACCGCGCAGCCCGAGCGTCCGCGCAGCGCGCCCGGCGGCGGCTACGGCGGTGGCCCCGGCGGCTTCAGCGGCTCGCGTGGCGCCGGCGGCTTCCGCTCCGGCCGTGCGGCTCCCGACCTGAGCCAGGCGGAAGAAGTCCGCGGCATCGTGAAGTGGTACAACTCCACGAAGGGCTTCGGCTTCATCACGCCCAGCACCGGCGGCAAGGACATCTTCGTCCATGCTTCCGCGCTCGAGCGCTCCGGCCTGTCCGGCCTGAACGAGGGTCAGGCGACCCTGGTGCAGGTGGTGCAGGGCCAGAAGGGTCCGGAAGCCGCGGCGATCAGCCTCGCCTGATCCCGGCTCGCCCCAAGCGACCATGTGAAACCCCTCCCCTCCACGGGAGGGGTTTTTCGTTTCGGACCACCCGCAGAGAATCCTCCTCATGTCCTCCCACGACGCACGCCTGCCGGACACGCTGGCCGATCGCGCACGTGAACTGCTGGCCCGCCATCCCGACGGACGCGTGATCCTCGGCATCGCCGGCGCGCCGGGAAGCGGCAAATCCACCCTCGCCGCCCTTCTTGCCGGCGCGATCGGCAAGAACGCGATCGTGCTGCCGATGGATGGTTTCCACCTCGCCAACGTCAGCTTGCGGCAGCTCGGGATCGCCGACCGCAAGGGCGCGCCCGACACCTTCGACGCCGCCGGCTTCGCCGCCCTGCTGCATCGCGTGCGTCACGAAAGCACGGCCACCGTCTACGCGCCCGAGTTCCGCCGCGAGATTGAGGAGCCGATCGCCGGCGCCGTGGCGATCGGGCCCGGCCATCGTCTCGTGGTGGTGGAAGGCAACTACCTGCTGCTGGACGGTCCCTGGTCCGTCGTGCGCGGGATGCTCCACGAGAGCTGGTTCCTCGATGTTCCGGAAGATCTTCGCGACGGCAGGCTGCATGCCCGTCATGTCCGCTTCGGACGCACCCCGGACGCGGCGCGCGCCTGGATGGAGCACACCGATATGCCCAACGCGCGCCTGATCCAGGCGGCCAGCGGACGCGCCGACCTGATCGTCCGCTGGACCGACCGATGACCCACGCATCCAGGCCGGCCGGCTCTCCCGCCGTCGCGGAACGGCGCCCATGACCGACCTCGCCACCCTGATCTCGGGCAGCGACGCTCTCCTGTTCGATTGCGACGGCACCCTGGTGGATACACCGCCGCTCTACGCCCGTGCCTGGGCCGCCGGTCTCGCCTCCGCGGGACACGAGCTGGAACCCGCATGGTATCTCGCCCGCGCGGGACTGTCGGAAGCGGTGCTGCTCGACGCTTACGAGCGCGAGTTCGCGGTCACCCTGCCGCGCGAGGCGATCGGCCGGGCGGCGCGCGAGGCGTTCGCCCGGGAAATGCCCGCCCTGCGCGAGGTCGCGGCGGTCGCGGCGATCGCTCGGGAGAACCATGGCCGCCGGCCGATGGCCGTGGCGTCCGGCGGCCCGCGTCAGGTGGTGGAAGCCTGCCTGCGGAGCGTCGGGCTGCTGTCCCTGTTCGACGCCGTGGTCACGGTCGAGGATGCCGTCCATCCCAAGCCGGCGCCCGACCTCTTCCTGGAGGCCGCCCGGCGCCTCGGGATGGCACCCGAACGATGCCTGGTGTTCGAGGACAGCCGTGAGGGCCTGGAAGCCGCACGCCGCGCGGGAATGCGGGCGATCGACGTGATGCGGCTAGGCGACGCACCTCCGGCCGCCTGAGCCCGTTCCGAACTACTCATTCTATCTGCGCAGGGGTTTTCATCGTCATGCAGCGTCCCGACGTCGCGCACTGGAGCCTCGCCGCGTTCTGGCGCACATCCGCGACCTATCGCGTGCGGGTCGCCCTGCGGCTGAAGGACCTCGCCGTCGCCGAGAAGATCGTCGACCTCGATGCCGGCGAGCAGCACGATCCGGCGTTCCTGCGCAGCAACCCGATGGCGGCGATCCCCGCGCTCTTCCTCGGAAACGACCAGCCGCCGCTCACCCAGTCGCTGGCCATCCTGGAATATCTCGACGAGGTCGCTCCACAGCCGCCCCTGATGCCCGCGACGCCGATCGACCGCGCACGCGTGCGGTCGATCGCGCTGATGCTCGCCGCCGACACCCACCCCTTCATCGTGCCCCGGGTCCGCCGCCGGCTGGTCGCGCAATTCGGGGCCGACGACGCCGGCTGGCGTGCCTGGCAGACCCATTGGCTGTCCACGGGCCTTCAGGCGGTGGAGAAGCGTCTGGCGAGCGAAGCGGGAACCGGTCGCTTCTGCCATGGCGACACCGTCACCCTCGCCGACATCTGCCTCGCCAGCCTCGCGGTGGTGACCCGCGTGTTTCGGATCACGGTGCCGGACATCCCGACGATCAGCCGCATCTTCGCCGAATGCGAGGCAATGCCCGCCTTCGCCGAGTCGGACCCGATGCGGCAGCCCGGGGCGCCGACCGGCTGAGGCCGGAGCTCGCTACCGCAACACGATCCCGGCGCCTTCAGGCACCGGTCCAGGAGGCCGCGAACGCTTCGGCCCGCCGGATCGCCTCGGCGAGCTCGCCCGCCAGCGCCCGCGCGCTGTCGAGATCCATTTCCGACACCACCACCCGGTTCGGCTCGTCGCGGATGAGGGCGATGTTGTCGGCGACATGGCGCACGGCATAGCGGATGCCTGACATGGTGGGCCCTCCCAGCGTTCACGCGCCAGTGTGGGCATCCCCACCGGAGGGAGGCAAGCATGATCGTGCGGGCGCACGCATCGCGGCGCCGCGGTCCGCCGACCGACCGCGCGCTCTTCCGGATGAAGGCCTGCTGGCGTCCCGTACGGGATTCGAACCCGTGTTACCGCCGTGAAAGGGCGGTGTCCTAGGCCCCTAGACGAACGGGACAAGAGGCACGGGCGAAGTAGCCCGGCGGCCGTCGCCGGTCAAGGCGGTTCCCTATCCCCGCAGTCGCCCCGAACGGCCTTGTTCGTGCTTGCGGCGCCGGCGCGGATCAGGCGGGCGCCGCGTCCTGGAGAAAGAAGGAGGCGGTCTCGACGCCGTTCCAGCTTTCCGCCCGCAGCCATCCCGCGAGGTGCAGCGGCGCACCGCCGCGCTGTTCCAGCGCCGGCGTCAGCGGGTTGTCGTTGGCCCTGAACAACAGCACCTTGAGGCGCCCCCGCCCGCCTTCGCCTTCGACGATGAGCCTCAGCGTGTTGCCCTCGCGGCCGATGCGGTCCGATCGCACCACCCGTGCCCGCGGAAGCACCAGCAGGGGTTCCTCGTTCGCCTGGCCGAACGGCGCCATGCGCTCGACGTCCCGGGCCAGTTCCACGGTCGCCGCCTCGACATTCACCACCCCCTCCACCATCAGGGCGGAAGCGGCCGGCAACGCCCGCGCCGCCGCCAGGCGATCGTCGAGAAAGGCATGAAAGCGCTCCAGCCCGTCCCGTGGCAGCGAGAAGCCGGCCGCCATCGCGTGGCCGCCGCCGGTCGACAACAGCCCGTTCTGCTTCGCGGCGATCACCGCCACCCCCAGATCGAGCCCGGGCACCGATCGCGCCGATCCTTTCGCGATGCCGTCCTCGCCGATCGCCGCCACGAAGCTCGGCCGGTTGAACCGTTCGCGCACGCGGCCAGCGACGATTCCCACCACACCGGGGTGCCATTCCGTTCCGGACAACAGCAGCACCGCATGGCCGGCGTCGCGCTGCGCCGCCGCCATCTCCATCGCCCGGTCCAGGATGCCGGCTTCCACCGTCTGCCGGCGGCGGTTCACGGCGTCCAGCCGCTCGGCCAGCTGTCGCGCTTCCACGGGATCGTCGCTGAGCAGCAGCCTCAGCCCGAGATCCGCCTCGCTGATGCGGCCACCCGCGTTGATGCGGGGGCCGAGCGCGAAGCCGCAGGTGAAGGCGCTGGGTCCTTCCTTGACCTGCGCCACGTCCAGCAGCGCCTGCAGCCCGATGCGGTCGCGCCGTCCCATCACCTTCAGGCCCTGCACCACCAGCGCCCGGTTGAGCCCCGTCAGCGGCATCACATCGCACACGGTGGCCAGCGCCACGAGGTCGAGCAGCCGCAGCAGGTCCGGTTCGGGCCGCCCCGTCCGCGCGAAGAAACCCTCCTTGCGCAGCAGCCGCGAGGTCGCCACCGCGCACAGAAACGCCACCGTGGCTGCGCAGGACGCGCCCAGACCGGACCCGCAATCGAGCCGGTTCGGATTGACCACCGCCAGCACGGGGGGCGGCATTCCTTCGCACTTATGGTGGTCCAGCACGATCACCTCGGCGCGGCCGGCGACGTGCGCCAGCGCTTCCGGGGCCGCGGTGCCGCAATCCACGCACGCGAGCAGCGTTGCACCGCGCGCCACCAGGCCATCCAGGGCACCGGGATTCGGGCCATAGCCTTCCAGGATGCGGTCCGGCACGTGCGTGTGCACGATGCAGCCGAGTGCCCGCAGGAAGCCGGCCAGCACCGCCGAAGCACAGGCCCCGTCCACGTCGTAGTCGCCGAAGATGCCGACCGTCTCCCCGCGCCGCACGGCGTCGGCCAGGCGCGCGGCGGCCTTGTCCATATCGGCGAGGCAGGACGGATCGGGCAGCAGCGCGCGCAGCGTCGGCGCCAGGAAGTGCGCCGCGCCGTCCGCCTCCACGCCGCGCCCGGCCAGCAGCCGGCCGACCATCTCGGGAAGCGCCAGCCGCTGCGCCAGCGCCAGCCCCATGCGCTCGGCGCCGGGCGGCGACGGCCGGAAGCACCAGCGCCGGCCGCTCAGGCTGCTCGCGACCCCCAGCACCGGCACCCCCTGGTCCGGGCTGCCGGCCGACGCGTCGCGGGCGTTGCCATCCAGGCGCCCGGGTCCGCCGTCAGCCAACGCACCGGGCATTTCCGACCGGGCGGGGCCGTCCGGCCGTGCCTCGCTCAGGATCGCGGACGCCTCCCCCATGCGGTCAAACGGGGCTCCAGGTCTTGGTGGCGAAGTTGTGGTGCCCCTCGATGAAGCGGACCGTTCCCGACTTCGAGCGCATCACGATGGAATGGGTGATCGCCCTGTCGCCCCAGCGGCGCACGCCGCGCAGCAGCGGGCCGCCGGTGACGCCCGTGGCGGAGAACAGCACGTCCCCGGCGGCGAGGTCGGTCAGGCTCAGCAGCCGGCGGGGATCGGCGGCATGCATGGTCTGCGCGCGCGCGACCTGCTCGTCGTTCTCGAACAACAGCCGCGCCTGGAGCTGGCCACCGGTGCAGCGCAGCGCAGCCGCCGCCAGCACGCCCTCGGGCGCGCCGCCGGAGCCGATGAAGATGTCGACGCCGCTGTCCGGCATCGCGGCGGCGATGATGCCCGCCACGTCGCCGTCCGAGATCAGCGCCACCCGTGCCCCGGCCTCGCGCGCCTGGGCGATCATGTCCTCGTGCCGCTCGCGTTCCAGCGTGCACACCGTGAGGTCGCTGACCTCTACCTTCTTCGCCTTGGCGAGCTCCCGCAGGTTGGCGCCCACCGATGCGTCCAGGCTCACCACGCCTTCCGGCAGGCCGGGACCCACCGCGATCTTGTCCATGTAGATGTCGGGGGCGTGCAGGAAATTGCCGGCCTCGGCCAGCGCCACCACCGTCAGGGCGTTCGGCACGTTCTTCGCGGTGAGCGAGGTGCCCTCCAGCGGGTCCACCGCGATATCCATCGCCGGACCGCCCGCGCCCACCTTCTCGCCGATATAGAGCATCGGCGCCTCGTCCATCTCGCCCTCGCCGATCACCACCGTGCCGTCGATGCCGACCTGGTCGAACGCGAGCCGCATGGCCTCCACGGCGGCACCGTCGGCCTCGTTCTTCTGCCCGCGCCCGGTCCATCGCGACGCGGCGACGGCCGCCGCTTCCGTCACCCGCACCAGCTCGAGCGCCAGGTTGCGGTCGGTGGTCTGATAAGGACGGCTGCCTGACATGGATGCGACTTTCAATGCGAAACGGAGGGAGGGATACGGCGGTGCCGCGAAGGATCAACGCACCCGGCCGACCTCCGGTCGCCCCCAAGGACGTTCCGGTCGGTGGCAGGCATCAGCCGGGCTCGATGCGGATCATGGCCGGGGCTTCCACCACCACGTCGAGACCCGACAGCCGGCCGACCACCTCCATCATGGAGCGCTCCTCGGTCTCGTGCGTCACGAGCACCAGCGCCACCGCCTCGTCCGAGGTGCCGGTCGCGGCGCGGCCGTGCTGCAGCATGCTCTTGAGCGACACCCCGCAATCGCGCAGCACCGCCGCGATCTCGGCGATCACGCCGGGACGGTCGAGAACGGTGAGCCGGAGATAATAATCGCCCCGGTGCGACGACATCGGCACGCTGGTCTGCTCGAACAGCGCGGCCTGCCACGCCCCCCACACCGGCACCAGGCTGCCGCGCGCGACGTCGATCAGGTCGGCGACCACCGCGGTCGCGGTGGGACCCGCGCCCGCCCCGCGCCCTTCCAGCATCACCCGGCCCACGAAATCGCCCTCGGCCACCACCGCGTTGAACACGCCGTCCACCAGCGCGATCGGCGCGGTTTCCGGCACCAGGCACGGATGCACCCGGGCTTCCACCCCCTCGGCCGTATGGCGGGCGATGCCCAGCAGCTTGATCCGGTAGCCGAGCTCGCGCGCGAAACCGATATCGGCGGCGCCGATGCGGCGGATGCCTTCCACATGCACGGATGCGAAATCGACCGGCCGGCCGAACGCCAGCGCCGCCAGGATCGCCAGCTTGTGCGCGGCGTCGATGCCGTCCACGTCCGTGGACGGGTCGGCCTCCGCGTAGCCCAGCGCCTGCGCTTCGGCGAGGATGACGCCGAAATCCCGGCCGGTTTCGCGCATCGCGGTCAGGATGTAGTTGCAGGTGCCGTTGAGGATGCCCCCGACCCGCCGGAGCCGGTCCGCCGCCAGCCCTTCGCGGAGCGCCTTGATCACCGGGATGCCGCCCGCCACCGCCGCCTCGAACGCCAGCGCCACGCCCGCCCGCTCGGCCGCCGCGGCCAGACGCGCGCCGTGGACCGCGATCAGCGCCTTGTTGGCGGTGACCACCGGCTTGCCGGCCGACAGCGCCGCTTCCACGACCCGGGCGGCGGGACCTTCGGCACCCCCGATCAGCTCCACCACCACATCCACGTCCGGGTCGGAGACCAGCGCCACCGGATCGGCGTGCCAGGCGAGGTCCGACACGTCGATGCCGCGCTCGCGATGGCGTTCGCGCGCCGACACCGCCGTCACCACCACCGGCCGCCCGGCGCGGGCGGCGATCAGGTCCGAGTTGACCCGCAGCAGCCGCACGGTGCCGGCCCCCACCGTGCCGAGGCCGGCGATGCCGACGCGCAGGGCTGATGCACTCACGAAACGGCTTCCAGTGTCGACGCGCCGGCGCTGCCGGCCGGCGCTTCGCCGCCGTTGTGGCTTTGCAGGAACTGCCTGATCGCGCGCGTCGCCTGGCGGAGCCGCTGGGTGTTCTCCACCAGCCCGATGCGCACGAAGCCCTCGCCGTATTCGCCGAAGCCCAGCCCCGGCGCCACCGCGACGCCCGCCTTTTCCAGCAGCAGCTTGGAGAAGCCGACCGAGCCGAGATGCGCGAAGCGATCGGGGATCGGCGCCCAGGCGAACATCGAACCCTGTGGCGACGGCACGTTCCACCCCGCCGCCGACAGGCCGCGGATCAGCACGTCGCGCCGCTCCTTGTAGAGCGCGCGCATCTCCGCCACGCAGTCCTGCGGCCCGGCGAGCGCCGCCACCGCCGCCACCTGGATCGGCGTGAAGGCGCCGTAATCGAGATAGGACTTGATGCGGGTCAGGGCGTTGATCAGGCGCGGGTTGCCGGCGGCGAAACCCATGCGCCAGCCCGCCATCGAATAGGTCTTGCTGAGGGAGGTGAACTCCACCGCCACGTCCTTGGCCCCCGGCACCTGAAGGATCGAGGGGGGCACCAAATCGCCGAAATAGATCTCGGCATAGGCCAGATCGCTCAGGATCCAGATCTCCTCCCGGCGGGCGAAGGCCACGATCTCCTTGTAGAAATCGAGGTCGGCCAGGAACGAGGTCGGGTTCGACGGGAAGTTGACGATCAGCGCCGTGGGTTTGGGCACCGAATGGCGCACTGCCCGGTCGAGCGCCCGCAGCATCTCCTCGCCCGGCTCGGCCGGAATGGACCGCACGGAAGCGCCGGCGATGATGAAGCCGAACTGGTGGATCGGGTAGCTGGGGTTGGGCACCAGGATGGTGTCGCCCGGACTGGTGATCGCGGCCGACAGGTTGGCGAGCCCTTCCTTGGACCCGAGAGTCGCCACCACCTCGGTCTCGGGGTCGAGCTTCACGGAGAAGCGCCGGTCGTAGTAGCCGGCGAGCGCGCGCCGCAGGCCGGGGATGCCGCGGCTCACCGAATAGCGGTGAGAGCGCGGGTCGGCCACCGTTTCCACCAGCTTCTGCACGATATGCGGCGGGGTCGGGCTGTCGGGATTGCCCATGCCCAGATCGATGATGTCCTCGCCACGCGCTCGTGCCGCCGCCTTCGCCTTGTTGACTTCCGCGAACACGTAGGGCGGCAGCCGGCGGATGCGATGGAACTCGTCGCTCATGACAAAAGCAGTCTCCGATCAGGAACCCGCGCCGCGTCCGCGCGACACGGGGCCGTTCAGTCTATCAGAGCCGCGCTCGCCCCGCGACCGAATGCGGCCGCCCGCAGGCGGATCGCCGCCCCCGGCACGCCGTCGGCCTGCAATCGTTCCGCCACCCGCCTGGCTCTCAGCGCGGCCAAAGTCACCGCCTGGGCTTGCCCTTCGGGAGACGCGTCGGCGGCGTCGCCGAAACCGTGCACGAAGATGGTGCCGCCGTGACGGCTCGAGGCCAGAGACCGCAAGGCCCCGTCCTGTCCCGGCTGCAGCACGTCCGACCCTTCCGCGAACCGCAGCACCGTTCCGCTCGGCGTCGCCAGATCGAAGGCGGGCTTCGGCGCCGCGGCCATGCGCACCACCGTGCGCGGCACGCTGATGTTGGGCAGGCCGGGCGGTGGCGGCGGCGCGTCGGGAATGGGCGGCAGCGTGGTGGTCGCGGGCGTCTGGCTCGCCGTCACCTCTGGCAGCGCCAGTTCCGGCTGATCCGGCGTGGGGGCCTGCGCCGTAGCCGTCGAAGCGGCAGGCCGCGCCGCGGCTTCTGGTGGGGGCGAAGGCGCGTCGGCGGCGTCGAACGACGCGCTGGACAGCGCCGGTCCGGCGGGGGCCGTCGTGGCGGCGGCGCCTCCTTGCGAGCTCGCCATCTGGGTTCCCGGTGATCCCGCACTACCCGATGCGCTCGTCGGAACCGCCGCTCCGGCGGGAGGAGTCGCGGTCGCGGCCGATTTGGAGGCCGCCTTGCCCGGGCCGGGCGTCGTCGCGGGCGGCGGCAGCGGATCGTTGGCGTTCAGGCGGGCGGAAAGGTTGCGCTGGGCCACGAGGGAATCGGTCACCGACTTGCGCAGCGCCATGGACGCCACCTCCGGCGCCTTGGTCGGCGTGGTCCCGATCTTGGGATAGGGATCGTTGACCCCGGGCGGCGGCGGCCGCTGTTCGGCGATCGCCCCGCCCTGAAGCTGATGCCACCAGCTCACGGGCGTATCGACCGCGTCGTGCCGGCCGCAACCGGCAACGCACAGCAGCAGCCCCGGCACGGCGAGCGATGCCGCCCGGCCCAGCATGGCCGGGATCGCTGGCCGGTCATCGCCCTGCCCTCGCAGCCGCATCCACATCTCCCCTGTATCCGCCGCGGCGCCCGCCGCCCGGATGGCGATGCGGCCGCGGGAAATGCCGTCCCGCCGCGCTCATTGTTACCCGCCCTGTCACCCGGGGAGAAGCCGGTGATGCGCGGCTGCCGCCCTGCCCCTCCACGATCGTCCACCGGCCGCCGGCAGTGTCCTTCCATCTCCCCCGGCTCCCTTCACGCTCCTTCGGGGGCTGTTCCATTGCCGCGGCCCGGCCCTTCCGCGACACAACGCCCTCGCGGCCACCGAGCCAGACCTTGATCCGACCGCGACCTGCCCGCGATCCCACGCGAGCGCTTCACGCAACGGCCCTCCCCGCCACCATCCTCCCGGCTGCCCGCCCGCCACGTCCGGCGTGACCGGAGCGGGTCCGCTGCCCAGCACGGACGTTCGCGGCGCTGCTGTCGACGGAGGCTGCCGGTCGGGCGCCCACGGGCTTTTCTCCCGCCCGCGCCATCCCACATGTGCTGCCGACGGGCCGCTCGTCGGCCGGTCATCGTTGGCGGGCAGCCTTGGCAGCCTCCGCCCGCCGTCGCAGGATGCGGGGACCGTGCGTATTGAGTTCCGGCCGGTATCGCCGGTCCCGAGGAGAGAGTTGATGACCGGCATGCAGCCGAACCACCGTATCCGCATGGACGACGAGGATCCCGACGGCCCGGAGGTCCCCGAGCCCATCGGTCCAGAGCCGTCCGAGCCGGGCGACAACAAGACGCTGTCCTCGCCGATCAACGAGCTCGAATCCCGGCTGTTCAAGCAGCGCAAGGTGCTGATCTTCGGCGCGATCAACGACAAGGTCGCCCGCGACGTCACCGGCCGCCTGCTGGCGCTGGCCGGCGCTTCGTCCGATCCGATCGACGTCTACGTGAACTCGCCCGGCGGTCACGTCGAGAGCGGCGACACCATCCACGACATGATCCGCTTCGTGGACGCGGTCGCTCCCGTGCGCATGGTCGGCACCGGCTGGGTGGCCAGCGCCGGTGCACTGATCTTCGCCGCCGGTCACAAGGACCGCCGCTTCTGCCTCCCCGCGACGCGCTTCCTGCTGCATCAGCCGATGGGCGGCGTCCGCGGTCCCGCGACCGACATCGACATCGAGGCGCGCGAGATCATCAAGATGCGCGAACGGCTCAACCGGCTGTTCGCCCGGGAAACCGGCCAGCCTTACGAGAAGGTCGCCAAGGACACCGACCGCAACTACTGGATGAGTGCCGAGGAAGCGATCTCCTACGGCCTCGTCACCAAGGTCATCAGCAAGCTCACCGATCTCACGGACTGACGGCACTCCCGGCTACCGGCCGGTCGTGCCGGTTCGTACAGGGCGCTGGAGGGCCGGGACGATCGTCCCGGCCCTTCTCGCGTGCGCGGTTCTGATCCTGTCCGTTCGCCTGGGATCCGACGCGAGCTGGGACCTGCGCAACTACCACCTCTACGACCCCTGGGCCTGGCTGCATAAGGCGCCCGGCACCGACATCGCGCCTGCGCAGCGCCAGAGCTTCCACAACCCGCTGCCCGACCTTCCGGGCCTGTGGCTGCGCTTCCGCCTGTCTCGCCAGCCCTCGCTGCTGGATGCCCTGCTGGCGATCCCCGACGCGGCGGCACTGGTGATCGGATGGTTCATCGGCCGGACGCTGTGGCCGGACCGCGTTTGGCTGCCTCTGGCCGCTCTTTTGTTCGGCGCGAGCGGCGCGGCGTCGCTGCCGACCCTCGGCACCAGCATGAGCGAGATGCCGTCGGCCTGCTTCATGCTGGCGGGGCTGCTGCTGCTGCTCCGCGTGGCGGCGCGCGGCGAGGCTCCGCACGGCCATCTGCCGGCCATCGGACTGCTGTCCGGCATCGCGGTGGGGCTCAAGCTGACGCAGGCGGTGTTCGTGCCCGCCATGCTCCTGGCGACCCTGGCGGCGCTGCCGCTGCCTCCCCGGCGCCGTGTGTCGGCGATGCTGCTCGTCGCCGCGGGCATCGTCCCGGGCATGCTGTTGTCCGGAGGGGCGTGGTGGCTGCATCTGTGGCGCATCACCGGCAATCCGGTGTTCCCCTATCGCAACGACCTGTTCCGGTCGCCGCTGGTGCCGCCGCTGCCTTTCGGCGACGACCGGTTCCTGCCGCGCGGTCTCGCGGCGCACCTGGCGCAACCCTTCCGCTGGGCATTCGAGACATCCGCCACCGCGTCCGAGATCCCGCTGCGCGACCCCCGCCTTGCCCTCGCCCTGATGGCCATGGCCTTGGTGGCACTGGTGCTGCTGGCGCTTCCCGTTGCCTCGTCAGGATCGCGGCGACCCGGACCGGCGCATCGGGTGCTGCTGGTGTTCCTGGGGGCAGCAGCGGTGCTGTGGCAGCTCCAGTTCTCCATCCTGCGCTATCTGGCGCCGGTGGAACTTCTGTGCGGCTTCGTGGTGCTGATGGCTCTGGATGCGTTCGGCCGCGCAGTAAGCGCCTTCGGAATGGCGGCGTGCCTCCTGCTGTGCGCGACGACCACGGTGTACCCGAAATGGGGCCGGGTGCCTCCCGGCCGGGACGCGCTCCGGATCCTCCTGCCGCCGCTGCCGCCGGACGCCATCGTGTTCCTGCCCGCCGACGAGCCGCTGGCGTTCGTGGCTACCGTCGCCGATCCGCGCATCCGCTTCATCGGCCTGCGCAACAACCTGCTGCTTGCCGGAGCCACGGGCGTCCTGCCCGACACCGTGCGGCGGCTCGCGTCGGACGATCGTCATCCTGCCTGGAGCCTCGAGAATGCCGGCTCGTTCGCTGCGGACGCCGGGGTGCTCGCCGGTTTCGGACTCCGGCGCGCCGGAAAATGTAGCCCCATCGACACCACCCTGACCGCCGACCGGCTGGTCTTGTGTCCTTTGCAGCACCTCGGACGAGCGTCTAGCCCGCCAGTCTGACCGCATCGGCCACCGCCTGGATGAAGGCGTCCGGAGCTTCCGCCGGCGTGCAATGACCGATCCCGTCTAGCAACCGGAACTCGTGATGGCCGCGCAAGAAAGACAGGCTCTCGCGCACCTTGTCGGTGGGATAGAGTGAGTTGCTGTCGCCCGCCAGCACGATGGTCGGCACGGTGACGGCAGGCTTCGACCGGAGCCTTGCTTCCAGCTCCTCCAGGGCGGGATCGCCCGGGGCGTTGCCATACCAGTAGCGATAGCAATGCAGGCTGGTCGCCGCCCAGTCCGGGTTGTCCAGCGCCCGCACCGTGTCGCGAAACAGATCTTCCGGCACCTGCCACCGGGGCGACCAGGCTTCCCAGCACTGCCGGGCGAGGGCCTCGCGCTGGTCCCGCAACACGATCTCCCCCTGCGGCGTGTTCAGAACGAAGCGATACCAGGCTTGTCTGAGTTGGGCCGGGTCGCCCGGCTGCTCGGCCAGGGCGTGCGTGTTTAAGATGGCGTAGCCCGGGCTGCTGACGAATGCCGCGACGCGCTCCGGCCAGATCGCCGACACCACAGACGCGGCGCGATTTCCCCAGTCATAGCCTGCCAACACCGCGCGCTCGATGCCGAGCGCATCCATGAACTCCAGCAGGTCCCGGCCGAGAGCCGCCTGCTGCCCGGACCGCAAGACATCGTCGTCGCGGAACCGGGTGTTCGCGAAACCACGCGCGGCGGGGACGATCACCCGCAGCCCGGCGGCGGCCAGCGCCGGTAGCACCGGGTCGAAGATGCGCGGACCGTACGGCCAGCCGTGCAGCAGCAGCACCGGAAAACCGTCCGCCGGCCCCGCCTCGTGGAAGCCGATGCGCAACGACGCGGTGTCCGCGATGCCGGATCGATGTTCGGCCGACGCTGACGCCATGGCGCCTCTCCTCCGGGCACCGGCCCGGTGAAGCATCGGGGCAGGTCCCCGGCAAGCGCGCCGCCACCCGAGCGGTTGCATCTCCCAGCCCCCTCGCCGTGAGGATGCTTCCTCCGCCGCCCAAGCCACTTCCGGGCAGGGGCGGAAGGCCGAGACCGTCCCTGCCGACCTGCTGCTTGCGGGTCCGATGTCGCGACACCCTGGTGCCGATCGCCGACGTGGCGCCGATTCCCGGCTCCGTGCCTCGTGGACGCGTCGACCCCGGCGTTTCGGGACCGGCGTGTGATGCGCGGGCACTGCCCACCCCCAGACCGTCGCGAGGATCGAGTCACGTCACCATCCGGGCCACATCGCGAGGCGTGCTTGCTCCCGAGGAGCGGCACCGGGGCGGCCACCGCCGCCGCTGCGAGAACGGCGAAGCATCGTCCGCGTCACGCGGGGGATCAGCGCCAACCATCCGGCCGGAAGCGCCCGACGACCCGCTCGGGATCATCGCGACCATTCCCCGTAACACCCTCGGCCGTGCGATTACCGGATCACCGCCCGACCGGGCGAACCCGGACGAGATGACCGGCCGATAAATCAGCCGGGCAGATCGAGCCGCAGATTGTCGATCAAGCGGGTGCGGCCGATCCGGACCGCCAGCAGCGCCAGGGCACGCATCCCGGGCCGCGCGTCCGCGGCCTGGAGCTCCGACAGGGTGTCGGGGTCGGCGATGCTGGCGTAGTCGATCAGCATCGCCGGATCGTCGAGCTGCAGCCTCAACAGGCTCCGCAGCTGATCCGGATCGCGTTCGCCGGCCGCGAACGCCTCCCGGACCGCCCGCAGGGCCGCCGGCAGGCGTGCCGCCAGAACCCGGTCGGCTGCCGACAGGTAGACGTTGCGGCTGCTCATCGCCACGCCGTCCGGGTCACGGACGGTGTTGCCGATCACCACCTCGAGCGGCATGTCGAGGTCGCGCGCCATCTTGCGGATCACCGCCGCCTGCTGGGCATCCTTCTGTCCGAAATAGGCGCGGTCCGGCTGGACGATGTTGAACAGCTTGGTCACCACCGTCGCCACCGCGGCGAAATGCCCCGGCCGGACCGCGGCTTCCAGCACCTCCGCCACCGGCCCCGACACCGACACGCCCGTGGCGTAGCCGGGTGGATACATCTCGGCCACCTCCGGGACGAACACCAGGTCCACACCCGCGCCGCGCAGCATCTCCAGGTCACGCGGAAGGTCGCGTGGGTAGCGCGACAGATCCTCGCTCGGGGCGAACTGGGTCGGGTTCACGAAGATGCTCACCGCCACCGCGCCGCATTCGCGCCTGGCGCGCCGGATCAGGCTGAGATGGCCGTCATGGAGAAAGCCCATGGTCGGCACCAGCCCGATCGACGGGAAGAGCCTGCGCGCCGCCCGCACGCCCGCGATGGTGGTCTCGACCCGCATGGCATGGCCGGCCCGCGGGACGGCGGGGGCCGCGGGATCAGGCAGAGAATCAGGCATCGAAGGGCCCTTCCAGCGCGGCAGCCAGTACCGCCTCGTCCATGGACGCGCTCTGCCGCGCGGTCGGGAAGCTGCCGTCGCGCACCTCCCCCACGTAGGCACGAAGCGCATCCTCCATCGCGACGCCCAATTCCGCGAAGCGGCGGGCATGGCGCGGCGGCTTGTGCTCGAACAAGCCCAGCACGTCGTGCCAGACCTGGACCTGCCCGTCGCAGCCGGCGCCGGCACCGATCCCCACCGTCGGGATGCGCAGCCGGCTCGTCACGGCGGCGGCGAGCGACGCCGGCACCAGTTCAAGCACCACCCCGAATGCCCCCGCCTCCTGCAGGGCCAGCGCGTCGGCCAGCAATCGCCTCGCTTCCGGACCGTCCTTAGCCTGGACCCGCACGCCTTGCTGATGCTGCGCCTGGGGCGTGAAGCCCAGATGGCCCATCACGGGCACGCCGAGACCGGTCAAGCGACGCACGATGTCCGCCACCGGGGCGCCGCCCTCGAGCTTCACCGCCTGGACACCCCCCTCCTGCAACAGCCGCCGGGCGGCCGCCACGGCGTCCGCCTCCGTGCCGTAGGTGAGAAAAGGCAGATCGCCTACCACGAGCGCGCGCCGGGCACCCCGGCATACGGCGGCGGAATGACGCACGATGTCGTCCAGCGTCACCGGCAGCGTGGTCTCGTGGCCATGGACCACCATGCCGAGCGAGTCGCCCACCAGGATCATGTCCACGCCGGCCCGCTCCGCGATCAGCGCGGACGGATAGTCATAGGCGGTGAGCATGACGATGCGCTCGCCTGCCGCCTTCATCCGCTGGAGGTCCCTGAGCGTGACCCGCATGATCCCGAGCCTTCCTGTTGTCGCCGCGCCGCGTCCCGACCGCGACACCGCCTCTCCGGTGCCGCTCCCGCACGGGCAGGGAACACGCTGCCGGAACGGCATGACCGGCGCCGTCTTTACCGCCGCCGGCACGCCCGTCCAACCCATCCGCGACGCCGGGCAGCTTCCCGCCGCGCGAGCCCCGGCCGGTCACCGCCTACGGCGTGCCGACATCGCGGGCCACCCGCCGCCGCCACAACCAGAGAGCGGGCGTGACGCCGAGTTCCATCACCAGCCCGAACAGCATTGGCCCTGGCGGCGGCCCGGCCAGCGCCACGCCCCCCAGACGTCCCAGTCCGCCGACGACCACGAGAAGCGTCAGGAGCGTGAACCGCGCCCCCTGCCGCTCCAGCTTCGGGATCGTGCTCCAGAACCCCAGCCCGATCGCCAGCAGCAGCCCCGACAGGTATCGGACGTGGCTGTCGAGCGCGAGAGCGTCCGGCCCGGGCGCCACGGCGTCCCGCCCGCTCATGGCCGCGCCCAGCACCATGCCGTCGATCCCCGCCCCGATGGGCACCAGCGCCAGCACCGCCACCGCGGCACGAAGCACCAGCGCTTCCCCGCGGGGCGCCCGGGTCATGCGCGACGCTCGCCGGCAACGTCGGGCACGGGCAGCCCGAGCATCAGGGCGATGTTCTGCACGGCAGCTCCGGACGCGCCCTTGCCGAGATTGTCCAGGCGTGCCGTCAGCAGCGCGTGTCCGCGGGCGGCGTTGCCGTGCACGGCGAGTTCCATCCGGTCGCTGCCGGCCAGTTCCTCCGCTGCCAGACCGGCGGGGGGCGCCCCGGTCAGCACCGTGATGCGGTCGCTGCCGCGATACCGCGCCGAAAGCGCCTCGCGCAGCGCGGCCGCGTCCGGACGGCCGGGCAGATCGGCGAGATGCAGAGGGATCGAGACGATCATGCCCTGCGGGAAATGCCCCACGGAGGGGACGAAGATGGGCGCCCGCGCCAGACGGGCATGGTGCTCGATCTCCGGCACGTGCTTGTGCTCCAGCGACAGGCCGTAGAGGTGGAAGGCCGGCCCCCCGTCGCGCTCGTGCCGCTCGATCATCTGCCGGCCGCCGCCGGAATAGCCGCTGACCGCATTGATGCTGAGCGGATGGTCGGGCGGCACCAGCCCCGCCTCCACCAGCGGCCGCAGCAGCGCGATCGCACCGGTCGGGTAGCAGCCGGGATTGCTGACCTTCGGGGCGGCGGCGACGGCGGCGTCCTGCCCCGGCGCCAGCTCGGGAAACCCATAGCGCCAGCCCGGATCGACGCGGAACGCGGTGGACGCGTCGAGCAGCTTCGGTGGCCGGGGCAGCGAGGCCGCCAGGGCCGCCGCCTCGCGCGAAGCGTCGTCGGGCAGGCACAGCACCACGAGCGCCGCTTGCTCCATCAGCGCGCGGCGCGCTTCCGGATCCTTGCGGCGGGCGGGATCGATGCTGAGCAGGCGCACGGGCAGCCCGCTCAGCCGCTCGCGGATGCCGAGCCCGGTGGTACCGGCCTCCCCGTCTATGAAGATGCCGGGGGCGGCGTCGTGCCCGGAACCGTCTGCCGTCATGATCAACCGCTCCCGTTCGCGCAGATGCCTGGAAAGGACATGGTGCCGAAGCCTGGATACGAAAAAGGGCGGGACCCGAAGGTCCCGCCCCGTTCGAGAACCGAAGCTCCGGACCTCAGCGCTTGGAGAACTGGAAGGAACGGCGGGCCTTGGCCTTGCCGTACTTCTTGCGCTCCACCACGCGCGGATCGCGGGTGAGGAAGCCGGCGACCTTCAGGATGCCGCGCAGGCCGGGCTCGAAGTTGGTCAGCGCGCGGCTGATGCCATGACGCACCGCGCCAGCCTGACCGGACAGACCGCCGCCGGTCACCGTGCAATAGACGTCGAACTGGTTGTAGCGATCCGCCACCAGGAACGGCTGGGTGATCAGCATGCGAAGCACCGGACGGGCGAAATAGGTGCCCACCGGACGGCCGTTCACGGTGATGTCGCCCTTGCCGGGCTTCACCCAGACGCGGGCCACGGCGTCCTTGCGGCGACCGGTGGCATAGGAGCGGCCCTGCGCGTCGCGCTTCGGCTCCCGTGCGACGGCGGGGGTGGAAACGACGCCGGCGGAGGTGGCCAGATCCTTCAGATCAGCCAGGGTGCCGGTGGAGGGGGTGCGGGTCTCGGACATGAGGATCAGGCCCCGAAGGTGCGGGTGACGACCGCGTTCTTGCGGTTCATGGCGGCGACGTCGAGCGCCTGCGGCTGCTGCCCGTCATGCGGGTGCTCGGTACCGGCATAGACGTACAGATGCTTCATCTGAGCGCGCTGCAGCGGCCCACGGGTGATCATCCGTTCCACCGCCTTGGAGATCACGTGGCCGGGGTTCTTGCCGCCCAGGCGCTGCGCGATGGTCCGCTCCTTGATGCCGCCCGGATAGCCGGTGTGGTAGTGGAACAGCTTCTGCCCGGCCTTGTTGCCGGTCAGGCGCACCTTCTCGGCGTTGATCACGACGACGTTGTCGCCGCAATCGACATGCGGGGTGAACTGCGGCTTGTGCTTGCCGCGAAGGCGCTGGGCGATGATGGTCGCGAGGCGGCCGAGAACCAGGCCGTCGGCGTCGATCAGCACCCAGTTCTTCGTCACCTCCGCAGGCTTCAGCGAGACGGTGGTCTTCATCTGGTTATACGTTCCACACGAGAAAGAGCGGCGGGTTATCCCGGCCGCGCGCCCGGCTGTCAAGCACGATCGCGTCCAACCGGGCGCCGGAAGCTCTTTTACCGCGAACGACTTAGCTGACGGTATCCTGATACCGCATTGCGCCCTCTCCGTCGTGGCGGCACCATCGGCGCCATGCCTGCCAGCACCCCTCTCGGCGCGGCCGCCGCCATCTCCCTCGCCGCCGACCGGCGGCCGGTGCACGTGATCGGAGCGTCCGGCCGCTCCGGTGCCGCCCTGTGCCGCGCGCTGGCCGCGCGCGGCGTGCCCGTGGTGCCGGTGGTGCGCGATGCCCGGCGCTGGAGCCTGCGCGGGATCGACGTCCCGCCCCGCGTCGCCGACCTGAGGGATATTGTTGCGCTAGCGGACGCGCTACGCGACGGGACCCGGATCGCCAGCACGGCCCATGCCCGCCACGTTCCGGCGATCCTGAGCGCCTCCCCCCCGGACGCGATGCTCGTGTGCCTGGGCAGCACCCGCAAATTCACCCGCTGGCCCGACCGGCACGGCAACGGCGTGCTCAACGGCGAAAGGGCCTTGCTGGCGTCCGGACGCCCCGGCGTCATCCTGCACCCCACCATGATCTACGGCGCGGAAGGCGAGAACAACGTGCAGCGCCTCGCCGCCCTGCTGCGCAGGCTCCCGCTGATACCGCTGCCGGCGGGCGGCCGGGCACTGGTGCAGCCCATCCATCAATCGGACGTCACCGGCGCGCTGCTGGCGGCGCTGGCCTCGCGCTGGGACACGCCCGCTAGCGTGGTGATCGCCGGGCCGGACCGGGTTTCCTATCGCGGCTTCGTCGCCGCGGTGGGCCGCGCCGCCGGCCTGAAGCGCCGGCCGGTGGTGCCTGTGCCGGCCGGGCTGCTGATGCTGGCCGCCCCGCTGTCGCGCCTGGTCCCCCGCCTGCCCCAGGTCGGCCGCGCGGAGATCAGGCGGCTGCTGGAAGACAAGGCGTTCGACATCGCGCCGATGCGCGAACAGCTGGGCATCGAGCCGCTGCCGCTCACCGAAGGGCTGCGGCGGACCTTCGCGCCCGGTCCAGATCCTCGGGCGTGTTGACGTTGAGGAACGGGTCTTCCGGTTCGCAAGAAAACCACACCTCGCGCGCGCCGAGCGACCGGGCGAAGGGCTGGATGCCCCAGGCGGACCGGCCGAGCCCGGAAAGGGCCGCCAGATGCCGCGCGAGCGCCGCCTGCGCCGCCACCGGCCACAACGCCACGAGGTGATGCCGGCGGCCCGCGCTGCACGCGACCGAGGGCCCGGGATCGAGGCGCTGCCAAAGGTCGCGCGGGATGAAGGGGGTGTCGCCGGGCACGGTGAGCAGCCATCGCAGCTCCTGTCCGGCTGCCCATTCCAGCCCCTCGCGCAGTCCGGCGAGCGGCCCCAGCCCGGGAACCCGGTCGGCCAGCACCGGCAGTCCGAACGCGCGGAAGCGTCCAGCGTCGCCGTTGGCGCTCAGGGCACGACGGGAGATGTCCGGCGGAAGCCTGCCCAGCAGGTGCGACAGGATCGTGCGATCGTCCAGGCGGACGAGCGGCTTGTCGACGCCGCCGAGGCGCCGCGCCTCGCCGCCGGCGAGCACCAGCACGCCCACGGTGCGAGGATCGGTCATCGAGGAAATCTGCTGCTGGGGCGAACGACGGGGCTCGAACCCGCGACATCCAAGACCACAACCTGGCGCTCTACCAGCTGAGCTACGTCCGCCACAGCGGGGCCGGGTTTACGCACAAGGAACCGGGCCGTCAATCCGCCACGGCCGCCTCCACGGCGGCGGCGCGCAGACGGGGCATCGCGGCTTCCAGCCTCGCCAGGGCGTCCCGCAGCACGGCTTCCCGCTTGCAGAACGCGAAGCGTACCAGATGGCGCGGCGCGTCTGGCGAGCCATAGAACGCCGACACCGGGATCGCCGCCACCCCGGCCTCGCGCGTCATCAGGCGGCAGAAGCCGTCATCGTCGAGTTCGGTGCCGAGAGGACGAAGATCGGCGACCACGAAATAGGAGCCGCCGCTCGGCAGCACGCCGAAGCCGAGGCGGCGAAGTCCATCGGACAACAGGTCGCGCTTGCGCTGCAGATCGTCCGCGAGCTCCTGGAAATAGCCCGCGTCCTTGTCCAGCCCGAACGCCACGGCGCGCTGGAGGTTGGGCGCCGTGGCGAACACCAGGTTCTGGTGCGCCTTGGCGATGGCGGCCGCCAGCGGCGCCGGCGCCGACACGTAGCCGACCTTCCAGCCGGTGAGGGAGAAGCTCTTGCCGGCGCTGCCGATGCGCACGCACCGTTCGCGCATGCCGGGCAGCGTCATCAACGGCACGTGGCGGGCGCCGTCGAACACCAGATGCTCATAGACCTCGTCGCACACCGCGTAGCAATCGTGCTCGCGCAACAGCCCGGCGATGAAGGCGAGCTCCTCCGCGTCGAACAACTTGCCGATCGGGTTCATCGGGCTGTTGAGCAGCAGAAGCTTGGTGCGTGGCCCGAACGCGGCCCGCAGCGCCTCGCGGGGCAGCCGCCAGCCCTCTTCGGGCCTCTCGGGCGGCAGCAGCCGGACCAGGCGCGGCACCGCGCCGAGGAGCCGCACCGTCGGCAGGTAGGTGTCGTAGAGCGGCTCGATCAGCACCACCTCGTCGCCGGGATCGAGCAGGGCGGCGAGCGACGCGGCCAGCGCCTCCGTCGCCCCGGACGTCACCACCACCCCGGTCGCCGGATCGATGTCGAGGCCGAAGAAGCGCTTGTTGCCTCGGGCGACCGCCTCCCGAAGCTCCGGCAGCCCGGTCAGCGGGGCGTACTGGTTGCGGTTGTCGTGCAGGGCGTCCGAGGCCGCCTGGACGATGTCGGCCGGCCCCTCCGTGTCCGGGAAGCCCTGGCCGAGATTGACCGCCCCATGCTTCTGGGCCAGCGCGGTGATAACGGTGAAGATGGTGGTCGGCGTGGCCGCCAGGAGGCTGTTCAACGGCTTCATGGCGTCCAATCTAGTGATGGCCCGGCGTCGCCGCCATATCTCCGTGATCTCCCCCGCCGCCGGGGCACATTGGTGATACGGTGACGGAATTGCCGCGCCTGTCGGCCCGTGCGACGGTCCGGCCCGAATTGCATCGCCGCCCGTGCGCCGGTTCGCGAACCATCCGCCGGCCGGCCAAGGATAAGGCTCATCCCCCGCGATGAAGAAGATCGAGGCCATCATCAAGCCGTTCAAGCTCGACGAGGTGAAGGAAGCGCTGCACGAGATCGGTCTGCAGGGCATCACCGTCACCGAGGCCAAGGGCTTCGGCCGGCAGAAGGGACATACGGAGCTGTATCGCGGCGCGGAGTACGTCGTCGATTTCCTGCCGAAGGTGAAGATCGAGGTGGTGTGCGACGACCGGGTGCTGGAGCGGGCAGTGGAAGCCATCATGGAGGCGGCCCGCACCGGGCGCATCGGCGACGGCAAGATCTTCGTGTCCAACCTCGAGGAGGTGATCCGCATCCGCACCGGGGAACGTGGCGAGGACGCGATCTGAACCACCGGCCGCCAGCCCCCGGCGGGTTGCGCAGGCCTTGGGCAGCGCGATCTGCCTTCGTGATGGGCGGTCGATGCACCGGTTGACCGAACGCTAGGCAGCGGGCGCCACCCTCCTCTCAAGACGGCCGGTCCCAGGCGCGGAAAACCGCGATGGCGCCTCGCGTCGGTGTTTGCGCCGCCCGGCGTCCGTGGCACGATCACGCTTCCGGAACCCGCTCCGCGCGGCCCCGGTTCCCGTCCCCATGAGCGGCCCCTTCGGACCGCCAGAAGAGCAGGTATCCCAAGCATGGCGAAGAAACCGGCGACGCCCGCCCCCGCCGCACCGACCCCGCCGGCGCCGTCTGCGGGCGTGTCCAAGGTCCTCGGCCTGCTGCAGGAGCATTCGGTCGAATATGTCGACCTGCGCTTCACCGATCCCCGCGGCAAGTGGCAGCACACCACCCAGCACGTCTCGACCATCGACGAGGACGTGTTCCGCGACGGCATCATGTTCGACGGCTCCTCGATCGCCGGCTGGAAGGCGATCAACGAGAGCGACATGATCCTGATGCCGGACCCGGACACGGCGGTGATGGATCCCTTCGCCGCCAAGCCGCAGCTGATCCTGTTCTGCGACATCGTGGAGCCGTCCACCGGACAGTTCTACAACCGCGACCCGCGCGCCACCGCGAAGCTCGCCGAGCAATACCTGAAGTCCACCGGCATCGGCGACACGGCGTTCTTCGGTCCCGAGGCCGAGTTCTTCGTGTTCGACAGCGTGCGCTTCGGCACCGGCCCGAACTTCGGCACCTACCAGCTCGACAGCATCGAGGGCCCGGGCGCCAACCTGAAGGATTATCCGGAAGGCAACATGGGGCACCGCCCCGGCGTGAAGGGCGGCTATTTCCCGGTCCCGCCGGTGGACAGCGAGCACGATCTGCGCGCCGAGATGCTTTCCACCATGGGCGAGATGGGCCTGCCCATCGAGAAGCACCATCACGAGGTAGCGCAGTCCCAGCACGAGCTCGGCACCAAGTTCGACACGCTGGTGCGCTCGGCCGACTTCATGCAGATCTACAAGTACTGCATCCACAACGTCGCGCATTCCTACGGCAAGACGGCGACGTTCATGCCGAAGCCGATCTTCGGCGACAACGGCTCGGGCATGCACGTCCACCAGTCGATCTGGAAGGACGGCAAGCCGGTGTTCGCGGGCAACGGCTACGCCGACCTCAGCGACACCGCGCTCTACTATATCGGCGGCATCATCAAGCACGCCAAGGCGCTGAACGCCTTCACCAACCCGTCCACCAACTCCTACAAGCGGCTGATCCCGGGCTTTGAAGCCCCGGTGCTGCTGGCCTATTCGGCCCGCAACCGCTCGGCCTCGTGTCGCATCCCCTACGCGACCAGCCCCAAGGCCAAGCGCGTCGAGGTCCGCTTCCCCGATCCGACCGCCAACCCCTACCTCGCCTTCTCGGCGATGCTGATGGCCGGCCTGGACGGCATCAGGAACAAGATCCATCCGGGCGAGGCGATGGACAAGGACCTCTACGACCTGCCGCCCGAGGAGCTGAAGAGCATCCCCACGGTGTGCGGCTCGCTACGCGAGGCGCTGCTGGCGGTGGAAGCCGACCACGAGTTCCTGCTGGCCGGCGACGTGTTCACCCGCGACCAGATCCAGAGCTACTGCGAGATCAAGTGGGCCGAGGTCTACAAGTTCGAGCACACGCCGCATCCGGCCGAGTTCGAGATGTACTACTCGGTCTGACGCTCGACCCGCGGAGCGGACACGAGGGCACCGGAAGCTCGGCTTCCGGTGCCCTTTCTTTTGCAGGCACCATCCGCCCGCGAATACTTATACGAATACTTCATGAGCAAGTGTTCACCCGAACCGCTTCAACACCGCGCCGTTCCCCCGGCAGTCCCGGTGATATCGGGGCAGCAACGGGAGATCGAACGATGTCGCCAGCCAAGTGCCTGATGTCCGCCGTTCTGTTGTCGACGGGCGCCATTCCCGTCGCCCTGGCGTCGGACGCATCCACCTCCGCCATGACGACCCCGTCGCCCGCCCAGGCCGCGGCCAACGAGGATTTCGGACTGTTGTCGAGGCAGGGTTCCACCGCGTTCCGGGATATCCGCCTGACGAGGATCGCCATCTTCAACGGCCAGATCGGCCAGGCACAGCGATATCTCGGCGATGCGAGTACCGCGCTCCAGAAAGCGCGGGCGGACGCCTCCGCCTACACGAAAGCGGAATCCGACCTGACGCCGCCGCCGGGCGTCGAGCAGCGCAAGGGCGGAAACGAGGAATCGAGCGGTCCGGTCCGCTGGCTGCCCGTGGATGGTGCGCTCGCCGTCGACGAGAATTTCGCGGCGTCCCCCGACAAGAAGGCCGGGATGGCGAAGGCGGACACGCAGCTCAAGTCCGGCGATCGGAAGGGTGCGCTCGAAACCCTCCGTCTGGCGGGCGTCGATGTCACCTTCGATCTCGAGGTCGTTCCCATCGAGAAGACCATTGAGGCCGTGCAGAACGCGAAGACGATGATGGCGTCCGGTCTGTATTACGAAGCCAACCAGGCCCTGAAATCGGTCGAGGACGGCGCGCGCTTCGACGTCGAGTCCTACGCGTCGACCGCTCCGGCGACGCACCATGCGGTCGCCGCTTCGGGTGCCGCGACGACGCGAGGCGGGGGCTGATCCCCCGCCCCGGCACAGGCCGGACGGTGTTCCCGTCCGCTCCGGTGCCGATCCGAAGCCGCCGGCCGTTCCGACCGGCTCGCACCGGCTCTGGTGGTCGCGAGCGGCGCCGGTTTCGCGGCCACGATTCCGTTGCCTAGACGTCGCCGCTCAGGTCCCGCCGGCTACGATCCAGCTCTTCGGTGTAGCGGCGCAGCGCGTACTGCTCGGTGAGCAGCCCGATCACGGTGCGGGTTTCCGGATCGTCCACCACCACCAGCGCGTCGGCCTCGGCCGTCTCGAACCGCGACACCGCATCCTTGACTGTCATCTGCGGCAGCAGCACCTCGTCCCGGTTGTGCAGGAAGTCGGCCAGCCGCTCCCCGTTCTCGTCGGCCGAATGCAACTCGGGCACCTGCAGGATGCCGGCATAGCGCCCCATATTGTCCACGATCACCAGCCGGTGCTCCGACCCGAGCGGGAAATCCCGCCGGAGTGCCGCGAGCGAGGTCTCGATCCGGATGGTCCGCACTTCGCGGCGCATCATCCGTCCCACGGTGAGGTTGCGGATCCATCCGACATCCACCGCGCTGCGGATGCTTTCGCCGCGCAGATGGAACCGCCAGGTCGCGAAGGAATAGCCGAAGGTCCGGCGCGTGGTGACGGAAGCGACCACGGACGCGGCCAGCACCGCGCTGGTGAGCGGCAGTGAGCCGGTCGATTCGAGCACCAGGAACACCATGGTCAGCGGGCCGCCCACGATGGTTGCCGCCATCGCCGCCATGGCGATCAGGGCGCAGACGACGGGCGAGAGGGAATCCGACGACACCAGCAGCAGCAGGTCGCCGAACACCGTGCCGGTCAGGACGCCGAGAAACAACGACGCGAAGAACAGGCCACCCCGGAAGCCGGAGCCGATGGAGATCGCGGCCCCGCAGGCCTTCAGCACCAGCAGCAGCGCCGCCATGCGCAGGTCGTATTGCGCGTTCAGGCCGAGGGCCATCGCGGCGTGCCCCGACGACATCACCGCCGGCGACACCAGAGCCATCGAGCCCACGGCGAGGCCGCCGATCATCGGCCGCATCCATCCTGGCACCCGGGAGCGGCGGAAAGCGGCCTCGGTCAGGGTCACCGCATACATGATGGTGATGCCGACGAGCGCGCTGACCACGCCCAGCGCCAGCACGGGCAGGTAGTCGAGACCGGCGATGCGGGTCGGAATGGTCAGGTCCAGGGTCGGCGCCGGCACGCCGAGCAGGTTGGTGACGATCACCGCGGTGATCGAGGCGAGAGTCACCGGCGCCAGATTCACCAGCGCATAGGTGCCGATCACCAGCTCGAAGGCGTAGAAGGCCCCGGCGATCGGCGCGTCGAACGCAGCCCCGATCGCGGCGGCCGCCCCGCATCCGACCAGCACCCGCAGATCGCCCCGGCGCACCCGGAACGACCGGCCCAGCTTGGAGGACAAGGCCGCGCCGATCTGGCTGTAGCCCGCTTCCAGACCGATGGACGCACCGACGCCGTTGGACAGCACGGTCTGCAGCACCACGATGATGCTGTCCCGCAACGACATGCGGCCGCCATGCAGCGCGTTGGCTTCCACGGGATCGACCGGTCGGCCGGCACCGATTTTCGCCACGAGGATCCCGAACAACCCGAGCAGCAATCCGCCGCCGGTGGGCACCAGCACGGCACGCCACGGATCCACCGAGGGCAGCCCCGACAAGCGGCCGTTGTTCGACAGCGCGAACAGCACCCGGTGCATCAGCAGCGTGGTTTCGTTGATGCCGACCACGAGCAGGCCCGCAAGCAGCCCGACGCCGCAGGCCAGGATGGTGAGCCAGATCTCGTCGGTGCGCACCAGCGCCCGGAGCGTGACCGGAGCATGCAGCACCCAGCCCCGGAACGCGCGCCCTCCGCCCAGCAGGCTCCTGATCCGAGCTCGGTCGCGGCCGCTTCCGGCGCGGGAGATGAAGGAACTCAGCGAGTCCGGCACGGTGGAGATGAGATCCAGGACAGCGCGACGGCGAGACGCGGAAACAGAAACGAAGCGTCGTCACGGCGGGCGACGGGTCGGAAGAACCGAGGAGTCGGTGCCGGACGGGGCCGGACCGTCTTCCGGCTCCCGCTTTGACAGCTTCGCGCGAGGGTTGCTAGCGCGAAAGCTGCATCGGAGGAGGTTCGCTCGGCGGCGGCACCGGAATGGGCGCCGGCGGGTCCTCCATCGGGATGGGAGCGTCCGGATCGACCGGGGGCTCACCCGGCACCGGCGGCATCAGAGGCTCCTGCTGGCCGCCGGAGACGACCGCACGGGACGGACGGTTGAGATGCTCGACCAGCCGGAAGCCGGAAGACCGGCGGTCGTTCAGAAGATGCCGCATGGTGGCGAACCTCCTTCCTGCTGAGGGGACGATCGAGACAACCGGACGCGCCCGCGACGGTTTCCTGTCTCATGCACGGATGCTGCACCGTGAATGATGGCCGAAGGATGAAGAAAACATGGAAATGCCGACCAGCATGCGCGCGGCGATCGTCCGCGAGCCGGGTGGGCCCGAGGTTCTCGAGATCGGCACCGTGCCCGCCCCGCGCCCGGGCCCCGGCCAGGTGCTGATCCGGGTGGAAGCGGCAGGCGTGAACGCCCCGGACGCCATGCAGCGCAAGGGCCTGTATCCGCCACCTCCCGATGCGAGCCCGCTGCTGGGCCTCGAGGTGGCGGGGGAGATCGTGGCGGTCGGCGGCGCGCCGGAGGGCACCGAGGGGGCGCACGCCCTCGCGCTGGGCGACCGGGTATGCGCCCTGACCAACGGCGGCGGCTACGCGGAGTTCTGCGCCGTCCCCGCGGGTCAATGTCTCCCGTGGCCCGAAGGCTACGACGCCGTCCGCGCCGCCGCCCTGCCCGAGACCTATTTCACCGTGTGGTCCAACCTGTTCGAGGAGAACGTGGCACGGGCCGGGAGCAGCCTGCTGGTGCATGGCGGGACGAGCGGCATCGGCTCCACCGCGATCCAGCTCGCCAGCCGCCGCGGGATCACGGTGTTCGCGACGGCCGGCACCGCGGAGAAATGCGCCACGAGCGTGCGTCTCGGTGCGACCGCCGCGATCAACTACCGCGAGGAGGATTTTGCGGCCCGCATCGCCGAGCTCACGCAGAAGCGCGGCGTCGACGTCATCCTCGACATGATCGGCGGCCGGTATCTCGATCCCAACCTGCGCAGCCTCGCGACCGACGGCCGGCTGGTGATCATCGCGCTCCAGGGCGGCGCGAAGGCTCCGGATGCGGACCTGGCACGGATCATGACGCGCCGCCTCCACGTGACCGGCACCACGCTCAGGCCGAGGCCCGCCTCCTTCAAGGCGCGGATCGCCGCGTCGCTGCGACGGGAAGCCTGGCCGCTGCTGGAGCGCGGCGAAATCGCACCCCTGATCCACGCCGCGCTGCCCTTCACGGAGGTTGCGGAAGCCCATAGCTTGCTCGACAGCGGCTCGCACGCCGGGAAGATCGTCCTGCGCTTCTGATCTGGACCCTCCCCGCTTCGCGCTTGCAGGGGATCGGGCCGCCGCTCACGGCAGGAGGAACCGGGCTTGAAGCTGAACGTCGTGGAGCGCGGTCCGGAACGCACCGGAACTCCATCCTCCGCGCCGCCCGTCGTGCTGCTGCATGGCCTGTTCGGCCGGGCCCGCAATCTCGGCTATTTCCAGCGTCGCCTCGCCCGGGACCGGCGCACCCTGGCCGTCGATCTGCGCAACCACGGCGACAGCCCGCACGGCCAGATGGACTACACCACGATGGCCTTCGACCTCACCGAGACGCTGGCGGCGCACGACGCGCTGCCGGCGACCCTGGTGGGTCATTCCATGGGCGGCAAGGCGGCGATGACCCTGGCGCTCACCAAGCCGGATGCCGTGCACAGCCTGCTGGTGGCCGACATTCCCCCGGCCCGCACCGGCCACGGATCGTTCGGTCTGGGCGAGGAGATGCTGAAGATATCGTTTCCGTCCTACCTCAACCGGACGGATGCGGACGCGCTGCTGGCCGAAAAGATCCCCAGCGCCGACGTGCGCAACCTGATGCTGCAGAACATACGGCTGGGCGACAATCCCGGCTGGATCATCGGACTGTCCGATATCGTCGCTTCCATGACCAACATCGAGGGCTGGCCCTATATCCCGGAAGGCCATTCCTTCTACGGGCCGACCCTGTTCCTGGCTGGCGGCAACTCGCCCTACATCCAGCCGGAGCACCACCGGGTGATGCGCCGGCTGTTTCCGAACCACCGGTTCGAGGTCATCGAGGAAGCCGGGCACTGGCTCCATGCCGAGCATCCCGAGCGCTTCGCGCAGCTGCTGGAAGCCTTCGTCGCCGGCTGACCGCCGCCCGGCGGCTCACGCGCCGGTCATCGGGTTGGCGATGCCGGGCGGCTTGGCCTCGTCGGCCGCCCGCCACAGATACCAGGCCGCCATGGAGCGGTAGGGACTGAGGGCTCTGGTGTCGGCCAGCAGCTGCTTCGGCTTGGGTTGCCGGTCCAGCTTCTTGATCAACCGCCACCCCTCGCGCACGGCGAAATCGTCCACGGGCATCACGTCGGGGCGGCCGAGCGAGAAGATCAGCAGCATCTCCACCGTCCAGCGGCCGATGCCCTTGAGGCTCGTCAGCCGCTCGATCAGAACCTCGTCCGGCATCCGCGCCGCCTGGCGGCGGGTCGGCACCACGCCCGCCAGCCGTGCCTCGCACACCGCGCGCATCGCGGCGATCTTGCCCATGGAGAAGCCGCAACCGCGCAGGGCTTCGGGAGCCACCGCCAGCAGCCCGGCGGCATCCGGAAACGCCCCGCCCCCGTCGCCACGATCCAGCGCCAGCATACGGCCCAGAATCGCCTCCGCCGCCCGGCCGTGCAGCTGCTGATGGGCGATCGCCCGGATCAGGCTCTCGAAGGGCTCGCGCGTCGTGTCGGCACGCAGGCGGCATCGCCCGACCCGGCGGATCAGGGCCGCCAGCTCCGGATCGGCGGCCAGCAGATGCCGCCGCCCCGCCATCACCCCGCCGGGAACCGGCGCCGCGGGGGCGACCGGATCCCGAAGAACGGCCTCCACCTCGGACCGCTCGAGGTGGCCGTCGGCCGGCAGGAAAACGATGGTCGTCACCGGCCGCATCCAACCAGCGCGACGGCGGTGGGGCAAGCCAGGGACCACCCCCGGATCACGATCCGTGGAAGCCCGGGATCACGGGGCGCAGGCGACGCGCAATGACGTCGACGAGCGAGGACATCGCCGAGGATCGGCCATCTCGCCGTCAGGCCGGGCCGCTCGCGGGCGCCCGGGACGGCCGTCATGGTCATCCCCGGCGGCCGGGATCACCAAGAATCGCTCGCGAACAGTAACGCTGACCCCGCCTTGCGTGACAATCGTCGGTTCCCGCACCCCGTCCGATCGGCGTCCTCCCTGCCGTTCCCAGCGATCCGCCGCCGTCCCGCTGCCCGGCGGGATCGCGCCGCCGCCGTCGCGGACCGGTTGGCCATCGCGCGGGCCGATGGCAGGATGCGGCGTCGCGCCCCCCGGGCGTTCGTCGCAACCGTTCGTCGCGTCGCCGGGAGCGACCGCTGGAGCTCCGCCTCCCCGCCATGGCGCCCACCAGACATCGTCGCCTCGAGCCGTTCCTGCTCGTCCGGCCGGCGGGCTCCGGCCCGCGCGACCGGCTCGCAGCACCCGCGGACAGCCGGAAGGCCGCCCTCCCGGTGGTGCCCCGGGGCGACGCGCCGGCCGTCGCCGGCAGGGATGCCCGCGGAGCGGTCGCCGCGATTCCGGACCAGCCCGTGGAGAATGCGCTGCCGCCGCTGGGCGGGCGCCCGGAAGAAGACGGGGTCCGCGCCCGCCGCATCCGCAATGCCCTGATCGGATCGGGCATCGCCCATCTGCTGGGGCTGGTGGTGCTGTCGATCCTGTTCGCCCGGCAGGCGCTCCGGCCGCCGCCGCCCGAGCCGGCGGTGCAGATGGTGTTCGGCACCGCGGGCATGCAGGGCGACAACAAGATCGAAGACCAGACCGTGGGCGGCAATCCGGCCACGACCAAGGCACCCTCCGCGGCCTCCGAGCCGAGCAAGACCGAGGCCGAGCAGCACGAGGCCACGCCTCCGCCCCCGCCGGTCGAGGTGCCGGTGCCGGACGTCACGCCAGCCATCCCCCCGCCGACGCCCGAACCGGTGCCGGTGCCCGAACTGCCGCCGTTGCCGGTGGCGCGGAAGCGCTCGCCCCCGACCACCCAGACCCGGGAACATTCCGAGCGGGTGCCGCTCCGGCTCCAGGCCCCCGAACGGCGCCAGGCGTCGCGCTCCGCCTCGCCGTTGTCCCACCCGATGGACTCATCGTTCGCCCAGACCGTGCCCGGGCCGCCCCGCCCCCGCATCGGACGCGGCGGCGGCTCCCATTCGCCGGTGGATCTGTCGCTCGGCCCCCTGGTGAAGAACGGCAAGGTGAACACGCCCTACGCCACCGTCGGCATCAAGGGCGTCAGCGACGACTACGCGGAGATGATCGGCGCCTGGATCCGCCGGCACATGTACTATCCGGAGGATGCCGCCCGTCGCGGCGAGGACGGGCCGTCCAGCGTGCACGTGGTGCTGGATCGCCAGGGACGGGTGAAGAGCATCCGGCTGGTCAGCTCGTCGGGTTCCTATTCGCTCGACGACGCCACCCAGGGCATGTTCCGCGGCGCCCGCCTTCCCGACGTGCCGCCCGACATGGAGGGCGACCATTTCGACATCGACCTCACCATCAACTACGTGCTGCTGCGCTGATCCCGGTCACGATCCCGCGGGGGCGCCGGCGGCGATCTCGGCGGGGCGAGGCAGCAGCCGGGCGGCGTTGCGCAGCACCTCCTCCTCGTAGTCGAGCTCGCGCTCGAGCAAGCGCTCGCTCTCGTCGTTGATCTGCCCCGAGGTGCGGAGCGCCGTCAGCGCGTCGCGCTGCAGCCGCACGATCCGCAGCCGCATGGACGCCTCCATCCGCTGCCGCCGCAGCACCGCGCGGCGGGACCGGACCTCCTCCTCGTCCGCGTCGGCCACCCCGTCGATCAGGGACAGCCGGGCCAGCCGGTCGCGCATGTCGCCCAGCACCGCCTCGCTGACGGTTTCCCGGTCGGTGACGCGGTCGGGCTCCTCCTGCACGGCGGCCGTCGTGGCGAGCAGGTTGCCGCGCTCCACCGCCTCCACCGCCACCCTGGCGAGCTGGAGCCGCGCGCCATCGACTTCCTTGGCCATCGGATCCAGATCGCCCATCGCCGTGCCCGCCAGGAGCGGCGGCAGCGCCACCGTCGCCATGACGAGCGAGCACAGGATCACCCCCGCGGCCAGCGTCACCAGCAGCTCGCGTCCCGGGAATTCGGCGCCGTCCAGGGCGGCGGTCGGCAGCGACAGGATGGCGGCGAGGGTGACCGCGCCCTTCACGCCCGCGATGCCGAAGGCCACGATGATTCGCGGCGAGGGCGTGGTATCCCGCACCTTGCGCCACCGCGACATCATCATGCGCGACAACAGGGTGGCGCCGACCCAGACCACCCTCAGCAGCGCCAGCATCACCGTGATCAGCACGATGGAGCCGCCGAGCAGCCAGGGCGAGGAGCCGGTGGCGCTGGCGGTATGGAAGCCGTCGCGAAGAATGGATGGCAGCTGCAGGCCGAGCAGCAGGAAGATCATGCCGTTGAAGGTGAAGGAGATGGCGTTCCAGATCGCGCCACCCGCCAGCCTCGTATGGGTGCGGGTCCCGTGGAACGCGCGCATCTGGCTGATGGTCAGGCCGGCGGCGACGGCGGCGAGGATGCCCGACACCTGCAACTCCTCTGCGGCCAGATAGGACGCGAAGGGCAGCAGCGCGCCCAGCACCGCGAAACTCGCAGGGTCCTCGAGGTTGCGGGCGATCAGCCAGCGCACCGCCACTCCCATCAGCCAGGCCAAGGCCGCGCCGACCGCCAGCCCCCCGAGCGAGACCAGCAGGAAGGCCCCCGTCGCTCCGGCGAGCGAGAACGTCCCGGTCAGCGCCGCGGCGACGGCGAACTTGAAGCAAACCAGGCCCGAGGCGTCGTTGAGCAGGGATTCGCCGGACAGGATGTGGATGAAGCGACGCGGCACCGGCCGGCCGTGCAGCATGCCGCTCACCGCCACCGCGTCGGTGGGCGACAAGACCGCGGCCAACGCGAAGGCGGCGCTGAGCGGGATGCCGGGCACCAGCCAGTGGATGAAATAGCCGCAGCCGATCGTGGTGAAGATCACCAGCCCCAGCGCCAGCATCACGATCACGCCGCGCAGTTCTCGGAACTCGCGCTTCGGCGTGAGATAGGCGTCCGAGAACAGCAAGGGCGGGATGAACAGCAGCAGAAACAGTTCCGGCTTGAAGCTCACCTCCATGCCGAGCAGCGCGGCCCCGACGCCCAGGAAGATCTGCAGGAGCGGCAGCGGCAGGCGAACCAGCCGCGACAGCAGGCTGCTCAGCACGGTGATGAACAGCAGCACGAGAACGGTGAGAACGATGGGCAAGGTGTCGGGTCTCCGGCGCCGTCGTGACGAGGTTGGTGCCAGGATGCCCGGGGAATGGCAAAGTTGCGTCCCGGCGCCACGCCGGATGGCGGGAGTGGACATCCTCATGGCGACGGCACAAGGCGGGACATCGGCGTTCGGCGCCATCCGCGACAGCATCGGCACCGGCTTCGAGGCTTTCACCGATGCCGGTGAGGCGGTGGACCGGCTGGACGACCTGTTCCAGGAAAGCCTGGACGCCCTGCGGAGCAGCTTCGAGGCCGGCGACCCCGGAACCGCCGCGCACCGCAGCGAAGCGACCTATCCCTATCTGGCGATGGAACTGCTGACGGACGCCGAGGACCTGCCGGAGGGCACGAGGTTCCCCTACGGAGTGCAGCTGGAACCGGGCTTCTACGGTACGACGGTGACCCGGCCGGCGCTGTTCCGCTCCTATCTGCGCGAACAGATCGCGGCCCTGCTGTCGCTCTACGGGCGGCCGGTGCTGGTGGGGCGGTCACGCCGCCCGATCCCCCTGCCCTACGTGATCGAGAACAGCGTCACCGACATCACGGAAGCCGAGCTGCGCCGGCTGTCGCGGCGCTTCGCCCTGCCGGACCTGACCGTCACCGACGACCGGATCGCCAACTGCGAGCTGCAACCCAACCCGTCCCTGCCGCGCCCCCTGGCGCTGTTCACCGCCGAGCGCACCGACTACTCGCTGGCCAGGCTGCGGCACTACACCGGTACCGATCCGGCCCATTTCCAGCGTTTCGTGCTGCTCACCAACTACCAGCGCTATGTCGACGCGTTCCGCCAATGGGGACGTGAGCAGGTGGATGCGCGCGCCGACTACGAGCTGTTCGCCGAACCGGGCGGCATCCTGCACCGGCCGGGCGACGGCGAGGCGACGCCGCCCGCCAACCTGCCCCAGATGCCCGCCTACCACCTGACCCGGGCGGACGGAAACGGCATCACCCTGATCAACATCGGCGTCGGACCGTCCAACGCCAAGACCATCACCGACCATGTGGCGGTGCTGCGCCCCCATTGCTGGCTGATGCTGGGCCACTGCGCCGGACTGCGCCGCACCCAGCGGCTCGGCGACTACGTGCTGGCGCACGGCTATCTGCGCGACGACCACGTGCTGGACGACGACTTGCCGCCGGACATGCCGGTGCCTCCGATCGCCGAGGTGCAGGTGGCGCTGCAGGAAGCGACCTCGCGCATCACCGGCCTTCAGGGCGACGAGCTCAAGACCCGCATGCGCACCGGCACGGTGATGACCACGGATAACCGCAACTGGGAGCTCCGCTTCAACGCGCTGTTCGCGCGCATCAACATGAGCCGGTCGATCGCGGTGGACATGGAGTCCGCCACCATCGCCGCGAACGGGTTCCGCTTCCGCGTGCCCTACGGCACCCTGCTGTGCGTGTCCGACAAGCCGCTGCACGGCGAGCTCAAGCTCGGCGGGATGGCGCAGAGCTTCTATCGCGAGCGGGTGAGCCAGCACCTGCTGGTGGGGCTGGAAACCATGCGTGCCCTGCGCGAGGCCGGCGTGCACCGGCTCCACTCCCGCAAGCTGCGCGGCTTCGACGAGCCGCCGTTCCGGTGAGCCGGCCCCGCCTCGCCCAGGGGGATTCTTCGGGGCGAGGCGCTCGATCACCGATCGTTCGGCCGCGACGCCTCACCATCGCCGATCCCGCCGTGATCGCGGCTAGTAGGGCACACCTCGCGATCGCCGGTCCCGCAGGGCCTCGGCATACCATTCCAGCTCGTCGAGAAAGCGATCGGCCCGCGGCGGATGCGCCGGATCGAGGGGTCGCCCCTCCTCGTCCAGCGATGCGGCCGCGCGGGGAAATGGCAGCAGCGACGGGATCGACGGCATGCCGAGCTCGGCCAGCGTCATACGCAACTGCATGGCGGCGCGCACCCCGCCATAGGAACCGGCCGAGTAGCAGGCGATGGCGGAAGGCCGCCAGAAATACTCTTCCAGGAAATGATCCAGCAGGTTCTTCAGCGCCGGCGGGATGCCATGATTATATTCCGCGCTGACCATCAGGAAGGCGTCGGCGCCGCGATACAGCGTCGCCAGTTCCTCCAGCACCGCCGGCGCTTCTCCCGGCGGATGCTCCTTGTACATCCGGTCGAGCAACGGCAGCCGCGACGCCATCGGGTCCACCAGGGTCGGACGATGCCCCCGCTCTTCCAGCGCGCGCAGGAGGAAGCGCGCCACCCGGAGTCCCACCCTGTCCTGCCGCACCGACCCCAGCAGCACCGCCACCGACAGGCTCATCGTCGTTCTCCTCGTTCGCCGGATGAGTGGACGCCCGACTGGCCGGAGTCCCGGCGCCCGGGCCCGGGGCTGCGCGCCGGAAGTCCGCGTGACGGGATCAGAGGATGGAGAAGACCGGAGGATCATGCCATCCGCTTTCTCCGTCACCACGGTGTGAGAGCGCGACGCTCCGCTTTGCACGGGGAGCACGCCCGACCGGAATCCCGTTCGTGCCGAATTGCCTGCCGCACGCCGACCTTGCCGATAAGCACGCAGCCTGCTGCGGATCGTCGCGGGGCGGTCCCATCGAGCGATCATTCCGGGTCAGCGCGGCGGCGCGGGCGCCGAATGTTCTTCCGACAGCCCCGGAACGGACAAGCGCGGCTTGAAGGGCCCGTTCAGTCGGGCATCGCTTCCGAAAGCTGCCCACCGATCCGCAGCGGCCGCGCCCAGCGCGCGAGGCCAGTCGCGTCGTCGGTTTCCACCAGCACCCCGCAGATCGTGGCCTCGCCGTCGGCGGGCTGGAGCCGCTCGCCCGGCATCTTGCGGACGAAGCGCAGGGTCGCGCCCTCCTTGTTCATGCCGATCACGCTGTCATAGTCGCCGCACATCCCGGCATCGCTCTGGAACGCGGTGCCACCGGGCAGCACGCGATGATCGGCGGTCGGCACGTGGGTATGGGTCCCGACCACGAGGGACACCTTGCCGTCCAGGAAATGCCCGAACGCCAGCTTCTCGCTGGTGGCCTCGGCGTGGATATCCACCACGATCGCCTGCATGGTGCCACCGAGACGGTGGCGGGACAGCAGGTCGGCGACGAGGCGGAACGGGTCGTCCATCGGGTCCATGAACAGCCGGCCCATGACGTTGCACACGAGGGCGCGCCGGCCGCCGGGCACTTCCACCATCACGCTGCCCTGCCCCGGCGTGCCGGGCGGGAAGTTCAACGGCCGGACGATGCGGGGCGCGTTGCCGATGTGGCCGATCAGCTCGCGCCGGTCCCAGGCGTGGTTCCCGAGCGTGATCACGTCGCAGCCGGCGGCGAACAGCGAGTCCGCCATCGCCGGCGCCAGCCCGAATCCGTGGCTGGCGTTCTCGCCGTTCACCACCGCCAGATCCACCGACAGCCGCCGACGAAGCTCCGGCAGCCGCGCTTCCACCGCGTCGCGGCCGCTGCGGCCCACCACGTCACCCAGAAACAAGATCCTCAACACCCACTCCCTGTCCGGGGATCAGCCGCTTCTCCGTCAGCACGGCCGAGAGAGGCACGTCGAACGGTTCCACCGGCAGCCGCGGAACACGCTGCCATTCGAACCCGACGCCCACCGCCCTCGCCCCGGGCAGCGCCGCCAGCGTCCGGTCATAATAGCCGCCGCCATAGCCCAGCCGGTGGCACCTGTCGTCGAAGGCGAGCAGCGGCACGAACACTAGCCCCGGAACGAGCACCGGCCCGTCCGGATGGGAGGTCCCGAAGCGGCCACCCAGCATAGGCTGCCGGGGATCCCAGCGCCGGAAACGCAGCGGCTCGCCCCGGGGCGTGGTTTCGGGAAGTGCCACGACATGACCGGCGCCGTGGAGGGCGGTCCAGGCCGGCCGCAGATCGGGCTCGCCGGGCAGCGGCCAGATCCCCCCGATCACCGTGGCAGACGGAAGGGAGCCGCATAGCCGCGCGATGCCCTCGCAGAGCGACGCGGCATCGCTGGCGGTCCGCTCGCGGCGCAGGCGCACCTCGCGCCGGAGGGTCCGCTTGATGTCGCCGGATGAAGGGGGCTGGTCTGGGAAGGAGTGCGGAGCCGCCATGGCCGTTGGACTATGAACCTCCCGGAACCCGCAAGTGCAGGTGGGCGCCAGGTAACGCGACCAGGGCCGCGACAGTGCCAGCTCCCAGGGAAGTGCTTATCGGCCCAGGGGTTTATATCGCCTGACGAACCGGGCAGCCCCGCCCCGTAAAGCTAGTCACGCTCCAGCGCCGCCGCAATCCCTTCCGCGCGATCGGCGAGATCGTGCAGCCGGCGATCGCGGCTCTGGACCAGGGCACGCGCCCTTTCTCCCTCGATCAGGGCGTCCGTGGTGCCGGACGGCAGCTTCTCCGCCGCGAGATCGTGCAGCTCGTCGGCCATCAGCAGGGCGGCCAGCGCCAGCAGACGGGCTTCCCCGCTCTGGCCGCCGATCGAGCGGATGCGTTCCACCCGGCGTTCCACCTGCTGGGCCATGGATTGCAGATGCGCTTCCTGCCCGTCCTCGCATCCGACGGTATAGGCGTAGCCGTTGATCCGCACGGTGACCTGCGCCATCGGCTCCTCCCCTCAGCGACGGGCTTCGGCGGCGGAAGGTTCCGCGTCGAACCCCGCCGCATCGCTTCCGGCCGTTGTTTCGTCGTCCACGCCCCGGAGCGAGCCGGCGCTCTCCAGACCGAGACGGTTCGCCTCGTCCTGACCGAGCGCGGCACGGACCCGCTCGATCATCACGTCAAGTTCCGCCGCGAGGCCGCGCAGCCGCTCCTCCGCCGCGCTCTCGCCTTCGCGCCGACCTTCGGCGTGCGCCTCCTCCAGCGCCTGGCGCCGCGCGTCGGGATCGTCGGATGCCTCGTAAGCGCGCAGGATCTGGCGCATCTCGGACTCGGCCGCCCGGGCGATCTCCGCGTCGTGCTGCGCCGCCCTGGCCGTCAGTTCGAGCTCGCGGATGCGCGCCGCCTGCCGGCCGGCGGCATCGGCGATGCGGCTCAGCGCCGAGTCGAGACGATGGGCACCGGGAGCCTCGCCTTCGGGAGAAACGAGGTCGGACGAGGCGACGGTTCCGCTCAACATCATGAGTCCTGTCGGCCCGGGCCGGCGCATGGCGTCATCGCGTCATCCTGATTGAAACGGCCCGCGCCGGCGGCGGACGAACGGGGGATCGGAACGAGACAGGGGCATCCGGCGCCACCCCGCATGATCCGGAAGAAGGAAAAGAGCGGACTTGATTTGATCGCCCGCGTTCCGTTCAAGGTCAAGCATGAAGCCGACGGTCCTTCCCGGGTGAACGCACCCGTCCGCCTCCCGGATTGGCCCGTCCTGGTGGCCGGGGATGTCCGGACCGCGCGGACGATGCTGGCCGTTGCCGCCCACGCGGAAGTCGAAGGCGTGCTGCTGTTGTCGCCGCCGGGGGCCGGAGCCTTCATGGGCGTGCCCTGGTGGCGGGCGATGATGGCCGTGCTCGCCGCCGGGCAGTCCGGGGTGCCGTTCGATCATGTGCTGGATTGCGGACACGACGTGGCCGCCGCCCTGGAGGCCATACGCGCCGGCCAGCGCCTGCTGGTGCTGGATCATGCCGCTGCGCAGGAAGACACGGTGCGCCGACGCGCGGAGGCGCGAAACGGCGTTTGCTTGTCCGCCCGGCCGGCAGCCTTCGACCTCGCCGTTCCCGGACGCCTGCCACCCGATCCGGCCGGGTCCTACGCGATGAGATCGCTGGCCGCGTTTCTGTCCGGTCGACGACGCGGTGGTGTCGCGGTTGTTCCCCCGCTCCGCGGGCGCTAGGAGAAATGGAAAGGCGGCGACAGCGCTGGCGCCCCGAAACTACCCCTCCTCCGACCCGAGGATCGCAGCACCGCGATGGCTTCCGATGGCTGCCGGCTCTACCTGGTGACGCCTCCCACCTTCGATCCGGATGCGCTTGCCCCGCTGCTGGAGCGCGCCCTGGATGCTGGCGACGTGGCCGCCCTGCAGATCCGGCTGAAGGATGTCGTGGACGACACGGTGCTGAGGGCCGTGGACCGCTTGCGGCCGATCACCGAGGCTCGGGATGTAGCCCTGATCCTGAACGACCGGCCCGACCTCGCGGCGCGCGCCGGCTGCGACGGTGCCCATGTGGGCGCGGAGGACATGGAGGCCGCCCGCGCGAGAACGATGCTCCGCGACAGGCAACTCGGCGTGTCCTGCTACGACAGCCGCGATCTCGCGATGCGCGCGGGGGAAGCTGGCGCGGACTACGTGGCGTTCGGCGCCTTCTTTCCGTCCGCCAGCAAGGACACCTCGGTGCGGGCGGATCCCGGGCTGCTGCGCTGGTGGAGCGAGATGATGGAACTTCCGGTGGTGGCGATCGGCGGCATCACCCCCGGAAACTGCGCGCCGCTGGTTCAGGCCGGGGCCGATTTCCTGGCGGTAATCGGCGCGGTGTGGTCCCACCCCGAAGGTCCCGACGCCGGGGTGCGCGCCATGAACCAAGCCATCGCCGACGCCGCAAGTTGACGTCGCGGCCGTCGCGGCCGTGAACGAAACGGCCCCGTCCGGGCATCCAAGCGTGTTCGCCGGTAGCCGCCTGACGGGCCTCGCTCCCGCACCATGATGCAGCGCCGGGGCTCCGACGGGTTCGCAATAGGCGATCCGCAAACAGTTGGCGATCGCCGTCAACAATTTCGAAAACGATCGGCGCGGTCGTCGGCAGCGAGTGCCCGAAGCTCGCATTTCCAACGCCCGGACAAAGATTGCGCGGTGGCACGACCCTTGCTGCCCTTGCTTGTCGGACTGCCGCTCGCGATGCGGCATGCCCCAACGGAAGCGGAAGCGGGCGAGGACGTGTTGTCGGAAATTCTGATTGTTTCATCCAGTACAGCACCCGCCACGGTCACCAGCCCGGTTTCCGGCTCCGAGCGGTTGCAGGTCATCGACGTGATCCGCGGCTTCGCCCTGTTCGGCGTGATCTGGATGAACCTGTTCGTGACCACTCGGGCCTTCATGCCGCGCGCGGTCCAGGCCGCCCTGCCCACGGCGCCGCTGGACCGGATTGTCGGCTTCCTCGGCGAGTGGCTCGTCGAGGGGAAAGCCCAGTGCCTTTTCGGGGTGTTGTTCGGCGTGGGCTTCGCGCTGTTCACCGACCGCGTGCTGCGACGAGGCGGAGACGCGGGACGCATCTACCGCCGGAGGCTGGGCTTCCTTCTGCTGCTCGGGCTGCTCCAGCTCTTCTTCCTGTGGTTCGGCGACATCCTCCACGACTATGCGGCACTGGGCTTCCTCCTGCCCCTCGTCCGACGCTGGTCCGGTCGCGCGCTTCTCGCCACCGGCCTGCTGCTGCTGCTCGGGTCGGAGTTTCTCGCCGACCAGCTCGCCGGGCCTCTGGTTTGGCTCGATCCCGGCCTTCCGGCGCCGGTGTCGGTGCAGACCTCTCACGGTGCGTTCTGGAACGCGCTGTCGGACGGCGATTACCGGTCGATGGTCACGACGGGGTTCCAGCGCGTGCTGCGCAACTACGGACGGGTCGACTCCGTGATCTCGACCTGGGGACCGATCGCCGGGCAGTTCCTGATCGGCGCCTGGATCTATCGGCAGGGCTGGCTTCAGAAGCCGGCCGCGCACGAGGCCGCCACCCGCCGGGCGGTGTCGCTCCTGCTCCCGTCGGGCCTCGCGCTGTCCCTGGCGGCGATCCTCGCCCGACAGGCGGCGCATGGCGCCGTCGCCGAAACACTGGCCGGCCTTTTGAACACGATCGCCACCCCATGGCTCGCCGCGGGATACGGCGCCCTCCTGGCGATCCTGTGCGGAGCGCGGCCCAATGGCTGGGCGGTGCGAGGCATCGCGGCATTCGGCCGCATGGCCCTCACGAACTACGTGAGCCAGAGCCTGTTCTACCTGCTGGTGTTCGACGGGTTCGGGCTCGGCCTGGTCCGCCGTAGCGGCGCCACCGCCGACCTGGCGATGGCTTGTGGGCTGTTCGCGGTCCAGGTGGCGGTCAGCCTCTGGTGGCTGCGCCACTTCCGGTTCGGGGCGCTGGAATGGGTATGGCGGTCGGCGACCTACGGACGCTGGCAGCCCTTCCGCGCGTGAAGGAGGGGGGTGGTCCTCCGTCGCCCGCACCCCGTCGCCACCGCCCGAGGATCGAAAGGGCAGCCCGGACCCTGGCCGTCGCGATCAACCCCGGCCGGCGGGGCCGGGGCAGGTCCTTCAGGGAGATTTCCGTCAGCGGAAGGCGGGTGCCGGGCGGCTGGCCACCGGCGTGACGGGCGCTTGTCCAGGGAGCAGCAGCGACTGGGTCGCGAACAGAACCCCGTTGGATTGCGGCATGTCGGAAAGCCACAAGCGGCTCTGGTTTCCCCGGCGGTCGCTCAGCAGCAGTTCTCCGGTGCGCGGGTCGGTCGACACACCCAGCACATCGCCGCTCAGCGTCCGCAGACCGATCGGGCCCCCTTGCTTCGCGATCATCTGCCGCAGTGTCCCGGTGGTGTAGCGGCCCGGCACCACGGTGAAGGCGAGCACCCGGCGCAGCGCGTCCAGATTGCCGGGCGCCATCAGCTGTCCGCGATAGAAGGTCTGCTCCGCCTCCAGGGGCGGATTGGGCACCGCGAACACGGTGTAGGGCCCCGGGCGTTGAAGCTCGTCCAGCACGCCGGTGGCCCGCATCGCCGCCGCATAGTCGGCCAGCTGGAGCGACGACAGGATGCTCTCGTTCAGGGGCCGGTCGCGGAACAAGGGCGCGCGATCGAACACGTAGGTGTCCGTGCTGGCCCGCACGAAGAAGGGGTCCTGACGCGCCGTGCTTTCGCACCCGGCAAGCACGGGAGCGAACAGCCCTAGCGAAGACGCCGCGAGAAGTCCGCGCATGACGCGACCGCGCCTCGTCCGACGTTCACCCAGCATCCGATGCCCTCCCGTAACGCTTCCACAACGCCTTATCGGTCGGAAAGCTCCGCGGCAAGCGTGCGGGAGGACGAGCGGCTCAGGCCGGCGGCATCAACAGCCGTCGCCGCGCATGGTCCAGCCGGACACCTTGCTGTTGTTGACCTCGAAGGTCGTCTGGCAGCTCGACGAGTAATAGGACGGGGGGATGCCGCCGCCCCAGCCGCCATAGGGCCCGAAGCCGCCATAGCCACCCCAGCCGCCTCCCCAGCCGCCCCAGCCACCGCCGCCCCATCCCCAGCCCCAGCCGGGCGTACCGGGGGAATAGGAGGAATAATTGTCGATATAGGCGAGGAAGGTACGGTTCTGGGCGGTGAAGGTGCGGGTGGGCACGCCGAAGGTGCGGACGACGTCCACCTCGGAGCGGCCGATCATCGAGTCCAGCACCCGGCGTTGTTCAACGCTCGGCACCTCGCAGCCCGCCAAAACCAGCACGGCCGAAACAGCCGCGATCTTGTTCACAGTCTTCATGAAACTCGCACCTGGGCGTCCCGCGGACGCAAACGGGGTAGGCTCTACCTAGTGCCTATAACGTTGGAACATGCGGGCAGGATGAGGCGAACAGCAAAAGGTTACAAAAGACCTGCCGCGTTGCCGCCCGCGACCGGACGTTCGGCGGCCGAAACGCTCCCGCGCAGGCCCCCCTCAATGATCCGACAGCCACATCACGTCCGCAACGGCGCCCGCCCCGGCGGCCAGCATCGCCAGCCGATCGAAGCCGACGGCGATCCCGGCACAAGGCGGTAGCCGCGACAGCGCTTCGAGCAGCGCCTCGTCCATCGGCCAGTCCATGGCGCCCGCCCCGGACACCGGCAACGACGCCCGCCGCGCCCGGTCGGCGTCGAACCGCCGGCGTTGCTCCGCCGGGTCGGTGAGCTCGTCGAAGGCGTTGGCGAGCTCCATGCCGGCCACGAACAGCTCGAACCGCAGCGCCACCCGGTCGTCCGTCGGATCCCGCCTGGCCAGCGCCGCCTGCGCCGCCGGCCAGTGGGTGAGGAAGCACGGCCGATCGCGCCCGATGCGCGGCTCCACCCGCTCCAGCAGCAGCCGGAAGAACAGATCCTCCCAATCCTCGCCCTCGCGAAGGGTGGTGCCAGCCTGGGCGGCCAGCGCCGGTGCATCGCCGGCCGTGCCGAGCAGGTCGGCTCCGACATGGCGGCGAAACGCATCCGCCATGGCGAGCCGTTCGAACGGGCCGTCGAGCCGCGTCTCGACCCCTCGACAGCGCACGACAGGCGGCAGCACCCGCTGAAACAAGGCTTCGGTCTCGTCCATCAGCGCATCGAGATCGGCACCGGGGCGATACCATTCCAGCATGGTGAACTCCGGCGCGTGCAGCGCGCCCGCCTCGCCGTTCCGCCATACCCGCGCGAACTGGAACACGGGCAGCCCGGTCTCCGCGACGATGCGTTTCATGGCGAATTCCGGGCTGGTGTGCAGCCACAATGGCTGCAGCCCGCCGTCGGCGCTTTCCAGCGTCGTGCGGAAGGCGCGCAGATGCACCTCCTCGCCCGGGGTGGCCACGGCATAGGGGGTTTCCACCTCGATCATGCCGCGTGCTTCGAGAAACGCGCGGGTCGCCCGCATCAGCAGCCCGCGCCGGCGCAGGAACGGCAGGCGGTCCGGCAGGGGCGAGGCAAGACGGGTCGGCGACATGTTGAAGCGATCCTGGCACGGGAAGCGGCCCCGTGGTCGCTGCGGAGGCCACGGGCGGGGCCGGCGGTTGCTTCGCCGCCCGGCCCCGCGATAGAGCCGCCGCATGGATGGAAGCAACCGGCCACCACCACCTGCGGACATCCGCAACCGCCCGGGCGCCGCCCTCATGACGGGCGGCGACGGCGCCGTGGCCTCGCCCGATGCTGGTTCCGCTGCCGCGACCGACGCCCCCGCCGCGCGGCCCCGTCCCCTTCCCTCGCGCACCCTGCGCGACGTCGGCTCGCTGGTATCGTCCGGGCTGATCGATCCGACCCGGCGCGACGCGCTGACGGCGGTGGCGGAACGCTACGCCACCGCGGTGCCGCCCGCCTTCGCCGCCCTGATCCGGGAGGGCGACGATCCGATCGGACGGCAGGTGCTCCCGCACGAGGACGAGCTGGTCGTGGCCCCGCACGAGCTGTCCGACCCGATCGGCGACGACCGGCTGTCCCCGGTCCCGGGTGTGGTGCACCGCTATCCGGATCGCGCCCTGTTAAAGCCCCTGCTCGTGTGCCCGCTTTACTGCCGGTTCTGTTTCCGGCGCGAGCATGTGGGACCGGACGGGGGCGTGCTGGACGAGGCGGCGCTGGAACGGGCGCTCGACTGGTTCCGCACCCACCGGGAAGTGGGCGAGGCGATCCTCACTGGTGGCGACCCGCTGATGCTGTCGCCCCGCCGCCTGCGGCACATCGTGACCGCGCTGGGCGAGATGCCGCACATCCACACCATCCGTGTCCATACCCGGGTTCCGGTGGCCGATCCCTCGCGGCTGGACGACGCGATGGCCGACGCGCTGGAAACCGAGAAGGCGATGTGGGTGGTGCTGCACGCCAACCATGCCGACGAGCTGACCCCGGACGCCGTCGCTGCGGTGCGGCGGCTGCAGCGGCGGGCGATCCCGGTGCTGGGCCAGAGCGTGCTCCTGCGCGGGGTCAACGACCGCGAGGACGCGATGGAAGCGCTGCTGCGCGCCATGGTCCGGGCGCGCATCCGCCCCTATTATCTGCATCAGCTCGACCCGGCGCCCGGCACCGCCCGCTTCCATGTGCCGGTGGCCGAAGGCCGGGCGCTGTTGCGGCGGCTGCGGGGCCGGGTGACCGGCCTGGCCTGGCCGACCTACGTGGTGGACATCCCCGGCGGACATGGCAAGGTGCCGCTCGGACCCGACTATCTGGACACGGGGAACGGAACGGCGGTGTCGGTGCGCGACCCCGCCGGGCGTTCGCACGTCCTTGCGGCGGAGGAAGCGGAGGGCTAGAAGCCCGCTTCCTTATCCATCGGTTTTTGGCGGGTTTCTGGACGATGAAGCAGCAGGCGAACCTCATCCGTGCCGGTCAGGTCATCGAGCACGACGGTCGTCGCTGGACGGTCCTGAAGCAGCAGATCATCACCCCGGGCAAGGGGGGCGCCTTCATCCAGGTGGAGATGCGCGACCTCAAGACCGGCAACAAGACCAACGAGCGCTGGCGCACCGCCGATACCGTCGAGCGGCTGATGACCGAGGAAAAGGAGTACACCTACTCCTACACCGACGGCGACAACCTCGTGCTGATGGACCCGGAAACCTTCGAGCAGGCCATGATCCCCGCGGCGATCCTGGGCGAGGCAGTGGCGTTCCTCCAGGACAACATGACGGTGAACGTGAAGCTGGTGGAAGGCGACCCGGTGGCGATGGAGCTGCCCGCGCACGTCACGCTCGAGATCGTGGAAGCCGATCCGGTGGTGAAGGGCCAGACCGCGTCCTCCTCCTACAAGCCAGCGAAGCTCAGCAACGGCGTGAAGACCATGGTACCCCCCTTCATCGAGGCGGGCGAGCGCATCGTGGTCCGTACCGAGGACGCGTCCTACGTCGAGCGCGCCAAGAACTGATCCCGCGTCGGACCGCCCTTCCCGCCGATCCCGGCCGGCGGCGGCGGTCCCCTTGTCATGGATGAGCCTTCCCGCCTGCATGGAGCCGTCAGGTCCGCGGCGGGACGCTCCAGCGCCCGGAACCCCGCCCGATGGCACAACGCCTCTCCGCCCACATGACGGTGATGCAGAACGCCGCCGCCAAGGCCGCCAAGCGCCTGCTGCGCGACTTCAACGAGGTCGAACAGCTGCAGGTGAGCATCAAGGGTCCGGGCGACTTCGTCAGCCAGGCCGATCTGCGGGCGGAGAACACCATCCGCGAGGAGCTGGCCCGGGCACGCCCAGGCTACGCGTTCCTGATGGAAGAATCCGGCACCTCGGGGGCAGAGAACTGGAGCTGGCGATGGGTGGTGGACCCGCTGGACGGCACCACCAACTTCCTGCACGGCATCCCCCACTGGTCCATCAGCATCGGCTTGCAGCGCCGCATGCCCGACGGCAGCGTGGAGATGGCGGCGGCCATGGTCTACAACCCGGCCGGCAACGAGATGTTCTGGGCCGAGAAGGGCGTGGGGGCATTCCTGAACGAGCGGCGGCTGCGGGTGTCGGCCCGGCGCGAGATGATCGACGCGTTGCTGGCCACCGGCATTCCGTTCGCGTCCGTGCCCGCCCAGCGCCGGCTGCCCTTCGCCCGATCGCTCGGCGCCCTGATGCCGCAGGTGGCCGGCATCCGTCGCTTCGGCTCGGCGGCGCTCGATCTCGCCTGGACCGCCGCCGGCCGCTACGATGGGTTCTGGGAGATCGGACTGAAGCCATGGGACTGCGCCGCGGGCGTGCTGCTGGTGCGCGAGGCCGGCGGCTACGCCACCGACCAGGACGGCAACGAGGCCCAGGCGATGGACGCCATCAACACGGTGGTGGCGGGCAACACCTATCTCCAGCCCAAGCTGCGCGAGATCGTCCAGAACAGTCTGGCGGGCTAGAACTTTCCATCCTGCGCCGACGTTCAAGCCCGCCTGTTGAGCGTGACCCGGGGCTCGTCTAGGGTCCCGCGCGATGCCTTCCCTTTCCCGACACCGCGCCCGTTCCGCCGCCGCTTCCGGGACGACGTTCCGGATCCCGGCCGTCGCCGCCGCCATGCTGCTGGCGACGATGCTTCCCGCCGCCGCGCAGATCACCACCAACCAGGGCGCGCTCGACTCCCTGGGGGGCGGCAAGGCTCCCGCGAAGGGGGCCACGCATCACGCGCTGGCCAAGCGGAAGACCCCGAACAAGGGCGCCCATCCCGCCGCCGCGAGGAAGCCCGCCGGTCATGCGGCCGCGCCGGCCCGCCCCGCACCTTCGCCGACGATCCCCGCGGCACCGCCGCCACCGCCCGTCCTCGGTCCGGCACCCGTGCAGGTGCCGACCCATGCCCCGCCGCCGCCGCCGCCGGTGCCGGTGGTGCAATCCGCGACGGGCAGCGTCGAGTCGCTGCCCACCGGCACCCGGATCGGCTTCGGGTCCGGCAGCGCCGATCTCAACCCGGCCACCATGAAGGCGCTGGGGGATTTCGCCGACAGCCTGAAGGCCGACCCCACCAAGCGCGCCGAGATCGAGGCCTACGGATCCGGCGCCCCGGACGATCCCTCCACGCCGCGCCGGGTGGCGCTGAGCCGCGGCCTGAACGCGCGCGCGGTGCTGATCAATGCCGGCATCCCGTCCACCCGCATCTATGTCCGCGCGATCGGTCTGCCGCATGACGGCGGATCGGCGGACCGGGTCGATCTGCGTCTCGTCGGGGCGGAAAAGGAAGGCGTCGCGCCGACCCAGGGTGCCGCGACGACGGCGGCGGCGCCCGCCGCCGGCGCTTCTCCTCCCCCCACCCCCGCGCCCGGAGGCGGCCAGTGACCCGTCCCACGACCTATGTGGCGAGGATGCTGTTGTTCCTGCTGCTGGTGGCGGCAGGGGTTTCGTTTCTGTGGCCGACCCTGGTCGGGGCGTTCAACAACAATCCGATCCTGAACGGCCTGATCCTCGCGGTGCTGCTGCTGGGCATCGCGTGGAACCTGCTGATGGTGCTGCGGCTCTCGCCCGAGGTGCGCTGGATCGAGACGCTGCGCCAGCCGCGGGCCGGGCTGACGCCGCCCCGTCCGCCGCGTCTGCTGGCGCCGATGGCGTCCATGCTGGCCACCCGCAACCGGGCCGACCGCCTCACCCTGTCCACCCCGGCGGCCCGGTCCCTGCTCGACAGCCTCAGCTCGCGCCTGGACGAAAGCCGCGAGCTCAGCCGCTACATGACCGGCCTGCTGATCTTCCTGGGCCTGCTCGGCACGTTCTGGGGCCTGCTGCAGACGGTGCATTCGATCGGCGGCGTGATCGGCTCCATGTCGGTCGGCTCGGGCGACGTGACCCAGATGTTCGACCAGCTCAAGAGCGGCCTCGCGGCCCCGTTGCACGGCATGGGCACCGCGTTCTCCGGCTCCATGTTCGGCCTCGCGGGATCGCTGGTGCTGGGCTTTCTCGATCTCACGGCCGGACAGGCTCAGAACCGGTTCTTCAACGAGCTCGAGGAATGGATCGCCGGCATCACCCGCTTTTCCGGCGGGGCGTTGTCCGTGGGCGAGGGCGAGGCGCCGATCCCGGCCTATGTGCAGGCGCTGCTGGAACAAACGGCGGAGAACCTGGACGGGCTGCAAAGCGTGATGGCGCGCGGCGAAGATAACCGGGGCGCCCAGGTGCAGACGCTGTCCGCCCTGTCCGAGCGCATCGGCGGCCTCACCGAGCTGCTGCGGGCCAACCAGCAGATCATGATGCGGGTGGCGGAAAGCCAGACCGCGATGGCGCCGGCCCTGAAGCGTCTGGCCGATCCGCACGGCGCGGTGGATCCCGGCCGGGAGGAGCTGCGCGAGCACATGCGCAGCGTCGAGCGGCTGTTGAACCGGCTGCTGACGGAAGGCGAGCAGGGCCGGGTGCAGAGCACCGCCGAGTTGCGCAACGATCTGCGCGTGCTGACCCGCACCCTCGCGGCCCTCGGCGGCCCCGGGGACGCGCGCTGATGCGGCGACGCGGCCGGCGGGACGCGTTCTGATGCGCAGGCGCGGCGCCCGCGACAACGGCCTGCACGCGTGGCCGGGCTACGTGGACGCCCTGTCCACGCTGCTGATGGTGCTGATCTTCGTGCTGCTGGTGTTCGTGCTCGGGCAGGCGTTGCTGAGCGCTGCCCTCACCGGACGCCAGAGCGCGCTCGACAAGCTCACGCAGCAGATGGCCCAGCTGACCCAGCTCCTGGCCATGGAGAAGGGCAAGAGCCACGGGTTCGAGCTGCAGGTGGCGACGCTCAAGGACGCGCAGAACAAGGCCGCGGCCGACGAGGCCGCGCTTCGCGGCCAGCTTTCCACCGTGACCAGCCAGCTCACCGGGCAGACCAGGCTTTCGGCCGAGGCCCAGGGCCAGGTGACGCTGCTGAACCAGCAGCTGGCCGAGCTTCAGAAACAGCTCGCCGCCATCGCGGCCGCGCTGGACGTCGCGAAGAAGGACGTGACCGACCGCGACGCGAAGATCACCGATCTGGGCAACAAGCTGAACCTGGCGCTGGCCGACAAGGTGGAGCAGCTCAAGCGCTATCGCTCGGAGTTCTACGGGCGGCTGAGCGAGGTGCTGGCGCACCGGCCGGGCATCCAGGTGGTCGGGGACCGCTTCGTGTTCCAGAGCGAGGTGTTGTTTCCCCCGGGCAGCGCCGAGCTGAGCAAGACCGGCACCGAGCAGATCCGGACGCTGGCGCGCACGCTCAAGCAGATCGCGAAGGACATTCCTTCCGATCTGCACTGGGTGCTGCGGGTGGACGGCCACGCGGACCGCCAGCCGATCACCGGGTCCAGCTTCCCGACCAACTGGGAATTGTCGGCGGCGCGCGCCATCACCGTGGTCAAGCTGCTGGTGGCCGAAGGGGTGAAGCCGCAGAACCTCGCCGCCACCGCCTTCTCCCAGTACCAGCCGCTCGATGCCGGCAACACGCCCGCCGCGTTCGCCAAGAACCGCCGCATCGAGCTTCGGCTGACCGATCGCTGAGCACGCGCCGGCGGCAACGTCCCGCCGGTTAGCGAAAGCTTCATCTCCCGGCCGCAGCATTTCCCTCCGGAAGTCGTCCGCGCGCGATGACGAGGGGGGAAGCATGAAACGCTGGCTGCGGCGCCGGATCACCAGGATTTCGCGACCACGAGGAGCCCCGGCATCGCGGCTGATGGTCCTGCGGTCGATCGGCATGAAGCTGCTGCTGGCCTTCTCGATGCTGCTGCTGGTGATGGCGGCACTGGGACTTTTCGCCGTGCAACGGCTGGGCCTGCTGGAACAGGCCTCCGCCGGGATCAGCAATCTCTACCTGCCTCTCACCCGCACCATCGCCCAGCTCGACCGCCAGACCATGCTGTGCCGGCAGCTCGAGGCGGAGGCCGCCCTTTCCTCCGATCCAGGCACCCGCGGCACCGTGCGCGCCGACCTGACGGCCCTGCTGCGGGAAGTGGACCGCACCATGACCACCCTGCCCGCCCTGCTCGGGCCGGCCGGCGAGGGAAGCGCCATCTTCACGCTTCGATCGGCGTGGAGCGACTACGCCGCGCTCGACGTCAAGTATTTCCAGCTGGTCGACAGCTCCAACATCGACAACGCGTCCGAGCTCTACCTGGGCGACATGCGCAACGCCTATGCGGCCTTCCAGGACAAGCTCCGATCGGAGATCCAGGTCGTCGGCATCAAGGCGGACATGGCCACCGGAGACGCCGGCAGCGCCGGCCGCTCGGCGCGACGCCTTATCCTCGGCGCGATCTTGCTCACCACCGTTCTTTGCGCCGGCGTCGGCGTCCTGCTGGGCCGCGCCATCGCCCGACCGCTCGGACAGATGACCCAGATCATGAAACGCCTCGCGGCCGGCGACCTGCAGGTGAAGGTGCCGTTCGAGCGCCGGCGGGACGAGATCGGACTGATGGCGACGGCACTGAGGGTGTTCAAGGACGGCATGATCGACGCCGAGCGACTGGCGGCCGAAGCGGCCGATGCCACGAGGCGGCGCGAGCTGAGGGCCACCCGCGTGGAAACCTTGGCGCGCGGCTTCGAAGCGCAGACCGCCGAGATGATCGAGACACTATCCGGCGCCGCCGCCGAGCTCGAACGCACGGCGAGGTCGATGGACGACGCGATCGCGCAGACCGGCGAGCAGTCGGACAAGGTGAAGCTCGCGGCGCACACGGTCGATCAGGGCGTCCAGGGCGTGGCGGTGGCCAGCGAGCAGCTCAGCGCTTCGATCCGCGAGATCTCCCGGCAGGCCGCGGACGGTGCCGGCCGCGCGTCGGATGCCGCCACGGAAGTGCGCCAGGCCGATGACGTAGTGGCGCAACTGGCGCAGTCCTCGCTCAGGGTCGAGCAGATCAGCGGCATGATCTCCGCCATCGCCAGCCAGACCAACCTGCTGGCGTTGAACGCCACCATCGAGGCCGCGCGCGCCGGTTCGGCGGGCCGCGGCTTCGCGGTGGTGGCCTCCGAGGTGAAATCGCTGGCCGACCAAACGGCGCGGGCGACGCAGGACGTGCTCGAACAGGTGAGGCAGATCAGGCAGTCCACGGGCGCCGCGATCGGAGCCTTCGCCAGCATCGGCCAGCGCGTGGGCGCCATCGGTCAGGCCGCGGACGCGATCAACGCCGCGGTGGAGCAGCAGGGTATCGCCACCGGCGAGATCGCCCTCAACGTGCAGCAGACGGCGGAAAGCACCCGCATCGTGGTCGACAGCATCGCCACGGTCAGCCGGAACGCCCGAAACAACGAGAGCGCCGCCGCTCAGATGCTGGCATCGGCCGGCAACCTGTCGCGGCAGGCCGAGGCCCTGGACCACCAGATCCGCAGTTTTCTCGACGGGGTCCAGGCAGCCTGATCGCCGGCCAAGGCCGCAGGATCTTGGCGCCCATCATGTCGTCCGAAGGCGCGGGTCAGGTCTGTTTCGGATAGCGTGCATGGCAGAAGCGGCCAACATGGCGCCCCGCCGCCGGAGATCCCGGCGGACCAACCAGGGCGCGATTCTCGTCCCGGAAGGTGGGAAGACCGAGACTCCCGGCGCCATCGAGAGCCTCTCCATACGCTGGCCACCGGGCCAACCGCGAGCGACCCGCCCCCAAGCCGCCGGACTGGGCGAGACCCGAGAGGAAGAGGCCGACATCCGCCGTCCGCTTCCCGCGCCCGAGCGGCATGCCATGCAAGGAGGAACCTCCCCGCCTTCCGCTCGTCGTCGCAGCATCGTCGCGGCGAGCATACCGACCGTTCGCGGCGGCGGGACGATCCTCCCCCAGGGAGAGGGTCAGCCTCCTATGGGGACAGGTTCCCATGCCGGGCAGCCGCGAGGCGCCGGTCGGTATCGAGCACGGCGCGCAGCAGCACGTTGGCCCCGGCGGCGACATGATCCTTTTCCGCGCTCTCGGCCTCGTTGTGGCTGAGACCCCCCGCGCACGGGACGAAGATCATCGTGGTGGGCGCCACGGCGGCCACGTAGGCCGCGTCATGCCCCGCCCCGGAAATGATCTCCCGCGCAGGGAAACCGAGCCCTGCGGCAGCCTCGCGGACCGCAGCGATGCACTCCCCGTCGAAGCGGACCGCCGGCTTGTTCCAGACGTCGTCGACGCGGAACCCGAGCCCGCGCGCATCCTCGGCGAACCGCGCGCGCATCGCCGCTTCCATCTCGTCCAGCACCGCGTCGGACGGGTGCCGCAGATCGACCGTGAAGAACACCTGCCCGGGCACGACATTGCGGCTGTTGGGGCGGCATTCGATCAATCCGACCGTGCCCACCGCGTCCGGCGCATGGGCGGCCGCGATGTCGCCCACGCTGCGGACCATCGCGGCGGCCGTCAGCAGGGCGTCCTGGCGCAGACGCATCGGCGTCGCGCCGGCATGGCCCTCCTGGCCGTCCACCGTCACCTCGTACCAGCGCATGCCCTGCACGCCGGTGACGATCCCGATCACCTTGTTCTCGGCTTCCAGAACAGGTCCCTGCTCGATATGCAGCTCGAACAGCGCGGACAGGGGATGCTGGCCGCAAGGTTCCGCCCCGCGATATCCGATCGCTTCCAGCGCGGTCCCGAAGCGCTCGCCGCCACGATCCGTGCGGTCGCACGCCCAGGCACGGGAAAAGGCACCGGCGAACACACCGGAGGACAACATCGCCGGCGCGAAGCGGGAGCCCTCCTCGTTGCTCCAGTTCACCACCTCGATCGGCGCCTCGGTCTTGATGCCGGTCTCGTGCAGCGTTCGCAGCAGCTCGAGCCCGGCGAGCACGCCGATGATGCCGTCGTACTTGCCGCCGGTCGGCTGGGTGTCGAGGTGGCTGCCGACGGCGATCGGAGCCAGCGCCGGATTCCGTCCTTCGCGCCGCGCGAAGATGTTGCCCATGTCGTCCACGGTGACGCGGCAGCCGATCGCCTCGCAGCGGGCCACGAACCAGTCGCGCACCTGGCGGTCGAGATCGGTGAGCGCCAGGCGACAGATGCCGCCCTTCGCCGTGGCGCCGATCTGCGCCGTTTCGGCGATGCTGTTCCAGAGACGATCGGGATCGACCGCCAGATTGCCGCCACGGCCGCTCGTGCCGGTGCCGACGGGCTCGGCACTCATATCGCCGCCTCCGGCGCGACGACGGCCGCATTCTCCGGGTGGTTCGGATGCTGCCGCCACACCATGCGCTCCTGCGTCGCCGGTTGCGGCACCATGGTGATGCAGTCGTCCACCGGACAGACATGGGCGCACAGGTTGCAGCCCACGCATTCCTCGTCGATCACCTCGTAGCGACGACCCGGAAGCTTGGCGATCGACTGGTGCGAGGTGTCCTCGCAGGCCACGTGGCACTTCCCGCAGGAGATGCACAGGTCCTGATCGATGTGCGCGATGGTGTGGAAATTGAGGTTGAGATCGCCCCACTGCACGTAGTTGCGGTTGGCGAGCCCGCGGAAGGACGCGATGTCGGCATAGCCCTTCGCATCCATCCAGTTGTTCAGCCCGTCGATCATCTCCGAGACGATGCGGAAGCCGTGATGCATCGCCGCGGTGCAGACCTGCACGCCGGACGCGCCCATGGCGATGAACTCCGCCGCGTCTCGCCAGCTCGACACGCCGCCCATGCCAGAGATCGGAAGGCCGCGCATCGTCGGGTCGCGCGCGATGTCGCCCAGCATGCGCAGCGCGATCGGCTTCACCGCGGGACCGCAATAGCCGCCATGCGTGCCCTGCCCGTCCACCGACGGCAGCGGCGTCATGGCATCGAGATCGACGGCCACCACGGACTGGATCGTGTTGATCAACGACACGGCGTCGGCGCCGCCCTTCCATGCCGCGCGGGCGGGATGCAGGATGTTGGTGATGTTGGGTGTCAGCTTCACGATCACCGGCATGCGGGTGTTCTGCTTGCACCAGCGCGTGACCATCTCGACATACTCGGGCACCTGCCCCACCGCCGACCCCATATTGCGCTCGCTCATGCCATGAGGGCAGCCGAAATTCAGCTCGATGCCGTCGCAGCCGGTATCTTCGACGATCGGCAGGATGGCGCGCCAGCTTTCCTCCACGCACGGCACCATCAGGCTGACGACGATCGCCCGATCCGGGAAGTCGCGCTTGATGCGCTTGATCTCGGCGATGTTGGTGGCGAGCGGGCGGTCCGTGATCAGCTCGATGTTGTTGAATCCCGCCATGCGCTGGCCGTTGTGGGACACCGCGCCGTAGCGGGACGACACGTTCACCACCGGCGGATCCTCGCCCAGCGTCTTCCACACCACGCCGCCCCAGCCCGCTTCGAGCGCCCGGCGCACGTTGTATTCCTTGTCGGTCGGCGGCGCGGACGCCAGCCAGAACGGGTTCGGCGCCCGGATGCCGCCGACGTCGCAGCGCAGATCAGCCATTGGCCATCTTCTCCATCCCACGGACCGGCCGGGGCGCAGCCGTCGTTGCATCGGCCGGGAGCGTTGCCGGCGCATTCGTGAGGGCGCGGTGGATGGCTTCTGCCGCATCGCGCCCTTCGGCGACCGCCACCACGGTGAGATCGTTGCCGGCGGTGCAGTCGCCGCCCGCATACACCATCGGCAGCGAGGTGCGTCCTTCCGAATCCACCGCGATCCGGCCGCCCGATATCGCGAGGATCTCGCCGAACGGCTCCGGATCGAACAACTGCCCGACGGCCTTGAGGACCATGTCGGCCGGCTCGAGCTCGCGTGCGCCGCCGGCGGTCTCGAACTCGATGCCCGTCACCGTCCCGTCCGCGCCGTGCAACGCGATCGGCACGCTCCAGTAGCGGATGCGGATGTTGCTGGTGCGGGCCCAATCCTGCTCGAACCCAGTCGCCGACATATGCTCCGGACCACGCCGGTAGGCGATCGTGACCTCGGCCGCGCCGAGCCGCTTGGCCTGCATCGCTGCATCCACCGCCGTGTTGCCGCCCCCGATCACCACCACCCGGTCGCCGACAGGCACGGTCGCCTTGTCTTCCGCCTGCCGCAGCGCACGGATGAAATCGACCGCGTCGAGCACCCCGGCGAGCGAGGCGGCATCCCCCGCCGCCGAGGCTCCGGCCGCGGGCAGCGACAAGGCACGCACCGCTCCCTGCCCGACGCCGAGAAACACCGCATCGTATTCGGCACGCAGCGCCGCGAGCGTGACCTGCTCGCCGAGCTTCTGGCCATGCCGCACCTCGATGCCGCCCACGCCCAGGATGAACTCCAGCTCGCGCTGCGCGAACTCATCCGGCAGCTTGTAGGCGGCGATGCCGTACTCGTTGAGGCCGCCGCCCTTCGCTTTCGCCTCGAACACCACCACCTCGTGGCCATGCATCGCCAGGCGATGCGCGCAGGCGAGCCCCGCCGGCCCCGCTCCCACCACCGCCACGCGGCGGCCGGTGGTAGGCGCGCGGCGGAAGGGCTGGCTGCCGGTGCGCATCTGCCAATCGGTGGCGTGACGCTGCAGGGCGCCGATCACCACGGGCTTGTTCTCCTGCGCGGTCCGCACGCACGCCTGCTCGCACAGGATCTCGGTGGGACAGACACGCGCGCAGGAGCCGCCGAAGATGTTGGATCGCAGGATCGTCTCGGCCGAACCTCGGAGGTTGCCGTCCGCGATGCGGGCGATGAAGCCGGGAATGTCGATGCCGGTGGGACAGGCCTCGATGCACGGGGCGTCGTAGCAATAGTAGCAGCGTTCCGCTTCCACCCGCGCCTGGGTCGGCGTGAGTGCCGGATGCGCGTCGGAGAACGCCACTGCGTAGCCGCATTGGTCGAGGCGGCCGCCCCTGATCCTATCGCCGTCCATGATGGCTCCTGCGCTGTCACCGCAAAGGTGCGCGCGATCGAAGCACTTCGTCAAGCAAAGTTGATTGGTCGGTCAAGAATGCTCAATGGATGATCATAAGCCCGCATTCCGGGCAGATCATCCCCCCGCCCGATCAGTCAACTGATGAACATCCCCGCGATGGTCGCGCTCATCAGATTTGACAACGTCCCGGCCAGCACCGCCCGCAATCCGAGCCGCGCCACCTCCGCCCTCTTCTCCTCCGCCACCGAGCCATAGCCCGCCAGCAGGACGCCGATGGAGGACAGGTTGGCGAAGCCGCACAGCGCGAAGGACGCGATCGCCACCGCGTGGGTCGACAGCGCGTTGTTCCGGATCAAGGGCGACAGATGCACGTAGGCCACGAACTCGTTGAACACGAGTTTCTGCCCCACCACGCCGCCGACCGTCCCGGCTTCCGGCCACGCCACGCCGATGAGCCAGGCGAGCGGACGGAACACCGCCCCGAGCAGCATCTCCAGCGACAACCCGGGCATCCCCGCCAGCCTCCCCAGCAGGCCGATCAGGCCGTTCAGGCAGGCGATCAGCCCGATGAAGGCGATCAGCATCGCTCCCACGGACACCGCCACATGGATGCCGTTGGTGGTGCCCGCCGAGATCGCCTCGAAGATGTTGGCGGCGCGCTTCTGCTCGAACTGGACCTGCACCGTCTCGATCCGGGTCGGCTCGGTCGTGGGCAGCAGCAGCTTGGCGAACAGCAGTCCGCCCGGGATCGCCATGAAGGACGCGGCCAGCAGGTAGTCGAGCTTGACGCCGAGGCCGGCATATCCCGCCAGCACCGACCCCGCGACCGAGGCGGTGCCGCTGCTCATCACCGCGAACAGCTCGGCCCTGGTCAGCATCGGCACGAACGGCTTCAGAGCGACCGGCATCTCGCTCTGGCCGAGGAAGATGGTGGTCACCGCCGAGAAGCTTTCGATCCGCGAGGTGCCGAGCAGCCGGCGCACCAGTCCCCCGAGCCCCTTGGCCAGCGCCTGCATCACCCCCCAGTGATAGAGCACCGCGATCAGCGCCGAGATGTAGATGATCTGGGGCAGCACCCTGAGCCCGAACACGAAGCCGTTGTCGGGGAACAGGGTGAACATGCGGTCGCTGACCAGCGCGCCGAACACGAACGCGACCCCGTCATTGCCGTAGCCCAGCACCGCGTTGACCGCATTGGAGGCTACGTGCAGCGCCGCGCGTCCGGGTGGCACGAACAGGATCAGCGCGCCGATCCCGACCTGGAGCAGCAGTGCCGCGCCCACCGTGCGCGTCCTGATGGCGCGGCGGTCGGCCGAGAAGGCGATCCCGATCAGCAGCAGCACCGCCACGCCGGGCAGGCCGCGCAGCACCGCTTCGACGGCGTTCACGCCCGTGCCGTGCCTTGGTGACCCGGCGGCGTGTCGCGCCGCCCCGCAGCCGAGCCGCCATCGACGGCCACCGCCCCCAGCACGAGCTGCAGCACCATCCGCGTCGCGTCCTCGAAATCCTGTTCCTCCAGCGTGCCGGCGCGGCCCAGCACCGCCTGCATCTGCACGCTGAAATCGGCATAGCTCTGGGTCATCGCCCAGATGCAGAACATCAGGTGCTTGCCCGGCAGCGGCCGCATCCGGCCGGCGGCGATCCAGTGACGGAAGGTGTCGTCCAGCCGCTCCACGTGAGCACGCAGCTCTATGCTCAGGAAGTCCCGGACGTGCGCCGCCCCCCCCAGCATCTCGCCGGCGAAGATGCGCGACGCGTCCGCCCGGGCGCGCGACAGCCGCATCTTGACCCGGATATAGCCGGCGAGCGCCTCGGCAGGATCGCGTTCCGGAACGATCCAGTGGTCGGCGTCCGCGAGCCAGGTGGCGAGGATGTCTTCCAGCACCGCGCGGTAGAGCTGCTCCTTGGAGCGGAAATAATAATGCAGGTTGGCTTTCGGCAGCCCGGCCCGCTCGGCGATCGCGGCCATGGTGGCGCCCGCGTAGCCGTGGGCCGCGAACACCGCTTCCGCGGCGCGGAGGATCTGCTCGGTGCTGAGCCGGCGCGGCAGTCCCGGGCCCGGTGGGGAAGCGACAGCCGCGTGAGCGGAAGGCTGGTCGACCATCCGGCTGAACAATGACGTCATCGAGGAGACCGATTCTTCCTGCCTGTCGAGCCGCGGCCCCATATGGTCGCGATCACGGGCGTGCGCGCAAGGGGCGCTTCGGCGGGTGCGGGCCGCCGGCCGCCAGCGGGTCCGGGCGAGCGACCGGCCGGGAGCCCCCCAAGCGACCAGCGCGCCCATGCGGGATGCCACCCACGCGGGGAGTTTGCATCGGCGGCCACGGCGCGGTTCCATGGGGCGCCATCCCGTTCCCGCCGGTCTGGCCGAGCCTTCTTCCTTTACGCCTGCCGGAGCTCCCTCACGATGCCCCTTCTCGTCCGCGGCGGCACCATCCAGACCGCCGAGCAGAGCTTTCGCGCCGATCTGCTGTGTGACGCCGGGCGGATCGCCGCGATCGGTCCGGATCTGGAGGCGCCGACGGGCGCTGAGGTGGTGGACGCCGGCGGCTTGCTGGTGATGCCGGGGGGCATCGACCCGCACACCCACATGGAGATGCCCTTCATGGGCGAGGTCTCCGCGGACGACTTCTTTTCCGGCACCGCCGCCGCCCTGGCCGGGGGCACGACCTCCATCATCGATTTTGCGATCCCGGAGCCGGGCGGATCGCTCCTGTCCGCCTGGGACGCCTGGAGCGAGCGCGCGCGCAAGGCGGCGTGCGACTACGGGTTCCACGTCGCGGTGACGCACTGGAGCGAGGCGGTCGCGCGGGAGATGCAGGTGCTGGCGACCGAACGCGGGGTCAACAGCTTCAAGCATTTCATGGCCTACAAGGGCGCGCTGATGGTGGATGACGGGGTGCTGCTGCGCTCGGTCGGCCACGCGCTGTCGCTGGGCGCGCTGTGCAACGTCCACGCGGAAAACGGCGAGGCGGTGGCGCACCTGCAGCGAACGCTGCTGGCGGAAGGCGTCACCGGGCCGAAGGGCCATCCGCTGTCGCGGCCGGCACAGGTGGAAGGCGAGGCGGCCGGCCGCATCATCGCGATCGCCGACCTGCTGCACGCGCCCGTCTATATCGTGCACGTCTCGACCGAGCAGGCGACGCGCGCCATCGCCGAAGCCCGTGCGCGCGGCCAGCGCGTGTTCGGCGAGGTGCTGGCGCAGCATCTGGTGATCGACGACAGCGTGTACGACCATCCGGACTTCGCCTTCGCCGCCGCCCACGTCATGAGCCCGCCCTTCCGGCCGAAACACCATCAGGACGCGCTGTGGGCCGGCCTGGCGTCCGGCCAGCTCCAGACCACGGCGACCGACCATTGCGCGTTCTGCGCCCGCCAGAAGCTGAACGGGCGCGACGACTTCACCCTGATCCCGAACGGGACCGCCGGCATCGAGGACCGCATGAGCGTGCTGTGGCACCACGGTGTCCGCACCGGCCGGCTCACGGCCGCCGAGTTCGTGGCCGTCACCTCCACCAACACCGCCCGCATCTTCAACATCCATCCGCGCAAGGGCAGCATCTCCGTCGGCGCCGACGCCGATCTGGTGCTGTGGGATCCGGAGGGCACGCGCACAATCTCCGTGCGCACGCACCACCAGAACGTCGACTTCAACGTCTTCGAAGGCATGGAGGTGACGGGCATCGCCCGCTCCACCATTCAGCGCGGGCGGCTCGCCTGGCACGACAACGAGCTGCGCGCCGAGCGTGGCGCCGGCGAATACGTTCCCCGCGCCGTCTTCTCGCCGATATGCTTCCCCCGAACCGCCGCCGGCCGCGCCTGATCATGCCAAGGAGCCCGCACGCCCCCATGGATGCCGATCCCATTCCGACCTTCGCCGGCGCGTCGCCGAACGACCTCGACGCGCTGTGGATGCCGTTCACCGCCAACCGGAGCTTCAAGCAGGCGCCGCGCATGCTCGGCCGCGCCGAGGGCATGTTCTATTGGACGCCCGACGGCCGCGAGGTGCTGGACGCGACATCGGGGCTGTGGTGCGTCAACGCCGGACATGGGCGCCCGGAGATCGCCGACGCGATCGCCCGCACCGCGCGCACGCTGGACTACGCGCCGCCGTTCCAGATGGGGCATCCGCTGATGTTCCAGGCGGCCTCGCGTCTCGCCGAGGTGACGCCGCCGGGGCTGGACCGCATCTTCTTCACCAATTCCGGGTCGGAATCCGCCGACACGGCGCTCAAGATCGCGCTCGCCTACCACCGCGCGCGCGGCGAGGCCGGTCGCATCCGGCTGATCGGCCGCGAGCGCGGGTATCACGGCATCAATTTCGGCGGACTGTCCGTGGGCGGGATCGGCGCCAACCGCCGGGGCTTCGGGCCGCTGCTCGGGAACGTGGACCACTTGCCGCACACGCACGATCCCTCGCGCAACGGCTTCTCCCGCGGGCTGCCCGCCCATGGGGCGGAAGGCGCGGACGCGCTCGAGCATCTCGTGGCGCTGCATGGCGCGGACACCATCGCCGCGGTGATCGTGGAGCCGATGGCGGGCTCGGCCGGCGTGCTGCCGCCGCCGGTCGGCTACCTGAAGCGGCTTCGCGAGCTGTGCGACCGCCACGGCATCCTGCTGATCTTCGACGAGGTGATCACCGGGTTCGGCCGCGTCGGCGCGGCCTTCGCGGCAGAGCGCTGGGGCGTGGTGCCCGATCTGCTGACCATGGCCAAGGGCCTCACCAACGCGGCGGTGCCGATGGGGGCGGTGGCAGCGAGCGAGACGATCTATCGCACGGTGGTGGAGAACGCGCCGCCCGGCATCGAGCTGTTCCACGGCTACACCTATTCCGGTCACCCGCTGGCCTGCGCGGCGGCGATCGCCACCCTGGACATCCACCGCGACGAGAATTTGGCAGCGCGCGCCCGTGCCTCGGAACGCGCGTGGGAAGACGCGGTGCATTCGCTGCGCGACCGACCCAACGTGATCGACATCCGCAATGTCGGGCTCGTGGCCGGCATCGAGCTGCGGCCGCGCGACGGCAAGCCGACCGAACGGGCCGCGCGAATCATGCAGCGCTGCTTCGATGACGGACTGCTGATCCGCACCACCGCGGACATCATCGCACTGTCGCCACCCCTGGTGATCGAGACCGCGCATATCGACCGCATCGTGTCGACGCTGGGCGACGCCATCACCGCGGAAGCGGCGTGATGGCGGCGGAGAACGCCTTCTCGTTCGGGTTCCACACGCTGTTCGGCGATCCGCTCGATCTGTCGAGGTTCAGCGGCCGGCCGATGCTGATCGTCAACACCGCTTCCAAATGCGGCTTCACCCCTCAGTACAAGGGGCTGCAGACGCTCTGGCAGGAGCTGGAACCCCGCGGGCTGGTCGTGCTCGGCGTGCCGTCCAACGATTTCGGCAACCAGGAGCCGGACGACGCGGCGACCATCGGCGCGTTCTGCGAGCGCAACTACGGTGTCGGCTTCCCCATCACAGAGAAGGTCCACGTGCGCGGGGGCGCCGCTCATCCGCTGTTCCGCTGGCTCGGCGAGCAGGGCGGCGTGTTGTCGCGTCCGCGCTGGAACTTCTACAAATACCTGATCCGCCGCGACGGCACGCTCGATAGCTGGTTCACCAGCATCACGCCGCCCGGTGCCGCGAGGCTGCAACGCGGACTGCGCCGCATCGTCGGCGACATGCCGGGAGGATAGCCGGCGTTCTTCGCCGCCGCGCCGGCATGCGAACGCCGCCGGATGGGTCCGGCGGCGCTCCTTGCAACGATGATGACGATCCTAAGGTCGCCGTCGACGGCTCACGTTCCCGGCTCCTGCAGCCACAGGATGCCGGTGACCCCGCGGGGGTAGTATTCGCTGCCGATCGCCTTGGTGTTGATGATCTGGTCGCTCCAGGCCAGTCGCGCGCTGGTGCTATTGGTGAGCCAGGTGACGGCGGCTGCATCCGCCTTGTCCGTGACGGCCCGGATGTCGAGACCCAGCACCTGGCGGCCGACGAATTCGTTGAGATAGGTCTTCGACAGCCATGTGTTGTCGCTCTGGCTGTCCAGCTTCCAGCCGCCATCGCTGGTGATGCACAGGCCGGTGGACAGCACCGTGATCAGGTGCGTCTTCATCGCCCCGATCAGCGCCGCATACGGACCGCTCGCCGACACAGCGTCCGGTCGTCCCGCGAAATACGGATACACCAGCCCCTCGATCACCGGGATGATCGGGATGCTTTCCCCGTTGCTGACGTTGGACGCGATGTAGCCCTGCGGCGTGACGTGCGCGACCAGGGTCGCCGCCGCACGCTGCGCCTGCTTCTCGGCACGCCGTGCGAGCTGCGGCCGGCCCAGGAGCGTCAACAGCTGCTGCAGAACGACGTAGGCCGCCCAGCTCTTGCCCCCGAGATAGGTGTTGCCGGTGGCTTCCTCGAGGCCGGCGCCGACGGAGTCGTAGGTGGTGATCTCGCGACCGGAAGCCCCCGTCTTGGTGCTGTCGTAGCTCTGGATGCCGTCGCGCTGGCCGGCCGCGACGTTATCGCGGTTCTCCAGGCTCGACAGCACCTGCGGGAACAGGTCGGCGTTCTTGCGCAGCCAGCCGATGTCGGCGGTCTGGTTCACGTAGACGCCGGCGATCAGCGTCCAGTTCAACAATTGCTCTCCCGTCATGAAGGAGAAGGTGCCGAACACGTTGGTGCGCTCGTAGTTCGACTGCCCGTCGGGCGAGAAGGCCGGCCACAGCCCCATGTCGTGGGTGAAGCTGACGCCGCCGGCGCCCGTCGTGCCGTCGGGAAGCTTCACGCCGCTCTGGTAGCTGTAGTGGGCGATGAAATTGTCCAGCTCGTTGCGCACCGTCCAGGGATTCATGCCCAGCTCGAAGAACTGCTGGTCGACGGTCAGATCGAAGGTGTTCATGTACTGGTACTGGCCTTCCAGCACCGTCCACCAGGGCGTGCCGGCGCTGTCGAACAGGAAGGCGGTGTTGCCGTAGTACGACCGGATCGCGTGCGCCAGCATGAACTTCTGATCCGCGCTCAACGCGGAATTGCCGATCAGCTTCTCGTCCTTCTTGAACGAGGCGATGCGGCCGGGAAGCGCGTCGGTCGCGGTGGCGATCACCGTGTCCAGGCTCCCGTAGTATCTGGTGTACCAGTACTGGGTGACCCGGCCGGTGGTGGCGTTGCCGCCGCGGTAGAAGCAGATGGCGAAGCGGATGGTCTTCTTGCGTCCTGCCGGCACCGTCACCGCGATGCCGCCCACGTCGCTGGCACCCGTGGCACCCAGCAGCGACTGGCTCAGGTTCGCGCCGGTGAAGGCCACGGCGGACCGGTCGTCGGTCGCGATGGCGCTCTGGCCGGGGCCGGTCTTGAAGCTCACGGCGGGCACGCCGCCATCCACCACCGCGGCGCCCCCGCCCGCCACCGCGAAGAACGCGATCTTCTCCGAGGTGCCGGCGCTGTTGTCCACCACCAGCTCGGCGAACACCGCCGGCAGCAGAACATCCTCGATGGCGTAGCGGCCGGCGGTCGAGATACCCAGCACGGACGGGCCGCCGAGCAGCGCCTTGGGGTCGCGCGCGCCGGACGGATCCGGCACGGAACGCACCGGCGAATACACGGAGAAACGGAAGTCGGCCGTGGTGAAGCTGTCGCTCGACAGGCGGAAATCGCGCGAGACGTCGGCCTCTGCGTAGGCCCCGATCGCCGGCTCCTTCGCGGTGTCGAAGAACGGGAGTGCCTGGGTGCGCCCGTTGTACTGCACGCCCACATAGACGCCCTGCGTGCCGGGCAGCTTCTGCTCGATGCCGAAGCCGCCATTGGCGCCGGGATAGCCGAAGGTGAATGTCGCATACGCGCCGATGGGCGAATGGTGCGCGTTGAAGAAGGGGGACGCCGGGGTATATCCGCCGGACGCCGCCGGGGCCGCCTCCGCGCCGCGAACGAGCAGGCCGCTGCGCGCGAGCACCAAACCGGCTCCCCCGAGCGCCGAGGCGCGCAGGAGCTGGCGCCGCGTCGATGCGCGGCGATCCGAGAAGATGGACATTCTGCCTCCGTGTTCCGGCTTGGAGCCGGAATCGTGATTGACGTACCTCACGGGCACGGCGGCACTCTATGCAGCGAGGCACGCCCCGGGCGTACCTCAGTCTTCACATCATCGGGAAACGTTTCGTCACGGCCGTCCCTCGCCTCCCGCTCACGCGGCGAAGAACAGCGGCAGCTCCTCCATCCCCGGAACGGTCAGGATGCCCTTGTCGGTGATCCTGATCTCGGGGATCACGGACAACGGAATCAGGTTGAAACCCATGTAGGGCAGCGTGCAGCCCGCAGCCGCCCAGGCCTCCTTGAGACGGGCGGCGTCCGCCGCGACGGCGGGTGCGCGCTTGTCCGACAGCAGGCCTGCCACCGGCAGCTCCACCATGGCCGCCACGGCGCCGTCTTGCACCACCACCACGCCGCCGCGTGCGTCGCGCAGTGTTTCCACCGCGAGCCGCATGGACGCCTCGTCCCGTCCTGCGACGACGATGTTGTGCGCGTCGTGCCCGACCGAGCTGGCCACGGCGCCTTCCCTGAGACCGAACCCCTGCAGCAGCCCGTGCGCCACCGCGTTGGACCGGCCATGGCGCTCCAGCACCGCGAGGAAGCAGAGCCCGTGCGCGTCGAGATGCGCGTCCCAGTGCTCGGCGCGCTCCAGCGCGATGACCGAGCGCTTCAGCGCGATGTCCGTCGGGTTCACGGTATGGATCGCGTTGACCCGGCACGGCGCCTCCGGCAGCGGCGGCACCAGCGGCGGGATCGTCGGCAGCTTCACTGTCCGGTATGCCGCGTCCGGATAACGGTACCGCCCATTCTCCAGCTGCGCGTCGAGAAGCGGGGTGATGCGTCCGTCATGCACGGCGTGGACGCCGCCATACCAGGTGTCGCGCACCTTCATCGCGTCATCCAGCAGCACCAGATCGGCGCGCCGGCCGCCGCCCAGGCCGCCGATCTCGCCGTCCATGGCGAAGCGGGTGGCCGGATGCAGCGATCCCAGCGCCCAAGCGCGCACAGGCGGCAGCCCGGCCTCGATCGCCGCCCGGGCGACCCAATCCAGGCCGAACAGGAATAGATCGTCAGCGTCGCGATCGTCCGTGCAGATGCAGACCCGCTTGGGATCGGCGCCCATCTCGGTCACCGCGCGGATCGCCTCGGGCAGGCTGTGCCAGGGGTTGGTCGGGGGGCCGCCGCGAAGAAACACCCATACCCCCGCTTCCAGCAGGTCATCGGCGATCTCGCCCGTCACCGCCTCGTGGGTATCCGACACGCCGCTCGCCGCGTAGGCGGCCACGAAGTCACGCCCGTACACGTGCCCGCTCACGGGACGGCCACGCTTCAGCGCTTCCGCCAGCACGCCGTGTGACCGGGCATCGCCTTCGCACACCTGCACGAAATCCATCTTCTCGCCGAGCGCCACCGCTTCAGGCCAGCGGTCGAAGATCGATCCGATCTTGTCGGGCGTCAGATCGCCGCCGGCAGTCTCATAGCGCGCGGACGTCGCCGGCACGGTCGAGGGCACGGTGAGGAAGATGTTGAGCGGCGCGCGCCGGGCATCCTCCAGCATCCATTCCACCCCGTCCACGTCCGCGACGTTGCCGATCTCGTGGCTGTCGCAGAAGATCGTGGTGGTGCCGTTGAGCAGCGCCGCTTCCGCATAAGCGCAGGCGGTCATCATGCTGCTTTCGATGTGCAGGTGCGGGTCCACCAGGCCCGGCGCCAGGATGCCGCCCGCCACGTCGATCAGCCGGGCGGGCGTAAGCCCGGCCCGCTTCGCGGCGCCGGCGGGTTTCATCGCCGCGATGCGGCCGTGGCTGATCCACAACTCCCGGTCGTGCAGCATCCGGTCCGTGTAGGTGGAGGCCACCCGCGCGCCGGTGATCACCAGCTCGGGCGCCTGCCTGCCGGACGCGACGGCGGCGAGATCGCGCGTGACCTCGTGCAGAGGCCGGACGGAGAAGCGGGTGATCGGGTCTGCTGTCATCATCGAACCCTATCATCGCCCCGCCATCCGGCAAAAATACTGTCTCCGACCCGCGGCCCGTTGGTTGGTGATCAGGATAGTGGCTTGCGCTGGATGACGACGAACCGCCCGAAGGCATCCGTTTCCAGGCCGACGATCTCGAATCCATGGGCGAGGTTGAGCATGATCATGGCGTTGTTGGAGGTGCGCGTCCTGGTCTCGACGTGCGAATATCCCGCGGCTACGGCTTCCCGATGCTGGAACTGCATGAGCCCCGCAGCGATGCCCTGCCTCCTGGCCTCGGGCAGGACACCGCCCAGCCAGCTGAACAGGATGGTCGAGCTTAAGCGGTAGCTCAGCTTGAAGCCCACCGGTCGGGCCGCCCGCTCGGCCAGACAGAGTTGCGGCTCGGCGACATAGGGAAGGCGCGAGCGGACGAAATTCGGAGCGAGCGAAGGAAACAGCTGGGAACAGAAATCTTCGGACAGGCGCATCACCTCATCCGGATCACCGTCGTGGACGCGGTAGAAGATGTCCTGGCTCATGATCCCTCGGTTTCCAGGGAGTACTCGTCTCATGGCCCTCCCGGGGCGGCCGGGAGACCCGGCACTACCCCGACGAGGCCATCGCGCCGCGAAATCCCCCAATGCCGGCCCCCCGGTTCTCCCGTCAACATACCGTCTCGGCCTGCCCATCACTTGCTGATACAGACCGCCGCCATGCTCAGGGGCTTCCTCACCGTCGGCGGCTGGACCATGGCCAGCCGTGTTCTCGGGCTGGTCCGCGACCAGCTTCTCGCCGCCACCCTGGGCGTGGGGCCGGTGCAGGACGCCTATCAGGTGGCCTTCCGCCTACCGAACCTGTTCCGCCGCTTGTTCGGCGAGGGTGCGTTCAACAGCGCCTTCGTGCCCCTGTTCTCGGGGCTGCTGGCCCGGGAAGGCGCGGAGGTCGCCCGCGGCTTCGCCCGCGAGGCGCTGGGCGTGCTGCTGTTCTGGCTGCTGATCCTCACCGTGGCGGGCGAGATCTTCATGCCGCAGGTGATCGGGGTGATCGGCTACGGCTTCGCTCCTGCCACCAAGGCGATCGCGATATCCCTGTCCCGGATCACCTTCCCCTATGTCCTGCTGATCTGCGCCGCGGCCCTGGTGTCCGGCGTGCTCAACGGGCTGGAACGGTTCGGCGTCGCCGCGGCTGCCTACGTTCTGTTCAACGTGGTGGGCATCGGCGCAATCCTATTTCTCACCCCCTTCGTGGCCGGGGTGGCGCATGCGGCGGCCTGGGGCATCACCCTGTCGGGCGTGGCGCAGCTCGCCGTGCTGATGCTGGCCGCGCGGCGGGCGGGCATGGGGCTGGGATTGCCCCGGCCGCGCCTGACGCCGCGCATGCGGCTGCTGATGCGCCGGATGCTGCCGGGCCTGGTGGGCAGCGGCGTCACCCAGCTCAATCTCGGCATCGACACCATCATCGGCACGCTGCTGCCGCCGGGGAGCGTGTCGCTGATGTATTTCGCCGACCGGGTGAACCAGCTGCCGCTCGGCGTGCTGGGCGCCGCCGCCGGCACCACCATGCTGCCCGTGCTGGCGCGGCAGGCGCAGACGGGAGACGAGGAAGCGGCCCGCCGCACCCAGAACAGCGCGATCGAATACGGGCTGATCCTCACCCTTCCCTCGGCGCTCGCGCTGATGGTGCTGGCCGCGCCCATCCTGTCCACCCTGTTCGGCTACGGCCACTTCACCGCGCACGACGCGGTGCTGTCCGGCCAGTCGCTGGCCGCCTATGCGCTGGGGCTTCCCTTCTTCGTGCTGGTGAAGGTGCTGACGCCGGGCTTCTTCGCGCGCGGCGATACGTCGACCCCGGTGCGCATCGGCATGGCCACACTGGCGCTCAACCTGACCCTGAACCTGATGCTGATGCGGCCGCTGCATCATGTCGGACCCCCGCTCGCCAGCAGCCTCGCTGCGGCGGCCAACGCGGCGGTGCTGGCTTTCCTGTTGTTCCGGCGCGGTTATCTGCGCCCCGACCGGCGGATGCTGTCCCGCCTCGCCCGCATGGGCGCGGCGGCGGCGATCATGGCGGCAGCCGTCGGCACGGCACAGCGGATGCTGCTGCCCGACATCGCGCAGTTGGCCGGGCTGCACCGCCTGGCGCTGCTGGGCACGCTGATCCTGGCCGGCATGACGGCATACGCCCTGGCCTTGCAGGCGATGGGCGTGATCCGCCTGAGCACGGTACGGGACGCGGTCGCACGCCGCCTGAAGCGCCGCCGCTCCGCCCGCATCTGACGGCGCCCCCGGGCGGGACCTTCGTGCCATCCGTTATATAGTTGCATTTCAGCGCGGCCGGACATTTCAAAACATTTGTTCAGTGCGTGATCCCGGTCACAAAGTTGCGCGCGAGGCGAAACACCGGGCTCGCCGGTTCATTTCGTGCTGGACGCCCGGAGATCGTTCCGGTGACAAAAAGGACAGGCGGCGCGGTGTCGATGCCCGCCCCCGTCCTTCGGCGGAACATTTCCTCGAGTGGGGTCATCGTTCGCATGCTGACCGGTTCGTTCGCCTCGTTTCGTCGCAGCTCCCCGTCCATCCTGCTGGCCACCACCGGGCTGATGACGATGGTGAGCCTCCCCACCCGTGCGCAGTCTGTTGGTTCGCAGTCTGTTGTGGTTGCGCAGTCCGGTTCCGGCTCTGGTGCCCTGCCTGGGGCTTCGGTTCCCGCCGGCGGTGGTGGTGCCGGTGGTTCTGGGTCCGGGCCGGGAGTGGGGCCGTCCACGGGGGCGGCTGGCAGCAACGCGCCGGCGGCGGCGGCACCGTCGGCCGCGCCCGCGGCACCAGCCGCCGGCGGCTGGTGGAGCAAGGTCGCCTATGGGCTGCAGATCGAGGGCGGCGTCACCGGCAACTTCGACCGGCCG
>JAMZEJ010000005.1 GCA_024508355.1 Rhizosaccharibacter radicis
ACGCGCCTACGGCGCCGGACGCCAGACCTACAGCGAATGGACCGCGGGCTTCACCATCAAGCCCGCCATCCCCCACACCACCCTCGTCGCCCTGCGCCCCGAAATCCGCTGGGACAAAAGCCTCTCCGGCGGACACCCCTTCAACGGCCTCAAGGACAACGGATCCTTCACACTCGCAACCGACATCATCGTCGGATTCTGATCACAGAAAAAAGGGCACGGTGGCCGCGCGGGATCAGCCGTTCTAGAACCGTCGTCATGCTCCAGAACGATCCCGACGGCCGCGACACGGCCCGCGCGGACGGCGCCACGGCCGTGCGGACTGAACAGGAAAGGGCGGTACATCCGGCGCCGGTGTCGGTCGCATCGGGCGCCGCCGCCCGTGCTGGATACCCCTCGCCCGAGGGGGCTTCTCCCGCCATGGCGCAATGGTTCACGCTCAAGGCCGAACATCCGGACGCCCTGCTGTTCTTCCGCATGGGCGACTTCTACGAGCTGTTCTTCTCGGACGCGGAAGCCGCCGCCTCCGCGCTCGACATCGCGCTCACCGCGCGCGGCACCCATGCCGGCGAGCCGATCCCGATGTGCGGGGTGCCCGTCACCGCCGCCCCGGCCTACCTGCCGAGACTGATCCGGCGCGGCTTCCGGGTCGCGGTCGCGGAGCAAACCGAGGCGGCGCGGAAGCCCGGCAGCGGTGCCAAGGGACCGCTCGCCCGCGCCGTGGTCAGGCTGATCACCGCCGGCACCCTCACCGAGGACGAGATGCTGGAAGCGTCGCGTCCCAACCTCCTGCTGGCGGTGGCCATAGTGGCGGACCGCACCCTCGGCGCCAGCTTCATCGACATCTCCACCGGCTCCTTCGAGACCGCCGCCCTGCGGGACGCCGGCGCCCTGATGGAACTGCTCGGCCGGCTCGATCCTGCGGAAATCCTGGCTCCCGCCGGACTGCCGCTCGGCGATCACGAGCACAAGCGCGCCCCCCAGCAGCTGGCACCCGACCCCGAGGCCGCGCGCAAGCGCGTGGCACGGCTGTTCGGGGTCGCCAATCTCGACGCGTTCGGCAGCTTCTCCGACGCCGAAGCGATCGCCGCGGCGGTGGCGCTCGACTATGTGCGCCGCGCCCAGGCCGGACGCCTGCCCCGGCTGTCGCATCCGATCGCCGCCGCCGAGACGGGCCTGATGGGGCTCGATCCCGCCACCAGGACCAGCCTGGAGCTGCTCCGGGCGCGGGACGGCGGCACCGGCCACACCCTGTTCTCGGCCACCTGCCGCACTGTCACCGCCACCGGCAGCCGCCTGCTGGGACGCTGGTTGTCGGCACCGCTGTGCGATCTGGCCGCCCTGCAGCAGCGGCAGGCGGCCTGGCGCTTCCTCCAGGACCAGCCGAGACGCACCGCGCTGCTCCGCACCATCCTGCGCGGCGCCCCCGATCTCGCCCGCGCGCTCGGTCGCCTGTCGCTCGGCCGAGGCCAGCCGCGCGACCTGGAAGCCGTCCGCCAGGCGCTCCGTTGCGGGCGGGAAAGTGCCGCCGCCCTCGGCGAGGAGCCGCCCTCCAGCGCTTTGCCGGTGCTGTTGCGGCAGGCGCACGATCGCTGCGAACGCGGCACGGCGCTGGAAGAGCTGCTCGGTCGGGCACTCGCCGCCGAACTGCCGGCGCGGCTGGAGGACGGGGGCGCGATCGCTGCCGGATTCGACGGCGAGCTCGATGCCCAGCGTCATCTGCGCGACGACGGACGCCGGCTGCTGGCCGCGCTGCAGCTCGACTACGCGCAGTGCTTCGGCGTCGCCAGCCTCAAGATACGTCACCACCAGCAGCTCGGCTACGTGATCGAGATGTCGGCCGCGGCGGCGCGCGGCGTGCGCACCGACATCCCGCCCGCCGGCCGCCAGGATCGGCTGCTGCTGTTCCGCCAGGGCACCGCGAGCCTGTCGCGCTTCTCGACGCCCGAGCTGTCCGACCTGGACCGCCGGATCGCGGAAGCGGCGGGCGAGGCCGAGCGGCGGGAAAGGCTGGTGTTCGACACGCTGGTCGCGCAGGTGCTGGCGGATCCCTCCCTGCCCGCCCTGGCGGAGTCGCTGGCGCTGCTCGACGTGGCGCAATCCTGCGCGACGCTCGCCGCCGGCGGACAATGGTGCTGTCCCCAACTGCGCGAGGATGCCGGCTTCCTCCTGAAGGGCGCGCGCCATCCGGTGGTGGAAGCGGCCCTGCCGCGCGGCGAGCGCTTCACCCCGAACGATTGCGACCTGTCGCCCGGCCGCCGGGTGATGCTGCTGACCGGCCCCAACATGGCGGGCAAGTCCACCTTTCTCCGGCAAGCGGCGCTGGCGGTGGTGCTGGCGCAGGCCGGACTGCCGGTGCCGGCGGTGGAAGCCCGCATCGGCCTGGTGGACCGGCTGTTCAGCCGGGTGGGCGCCGCCGACGATCTGGCGCGCGGGCGCTCCACCTTCATGGTGGAGATGACGGAGGCCGCCGCGATCCTGCACCAGGCCGGCCCGCGCTCGCTGGTGGTGGTGGACGAGATCGGGCGCGGTACCGCGACGCTGGACGGGCTGGCGATCGCCTGGGCGGTGCTGGAAGCGATCCACGGCCAGCTGCGGTCGCGGGCGATCTTCGCCACGCATTTCCACGAGCTGGCCGAGCTGGCGGAAAGCCTGCCCGCGTTGCGCCCGCACACCATGAGCGTGCGGGAATGGAAGGGCGAGGTGGTGTTCCGGCACGAGGTGGTGGACGGCGTGGCCGGCCGCTCCTGGGGGGTGCATGTGGCGCGGCTGGCGGGCGTGCCCGAACCGGTGGTGCGCCGCGCCGCCCGGCTGCTGGCGGAACTGGAACGCACCCGCGCGCTGACGGCTCCGGCCCTGCCGCTCTTCGCCCAGGCCGAGCCGCGCGGCGAGCAAGGCGCGCCGGAAGCGGACGAGGTGCCGCCGCCCCTGCGGGCCGTCCTGGACGCGCTGGATCCGGACGTCCTGACCCCCCGGGAAGCGCTCGCGGCGCTCTACCGCCTGAAGGCGCTGCTGGCGGACAGCGATGGCGAGTCTGAATCGCCTGTCCCCGCGATCACGCCTGCGCTATCCTGAGGCTCGATGCCAGAACGCGCCGATCCGCTTGGGGACCCAGACGACGCCGCCCGGCTGCTGGCTGCTTCCCTGGCAAGGGCCGCGGACGCCGATCCGACCCCGCGCGAAGCGGCGGTGGGGCTGTTCCGCCGCCATCTCGCCCGCATGCAGCAGAGCGTGCGCGACGATTTCGAAGCCCACCGCGTGGCGGGAGAGGCGGCGGCCTGCCGGCTGTCGGAACTCACCGACGGGGTGATCCGCACCCTCTACGATTTCACCTTCTCCGACGCGCTGGTCGAGCTGGCGCCGTTCGCCGACGGTCTCGCGGTGGCGGCAACCGGCGGCTACGGCCGCGGCACGCTGGCCCCCTTCAGCGACATCGACCTCCTTTTCCTCACCGACGACGACCCGCCTCCGGCCCTGCTCGGGGCCGTGGAGTTCATGCTCTATTTCCTGTGGGACCTGGGGCTGAAGGTCGGCCACGCCACCCGCTCGGTGCGCGAATGCATCGACGAGGCCGCCGACGACACCACGGTTCGCACCACCCTGCTGGATGCCCGGCGCATCGCCGGCGACGAGACGCTCTTCGCCGGATTCCAGGCGCGCTACATCGTCGCCTGCGTGGAAGCGGGTCCGGCGAACTTCATCGCCGACAAGCAACGCGAACGCTCGGTGCGCCACGGCCGCTACGGCGAAAGCCCCTTCCTGGTGGAGCCCAACATCAAGGAAGGCCGCGGCGGCCTGCGCGACATGCAGACGCTGTACTGGCTTTGTCGCTACACGCTCGGCATCCGCCATTTCATGGAACTGGCCGCGCCCCGCGACATCAGCCCGGGCACCGGCGAGGCTTCTCGCCCGTCCGGCCTGCCCGGCGGCGGCCTGCTGACCGACCAGGAAGCCAATCGTGCCCGCCGCTGCTGGGACTTCCTTTGGACGGTGCGCTTCCACCTGCACTACATCGCCGGACGGGCCGAGGAACGCCTGACCTTCGACATGCAGCCGGTGGTGGGCGCCCGCATGGGCTACACGCGGCACGGCCGGCAGGTCGGCGTCGAGCGCTTCATGCGCCATTACTTCCTCAACGCGCGCGAGGTGATGCGGCTCACCCACGTGCTGGAGCCGGCCGTGCTGCGGGCGGTGCTGGGACCGCCGGCCGTCGCGCCCGAGGCCGACGCCGACCTGCTCGAAGCAGGCTTCGTGCTCGCCGACGGGCAGATCCTACCGGGCCCCGGGGTCAGCTTCGAGGCTCAGCCGATCGCCATGCTGCGGATGCTGCTGCTGGCGCGGGATCGGAACCTGCTGATCCATCCGCTGGCGATGCACGCGCTGATCCGCTGGGAACGGCGCGCGGCCGAGCTGCGCGGCGACGCCGAGGCCAACCGCATCCTGATCTCGCTGGTGTGCGGCGAACGGCCGGTGCGGCGCCCGATGGACGAGGACGCGCGCCGCGAAGCGCGCCACGCGGAGGATCCTCGTTCCGGTGCGCGATGGCTGCACGTGCTGAACGAGACCGGGCTGCTCGGCAGGCTGATCCCGCCCTGGTCGCGGATCGTCGGCCAGATGCAGTTCGACACCTATCACGTGTTCACCGTGGACGAGCACACCATCGAGGCGGTGCGCATCCTCGGCACGCTGGAAGCCGGGCTGCTGGCGGAGGAAACGCCCGTCGCCAACGACCTCGTGCTCGACCTCCAGTCGCGGCGCGCCTTGTATCTAGCGACGCTGATGCATGACATCGCCAAGGGACGCGGCGGCGACCATTCGGAACTCGGTTCCGAGATGGCGCTGGAGCTGTGTCCGATGCTGGGGCTGTCGGCCGAGGAAACCGAGACGGTGTCCTGGCTGGTGCTGCATCACCTGCTGCTCAGCCAGACCGCGTTCCGGCGCGACATCGACGATCCCAAGACCATCCTCGACATCGCCGACACCATCCAGTCGCCCGAGCGGCTGCGCCTGCTGCTGATCCTCACCGTGGTGGACATGCGCGCGGTTAGCCCGAAGGTCTGGAACAACTGGAAGGCGACGCTGCTGCGCGAGCTCTATACCCGCGTGGCGGAGGTGCTCGCCGGCGGCCTCGCCACGGCGGAGCGGGATGTCCGGGTGCTGCGCGCCAAGGAAGCGGCGGCGCTGGTGATGGCCGAGGACGGGCTGGACCGCGCCGACATCGACCGGTTCCTCGATCTCGGCTATGGCGGCTACTGGCTGTCGTTCGATCCCGAAACCCACGCGCGCCACGCCCGCATGATCCGCGACAGCGAGTTGCGCGACGCGCCGCTCACGGTAGAAACCCAGCCGCTCCCGGCGCGCGCCGTCACCGAGGTCACGGTCTACGCCCCCGACCATGCCGGGCTGTTCTCGCGCATCGCCGGCGCGCTGGCGATGGCCGGCGCGTCCATCGTCGATGCGCGTATCCACACCATGACCAACGGCATGGCGCTCGACACCTTCTGGGTGCAGGACGCGTCCGACGACACGTTCGACGCGCCGCATCGCCTGGCGCGGCTCAGCGTCCTGGTGGAACAGGCGCTGTCCGGCCGGATCGACCTTGGCGACGAGATCGCCAAGCTCAGCCGCACCGCGCTGGGGCGCCGGATGCGGGCGATCCATGTTCCGCCCCGGGTGGTGATCGACAACCGCGCCTCCAACACCCACACGGTGATCGAGGTGAACGGACGCGACCGTCCCGGCCTGCTGCACGACGTCACCGGCGCGATGAACCGCCAGGGGCTGCAGATCGCCTCGGCCCACATCACCACCTACGGCGTCCGCGCGGTCGACGTGTTCTACGTCAAGGACGTGTTCGGGCTGAAGATCGGCAACGAGCGCAAGCTCGACGAGATCAGGGAGGCCCTGCTGCTGGTTCTGCGTCAGGCGGAAGAAGCGGTGGTGTCGCCCGCTCCGGTGCCGGTGCGCCGCCGCGGCGCTTCCGTTTCCGGCTGACCGGCGGCCGCACCGACACCGGCACCGGCCGACATCCTCCGGTCGCCTCCGCCGCACGGACGTTCAGCGGCGCCGCCAACATCCTCGGGCGGTGCCGGACCGGGTCGATATCCGATCCGATGCCGCGACCGGACGGTCAGCCGGACGAGCGCGGAGACCGGCGCTCCTCGGCCCAGATCCGCAGGGCCTCGGCCAGACGCGTCACCGGCGCGGCCCAGGCGACGGCCGGTGGCAGCGGCGCATCCTGGCGAAACAACCGGATCGACGGATACCAGAGGCTGCGGTCGCCGTCCGCGAACGCGCCGCGCCAGCGCCAATCGCCGCCGAAGCGGTTCAGCAGCCAGCATTCCCGCCCCATCGCGCCCGCGAGATGCGCCACCGCGCTGTCCACGCTGATCACCAGGTCGAGGTCGGCGATGAGCCCGGCCGTGTCGGCGAGATCGGCCGGCGGCTCCCCCGGCGCCTCCAGCGTCAGCCCCGGCGGCGGCGCGTCGCCCTGCTGCAGCGACACGAAGCGGACGGCGCCGGACAACGATGCCAGCGGCGCCAGCACGCCTGCCGGCAGCGACCGTCTGCGGTCGAAGCGGTATCCGGCGCTGCCCGCCCAGCTCACCCCCACCCGGGGGATCTGGCGGGCCGGCGCTGCCGCCGCGGTCCAGAGGTAGGGTTCGGCCGGCGGCAGCGACCAGCGCCGAAGCACCGCCGGCAGGCTCAGCAGCAGCGCTTCAAACGCACACCCTATTTCCGCCGCCACCGCATCCGCCGCGGCCAGCGGCACGACCCGAAACCGCCCCGGCGGCGAGCCGTCCGGGATGCGCAGCGATCCGGCCAGCCTTTGCAGGGCCGGAGGCACGGCCAGGACCACGGGGCGACGGGCGAGAACGTCCGGCACGAATCGCAGGAACTGGACGGCGTCGCCAAGTCCCTGTTCGGCCCGCAGCAGCACCGGCTCCGGTCCGTCCGACCCGTCCCACGGGGGCAATGTCGCGCCGAGTCCGAGCAGCGACCGCCGGGCCTCGAAGCCGGTCCACCCCTCCTCGAAGCGGCCTTCGGACAGCAGCACGGTGGACAGGTTGAAGCGCGCGCGCTCACGGTTCGTCGTGCCTTCCCCCGCGCGATCCAGCACGGCGCGGAAGCAGATGGCGGCAGACTCGGCCCGTTGCAGCTCGAACAGCACGGTCCCGCGGTTCAGCACCACCTCGTCCGCGAGCGGCGCGGCGGCTTCCGCTTGTTGCAGCGCGCGATCGGCGCCGGACAGGTCGCCGGCCGCCATCAGCGCCAGGCCGAGATTGCTCATGGTTTCCGGTGTCGCGGGCCCCAGATCCCGCGCCGCTTCAAGCATCGCCACCGCCTCGTCGATGCGGTTCAGCTCGAACAGGATGCTGCCCAGATTGGCGGCGGCCGCCCCGTCCCCGGGGCGAAGGGCGCGCACCCGCGCGAAACAAAGCTCGGCTTCCACCAGCAGCCCGGCCGCGGCGGCCGCGGCCCCTCTGCTATGCCAGGCCGCCCAATCCTCCAGACGTTTTTCCGTTGCCCGCCGAAGGAGCGGCAGAGCTTCCAAAGGTCTCCCCGCACGCTGGAGCAGGCCGCCCTTTGCCGCGGCGACAAGATCGGCCAGCCCGCCGCCGGCCGCCAGCGCTTCCGCCTCGTCCAGCGCCGCCCCGGCCTCCGCCACGCGCCCCTGCATCTCCATGAGCCGGGCGATCGCGAAGCGGCCGCGCAGATCGTCCGGATCGCGCAGCACCGCCACGGAAAACGCAGCACGGGCTTCTTCCAGATGCCCTTCCTCCTGAAGCGCGCGCCCGAGCGTCAGGAAGAAGCCGGCGGCATTCGGCCGGCCCGCCACCGCCTTGCCCGCGAGGCCGATCGCCAGACCGGGCCTGCCCGCGTCCAGCGCCAGCTCGGCGAGACCGTGCAGCGCATCCGGCTGGTCCGGATGCAGGGCCAGGGCCTGCCGGAAGAGCCGCTCCGCGCCGGCCGCGTCACCGGCCGCCCGCCGTGCGTGGGCCGACGCCACCCGATCCACCGCCGCCCGGCGCGCGGTTCTGGAAACATGGGCGGCGACCGGACGGCGCCTCTCGCCGCCGGTCCCGGCTCCCGTTCCATCGCTCGACTCGCCCGCGGCCATCCGCCTCCCTTACAAGTTTCCGCTCGCGACCACGACCCGCCACCGCGACGCCCGCCACCGCGACGCCCGCCACCGCGACGCCCACCACCGCGACGAAGGTACGACCCGACGCATGCACGCCTATCAGGAACTGGAACGCCGTTTTGCCCGCCTGTCGCACCTGGAAGATGCGCTGGGCATCCTGGGCTGGGACAAGGACGCGATGATGCCGATCGGCGCAGCTCCCGGCCGGACCGACCAGATCGCCGCCCTGTCGGTGATCCACCACGACATGCTGACCGCCCCCGACATGCCCGAGCTGCTGCACCGGGCGGCGGAGGAACGGGACGACGATCCGGACGACGACGCCCGGGCCTGGCGCAAGGCGAACCTGCGGGAGATGCGGCGCATCCACGCCCACGCTTCCGCGGTTCCGGCCGATCTGGTGGAGGCGGCGTCGCGGGCCGCATCCAGCTGCGAGGTGGCATGGCGCCAGGCGCGGGCCGACAGCGATTTCGAAGGGTTGCTGCCGCTGCTGTCCGAGGTTCTGCGGACCCAGAAACTGGTGGGACAGGCCAAAGGACAGGCGCTCGGGCTGTCGGTCTATGACGCGCTTCTGGACCAGTACGATCCGGGCAACGGTACGGACCTCATCGACCCGGTGTTCGATCGCCTGGGCCGCGAGCTTCCGGGGTTGATCGCCGAGGTGATCGAGCACCAAAAGCGGCGACCGGCGCCGCTGCCGCTGCCCGGTCCGTTCGAGGTCGGGACGCAGGAAGCGCTCGGGCGGACGCTGATGGGCGTGGCCGGCTTCGACTGGACCCGCGGACGGCTGGACGTCAGCACCCACCCCTTCTGCGGCGGCGCCAGTTCGGACGTGCGGATCACCACCCGCTACGACGAGAACGACGCCACCGGCGCGCTGATGGGCGTCCTGCACGAGACCGGTCATGCCCTCTACGAGCAGGGCCGGCCGGAACGCTGGCTGTCGCAACCGGTGGGCCGGGCACGGGGCATGAGCCTGCACGAGAGCCAGTCGCTGCTGATCGAGATGCAGGCCTGTCGCGGCGACGCGTTTCTCGGCTTCCTGGCGCCGATGCTTGCCGCCGCATTCGGCGGGGGCGACGGGGCCGCCTGGAGTGCTGGCAACCTTCGCCGCACCGTGCAGACGGTGGAGCCCGGGACCATCCGGGTCGATGCCGACGAGGTGACCTATCCGGCCCACGTGCTGCTGCGCTACCGGCTGGAGCGGGCGATGCTGGACGGCGATCTGGCGTTGCGCGACCTGCCCGGGGCCTTCAACGACGGCCTGCGGGAGATGCTGGGCGTCGAGGTTCCGGACGATCGGCGCGGCTGCCTGCAGGACATCCATTGGCCGAGCGGAGCCTGGGGCTATTTTCCGACCTACACGCTCGGCGCGATGATCGCAGCGCAGCTGTTCGATGCGGCGCGACGGGCCATCGTCGGACTCGATGACCGCCTCGCCGCCGGCGACTTCACCGGACTGTTGTCATGGCTCCGTCGCGAGGTGCACGAGCGCGCCAGTCTTCACGATAGCGCGACCCTGGTGACGCTCGCGACCGGGCGGCCGCTGGATGCCGAGGTTTTCACGACTCACCTGCGACGCCGCTACCTGTCGTGAACCGTTCCGTTAACCGATTGCATACCGGTCTGCTCGCAGATGAACCCGGACGGCGAAAGCCGGAGTTGTCGGGATCAGGATCGATGCGGGTCGAAACCCTCACCAGGATGTCCGGGCGGCAGGTAGCTGTGACGGTAGCCTATGCCGGCGGGTATCGGACATTGCGGTTGGAAGTCAGGCCGCATCCGGGCGGTGGCTACACGGCCCGCCTGCCCGAGGGCGAATGGTGCGTGCGCTGCTTCACAGAGGAGTCCGCGATCCTGATGGCCTGCGCCGGGACGATCCCGACCACGGAAGCGAGCGGCGGCTCGATCCCGTGGGTGCAGGCCCGCCAGTGGCGCGCAGCGGCGTTCGGCGAAACGGAAGATGCCGGCTCCTGATCCCGATCTTTCCGGGCGGGACGCTGGACATCCGCCTCCGCCGTCAGTTCGCGCTGGTCAGCATCGCCGGGGTCGGCATCACGAGGCCTTCCTCGGTAGCTGCCACGGTGCCGACCGCGAAGGTCATCAGGACGCCGGCGACGAGAATGATCCTTGCCATGAGTATGATCCCGACTTTATCGTGACTTCATCGAAGCGCCGGACGGTATCGCCGTCGCGGTGCGCCCGGGCGTCCTGCCCGATAGTTGTCGGCACAAAGCGGGATCGGTCCTACGGTTTTCCGCATGGGCAGGCCAAACTCACCTTTCGCGATCACATCCCTGCGCGGATGGCGGTTCCCCCATGCGATCATGGCCTTCGCCGGGCTTCTCGTGATCTCGCATCCCGGAATGTCGTCCGCCGCGACCGACGTACCGGCCGACGTCATGCCGCTTCTGGCGGACGTGAGCCCCGTTTCGATCGCCGCGGCGGCACAGTCCCGGGACGGCCAGATCGTCCTGATCACCTCGCCCAGGGACGACCACGGCGCCGCCACGCTGCAGCGGCTCGTCGGCAAGGAGCTGCATCCACTCCTCCCTGCGGTGGCGCCCTCGTCCAACCCTGGCAGCGGAAACACGGAGGCTGCCGGGAAAGGCGGCGCGAGTGCGCCCGCTTCCCCGCCGCCTCCGCCCGTGGACCCGGCATCCCTGCGCCTCGCGTCCGATGGCGCCCTCTGGGTGGTGGATGACGGGCCGCCCGGCGGGAAGGCGCCCCCGGCTTCGGCGCGGCTGCTGCGCATCGATGCCGACAGCGGGCAGGTGGCGGATGCGATCCCCCTGCCGCCCGAGATGCTGCGCCCGCACAGCCGCCTCGGGCCGCTACGCTTCCACAAGACCCACGCCTATGTCGCCGATATCGGCGCACCGGGTCTCCTGGTGGTCGATCTTTCCGCCCGTACCGTCCGGCGGGTGCTGGACGACGCCCCCGAGTTGTCGTCGCGGCGGCCCGTCGAGGCCAAATCCGCTCACGACCCGACCCTCTCGTCCATCCCGATGGAGGTGAGCCCGGACGGCGCGTGGCTGTTCATCCAGCCCGAAGCCGGTCCCCTGGTCCGGCTGCCCACGGCCCTGCTGGACGATCCCGAGACCAGCGCCGCCACCTTGTCGGCAGGCATCGTGTTCTGGTTCGACACGCCTGCCGCGACCGGAAGCGCCATGATGCCGGACGGGACGCTGCTGCTGGACACCCGGTCCGACGGTCTGCTGGCCCTGTCCGCGGACCGGACGCTGACGCCCCTGCTGCGCGACCCCCGCCTCGCGGGCGACGGGACGCCGTTCCTGCGGAACGACAACAAGCTTCTGGTGCCGGGCGTCGCCGGCACCGGCGACGGGCCTGCGGCCGGGCGGACGGCGTTGTTCCTTCTCGATCCCGCCGCTCTGCGCTCGGCCGCTCGCCGCGTGGCCGGCGAGGGCACCGCGCAGGGTACGGAAACGGCGCCGGGCCCCTAGCACTTCCATGCTTCCTGGTCGCCGGTCGAAGTGTCGCCCGTTCGCGTCCGGGCATCCGGGTCCTGGCAACCCTCGGCCGCCCCGGCCCGGCGCGCCGTCGCGGGGCGGAGCCCGCGACACCTCCGCGACAGGGGCGCGGCCATCACGGCGTTCCTGTCCGTGATCCGCTTCCCGCGAGCTTGCCGCGATCGGTGAACGGTCCCGGCGACGGCTGGCAACAGCCATCCCGGCGGGAGCCAGGGTCCGGTGGGCGGATGGGGAAACACCGGTCCGCCCGGAAGCCTCCCCGGATGAGCAGCCGAATAGCGATGGACCCGGCGTGGCGCGCGACACCGGAGCACGGGGATGGGCGCGCTGGCCTCCGGCGCCGGGGGCGTGACGCGACGACCCTTCGCGCGCGGCCCGCGTCATCTTATGATGGCGCATGCAATATGTTTCGACCCGGGGTGATGCTGCGCCGCGCGATTTCGCGGGCGTGCTGCTGTCGGGCCTGGCCGAGGATGGCGGGCTCTTCGTGCCGGAAGCCTGGCCCACCTTCACCGCCGCGGAATGGCGGTCGTTCCGGGGCCTGTCCTATCCGGACCTCGCCGCGCGGCTGATCGCGCCCTTCGCCGCGGGATCGATCGCGCCGGACGTGATCCGCCGGCTGTGCGCCGAGGCCTATGCCGGCTTCGGCCACCCGGCGACCGTTCCCCTGGTGCAGCTTGAAGGCGGCCTTTGGGTGCAGGAGCTGTTCCACGGTCCGACGCTCGCGTTCAAGGATCTGGCGATGCAGCTGCTGGGACGGCTGTTCGACCACGTCCTGCGGGACCAGGACCGGCGGATCACCATCGTCGGCGCCACCTCGGGCGATACCGGTTCCGCCGCCATCGAGGCCTGCCGCGACCGGGAGCGCATCAGGGCGGTGATCCTGCATCCGCGCGGCCGTACCAGCGAGGTGCAGCGCCGCCAGATGACCACCGTGCTGTCGCCCAACATCGCCAACCTCGCGGTGGAAGGCACCTTCGACGACTGCCAGGACCTGGTGAAGGCGATGTTCGCCGACGCACCGTTCCGGGAAGAGCTGTCGCTGTCGGCGGTGAACTCCATCAACTGGGCCCGGGTGGCGGCGCAGATCCCCTACTACGCCGCCGCGGCGATCGCCCTCGGCGCGCCGGACCGGGAGGTGTCGTTCGCGGTGCCCACGGGCAATTTCGGCAACGTGCTCGCGGCCTGGGCGGCGCGGCAGATGGGGCTGCCCGTGGCGCGGCTGATGGTCGGCTCCAACCGCAACGACATCCTAACCCGCTTCCTGCGCGGCAACGACATGAGCGTGCGGCCGGTGGAGCCGAGCCTCTCGCCTTCCATGGATATCGGCGTGTCGTCCAACTTCGAGCGGCTGTTGTTCGAGCTGCTGGGGCGCGATGCCGGCGCCTGTGCCCAGGTGATGCGGAACTTCCGGGATACCGGCCGGATGGATGTGCCCGATGCGGCGTGGCGCGAGGCCGCCAGCCTGTTCGAAGGCTTCCGGCTCGACGATCCCGGCACCGAAGCGGAGATCCGCCGCGTGCATGCCGCGACGGGCTACCTGGCCGACCCGCACACCGCCATCGGGATCGCGGCCGGACGCGCCGGGGCGCTCCCGGGCGTCCCGACGGTGGCGATGGCGACCGCCCACCCGGCCAAGTTCCCGGACGCGATCGAGGCCGCCACCGGCCTGCGCCCCCCTCTCCCGCCACGCCTGGACGACCTATATGAGCGGGAGGAACGCTTCCGCACGGTGGCGAACCGCCTGTCCGAGGTGCAGGGCGCGGTCCGGAACGCCGTGTTCAGCAACGCGGCCTGAACCTTTTCCCCTCATCATCCCGATCGTTCCCTTCCTGCCCGCCCGTCCGCCCCTTCCGGCGGCGCGGTCGCGAGCCCAGGTGCCAGCATGACCATCATCGACGACCGCCATCCTTCCTCCACGAGTGCCGCCCTTCCGGGCATCGAGACGACCAGGCTGCCAAACGGCCTGACGATCGTGTCCGAGCGGATGGACCGCGTGGAAACCGTGTCGTTCGGCGCCTACGTGGCCGCCGGCACCCGCAACGAGGACGCGGCCGAGAACGGGGTGTCCCACTTCCTCGAGCATATGGCGTTCAAGGGCACCGAGCGGCGCTCGGCGGCGCTGATCGCCGAGGAGATCGAGAATGTCGGCGGCCACATCAACGCCTACACCGCGCGCGAGCAGACCGCCTACTACGTGAAGCTCCTCAAGGAGGACCTGGCGCTGGGCGTCGACATCATCGGCGACATCCTGACCCACAGCACCTTCGAGCCGGCCGAGATCGAGCGCGAACGCGGCGTCATCCTGCAGGAGATCGGGCAGGCGAACGACACGCCCGACGACATCATCTTCGACCATTTCCAGGAGACGGCCTATCCCGGCCAGCCGATGGGCCGTCCGACGCTCGGCACCGAGGCGCTGATCCGCGGCATGAGCCGCGAGGCGCTGATGGGCTACATGCGCTCGCACTACACCACCGGCAACGTGGTGATCGCGGCCACCGGCAACCTGCACCACGAACAGGTGGTGGAGCTGGCCCAGCGCCATTTCGCCGATCTTCGCGAGGCGGGCGCGGAACAGCCGGTGCCGGGCCTCTATGCCGGGGGCGAGTTCCGGGAGGAACGCGATCTCGACCAGGCGCATCTGGTGCTCGGCTTCCCGTCGGTGGGCTACGCCGATCCGAGCTACTACCCGGTGCTGCTGCTTTCCACCCTGCTGGGCGGCGGCATGTCGTCGCGGCTGTTCCAGGAAATCCGCGAGAAGCGCGGCCTCGTTTATTCGGTGTATTCGTTCAACGCCCCGTTCAACGATGGCGGCCTGTTCGGCATCTATGCCGGCACCGGCCAGGACGAGGTTTCCGAGCTCGTTCCGGTGACGCTGGAGGAACTGCACAAGGTGCAGCACACTGTGACCCAGGCCGAGCTGGATCGCGCGCGCGCCCAGCTGAAGTCCAGCCTGCTGATGTCGCTCGAAAGCACCGGCTCCCGCTGCGAGCAGCTCGCCCGGCAGGTGCAGATCTTCGGCCGGGTGATCCCCACCGCCGAAACCGTGGGCCGGATCGAGGCGGTGACCATCGCCGACGTGCAGGCGGCCGCGGTGAAGCTGTTCCGCGGCACGCCCACCCTCGCGGCGCTGGGGCCGGTCGCACGGGTGCCCGGCCTCGACCAGCTGGCCCGGCGGCTGGCGGCCTGAGGAGCCCGGCGATGGAAGACCGGACCGACACTGTCGGGCTGCTCGCCGAGCTGATCGGCCGCGCCGCTCGCGCCGGGGCGGACGCCGCCGACGCGATCCTGGTGTCGGGCACGGCGCTGGGCGTGCAGGTGCGGCAGGGGCGCACGGAGGAGCTGGAACGCTCCGAGCACAACGATCTCGGGCTGCGTGTCTTCGTCGGCCAGCGCAGCGCGGTGGTGTCGGCCACCAACGCCGACCCTGCCAGCTTCGACCGGCTGGCGGCCCGGGCGGTCGCCATGGCACGGGTGGTGCCCGAGGACCGCAACGCGGCCCTTTGCCCGCAGGCGGCCCCCGGCCGGTTCGATGCGGAAGGCCTGGATCTGTGCGACGATGCCGAGCCGGGGATCGCCGAGCTCACGGAGCGGGCGGGAACGGCGGAGGCGGCGGCGCTGGCGGTGCCGGGCGTGTCCAATTCCCAGGGCGGCTCGGCCGGGTTCAACCGCACGGACGTGACGCTCGCCACCTCCGCCGGCTTCGCCGGACGCTACGCCCGCACCAGCCACTCCGTGTCGGCCAGCGTGCTGGCCGGCCAGGGCACGGCGATGCAGCGCGACTACGACTACCACGGCACGGTTCACCTGTCGGACCTGGACGATGCCGCCGGGATCGGCCGCTCGGCAGGCGAGAAGGCGGTCGCGCGGCTGAATCCCCGCCGGCCCCGCACTGGGCGGATGCCGGTGATCTACGACCCGCGGGTGGCGAACAGCCTGCTCGGCCATCTGGCGGGCGCGATCAACGGCGCGTCCATCGCCCGGGGCACCTCGTTCCTCAAGGAGCGGATGGACACCCGCATCCTGCCGGCGGGCATCGACGTGGTGGACGAACCCCGGCGTCCCCGTGGGCCGCGGTCGAAGCCGTTCGACGGGGAAGGCGTGCGGACAGACACCCTGTTCCTGGTGCAGGACGGGTACCTCAGGTCCTGGATCCTGGACGGGCGCAGCGGCCGCCAGCTCGGCCTGCCCAGCACGGGAAGCGCCGCCAGGGGCACCTCCTCGCCGCCGTCGCCATTCACTACCAACCTTCGCTTCAGCAACGGTTTGACAGATCCCGCCTCCTTGATGGGCGACATCGCCGAGGGCATCTACATCACGGAGATGATGGGTTCGGCGATCAACGGCCTGACCGGCGACTACAGCCGCGGCGCCTCCGGCTTCATGATCCGCGACGGCGTTCTCGCCGAGCCGGTGGGTGAGTTCACCGTGGCGGGCAACCTGCTGGACATGCTGCTCCGGATCGTTCCGGCCAATGACCTGGTTCTGCGACGGGGCACCGACGCGCCCACTCTCCGTATCGACGACCTGATGGTGGCTGGAGCATGAGCACGACCCGTTTCTCCTCCCTCGCGCGCACGGCGCTCGCCGTCGCGATGCTGGGCGGCGGCCTGCCTGCGGCGGCACCGGCGCTGGTCGCGGGCAGCTCGACCCTGCTCGCCGCCACTGTCGCGGCATCCGGAACGGCCGAGGCCCGTCCCGGTGGCGGTTCGTCGTTCGGCTCCCGCGGGTCGCGCACCTGGTCCGCGCCCGCCGTCACCCGTACGGCGCCGGGGGGTGCCTCGGCCTTCAATCGCAGCATGACGCCCGGCGGCAATCCTGCCTTCAGCGGCTTCGGCGCCCGTCCCGGGATGGGCGGGTTCGGAGCGCAGCGGCATCCGTTTGCCAGCGCCTTCGTCGGCGGCCTGGTGGGTGCCGGCATCGCCGGGATGCTGATGGGCCACGGCATGTTCGGCGGCGGCTTCTCCGGCGGCTCGCTGCTCGGCATGCTGATCCAGCTGGCGCTGCTGTTCTTCGTGGTCCGCTGGTTCCTGCGCCGCTTCGTGTTCAACCGCGGCGTGGCGGCGGCATCCGTATCGGGCGCCAACAGCTTCGGTTTCGACCCCAACGGCGGTCGCGCGGCCGCCCCGCGGGCGATGGGCGGCTTCGGCGGCGGCGGCGGCAACAGCCTCGCCATCACCAACGCCGACTACCAGGCGTTCGAGCAGCTGCTGCTGGACGTGCAGAAGGCCTGGACCCTGCGTGACCTGCGCAGCCTCGGACGCTTCGCCACGCCGGAAATGGTGTCCTACTTCTCCGAGCAGCTGAACGACTACGCGTCCCGCAACCTGCACAACGCCGTCAGCGGCGTGCGCTTCGAGAACGGCGACCTCAGCGAAAGCTGGAGCGAGGGGAATGCCGACTACGCCACGGTGGCGATGCGCTACTCGCTGATCGACGTCACCACCGACCTGTCCGGACGGGTGGTGGATGGCAGCCCGACCGAACGGCAGGTGGTAACGGAACTGTGGACGTTCGTTCGGAGCCGGCGCGGCGGCTCCTGGCTGCTCTCGGCGATCCAGCAAGCCCGCTGAGACGCCCTGTCCACCGGCGCCGGAGATCGGACAGCCCGCCTTCCCTCCGGGGAGGCGGGCTTTTTCATCGGCGACGGGGGCCCAGCGCCGTAGGGGTCGTCACACCGAAGGCTGGACCGGACGTCCCGACTCTACGCGCCGGACATCCGCACCAGTGACAGGCCGAAGATCAGCAGGACGGCGAACAACAAGGCGAGCAGCAGCAGCAGCACTCTGCCCCGGCGACGGCGTTCCGCCTCCGCGTCGACGCCTCCCGGGCGTGAGACGGCATCCGGCATCGCGTCAGCCCCCGGGGAACAAGGCCTGATCGAGCGGAACCGCCGCGAACAGGACCGCCAGATACAGCAAGGAGAAGCGAAAGGCCCGGCGGGCCGGCTTGTCGCCGGTCAGGCTGGTGCCGTCGGCCGCCTGATCGTCCCGCAGCACGCGCCACGCCAGCAGGATGAACCCCGCATCCAGCACCGCTGCCGCCAGAAGATAGAGCGGCCCGAGCAGGTGCAGCACCGCCGGCGCCAGCGACACCGCGGTCAGCACCAGCGTGTAGACGAGGATCTGCCAGCGGGTGTGCCGGGCGCCCCGGACCACCGGCAGCATGGGCACGCCAGCCCGGCCGTAATCCTTGCAGGCGTAAAGCGACAGCGCCCAGAAGTGCGGCGGCGTCCAGAAGAAGACGGTGGCGAACAGCAGCACCGGCAGAAGCTCGATGCGCCCGGTGGCAGCGGCCCAGCCGACGATCGGCGGGAAGGCGCCGGCGGCACCGCCGATGACGATGTTCTGCGGGGTCGAGCGCTTCAGCCACATCGTGTAGATCACGACATAGAAGAAGATCGAAAAAGCGAGCGACGCGGCGGCCACCCAGTTCGTGGCGAGCCACATCAGCGCGACCGAGATCACGGACAGCGCCACGCCGTAGCCGAGCGCATCCCCGGCCGCCACCCGCCCCGCGGGCACCGGGCGCGCGGCGGTCCGCCGCATCACCGCATCGATGTCCCGGTCGTACCACATGTTGATGGCGCCCGCCCCGCCTGTGGCGAGCGCGATGCACAGGATCGCCACGGCAGCGACGAAAGGCTGCACGTGAACCGGCGCCGCGTAGAGCCCGATCGCGCCCGTCAGCACCACCAATGTCATCACCCGCGGCTTCAGCAGGACGATCCAGTCTCGCCAGTGGCTTCCCGCAGCCGCCGACGGATCGGCCTCGCGTGGGAGTCCGGTCGAGAGCAGGTCGGTAGCGCCGCTCATGCCGGGATGGCTCCGGGGCGATCGATCTGGCGCGGCAGCGGCGACGGCAGGCTCCATTCCCGTCCGACCGCGCCGGCGCCCCACGGATTGGCGGCCACGGCTTTCGGGCGAACCAGCAGCACGACCAGCACGAGCAGGAACACGAATGCGGATGCGACCGACAACAACGTGCCGTTCCACGACAGCGATCGCAGGACTGCCAGGCCGGACGCTTGCCCGGCCGGGGCGATCGGTGTTCCCGTCGGCCCAGCGCCGAGCGCCGGCAGGAAGGTAAGTTCGGAGCCCACGAAGAACAGCCAGAACTGAAGCCGGGCCAGCGCCTCCGGATAGCCGCGGCCGCTCATCTTGCCGATCCAGTAGTAGAAGCCGCCGCACCCGGCGCATACGGCCGACAGCAGCACGCCGTCATGGAGCCGCGCGGACGCGAACGACGCAGCAGAGGCCAGTGGGCTGCCGGCCATCAGGCCCGCGAGCGTGGCAACGAACCCGGTGGCGGCGAGCACCACGAAGCCCATCGCCCACAGCAAGGGCACGCGGGGCAGCGCCCTGCCACCCCGCAGCGTGGCGCCCCAGCCGAGCAGGGTCACCGCGCCGGCCGCGATCAGCATGGCGGTGCAAACCGCGGGCACCGTGCCCTCGGGCGGCCGACCGGTGGTCATGGCCGCGCGTGCCCACAGCGCGCCGACGCCGGCCGCGGCCAGCAGCGACGCGTAGGCGCTGGTGCGGGACAAGCGCGGAAGCCGCCCGGCGAAGGTCGGCACGATGGCGGACATCACGCCCAGCGCCGGCAGCAGAACCAGCGCCATCTGCGGCAGCGCGAAGAAGTGGCCGGCGACCACCGGGTCGAAGGTGCCGCGCAGCAGATGCAGAAACAGATGGGCCAGCAGCACCGGCACCGTCAGCACGCCCAGCAGAGCGGTGGCGAGCTGGCACCAGGCGAATACCGGAAGATGGTGAAGCGCCACGCCTGACGCCCGGCCGCACAGGATGGTCGCGAGCGACCCGCCCGCTCCCAGCAGGAACGACAGGGACCAGCAGATCAGCGCCACCGCCACCGCGGAGGAGGACCAGGACGGGGAAGATCCGGACGCCGCGATCCCCGTTCCCAGCGCGACGATCCCTACGACGGCGGCGGCCAGCGAGGCGACCGAGACGCGCGGCGCGACGTTGTCCGCCGCCCCTGCCATGACGGGCAGGAACCAGTTGCCGAAACCGCCCACCAGGATCGGCAGGGCGCAGAACATCACCAGCAGCAGGCCGTGGAACGTCGCGAGCAGGGCAGGATCGGCGGCGGTCCCGCCCAGCCAGGGCGGGGCGCCCCGCAGCGACAAGGACAACAGGGCGCCCAGGAGGCCGCCCACCACGCCGAGCGACAGGAAGCCGGTGCCGAGCTGGCGATGATCGATCCGGAACGGGCGGCGTCCGGTCCGGGCGCTCCGTCGGCGGCTCTGGCCGGACTCGGATCGGGTGGAAGGCATCCGCCACTCAACTCCCATGCCGGCGGCTGCCGGACGCGATGCACGGGCCGACGCGGCGATGCGCGACGACGGCGGTGTCATCCTTATACTGAACGAGGCTCATGTAGGATGCCCCGCCGCCACGGCAAACCGAAACCCGGCCCGCCACCGGGACGATCCGGCCGCGACCGTCAGAGGGCGGGCGGGTTGCGAAGGCTGACCAGGGTGAACAGTCCCATGGGGGGTACGGATTCGTAGCGTGCGGCGTTTCGGTCGGCCGGGGGCAGCAGGGCCTCGAACGCGAAATCGGGATGCCAGCCCAGCGAATGCGACGCGGTGGCCATGGCCCGCTCGACCCACAGCCGCGGGCCTTTCTCGGCCAGGAAATGGTTCACGAACAGGATGTGGCCATCCGGGCGCACCACCCGCTTCAACTCGGCCAGGAGCCGGCGCGGATTGGGCACCACGGAGGCGACGAACATGGCCACCGCGACATCGAAGCTGGCGTCGGGAAACACCGTTTCCTCGGCATCCATCTCCATCAGCGCGTCCACGTTGGCCAGCCGAAGCCGTGCTGCCCGGCGGCGAGCCCGTTCCAGCATGGCCGTGGACAGGTCGATGCCGGTGATGCGTTTGCCGACATCGTAGTGTGGCAGCGCGAGCCCGGTGCCGACGCCCACCTCCAGCACCCGGGTGCCGGGAAGGCGGTTGACCGCCTGCACCGCCCGGCGGCGACCGATCGCGGAAACGCCGCCGAACACGGCGTCATAGACCCCGGCCCAGCGGCTGTAGGCGGCGCGGACGGCATCCGCGTCGAGCGCGGCCTTGGGACCGTGGCGGCCTGGCTCGCCATCCTCCATCGTCCCCACGGACGGTGTGCCGCCGCCACCGGAAGCCGGCAGAGGCTCGAGGGGACGGTTTTCCAGCAGCGGGCTCATCGGACGCCCTGTGTGCCCGTCCGCGTGCCGGGCTTCAAGGGCGGGAAGCGTCGGCGGGGCTGGAATATCGGACCGGCTGCGAACAATCGCGTGACATCGGCAGCCGGTCGTCCCTGGGCTCGTCTCGGATCCGCCGGCCGATCCGGACGGGCACCGGGTACCGGGCATCGCGCGGATACGTTCCGCCCCGCCGGGCGTTGGTCTAGCTTCCTTCCGTGATCGCCCGCGTCGGGCCGACCCCTTCGTTCCGGAGCGCCCTCATGCTCATCGCCTTCCTGGTCCTGCTGTCGATCGTCGTCTGGAGCGCCATTATTATTTACTATAAGCGCCGCGAAATCCGGGCCTACCTGGACAACCGTTTCGGTCCGGACAGGCGGGACCCCTCGGAGATGATCGAGAAGCAGCCCGACAAGCTGTTCTACGAGATCGACATGCAGAAGGTCATCGAGGAGGAGCAGAAACGGATCGCTCGATCGATTTCCAAATAAGACCGGCACTGTTGATGCCGTCGAACCGGTCCAGCTCCTGCAGCCCCGTCGGGGAGGTGACGTTGATCTCGGTGAGCCAGTCGCCGATCACGTCGATGCCGACGAAGAGCAGTCCCTTCTCGCGCAGCATCGGCCCGATCCGCGCGCAGATCTCCTGTTCCCGCGCCGTCAGGGTCGACCGCACCGCCTTGCCGCCCACGTGCATGTTGGAGCGTGCCTCGCCCTCGGCGGGCACGCGGTTGATGGCGCCGATCGGCTCGCCCTCCACCAGGATGATGCGCTTGTCGCCGGCCCGCACCGCCTTCTCGTAGCGCTGGATCATCAGCGGCTCGCGGGAGCGGGCGAAATGCATCTCCAGCAGCGCCGCCAGGTTCTCGTCGTCCTCGCGGATACGGAACACCCCCGCGCCGCCATTGCCGAACAGCGGCTTGACCACGATGTCGCGGTGCTCCAGCCGGAAATCGCGGATCGCCTGCAGGTCCCAGGAGATCAGGGTCGGCGGCATCAGGTCGGGGAAGTGGGTGACCAGCAGCTTCTCCGGCGCGTCGCGCACCGAGGCGGGATCGTTGACCACCAGCGGCCCCGACCCGTCCCGGCGATGGACGTGTTCCAGCAGGTGCGTCGCGGTGATGTAGGCCATGTCGAACGGCGGGTCCTGCCGCATCAGCACCACGTCGAAGCCGGCCAGATCGACCACCCGCTCTTCGCCCAGTGCGGCATGCTCGCCCGCCACGCGCTGCACCCGCACCGGCCGGACGCGGGCGGTCAACCGCTCGGACCGGGTGGCGGCGTCCGGGCTCGGCTTGCCTTCCCGCAGGCTCAGATGACGCACCTCGTAGAGCCACAGCTCGTGTCCGCGCGCCTGGGCTTCGAGCATCAGCGCGAAGGTGGAGTCGCCCCCGATGTCGATGGACTGGATCGGGTCCATCTGGACCGCGACCTTGAGGGGAGCCGGCATGGAAGAACTCCGCTTGAACGGGACCGGAACGCCCCGGAACGCTCGTGGAACCGAGCCATAGCCCGAACCGGAGCGCCGGTCAGCCCGCCGTGGAGTCGGGCGGCACGTCCGGGGCGGCCCCCGGCGTCCTCCCCGGCTGGTTTTCCGGCACGGGTGCGCCTGCCTCCGGATAGTGGATCGCCAGCACCTCCAGAAGCTCGGAGCCGCGGGGCGTCGGCAGCCGGACCTCGTCGCCTACCGCCGCACTCAGCAGCGCCCGGGCCATCGGCGACGCAAGGCTGATCTCGCCGCGTCCGAGCTCGGCCTCGTCCACGCCGACGATGGTGACGGCGCGGCGACGGTCGTCCTCGTCGGCGACCGTGACGGTGGCTCCGAAGAACACCCGGTCGCGCTTCTGCTGGGCGCCCGGATCGACCACGATCGCCTTGTCGATCCGCTTGCCCAGGAAGCGCAGGCGGCGGTCGATCTCGCGCAGGCGCTTCTTGCCGTACTGGTAGTCGCCGTTCTCCGAGCGGTCGCCGTTGCCCGCCGCCCAGCTGACGATCTCCACGATCCTCGGACGCTCCTCGCGCAGGAGCTGGCGATGCTCTGCCTGGAAGCGCGCCATGCCGGCCGGCGTGATGTAGCGCGACACCCCGGGCGGCATGCCCGGCAGGGTGATCTCGTCCTCGTCGTCGTCCGGTTCGCTCGGCATGGAACCGGGATCAACGCGACCCGCCGGCCGCCGTCAAGCGCGGCCGGCGGTCGTCGGGCGCCTCAGAACCCGACCTTGAACGTCGCCATCGCGGCGAAGCCTTCCCCCACATTGTAGGTCGGCGCGCTGCCGGCGATGGACGTGCCGTACACGCCCGTGGTGGTGCGGGCATTGGTGCTGACCGAGTTGATGCCGCTCAGGAACTTGTTGTCGGTGAGGTTCACGAGGTTGAGCTGCAGGGTCGGCGCCTTCGCCGGTCCGACATCTGGCAACCGGACGCCCACCGTGCCGCCCATCTCGTAATAGGCGGGGATGCGCTCGTCGTTGGTGAAGGTGGAATACTGGCTGTCGATGTAGCGGAGGTTCCAGTTCCAGAAGAACCGTCCGTTGTCCCAGTCCAGCCCGACCGTGCCCACGAAGTGCGGCGATCGCACCGCGTCCTTGCCGTCGGTCGGCAGCAGGTCCCCGCCCACCAGGATGTCGTTGTCGATGGAGGTGTGGAGATACTGCCCCGACACGTAGGGGCGCAGATGGAAGATCGGCCGCGTTCCCACCTCGACGTTGACGCCGTCGGAAGTCTGGCCGCCGGCGTTGACGCTGGTGGTGACCGCGCCGTTGGTGCCGGCGACGGCGGTGACGATCTGCCGGTTGGTGAAGTTGTAATGGAAGTAGCTGGCCGACGCGACCAGGAGCGCTCCGGTCCAGCGGTAGCCGAGCTCTTCCGAGATCGAGTACTCGTCCTTCTGGTTGGTGGTGCCGCGGGTGGCCACCGATCCGTCGAGATAGCTGTACGTGTTGTAGAGCGTGGTGTTCACCGGCGAGCGGAAGTTGGTCGATACGCTGGCGAAGATCTGCTGCCGCGGGTCGATGTCGTAATGCACCGACAGCGCCGGCAGCGGCTGCGCGTCGTTCAGCACCGCCTTGTATTGCGGGCCGGGCAGCATGTTGGTGCCGTCGCGGTTGATCATGGCCTCCTTGAAGCCGACATCGATCTTCAACCGGTCGCCCAGCAGCCCGATGCGATCGCCGAGATACAGCGCGTGGATGCTGGTCTTGGTGTCGTCGTTGCGGCCCAGGAACGGCACCCCCTCGGTCGTTCTGAGGATGCCCTTGTCACCCCAGACGCTGGCCGGCTCGCCGTTCGCGCCCACCGGGCTATAGGTATAATAGTCGTGGTCGTTGGAGTAATCGAACCACCAGCCGCCATAGATCGTGTTATGGCCTTGCGTATAATGCAGCATGCTGTTGAAGCCGCTGCGCCACTGGTCGTCGATGAAGGCGTAGAGGAAGGGGGCGCCCTCGTCGGCGCCCGGCACCGACAGGGTCACCGGCTGCGCGCCGAGGAAGTTCTCGCCGTTGAACACGTCGAGCCCGATCGTGCCGTTGCCGTAGCCGTGCCACATGTAGGGCGTGAAGTCGAACGACAGGCCGTGGCCGAGGTTCAGGTGGGTCGGCGCCGCCATCTCGAGGTTGTGGTAGGGATTGCGGTTGAGCTTGTAGTAGTTCAGGTCGTTATAGGTATATGTGCCGGTGTAGTTGAACGACCGTCCGAACTCGCCCCATTGGGACAGTGTCGGATTGGTGTAGCTGTTCTGGATCGAATACTGGTAGGCGCCGACCAACGACGTCCGGTTGCCGTCCCCCCATTCCTTCAGGATCTTCCAGTCGAGGTGGGTGCGGTCGTCGGTGCCGGAGCCGCGCCAGGCGCGGTCCTTCTGGTTGCTCAGCGACACGAAGGCGCGGACGCCGCTGTTGCCGATCAGCCCGGTGTCGAAGCGGCCGAACACCCGGTTGTACTTGTACGAACCGTAGCCGTAATCGACCAGGCCGCCCATGCGCCTGGAAGGATCGCGGTCGTGGAAGGTGAACAGGCCGCCCGATCCGTTGATCGTGGGCGTGTCGATGTTCGAGGAGCCCTGCTGCAGGGTCAGCTCCTCCAAGTTCTCGTTGTCGGCGAACTCGGAAGGATAGGTGGTGTAGACGCCCACGTCGGCGATCGGCATGCCTTCCCAGATGAAGGCCATCTCCGTCTGGTCCAGCCCGCGCAGCGCGATGGAGCCGCCGGACAATCCCCACGGGTCGACCTCCGACACCACGGCGCCGGGCAGCAGCTGCACCAGCATGAACGGGCTCTGCGCGGGAGCCTGCTTCTGGATGTAGTCCTTGCTGACGGTGCTGACCGATTTGGGCTGCACCTGCACCTTGATCAGGCCCCCGCCCGGTTCGAGCCCGGTCACGCCGTCGGCGGTATGGTGGCCGCCGGTGCCGGTGACCCGGATGCTTTCGGTCGCATCGGCCGCGCCGGAAGATGCGTGCCCCCTCCCCGCGCCAACCGGGGTCGGGCGAGCCGGGGACGGCGCCCGGCTACCCGGCGCAGGATCCGGAGGGATGTTCTGGGCGTGTGCGCCTCGTCCGGCCGAGGCCAGCATGAGGCCGGAAAGCATGGTGGTCCCGAGCAGCCTGGTCGCAGCCGAGCATGAACCCATCCGGATGATCCCTCCGCGTTCGGAGTGCCGATCCCGCCGCCGTCATGGCGGACATGCTTCGACACACGGAACGTTTCGGTGCAATCGCGATGCCAGCCGCCGCACCGCGTCGGATTCTTCCGGCCCGTCCGGTCGGGAACGCCGGGGCGCCCTGCCTTACAGCCGGGCCAGCGCGAACTCCACCGTCGCCTCGACCGCCTCCCCCGGCTTCAGCAGCACCAGCCCGCGGTTCGGATCGTCGGGATGGTGGATGGCGTCCGTCATGTTGCTGGCCGGCTCCACCGCGAAGTAATCCTTGCCCGGCGGCGAGAACACGACGAGGTGCCGCAGGGGCTCGCTCGCGGTCAGGGTCAGCGCGTAGCCCCGGTCCGGCCAGCGCATGAAGGCGCTGCCGTCCCAGCCCCGGAAGCAGTTGTCGAGCGGCGGCCCATCGAGCGGCCGCATCGGCGAGAAGCGCCATTCGCCCTCGACGGCCACCTGCTCGGCCGGAAGCGAATCCGGACCGGCGATCAGCACGCTGTCGGCGGCGAAGCCCAGCTCGACCTCCGTCGTCCGTGGATAGAAGGGATGGAAGCCCAACCCTACCGGCTGCGGTCGCCGGTCGGTGTTCTCCACCCGCAGGATCACGCTGAGCCCGTCATCCCTCAGCCTGTAGTCGATGGTGGCCCGGTAGCGGAACGGCCATTGTTCCGCCGGATCCTCCGGCGGAGCGTGATCCAGGCTCAGCACCGCCCGCGCCGGTTCGCGGTGCGCCACCGTCCAGGACCGCTCCCATGCGTTGCCGTGGATGGCGTGCGGCTCGCCGGCGAAGTTGCGGGCGAGCTCGAAGGTCTCCCCGCCGAACTCGAACCGCGCGTACCCCACCCGGTTGGAGAACGGGATCAGCGGATAAGCGGCGACCGCCCGCAGCTTCTGCGCGACGAGATTGGGATCGCTGACCGGATGCAGGATCGCGTGTCCCGCCCGTTCCCAGCTGCCGATGGCGCCGCCCACTTCGGGCAGAACCACCAGCACACTGTTCTCCGCCCGCAGTTCCAGCATCGCTCGTAATCCTTGTTCCGTCGCCGTCGGCCGGTGCGCCCGGCATCGGCGTCATCAACGACCACCGTCCGTCAGCGTTCGCCAGCACCATCGCGCGAGCAGCCTGTTTGCCGACCAGCACATGCGGGGGATGCGGCAACCTCCACGACGCCCCCCCGTTGCGATTCCGACCGTCCCGTCCGACGGGCGGAGCCGTCGGCATGCGCCAGATCGATATCCTGAACGACGAGCTCCAGGTCGGCTACGACCGGATGTTTGAAGAACGATGGCGGCGTGCCGAGCTTCTGGGCCGCGCGGTGATGCTGCTGGTGGTGCTGGCAGCGCTTGCCGGGCTGCTGGGACGCGGTCCCTTCAGCCACCACAGCCTCCGCAGTCCGGATGGCACCCTGGTGGTGGATTTCGAGCCGGTCGCGCGATCCGGAACCGACACCCAGATCACCCTGCATCTTTCTCCCGCCGCCTGCCAGGAGGAGGCCGCGATCTGGCTCAACGGCAACTTCGTGGAACCCATGGGGCTCAGCGGCTCGCAACCCATGCCGCTCCGCAGCGAGGCGCGTCCCGACGGGGTCGTGATCCATGTCGGCACACCACGGGCGAACTGCCGCGACACCATGATCAGGCTGTTCGCGAAGCCGACCGGCGCCGGGCCGGTACGGTTGCAGGCGAGGCTGCTGGACGACCCGGACGGGCGCGCCGCCCTCGCCTGGACCCAGCTGGTGCTGCCATGAGCGTGGTGCTAAGGGCCGCCGTGGCCTACTGGCTGCTGTTGCTCGCCGTCCGGCTGATCGGGCGCCGCACCGCCAGCCAGATGGCGCCGTTCGACCTGATCGTGCTGTTCCTGTTCGGCGGCTCGGCGATCACGTCGGTGCTGGGCGAGGACCATTCCATCGTCGCGGCCTACACCGCGATCTGCACCATCGGCATCATGCACATCGCGGTGTCGTGGCTGAAGAGCCGCTCCATCCGCTTCGACCGCTTCGTGGACGGCACGCCGGTGGTGGTGTTCGAGCACGGGCAATGGCACGAGAAACGGATGCGCTGGCTGCGGCTCGGCGAACAGGACGTCCTGGCTGCCGCGCGACAGCGGGGGCTGCGCGGCCTGCACGAGGTCTACTACGCGGTGGCCGAACGCGACGGGAAGGTCTCCATCATCGAGCGCCGTGACCACGACCGGCCCACACCCGCACCGGACAACGACACGCCTCCAGTCTGAAGGAACGGGCTGTGAAGGAAAGAGCCTAGCTGCCCGAACTCGTCGCCTTCGGACGAACACCGACGTTCATCGGGAACCTCCGTGGTCGTTCGGAACACCTTGCCGGCCGAACACTCCGCGACGTTCAACCCGATCAAACGATGACGCGACGGCTCCCTGTGGAGGCCGCCGATACGGGCGGCGCGTTCCGCAATGGCCCGCATGATCGCGACGTGGTCGACGGCGGCAAGCCCGCAGGCTTCGGGACGGTCCGGGCGAAGCAAAGGCCGGGGACAGCCCGGTGCCCCTGTCACCCCCGCCGGCGGCCGCCCTTCTTGCGCATCTGCGCCGGATCGTAGCCGCCCCCGCCCGGGCCCAGCGGTTCCGGCGTGCGCGCCTTGCGGCCACCGCGCGAAGAGGGCGACGGCGGCGGGGGCTCCAGCCCGAGATCCAATGCTTCGAGCCGCTTGAGCTCGTCGCGCAACCGGGCCGCTTCCTCGAACTCCAGATCGGCGGCGGCGGCGCGCATGCGCTTCTCGATCTCGGCGATGGAGGATTTCAGATCCTTGCCGACGAACTCCACGGCGTTCGTGTCGCGCACCGGCGCCACGGTGACATAGTCCTGCTCGAACACCGACGAGATCGCCTCGCCGATATGGGCGCGCACCGATTGCGGCGTGATGCCGTGCGCCTCGTTCCACGCGGTCTGCTTGTCGCGACGCCGCTGGGTTTCCTCGATGGCGTAGCTGAGGCTGTCCGTCATGTGGTCCGCGTACAGGATCACGCGGCCGTCGACGTTTCGCGCGGCGCGCCCGATGGTCTGCACCAGCGAGGTCCGCGATCGCAGGAAGCCTTCCTTGTCCGCGTCCAAGATCGCGACCAGCTGGCATTCCGGGATGTCGAGCCCCTCGCGCAGCAGGTTGATGCCCACCAGCACGTCGAACGCGCCCAGCCGCAGGTCGCGGATGATCTCGATGCGCTCCAGCGTGTCCACGTCGGAGTGCAGGTAGCGGACCTTGATGCCGGTCTCGGTCATGTACTCGGTGAGGTCCTCGGCCATGCGCTTGGTGAGCGTCGTCACCAGCACGCGGCCACCGCGGGCGATGGTCGCCCGCGCCTCGCCCAGCAGATCGTCCACCTGGCGTTCCACCGGACGGATCTCCGTCACCGGATCGATCAGGCCGGTGGGACGGATCACCTGCTCGGCGAACACACCCTGCGTCCGGTCCATCTCCCACGGGCCCGGCGTCGCGCTGACGAAGATGGTCTGCGGCCGGAACCGCTCCCATTCGGCGAACTTGAGCGGCCGGTTGTCGAGACAGGACGGCAGCCGGAAGCCGAACTCGCTCAGGATCGACTTGCGCGCATGGTCCCCGCGTTCCATGCCGCCGATCTGCGGCACGGTGACGTGGCTCTCGTCGACGATCAGCAGCGCGTCCTCGGGCAGGTATTCGAACAAAGTGGGCGGCGGCTCGCCGGCGCGGCGCCCGGACAGGTAGCGGGAATAGTTCTCGATTCCTTTGCACGCTCCGGTAGTCTCGATCATCTCGAGGTCGAAGGTCGTGCGCTGCTGCAGCCGCTCCGCTTCCAGCAGCTTGCCGCCCTCGGTGAATTCCTTCAGCCGGTCCCGCAACTCCTGCTTGATGCTGATCGTCGCCTGGTTGAGCGTCGGGCGCGGCGTCACGTAGTGGCTGTTGGCGTAGACATGGACCTCTTCCAGGTCCGCGGTCTTCTCGCCGGTGAGCGGGTCGAACTCGGTGAGGCTCTCGATCTCGTCGCCGAACAGCGACACGCGCCAGGCGCGGTCCTCGTTCTGCACGGGGAAGATATCGACCGTCTCGCCGCGCACGCGGAAGGTGCCGCGCGCGAAGGCGGCGTCATTGCGCCGGTATTGCTGCTCCACCATGGCCTTGATCAGCGTGTCGCGGGCGATGGAACCGCCCACCTCCAGCTTGATCACCATCTTGGAATAGGTCTCGACCGAGCCGATGCCGTAGATGCAGGACACCGACGCCACGATCACGACGTCGTTGCGCTCCAGCAGCGCCTGGGTCGCCGCGTGGCGCATCCGGTCGATCTGCTCGTTGATCGCGCTGTCCTTCTCGATATAGGTGTCCGAGCGCGGGACGTACGCTTCCGGCTGATAATAGTCGTAGTACGAGACGAAATATTCGACCGCGTTCTCCGGGAAGAACTGCTTCATCTCGCCATAAAGCTGTGCCGCCAGCGTCTTGTTCGGCGCCAGGATCAGGGTCGGCTTCTGGGTGGCCTCGATCACCTTGGCCATGGAGAAGGTCTTGCCCGAGCCGGTGACGCCGAGCAGCACCTGGTCGCGCTCGCCCGCCTCCACGCCGGCCACCAGCTCCCGGATCGCGGCCGGCTGGTCGCCCGCCGGCTCGTAGGGCGACACCACCTTGAGCCGCCGGGTGCGCGGCTTGGGTTCCTGGTGCTTGGGCAGGAACACCGGTCCGTCATCCTGCCGCTGCAGGCTGGCCGGGATGCGGGACTTCGCCGGCTTGGCGGCGGTCTTCTCGGCCTTCGGGGCCGCGGGCAACGTCGTCGAGGACATGACGCCAAAGGTGGCGACGGCCCCCGAAGGCTGCAAGCCGAATCGCTCCGCGCCGCGGTAGGGACGCGGTTCGGCGCGGTCGTCTCGCGCAACCAGCGGTACGGCCCGGCGATGGAGCCTTGGGGAAACCTTATCAGCCGGGCGGAACAACCTCATGACGTTGAACGAAAAGGCGCTCGAGATCCACCGCCGGCTCTGCCGCGCCTACCACTGCCCTATCCCCTATTTTCATGAGATGGACCCGATCGACGAGCTGGTGAGCTCGCTGCTGTCGCACCGGACCCGCAACGCCGACAGCGGCGCCGCCTTCAAGGAGCTGCGGAAGCGTTTCGCCGGCTGGCAGGCGGTGATCGACGCGCCCGTGGCCAAGGTGCAGGACGCCATCCGCCGCGCCAACTGGCCGGAACAGAAGGCGCCGCGCATCCAGCAGGTGCTGGCCGCCATCCTGCGCGAGCGGAACGCCTTGTCGCTGGACTTCCTGGCCGACATGGACGTTCCGGAGGCGCGCGAGTGGCTGGAACGGCTGCCCGGCGTCGGCCCCAAGACGAGTGCGGCGGTGCTGAGCTTTTCCAGGCTGCGACGCCCGGCCCTTCCGGTCGACAGCCATCATCATCGCGTCGCGATCCGCACCGGGCTGCTGGCACCCAAGGTCGCCGTCGGCCCGTCGCACCGCATCCTCGCGGCCCAGCTTCCGCCGGACTGGACCGCGCAGGAGGTCTATGACAACCACGAGATCCTGATGCTGCACGGGCAGCGCTGCTGCTTCCACCGCAGGCCGGCCTGCGAACGCTGCCCGCTGCTCGATCTGTGCCCGTTCGGGCAGAAACTGCGGCCCGATGCAGGCCCGCTGCCCGGTCGGCAGGCGGAGCCGGTAGCGAGCCGCCTCAGCTCCTGATCAGTCCCGAAACCGCATCCGCCGGATCGCCCGGGAAGATCGTCGCGATCTGTCCGGGCTTCAGCCCAAGGTGATCCGACAGCAACCCCTTGGCCAGCGCCAGCAGGTCGGTGGTGGGAGCGAGGTCCCGGTTCTCGAACAGCTGCGTGTCGCGCAGGCCCGGCCAGGTGCCCCCGATCCGGCCGCCCCTGATCGCCCCGCCCAGCAGCAGCGCCACCGTCGCCGTGCCGTGGTCGGTGCCGGTCGTGCCGTTGGAGCGCGCGGTGCGGCCGAACTCGGTGGTCACCAGAACGGCGGTCCGGTTCCAGGCCGGACCGAGCCCGTCGCGCAGCGCCATCAGTCCCGCATCGAGCTGGCGCAGCGGACCCGGCAGCCGGCGGTTCTGGTCGGCGTGGGTATCCCAGCCTCCCACCTCCAGGGCCGCGACCCGCGGTCCCTCGGGGGCGGCCAGCAGCTGCCCCGCGGCCCGCGCCAGGGCGGGGAAACCTCCCTTGCCGTCGGGTGAGGCCCCGCCCAGCGTATCCGCCGAGAAGCCCCGGGCCGCGAGCCCGGCGGCGATCGCCGGCCCGGTGCGATGGTCGGGAGCGTTCAGGGCGGCGATGCGGGCATACAGGTCCGGCGACGGGCGGCCGCCCCCGTCGGGCGCGAAACTGCCGACGGGGGCCGGGCCCCGCAGCAGCAACGGCACAGACACGCCGACCGACAGCCCCTCGCCATCCGGCGCCCGGGGATCGTGCGGGAGCGCCGACACCACCCGGTTGAGCCAGCCGCTGTTGAGGCGCCTTTCGGCGCCGCTTTCCAGGAAATCCTGCGCCTCGAAATGCGACCGGGAGCGCCATTCTCCCGCCACGGCATGGACCGGCAGCAGCTCGCCGGCGCCGAACAGCGTGTGCAGGCCGCCCAGGGCCGGGTGCAGACCGAAGAAGCCGCCAAGGTCCAGCAGCCCGCCCTCCCGTCCCGGCTCGGGAAGCACCAGCGGTGCCCGCAGCGAACGGATCGCCCCGTCGCCATAGGGCGTCACCACCGACAGCCCGTCCATCGCGCCGCGCAGGATCACCACCACGAGGCGCCGGTCCTGTCCGGGCGAGGACGCCGCCCCCAGGGCAAGCGAGGACGCACCGAGGCTCCAGGCGGAAGCCAGCCCCAGCAGCGAGGCGCGTCGGGTCAGCATCATGGCGCCACTCATCGCATCTGGAACTCGGGCGAGGAGAACAGGAGGGTTAGGGCGTCGCGGCGGTCGCCCGCCCCGCGCATGGCGGCGGCGGTGCGCGCGGACAACAGCGGACCGAGGCTTGCCTCGGCGACCTCCATCGGATCGAGGTCCGGATGGTGGCCGGCGGCGGCGAAACACCAGTCGATGCGCCGCATCATGGCTTCCGGACCGTTCCATCCCGTGGCCTCGTCCGTCCAGCCGTTGGGCAGGGGCGCCGACCAGGTCGGCTGGCCGAGCTTGGCCGCCGCCCCGGCGAGCGGCGAGCCCGGCCGCTTGCCGCGTCCGGCCTGGGCATAGGATCGCGTCGCCCCTCCCGTGCCCGGCCGATCGGGCACGTAGCCGTCGGTCGTGGCGACCGCACCAACCGGTTCCGGACGCGCGGAGGGCCCCATTCCGGGGGCGGGCGCGGCGAACAGCGGGCGTCCGCCGGCTCCGGACGCGCCGCCCGGGTCCGGCCCAGCCCTAGGACCACCCGCCATCGCGGGCACCTCGGCCTCCCCCGTCCCGGTCGCAGCCAGCCGCCAGTCGACGGCAGGGGTCGGCGGCGGCGGTCCCAGCGCCCGGAGCACGGCAGCGGCGTAGCTCATGCCGTCGCGGAACTTCGTTCCCGGCACCCAGGCCCGCGGCAGGTCCAGCAGCGCGAGCGACGCGGCCTTGAGGTCGCCGCCGCTGTCGCGCAACGCGGCCCCGACATGGCCGATCTCGGCCGGCGTCGGATCGTCGGCCAGGAAGTGCCGGGCGAGCTTGGTCGCGAGATGCCGATATGTCGCCGGATGGTGCGCCAGCATGTCCAGCGCCAGCAGGCCCCCCGCCTCACCCTCCGGATAGTCGCGGCCCATCAGCGACTTGATCCCCGGTTCGTGCGCACGCGGCCGGAACCCGAAACCGGGGCGATCGGCCTTCATGTCCACCGACCAGCCGGTGAGGATGGCCGCGAACGCGGTCACGTCGGCCTGGGTGTAGCCGGCGGCCGGGCTCACCGTATGCAGTTCCAGGCATTCGCGGGCGAGGTTCTCGTTGAGCCCGCGATGCGACCGCCGGCCGGCCGGGCTGTCCGGTCCCACCGACCCCGCATTGTCCAGATACAGCAGCATCGCCGGGTGCCGCATCACCGCCAGCAGCATGTCGGCGAAACGGCCGTCGACGTGCGGGCGGATCGCTTCCCGCACGAAGGCGCCGACGATCGGCCGCACGCCGTTCTGGCGGACGCTGACGGTGAAATGGTTCGCCCAGAACCACACCAGGCGCTCGCGGAACGGGGTGTCGCCGCGCCAGACGCGATCGAGCTGCGCCACGAGCTCGGCACGGAACAGCGGCTCCACCAGCGATTGCCCGGGGGGCGGCTTGAGCCGCCGCTGCTCGCGCAGCCGGATCAGGCCGTCGGCCGTGTCCGGCAGTCCAGCGAACACCGCCGGGTCGGCACCGTCGAGCTGCCGCGCGAGCCAGGATCGCGGATCGTCCGGGGGCGCGGCACCATCGGCGCCCGCCGTCGCGGCCAGACCGCAACCGTAGCCGAAGCGGGCGACCGCCTGCGTCAGCCAAATCCTCATGACGACCACCCTACGCGGCGGCCGTGCCTCGAAGCTTTACGGTGGCGGCTGAAGTGTAACCGGGGGCGGCCGCGAGGTCAGTGCGCTCCGGCCGCCGCCGTGCCGCCCCGCCGGGCCAGCAGGATGGACAACGCCGCCAGCCCCAGCGCCGCACCCAGCACCGCGAAGGTGTCGGCGAAGCCCATGGACAGGGACTGGCGACGGACGATGCGGCCGAGCTGCACCACCGCCTGATGCCCGGCCAGGTCCTTGTCGGCGCCGTGCGACAGGAAATACCCCGTCAGCTGGTCGAGCCGGGCGCGCACCTCGGGACGGGTCAGGGTCACCGCCTGGCCCAGGATGTCGGAATGGAACTGCTCGCGCTTGGTGATGATGGTCTGCAGCAGCGCCGTGCCGACCGCGCCGCCCAGGTTGCGCAGCATGTTCAGGAGCGCCGACGCGTTGGCGGCTTCCGCCGGCACGATGCGCGCCATGGCGATGGCGGTGAGCGGGGTGATGATCGCCGCCTGCCCCAGCGCGCGCACGAGGTTCGGCAGCAGGAACTGGTCGCCGGACACGTCCGTCGAGAGATGGGTGTTCATGAAGCAGCTGAACGAGAACAGCGCGATGCCGCCCGCGCACAGGAAGCGCAAATCCACCCGCCGCATCAGCCACGGCACCAGCGGGATCAGCAGCAGCTGCGGCAATCCGTTCCAGGCCAGGACGTGGCCCGTCTGCTCGGAGTTGTAGTTCTGCACCTGCGACAGGTACTGGGGCAGCACGTAGACGCTGCCATAGAGCGCGAAGCCCACCAGGATGTTGGCGACGATGCCGACCCCGAAATTGCGCTCGCGCAGCAGCCGCAGATTGAGCAGCGGCCTCCTGGCGGTGAACTGGATCACGACGAAGGCCAAGAGGAACAACGCGGCGATCACGCCGAGCCGGACGATGAAGGGCGAGCCGAACCAGTCGTCCTTGTTGCCTTCCTCCAGCATGGTCTGCAGCGAGCCGAGGCCGATCGCCATGCACGCGATGCCCGGCCAGTCGGCCTGCCGCAGCAGGCCGAATTGGAACGGCTTGCGCTCCTCGGTGACCCAGAGGATGCCCGCCATCAGCAGCGACGGCGGCACGTTGATCATGAACACCGTGCGCCAGCCATAGGTCTCGGTGAGCCAGCCGCCGATGGTGGGGCCGATCGCCGGCGCGAAGGTGGCGGACAACGCGAACATCGCCAGCCCCATCGCCTGCTGCGCCTTCGGCAGCCGCGTCATCGCCATGGTCATCGCCATCGGGATCAGCACGCCGCCGCAGAAACCCTGCAGCCCGCGCATCACGATCATGGTGCCAAGGTCGCTCGCGAAGGAGCAGCATACCGAGAAGAACGCGAACAACAGCGTGCAGCAGATGATGACGCGGCGGAACGAGAACACGCGCGCCAGCAGCACGGTGAGCGGGATCACGATGATCTCGCCGATCAGATAGGCGGTGGACACCCAGGCGCCCTCGTCCACGCCGGTGCCGATGCCGCCCTCGATGTTGGGCAGCGACGCGTTGGTGATCTGGATGTTCAGGATCGCCATGAAGGCGCCGATCATCCCCGCGGTCACCGCGAGCCATGTACGCCCGCTGGCCCGCTCGGGCGCGACGGTCGCGGCATCGGACATGATCCTGGCTCCTTCCGCCCGGTCAGCGCGATCCGGCGGTGGCGACGCCGGTGGGAGCGGCCCGGCCGGCCGCGGGGCCACGGTCGCCGTCGCGGATGTCGATGCTGGGATACGCCGACATTCCCGGACGCAGCCGCCCGGTCAGCGGATCGCCAGGATCGAGCACGATCTTCACCGGGATGCGCTGCACGATCTTGGTGAAATTGCCGGTGGCGTTGTCCGGCGGCAGCAGCGCGAACTCGGCGCCGCTGGCCGGCGCCATGCTGTCCACCCGCCCGTGGGCGACGAGGCCCGGAAACATGTCGACCTCCACGCTCGCCCGCTGGCCGGGATGCACGCCGGAAAGCTGCGTTTCCTTGTAGTTCGCGACCACGTAGGCCTCGCGCAGCGGCACGATGCTCATGAGCTGGGTGCCGGCCTGCACATACTGCCCGACGCGCAGGGTGCGGTTGCCGACGGTGCCGTCCACGGCCGCCACGATCGTGGTGTAGCCGAGGTCCAGGCGGGCCTGGGCCAGCACCGCCTCGTCATGCGCCAGCGTCGCTTCCGCCTGCTTCACCTGTGCTGCGAGCTGGTCCGCCTGCCGGATCGCGCCCTGCAGCGTCGCGACGTCGCGCACCACGCCCGCCCGGGCGGCCGAGATGCGCGAGCCGGCCCGCTGCGCGTCCTGCACCGTGCCGTAGCCGGTCTGCGCCAGCGCTGCGTACCGGCGATCGTCCTGCTCGGCGAAGCGCTGGTCGGAAGCATCCACCGCCACCGTGGCCCTGGCGGACGCGATGACGCTGTCCTGCATCGCCAGCGCCACCCGGCGGCCTTCCAGCGCGGCCCGCGCCGCGTCGGCATCGGCGGTCGCCTGGTCCACCGCGACACGGAAATCGCGATCATCGATCTTCGCCAGCACCTGACCCGCACGCACCGGCTGGTTGTCCCGCACCAGCACGGCGGACAGATAGCCCGAGATCCGGGGCGCCACCGTGGTGTTGTCCGCCTGCACGTAGGCGTCGTCGGTGGATACCTGGAACCGGCCCACCGTCCAGTACTGCCAGCCGAACCGGCCCCCGACACCGGCCACGAGCACGGCGCCCGCCAGCATCAGCATGCGCCGCGAAGGCGAACTCGCCCGCCCGGCGGTTTCCGCCGCCGGCGGACGGTCGGCGCTGCGAGGCGAAAGCGCGGCGGGGGGCAGCAATGTCTGGGTGGCCATCGGGCATCCTCCTCCCGAAAAACCGGGAGCTGGAAAATTGTTGTTTTCCTAAAACACCCGTAGATTGCCGCCGTCAATCGAATTCGGAAAACGATCGTGGTCCAAACTCCCGCGGCCCGCCCCCGGGGCCGCCCGGCGGCGCGCACCGACGCCGAAACGCTGGCCCTGCTGGGCGAGGCGGCGACGGCCGCGTTCGGACGTCACGGCTATGCGGGTGCCAACGTCACCGAGATCGCCCGGAGCCTGGGCATCTCGACCCGCACGCTTTACCGGCTGGTGCCCACCAAGGCGGAACTGTTCGAGCTGTCGGTCCGGAGCCGGATCGACAGCTTCCTGCTGGCGGTGACCCGCGATGCCCTCAGCGGCCTGGAGCTTGAGGACGCACTGACCCTGATCCTGACCCGCTTCGCGACCCTGGTGCTGGGCGACGAGTCGATGGCGATCACCCGCCTGCTTTATGCCGAGGCCGGCCGCTTCCCCGAGATCGCGGCACGGTTCCAGGCCAGCGCCGCGCGACGGGTGGACGCCGCGATCACCGCCTGGCTCGCCGAACAGGTGGAGGCCGGACGGCTGACCGTGGAGCAGCCCGGTTTCGCGTCCAGCTTCCTGCGCGGCGCGATGGTGTCCGATCCCCAGCGCGCGGCGCTTCTGGGCACGGCGCCGCTGCCCGACGCCGGGGCGATCGCCGAACGAGCCCGGCGCTGCGCGCGGCTGTTCCTGCAGGGCTGCCGGCCCCGCTAGCCCGGATCAGGCCGCCTCGGCCGCGGCCTTCTGCACGGCCCTGGCCATGGAGGCGATGCCGTTGCCGCGATTGGTCGACAGGGCTTCTAGCAGACCCAGCTCCTTCAGGAACACCGGGTCGGTCGCCAGCACTTCCTGGGGCGTGCGCCCGGAATAAACTCGCAGCAGCAGCGCGACCAGACCGGACACGATGGCGGCGTCCGACGCGCCGGCGAAGCGCAGCACGCCGTCCTGGAGGCGGCTCTCCATCCAGACCTGGCTCTGGCAGCCCGGCACGCGATGCGCGTCGTCCGCCCAGTCCGCCGGGAAGGCGGGCAGCTTGCGCCCGAGCTCGATGATGTAGCCGTAGCGCTCCATCCAGTCGTCGAACACCGCGAGCTCGTCGCCGATCGCGGCGATGGCCTCCGCCGCGCTGTCTTCCTCGGGCACCACAAACGGATCGGTCGTCGACATGCGCTGGCATGTGCGGGGCACCGCCCGCCCCGTCAACACCCGCCGCACCCGCACGAAGGCTTGCGATCGTCATTTGAGACGTGCGATTGAACCGAATGCCATATGGCAGCATATCTCCTGCCAGGAGACAGGCCATGCCCCTTCAATCCGCCAATGCCCGACCATTCTCGCCGTCCCAACCCGTCGATGCCCTCAATCTTTCCGATCCACGGGTTCGCGCCCGCCTGTCGCCGGCCGCGGTGGACGGGTTCGTACGGCTGGCCGCCCTGTGGCAGCTGAGCGCGCTGGAATGCTGCCTGCTGCTGGGCGACCTGAGCGAGCGGACCTGGTTCCGGATGAAGAAGCAGGACGGCTCGTTGCGGCTTTCCTTCGACCTGCTGACCCGGATCAGCCTGCTGGTCGGCATCTTCAAGGGGCTGCGCCTCCTGTTCTCGGAGGAACTGGCGGATCAATGGATGCGGCTGCCCAACCGCGGCCCGTTGTTCAACGGACGCCGGCCGCTGGATCTCGCGATCGAGGGCGGCATTCCCAGGCTGATGATGATCCGCCAGCATATCGACGCTCTCCGGGGCGGGTTGTGACCGACCACGCCGAGCTGCCAGGACGCGAGGCCGTCCTGCCCGAAGAGGATGGGGGGCAGGATCTCTCGTTCCGTGCCGAGCCGCCCGCGCGGCCTTGGACGCCCCCGGTATCCGACATCGTCCAGCGCAACACCGTTCGCCTGATCCCGAGCGGCCGGTTGAAGCCGCCCGTGCTGGCGCCCCTCGCCCCCACGAAACAGGCGATGGAGGATCTGGCGGCGCTGGAAGGGCTCACCAACGGCCGGCTGATGGCGGCCGAGGACGGGCTGCCGGAGCTGAACCCCCGGGAGCTCGCGTTCGGCCGGCCGAACGACAGCTTCGTCAATGCGGCCTTCACCCATGTCCGCGCCGGCGGCAACCGCTTCAACGACGAGAAGCGGGGAGCCTGGTACTGCGGGTTCGACGCCGAAACCTCGCTGGGCGAAGTCGCCTTCCATCTCACGCGGGAGCTGGAAGCGATCGACCGGTTCGAGAACGTGTCGGATTACGCCGAGCTGGTGGCCGACTTCATCGGGCCGTTCCACGATCTGCGCGGCGCCGGCCCCTGGGCCTCGGCCTGTCTCGCCGCCGACACGGCGCTGGCCTACCCGGCCGGGCAGAGGCTGGCACGACGCCTGCGCGAGGACGCGCTCAGCAACGGGCTGATCTATCCCTCGGTGCGCTGGCCGGAGGGAACCTGCCTGGTCGCGTTCCGCCCCGCCCTGGTCCAGAACCTCCGGCAGGGCGGCTTGTGGCGACTGCGCTGGGAAGGACGTCCGGAGCCGGTCGTGGAACGGCTGGGCAGCGCCGACACCCTTTGAGCGGCGTCGGAACCGCGCCGCGCGGGCGCGGTCCCTGCGGGCCGCTACAGGATGAAGCGGCTGAGATCGCCCTTCTGCGCCAGGGGTGCGACGCGCTCGCGCACGTAGTTCGCATCCACATGCACCGTGTCGCCCGGCCGGTCGGAGGCGGTGAAGGACACTTCTTCCAGCAGCCGTTCCAGCACCGTGGCAAGGCGGCGCGCGCCGATGTTCTCCACCCGCTCGTTGATGTCGGCGGCGAGCTCCGCGAGGCTGTCGACCGCGTCGTCGCCGAAATCCAGCGCCACCTTCTCCGTGCGCATCAGCGCGGTGTACTGCTTGAGCAGCGAATGCTCCGGCTCGCACAGGATGCGCCGCAGATCGGCGCGTGACAGCGGCTGCAGCTCCACCCTGATCGGCAGACGTCCCTGGAGCTCCGGCAGCAGGTCGGACGGCTTGGCGAGATGGAAGGCGCCCGACGCGATGAACAGGATATGGTCGGTCTTCACCGGGCCATATTTCGTGTTCACCGTGGTGCCCTCGATCAGCGGCAGCAGGTCGCGCTGCACACCCTCGCGCGACACGTCGCCGCCGCGGAAGCCGCCTTCGGAGGACCGCGCGCAGACCTTGTCGATCTCGTCGAGGAACACGATGCCGTGCTCCTGCGCGTGCGCCACCGCCTCGCGCGTCAGGCTGTCGTTATCGAGCAGCCGGTCGGTTTCCTCGCGCTGCAGCGCGGTGCGCGCCGCCGGCACGGCCATGCGCTTGGGCTGCGCCTGCCGTCCCATCATTCCCTTCATCATCTCGCCGAGATTGATCACCGATCCGCCGGGCATGCCGGGGATGTCCATCTGGCCGAGAGGGCTGCCGGACGGCTCCGCCACCGCGATCTCGACCTCCTTCTCCTCGAGCTCGCCGTCCCGCAGCATGCGGCGGAACTTGTTCTTGGTTTCGCTCGACGCGGTGGCGCCCACCAGCGCGTCAACCAGCCGGTCTTCCGCCACCTTCTCGGCCTGGGTCTGCACGTCGCGACGGCGGAGGTCGCGCAGCATCACCAGGCTGGACTCCACCAGGTCGCGCAGGATGCTCTCGACGTCGCGCCCGACATAGCCGACCTCGGTGAACTTGGTGGCTTCCACCTTCAGGAACGGCGCCTGCGCCAGCTTCGCCAGCCGCCGCGCGATCTCGGTCTTGCCGCAACCGGTCGGTCCGATCATCAGGATGTTCTTCGGCACCACCTCGTCGCGCATCTCCTCGGGCAGCTGCGCGCGGCGCCAGCGGTTGCGCAGCGCGATCGCCACCGCGCGCTTGGCTTCCTCCTGCCCGACGATGAAGCGGTCGAGCTCGGACACGATCTCGCGGGGGGAGAAGGTCGGGACGTCCATGATCAGCGGGCCCCCTCGCCCGAGCCGCCCGCGGCGGCGCCCAGGGTTTCCACCACGAGCGAATGGTTGGTGTAGACGCAGATGTCGCCGGCGATCAGCATGGCGCGCCGCGCAACCTGTTCGGCGTCGATCTCCTCGACGGTGAGCAACGCACGTGCGGCGGCCAACGCGTAGTTGCCGCCCGAGCCGATCGCGATGACGCCGTCTTCCGGCTCCAGCACGTCGCCGTTGCCCGTCAGCGTGAAGGAGCGCGTCTCGTCGGCCACCGCCATCATCGCCTCGAGGCGGCGGAGGTATCGATCGGTGCGCCAGTCCTTCGCCAGCTCGACGCAGGCGCGTTCGAGCTGGTTGGGAAACCGCTCGAGCTTGGCTTCGAGGCGCTCCAGCAGGGTGAAGGCGTCGGCCGTGGCGCCGGCGAAGCCGGACAGGATGTTGCCGTTGGGGCCGATGCGGCGGACCTTGCGGGCATTGCCCTTGATCACCGTCTGGCCGAGCGTCACCTGGCCATCGCCGGCCATTGCCACCTGTCCGCCCCGGCGGACACACAGGATGGTCGTGCCGTGCCAGCCGACCGGATCGTGGGAAGGGCCTGAAGCGGCCGAAAGAAACGGATGCATGACGGACAGAGATAGGGAACCCGGCCCGCGCCGCAAGCTAGAGGTCGCGCCGTCCGCCGCGCATCGCCCCGTCCGGCGAAACTCCCGCGTCAGCCGACGGTCGGAGCATCCGGCCGGGGAGCGCCCATCAGGCGGCGGGTTTCCGCCACCAGGACGCTCGGCAGGAACGGTTTCATCAACAGCGCCTCCCGATGGTCGAGCTCTCGCAGGCCCACTGCTTCCGGCCGCCCGGTGATGTAGATCACGCAAAGCTCGGGCAGCAGCATGCGCGCCATGGCGGCCACCACGAAGCCGTTGCGCCTCGTGCCGAGATCAAGATCGGTCACGAGAATCCGCGGCGGCTCCTGTTCACGCAGATAGGCCAGCGCTTCGGCTTCCGCGGCCGCTTCCACGACCACCAGCCCTTGTTCGCGCAGCGCTTCCGCGAGGGTGGTACGCACCAGCGAATCGTCGTCGAGCACCAGCAGATCGCACATCGCCTTCCGGACCCTGCCTCCTGGACAAGGCTATCGCGGCGGCCCGCGTCCGGTTGCCGGGCGACGGTCACATGCCGGCGCTATCCACCGGGCGGGACGCTAGCCGATCGACGGCAGGCAGATGGCGATCCGGCTTCCCTTGCCGGGTGCGCTGTCCACCAGCACCATGCCGCCGCTCTGGCGCGCGAACGCGTAAACGGTGGACAAGCCGAGCCCGGTGCCCCGCCCGATCTCCTTGGTGGTGAAGAACGGCTCGAAGATCCGCTGCTGCAGTTCGGGCGACATGCCGATGCCCTCGTCCTGCACCGCGATGGACACGCAGCGCGTCGCCACTCCCGCGGCGGGCGGCGGTCCGTCCCCCTCGGGCAGCACCACCTCCGCCGCCGTCGTGCACAACACCAGCCGCCCGCCGTCGGGCATGGCGTCGCGGGCATTGACGCACAGATTGATCAGCGCGAGCTCCAGCTGTTCGCCGTCCGCCCGCACCGGCGACAGCGACGGCGCCAGCTCGTACTCGATCGTGATGTCGCGACGACCCACGCTGCGCGACAGCAGGTCGCGCATGTTGCCGATCAGCTCGTTGACGTCGAAGCTGCCGACGCGGCTGTCGTCCTGCCGGCTGAAGCGCAGCAGCCGCTGGGTCAGGGCCGAGCCGCGGTCGGCCGCCGCCTGCGCCGTGTCCAGCAGCCGCGCCAGCCGCGCCTCGCCGGGCGGCACCTGGTTGCGGGCCATCTCCAGGCTGCCGAGCACCGCGGTCAGCAGATTGTTGAAATCGTGCGCGACGCCGCCCGCCATCGTGCCCAGCGCCTGCATCTTCTCGTTCTGCCGCGCCTGCGCCTCGGCGGCCTTCTCGTCGGAGATGTCGCGCTCCAGGGTGGCCAGCGCCGCCACGCTGCCGTCCGCGTCGCGCACCGGCGCCCGCAGCCGCTGCAGCCAGCGGCCGCCCCGGCTGGCCGGCCGGTTCTCATCCTCGGCGACCTGGCGCTGGTCGGTGGCGACGGCGCCGTTGCGCATCGTCCGCAGATCGGCCTGCAGCATGGCCTCCCCGACGGTGCCGGGCACCAGCTCGGCTTCCGTCCGGCCGAGACAGGCGGACGGCTCGTGCCCGAGCCGGTCCGCCGCGATCCGGTTGAGGCGCAGGAAGCGGCCGTCGCGATCCTTGATGGACACGCCGTCCCCGGAGCCGTCCAGCAATCCCTGCAGCAGCATCCGTTCCCACCGCAGCGCGTCCTGCAGCTCCGCCCGGCGCGCCGCCTGCCGGATCATCGCCAGCAGCGCGGCGGGCTCCCAGGGCTTGTGCGCGTAGCCGGAGATGCGCCCGTCATTCACCGCGGACACCACCGCCGACAGGTCGGCATAGCCGGTGAGCAGCAGCGCCTGCGCGTCCGAATGCTGCCGGGCACGGCTGAGGAACTGGTCGCCGTTCATGCCCGGCATGCGCTGGTCGGACACGATCACCGACACGTCCGGCTCGCGGCGGAGGATCGCCAGCGCATCCGCCGGCGAGGTCGTCGACAGGACGCGGAACTCGTCCTCCAGTAGGTCCTCGAGCGCCACCAGGATGTCGGCCTCGTCGTCCACCAGCAGGACCAGGGGCCGGACGGCACGGGCGCGCGGATCGCGGCGCAGGCTCATGGCGTGGCGGCCGGGAACGCCGGCGGCTCGGGAACCTCCGGCCCGGAACCCGGCGATCCGGAGGTCGTGCCTTCGGATGTCCTTGTTCCCGCCCGGATGTCGGGAGACGTCGCCGGAACGGGGATGGACACGGTGAAGCACGCACCGCCGCCCGGCGCGTCCTCCACCGACACCGCGCCGCCATGCGCTTCCACCACGCTGTAAGCGATGGCGAGCCCGAGCCCGGTGCCGGCGCCGACCGGCTTGGTGGTGAAGAACGGCTCGAACACCCGTTCGCGCAGCGCGGCCGGCACCCCCGGTCCGTTGTCGGAGACGGCGATGCGGTAGGCGTCGTTTTCCAGCAGCGTGTCGATCCGGATAAGCCCCCCGGGGCCGGAGGACGGGGCGTCATCGGGCGACGGAACAGCCGAATCGCCGGCCGGCGCAGCGGCGGCATTCAACGCATCCGCCGCGTTGCCGACGATGTTCATGATGACCTGATTCAGCAGCGCCGGCTGGCAAAAGAGTTCGCGCGGCGCGCGGTAGCGCCTTTCGACGGTGATCCCAGGTCCAAGCTTGTGCGTCAACAGCGCCAGGATCGTGTCGATGGAGTCCGGCACGTCCACCAGCTGCTGCTCGCTTTCGTCCAGGCGGGAAAAGCGCCGGAGGTTGAGCACGAGGTCCTGGATCCGCTTCAACCCGAGGCTCATGGACGCCACGCGGTCGTGCGCTCGCGACAAGGAGCGCTGCCGTTCCTCCTCGGGCAGCTCGCCCGAGGCGATCCTGCCCAGCAGCCGCTCCACCGTGCCCTGATGCGCCAGGATGAAGGCCAGCGGGTTGTTGATCTCGTGGGCGATGCCCGCGACCAGCTCGCCCAGCGACGCCATCTTGGCCGACTGCACCAGCTTGCCCTGCGCCTCGCGCAGGCGGTTGTTGGCGGCTTCCAGCTCCTGGTTCGCCCGGGCCAGCGCGCCCGCCAGCGAGGCCTGGGCCGCGTTGGCCGCCGCTTCGGCCCGGGCGCGCTCCACCGATCGTTCCCGTTCGCCGAGCTCCGCGTCGAGCCGCTGCCGTTCCTCCTCGATCAGCTTGCGCCGCATCACCGCCTTCAGCCGCAACGCCAGCCCGTCGCCGTTCGGATCGAACGGCACCAGATCGTCGACCCCGGCCTCGAAGGCGCGCGCCGCCAGGCCCGCCGCCGGGTCCAGCGGCCCGACCCCCAGGATGCGCCAGCGGAACCCCCGCACCCCGGCGGCGTCGCCGGCCGCGGGATCGGCCATCCCCGCCGGATCGATGTCGCGGCCCCGACGGGCGTCGGCCCACTCGCAGAAGCCGAGCCCGTCGAAGGCGCCGTCCGCGAGGTCCACCACCAGGCAGTCCTGGTCCGGATCCTGTTCCAGGAGAGTCCTGGCCTCGGCGGGATCGGACGCCGCCGTCAGCTGGTAGCCGTCCCGGCCGAGGGACGCCCGAAGCGCCTCGCTCGCCTTTCGCGCCAGCACCAGGAGGCGCGCCTGCCGGAAACGCACCGTGCCCGGGCGGGGCCTCCCGCCCGCCGCATCCGACGCATGGTCCGAGCCGCCATTGCGCAGCAGGGCGCGGATCCGGAGCGCCAGGATATCCTGGGCGGCGGATTTGGGGACATAGGCGTCGGCACCCGATTCGATGCCCTGCCGTTCCATGTCCGGCTCGGACGCCTCGGTCAGCATCAGCACCGGGATCGCGCGGGTCTCGTTGTCCAGCCTGAGGCGCCGCACCAGCTCGCCGCCGCTCATGCCGGGCAGGTGGAAATCCGCGACCAGCAGGTCCGGCAACGCCTGGTTGAGGCGCTCCAGCGCTTCTTCCGCGCTGGCCACCCGATGCACGGCAAAGCCCTGCCCCTCGAGGCGGCGCCGGATCAGCAACGCCTGGGTGTCGGAATCCTCCACCAGCAGCAGGCTGGCCGCCATGTCGGTCATGCCCGCGCTCCTTCCCCCGGCGGGCCGTCGGTGTCCGGCCGGTCGTCCTGCCCGGCGAGCCGCAGCAGCCTTTGCGCCACCGCGTCCAGCGGCAGGCTGGCACAGGAGCCGCCCTGCGCCACCGCGGCGGCGGGCATGCCGTACACCACCGCCGTGCTTTCATGCTCGGTGATGGTGTAGGCCCCGGCCCGGCGCATGGCGACCAGCCCCGTGGCGCCGTCCTCGCCCATCCCGGTCAGCAGCACCCCCACCCCGGCCGGGCCGGCCGCGTCGGCGACGCTGTTGAACAGGACCGTGGCGGAAGGACGCTGACCATTGACCGGCACGTCGTCCGACAGCCTGCAGCAGAAACGGTCGTCCGCCAGGCGGCGCAGGGTCAGGTGCCGGCTGCCGGGCGCCACCAGCACGGTGCCCGGCTCCGGCACGTCGCCGTCGCGCGCCACCCGCGCCGCCAGGGGAATCACCCCGTCCAGCCAGTGGGCGAACCCTTCCATGAAGCTCGCCCCCATGTGCTGCACCAGCAGCACCGGCAGGGAGAACCCGGGCGGCAACGCGCCCAGCACCTTGGCCAGCGCGGGCGGGCCGCCGGTGGAGGCGGCGATCGCCAGCACGGAACGGCCGCGCGCGGGCAACGACGCGACGTCCTGGCCGTTGGGCGACAGCGGGCCGGACGTCGGCGTCCTGTCGCGCAGCCGGATCACCGGCACCTCGCTCATGATGGCGAGCTGGGTGGCGATCCGCGCGGCGCTGGTCTCGAAACCGCGCGACAACGTGCCGCGAGGTTTTTCCAGCACCGCCAGGGCGCCCGACCGCAGCGCGTTCATGGAGATGCGCAGGCTCGCATCCTCCACCGCGTCGGCGATCACCACGATGGGCGTGGGAAAGCGCGCCATGATCCGCCGCGTCGCTTCGAGCCCGTCCATGCCGGGCAGGCGCACGTCCATGGACACGACGTCGGGCCGCAGGCGGGGGATCAGCAACAGCGCTTCCTCGGCGGACTCGACCGCCGCCGCCAGTTCCAGCCGAGGATCGGCGGCGATGATATGCGCCAGCAGGCGCCTGATCACCGCGGAATCCTCCACCACCAGCACCCGCTTGCGCGCGCGACCGGGATGGAGGCCGCCGGGAGCGCCGGGTCCCTGGCCGCCATTCCCCGGACCACCGTTCCCCTGGCCGCCGGGTCCGGTGGCCGGGGCGGCACCGGTGCCGGTTCCGCCGTCCCGGGAGCGGTCGATGGGTCCGCTCACGGCAGCAACTGCCCGATCGCCTCGAGCAGCGCGCCCTGATCGAAGCGTTGCTTGGTGAGGTAGGCCCGGGCGCCGAGCTCCATGCCGCGCGCCACGTCCGCCGCCTCGCCGCGCGACGTCATCAGGATCACCGGAACCTGGCGCAGCCTCGGGTCCCGCTGCATCGCGTCGAGCAGCCCGAAGCCGTCCAGCCTCGGCATCTCCACGTCCGCCACCACGACGTCCACCTCCCTTTCGGTGGTCCTCAACACCGTCAGCGCGTCCACCCCATCCACCGCCAGTAATACCCTGTAGCCTTGCGCCTGGAGGATCGAGCGTTCCAGCGTGCGCGTGGTGATGGAGTCGTCCACCACCAGGATCGTCGGTTGTTGCCGTTCGTTCCGGGACACGACTCCGCGCCCTTCGGTGCGGCCGTCCGCCGCCAGCGGCGCCGGCGCCGCGTTGTCCAGCACCGCTTGCAACAGCCACCCCGCATCCAGCACCGGCACCGGCCGGCCCCCGGCGGCCAGCACCGTGCCCGCGATCCTGTCCGACGCGAGGCCCGGCACCGGCAGGGTGGACATGGTGAAGCCGTCCACCTCGCACAGTGCGTCCACCACCACGGCGGCCCGGCGGCGCCCGTCCTGCAGCACCAACACCGGCAGGTCCCGCCCGGACGGGCGCTCGCCGCCGCCGCCGCCGAGCAGGACATCCAGCCACCCCAGGGGCAGCAGCTCCGGACCGTCCCGCCCGGGTAGGCGCAGCACGGGGCGGCCGTTCGCCTGCTCGATCGAGGCCGGCGCCGCCCGCAGCAGGCGGCTCACGGCGGCCGCCGGCAGCGCGAGGCGGTGCCCCGCCGCCGACACCATCAGCAACGTCCGCCGGGCCGCGCCCAACGGCACCGACAACCGCAGCACCGCGCCCGCGGGCGCGCCGCGCTCGTCCCGCCGGATCAGCAGCGAGGCATCGCCCCGCAACCGCCGGGCGGCTTCCGCCACGATCGACAGCCCCATGCCGCGGCCGGACAGTCGATCCGCGGCGCGAGCGGTGGACAGGCCGGACGAGAACGGCAGGGCCAGCAGCTCGGCCTCCGTGGGCGGCGGCGCGTCCGGCGCCGTCGCCAGCAATCCCGTCCGGCGCCCCGCCGCCTCGATGCGATGCAGATCCGGGCCGGAACCATTGTCCGACACCGTCAGCACCAGCCTGTCGCCTTCCTGGCGCAACGCCAGCTCGATCTCGCCCCCCGTCCAGGCGGCTCCGGCGGCGCGGGGGACGAGGCCGTGGCCCACCGCGTTGCGCAGCATCTGGATCGCCGGATCGCGCAGCGCCTGCAGCACGCCGCGCCGGGCCCGAAGCGACAGCCCCTCCACCCGGACCACGATCTCCAGCCCTTGTTCGCGGGCGAGCGCCCGGGCCACGGCGTCGAGGCCGCCGAGCACGCTGTCGGCCGGCACCAGGGACAGCCGTTCCGCATCGTCCTGGAGCGCCGCCGCTTCCAGCCCCGCCCGCCGCAGGAGCGGCCCTTGTTCGCGTGCCAGGCGGTCCAGCCGCCGCGCGAAGCCGGACAGCTTCTCGTCTTCCTCGGCCGCCACACCGGACGCCAAGGAGCCGGATGCCGAGAGGCTTTGCCGGCGGTCGCGCAGCAGCCCTCGCAGTTCGGCCGCGAGATCGGCCAGAACCGCGCCGGTGCCGGCGCGATCGAGCATCGCGGCCACCGCATGCGCGCGGATCCCCAGCGCCTCGATCTCCGCATCGGAGACCCGCAGGTTCGCGGCCACCGGAACCCGCTCGCCGGAAGATGCCGGGGCGTCCGGCCGTAGCGGGGACGGGTGATCCCCTGCCGCCGGAACCTCGGTCGCGGTCGCTGGAACCGTCGCGGACGGGGCTTCGGCGCCATCGTCTCGCGCAGGTCCCGCCCCGTTCCCGGCGAGCCCCTCGCCGGTCGGAGCTTCCTGTCGGTCGCGCGGCGCCGCGGGGTCCGGTAGCCCGGGCGGCTCGTCGGGCCATCCGGCCGATCCGGCCTGTTCCAGCGCCACCGCCGCCTCGATCTCGTCGAGCCCGCGGGCGAGCGCCGCGGCCTCGGCGTCGTCCAGCGGACGGCCGGCCTCCACCACGGCGTTCAGCCTCGACTCCAGCCCGTGCGCGATCTCCTCCACGCGCGGCAGGTCCACCGCCCGCGCGGCGCCCTTCAGGGAATGAACCCGCCTGAACACGTCGCGCAGCCGGTCGCCGCCCAGCGCCCCGGCGGCGAGTGCCGCTCGCGCCACCAGCAGATGCTCGCGATATTCGGCCTCGAACGCGGCCAGCAGCTCCTGCCGGAAATCGCTCACGACGCCGTCCGCCGCGCCGCCGGCCATCGGAACGTCCGCTCGCGCGGCGGCCGGGCTCGAACGGCCCCACGGGACGACGCGGAATTCCGCTTCGCTCGCCGTTCCATCGCCCGCAGCCGTTCCATCATCCCGCTCCGCAACCGAACCGCCCCGACGGGATCAGTTGCGGAAGCGCTCCGCCGTGGCGAGCAGCTGGCGCGACAGATCGCCGAGCGAGCCGGCGGCGCCTTCGAGCTGACGGGTGCCGGCCGCGGTCTGCTGGCTGGCCTGCCGGATGTTCTGCAGCGCCACCATCACCTGCTCGATGCCGAGCTGCTGCTGGTTGGTGGACGCGACGATCTGCTGGAAGGTCTGCACCGCTTCCTGGATACCCCCGGCCATCTCGGCGAACACGCGCTGCGCGGTGTCGGTGCGGTCGCGGCCCGTCGCCACCCGCTTCACGCTTTCCTCCGTCAGCATCACCGACGTGTTGATGCCCCGCTGGATGTCGCCCAGGATCGAGCGGACCTGTCCGGTCGCGTCCTTGGCCTGATCGGCCAGCGACTTCATCTCCGCCGCCACCACCGCGAAGGAACGGCCGTTCTCGCCGGCCGACGCCGCCTCGATCGCGGCGTTCAAGGCGAGCAGGTGCGTGCGCTCCGAGATGTCGTTGACGGTGGCGATGATCTCGCCGATCGCCTGCGTCTTCTCGCTCAGCGCCACGATGTTGGCGGCCACCGCCTCGCCCTGGCTGTGGATCAGCTCCATCGCCCGCGCGGTGTCCTGCACCGCGCCCAGGCCGGACGTGCTCGCCGCCACCGCGGCCTCGCCGTTCTCGATCACCTCCTGCGCCCGGCGGCTGATCTGGGTGCCCGAGTGGGTGATCTCGTCCACGGTGGCGGCCGTCTGCTGCACGGCCGCGAGCTGCTCCTCGACGCTTGCGGCCTGCTCCTGCGCGGAGGCGCGGATCTCAGCGACGGACGCGTTGAGCTCCACGGTGGCCTCGCGGTTCTGCACGGCGATGGCGCGCAGCCCGTCCACCATCGCGTTCACGCTGCGGGCCAGCCGGGCCATCTCGTTCGGCCCGTCGGCCGGGGCCCGTACCGACAGATCGCCGCCGCCGATCCGTTCCAGCGCGTCCTGCAGATGAAACAGCGACCTGTCGATGGTGCGCCGGATCAGCCACGTCCCGCCCAGCCCCACCAGCACCGCCAGCAGGATGCCGATGGCGATGGAGGTCCGGCCCTCCTCGTAGACCCGGCCCACCCGGCGGGTGCCGGCCTCCACGCTGCCCGACAACAGCCGGTCGGCCTCGGCCGTCAGGCTCTCGAACCCTGCTTCCTGCTGCCGGAGCGCCGGTTCCGCCGCTAGGGCGGCCGCGATGTCGCCGGCGCGGATGGCGGCGAACTGCGCCCGGGTATCGCGGTTCAGCTGAGCCAGCCGGTCTTCAGCCTGCACGCCCAGCGACAGGATGCCGGTCCACGAGCCCCGCCGCTCCGCATCCACCGCCGTTCCGGCGTATAGCCCGATCACGTCCCTCATCCTGGCGATCGCCTGCGACGCGGCGGTCGAATCGTGCTCCCAGGTGGCGATCCCGGCATCGGGCTTCGCGCCGCCGCCCTCGGTCCGGTTCAAAACCGCGTTCAACACCCGGCTGCGGTCCAGCGCCATCACCACCTGGCCGTCATGCATGGCATTGAGGTCGCGAAACGCCGCGATGTCGCGCGACACGACCTTCTCGTTGACGTCGCGGATCTCGCCGATCGCCCCCAGCGCATAGATGCCCAGCGCCACCATCAGGAGGGCGCTGAGCGCGAAGCCGAGCAGGACGCGCAGGGAGATCGACATGGTCAGCCTGTGGCTCCAACGGGCCCCTGGGGCGGGGCGGTAAGCGGGGCGGAAAGCGCGTCGGCGGCGGGATCGCCGCGCAGCGCATCGAAAAGCTCGGGTCCGGGCAGCGTCACCAGGCGATCCTCATCGTCCAGGGCGGCCCCTTGCGGCTGTCCGGGGCTCGTGTCCGGTGCGGGCTCCGCCAACGGCCGCAGCGCCTGCAACCCGATCACCGCGTCCGCCCTCAGCGCCGTGCGGCCGATCGAACCGTGCCGGTGCAGCAGGATCATGCTGCCCTGCGTCCCGGCCGCTTCGCCGTCTTCCGGCGGTGGCACGGACGGATCGCCCAGCAGCACCGCGAGCTCGAACAGGCTCCCCACCTGACCCTCATGACCGAACAGGCCGAGCAGGGCACGGCCGCCGCTTCCCCGCCTGTCGCCCAGACCGGGAAACAGCGGCCACCACCGGGCGGGACGCACGCCCGCCACCAACGCGGGATCGAGGCCTACCAGATGGCTTCCGGCGACGCACAGCAAACGGGGAGGTAGCCGCCGCACGGGGGAGGACAGCCCCCGCCGGGCCAGATTGGCCGCGCGCTCGGCCAGCAGCCGGTCACGGCGGGCCGCCGACAACGCTTCCTCGGCGCCCGGGCCGACAACCGCCTCGCGTCCCGTCACGACGCGCCGCTCCCGGCGGTGGCGCCCGCGCCGGAGAAGCGCTTCCGACCGGCGCACGTTCTCGGCGGCCCTTCCTCCGGGCAGGGCGGGATCGTCACGGGGCGGCCCATCAGGGCACGTCCTCGCGGCCCGACAGCCAGTCGAACCCCGCCAGTGCCGCCAGTTTCTCCCCGGTGATCCGGCCGCCACCGGGCACCGGCTCGTCCGGCGGCAAGGCCCGTGCGAGGCGCCCCGCCTCCGCGAACGCCCGCCGCGCCGCGCCGACGCGGTTCTGGTCGGCCAGCAGCAGCCCGAGATGGTAGTGCGCCATCGCGAAACGATTACAAAGATAAAGCGCGCGCCGGAAGGCCGCCTCCGCCTCGGCGGCGCGATCCATCGCGGCGTGCAGCAGCCCGGCCTCCATATGCAGCGCGGCATCCAGCGGCGCCGCCGCGAGCGCGTTCCCGCACAGCGTCCACGCCTCGTCCAGCCGGCCCTGGTCCGCGACGGCCCGCACCGCATCGGCCGCTTCCAAGGCGGGGAGAATGACGGAAAGGCTGGCCGGCGATGGCGGGGCCGCCCTCGCCCCGGCCGTGCGGCCAGACGGGACAGGCGGAAGGACGGCGCCGGGCGACGGCCGCCGGGCCCCGGCGGACGCGGGGGCTCGAAGCACTGCCGTTCCGGCAGGTTCCACCGCCGCCGGCCCCGGCCCGCGCGACGCGAGCGGATCGGGCGCGGCGTTCTGGAGTGCCCGGCGGTACAACAGGGTGCCGGCGAGCGTGACCGGCCGCAGGGCGCTGGACGTGGTCAACCCCGCTTCCGCATGGCCCAGCAGCAGCCAGCCATCGGGCTGCAGCCGGGCCGCCAGCGCGTCCACCAGCCGTCCCGACATGTCGGGACGGAAATAGATCAGCACGTTGCGGCACAGGATCAGATCGTAGTCGCTGAGCTGCAGCGGCGCGGCGCCTTCCAGCAGCGACAACAGGTTCAGCCGTTCGAACCGCACGCCGCCCCGGAAGCGCGGCTTGATCGTCCAACGCCGCCCGTCCGCGCCGGGCAGGAAATCCTGCCTGCGTTCGGCCTCCCCCAGCGACCGGAGCGACCAGTCGCCGTACTCGCCGCGCCGCGCCGCCGACAAGGCGTCCTCGTTGATGTCGGATCCGAGGATGTTGATCGTCCAGTCCGGCCGGTCGGCACCCAGCAGCCGGTCCAGCAGGATGGCAATCGAATAGGGCTCCGCCCCCGTGGAGCAGCCGGCGCTCCAGATGCGCAGCCGCTTCTGCGCCGCGCGGGCCGCGATCAGTGCTGGCAACACGTGCTGTTCCAGAGCCGCGAACTGCTCGGCGAAACGGAAGAAGAAGGTTTCGCCGACGGTGATCTCCGCCTCGAGCCGCCGCCATTCCTTGGGGCCGGACGCCGGATCCTCCAGCAGCAGCAGATATTCCGGCAGATCCAGCGCCAGCGCCGTGGCGCGGCGACGCAGCCGGTCCAGCAGCAGCGCGTCCTTGTCCTCGTAGTAGTGGTGCAGCGTGCGCTCGATCACCAGGGCCTTGAGGCGACCGAACGCGTCCTCAGCCGGCATCGGTGCCCGCGCCGCCCGCGGCCGGCACATCGTCCTCCCATTCGGAGCGGCGCCTTTCCGCGTCCCTGCGCAGCACCGCCAGCCGTTCGCGTTCCTCGGCGGCCAGCAAGCGCGAGGCCCGCAGCAGCCGGACCGGTCCCTCCGGAAGCAGCCGCCACTCGTCCCCGCCGGGATGCCCGGACGACGCGTCAGCGGCCGTGCCGCCAGGCGGCATCGATCCTTCCGACATGTCGTCCGTGGCGCCATGCGCGGCCTCCTGCGAGGCCAGAACGTCACGCCCGTCCCCTAGCGCCGAGCTGTCATCCGGCCACTCGGCCAGCCCCGTCACCCGGTCCACCAGAAGGGCGATGTTTCCAGCGAGAATCAGATGGCGATACACGCCGTCGGCATCCTCCGGTGTCGGCAGGCCCAGCAGCGAGCCCAGCGCCAGCACCGGCACCACGTCTCCCCCCAGGGAAAAGAAGCCGGCCACGTGCGGGCTGGTCCCGGCGCGCCGCCAGAGCCGCGGCAGCGGCAGGCATTCCGACACTTCCGCCACGGGAAGCGCGAAGCACTGGCCGGCCAGCGTGAACAGGAGAACGGGCTCCGGCATCGCGCGGTGATGAACCGTTCCCCGCACGACGGTCAAGCGACGGCGGCTTCCGGCGCCTCCTTTCGCGAGGGTTCGCCCGGCAGCCGGCCCGGACCCCCAAGAACGGTGGATCTCGCGCGCGCACTAGGGCCGCGCGCACTGGGGCCGGACGGCCGCTCGTCCCGCCGCCGCCTCATGGCCGGAGCACGCCGATCCTCCGATGTCCGCCCCGGCGGGGTCGGGAGGTGGCGCGCCCCGCGACCGGTCGGCCTCGCCGGACCGGACTGAGGCGGCAACGGCCTCGCCGCGCGCGTGCCCGGCGTCGGCCGCTCACCGAACGGAACGCCCCCGCTCCCGGAACGACCCGCCCTGGCCCTGCCGGGCGCGGCAGGCTAGCGTCCGGCCCAGCCCCACATCACCGATGTTCCTGATGATCCGCTTTCCCGACCCGAAGCGCGACGTGCTGCTGCTGTTGTCCGCCTGCATGCTGGCGACCGGGGAAGCACGCGCGCAGGAAGGGCAGCCCGGCGTCCAAACCCAGCAGCAGCCGGCGATCCCGGCCCAGCCGCAGGGCAGCACCGGCATCACCCCCGACGTGACGCCCTCCTCGGAGGCGAACGGCAGCCTGATGGAGCGCAGCAACCTGCTGGGCGATCCGGGCGGTGTGCGGGCAGCGCTCGCCCGCGCCGGCATCGGCATCGCGCTGCAGGAAACCAGCGAGGTGCTGGGCAACAGCAGCGGCGGTTCGCACCGGGGCGCGATCTACGAGGGGCTGACCGCGGCCACCCTGACGATCGACACCAGCAAGCTGTTCGGCCTGGCGGGCGGCACGGTGAACATCAGCGCCTATCAGGTGCACGGGCGCGGCCTGACCGCAAACAATATCGGCAATCTCGACGCGGTGAGTTCGCTCGAGGCCGACCGATCGCTCCGGCTGTTCGAGCTCTGGTACGAGCAGTCCCTGTTCGACGGCCACGCGTCGCTGCGAATCGGGAAGCAGGCGGCCGACCAGGAATTCATGATCAGCCTGTACGGCTCGCTGTTCATCAGCTCGCAGTTCGGCTGGCCGCCGCTTCCCAGCCTGGATCTTCCGGGAGGCGCCAATGCCTACCCACTGGCGACGCCCGGCGTGCGGCTCGCGCTGCATCCGACAGACGACCTGACCATCCTGACCGCGCTCTACAACGGCGCCCCGGCCGGTCGCAGCAACGCCGATCCGCAGGCGCTGGACGGTGGCGGCACCCGCTTCGACGTCGATGACGGCGCCTTCGTGATCACCGAGGTGCAGTACGCGATCAACCACGGCGACAACGCGCACGGCCTTCCCGGCATCTACCGCGTCGGCGGCTACTACAATTCCAACGCCGTGCCGGATCAGCGCTTCGACAACGCCGGCCGCTCGCTGGCCGATCCGGCCAGCAACGGAACCCCGCTGCTGCATCGCCGGGACTGGGGGATCTACGCGATCTTCGATCAGCTCCTGCTGCACGGAAGCACGCCGTCGGGCGGCCTCGGCGCGTTCGGCCGCTTCATGGGCACCCGCGGCGACCGCAACCTCGCGTCCGTTTACGTGGAAGGCGGTCTGACCTGGCGCGGCATCGCGGCATCCCGCCCTGACGACACCCTGGGCGTCGCCGCCGGCTTCACGCGCATCGGCGGCCAGGCCCGGGCGCTGGACCGGGACGCGCAGCGCTTCTCGGACGCGCTGCATCCGCTGCGGGATGGGGAAACCGACATCGAGCTGACCTATCAGGCCCAGATCACGCCCTGGCTCGCGGTGCAGCCTGACTTCCAGTACGTGATCCATCCCGGCGGCAGGATCGCCGACTCGGTGCATCCGACCCACATCCTGGGGGACGCCGCGGTGGAAGGGCTGCGGATCGCCGTCACGTTCTGAGGCTGCCGCCCGGGACCATGGCCCGGACCGGAAGCCACTCCCGCTCCCGCCGTCCGGCTTCGGCGCCATTCACGGTTTCGGACCCTGGACGACGCCTCGCCGCCCAGGCCGCCGTTCCGCCGTGCTCCGGACATCCTCCCGTGACACAATGGTCGGCGCGGCGGCTGCCGCCAGCCCGGCGCGGCGGGCACGCGCGGTGTGGATCGCGGAGCGCCGCACTGCGGATACCGACGCGGAGACTTACGGAAACAGGCCGCGCGTCTGCTTCGCGCGCTGCACCTTCTCCACGCCGATCGCCATGGCCGCCGTGCGCTGCGACACCTTGTCCCGCGCCGCCCGGCTGGTGACCTGCTCGAAGGAACGGTCGAGGATGTGCATGAGCCGGCGGTTCACCTCGTCCTCCTCCCAGAACAGCTGCTGCAGGTCCTGCACCCATTCGAAATAGCTGACGACCACGCCGCCGGCGTTGCACAGGATGTCGGGCACCACGAACACCTCGTCGCCCCGTTCCGCCAGCACCGCGTCCGCCGCAGGCGTGGTCGGGCCGTTGGCGCCTTCCGCCAGCACCCGGCACCGCAGCCGGGCGGCCACGCTCTCGTCGATCACCCGTTCCGTGGCGGCCGGCACCAGGATGTCGCACGGCAGCGTCAGGAACTCCTTGGGGTCCGCCGCCATCTCGCTGGAGAAGCCGGCCAGACCGCCGGTGCGGGCCACGTGACGTTCCAGATCGGCGACCGGCAGGCCCCGCGGGTCGTGCAGGCAAGCGGTGTGATCGCTGGCCCCCACCACACGGACGCCGCGCCCGGCGAGTTCGAGGGCGCTGATCGATCCCACGTTGCCGAAGCCCTGCACCACCGCTGTGGCGTTGGTCGGGCGGATGTTCAGCCGCTCGGCCGCCCGCATCGCCAGATGCACCACGCCGCGCCCCGTCGCCTCCCGCCGCCCCACCGTGCCGCCGGAAGAAACGGGCTTGCCGGTGACGATCTCGTTCACGGTGGAGCCGTGGTGCACCGAATAGGTGTCCATGAACCACGCCATCACCTGCTCGTTGGTGCCCATGTCGGGCGCCATGATGTCGATGTGCGGCCCGACGAAGGGGATCATCTCCTGCATGTAGCGGCGCGACAGGGCTTCGAGCTCGCGCACGGACAGTTCCAGCGGATTCACCGTCACGCCGCCCTTGGCACCGCCATAAGGCAGCCCAGCCAGCGCGCATTTCCAGCTCATCCACACCGCCAGCGCCGCGACCTCGCCGATATCCACGGTGGGCGCGAAGCGGACGCCGCCCTTGGTGGCACCGATGGAAAGATGGTGCTGCACCCGGTAGCCCTGGAACACCGCCATCGAGCCGTCGTCGCGATGGATAGGGCAACTCACGGCGATCGCACGCTTCGGATAGAGCAGCCGGTCGCGCTCGTCCTCGCGGATGTCGAGATGATCGGCGATGGTCTGGAACTGCTGCCGCGCCATCTCGAACACCGGACCGGAATAGATCGTCATCTGCCGCCTCGTTCCCTGTGACCGGCCCTGCTCCCGCGCGTGAGCCACGCGGGAGGCCCGTCATTGATTGCCTGAGGGAATAGACCCGCCGCGCGGCGGCATGACGGGGGCGCGGGCGCCGGTCTGGGTTGCAGGGAGCGCGCCGGAACCCGCGACGCGGGTGATCCGGCGTCCGGACGGGTTATCGGCCCACCATCACCGCGACGGGCCCGGGGGCGTCGTCGATGCGCAGCGGCGTGGTGCCGGCCGGATCCCCATCGGCCTGAGCGGGGAGGTCCTGGTCACCCATCAGCTCCACCCGGTGCGCCCGTTCGATCCGCAGGCCAGGCAGCCGGGGCAGCAGGTTGAGCGGCAACGCCATGCCCGCCAGCAGCGCCTGGCCGATGCCCCCCTCGGCGAACAGCGCCACGGAGAAGCCCGGCGAATCCGGCACCGCGTCGGGCGCCAGCCGGTAGGGACCGCCATACAGGCAGCCCTTGCTGACGATCACGCTTCCCGCCGAACGCTCGCGCCCGTCGAGCCGGACATGGATCGCGGCGAACCGGTAGCGCGGCAGCTCGCGCAGCGTCTGCGCCACATAGGCCCCCCGCCCCAGCGCCCGCTTCACCGGCCCCGACACGTGATGCACCACCTGGGCGTCGAACCCGACCCCCAGCATCTGCACGAACAGGCGCTCGCCTCCCGGACCGCTCAGCCGGCCGGGCCAGAGCGTGCGGGTCCGGCCGCCGATCAGGGCCGCCGCGACCGAGCCCGGATCCGTCGGCAGACGGAGCTCGTGCGCCAGCACGTTGGCGGTGCCGATCGGGATGATGCCGAGCCGGGTCGCACCGGCGCCGAGGCCGTCCGTCACCTCCGCCACGGTGCCGTCGCCGCCGGCCGCCACCACGAGTTCCGCACCCCGACGGGCCGCGTCGCGCGCGAGGGCGCGGGCGTGGCCCGCATGGGTGGTTTCCACCAGCTCCAGCGCCACGCCGTGTCCCACCAGCACGTCCAGCACGCGCCACAACCTGGCGGCGCGACGGCGGCCGGCGGTGGGGTTGTAGATCACCAGCATGGGGGCGGGAGCGGCAGGATGGGCACGGAACACCGATCCTGCGCGCCGCGCGGTTCCCGATCCGTGACGCCGAGATGAAGTTCGCATGACAAGGCGCGCAACCGCTCTTCCGTCATCGAAACATCATCCTGCCGGGCCAAGTTTGCAGATACGCACCGCCATGTTGCCAACGGGGAGTTGGAGCCATGGTGCGATTCCCTGGCGCGGTCGCGCCGATACGATGCCGCAGCGTCTTCCTGTCCGACGTGCATCTCGGCACGCGCGGCTCGCGCGCCTACTTCCTCGCCGACTTTCTCCGCCACGTCTCGTGCGACAAGCTGTTTCTCGTGGGCGACATCATCGACGGATGGCGCCTGCGCCGTTCCTGGTACTGGGACGCCGACCATGACGAGGTGCTCCGGCTGATCCTGCGCATGGCGCGCTCGGGCACGGAGATCACCTACATCCCCGGCAACCACGACGAGATGTTCCGCGCGTGGCTGCCCTTGCAGCTCGAGATCGCCGGCATCCGCCTGCGCGAGGATGCGGAGCACGTCACCGCCGACGGCAAGCGGCTGCTGGTGATGCATGGCGACGCGTTCGACAGCGTGGTGCGCTACGCGCCGTTCCTGGCCCTGCTGGGCGACCGCGCCTACGGGGCGACGCTGGTGGTGAACCGCTGGGTGAACGTGGCGCGCCGCAAGCTCGGGCTGCCCTACCGCTCGTTGTCGGCCTGGGCCAAGCGGCAGGTGAAGGGCGCCGTCAAGGCGATCGACCGGTTCGAAACGGCGCTGGCCGCCGAAGCGCGCCGGCGTGGGCTGGACGGCGTGATCTGCGGCCACATCCACCACGCCGAGATGCGCGATCTCGGCGGCGTGCTCTACATCAACGACGGCGACTGGGTGGAAAGCTGCACCGCGTTGCTGGAACATCCCGATGGCCGGCTGGAGCTGATCGACTGGGCGGAACAGCGGCGGCTGAGCTTCGCCGAGACGCGCCGGCGGGACGGCCAGTCGCGCCCGGTCGGGCAAGCGGTGCCGTGCTAGGCGGGTCCGGCGGCATCGGGCCGGACAGCGCCCGGCGCGGGATCACGCCCCCGGACGGCTTCGATCCGCAGCGCATCCTGATCGTGTCGGACGCCTGGATGCCGCAGGTGAACGGGGTGGTCCGCACCCTGTCCACCGTGGCGACCGAACTCCGGAGCCTCGGCCACGTGGTGGAGGTGGTCGGTCCGGACAGGTTCCGGAACATCCCCTGCCCGACCTATCCCGATATCCGGCTCGCCATCGCGCCGGGCCGGGCGCTGTCCGGCCTGATCGCGCGGTTCCGTCCGGACGCGCTGCACATCGCCACCGAAGGGCCGCTGGGCTGGGCGGCGAGGCGCTGGGCGATCCGCCACCGGGCGCGGTTCACCACCTCGTTCCACACCCGCTTCCCCGAATATCTCCAGGCACGGTTCCGCATCCCGCCGGCCCTCGGCTACGCGGTGCTGCGCCGCTTCCACGGGCGCGGATCGGCGATGCTGGTGGCCACCCCCAGCCTCGGCGAGGAGCTGCGGCGGCGGCGCTTCCTGAACGGGCGGTCGTGGTCGCGCGGGGTCGATCTCGACAAGTTCAGGCCCGAGCCGCGCCGGGACTGGGAAGCCGAAGGACATCGGCGCCCGGTGTTCCTGTATGTCGGCCGGGTCGCGGTGGAAAAGAACATCGAGGCCTTCCTGTCGCTCGATCTTCCGGGCTCCAGGATCGTGGTGGGCGACGGACCGCAGCGGCCTTCCCTCACCCGGCGCTTCCCCGACGCCCACTTCACCGGCCCGCTGCGCGATTCGGAGCTGTCGGCGGCGTTCGCCGGCGCCGACGCGTTCGTGTTCCCGAGCCTAACCGACACCTTCGGCCTGGTGGTGCTGGAAGCATTGGCCTGCGGGGTGCCGGTGGCGGCGTTCGACGTCACCGGACCGAAGGACATCCTCGGGGGCGCCACCGAATGCGTGGGACAGGCCGGCCCCGACCTGCGCGCCGCCGCCCTGGCCGCACTTGGGGCGGACCGCGCCGCATGCCGCCGCCACGCCGAACGCTTCGGCTGGCGCGCCTGCGCGGAACGGTTCCGCGACGCGCTGGTGCCCCTGTTCGAGACGACCGAGACGCCGCGCCGGCCCTGATCCCGCCTCCCCGGCCGGGCGCTGGGCCGGGCTCGGTCAGGCAGCGCGGCGCGACAGCCTCTGCAGGCTCGACACCGCCGCCAGCAGAGCCAGCGCCGCCCCGATCACGAAGTCCCACCGCGGGGCGTGGGCGGGCACCAGGTGGAAGCACACCGTGGCGAGGATCGCTCCCGCGGTCATGCCCAGCAACCGCCCGGTCGCCAGCATCCCCGCCGCCGCTCCCGTGCGGTGGCGCGGCCCGCTGCTCAGCAGGATGCGGTTGTTGGGCGACTGGAACAGCCCGAAGCCGATGCCGCCAAGCGTCATGCCGCCGGCCAGCAGCCAGTCGCGGCCCCCCGGGCCGGACAGCGCCGCCAAGGCCGCCAGTCCGATGGACAGCAAGACCATGCCGATGCCCCCCAGCGCCGCGCCCGGCAGCCGGTCGGACAGCCGGCCCGCCAGCAGCCCGACCACGCCCAGCGCCAGGGGCCACGCGGTCATCACGATCCCGACGATCGTGGTCGGACGATGCAGCACGGTTTCCAGCAGGAAGGGCATCGCCACCAGCGTCAGCATCTGGGCCGTGAAGGCGCACATCGAGGACAGCACCGACAGCCGGAACACCGGGATCCTCAGCAGATCCACCGGGATCAGCGGATGCGGATCCTCGCGTTCCAGCCGCAGCAGCACGACGCCGCACAGCAACGCTAGCAGCACGCCCGCTCCCGCCACCAGGGGACGCTGTCCGCGAAGCAGCGCGCCGACGCTCAGAAAGAACAGCGCAAAGCTGCCGGCCGTCAGAATGGCCGCCCGCCAGTTCATCGGCGACGGGGACAGCGGCGAGGCGGGCAGCGACCGCATCGAGATCGCGATCGCCAGCAGCCCGACCGGCAGGTTCACCGCGAACAGCCAGGGCCACGGACCCAGGAACAGGATGAAGGCGGCGACCGACGGCCCGATCGCGAAGGCCAGGGACACCACGAGAGCGTTCAGGCCGACGCCCCTGCCCAGCAGCGCGTGCGGATAGGTGAAGCGGACCAGCGCGCCGTTGACGCTCATGATCCCGGCGGCGCCGAAGCCCTGCAGCACGCGCGCGGCCACCAGCCACGACAAGGACGGCGCCAGCGCGCACAGCAGCGAACTCGCGGTGAACAGCAGCAGGCCCGCCATGTAGACCCGGCGATAGCCGACGCGCTCGCCCAGTGCCGCCAGCGGCAGCAGCGTCGCCACGATCGCGAGCTGGTAGCCGCTCAGAATCCACACGCTGGACGCGGCCGAGGCATGCAGCTCCCGCGCCATCGTCGGCAGCGCCACGTTCACCACCGAGGTGTCGAGCACCGCGAGCACGATGCCGAGCGCGATCGCCAGCACCGCGCGATAACGGCGCGGCACTGGCAGGCCGTCCGCTTCCGGCTCGAAGCCCGCCGCGGCGCGCGCGGCGCCGAGGGCGGCGGAACCGGGAGGAGCCGCCGTCACCGCCAGCCCCTCAGAAGCCGATCTCGGCGGACGAACGGATGCGGGCGATCATCGGCAGCAGCTTCCCGATCGCGAACTCGTGCATCTCGGCCGAGATGCTGGCGGTGGCGTCTTCCGCGATCACCACCTCGTAGCCGTGCTCCCAGGCCTGGCGGGCGGTGGATTCGACGCCGGCGTTGGTGGCGATGCCGGCCAGCACGATGGTGCGGACGCCGCGCCGACGGAGCTGGGTGTCCAGATTGGTGCCGTGGAACGCGCCCCACTGGTGCTTGGTGACCCGCAGATCGGTCGGCTGCGCCAGCCCGTCCACGAGGTCGCTCCAACCCGGCGGCAGGCCCCCTTCCGGACGCGGCATCGGTCGGTCCACGGGAGAGCGGAGCATGTCGCCGCCATCGGCGCTCCACCCCACATTCACCAGCACCACGGGCGCGCCGGCGGCCCGGAAGCGCTCGGCCAGCGCCCTGCCTGCCGACTCCACCTCGGCGCCGCTGCGCGGCGCCAGGTGCGGAATGCCGACGATGCCGTTCTGGAGGTCGATCAGCACCAGGGCGGTCGTGACGGGATCGAGTGTCAGCATGAGGCTGTTTCCTCGCGAGATGGGGTTCGGGCACCGGACGGCCGGGAACGCTTGCCAGGAGGCCGTCGCCGTCCGTATCTAGTTGAGGCGCCCCTCAAACACGAGTCTTAGTTGAGCAAGGACTTAATTTTGTCAAGCAGCGACGGTGATGGCCCCGGCCGTGGCGTTCTGGTCCCCCGGCGGGAGAACGGCCGGCAGCGGGTACAGGCGCTGCTGGACGCGGCGGCGGCGCTGATCGCCGAACGCGGGCTCGACAGCGTGACCATGGCCGAGATCGCCCGCAAGGCCGGGGCGAACATCGGGTCGCTCTACCGGTTCTTTCCCAACAAGGCGCATGTGGTGCAGGCGCTGATCCAGGCCTATGGCGAGCGGTCGGACGAAGCCTATGCCCGGATGGCCGAACAGGCGCCGCAGCTTTCGCCGGAAACGCTGGGCGACGCGCTGATCGACATGATGCTCGGCCTGCGCCGCGACGTGGCCCTGATGCGCAGCATGGTGGATGTGGGTCCGGAAGGGGACGCCGTGCGCGCGGATTTCCGCGCCCGCAAGCGCCGCCGGATCGAGAGCGTGCTGCGCGCGCACAGCCCCGCCCTGACCGCCGCCGAGCTCGATGCCATCGGCCACGTGCTGCTGAACAACATGAAGTTCGCGGCCGACATCGCGACGAAAGGCGAAACCGCGACGCTCGCGGAACTTCGCCTGATGACGAGGCTGTATCTCCGGGATCGCCTTCCCGGCCGAGCATGAGCCCGCGCCGCCGGCCCATGCCCACCGGCTGTTCAGGCGGCGGGGTTCGATCCCGGGCGGGAAGCGGAACCGGCCGGGCGAGGCCCGACGATCGGGTGAACAGCCCCATCGGTATCTGGTCCACGAGAGCGGGATCGATCATGGATCGTCGTCCTCCGGCATCCCTGCCAGCGCTACCGCAAGCGGTTCCCGAGATGGCAGGCGCCTCCGCCCCGCGCCGGAAGCTCGCGCCGAGACTCCGTTCGTGGGGAGGTCGTCGGACAGGAAAATGGCCGGCCCGGACGATCGCGCAACGGCGGCAGCATCGCCCTCAACGGGCCAGGTAGCCGCCATCGACCGGAAGAATGGCCCCCGTGATGAACGATGCCTCGTCCGAGGCGAGAAACAGGATCGCCGCCGCGACCTCCTCGGGCCGGCCGATGCGGCCCAGCGGATGCTGGGCTATCGTTTCGCGGATCCCGTCCTCGCTCATGGACGCGACGGCCGGGGTATCGATGGTGCCGGGAGCCACGCCGTTCACCCGGACCTTCTTCGGCGCCAGATCGATCGCCAGATGCTTCACGATCCCGGCCGCCACCGCCTTGGCCGGACCGTAGATCGCCTGCCCCACCTGGCCCGTGAAGGAGGAGATGGAGGCGGTGCACACGATGGCGCCGCGGCCGCCCCGCACCATCTCCGCCGCCGCGTGCTTGCAGCACAGGAACATGCCCCGGCCGTTCACCGACAGGGTGCGGTCCCACACCTCGACCGTCGCGTCTTCCAGGGTCGCTTCCGGGATCAGGCCGGCGTTGGCGACCAGCACCGACACCGTTCCGAAACGCCGCGCGGTTTCCCGCACCAGCGCCCGGACCTCGGCATCGTCCGACACGTCGGTCCGCATGGGGGCGACCGTCAGGCCTTCCGCCGCGAGGCCCGCAGCGACCTCCTCCACCGCCGGGAGGTCGATGTCCGCCAGCATCACCGCCGCCCCTTCGCGCGCCAGCAGGCGCGCCGCCGCGGCGCCGATCCCCTTGCCCGCCCCGGTGACGATCGCCGTGTGCCCGGCCATCCTGTTGCCGCGAGTCCCGTCCGCCATGGTGTCCCTTCCCTGCTATCCCCAGGCAGACGCCGGACCGGGGGTGGCGGTTGCCATCAGGAAGCGCGCCGCGCGTCCTGGAACGCCGCCTCAATCGTCGCGGTGCAGCGCGAATCCGGCCGTGCCGGGCCGGCCGAGTTCCGGCCGCAGCCGCATCTCCGGGATCAGGTAGTCGCCGCCGTTCTGGGCGCGGAACGGGATCGGAGGGATGGTGAAAAGGTCGCGCATGCGGCCGCGCACGCGGTCGGCCAGCAGGGCGAAGCCCGCTTCGTCGAGGCGGTCGACGCGGTACGCCACCAGGGGCGGAACCACGGCGAAGCCCGGATAGAACAGGATGCCGTGCTGGATGGGGAACAGCAGGTCGTCGATAGGACCGTTGATGCCGCGCGGGCCGTAATGCGGCTCCCACCCGCCGGTGGTCACCATCAGCATCGCCCGCTTGCCCGACATGCTGCCTTCCCCGTAGCGGTCGCCCCATCTCGTGTCGCTGTGCTCGCCGACCCCGTAGGCGAAGCCGTGGGCATACACCCGGTCGACCCAGCCCTTGAGGATCGCCGGCATGGAGAACCACCAGAGCGGGAACTGCAGGATCACCGCATCGGCCCAGCGCAGCTTGTTCTGTTCCGCTACCACGTCGTCGGTCAGCGCGCCTGCCGACATGGCGGCGCCCGAGGCCGAGGCGACCCGCAGCCGCTCCCCGGCGGGGTGGGAGGGGAAATCCCGGGCGTCCACCACCGGCTTCCAGTTCATCCCGTGCAGGTCCGACACCAGCACCTCGTGGCCGTCGCTTTCCAGCTGCCAGACCGCGACCTCCCGCAACGACGCCGTGAGGGAACGGGGATCGGGGTGGGCGCTGACGATCAGGACGTTCATGGCACTTGTTCCGTGAAAGGAGAGGACGCTTTCCCGGTAGCCGCCTCGCCGTCCCATGCGGTAGCCAGATCGTCCGCATCACTTCGTGCCGGAAAATGGATAGATCGCTCATCAGCCTCGACCGCATGGCGAGCTTCGTGCGGGTCGCGGAACGGAACAGCCTGTCCGCGGTGGCCCGGGAACTCGGAGTGGGCCAGTCCACGATCACCCGCCACCTGTCGGAGCTCGAAAAGGCGCTGGGGGTGGCGCTGCTGCACCGGACCACGCGCCGCGTCACCCTCACCGACGAGGGACGCCGCTTCCATCAGGAGGCGCGGGCGATCCTGCACCGTGTGGAGGCGGCGGCGGAAAGCGCCAGGCGTGGGGGCCAGGCGGCGGCGGGAATCGTCCGGATCACCTCCACGGCGGCGCTGGGCGTCCGGCATGTCAGCCCGCTGCTGTTCGGCTTCCAGGATCGCCATCCCGGCATCCGCATCGACCTGAGCCTGTCCGACGACCGCGTGAACCTCGTGCGCGAGAACCGGGACATCGCCCTGCGTTGCGGCACGGTCGCCGACAGCGCCATGAAGCGGCGTGCGCTCGGCTGGTCGGAACGGATGCTGGTGGCCTCGCGCGCCTATCTGGAGGCACGCGGCCGGCCGGGACGGGCCGCCGACCTCGGGCGCCACGACATGATCCGGATGCTCATCATCGCCGGCAGCGACTGCATCGACCTGCGGGACCGCGAAGGCGGCCGGTGCGTGCTGCCGGTCGAGGCGCCGTTCCTGACGGATCACGGCCTCGCCGTGCGGGAGGCGATCGTCGCCGGCCGGGGCATCGCGCTCGCGCATCGCTGGCTGGTGGACGATCTGCTCGCCGCCGGGATGGTCGAGATCGTGCTGCCCGAGTTCCGCGCGCCGCCCATGCCGCTCACCCTGCTGATCGTGCCCGAGCGGTCTCGGGTGGAACGGGTGCGGCTGGCGATCGATCATCTCGCCGAAGGCGCGCGCACCTTGCCCGGCGTGTTTCCCACCGAGCCGGAAGCGCTTCGGGGCGGCTGATCCCGCTCGCACCTCCGGTCGGGCCGGACCGGCCTTGCGGCGGCGTCGCACGGCGCGGGGCCGCGCAACTTCGCGCCATCCCGGCCGCTGGCTCCCGCCCACACGCTATCCGGAAGATGATCCCATGTGCTCCCCGTCCCCCTCCGAGAGGTCCGGTCATGGCTGAAGGGCAACTCCGCGCGGAGCCATCGCCTGCGCGCGCGCAGGGAGCGCCGGGGCCGCTCCCGTCCCGGAAGCGGCGGGCGGCGCCGGGCTTCATCCTGCTGACGATCGCGCTCGACGCTCTCAGCTTCGCGCTGATCATCCCCGTGGTGCCGGACCTGGTGCGCTCGATCGGCCATCTCGATTCGCATCGAGCGTCGCTGTGGGTCGGGATCGTGTTCTCGGCCTTCGCGGCGGCCCAGTTCGTGTGCGCGCCGATCCTGGGCGGCCTCAGCGACCGGTTCGGACGGCGGCCGGTGCTGCTGTTCTCGCTGGCGGCGCTGGCACTCAACGCCTTGTGCTGGGTGAGCGTGCCGAGCCTGGGCTGGCTGCTGGCCCTGCGGCTGGCCGCCGGCGCCTGTGCCGGCAACATCTCCGCCGCCACCGCCTATCTCGCGGACGTCACCCCGCCGGAGAAACGGGCGCAGGCGTTCGGCCTGGTGGGCGCGATGTTCGGGCTCGGCTTCGTGGTCGGCCCCGGCCTGGGCGGCCTGCTGGGCGGTTCCTCCCTGCGGCTGCCCTTCGTCGTGGCCGCGGTTCTGCTGGCGCTGGACGTGCTCTACGGCCTGCTGATCCTGCCGGAAAGCCTGCCGCCGGAACGGCGGCGCCCCTTCTCCTGGCGGCGGGCCAATCCGCTCGGCACCCTTCGTCTGGTGCTGGCGGACGGCCTGACCCGCCGGCTGGGCGCCGCCTGGTGCTGCGGCTGGATGGCGCTGGGTGCTCAGCAGGCGGCGTTCATCCTGTCCAGCCAGCTGCGCTTCAACTGGAGCCTGAAGCAGATCGGCCTGGTGCTGGCGGCATCCGGGCTGATGCAGGCGGTGGTGCAGGGGGTGCTGGTGGGACGCATCTCCGGCCGCGTGGGACCGAGGCGTACCGCGCTGCTCGGCGGAACCTGCGCCGCGGCCGGCTACGGCTTCTACGCCCTGGCGGGCCGCCCGGCGGTGTTGTTCGCCGGCATGCCGCTGCTGGCGCTGGGCGCGCTGACCGGTCCGGCGATCCAGGCGATGCTGTCGCGGGCCGCGGGGCCGCAGCGGCAGGGCGAGGTGCAGGGCACCTTGTCCTCGCTGCAGGGGCTGAGCCTCGTGGTGGCGCCGACCGGAATGGGATTGTTGTTCGAGCTGGCCACCGCGCCGGGCGCCGCGTTGCACTGGCCGGGCGTCCCGTTCGCGCTGGGCGCCCTGTTGTCGCTGTGCGCGGCGTGGCTGGTGCGCGGCGTTCCGGACGCGGCGACGGCCGATGTCGATGTTGCCGCCGGGGACGCTCTGGAGTAGCGACGGGCGGGATCCCGTGACGGAGGGATCGGGCGTCCTCCGGATGCCGTCACCGGCAGGCCGCCATCCCGGCGCCACCGTTCCGATCGGAGAGGCCCATGACGACCACCCGTTCCGGGCAGGGCTGGCAGGACCGCGAAGGACTCGCCGAGCGGCGTCCGCCGGCGGCGGTGCGGCCGTCGCCATCATTGTGGCGCGCCCTGCGGATCGCGGTGTGGAGCGTCGCCCACTTCCTGTTCTATTTCGCCCAACAGGTGGCCGAGCTTGCGGCTCCCCTGCTGCTGGTGCTCGGCATCGGCTGGTGGACGCTGCCCCGCATCCTGTCCGCCATCAGCGCCCACGCCGCCACCGCGGACGCCCAGGCGCGCGACATGCTGGGCAGCCTGCCCGGCGCGGTGCCGCAATCGATCGAGCTGGCGGGGCATCACCTGACGCCCGGCATGCTGATCGGCGACGGGCTGTTGTTGATGGCAGTGGCCGCCCTCGGCGCGACGCTGTCCGCCCTCGCCGCGCGAGGCATGTGACCGCCCTCCCCGCAGTTCCTTCGCCCGGGCGCGCCCCGGCGGCGCGGGGCGGACCGCCGGCTTCTCCCGCCGGAGCGCGGCGCGCCGCCGCCTCAGCCGCGCGGGATGCCGTGGGGCAGCAGCCGGTAGAGCCAGAAGCTCGGCGGCCACTGGCGCAGCACCCAGCCCCGCCAGTGCCACCACGCCCAGATCGCCACGGCCAGCACCAGAACCGTCGCGGCCCACGCCGCGAGCCAGCCCGTTCCGCCGGCCAGCCTCGATGCGAGGCCCCCGGGGGGCGACGCAGGCATCCGGCTGGCGTCCGCGAGCCTGCGGAACGACTCGGCGCTCATTGGCCCGGGCCGTTCCGCCTCGGTCCCGGCGGACGGCGGCTCGCGGTGGGGCGGCACGGGGTCGGCCTGCCCATCGGGCACCGCGTCCGGATCGAAGCGTTCGTTCAGGCCGAAGGCGGGACGGGCTTCCCGCTCGCCGGCGTCGGCCTCGGCCAGCGCCGCGTGGCCGGCCCAGCTCCACTCGCTGCCGCACACGCCGCAGCGCAGCCGGCGCGGACGGTAAAGCGCGTCTTCCGGTATCTCGTATTCGGTCCCGCAGGACCGACAAGCCATCCGCACCCCGTAGCGCTCCCTGCCGCCCGCCAACCGGCGGCGAATGTCGCACAACCCGACCGCAAACCGAACATGCGCCGCCGGCGGCCAGACGCGGCGCCATGATCCGACTGGACGATGTCGGGCTGCGCTACGAGCGCGCCAGGGGTCAGCCGCGCGACGGCGCGCGGGCCGGGGGCCGGGGGCATGGCGGCGGGATGCGTGACGGCCAGACGCGGGGCAGTCCGGACGAGGTGCTGCGAGACATCGCCCTCGACATCCCGGCGGGGGCGTTCCGCTGGGTGCTGGGTCCTTCGGGGGCCGGCAAGTCGAGCCTGCTGCGGCTGCTGCATCTGAGCGTCCTGCCGACGCGGGGGCAGATGGAGCTGATGGGCATTCCCATCCATCGGGCGCGCCGGGCGGTGCTGGCGCGGCTCCGGCGGCGCATCGGCGTCGTGTTCCAGGATCTGCGGCTGCTGCCGGAACTGTCGGCGTTCGACAACGTGGCGCTGCGGCTGCGGCTGGACGGGCTGCCGGAAGCGCGGATCGAGCGCGAGGTAGGCGAGATGCTTCGCTGGGTCGGGCTCGGCGCCAAGCTGGACGTCCGGCCTCGCCAGCTCTCGGGCGGCGAACAGCAGCGGGTGGCGATCGCGCGGGCAGTGGTGCACCGGCCGCCGCTGCTGCTGGCCGACGAACCCACGGCGGCCCTGGACGATCGCCAGGCCGTGCGGCTGATCGAGCTGTTCCGCGAGTTGAACCAGCTCGGCTCGACCGTGCTGGTGGCGACCCACAATGACGGGCTGATCCGTCGTTTCCCCGCCCCCGCCCTGCGGATGGACCGCGGCACCCTGCGCAGCGATGGCTGAGGCGGCGGCCTCCCGGCGGCGGCCGCGCGACGGCCTCGGGCTGCGGCGCGCGATCTCTGACCGGCTGCTGCCGGCGCTGGTGGCGGCCATGACCTTTCTGGCCGCCCTCACCCTTGCCGGCGTGGTGGGCGCCACCGTGCTCGCGACCCGCTGGCAGCAGGGTGCCGCGACCATTCTCACCGTGCAGGTGCCCCGGCCGGACGATCCGGCCGGGCCGGGGGAGGCCGAGCCGGGCGCGATCGGACTGGGCACGTCGGCGAATGGGGTCGCCGCCGCCGGGTCCACCAGGATCGCCGCCGTGACCGCCCTGCTCCGAGCCAGTCCGGCGGTGATCCGCCTCCGCAGGCTGGAAAACAGGGAGCTGGTCGCCCTGCTGCGCCCGTGGCTCGGCGGAATGGCCGAGTCGGGCGCCCGGGCCGGTTCGGCCGGGGACGGCAGCGGAACGGCCGCGTCAAACGGCCCCATGGGTGCCGATCGGCATGACGGCACACCACCCGCCGGCGCGGGCCAGGGCCCGGCGGCGCGAAGCGAGGCGGATGCCGATGCGGCAGGTATCGGGCTCCATGGGACCCCCGAGAGCGCCGCAGGCCACGGACACGAGGCCGGGGACCTGACCGCGAACCGCGCCGGCGACGGCGAGGGCGGAGCGGGCAGCGATCCGCGACGAGCGGAGACGGGAGATACGACGATCGCCGGCTTCGCCCTGCCCCTGCCGGCGGTTCTGCAGCTGCGGCTGCGCGATGCGCACACGCCGCTCGGCGACCTGCCGCGACGGCTCGCCGCGGTGGCGCCGGAAACGGCGGTGGAGCAGAATGGGGACTGGAGCGACCGGCTGTTGTCGCTGGCGCAGAGCCTGCAGGCCTGCGCGGTGCTGGCGTTGCTGGTGGTGGCGGGCGTGGCGGCGGCGGTGGTGGCCGCGGCCACCCGCGCGGGGTTGTCCGCCCGCAGGGAGGCCATCGAGATCGTGCACGGGCTCGGCGCCACCGACGGCTACATCGCCGGCCGCTTCGCGGAGCGGGCCGGCGTGCTGGCGCTGGGCGGCGGGATCGCGGGCACCGCGTTGTCGCTGCCGCCGCTGTTTGTGTTGTGCCGTCTGGCCGCGCCGTTCGCCGGCGGCGGTCCCGCGGCGCCCGGCGTCATCCATCCCGCCCTCGCTCCTGCCGACACGCTCGGCGGAACCGTCGCCGCGTTGTTCGCCACCCTGCCGCTCGCCCTTTGGATCGCGCTGCCGCTGCTGCCCTTGATCGCCTCGGTGATCGGCTGGCTCACCGCACAGGCGACGGTCCGGACCTGGCTGCGGAGGCTGCCGTGAGACGCCGGCACGGGCGTCCGGCGCGCCGGACGATCGCGGGCGGCCTGCTGGCGATGCTCGGGCTGCTGGCGATCTGCTGGTGCGGGGGGTTCGTGTGGTTCGCCTGGCATGCCACCAGACCCCCGGGGCGGGTGCCGGCGGCCGACGGCATCGTGGTGCTCACGGGCGGTGCGCGGCGGCTCGACACCGCGTTGATGCTGCTGCGACAGGATCGCGCCCGCCTGCTGCTGATCTCGGGGGTGGGCGAGCATCTGGGGCTCGACGAGCTGCTCCGGGGCGCCGGGCTGCCGCCGGCCGGTCCTTTGGCGGACCGGATCGCGCTCGGGCACAACGCCACCTCCACCATCGGCAACGCGGTGGAAACCGCGTCCTGGGCGCGGATGAACGGGCTGCACGTGTTGATCGTGGTGACGGCCGGCTACCACATGGACCGGGCGCTGGCGGAGATCGGCGCGGCGCTCCCGGACGCGGTGCTGCTGCCCTATCCGGTGCAGCCGCCGGCGATGGAACGCTCCGACCTGCACACGCTACGCCTGCTGGCGGCCGAATACAGCAAGTGGCTGGCGGTGGTGGTCGGCCTGACGCGGTCCGCGCATCTCGAGGACGTGGCCTGACGGAGCCGCAGGCGGCGCTCAGGGCGATCGCCAGGGCGGCGCGGTGGGTGTTCCGGGAAAGCACCGTCGTCGGCGGCAACTCGACACGACGCGGCGAGGTGCTGGTTCGATGAGCAGCCGGCGTGAGCGGGACGCCGGCCATACCTTGCGGCGTTCGGGTGCGGGCCGCTCGGCGATACCGGGAAAAGACTGGCCGACGGAGCCTCATCCCCGGCCGCCGCTTGACCCCGCCGCGTGCCGGGCACACACCCCACGGCTCCCGTCCCTCCCCGTTCCGACCGCCATGACCATCCTGCGCGCTGCGCTGTTCAACCTTTATTTCGTGGTGCTGACGGTCGCGATGGGCATCGCGGCACTTCCGGTGCGCCTCGTGTTCCGCTCCCATGCCCTCGCCTATGCCCAGCGCTGGGCGGGCTGGTCGCTGAACGGGCTGCACGCGATCTGCGGCATCCGGCTGAAGGTCACGGGTCTGGAACATCTTCCGGGCGACGGCCCAGCGTTGCTGGTCTCGCAGCATCAGTCCGCCTACGACACGCTGGTCTGGATGAATCTGGTGCCGCGTCCGGCCTACGTCATGAAGCAGGAGCTGGTGCGCATCCCGCTGGTGGGCCCGATGCTGCTGCTTTCGGGCATGATCCCGCTGGACCGCGGCGCCGGCGCCGGCGCGCTGCGGGCCCTGCTGCGCGACGCCGGAAGCGCCGTGGCCGACAGGCGGCAGATCGTGATCTTTCCGGAAGGCACCCGCGTCGCCGCCGGCCAGTCGGTGCCGCTTCAGCCAGGCGTCGCGGCGCTCGCCTCGCATCTCGGGGTGCCGGTGCTTCCGGTGTCCACGGATTCCGGCCGCTGCTGGTCCCGCCGCGCCTTCATCAAGCGACGCGGCGTCATTCACATCGATATCGGCGCGCCGCTGCCGCCCGGCCTGCGCCGTGCCGCCTTGCTAGACGCCGTGCGCGCCGGCTGGACCGGTCTGGAGACGGCTCGCGGACTGGCACCTCCTTCGGCCAGCAGAGTGACCAACCCTGTGGATAAGTTTGTGGAGTAGCGTCGGAAAGCGTGGGATACGGCGTCGTTCCGTCCCTCTGGCCTCGCGGTTCCGCGAGCGCCGGGAGGGCCTCGCCTAGTGCTGCGAGCTCCCGAATGCGCTTCGCTCCGGGCCTTGCGCGGCAGAAAATGGTCGCCGGAGCACCCATTCGCGGTCGCGACGACCACACCGCGCCACCACGCGGCCGGTATTCAACCGCAAGCAACGGCACGACTCTCTCCTGTGGATAACCGGCTGGAGGCGGCGCAACAACCCTGCCGGTTCAGGCCGTTCTCCGCGTGAAGCGAGATGTTCTATGAAGGGCGGGATGCAAGTTGCTTCTTTCCGCCCCGGACGCCGGCAGCGCGCCATGGCCGCGGTCGCATTTCTGATCGCCGCGGCGCTGGTGACGGCCGACACGCTGTTGTGGCTGCACGCGGAGCGGCGCCTCGATCAGGGATTGAAGGACGTGCTCGTCGCGGCGCGCGCGGCGGGTTGGGACGTCGCGGCCCAGGCCGGGACCCGCGGTGGGTGGCCCCTGCGGGCTACCCTCACCTTGATGCGTCCACACCTGCGCGGCCACCCCGCCGGGCTGCCCACCACCGTGACATGGGTGGGAGAGGAGCTGGCGATCGGGCTCTCGCCCCTGCATCCGGACCGGCTGTCGCTGATGCCGCGCGGCACCCAGGCGCTGGCGGTCGAGACCCCGGGCGCACCAGCGGCCGCCGTGCGGTTCTGGGGATCCGAGATCGCCCTGCACGTGGCCCGCCACATGCCCGACGCGAAGGGGGCCGCCACGCTGGACGCCCGCGCCCTTCATCTGGCGGTCGCCGGTCCCGTGGCGGCGACCGGGCCGGACGACGTGGCCACGCTGGCGGGTCTGTCCGGCCGGGTGAGCTGGAACCTGTCGGCCACCCGCGCCGACACCGCGCTCGGGATCTCGCTGGACGGACGCGGCTTGTCGCTTCCGCCCTCGATCCCGTGGGTCCCCGACCGGGTCATCGGCACGGCCGCCATACGCGTCGCCTTCACCGGGCCGGCGCGGCGGGACGCGGTGTCCGCCGAACGGAAAACCGACAGCTGGGATGCCGGCGCCTGGGCGGCGGGCGGCGGCCGGCTGCTGATCCAGGAGCTGAGCGCCGGATGGGGGAACGGAAACGGAGCCAGCCTGTCCGGCACCGCCAGCCCAACGGCGGATGGCGCGCTCGACGGGCGCTTCACGCTGATGCTCAGCGGCGCGGACCGAACGATCGAACGCATGAGCCGCGAGAACAGGATCGAGCCCGGCACCGCGATGGCCGCCAGGGCGGTGCTCGGGTTGATCCAGCGCGCCCGGGACAGTGGCGAGGCGGATCGCGGCGGCACTGCGCCGGTCCCCGCCGGCGCCCGTCCTGCGGCAGACGACAAGATGTTCCTTCCGCTGACGCTGCGCGACGGCATGCTTCGGCTCGGCCAGATCCCGCTGGCGCGGGTGCCGCTACCGGCGCTGCGCTAGGCGGCCGCCGCGCCGAGGGCAGCCGTAGGATGGCAGGCGTCGGCCGCGGTCATACCGGGTCGGAGGAAAGCCGCGGCGGACAGGAACGCCCAGGCCGCCTTCACTCGGCGAATTTCCCGATAAGAGAGCCGCACGGCGCGAGAGCGTCGGCCGCGGAAGGTCTCGGCGGCCCGCTTCAGCTCCGAACCCCGCCGCGCCGGGCCGGACGCTGAGCCGTGGGGGCCGTCGGCTGATCGGCGAGCTGGCGGCGCAGCTGGTCCAGTTCCGCGCGCAGGCTGCCCACTTCCTCGCGCAGCGCGGTTTCGGTGGCGCTCGGCTCCGGCCGGGAGTCCGGACGCGCCGCCGGACCTTCCGCGGGAGGTGACGGCGTCGGACCGGCCTCCGGGGGCGCTTCGGGGGAAGCGCCGCCGGGAGGACGGTAGAACGGGGTGAACATGCTCATCGCGCGGTCCATGATGGCGAGGTTCTGCCGTCCCACCTCTTCCATCCCGGGGGGAAGGAAGCTGCTCATGGTGCGCTCCACCGTGTCGCGCATCGCCCGCTGCTGGGTGGCGAACTGCTCCATCATGTTCTCGAGGTATTCCGGCACGAGCCCCTGAAGGCTGTCGCCATAGAATCCGATGATCTGGCGCAGAAACGCGAGCGGCAGCATGTTACGCCCGCGCGTTTCCTCTTCCACGATGATCTGGGTCAGAACCTGCCTGGTGATGTCGTCGCCCGTCTTGGCGTCGAACACCACGAATTCACGGCCCTGCCGCACCATGTCGGCAAGGGTGTCGAGGGTGATGTAGATCGAGCTTTCGGTATCGTAGAGACGCCGGTTGGCGTATTTCTTGACGACGACCGGAGGGACCGCGCGGTCGGTTTCCGGCAATGAGGCCTCCATTCCGGGCTTGGAGCCCGCAGAATAGCATGACGACAGGACGGCAGCGCAAATGCTGGAACGAGATGCCGGGTTTTTCTGCTGCAATGCGGGATACGTTGGGTGAGCGTTCCGCCGCCCGGCGGCTCGGGCGATGCCCCGCCCGACCCGGCCGCCCTTCTGCGCGACTGGATGACCATCTGGCAGAGCGAGGCGGCGGCCCTGGGCGGCGACCGGGAGCTCAACGAGCATCTGGCACGGGCCGGCGCGATGTCCGCGGCGCTGTGGTCGCAGTTCGACGGCCGCATGAGGAACACCGGTCACCCGGAGCCGGCCGGCGCTTCTCCCGATGACCATGCCGCCCGAGGAAAGGCCGGAGCGCCCGGGTCCGATGCAGCGGCGGGGACCAAGGCCGCTGATGCTGCACCTGGCCCGCTCCGCGCGATCGCGGACGAGCTCCGGGCCCTCCGGCGCGACCTCGTGGCCCTGGAACGCCGCGTGGCCCGGCTCGAGCGCGGCACCGCCGTTTCCGCCGATCCGGACGGCGGGGACGCCGCCCGCGCGCAACACGCCGCTTCCGGTCGCGCACCCTCCGCTCGAAGAAGCGCAGCCGAAAGCTCCGAACCCGTCGCGGCCGAGAAGCCGGGCCCTCGCCCCCGCCGCAGGACCGCAAGTTCCGAAACAGGAGATGCCGTTGCCGGAACCGGTGACGGCGGGCCGGCCGAAGGAAAGCGCCCCGCATCGGGAGGTGCCTCCATCCGGAAGCGGAAGCCTTCCTCCCCCGCTTGACCCGGCGGTGCTGGCGGAAGCGGCGGACCCGCTCCTGCTGGCGGGTATCGCCGCCTATCGCCGGCATCCCTGCCGTCGCGAGATGGCCGACCCTCCGGTGGTATGGTCCGGCGGCTCCTCGCGGCTGCTGGATTATGGTCCGGACGGCGGCGTTCCGGTGCTGGTGATCCCGAGCCTGGTGAATCGCGGCTACATCCTGGATCTGGGCGAGCAGAACTCGATGCTCCGCGCCATGTCCGCGCGCGGGCTGCGGCCGCTGCTGATGGAATGGGGCTGGCCGGGCGAAGAGGAGCGCCGCTTCGACGTCGGGGACTACATCACGCGCCGGCTGGAACCGGCACTTGAGTCGGTGCGGGCGCGGACCGACCGCATCGTGTCCCTGCTCGGCTATTGCATGGGCGGCACCATGGCGGTGGCGCTGGCGCAGCGGCGGGCGGCGGACGTGGGCGCGATGGCCCTGCTGGCCGCGCCTTGGAACTTCCATGCCGGCACGCCGGACGCTCCCGGCCAGGCGGAGGCGCTGCTGCAATGGGCGGCTCCGGTGATGGACGCAATCGGCACCATGCCGATCGACATGATCCAGGCGGCCTTCGCCAGCCTGGAGCCGGACGGGGTGCTGAACAAGTTCCGGGCCTTCGGGGCGCAGCCGCAGGACGGGCCGCGCGCGGCCCTGTTCGTGGCGATGGAGGACTGGCTCAATGACGGGGTGCCCTTGTCGGCTCCGGTCGCCCGGGAATGCCTCGGCGACTGGTATGGCCGGAACCTTCCCGCGCGCGACGCCTGGTTCGTGGGCGGCACGGCGATCCGGCCGGCGGATCTGCGGGTTCCCAGCCTGGTGGTGGTGCCCGAACGGGACCGCATCGTGCCGCCCGGCAGCGCGGGGGCGCTGGCCGAGATGATCCCCGGCGCGGTGCAGCTCCGGCTGCCGGCCGGGCATGTCGGCATGGTGGCCGGGAACCGGGGACCGGCGCTCCTGTGGCGGCCACTGGCGGACTGGCTGCTGGAGGTGGCGGAGGTCCGGGAGAACAGCGACCCGACCGAGCCCTGAGGATCGGCTGGAGGGACCGGTCCGGATAAAGTGTCTGGGAAGTTGCCGCGCAATGCGGGGGCGACCGCGGCAGGGGAGCCGGCCGGAATGCCATCATGAGGCCGGGTGCGCCCAGAACCTCGCCCGGGTGACCGAGGCCGCCGATCGGCGCGGAGGCGAAGCGCTTGGTTGTCGCGCCGGTGCGGGTATGATCCTCCGGCATCCGCCACGAGGGCGGATCGCGGAAACGACACGCGGCGACGGACATCATGGCGGACACGAACCCGAGCTACCGGCTGGCCCTGGTGACCGGCGGCACGCGCGGCATCGGCGCCGCCATCAGCCGTGCGCTGCAGGCGGCCGGGCGCCGGGTGGTCGCCTCCTATCGCAACGGCCACGAGCAGGCCGCCCGCTTCAGGGACGACACCGGCATCGAGACGGTGTCCTTCGACGTGGCCGACCTGGAACAGACCCGCGTCGCGATGGCGGATCTGACCTCGCGGTTCGGGCCCGTGTCCGTGCTGGTGAACAACGCCGGCATCATCCGCGACATCGGGCTGGTGCGGATGGAACGCGACACCTGGGACGCCGTGCTGGACACCAATCTGGGGTCCGCGTTCAATCTGTGCCGCCTCCTGCTGCCGGCGATGCGCGAACAGCGCTGGGGCCGCATCGTCAACATCACCAGCGTCAACGGCCAGACCGGGCAGTTCGGACAAACGCACTACGCCGCGGCGAAGGCCGGCCTGCAGGGCTTCACCCGGTCGCTGGCGCTGGAATGCGCCCGCTACGGCGTCACGGTGAACGCCCTGGCGCCCGGCTATGTCGAGACCGAGATGTTGTCGGAGCTGTCGAGCGAGACGATGGCCAGGGTGCTGAGCGGCATCCCGGTCGGAAGGCTCGGCCAGCCGGAGGAAATCGCCGCCGGGGTCGCGTTCCTGACGGCGGACACCTCCGGTTTCGTGACCGGTTCGACCTTGTCGATCAACGGCGGCCAGTACATGTCTTGAGGCAGAGCCCGGCCGCGACCGGCGTGCTTCCGGCACGAACGAATCGCGGCCGCGCACGGGTTCCGACATCGCACGACGCGCACGACCGGATGGTCGCGCGCCATTTCGGCTAGCATCTCGAGGAGAACGCATGTTCGCTTGCACCGGCTATGCCGCCCAGGCCGCAGACGCGCCGCTTGCCCCGTTCAGCTTCGAGCGTCGCGATCCGGGTCCGGACGACGTCCAGATCGAGATCCTTTATTGCGGGGTCTGCCACTCCGACATCCACATGGCGCGCGGCGAATGGGGCGTGTCTGTGTTCCCCGTGGTGCCGGGGCATGAGATCGTCGGCAAGGTGGTGAAGGTCGGCGCCAACGTGTCGAAGTTCGCCCCCGGCCAGCTCGCCGGCGTGGGCTGCATGGTGGATTCCTGCCAGGAATGCGCGTCCTGCCGCGACGGTGAGGAGCAGTACTGCGAAAAAGGCTTCACCGGAACCTACAACGACCCCGACAAGAAGACCCCTGGCCAGCGCACCTATGGCGGCTATTCGGGGGCCATCACCGTGGACCAGAAGTTCGTGCTCCGCATCCCGGAAACGCTGGAGCTCAAGGCCGTGGCGCCGCTGCTGTGCGCCGGCATCACCACCTACTCGCCGCTGCGGCACTGGAAGGTCGGGCCCGGGCAGAAGGTCGGCATCGTGGGGCTGGGCGGCCTGGGGCACATGGCGGTGAAGCTCGCGGTGGCGATGGGCGCCGATGTCACCCTGTTCACCACCAGCGCCGGCAAGATCGAGGACGGCAAGCGTCTGGGTGCCCAGCACGTGGTGATCTCGAAGGATCCGGACGCGATGGCGAAGGAAGCCTCGAGCTTCGACTTCATCCTCGACTGCGTCGCGGCCAAGCACGACATCAACGAGTATCTGCGTCTGCTGAAGCGGGACGGCTCGCTGGTGCAGGTCGGCATCCCGCCCGAGGGTCTCGACGTCCAGGTGTTCTCCATCGCCTTTCCGCGCCGCCATTTCTCCGGCTCGCTGATCGGCGGCATCGCGGAAACCCAGGAGATGCTGGATTTCTGCGCCGAGCACGGCATCGTGTCGGACATCGAGATGATCACCATCGACAAGATCAACGAAGCCTATGAGCGCGTGGTGCGTTCCGACGTGAAGTACCGGTTCGTGATCGACATGGCCTCGCTTCCCAAGGCCGCCTGATCCCTCCCGGTCGCGCCCTGGCCCATGCCTGGGCGCGACCGTTCGGGACCTCGCGACGTCAGACGGGCACGGTACGCTCCAACGCCGGCTCGGTGCTGATCCGCTCGAACCACGCGGAAAGCATCGGACGCCCGTCGCGCCATCCGTCCGAGGCGAAGCGCAGATCGAGGAATCCGAGCGCGCAAGCCACCGCGATGGTGCCGATATCGAGATGCGTGTCCGGTGGCTCGGCCTCCAGCTGGTCGAGCATGCGCGTGGTCGCGCGCTTCTGCCGCTCGATAAGCGGCGCATCGTCCGGCAGGGCGCCGAACCGCTTCAACTGGATGCGCATCAGGGACGCGTCGCTGATGCCATCGCCGATCGCCTGGATCCGCAGCGCCAGCCAGCGCGCCGCGCCGGTAGCCGGGATCATCGGGATCTCGGGCGAGATCGCGTCGAGGTACTCGCAGATCACGGCGCTGTCGAACAGGCTCAGCCCGTCCTCCGTCACCAGGGTCGGCACCTTGCCGAGCGGGTTGGCCTCCAGCAACGCTGGCGGATCGTCGAACGCGCTCGCCTGGTGCAGCTCGATCCGGTCGTCGAGACCGAGCGCGATGGCGCAGGCGCGGACCTTTCGCGCGTAGGGGCTGGTAGCGGACGAGAACAGCTTCATCGGAACGAATCCTTGGCTCGGCGCAGCCGGGCCAGTTCTCCGGCATCCGGGGCGCGCAGGAAGGGGTTCGCGGCACGCTCCTCGGCGAGACGCGTCGGGACGGTCGGCTCGCCCGCCGCCCGTTGCCGCGCCACGGCCGCGCCACGCGCCCGCAGCGCCGGGTTGTTCTCGTCCACCGACAACGCGAAGCGCAGGTTGCTTTCGGTGTATTCGTGGCCGCAGCACACCAGCGTGTCGTCGGGCAGACGGTCGAAGCGGCGGAAGCTCGCGAACATCTCGTCCGCCGTGCCCTCGAGCAGCCTGCCGCAGCCGAGGCTGAACAAGGTGTCGCCGCAGAACAGGGCGGGCCCGTCGGCGAAGAAGAACGAGATGTGCTGCGCCGTATGCCCGGGCGTCGCGATCACCTCGCCCTCGGCGGCGTCCGCTCCCGTCCCCAGCACGACCCTGTCGCCGGACGACAGGGCGAGGTCGAGCGGCGGCAGCCTGTGCCGGTCGGCGGCGGCTCCAGCGATGCGGGCACCGAACCGCCGGGCGATCGCCTCCGCGCCGGCGATGTGATCGTCGTGGTGGTGGGTCAGCAGCACCCAGTCCAGCCGACCGCCCCGGCGATCGACCACGGCTCCGACCGCGTCGGCATCGGCCGGATCCACCACGGCGACGGCACCATCGCGGGTATCGCGCAGCAGCCAGGCGTAGTTGTCCGACAGGATCGGGATCGGCTCGATCCGGAGGGCGGAGGTCATGCGGTGATCCTTGCGGCCTGGGAAGCGGAATGGCGGCGCCCTCGGGGCGCGTGCCGCCATGAGCGGCGATGCCCGAGAGCGTGAAGCTGGGGAAAGTGATGCCCCGGGGCATGGCACCCGCGTTGGTATCGCCCGGGAACGCCGGAAGTGCCCGCGTGATATAGGAGGTGCGATGCTCGACGATCCGCAACCCCTGGCCGATTTCTACCGCAGCCGGCGGGGCCGCGGCGCCACGCGGCTGATCCGTCGGCAGATGCGGCAGATCTGGCCCGACGTGAGCCGACAGACCGTGGTGGGGATCGGCTTCGCGGCGCCCTTCCTGCCGATCTGGCGCGGCGAGGCGCAGCGCTGCGTGGAAGCCGTGACCGCCTACGGCAACGAGCGCGACGTCGCCGGACGCCCGCGCTGCCTCGTGCACGAGGACGAGTTGCCGTTCGACGAGGTGAGCATCGACCGCATCCTGCTTTCCCATGCGCTCGAAGTGGCGGAACAACCGGCGCGGCTCCTGCGCGCGGTGTGGCGGGCACTGCGCGACGACGGCCGGCTGATGGTGATGGTGCCGCACCGGATCGGGTTCTGGGCGCACAACGAAGGCACCCCCTTCGGGGACGGGGCGCCGCTCTCGGCGCGCCGGCTCGAACGAACGCTGCAGCGGGCGATGTTCCGTCCCGAACAGAAGCGCGGTGCCTTGTTTCTGCCGCCCCTTCCCGCCCCGCTGGTGCGGCTGGGCGAGGCGCTGGAGCCCGCCGGCCGGGTGGTGCTGCGCTCCTTTCCCGGAGTGCTGCTGGTGGAAGCGGTGAAGGATGTTTATGCGGCGCTGCCCGCGGAAGCCGAGCCGAGGCGCCGTATGTTGTCGCCCCTGCCCGCCGCGGTGCCCCTGCAGGCGGCGATATCCCCATCGGGACTGGAACGGGCGGCACCCGAGGCCGGACTTGGTGCCACAGCGGCGCCCGACCGCTCGCCGATCCGGTGACAGGGAAAAACGGCCGCGGCCCTCCACCGGTGGCAGCCCGGGCCACGGGACGCGACGAGCGCGAGCGACCGGGGCGGAAGCTCGCGGTGCCCTGGCCGTGGAGCGACGGAAGGGCGGCAGCGAGCGTTCGATGCATGGGGGCTGATGACCCGTCGCCGGATACGGCTCGGTGACTGGCGATCTGCCGCGACAAACACCAACTTGGGTCGCATGGGCGTCCGGTTGCGGTTTGCGCGGGGCGTCGGAGGAAGAGGCCCGCGCCCGCCGCTCTCGCGCGGGGTCGGGAACGATCCGGGAGCAGGATTTCTCCGACCCGTCGCCGGCCCGGTTCGAACCCTGGCGGGCGGCCCGCCTGCAGCCCTGCCCCGAGCCCGCCGGCCACGCTTGACCGCCCTGGGGGAACCATCCATGAACCGCGACCCATGTCCCTGATCCACTCCTTCAAGCTCGTGCTGGCGCCGCCACATCCGGCGGGCAAGCCGTTCCTCATCGGCGGCGCCGTCGTGGCGGTCGCGGGCGCGGTGATGCCCTGGACCGCGGCGCACGTCGTCGCGGTGCTGGCGGTGCTGTTCGTGCTGTTCTGCTTCTATTTCTTCCGCGACCCCGAGCGCGTCCCGCCCGTGCTGCCCGGAAGCGTGGTGGCGCCGGCGGACGGCCACATCGTGTCGGTGGAACGGGTGGCGCCCCCGGCGGAGCTGGACCTGGGCGCGGAGCCGCGCTGGCGGGTGGCGATCTTCCTGTCGGTGCTGGACGTGCACGTGAACAGGATGCCGGTCGCGGCCACCGTGCTGCGCGCCGCCTACCACAAGGGCCAGTTCGTCAATGCGAGCCTCGACAAGGCGAGCGACCTGAACGAGCGCAACGCCATCGCCATCGGGCTCGCCGACGGCCGCACCATGGCGGTGGTGCAGATCGCGGGCCTGATTGCCCGGCGCATCCTCAGCCAGGCGTCCGAAGGCCGCAGCTTCGCGCTGGGCGAGCGGTTCGGCATCATCCGCTTCGGCTCACGCACCGACCTTTATCTTCCGCCCGACGTGGAGCCCCTGGTCAGGGTCGGACAAACCACGATCGGCGGCGAGACCATCCTTGCCCGTCTTTGACGGGCTGGGCGGAGGTGCCGCGGCCCGGTCCCGCCGGGCGCGGCGGCTGCGGCGCCTGCGCTCCTCTCCCCGGTCGCGGCCCCGCTTCAACGGACAATCCTTCAACCGGCTGATCCCCAACATCCTGACGCTGATCGGGCTGTGCGCCGGGCTGTCGGCGATGCGGCTGGGCCTCGACCAGCATTTCGGGCAGGCGGCGGTGGCGCTGCTGATCGCCGGCTTCATCGACGGGCTGGACGGCCGGATCGCGCGGTTGCTGCGCGCCACCAGCCGGTTCGGCGCCGAGTTCGACAGCCTGTCGGACTTCCTCTGCTTCGGGATCGCGCCGGCCTTCATCCTGTATCTGTGGTCGCTGCACGGCGCCGGGCGCTACGCCTTCCTGCCCTGCCTGATGTATTCGGTGTGCATGGCGCTGCGGCTGGCGCGGTTCAACGCCAGCATCGCCGGTCCGGGGGAGAAGCCGACCTACGCCTACAATTTCTTCACCGGCGTTCCGGCGCCAGCCGGTGCAGGCGTCGCGCTGCTGCCGCTGTTCACCGGGCTGGAAGCCCGCAAGCTGGAATGGCCGGGACTCTACGCGGCCGCGCACCACCCGCTGTTCTCGGCGCTGATGCTGATCGGCGTGGCGTTCCTGTGCGTGTCCACCCTGCCGCTGTGGAGCTTCAAGAACTTCAAGGTGCCGTCGCAGTTCGTGCTGCCGCTGTTGCTGGGCACCGGCGCGTTCGCCACCGTGCTGGTGGCCGATCCGTGGGCGGCGCTCGCGGCGGCGGGCATCCTGTATGTCGGGATGATCCCGTTCAGCGTGCGCAGCTATCGCCGTTTGAAGGCGGATGCGGAAGCGCTGCAGGAAGACGTGCCGCCGGAGGAACCGGGAGATCCCGGAGCGGCACCGTCAAGTGCCCCGATCGCGTCCTGAGGCGCGACGGATCGCCCCGGCGCACCCAGGCTTCTTACGCCGCGCATCCGGCCGGCACTACGGCCGCTTCCCGCCGACCCGGATCTGGTCGTTGACCCGGGAGCCCGAACCGCGCCGGTCCCAGACCATCCCCATCCGGATGCTCCCGGATCATCCGGTGGTCGGGAAAGCCGGACGATGATCGGCTTGGAGATCGTCCGGTAGTGCAGGCAATGGACCGACACCAGGGCTCGAACGGCATCAACCCGGCGCGGTGATCCGGCTCTCCCAAGGTCGGTGATCGCTGCAACGCAGTTCCCGGTCTGAGCGCGCCGCCGTCGAGGCTTCGCCGGGCCGCTTCTTCATTCTGTTGAACCGCCCGTCTCGTCGCGTTTCAGGTTCGTCGCGGCCCCCTCGCTCGTGCCGGGAAGGCCGGAAGCCGTGCCGGGTCTTGCGGCGGACGTGTCGCCGCCTGCAGCGGAAGGCTCAGCTTCGCTCGACCGCCCGGCTGCGTCGGCGACCGCGTCGTCGTCCGGCGGTTCCACGAACCGTCGGAGGGCATTGGGTTCCGTGCCGGAAGGCCGTGCCGAAGCCTCCCCAGGAAGCGGCGCCGCGGTAGGCTCGCGCAAGGAAGGTTCCAGCCGCTTCCCGCCGGCGGGCGGTGGCAAGTCCGCGGACAGAACGGATGGAGCGTGCGGACCGGAGGCGACGGTCGGTCCGGCGGCCTGACGCGCGGGAGGGTGGCCAACTCCCAGGGGATTGGGCAAAGGCGCGGTCCCGATCTCATCCGGGACCGGCGCGCCGTTGCTGGGAAGATCGCCGCCCGACACGCCGACTGGCGTTTCCGGCCGAGGCGCAGCGGGAAGAGCGATAACCACCGGTTCGGAGAGTGGCCTGGCGGCCGCGGGCGACGCAGCGGGACCGGATGGCGGCCGGACGCCGTCCGTGACCGGAAACGGCGGGCGGTCGGATTTCGCGCGTTCCGTGCCACCGGACATGAGGGGCGCGCGGGGAGACGATCCGCCGCCCGACCGGCGCGGGATGCCGGCCTGTGGCTCCGCGACGGCCGGACCGACATCCGGCGCTGCGGAACGACCCGTTCCTGCGCTGGCTGCGGGCATGGCGACGGGTGCCACCACGGCTCCATCGACCGGTCGCGGCTCGGGAACCGGAGGAATCGGTGTTCCCGGCGGCCTCGCGACCGGCGCAGGCATGTCGGGTGGCACCGGTGCGAGAGAGTCGTTCGGGCGATCCGGCGGCGCGCCCGGGGCCGATTCGCCGGCAGCCTCCGATTTTCGCGAGCCGGCTTCCACGTCCGGATCGGTGTCCTCGCTGCCGGTCCCGTCGATCAACCGGCGGAGCGCGCCCAGGATGCGGTCGGGCGACGGAGGGCACCCGGGGATGGACAGCGCCAAGGGCATTCGTCCGGTTAATCCTCCCGCCACCGCGTAGCCGTCGCGGAACGGGCCACCGTCGATCGCGCAGCCGCCCACCGCCACCAGCCACGCGGGCTGGGGCACCGACGACCACAGGAGCTCCACCGCTTCCGCGACGTTGCGGGTCAGGGTGCCGCACACCAGCACGAGGTCGGCATCCTGCGGCGACGCCGCCAGGCGGAGCCCGTGCGCGTGCAGGCGGGAGCGATCCGACAGCAGCGCCTCGAGTTCGCCGCCGCACGCGCCGCAATCGCCCGCGCCGACGGGAAGCAGGGCGAGCGTCGGCCGCTCGGGTGCCTGTCCCGACCGTCCCCGCCCCGACCGCTTCTGGACCGACGGCTCCGGCCGGAGCCGCGTGTCTGCGCGCGGCCCGGGGAGCGGACGATCCTGTTGGGGCGCCGGCGTCACCGCTTCTTGCTCCGCCTCAGCAGCCATGGCCGCATCCCAGCAGGATGAGGCCCGACACGCCGAACGGTCCGCCCCCGATACGATACCGGTTCATCCATCCACCCCCGCCATCGACAGGCCCAGCGACCGGCCGAGCAGCGGCAGTTCGTCGGCGTCCAGCCCGACGGCCGCCGTTTCCGCGGCGGGAAGCGACAGCATGGCCGGATCGTGGAAATGCGCCGCGACGATCCGGCCGTGCTCGATCCGCAGCCAGTGCCAATGGTCGCCCCGCGGCCCTTCGGCCGACCCGATCCCTTCGCCCGACCCGCTGCCCGGTCCCGACCAGGCATCCGCACTGGGGCGCCAGCGTTCCAGCAACGCGAGGCCGAGCGAGGCGGCGTCCGCGATCTCCGCGAGACGGGCGCCGCAACGCAGCCGCACGTCGCCGTTCCGCCCGTGCGGCGCGGGGGCGGCGCCGTCGCCGGCCTCGCCATCGCGCCGCAGATCGATGCGCTGGCCGGACATCCGCCCGGACGGCCCGGGCAGCCCGTGGGCGCGGGCCACGGGATCAGGGATCGTGCACCGGTCGTGCAGCCGATGCCGGCAGCGGCGCACCGCCTGTTCCAGTCGGGCATGATCCGCCAGCACCCGGCGCAGCACCGCTTCCAGAGCGGCGCCGGCGCCCGCATCAGCGCGCATCCCCTCGAACGGCCGTACCGCGGCCATGAGCCAGCGATGGCCGGAAAACGCCTGGCAACCCGCGCGCACCTGTTCCAGAAGCCCCCGGAACGACCCCGAGGCCGCCGCCTCGCCCGCCGCTTCCAGGGTCGCCGACAGGTCGGACAGATGGGTGGCGATGCGCTCGATCTCGCCCAGCAGGACCCGCTCCTGCCGGAGCGCCGGGTCCGGCTGCCAGCGGAGCGCCGCTTCGGCGGCGCGACTGAAACAGAGCTGGTGCGCGACCGTACCCCCCGCGGCGATCCGGGCCACGAGCGGCGCCGCCTCGGTGACGGGAAGCCCGCGCACCGCCGACAGCACGCCGCGATGGGCATAGCCTGGCAGCGTCTGGACACGCTCGATCCCTGTTCCGCGCAGCGTCAGGCGCCAATGGGCGGGACCGGACGCCGGGAGGCCGGTCGCGATCGGTCCGAACCCGACCTGGTGCAGCCCGCGCGCCTCCTCCGATGGGAAGAACCGGAGTTCCGGCGGCTCGGGCGGCCACGGGGCCGGGCCCGGCCGGACGGCCAGCGGGCGGGTCAGCGGCCAGCGCCCGTGATCGAGCAGGGGAGCCTCGTCGCGCGCGGACATCGCTTCGAGGCCGCGAAGATCGTGCTCGGCGCGCTCGAACAGGGCCGCCGCGGCATGATGGCGGGACAGGGCTTCGTACCGGCCGCCCTCCACCGCGACGGAGGCGATCACCGGCCGCCCGCCCTCACCGTCGGTCCAGAGGGCGTGCATCTCGGCATTGTCGCTCCACGCGCTGCGGAACAGCAGGTCGGGCGACGACGCTCCCGCCAGGAACGCCCAGTCGGCGCCGGACAGAAGGAAGCGCGGCACGCCGCGGCAGGCCGTGGCCGCGCCGCGCTCGATCACGGCCCTCGGATCAGGAGCCGGCATCGGCATGCTCCCCGCGAGGGGGAAGCACCGAGCCTCCAGCCGTGTTCTTGCCGATCCTCATGACGCGCCTCCGGGACCGGCGGGAACATGCCCAGGGTCGCCTCCTGTGCCCGCCGCCGGTCCGGGATCGGCACGGGGTCCGGCGGCGAACGGTTCGCCCGCCGCCAGCAGGGCGTCGGACACCGGGGCGGGCATCGCTACCCCGGCCAGGACCATCAGGATCAGGAGTCCGATCGCCGCCCGGTCACGCCAGCGCCCATCCGACGGCGAGGCGCCGCCGGCCGCCCGGGGTGCCTCGCGCGGAACAACGCGGACGATCGCCGTCGCCAGCAGCGCCGTCGCGAGAACCGCCAGCCAGGAATGCCAGCCCCACAAGCGCAGCAGCACGGCGAAATCCGCCGCGAACAGTCCGGAAGGCGGCAGTCCGGCCAGCATCAGCCGGGCGAACGTGCCCTTTCCGCCATCCTCGGGCGCCAGCATCGCCGCGATGGCCGCTACCGGAACCAGCAGCGCCAGCAGGATCGCCGCCTGGCATCCGCCCGCCCCGCCCGCGCCGAGCGACAACCACAACATCCCGAGCTGCGCGCCGGTCGCGCGGCGACGAACGGCCGCGTCCGTTCGCTCGGTGCCGAAGGCGGCCGCGGCCATCTGCCAAAGCCCGAACGCGGCCAGCACGACAGCGCACACGCCGGAGATCTCAGGCGACGCGGCACCCCGAACCCGCATCAGCAGCATCGCGATCACGGGCAGCATCGGGATCCAGAGCGGCCGGAAACGGTCCCGCTCGCCGTCGCGGGGCGGCAGCAGGAACAAGGCGGCCCACGCCAGCAGGCCCACCATCATCAGCAGGGCGCCAAGCTCCGTGGCGAGCGGCGACCCCCACGCGGTGCGCTCGTCGGCCAGCGCGGCCCAGTCCAGCGGGCGCCCGATCGTGCCGGACAGCACGGCGATTCCGAGAGCGAACGGGGCCAGCATCCACAGCAGAAGAACCGGAGTGCGCCCTTCGCCGGCGTTCCTGTCGGACCAGACGAACGGAATGCCACACCCGCACAGCCCAACCAGGGCGATGGCGGGCGAGGACGCCGTCGCCGCCAGCACCCCGCCCGCCAGCAGCAGCGAGGGTCCGGCGGCAGCCTGGCGGTGACGCAGGGACGGCGCTGCCGGCGGAGCGGCCGGCAGCGGCACCGCGAGAAGGCACAGCATCCCGAACACAAGGAGCACGGCCGGAACACAGCCGGATAACGGCTCGCGCAACAGGAAGCCGGTCGTGCCCGGGCCGGACGCGTTTCCATGGCCCGCTGCGGACGCCGCCACCAGCGCGGCCAGCAGCGCGGTCGCGGTCAGAACCGGCAGCACCCGGGGAGCCGCCCGCGGGACGATCCAGCCGAGCGACGCCCCTGCCAGAAGCAGCAGTTCCACCAGCACCAGCATCCAGGCGGACGGATCGGGAAACGCGGACGCGGTCACGCCGCGAGATCCCCGCCGCGTTGCCCGCGCGAACGGAATGAAAGCGCACCGGCGAAAACCATGGTCAGGACCACGGCCAGCAGAACCGGATCATGTCCGGGCAGGAGGCAGGTTCCCAGCAGCACGCCGCGCAGCGCCAGCCGCCCCCCGACGGGAGCGTCCGGCATCGCCGACCCGGGAACGATCCCGAGCAGCCCGAGCAGCAGCAGACCGACGGCGGCGCGCATCGCGGCCGGAACCGGGGCGGGCGGCAGCAGCAACACGGCGAGCACCGCGAGCACCGCCAGAACAAGACGCCGGGGACCGGACCGCCCTGGCGGAACCGGTGGCCGCTCGGTCAGCGATACCGGGGCGCCCCGCTCGACGTCCCGCAGCAGGGCCGCCGTTTCGAGCGCGGCGACCGCGGCTCCCGCCGCGGCCATCCAACCACCCTTCCCCGCGATCGCCGCCACGATCAGCACCACGCACAGCATCGCGGCGTGCAGCGCCTGCCACCGCGACCGGGCAAGGCCATCCGGCAGAACCGCGACCGGCACGCCGAGCAACAGAACCGCGACCAACAGCACGCTCATCGCCCGCCTCCCGCGCCGAACAAGGGGGACAGGATCGCCAGCAGCAGCGAGGTCGCGGCGAGCAGGCGAGACGGGTCGCTCGGGCGGCTCCCCCGCGGGGCGAGCAGGGCGGCGCCCCCGGACAACAGGGCGATCGCTCCCAGCCACGACAAGGCGGCCGGCAGCCACCAGGCCGGCGCGGAAACGGTGGCGACCGCGCAGGGCATCGCGAGCGAGGCGACGATCGACAGCCAGCACAGCCGCTGGGTGCCGAGCGCGAGGGAAGCGAGCGTGCGGTCGAGCCCCGAAAAACGTTCCGCCAGATGGGTGCCCGAGCCGGCCGCCAGCCCGGACGCCGCGAGGGCCGCGGCGGCGAGGGCAAGCGACGCGGTTTCGTCCGGCAACGATCTGCCCGCGGCGATCACGCCGTCCAGGGTCATGGCGCCGGTCGACAGGAGCAAGGACGCCGCGCACAGGAGCGCCCCGGGAACGGCCAGCAGCAGTCCCGCCAGCCCGCGCAAGGCGGAAAGGCCGGACCGGCCGCCGCCCTCATCGGCGGCGAGCACGATCAGCATAGACCGGGACAAGCCGAGCATCAGCAGCAGCGACGGCAGGTCGGACAAGGCCGCCGTCGGCAGCCCGGTGGCGAAGGACGGCAGCAGCAGCAGCGCCAGCACGGGGAGGACCGCAGCGGTTTCGAGGCCCAGCCGGTGCCAGCCCGCCCCGGGCTCGGCGCGGAGGCGCTGCTTGCCGAGCTGCCAGCGCAGGTCGCGCAGCAGACGCCCGGGCGAGGCCGGCACTTCGAGCGGGCGCCCTTCGCGCAGGGCGGCGACGCCGGCCGCCACCGCCTCGGACAGCACGAACGCCACCGGCAGCAGCAGCAGGTGAAGCCCGAAGGCGAACACGTCCAGCAAAAGACCGGCGTCCATCACGGGCGGATGACTGCCCGCAGGAGCGGTCCCATAGGGGAAGAACCGATCGGTGCGCAGCTCCCACTCGATGGCACGCCGGAGTCCGGGACCCTGCAGGCGCCGCTCCTTGGTCCTCCATCTCGGCCTCGGGTGGAGACGGTGGATGAAGCTGCCGCACTCGGGAGCATGGACATGACGGGGCGGCTTCCCGGGACCACGGTGACCTGCGGCCGGTGGCTAGCGGGAACTGCAAGGAGCCGGAAACCCAAGCGGGGCGCGTCCGGACGTTCGGACGCCGAGGAAACCGGGCGCGTCATCATCACCATCCGCTTCGCGCTCCCAGCCAGATCACCCCCAGCAACAGAACCACAAACAAGAACCCGATGCCGTCCAGCCGCCAGCGGGGCATCCGGGCCCGGACGAAGCGCAGCGAGGATCGCCCCGTCCGGCTCAACGCCCCGAGGGCGGCGGCGACCCGACGCGGGTCCGTGCCGGGAGCGACCAGCGCGAGAAACGCGGCATCGTATGCCCGCGCCGTGGGCTGGGTGGCCGGTTCGCCGAACGGCAGCCAGGGGGGCGGCGGCGCGAAGCCGTCGGCCCAGGCGGCAACCGTCCGCGCCCCGCCCGGACGGACTCGCAGCGTCGTGATCCGGAGCACCAGCAGCAGCATCAGCACCAGCAGAAGCAACGGCAGCACCATCAAGGGCGCCCGATCGGCGGCGGCGGCCAGACCCCAGGGGGAGAAGGCTGGTGCCGCCAGATCCGTCGCCGCCGTGCCGGACAGGATCTTCGCGGCGGGACGCAACAGCGGAACGAACAGTTGCGGCAGCAGCCCGACGAGGGCGGGTACCGCCACCACCAGCATTGAGGGCCGCCACACCCCGCCAGGACCGTCCTCGGCGGCGGCGGCGCGTGGCGTGCGGGGCCGGCCGAACATCGCCACCACGAACAGCTTCAACCAGCCATAGGCATGCATCGCCAGCACGAGCAGCAGGGCGGCGGCCAGCAACAACAGGCCGGAACGGGCGATCCGGGCATCCGGCGGCAACATGGCCGCCATCGCCTGCCAGAACAGCCAGAGCCCCGCGCCGGGAGCGAAGGGCGGCAGAAACAACAGGCATGCCGCCGACAGCGTCGTCATCAGCGCGGTGCGCGGCATGGCACGGGCGAGGCCGCCGAGGCGCGACATCGCGCGCGCGCCGGCGCCTTCTTCCAGCAGTTCGGTACCGCGAAAGGCCACAAGCAGGACGGGGAGCAGACCCACGGCGCAAAGCAGCGCCGCTTCCGCGGCCGGAAGCGCGGCTCCCGGCGCCCTCGCCCGCACCGCGATGATGCCGCCGAGCGCCACGGTGCCCAGACCGCCCGCGAACATCGCCGCCCCCTCGGGCACCGCCCTCAGGTGCCGCGCCGCCGCGGCGGCCAGCGCGCCCCGCGCAGCCGCGAGGCTGCCGAACAACGCCAACCCGGCGCCCCACCAGGCGGGCGGCGCTCCCCGCAGATCGAGCAGCAGCCGCGTCAACAGAAACAGGCCGGTGGCGGGCGCTAGAACCAGGGACGCCGTGTCGGCGTGCCGGCTCCACCGCCGCCTCCCGGCCGCGCAGAACGGAAAGCCCAGTAACGGCCCCGCGGCGCCGGCCGCGAACAGAAACAACAGGATGTCCGGCCAGAAGCCGCCATCACGCGCGGCGGACAGGCTGCGGAGCCGCTCGAACGAAATCTCGGGCAATAGGGCGTTGATCGCCGCGCCGCCGCCGGCCAGCAGCGCGGTGGCTCCGGACAACAGGCAGACGGAAACGATGCTGGCGGGGCGCATCGTCGTGCGGTCCAGCAGCAGGATCGCGGCCGCCCCGGCGATGGAGAACAACAACGCATCGCCGGAGATCGCGAGCGTGGCCACCGTGCCGATCAGCAGGATTCGCCGGCGCACGGAGCCCACCGGACGCGCGACCAGCCCCGTCATGAACACCAGCCCGAGCAGCAGGGTCGACACCGGATCGAGTGCCAGCGCCCCGGCGGCAGCGAAGCCGAACGGCAACGGCAGAAAGGCCGCATCGGAGCCCGACAGCAGCTGGATCGAGCAGGCGCCGAGCCCGATGCCGCAGCAGAGTTGCGGCACGCGGAGATCGGCCCGTCCGCCGTTCCTCCCGAGGAGCGAGCCGAAGAGTGCCGCGATAACCGCCGTCAAACCGATCAGGATCAGCAGGCTCAGCGGAAACCTCGACCGTTCGACGCGGGATGACGCTGTGATGGTAGGACGCATCCGGGCCGTTTGTCGAAAGGCCGCAACTCCCGCGCCGCACGGCCGGTGAGCAGGACCGGGGCCTTGGGGAGCGGCGGCGCGACGTCCCGGCAAAAGGGGGTCGGGCGGCGACGGTGACAGCGCGCCGAGCAACGACCGCAGCGGGCCGAACTGGGACGTTCCCTGGCCGACATGGAATTCACCACGGTATGAGCACAACCGACCCGGAAGAGGCCTCCGCCGGAACTTCCGCCCCTACAGCATCGCCAACGGCACCTTGCTCCGCGGCGGAGGGAACGCCTCGTCCAGGGCTTCGAGATCCTCCGGCAGCAGTTCGATGTCCATGGCGGCCACGTTATCGCGGACATGGGTCTCGTCGGAGGCCTTGGGGATCGACACCACGTTGGGATCGCGCAGGGTCCAGGCCAGGGCGATCTGAGCCGGCGTCCGGCCGTGCCGCCCGGCGACCTCGGACAGAACAGGATGATGCAGCAGATGGCCGCCCTGCCCCACCGGGGAGTAGGCCATCACGGGCATCTTCCGGCCGGCGGCCGCCGGCAGCAGGTCATGCTCGATGCCGCGATAGTCGAGGTTGTAGAGCACCTGATCGGTGACGCACCGACCGGGGGGCGCGACCTCCGCCAACTCCTCCAGGTCGTCCACATCGAAGTTGGAAACGCCCCAGGCCGCGATGAGGCCCTCGTCCTGGAGCGTCTCGAACGCTTCCACGGTTTCGGCCAGCGGGACGCCGCCGGGCCAGTGCAGAAGGTAGAGATCGAGCCGGTCCGTCCGGAGGCGGCGAAGGCTGCGCCGGCAGGCCGCGGCGACGCCACGGCGGGTGGCGTTCGATGGAAGCACCTTGCTCACCAGAAACGCTTCCTCGCGCCGGCCGAGCAGCGCCTCCCCCACCACCTCCTCGGCGGCGCCGTCGCCATACATCTCGGCGGTGTCGATCAGGGTCATGCCGAGATCGAGACCGAACCGCACGGCCCGCACCTCCGCGCCGCGCGGCGTCCGGTTCTCGCCCATCCGCCAGGTGCCCTGCCCGACCCGGAACAGGTCGGATGCTCCGCCAAGGCGGATGGTTGCGGTCGGCACCGTGGCCGACCCCTACCGTTTCGCGTCCGGTCTGCCGCCCCGGTCTTCCCCGGCCCTGCCCGGGGCGGTCTCGGTGTCCTGGCGGTCGGAGCTGGGCGAGGCCATGCCTTCGTCCGTCGAGGTGCCGTCCGGGACGCCGTTGGTGACGCCGGGGCGGTTCATGTGTTCGTTGCCCTGGGGCTCGGTGCCGGAAGTCTTGTCGGGCATGGTGGGTGTTCCTCGCGGCGGGGGGTTATCGGAACCAACCTTCCGCGGGGGATCGGGTTGCCCGGCCGGGGGTGCCGGTCACGCAGCCCTTACCCAGCCTCCCGCTTCCTGCCGCCAATAGGTGAGCGCGTGACCCTCGTCGCGCCAGGAAGCCCAGCGGCGTCGCGCCGCTGCCAGGGCCGGATCGTCGTTGCCGTCGAACAACACGAACACGCGCTCGAAGCGGGCCGGATCGGACACGGGAACATCGTCCAGCAGGAACAGGAAGCTGCCGCCGTTCGGCTGCTCGTCGTCGGCAGTGATCCAGACCGGTTGCAGTTCCGGAAAACCGAGCGCCGCGGTGCCGTGCGGCAGCCAGGGAGGTTCCGGCGCCCGCCACAACGCCTCGTCGATCGCCCGCACCTGTTCCTCGTCCCGGCATCGCACCACCGCGCGCTTGCCGGCTTCCAGCGTGCGGCCGAGCAGGCGGGGCAACGCCTGCTCGGGGCCGGTTCGGGTCAGGTGGTAGAAGCCGACCTCGGCCATCGCTTCCTCGCAGATCGAGTTGTCCGGACGAGCGACGCGGGGCGCCGGGCCGGACATTCCGGACCCGGCCCCTGCCCACGCACCACCCGTCCGGCCATCGCCGGAAGGGCATGGCCGAGGCGCACGGCCCGGAGGCCGATCCGCCCGGCCCCGGCCTCAGTTCTCGTAGTGGCTGGCCACCAGCCGGTCGAGAAGACGCACGCCGAACGCGGTGGCTCCCTTGGGCACGCCGGGAGCGTCCTTGCTGGACCAGGCCATGCCCGCGATGTCCAGATGCGCCCAGGGCGTCTCGTTCTGCACGAAGCGCTGCAGAAACGCCGCGGCGGAACAGGCGCCCCCCGGACGGCCGCCCACGTTCTTCATGTCGGCGATGTCAGAGCGGATCTGCTTGTTGTAGCCCTCGGCCAGCGGCATCCGCCACAGCTTCTCCGCCGTGGCGCGCCCGGCGTCCTGCAGGCGGGCGGCCAGGGTGTCGTCGTTGGAGAACAGGCCGGCGAATTCGTGGCCGAGGCCCACGATGATCGCGCCGGTGAGGGTGGCGAGGTCCACCATCAGGCGCGGCCGGAAGCGTTCCTGCGCGTAGTGCATGATGTCGGCCAGCACCAGCCGGCCTTCGGCATCCGTGTTGATCACCTCGATCGTTTGCCCGGACGCGCTTCGGACCACGTCGCCCGGACGCTGGGCCTCGCCGCTCAGCATGTTCTCCACCAGCCCCACGACGCCGACCGCGTTGACACGGGCCTTGCGCCCGGCCAGCGCCGCCATGAGCCCGGTGACAGTGCCGGCCCCGGCCATGTCCCACTTCATGTCTTCCATGCCGCCGGCCGGCTTGATGGAGATGCCGCCGGAATCGAACGTCACGCCCTTGCCGATGAAGGCCAGCGGCGGCTCGGCGCTGCCCGGGGCGCCATTCCAGCGCATCACCGCCATGCGGGCGCCGGCGCCGGACCCCTGCGCCACCCCGAGCAGCGCGCCAAATCCGAGCTCGCGCATCGCGGCCTCGTCGAAGATCTCGATCTCCAGCCCAAGGGAGCCAAGCGCCTCGATGCGGCGGGCGAATTCGGGCGGCTGGAGGATGTTGGCGGGTTCGCTCGCCAGGTCGCGGGCGAGAAACACGCCGTGCGCCACGGCCTGCAGCTCCGGCCAGGTGCGCTGCGCGGGGCTCGGGGTCTCGCTCAGCACGGCGAGCGCGCGCAGCCTGGGCAGGTCTTCTGGCTTCTGGCGGGTGCGGTAGAGGTCGAAGCGGTAGGCGCCGAGAACGGCGCCGAGGGCGGCGTGGGCCACCAGATCCGCCGGCAGCACGTCCGCGGCGAGCACGGCGGTCTCGTGCGACCGGAGCGCGGCGGCGGCGACGGCGCCCGCTTCCTCCGCGCCGCGGGCATCGAACTCGCTGCGCTTGCCGAGCCCCACCAGCACCAGCCGCGCCAGCCCGCCGCCCGGACCCGGCAGCACCAGGGTCTTGTTCTTGTTGAAGCGGAATTCGGCCGCCTCCGCGGCCCGGGTGGCAGCGCCACCGGTCGACTCGTCGGCGGCCAGCAGCAGTGCCGGACGGTCGCCGTCCTCGAAGGCCAGCACCGCGAGCGCCCCTTCGGCGGGCAGGGCCGACGGCCTGAACTCGATCTCCAGCATGCGCTGTCTCCCCGGAAACGCATCACGTCACGTGAGGCAACGGATAAACGCTGTCGCGCGACGGTAACAGATGGGCATCTCCCAACCCGACCGGAAAGAAAGCGCCGTCGCCCGATGCTGGTGCCGCCGCGAGCGATCCCGGGGAGTGGAGTCTCTCGTGCCCTGTCGGGGATGGGCGGCGGCGGGCGCGACCGGGAGGCGGCGGAAAGCCCGACTCCTCCGGTGCGCTCGACTCCCCCGGGGAGTGCTATAGATAGACAGAACCGTTCCATCGCCGCCGAGACGCGGCACCCGTTCCTCAGGACCATCGGCCGCTTCCCGCCATGACCACGCGCCTTTCTGCTGATCCGCGCGGCCTCGCGGAGGCCGCCCTCCTGCTGCGCGACGGGCGGCTGGTCGCGTTCGGAACCGAAACGGTTTATGGGCTCGGCGCCGACGCCCGATCCGCCGAGGCGGTGCGGGCGCTCTATGCCGCCAAGGGGCGGCCGAGCTTCAACCCGCTGATCGTGCACGTCGCCGACGCCGGGGCGGCATTCCGGCTCGCCCGTCCGTCGGACGCCCTGGCGGACATGGCCGAGCGGCTGGCGGCTGCGTTCTGGCCGGGGCCGCTGACGATGGTGCTGCGCCGGGCACCGGACGCTCCCGTATGCGCCGAGGCTGCCGCCGGGCTCGCCTCCCTCGCCCTGCGCGTTCCCGGCGCCGCGGCGGCGCGGCTGCTCCGGGAAGCCGGCATCCCCATCGCCGCCCCCTCGGCCAACCGGTCCGGCCGGGTCAGCCCGAGCGAGGCGGCGCACGTGCTGGCCGAGCTCGACGGGCGCATCGACGCGGTGCTGGACACCGGGCCCTGCGCCGTCGGGCTGGAAAGCACGGTGCTGGACCTGACGGGCGATCGTCCGGTGCTGCTGCGGCCGGGCGGCGTCACCCGGGAAGCCGTCGAGGCGATCACCGGGCCGCTCGGGACCCCCGCTTCCGGATCAGGGATGCCCGCGGCGCCGGGAATGCTGGCGTCCCATTACGCCCCTGCCCTGCCCCTGAGACTGGACGCACGGGCGGCGGAACCGGACGAGGCGCTGCTGGCGTTCGGCGACATGCCGGGACGACCGGTTCTGTCGTGGAATCTCAGCCCGTCCGGCGATCTGGCGGAAGCGGCACGGCGGTTGTTCGGTGGCCTGAGGCTGCTGGACGCCGAGGCGAGCCGCCTGGGGCTGCGGGGCATCGCGGCGATGCCGGTGCCGGCCCATGGGCTGGGCCTTGCCATCCGCGATCGACTGGCCCGGGCCGCGGCGCCGAGGCCGTCCGGCGTCCCGGCTCTCCCCGTCGATCCGGCGGTCGCGCCGCTCGTGCCGGAGCGCGCGTCGTGAAGCCGGAATTCGACCCGAAGGAGCTCAAGACGCTTTCGGACATCCTGGCGCTGGTGCTGGAAGAACAGCCCGGGCAGGCGGCGACCGCGCTGGAAGCGCTGCGGACGCGCGCGCGGCGGAACGCGATCACCGGCGGCGCGCTCAAGAACCTGTTCGTGGCGATCGCCCCCAACCCCCCGCCCAAGGCGGCGCCGCGAGCCAGGGCGTCGCGGGCCACGGGTGCCGCCGGGGGGGCGGATATGCAGGCGGCGCGCACCCGCATCTCCCAGCTCACCGCCGACGTGAACAAGCTGGACCTCGATTTGCGGGGCGCTTCCGCCCGGATCGAGGCGCTGCGGAGCGAGCTGCATCAAACGCGCAAGGCCCGCGCCGAGGCCCAGCAGGCCTTGCTGGCGGCGGAGGGCCGCACGCCCAAGCGGCTGCTGCTGCTGCTCAGCGCCCTGGGCGGCCTGGTCATCGGCGTGGCGGTCACCAGCACGGTGACCCTCATCGGGCACGGGGAACGCCAGCCGACGGACAACAGCATCTATCTCCACACCGAGGGCGACGGGAGCGGCCGATGAGCGGGACGGATGACGGCCGCATGACGGCCCTGATCGCGAAGCTGGACGCGGTGCTGGGGCCGGGCGGGCTGTTGACGGCGCGTTCCGACACCGACGCCTACTGCACGGATTGGCGCAACCTGTCGCCGGGCCGCACCCCGGCGGTGTTGCGTCCGGCGGACACCGACGCGGTGGCGGCCTGCGTGCGGCTGTGCGTGGAAGCCGGCGTGCCGCTGGTGCCGCAGGGTGGCAACACCAGCATGGTGGTGGGCGCCACCCCGGACAACAGCGACGGCGAAGTGGTTCTGAGCCTGTCGCGGCTGAACCGGATCCGGTCGCTGGACCCGCTGGACATGACGCTCGCGATCGAGGCGGGCGTGACCCTGAAGGCGGCGCAGGATGCCGCCGCGGCGGCGGACTGCCTGCTGCCGCTCTCGATCAGTTCGGAGGGCTCGGCGCAGATCGGCGGCGTGCTGGCCACCAATGCGGGGGGCAACAACACCATCCGCTACGGCAACGCGCGCGAGCTGGTGCTGGGCGTGGAAGCCGTGCTGCCGGACGGCTCGGTGTTCAACGGACTGCGGCGGCTGCGCAAGGACAACACCGGCTACGCGCTGCGCCAGCTGCTGGTGGGGAGCGAGGGGACGCTCGGGATCATCACCGCCGCGGTGCTCCAGCTCAGCCCCCGGCCCCGGCAGCTGGAGGTGGCGCTGTGCGCGGTCGAAACCCCGGAAGCGGCGCTGGAGCTGTTCGGGCGCTTCCGGCGGGAAGACCCCACCGCCGTGCAGGCGTTCGAGTTCATGTCGGGCACGGGCCTGGATCTGGTGCTGGCCCTGATCCCGGGCGCGACGCTGCCGCTGGAACAGCGGGCGCCGCATTACGTGCTGGTGGAGCTGGCGTCGGGCCGGCGGGACGGGACGCTGCGCGGGCTGCTGGAAGACGTGCTGGGCGCGGCGCTCGAGGACGGCACCGTCGGCGATGCCGTGATCGCCGAGAGCGAAGCGCAGCGGCAATCCCTGTGGCGTCTGCGCGAGGAACATTCCGAGGCGCAGAAGCGGGCGGGCGCCAGCGTCAAGAACGACGTGTCGGTGCCGGTGTCGCGGGTGCCGGAACTGATCCGGCTCGCCACCGGGGCGTGCGAGACGCTGATCCCCGGCATCCGTCCGGCGCCGTTCGGCCATCTCGGCGACGGCAACATCCATTTCAACCTTGTGCAGCCGCCGGGGATGGACCCGGCGGCCTTCCTGGCCCGCGACCACGAGATCATGGACACGGTGGGCGCCGTTGTGCGGGCGCTGGACGGCTCGTTCTCGGCCGAGCACGGGGTGGGACGGCTCAAGCCCTACATGATGCCGGACTGGCGCGGGGGCGCCGAGCTCGCCGCCATGCGGCGCATCAAGCAGGCCTTCGATCCGCGCAACCTGTTCAACCCCGGACGGGTTCTGCCCGCCGAGGACATGCCGGCCGGACCCTGATCGATCCGCCGGCCGGATATGACGTGGACGGCGGCCATCCGGGCGCGCCCGGAACCTGGACGGGAACAAACATGAGCGCGGTCATCTCCGGCCTGCACATCTATCCGGTGAAGGGGCTGCGGGGGGTGGCGCTGCCGGAAGCGGCCGTGACGCCGCTCGGCCTGGAAGGCGACCGGCGCTGGATGGTGGTGTCGCCCGAGGGGAATTTCCGGTCGCAGCGGCAGACGCCGGGCATGGCGCTGATCGACGCCGTGCCGGAGGACGGCGCCCTGTCGCTCCGCTGCGGCGACGACGTGCTGGTGGTGCCCCGCCCGGACGGAAACGCGGAGAACATCCCCGTGGAAGTGTGGGGCACCTGGATGCAGGGGGCAGCCGCGTCGCCGAACGCCGGGGAATGGCTGTCGGAGCGGCTTGGCCAGTCCTGCCGGCTGGTGTTCATGCGCGACGAGCAGACCCGGCCGGTGGAAGCGGCGCATAACGGCGGCGAAGACCATGTGAGCTTCGCGGACGCGTTTCCCCTGCTGGCCACGGGCGCCGCGTCGCTGGACGCGCTGAACGAGGCGCTGGAAGCGGACGGCGTGCCGGCGGTGCCGATGGACAGGTTCCGGCCGAACATCGTGGTGGAAGGACTGGCGCCCTGGGCGGAGGATGGCTGGCGCCGCGTGCGGGTGGGCGAGGTGGTGTTCCGGATGCCCAAGCCCTGCACCCGCTGCGTGGTGGTGACGCGCGACCAGCGGACGGGAGAAACCCCGGTGGCGGGTCAACCTCTGCGGACGCTCGGCCGGCTGAACCGCAACGGCGAAGGCATCGTGTTCGGCGCCAACCTGATACCCGAGACCGCCGGCACCGTCCGGCTGGGCGACCCGGTGGAAGCGCTGGACTGACCTCCGCCGGACCGGGCCGGCCCGGGACGGGCCCCGGCGGATCACATCAGTCGCTTCCACAGGCGGGCGACCCGCTCCAGCAGATGCTCGCGGACCGAGCGGCCTTCCCATTCCGCCAGGGATACCGGACGCGCGAAACGCTGCCAGCCGTCCAGCATGCGGTCGGCCTCGGCCGCGAGGTTCCCCAGCACGAAGGCGTCCACCTCGTTGTTGAAGTGGACGCTGCGCCAGTCGAAGTTGGACGAGCCGATCGCGCACAGCACGCCGTCGACCGTGGCGATCTTGGCGTGCAGCATGGCGTCCCGGACCTCGTGGATCTCCACCCCCGCCCGGAGCAGGTGGCCGTAGAGCGCGCGGGCGGCATGCACCGCGGCCGGCACGTCGCTGTAGCCCGGCAACAGCAGCCTGACCCAGACGCCGCGCCGGGCGGCGCGCCGGAGCAGGCGCCATTCCCGGCGGGCGGGCACGAAATAGCCGGTGGCGAGGGTGATGCTGGTGCGGGCGTCGCGGATGGCGCGGCGGATCGCCCGGTTGAACAAGGGTCGCCGCTCGCCGGGCGCGCTGCCGACCACCCGCACGGCCTGCCCGTTCCGCACCGGCGACGAGGCGGCGGCCGCGATACGGAGCGGCCCGTTGCCGTCGCCGTCGCCCCAAGTGCGAAGAAACAGCGCCTCGGCGTCGGCCACGGCCGGACCCTGCATCCGGATGGCGCAATCGAGCCAGAAGGAATGATCGGCGTCCGAGCCCCGGCCAACGGCGGCGGGCGTCTCGTAGACGCGTGACAGGTTGGCGCCGCCGAGAAAGGCGGTCTGTCCATCCACCACCGTGATCTTGCGGTGGTCCCGGTCGTTCATGCGGATGTCGAACCGGCGCTTGAGCGGGTTGACGGAGCGGTACTCCATCGTCCGCACCCCGGCCTGTTCCAGCCGGCGGAACAGCGCGTCCGGAGTGCCACCGGAGCCGATGGCATCCCAGATCAGCGCCACCTCGACCCCGCGATGGGCGGCCCGCTCGAGCGCATCCACGAGCGACCGGCCATCGAGGCGCACATCGTCGAGGGTGTAGTACTCGAGGTGGACGGTGCTGTGGGCCCCGTCCACCGCGTCGAGCACGGCGCGGATGAAGTCGGCACCCGCCGGCAGCAGCCGGACCTGATTGCCCTCGTGGAGAGTGCCGGCCCTCCACCGTCCCTGACGGCGGCGGTGGAAGCGCAGCAGGCGGCCCGGGGCCGTGCGACGGCTCATCGGGAAGGACGCGCCGGGTGACGCTTCCGGGACACGGACACGGTTCGAGAATCGTTGCCGTCTTTTTCCGGCCACGCGGGAAGGCTAGGAAGGACCATGTTCGCCTTCCCGGCCTCCAGGCTCGACCGGTATGTGATGCGCCAGCTGCTCGGCGCGCTGCTGGCCACCACGGGTGGGCTGGCGGCGCTGATCTGGCTGACGCAGTCCCTGCGCTTCGTGGGACTGGTGGTGGACCGCGGCCTGTCGCTGCGGGTGTTCCTGCAGCTCACGGGGCTGCTGATCCCGGGCTTCATCGCCGTCATCCTGCCGCTGACCACCTTTCTCGTGACCCAGTTCATCTACAACCGGCTGTCGGGCGACCGGGAGATCACCGTGATGCAGGCGGCCGGCCTGTCGCCCGGGGCGATCGCGCGGCCGGCCCTGATGGCGGCGTCCCTGTCGGTTGTGCTGTGCTACGCGCTGAACGTGTGGATCGTTCCGGCCTCCTATCACGCCTTCCGGGAATACGAGTTCGAGATCCGCAACAAGATGGCCGCCTTCCTGCTGCAGGACGGCGTGTTCACCCGGGTTTCGGACACCATGACGGTGTATGTCCGCTCCCGAGATCCGGACGGGACGCTGCGGGGCATCCTGGTGGAGGACGACCGGCAGAAGAACAGCCGGGCCACCATCATCGCCGAGCACGGCACGCTCGGCACGGTGGGCGACACCCCGCGCGTGGTGCTCTACAACGGCTCGCGCGAGGAGATCGACCGCAAGACCGGCCGGCTCAACGTGCTCACCTTCAAGCGGAACACCGTGGACCTGGCGTCGAGCAGCAAGAGCGACGACCAGCGCTACGCGGATGCGGCCGAGATGTCGATCGGCGAGCTGCTGCATCCGGACCCCCGCGTCGTGATGGATCGCGACCGGGGAAAGTTCGCGGTGGAAGCGCACCGGCGGCTGTCGGCGCCGCTGACGGCGCTGAGCTTCGCCCTGGTGGCGCTGGTGGGGGTGCTGATGGGCGGCTTCTCCCGGCACGGCAACGTGGTGCGCCCGCTGGTGGCGATCCTGGTGGTGGTGGGCGTGGTGGCGCTGGGCCTCGTGGTGCAGAACATCGCGGCGCGATCGCCTGCCCTGATCCCGCTGGTGTGGCTGCAGGCGACGCTGCCCGGGTTGATCTGCGGCTGGGTGCTGCTGCGGAGCACGCTGCGCGACCCGGCCCCGGGTGCGGCCGGCGGTCCCGGCTCCGCCGCGCGGGGGCGGCGCGAGCCGTCGATGCCGGGCGCCCGGCCGGCCGCGCGGGGCGCCTGAGATGGTGCGCGCCATGCCCGTCGCGGTCACCCTATCGCTCTATATCTCGCGGCAGTTCACGATCGCCGTGCTGTCCATGGTAGTGTCGCTCACCGGGCTCGTCTCGCTGTTCGACTTCATCGACCTGCTGCGGCGGGTCGCCACGAAGCCGGACGTGCCGGCGAGCCTCGCGGTGGAGATCGCCGCCCTCCGGCTGCCGTTCTTCTGCATCGAGATCCTGCCGTTCGGGGTGCTGTTGGGCGGCATCCTGTGCTTCTGGCGGCTGACGCGATCCTCCGAGCTGATCGTGGCGCGGGCCGCCGGCATCTCGGCCTGGCAGTTCCTAGCGGCGCCGCTGGCCTGCGCGCTGACGCTCGGTGCCGCGGCGACGTTCGCGCTGAGCCCGATCTCGTCGGCGACCTATTCCAAGGCCGAGGCGCTGGACAACACCTACCTGCGCACCCTGGGCGGCCCGCTGAACCTGGCGGGCGGCCAGCTCTGGCTGCGGCAGTCCGATCGAGGCCTGAAGCCGGACGGCGTGGCTATCCTGCACGCGCGGCAGGTGAAGCTGGACCACGGCACCCTGGCGCTGGGCGAGCTCAGCGTGTTCCGGCTCGACAACGCCGATCACCTGCTGGTGCGCATCGAGGCGCCGGACGCGCTGCTGGCCAAAGGCAAATGGGAGCTGCGGAACGCGCGCTCGATCCTGCCGGACCAGCTTCCGGTGCCGATCGGCGACCTCGACCTGCCGACCGACCTCACGGTGAAGCGGGTGCAGGAAAGCTTCGCGGCACCGGACACGCTCTCGGTCTGGGCGCTTCCGGGCTTCATCCGTCTGCTGGAGCGCTCCGGCTTCTCGTCCATCCGGCATCGGCTGCATTTCCAGACCCTGCTGGCGCTGCCGTTGCTGGCGGGCACGATGGCGCTGGTGTCCGCCGGATTCTCCATGCGCCCGGCCCGCCGCGGCGGCGTCGCGCGCATGATCGGTTCCGGCATCGCCGCCGGCTTCGCCTTGTTCACCATCTCCAAGATCGCCGAACAATTCGGCGACTCCGGAGCCCTGCCGCCGGTGATGGCGGCGTGGGCGCCCACCGGAGCCGGGCTGCTGCTCGCGATCACGGTTCTGCTGCATCTGGAGGACGGCTGATGCGCCGCTTCGCCGTTCCCTCTCCTTCCTTCTCCCGCCGCCTGCTGGCCGGGGGGCTGAGCCTGGTGGCCCTGGCCTCGGCCGCGACGCCGATGGCCTGGGCGCAGATCGCCCTGCCGGGCGCCGGCGCGAACAAGGGCGCGCCGTTGTCGCGCAACGAGCCGGTCACCTTCCGCGCCGACAACGTCGCGTACGACAGCCACAACGGCATCGTGACGTGGACCGGCCATGTCGAGATCTGGCAGAACGACCACATCCTGCGCGCCGACAAGGTGACGTTCGACCGCAACACCAACGTGGCGGCCGCGACGGGCAACGTCGCGATGGTGGAGCCGGACGGCGAGGTGCTGTTCGCCGATTATGCGGAGCTGACCCAGGGCCTGCGCGACGGCGTGCTGACCAACATGCGCGCGCTGCTGGCATCCGACGGCAAGCTCGCGGCCAACGGCGCCCGCCGCACCGAGGGCAAGGTCAACGACATGTCGCGCGCGGTGTATACCGCCTGCAAGCTGTGCGCCCAGCATCCGGAGAGGCCGGCCTTCTGGGAGTTGCGGGCCTATGACGCCACCCAGGACGTCGAGCACAAGCGCATCGAATATCGCGACGTGTATCTCGACATGCTGGGGGTGCCGGTGGGCTACCTGCCGTTCTTCTCCACGCCCGATCCGTCGGTGAAGCGGCAGAGCGGCTTCCTGCTGGGCGACATCTCGCCGCACGACAAGCAGCTCGGCACCTATGTGACCCTGCCGTACTACTACGTGATCAACCGGCAGTCGGACGTCACGTTCATCCCGCTGCTGGCGACCAGCACCGGCCCGCAGCTCACCACCGCCTACCGGTCGCGGCTGAACGAGGGCTCGATACGCGTCACGGGCGCCATCGCCTACGACACCAACAAGCAGGACGGCTACTTCCAGAACGGCAACTACATCGCGCCGGAGGACAGCAAGGGCGTCCAGGGCTACGTGTATTCGAAGTTCGATTTCGCGCTGAACCAGACCTGGCGCTACGGCGCCAACATCAACCTGGCCTCGTCCGCCGATTATCTGCGCGACTACCGCATCAGCGGCTACGGTGCCGACACGCTCAACAGCAACGCCTATCTGGAAGGCTTCGGGTCCGGCGCCTATTCGCGCGTCGACGTGCAGTTCTACCAGGGGCTGAACCGCGGCGTGATCAACCAGAGCGAGCTGCCGTTCGTGCTGCCGCGCTACATCTACAGCTATTTCGGCGAGCCGGACGCCCTGGGCGGCCGCCTGTCGCTCAACACGAGCGATTTCGACCTGTATCGCGCGAACGGCACGGCGGACGAGCGCGGTCAGCTCAGCCTGAACTGGGACCGGCCGTTCAAGTCCGACTGGGGCCAGATCTACACGCTGACGGCGCATCTGGATTCCGAAGTCTACAACGCTCGCAAGCTGGACCTCGTGCCGAACTACTACGCGGCCAACGCGGCCACGAGCGGACAAGCGCTCCCCACGGTGGCCGTCAAGATGAACTGGCCGTTCCTGCGTCCCACGCATAACGGCTCTCAGCTGATCGAGCCGATCGTCCAGGGCATCGCCGCCCCCAACAGCGGCAACAGCGCCACCCGCCTGCTGCCCAACGAGGACAGCCTGGACTACGAGTTCACCGATACGACGCTGTTCTCGCTCAACCGCCACGAGGGCGTGGACAGGCTGGACGGCGGCGCGCGCATCAATGCCGGGCTGCACGGCAACTGGACCTTCAACGGCCAGCAGATCGACGCGCTGGTGGGCGAGAGCTTCCAAAGCCACATCCAGAAGAACCAGGTGCCCAACAGCGGCCTGGACACCCATGCGTCGGACATCGTGGGACGGGTGATGTTCACCCCCGCGAGCTGGTTCGACGTCACCGCCCGCGCACGCATCGACCACAACAACGGCAACGTGCATTTCGCGGACGGGCTGGTGAACGTGGGTCCGAGCCTGCTGCATGTCAGCGGCGGCTACATCTACTCGTCCAACAGCTTCTACTACTACTACAGCAACAACCTGCGTACCTCGTCGCCGCCGTCGCAGTTCTTCCAGCCCACCAACGAGGCGACGCTGGGCCTGAGCAGCACCTACAAGCAGTGGCGGGTGTCGGGCTACGGCCGGCGCGATCTCGCCAACAACCGGTTCGTGGCGGTGGGCGCGGACGCGGCCTACACCAACGACTGCTTCATGTTCGACGTGTCGTTCAACCGGCTCTACACCAACATCAACGGCCTGAACGGCGACACCTCCATCCTGTTCACCCTCACCTTCAAGACCCTCGGCACCTTCCCGGTGAACGGCTGACGGCGTCTTCCCGGCGAGAACGATCCCCATGTCCCCGCACCACTCCTCCGACCCGATCCAGCCCCCCGTTGTGAAGCAGAAAATGTCTCGTTCGATGCGCTCCAGCCTCCGCTCCTGCCTGCTCGTCGCCGCGGCCGTGCTCGTCATGCCGGCGGCGATGGCCGCACAGCATGGAACGGCACATCACCCGGCGAAGCAGGCCAGTCCCGCGCCGGGTGCCGATGCGACACCGCCGGACCAGGACGTGATCGTCGCGGTGGTGAACGGCTCGATCATCACCCGCCGCGACGTGGAAAGCCGGGGCCGGCTGTTCGCGCTGTCGACCGGCCTGCCGATCACCGAGGAGGTGCTGAACCGGCTGCGCCCGCAGATCACGCGCCAGCTGATCGACGAGAAGCTGCGGATGCAGGAGATCCAGCAGCGCCACATCGTGATCCCGACCTCGCAGATCGCCACCTCGATCAACGACATCGAGAAGCGCAACAACCTGCCGCAGAACGCGCTGCGCGACAGGCTCGGCAAGGACGGCGTGTCGCTCACCACCCTGATCGACCAGATCCGGGTGCAGCTCGCCTGGACCCAGGTGCTGCGCCAGCAGCTGGGCGACCGCGCGCGCATCTCCACCCGCGAGATCCAGCAGCGCCAGGAAGCGCTGAAGACCGAGGCCGGCAAGCCCGAATACGCGCTGAGCGAGATCTTCATCCCGGTGGACGATCCCAAGCATAGCGAGGACGCGCTGCGCTTCGCCCAGACGGTGATCACCCAGCTCCGCGCCGGAGCGCCGTTCCCCATCGTCGCCGCGCAGTTCAGCCAGAGCCAGACCGCGCTCGATGGCGGCTCGCTCGGCTGGGTCCAGGGCGACGTGCTCGATCCCGAAGTGCTGGCGGTGGCCAAGGCCATGCCGATCGGGGCGATCAGCAACCCGATCCGCGTCGCCGGCGGCTACGACATCGTGACGCTGAGCGGGCGCCGGGAGATCGGCAAGGAAATGGTCTCGGTGCTGAACATCCGGCAGGCCTTCCTGCCGTTCGATCAGGTGCTGAACCCGCAGGCCCCGACCCAGCAGCAGCAGCAGACCCTGGTGAAGGCCCAGGCGCTGGTGAAGAACGCGCATTCCTGCGCCGACCTGGAAGCGGCCAACAAGGCGGCCGGCGAGAAGCGTCCGTCCGATCCCGGCCCGGTGCAGGCCAACCGCCTGAACCCGCAGATGGCCAAGGTGCTGACCGGCCTGCCGATCGGGCAGGCGAGCCAGCCGCTGGTGTCGTCGGACGGCATCGACATCGTGATGGTGTGCGCGCGCGACGAGAAGAACCTGGCCGACCGCTCCACCGAGGAGATCGCCGACCAGCTGCTCAACGACCGGGTGGAAATGGTGTCCCGCCAGCTCGAGCGCGACCTGCACCGCCGCGCGGTGATCGACATGCGGCAGAAATCCTGATCCGGGACCGGCACCCGGCATGAGCGGCGCCACGGACACGGCACCGGGTGCGGCACCGCCCCCCCTGCCCTCGCTCCGCGACACGGTGGCGCTGTTCGGACTGGATGCCCGCAAGTCGCTCGGGCAGCATTTCCTGCTGGACATGGCCTCGGTGGAGCGCGTCGCCGCCGCTGCCGGGCCACTGCAGGGCCGTCACGTGGTGGAGGTGGGGCCCGGTCCGGGCGGCCTGACCCGCGCCCTGCTGGCGACCACCGCCGCGTCCGTGCTGGCGGTGGAGATCGACGAGCGGGCGGTGAGCGCGATCGAGGCGCTGCGGGCCCATCATCCGGACCGGCTGACGCTGTTGCAGGCGGATGCCACCTCGCGCGACCTGGCCGCCCTGGTGCCGGCGCCGCGTCAGGTGGTGGCCAACCTGCCCTACAACGTGGGCACGCCGCTGCTGGTGGGCTGGCTGCGGCAGGCGGCGGCCTGGGAACGGTTGACGCTGATGTTCCAGCTCGAGGTGGCGGAGCGGATCGTGGCGGCGCCGGACAGCGACGCCTACGGGCGGCTGGCGGTGCTGTCGCAATGGTGCGCCCGGTGCGCCCTGATGCTGCGCGTGCCGCCGGGGGCGTTCTCGCCGCCGCCCAAGGTGCATTCGGCCGTGGTGGGGCTGATCCCCCATGCGGACCAGCCGTCGCCGGCGTTGTTTCGCGCCATGGAACGCGTGACCGCCGCGGCGTTCGGACAGCGGCGCAAGATGCTGCGCGGCTCCTTGAAGGCGCTGGGCGGCGAAGCGCTGCTGGAGAAAGCGGAGATCGAGCCGCAACGGCGGGCGGAAACGTTGTCGGTCGCGGAGTTCGACAGGCTGGCCCGATTGCTGGTCGCCGGCGGTTGAGACGGCCCGATACCGTGGGATCCTTCGCACCCCAGGGCGGGCGTCAGCCGGGCGTCTTCACCCCCGGTTCCGGGGGCAGGTGCCGGATGAAGAAATAGTAGCCGGCCATGGAAGAATTCTCGGGCACGTCCCGAACGCGGTGCAGCGTTATCGTGCTCTCGTAGAGGTCACAGCCGGGTCCGCCCATCTGCAGGCATGCTCGCGTGGCCGAGACTTCCTTGAGATCACGGCCACGGCGTTCCAGGGTGATGGCGCAACCGGCCGGCTCCTTCTGAAGCTCGTCAGCCGTGATCGTGATGGTGGATGCCGTTTCGGTGACTAGTCCGTTGAGACCGCCCATGCATCCGAAACCACGCACGCGCAGATCGGCCGATACGGTCCCGTCCGGGTTCCTGATCATTTCCAGCACGGCCCCGGTGTAAGCGTCTCGCGCGGCCCACGACCGGACGACGGCCGCTGTGCCGGGGGCGGCGGTCAGGGCAAGCTCGGTCGTCACCAGAAGACAGATGCCCAGCCATTTCCGGACGAGCTTCGTCATCCCGCTATCGATCCCCCAATTCCCCGCCGGGCGCCGGTGATGGGCGGTGCCCGCAGGCCTGTTCCGGAGGGTGCCAATCGGGCGCGATCCCGCGTCAACCGGCGGACTGGCCCAGGATCCAGCCTTCCCACGGATCGGGATCCCTGGGTCCGGGCGCTCGCCGGCCATCCGCCACCTCGATCATGCCGAGCAGCCCCGCGAGCGCGTCGAACGCATCCTCGCCCCTCGTGCCGGCGTCCGCGAAGCCGTTCGCGACCTCGCGTTCCAGTGCGGGCGTCAGGTGGATGCCGTGTCCGGCGCAGCGCGTCCGCAACCCCGCCATCGCCTCGCGGCGATGCGCGACCTCGCGCTTGCTGCGGAGTGGGCCCGGCGAGATGCCGACATGGCGGTAGGCTTCGGCCGGATAGGTCTCGGCCAGCACCACGCCCCCCGGAGTCGAAAGCTCTTCCAGCGCTCCGTCGAACGGCCACAGGGCCGCTCCGGCCTCCAGCAGCGGTCGGATCGCCTCACGCCATCCGGCCAGGGCCGCCTTGCCGACCTGGTTGCCGCCGAGGGTCCAGAACAAGCAGCACCCGGCGGGGCGGTCCGCGGTCCGGCGCTCGCAGCGCCGCATGAGCTGGTCCATGGCCGTGGCACCGAGGCCCTGGAGGAGTTGCACGCGACCGGTGCCGCCCGGCCGCATGGGATAGAAGGGCCGTTCCAGGCCAATCTCGTTCGGACCGACGGCCACATCGAAGAAGCGGGACCACCGTCCGGTGCCGGCGGCTGCCAGCAGGGCCCGGAAGTCCGGCAGGCCGGTTCGCTCCCCGTAGAAGCGCGGCACCCCGATCGGGAAGTCGAAGCCCGCCAGCACCGGCCCGGAGAAACGTTTCAGCGCCATCACGAACCCGGAAAGATCGCCCACCGGCTCCGGCGCCTCGACGATCCATCCATCGGGCGTTCGGCGGCCCACGCAACGCCAGCGGCCGGGCGCGGCGAGGCTCCAATCGGCGTGAACCAGCGTTTGGAACGACGTCGCCCCGCCCGGGGAGGATGCCGGTACCGGCCAGATCACCGGCGGAGCGCGGCCTGCACCGCCAGCGGCCGGTTGGTGACGACAATGTCGGCCGGGAGCGCGCGCAGCATCGCCGCATAGTCGGCGGCGGTGGGGGGATCGCGCCGGACGGCATGGGGGTCGAGCGTATCCACCAGCGCATCCCGGCTGTTGAGCAGATCGGTCACCACCGGTACCCCGGCATGGCGCACATCGCGCATCAGATCGTTTCCGAGATCGCGCGGCACGTAGGCGGCCATGCGGTGACCGTGGGCCATCGCCCGGTAGCGGGCGAGGTCTTCCGGATCGTGCACCAGCACGGACACCATGGCTTCCGGCCGGGCCGCGAAGGCGGCGGCGGCCGTGTCGGGATCGAACGTCAGCAGGAGCACGCGGTCGGCGATGCCCGCGCGCCCGACCATCGCCATCACCCGCTCCGGCGGCACGCGCTTGATGTCGAGCATCAGCAGCACGGCCGTGTCGCCACGGGCCCACTTCAGCACCGCGTCGAAGGTGGGTGGCGGGTCCGGCAGCAACCCGTCGCCGCTGCGAAGATGCAAGCCGCGCACATCGGCTGCCGACAACAGCTCGAGCCGGCCGCGCCCGTCGGTGGTTCGGGTCACCGCGGCGTCGTGCATGAGCACCACCTCGCCGTCGCGCGTGAACGCCAGATCGATCTCCAGCATGAACGGCCCGGCCGCGGCCGTGGCGCGCAGGGTGGCCAGCGCGTTCTCGGCGAAGCCCGCCCGTGGGCCGCCACGATGGGCGCAGATGATCGGCGGCCGCTTCAGCCGCTGAACGAGATCGGCGGATGCGGCACCGCGGGCGGCGATGGCAGGCGTGATGGCGGCAGCGGCGAGGCCTGCGAGCACGCCGCGCCGGCGAGGTCCTGCCACGAGCTGGGACGGGCGGCCGGTCAATCCGCGTCCACCGTGCTCGGTACCGACACTCCGGTGGCGCGCTCCGCGTCGCCCATATAGTCCCGCGTCAGCGGCACGGCGTCGATGCGGCGGGACAGCTGGATCTGGAAGTTGAGGTGGCCCTGGCGCCGGAACGCCAGCTCGGAGCCGACCAGATACACCTCGAACATGCGGCAGAACCGTTCGTCGTAGAGCGAGGCGATCACGTCGCGGTTCGCGGCGAACCGGCGACGCCAGTGGGCGATGGTTCGGGCGTAGTGCAGGCGCAGGATCTCGCAATCCGTGACCCACAGGCCACTCTTCTCGATGGCCGCGAAGGTTTCGCTGAGCGCCGGGGAATAGCCGCCCGGGAAGATGTACTTGTCCAGCCAGGCATTGGTGGCGCCCGGCCCTTCCCGGCGGCCGATGGAATGCACGAGCGCGATGCCGTCGTCCTGGAGGCAGCGGTCGATCTGCCGGAAGAAGGTGTCGTAATGGCCGACGCCGACATGCTCGAACATGCCGACCGAGACGATGCGGTCGAAGCGCTTGCGCACCAGCCGGTAATCCACGAGCTCGAACCGGACGCGGTCGGCGAGCCCCTCGGCGGCGGCACGGGCGCGGGACGCCTCGAGCTGCTCGGTGGACAGGGTGATGCCGGTGACGCGGGCACCGTAATCCCGGGCCAGGGTCAGGGCCATGCCGCCCCAGCCGCTGCCGATGTCCAGCACCTCGAGCCCCGGCCGGTCGAGCCGGAGCTTGGCGGCGATGTGCCGTTTCTTGGCTTCCTGCGCTTCCTCCAGCGTCTCGTCGCCGCGGGGAAAGTAGGCGCATGAATACTGGCGGTCGCGGTCGAGGAAGAGACTGTAGAGCCGGCCGTTGAGGTCGTAATGGTGCGCCACGTTGCGGCGGGAACGCGGTGCCGGATTGTGCTGGCTCCAGAGCCTTACCAGCTTGCGGCCGCGTTGCATGAGATTGGCCGGGACATGGCCGCCACCCTCCACGTTGAGGATCAGCAGGTCCATCAGCTCGTAGAGCAAGCAGCCGAGCGGCCGGAGCCGGCCGTCCATGTAGCATTCGCCGAAATGCAGCCCGGGATTGATCAGCAGATCGCGCTCGGTCTGGATGTCGACCAATTCCATGCCGGCATGCGGTTCGCCGTGGCCGTAGCGGCGCTGCCGTCCGTCGGCGAAGCGGATCAGCAACGTTCCCTGCCTGATGAAACGCCTCATCACGAGGTCGAACAGCACGTTCACCTTCGACAGTCCCCCTGATCTTCCGACTCGGGCGCGTCCATCGCGGAGGACGCGAGCCGACCTCGCAAGATTGCCGGGCGATGACGGGAGCGCAAACTCACGGCGTCGCGATGAGGGTGGACGATGCCTCAAAACGGCAGAAGGCCCGGAGCTGCTCGCTCCGGGCCTTCCGCGTCGCGTGATGGACTTCCGCCGGCCATGCGGCCGGGCTGGAACCGGTCAGGCGGTCTGGTCGAACTCGCCGACCTCGAGGCCAAGCTCGGTCGCCATGTCGGGCTCCTGCTCCACGCCGATCTGCTCGCCGCGCGCCTGGCGCTCGGCTTCCTCGGGCGAACGGGCCACGTTCACGGTCACGGGGATCACCACCTCGGGGTGGAGCACCACGCGCACCTCGGACAGCCCGAGCGTCTTGATCGGGTTGTCGAGCTGCACCTGCTGGCGGCCCACGGAAAGGCCGCTCTCGCCGCAGGCCACCGCCACGTCGCGCGCGGTCACGGAGCCGTAGAGGCTTCCGCTGTCGCCGGCTTGGCGGATGATCACCACGGTCAGTCCCTGCACGCGCTCGGACAGGCGCTCGGCCTCCTCGCGACGCTTGAGGTTCTGCGCCTCGAGCTGCACGCGCTCGCGCTCGAAGCGCTCGCGGTTGGCGGCGTTGGCACGGATGGCCTTGCCTTCGGGCAGCAGGAAGTTGCGGGCGAAGCCCGGCTTCACCTTCACCACGTCGCCCATCTGGCCCAGCTTCTCGATACGCTGGAGCAGGATCACTTCGGTCGCTGACATCGCCGGGCTCCTCAGTTCAGGATGTACGGCAGCAGCGCCAGGAAGCGGGCGCGCTTGATCGCCTGGGCGAGCTCACGCTGCTTCTTCGCCGACACGGCGGTGATGCGGCTCGGCACGATCTTGCCGCGCTCCGACAGGAAACGCGACAGCAGACGCACGTCCTTGTAGTCGATCTTCGGCGCGTTGGGGCCGGAGAACGGGCAGGACTTGCGGCGGCGGTAGAACGGCCGGCGGGCGCCGACGGCGGTGCGCCGCGCGGCGGGGTTGATATCGGTGGTTTCGGACATCGTGCCTTACTCCGCTTCCGCCACTTCCGGACGGCCACGGCCGCCACCCTCGTCGCCGCGGGCACGGAATTCCTCGCGATCATCGTAGCCGCGCTTGCGGCCGCTCTCGAACCGGCCGGCCGGCTTCGGGCCGCGGAAGCCACGCTCGCGATCGTCGCCCTTGCGGGTGAGGATGGCGGACGGCGCCTCGTCGATCGCCTCGACCCGGATGGTCATGAAGCGCAGCACGTCCTCGTTCAGGCCGAGCTGGCGCTCCATCTCGTTGATGGAGGTGGGCTTCGCGTCGAGGCCGAGGAGCATGTAGTGCCCCTTGCGGTTCTTCTTGATGCGATAGGCGAGCGACCGCAGACCCCAGTACTCGCGCTTCCGGATCGCACCGCCCTCGCCCTCGAGCTGGGTGGCGATCCCGTCGGCGACGGCCTCGACCTGCTGCTGCGTCACGTCGTTGCGCGCGATGAGCACGCATTCGTAAAGTGGCATGGGTTCTCCCTCTGGCTGGATCAACCCGACCACCATGGACGTCCACGGGGATCTCCCCGGACGGATCCGGAGAAACGGGTATAGCCCCCGGCGATGCCACGCCGCGGGCAGGGAGGGGGCTGATCACCACATCCGGTGGCGGTTTGCAAGAAGGATCGCCGGAAATCGCGCTTCCCGCCCCTGGGAGGCGAGGAGGAAGCGCGATGGGCGCCCCCTCCCCTCGGTCGCCGGCCGTCAGTTGGCGACCGACGTAGTTCCCGTGGCAACCACGCTCCAAACCGCGCTGCCCCCCTTGGCGGCCAGGGTGCAGATGGCCGGCACCCCGGAGCCGGAGCCGGAGGCTTCGCCGTTCTTGCGGCCGTCGGACACATAGACCATCTGGCCCGCCGTGCAGCTGCCGGGCAGGGTGGATACGGTATAGGACGCGAGCTGCAACAGGCCGCCGACGCCCAGATCGCCGCGGATGCTCGCCCCGGTGCTGATGTTCAGGCGGCCGTCACCCCCGGTCTGCAGCACCGGCTGCTGATTGTTCATCTTGGGCATCACGATGCCGGCGTTGCTGGTGAGGGTGACGGCCTGGGCTTGCAAGCCGCCGGCCACCACCAGCGCGCCACCGGTTCCGGTCAGGGTGAGCGACGTGTTGGCGTTGGTGTCCTTCAGGATCACCGCGCCCGGCAGGATTGCGTTCTGGGCCACGATATTGGTGGAGAAGGTGGCCGAGGTGCCGGTCAGCGCCCCCGACAAGGTGAGCGGCTGCTTCACCACCGCGTTTCCGGCCTGCACACCGAAGTCCGCGACCGCATCGTCCTGCACGTTGCCGGTCATCACCGCGTGGGAGCCGGCGAACTGCGACAGCCCGACGGTGGTGTCCTTCATCGTGTTGCCGATGATCGACACGCGTTGATAGGCGCCGTCGATCTGGAGCGGGCCGGACGACATCGCCTGGATCATGTCGCCGGCGATGACGGTTGGCCCAATCAGGGCGGGAACGCCGGCTCCCAGATCAACCGCGCTCAACCGAAACGCCGTGCTCGACTGACCACCGCGCTTGAAACCGAAGAACTCGTCGCCGCTGGAACTGGTGGACGCGCAATTAGGACACCAGATACCGGCCCACGCATAGGTGTTGCCGGACGCGAACACGCTCAGGTCGATCGGCAGCGCCGCGTTGGACGCGAACGCAACGGGAGCATCGGCGAACATCAGGTCGTTGGAGAACTTGGCGCTGGCACAGGCTTCGCAATAAACGCCAGCCACCTTGGTATTGAGGTGAGATCCGGTGAGGGTCAGATAGTTGACGCCATACTTGCCGCCGCTGAGCATCCACGCGGGAGCATAAAGGCCGTAGGTCGACCCCACCGCCGTGACGTGATCGATCTGCAGGCCTTCGACGTGATTGTCGGAGCGCACGGCGGCGAACCCGCCGGTGATGGTGACATCGGAAATGTGATGATCGACGGAGAAGTTCGCGGTCGCCGCATCCGGCGTGGTGTAGATCGAGACGGCGGTGCCCTGGGACGGGTCGCCGTTGCCGATGCCGGCGGCGATGTCGTTGATCCGCCGCACGCTGATATGCTCGGCGTCGGCCACCTTGACGCACGACATCCAGAACGCCGATGCGGCGCCGTTGTTGATGCAGGAGACGTTTTCGACCGTGGGCTGCAAGGTGCCGCCGCCCTGGGACACCGGCGTGCCGTCGATCTCCACGCCATTGCCGCCCGTGGTCGTCGACATGAGTTGCACCGTCAGGTCGCGGACGGTGATCTGGTAGTAGCCACCCTGTGACCCGACCTTGCGCTCCTGGACGAGGATCGGCGTCGTGGCAGCGACACGCTCGCGAATGGTCGTGCCGCCGGGCGATCCGAAGAGCCCGAAGGTGGTGCCCTGCGGGACGATGACGGGGTTCAGCACGCCCACGCTGTAGGCACCGGGGGGCAGGAAGAGCGCCGTGCCGGTGCCGGCGGCCAGACGGGCATTAACCTGTGCGATGGCGGCGTTGATTGCCGCCGTGTCGTCGGATACCCCGTCGCCCAAAGCGCCGGCGTCCTTCACGTCGATCGTCTCGACGAACTTGTCCGAAAGATAGCGCTGGCTGGAGCCCGCAAGGCCGGACTGGAACATCGCCCGCGACACGTCGGTGCCGTTCAGGGTGCCGTTGACGATCTTCTGGCCGCTCAGGGCGCCGTTGGCATCAAGAGGGGCGACGCCGCCGGCCACCCCGCGGGCGGCCTGCTGGAGGGCGGTCGCCGCGAGGGCGCTCTGCGACACCAGGGTGCCAAGCGGCACGCCGGAAACCGCGGCATTGGCCCCGATCGTCGTGGCGGTGAGGCTGCGGACGCTGATGTCCCCTCCCCTGGTGAACACCGGCTGGGCGATCGCCGGCCCCGAAAACAAAGACATGAGCAGAAACAGAGGCAAAGAAGGTCTCATAGGCGGACTTTCGCTTCCGGGCGGGTTTCAAGGGTGTAGGACGCTGGCGTGAGCTTCGGCTCGGGACCACGAACAGTCCGCACCATGGGTTCTAAAACCAGACTTGACTTATAGTATATTTATATAAACGACGAATTCTGTATGCTTATGCGCGTCGGCGTTGATCATTCTTAGCGAACATTACCTGACCCTACTCGACGGCGCAGAGAAATCCGCTCGTCCGGCTGTGCCATGCTCTTGTGGGTCACTTGTGAATCGGTGCGCCACAGGGCAAAGATGCTGGCCTTGTTTCGAGCAGAGTCCGTATGCCGATGCCGTCCGAAGTCACCTTGTCGAAGGTGCGCAGCCACCACGGGACGTTGATCGTGGCCGCGGCGGCCACGAGCCTCATCGTCCATGGCGGGGATGTAACGGAGTCGGTCCCGGTCTGGCTTTACCGCCATCCTTCCCGGCCGGAGCTCGGCCTGCTGTTTCGTAGCGACGCCCCGACGATCTTGGGCAAGCGGGAACACGCCAAATCCTTCCATCCCCTGATCCTGGAGCCACATCCGTCTTTCAGCGTCGCCGAACCGCTGAGCATCCTACGCGACCCGGTCGTTGACCTGCTGATGACGGCGGTACCGGGTGGCATCGTGTTCGCCAGCACCGCGGTCGCGAAGGAATGGGAAGGCTTCAGTTTCGTAGCCGCGGACGAGGGCGCGATCGACGCCGGCGTCATCGCCGTGGCGGATGTCCTTCGCCGGCTGGTGGAAGCCTTGAACACCCCCCACACCCTGCCGGCGTTTCTGAGAACCATACCATCCGAATTCATCCTGCCCGCAATCGAAACCGCCCTGATCGTCCTGCCGGACGAAGTGGCGCAGGGCCTCTGCGCCGCGCTGCTGGGCTGGCAGCCCGAGCAGGGACCCAAACGAGCGCGTCCCACCTTCGACGCCGTGCCCAACCGTTTCCCCCCGCCTCCGGAACAACTGGCCGCCGATATTCTCGATGCAATCGACCCGGAGGCCTGGTTCGCCGACGCCTGGCGCGATCTGCAGAACTGGGTCCGGCGCCGCAACAGGACGCGCGACGCACGGTCCGGCGCAGCGCACGACCTCATGGGCATCGGCTCCGGAACCGAGTCGTTCGACCGTTCTTCCCCCGGATACCGCTTCCTGCGGCATGCCAGACGTCTCGTGGAGCCTCGGAAGCGGCTATCCATCGTCGCAACCGCCCGCGACGAGGGCCTGTACTTCCTGGAGTGGGTCGCGCACCACCGCATGGTGGGCGTGGAACACATCTTCATCTACACCAACAACAACACGGATGGATCGGACGACCTGTTGCGCGCCTTGGATGCAGCCGGCGTGATCAACTGGATCGACAACAGCGGAAGCGTCACCACCAACATCAACATGCAGCGCAAGGCATACAGCCACGCGCTGACGGCGCTCCCGGATACGCTGGACTACGAGTGGACCCTGATCATCGACCTCGACGAGTTCCTGGTGCCCCATCCCTTCTGGAAGAACGACCTGACCGGCATTCTCCGGGCCCGCACCGCCCAGAAAGCCGATACCATCGCCTTCCAGTGGCACGTGTTCTATGTCGACAAGCAGGTAGCCTGGAGCGACGCCCCGTGCTTCGAGCGCTACAAGATCTCGGGGGCTCATCCGCTCATCAAGAGCGCGGTACGCACCTCGCGCTTCGCCTACGTGGATTGCCACCATCCCGCGCCCCGAGATGACGAAGCTCGGATCTGGCGGACGGGCGACGGCAACCTGCAATATGGCAGCAGAGCGACGAACGACATCGCCTGGATCAACGGCCCGTCCAACAACGGGATCGTTTGTCACTTCGCCATCAAATCGCTGGAAGAGTTCGTCTGGAAGTATGCCCGCGGCGAGAACGATGGCAGCGGCGTCCTGCTGAACAAACGCTTCCGCTACAACACGACGGCGACGATCACCTCCTATATCGGCTTCTTCGAGAACACGCCGGGGCGGCATTACGGCCATTATGACGCTCTTCTGCCAGAGCTCCAGCAGCGTATCGCCGAACTGAAGGCGTTGCCCGGCGTGAGCGCCGCCCATGACGCGATCGTCGCCAACTACCGCTCGCAGATCGGTGGCCTCGTCCGCAACAGCCGAGATGTCATATCGGCCGACGAGACGATCTCAGTCGAGGACCGCGCCCGCTGGAATCGTATCGTCGAGACGTGGGAAGGGGAACAGCGGCCGGCGTCCTGAGCCGGCGATACGCCCCTCCCCGTGGAACATGAAACCTGAGTTTGACTGACGATGCCCGAGAATAATGCCCCCTTCATCCGCGTGCAGCTGGGCGGCAACCCCGGCAACGTGATGTTCATGTATATGGCGGCGCTGTCCCTCCAGCGCGCCACGGGTGCGACGTCGATCGCCAACGTCAACATCCCGTTGTTCGATATCTCGCTCCCCGATCGGTCGCAGATCGGCCTCAACGGCCTTCATTTTACGGTAAGGGACGAACCGCGGAACGCTGGCCGGATCGCCATCGAGGCTGCAGCCAGACTTTGTCGCACCCATCCCCCTGACTTCATCCAGATCGAAGGATTTTGCCAGCATACCGAGAATCTACTTCCCCGGGATGCGATCGACTATGACGCCATCTTCCGCCGACCGGACGTGCCCCGGGTTGGCGGACGTGAGGACGAACTCGTCATCAGCATCCGCGGCGGCGAGATCCTGCGCGAGATCCAGCATCCACACTACACGCAGATCCCGGCCGGCTTTTACGAGGACATCATCCGGAGCACCAAGCTCAGGCCGATCTTCTTTGGCCAGCTGTCGGATAATCCATATTGCAACGGATTGCGGCGACGTTTTCCAGGTGCCGTGTTCAAACAGGGAACCTCGCCATCAGAAGATTTCGATTATCTGAGGCAGTCGAAGAACATCATCCCGAGCGTCAGTTCCTTCGCCTGGCTGGCGGCTTGGCTCTCGAACGCCGAGCGGATATTTCTGCCCTTGACCGGCCTGATGCATCCCAATCAGCACAAGAACAGCTTCTACGTCCCGCTTGGCGATCGGCGTTACAGCTACTTCGTTTTTCCGATCAACTATTGGCTGCCGATCGATCATTTTCCTGAATCGGAGCGTGCCATGGAAGGCCGCTGGTTCCATGCGACCGAGACACAGGTCCGGAACATGTTCCTACGACCGCCGTTAGTGGCGAAACGCGCGGATCATTATGCGGCCCATCTGGATCCCGAATTCTATGTCCGCGCCAACCCGGACGAGGCCGGACCAAGACAGCGGCACGGTGACTGCTCCGTCTACAACCACTTCCTGTCTCGAGGTTTTTACGAGGGGCGCGATCCGTTCATGATCGACAAAGGATGGTATTGCCGCACCTACCCGGAAGCTGCCGCAGCAATCGGTCGCAACGATTATCTGGACGAGGTCCATCACTACGTGGAAGCCGGCTCGAAGCTCGGTTACAGGCTACATCCCTCGCTTTAAGAAACGCTGCCGATCGGAAGCGCTTTCAGAACGTCACGGGACCAGCCTCCGCGGACGAAACGCCAAAGAGTTCGATCTGATCGAGGTGGATATGCGTCATGCCGGCGGCACGCAGCATGATCCACCGCACTTCGAGAGGGTGTTCGCAACGCCATCGATGCGGTGTCGGCTTGATGTCGGACGTGGGCGTGTCCAAGTCGAGCCACCGACCGATCGGCTTCCAGTCGTAGCCATCCAGCGACACGAGCATCTGGATGGTATCAGCTCTGGACTGGTCCATATCGAACCGGTTGAAAAGGCGCATCTCATAGAGATGATGCGGTGCTTCCAGGTCGATCATCCACCAAGGACTATTTTCGGTGGCTGTGTGGATTTGGAAACTTTCGGAAAGCTTCCCACTGACAAGGCGAGCGCCCTCGGCTTTAACGTCCTGACCGGCTGAGTGATCCGGCGACAGCGAGCTGACGGACGCGACGCCGACGCGGGAAATATTGTGGCCAAAAGGCGAGCTTTCCGGGATGGCGTTCCACAAGCTCTCGCTGGCAGGCAGCGGGCGCATCGCCTGGCTGCCTGACTCCAGACAATCGAGCGCGCGAAGCAGGCCGTCGGCGACGCCAGGGGCGTCGGACAGTACATACCCATTACCGAAGCCGCTCGGTGGTGTGTCCATCCGGGCCAGATGGCGGGACGCATTGAGGTAGAGCGAGCGGTGATCGCAGATGGCGTCGATCAGCGTTTGGTTTCCGAGCAGGGTTTGCCCCGCGGTCAGGCCGACGATGTTGCGCTGAGGCACCAGCGCGGCGGTATGAAATGCGGAGCCATTGAATCCCATGACCGACTTGTGGGACTGCCAGAGACGGATCTGCTCCCGCAGGGACAACTCCTCTGCCGAGACCACCCGCACCCCTCGCTTCTCCAGGGCGCCCGCCACCTCTTCCTCGTTGACGATCTTCACGGTTCCGCTCGAGAGGCTGTGGCGGGTGATGTAGACCGGCGTGTCGGATATCCGCACCGCGTCAGCCGCGCCAGCGATGCGCTCCCCCACCTGCCGCATAAAGCCTGGCCAGCAGCCAAATACATGGCTCGTTTCCGCAATTGCCGGGTGTGGAACAATGACTTCTGGCACGACGGTCCCTCGCGCCACCGGAAGAATCTGATCGATCGCGATACCGCACGCCCTGAAGAACTCAATGATGAACGGAATCCTGAGATGATCGCCTACCTGCTCGATAGGCGTCAGGAACTTGAACTCGGAAGGGTCCAGTCCGTCCAGCGCCCATAGGCGCTGCAGGGTGCTGATCAGGAAATGTCCGAAGTGATGATGGAAATATCCGAGCCAAAAATACTTCCCTTCCGGCAAACGAGGCGCCCGATCCTGGTTGATGCTGATGTGGGGGGGCGCGAATAGGCTCAGGTAGTGCAACCCCTTGTCGCGTTCTCCCCGCGGGTAACAGGAGGCCTGCACCAGCAAGCCGGTCTCGTCGTACAACGAGTTGTTAAACACGAACGTATTGCGGCGCACATCCACCGGTGGCCGTCCATCGAGCTTTCGGTAGCCCCCGAAAGAATTCGAGCATCGCAACAGCATCTAGGACTCTAACCCTCGATCTTCCGCCCAGGATGCTACCGGTCGATCCGGAAGTTGAACACCTGCATCATCTGCGTCGGCACCGCCTTCCCGTCCTGCTGTGCGGGACGGAAATGCCAGTGGGCGACGGCATCGCGCGCCGTACGGTCCAGGTCGGGATGACCGGAACTGGTTGCCACGTCCACACCCGTGACGCTCCCGTCCGCCCCTATCATCACCAGTATCTGCACGGTGCCTTCCTCGCCACGGCGCCCGGCTGCCAGCGGGTAGACCGGCATTCTGTTTGCACGCTTGTTGTCCGGCCTCGCCGCGACGATGTGAGGGTCGTCCTGGTGGCCGTAGCCGAGACCACCGGAAGGATCGAGATCGACATCCGCATCGCGGAGATCGGGCGCGGGCGGGCTTGCCGAGGACGGGGATGCGGTTTCCGGGGGTGGCACCCGCACCGCGTCCGCGGGCACCTGCGGCTGCGGCGGGATGGCATCCGGTGGGTGCTGCGAAGCTGGTGAGGGTTGCTTCTGCGGGGCGGGCGGGGGTACCGCCTTGCCGCCGCCGGAATATTTGTTGTCGTCCATCACCATCTCGATGGTCGGCGCCTGCGGCGTGCGTGCGGCCGGCGCCTTCCCGCCCGGCACGGTCGGCCAGAGATGCGGTGCTTCCATGACGAGCGAAACAAGCGCGACATGCAGCAGGATCGCGGCGCCCGCCCAGGCCGCGAGTTTGCGCCCACGGCGGGAGCGGACATCCTTCCCCGCCGGCAACAGCGGGGAGTCGCCGTGGAGCACAGGCAATCGTGGCGCGCGGCGCCCTTCCCCACCGCGCTTCTCCCGGAGGGGGAGCTCCCGTGGGCCGACCACACCAACAGGCTCGACACCGGGGCCCAGGTTCACCGGCCGCATGGCGGGCGGCGCGATCGCGCCGCGCTTGATGCCGTCGGTCCTATCCCCTCCCGCCAGTCCGACGAGCCGTTCAAACACGCAGGCTGGCCGGGATCGGCAGGCCCAGGCGATCGGGGATGTCCCAGATCTCACGCACGGTTCGGACGGGAACGAAGCCCGCGCGGCGATAGCTCGGGAGCGCCCGCTTGTGGTCTGCCGTGCAGGTGTTGACCCGAACGGCGCCGGGACGGCCGATACAGTCGGCTTCCTGCAGCGCCGCCGACACGGACGCCTGCAAGAAGGAGAATCCGACGCCGGTCCCGACCCGGTGAGGCATCAGACCGAAATAGCTCAGATTGACGTCCTGGCCCGTACGAGCGTCCAGCTCGAAGAAGCCACTCGGCTGCCCCTCCTCGTAGAGCACATGGAGCGAGATGGCCGGATGGCGCATCAGTGCCGCGATCTCCGCGTCGCTCGCGATGCGACGCAGCCACCAGCAATAGTCGCCGCCGACCGTGTTGTACAGAAAGCGGTAGAACGGCACGCTCGGCGCCGTTACCCGCTCGAGACGGGAGGACGGAGGCAGTGGCGTCGGTGGCGGCCTGTTCGCCGGCTGCAGCCGCAGGAAGGTCACGTCCACCGCGATCCGCGTCACCGGAGAGGATGGCCATGAGACGTTCATCGGACGAGGCCCATCTGGCGGCGGCCGGCCTTTCCGGCCGCATCATTCCGCACTGGACATGACGCGAAGGCTTCCCGTCCAGCCGGAGCTGTCAACCTGAACGCGATCGACCCCGCCCGGGTTGTCTCCGGGCGGGGTCGGCAGTCGGCGCGACAAGTCGATCAGTCGTCCAGGAACGACCGCAGCTTGCGGCTCCGGCTCGGGTGCTTGAGCTTGCGGAGCGCCTTCGCCTCGATCTGGCGGATACGCTCGCGGGTCACGTTGAACTGCTGCCCGACCTCCTCCAGCGTGTGGTCGGTGTTCATGCCGATGCCGAAGCGCATGCGCAGCACGCGCTCCTCGCGCGGGGTGAGCGAGCTCAGCACCCGGGTGGTCGCCTCGCGCAGGTTGGTCTGGATCGCCGCATCGAGCGGGATCACCGCCGTCTTGTCCTCGATGAAGTCGCCGAGATGGCTGTCCTCCTCATCGCCGATCGGCGTTTCGAGCGAGATCGGCTCCTTGGCGATCTTGAGGACCTTGCGGACCTTCTCCAGCGGCATGCCGAGCTTCTCGGCCAGCTCTTCCGGCTGCGGCTCGCGGCCGATCTCGTGCAGCATCTGGCGTGAGGTGCGCACCAGCTTGTTGATCGTCTCGATCATGTGCACCGGGATGCGGATGGTCCGGGCCTGGTCGGCGATCGACCGGGTGATCGCCTGCCGGATCCACCAGGTCGCGTAGGTCGAGAACTTGTAGCCGCGGCGATACTCGAACTTGTCCACGGCCTTCATCAGGCCGATGTTGCCCTCCTGGATCAGGTCCAGGAACTGCAGGCCGCGGTTGGTGTACTTCTTGGCGATGGAGATCACGAGGCGCAGGTTGGCCTCGATCATCTCCTTCTTGGCCCGCGCCGAATCGCGCTCGCCGCGGGAGACCGTCGCGTAGACCCGGCGGAACTCGCCGATCGGCAGGCCGGTATCCTGCGCCACCTGACCGACCTTCTGGCGCAGCTCGATCACCTCGCCGGTATGCTTGGCGAGGAAGTTCTTCCAGCCCTTGCCCGGCAGGGCCGCCAGCGACTCCAGCCAGCCAGGATCCATCTCGCGGCCGCGATACTTCACCAGGAAGTCGTCCCGGCTGACCTTCACGCCTTCGGCCAGGCGTAGCATGCGTCCTTCCAGGGCGTTCAGGCGCTGGGAGATCTGCTTGAGCTGCGTGACCAGCTCCTCGATGCGGTTGTTGTGCAGCCGTACCTGCTCGACCTTGGCCACGAGCTCGTCACGCAGCTTCTCGTAGCTCTTCTCGGAGCGGTCGGAGAACTCCTCGCCGGCATTGATGGTATCGAGCCGCTTGCTCTGCACCTTGTGCAGCTTCTTGTAGAGGGTCTCGATCTCCTCGAACTGAAGCAGCACTTCCGGCTTCAGCTTTTCTTCCAGGGCCGACAGGGACAGGCCGACGCCCTCGCCCTCCTCGCCCTCGTCGATCTCCGGGGCCGATTCGAACGCGGGGGGCGTCTCCCCCTCGCCTTCCTCGCCCGCTTCCCCGGCCCCGGCGGCACCGGCCTGGGTGGCCTCGAGATCGATGATGTCGCGCAGCAGCATCTGGCCGACCTTCAACCGGTCGTGCCAGGAGATGATGGCGCGGAACGTCAGCGGGCTCTCGCACAGGCCGCCGATCATCTCGTCGCGGCCGGCCTCGATGCGCTTGGCGATGGCGATCTCGCCCTCGCGCGATAGCAGCTCCACCGAACCCATCTCACGCAGATACATCCGCACCGGGTCGTCGGTGCGGCCGAGGCTTTCGGCGTCGACATTGCCGGAGGACTCGGTTTCCTCCTCCGGGTCGGCCTCCTCCTTCTTCTCCTCGCGGTTCTCGCCTTCCTCCTGGTCCTCGTTCTCGACGACCTGGATGCCCATCTCGGACAGGTTCGCCATCACGTCCTCGATCTGCTCGGAGGACATCTGGTCGGGCGGCAGCACCGCGTTCAGCTCGTCGAAGGTGATGTAGCCGCGCTCGCGGCCACGCGCGATCAGCCGCTTGACCGCCGCGGACTGGGTGTCGAGCAGGGTGGTGTCGGCATCCTGCTCGCCGGACGTCGTGTCGTTCGCCGCGGCCGTCTTCGTCGCCATGCTCAACCAAACTCCAACAGCATCAGGACCGCGAAACGGCGCCCGAAGCACGGCACCCCCACACGGCCTTCTGGTTTATCACGGCTCAAGCCGCTCCATTTCGTCTTCGTCGGCCATCTCGCCGCGCTGGTGCGCCCGCTGCGTCTGGATCAACATGGTCAGGCGCAACTGCCTCGGATCCGTCGGATCGGCGATGAAGTCCTTCTTGGCGGCCTCAACCTCGTGCTCGAGCCGGGACAGGTTCAGGAACCCGAAGAAATGCCACCAGGCCCGTTCCGCATCCGCCGGCATGGCCGATCCGCCGGCGTCGCTCGACACCGGCAAGCCGCCTCCACCGAGAACCGCCTCGAGCTCGGCCGATAATCCGGCCGAGTGGAGGTGGGCCATGAGACCCTCCGAGTCAAGTCTTCGCGGGTGATCATCCGCGCCACCGTCGAAGGGGTCCTGGCTTTCGCAAGGGCTCCCGGCCCAATCCAGCATCGCATGCCGCAGCCGGCCGAAATCCTCCGGCAGGCCCAGACCGCAGAAGGCCTGCTCGACATCGTGCAACAGATCGGGGTGCCGGAGCAGGATCGCCAGGAGCTGCCGCTGTCGCTCCCGCCGCACCAGATCGCCGGAGGGCACGGGCCGCTCGCCCGGGACGACGCGTGGCGGCGCGTTCCGGTCGTGCCCCCTTCCCGGCCGCCCCCCTCCGCGTCTGGCGAACGCTTCGAAGAAGCGGCCGGTGAGGGTGCGGCGGTATTCGGCCGCCAGACCCTTGTGCTCGATGGTGGCCGCCGCCGCCGTCAGTCGCGCATGCAGCGCCGCCCGTTGCTCCGGCCCGGGATCGCGGATCCCCTCGCTCAGCAGCTCGAACAACACGTCGCCCAGCGCCGCCGGCCGTTCCAGCAGCGCCCGCATGGCCTCGCGCCCGTTCTGCCGGATCAGGCTGTCCGGGTCCTCGCCCTCGGGAAGCCGGCAGAACGCCACCGAGCGCTCGGGGTCCAGCGCCGGCAGCGCCGTTTCCGCCGCCCGGATCGCGGCCCGCCGGCCGGCCGCATCCCCGTCGAAACACAGCACCGGCACCGGGGCGATCCGCCACAGCGCATCGAGCTGCTCCGCGGTCAGGGCGGTGCCGAGCGGCGCCACCGCTCCCCGGAACCCCGCCTCGTGCAGGGCGATCACGTCCATGTAGCCTTCCACCACCACAAGGGCGCGGTCGGCGTCCGGAACGCCCGCAGGTCGCGGGCCGCGCAGGGCGTTGCTGGCCTGATGCAGCCCGAACAGGGTGCGCCGCTTCGAAAAGAGCGGCGTTTCCGGACCGTTGAGATATTTCGGCTGCCCGTCGCCGAGAATGCGGCCGCCGAACGACACGAGGGCACCGCGCTTGTCCCGGATCGGAAACGTCACCCGGTTGAAGAACAGCTCTCCCTTCGGCTTGCCGTTCTCGTCCAGCCGCATCAGGCCGGCTTCCGCGACCATTTCCGGCGGGAAGCCTCGTCCCTTCAGCATCTCGATCAGTCCGCCGCGGCCCTCGCCGGACCAGCCGAGACCCCAGGCCTCGATCGCCCGGTCGTCCAGCCCCCGGCGGCGCAAATAGTCCAGCCCCGCCCTCCCGCCGGGCTCGCGCAGGTTGCGCGCGAAGAAGCTCTGGGCGGCATCCAGCACGTCCGAAAGCCCTCGGCTACGCTCGGCCTTCTCCCGGTCCGCCGGACGCTGCTTCGGCACCTCGAGCCCGGCCTCGGCGGCCAGCCCTTCCACCGCTTCCAGGAACGAGCGTCCCTCGCTCTGCATGACGAACGAGATCGCGTCCCCGTGCGCCCCGCAGCCGAAGCAGTGGAAATGGTCGTCATACACATAGAAGGACGGCGTCTTCTCGCCGTGGAACGGACAGCACGCCTTGAACTGCCGTCCCGAGCGGACGAGCTTGGTGCGCCGCCCGACCACCGCCGCGATCGGCGTGCGGGCCCTCAGCTCATCCAGAAAGGCGGGATCGAACGCCATGGCAGTCTTTCTCGCTTCCGGGCCGCCCCGACCGCAAGCGGAAGTCGCCGCCGCCCGGAGCGGGCAAACGCGATCGTGTCCGGGCCGGCATGGCCACTTTCCCATCCACATGAGGTCACGGGCCCCATGACGCCGGATGCGATCGCCGCGATGCTGCGCCGCGACCGGTGCCGCTGGCCCCTGCTGGCCCTCGTGCAGGCGCTGGGCCTGCCGGACGGCTGGATCGGCGCCGGCTTCCTCCGCAACGCCGTCTGGGACCTGCTGCACGATCGGCCCCCGTCGCCGCCGGACGGGGATGTGGACGTGGTCTGGTTCGACCGCGCCCACGCCTCGCCCGCGATCGACCGCGAGATCGAGGCTCGGCTGCGCACTGGCGCGCCCTGGGCCAAGTGGTCGGTCCGGAACCAGGCCCGCATGCACGAGCGCAACGGCGATCCACCCTACCGGGACACGGCCGACGCCCTGCTGCATTGGCCGGAAACCGCGACGGCCGTGGCCGCGAGGCGCATCGGCGCCGATGGATGCGAGATCATCGCCCCATATGGCCTGAACGACCTGGCTGCGCTCATCCTCCGACCGACCCCGGGGTTTCAGGGCGCGAAGCGTCCGGTCTTCGAGGCACGCCACCGTAGCAAACGATGGCTCGCACGTTGGCCGGGTCTTCGCCAGGCGTCACCCTGAGGCGAGGCGGTGCGGCCGGGATCTTCGGGCGCGACCGGCCACCCGGCCGGGGACCGCCGCCCGCAGGAGGACGTCGCGCTCCTCGGAGCGCCCCCATCCCGGCCCCGGTTCAGCCGTTGCTGAGCTTCTCCTTCACCAACCCGTTCGCACGGCCGAGATCGAGCGCCGCGCCATGCGCCGCCTTCAGGGCGCCCATCACCTTGCCCATGTCCTTCACCGAGGCCGCGCCCGTGGCGGCGATCGCCGTATCCACGGCGGCTTCCAGCGCCGCCGCGTCCATCGGCGTCGGCAGGAACTCCTCGATCACCACGATCTCGGCGTCCTCCTTGGCGGCGAGTTCGCCGCGACCGCCCTGGATGTAGAGGGCCGAGGCCTCGGCCCTGCTCTTCACCATGCCGCGCAGCATCCCTACCAGATCGTCGTCGCCGACCTGCTCGACGCCGCGGGGCCGGGCCGCGATATCGAGCTCCTTCATCTTGGCGATGATCATGCGGATGGTGGAGGTCCGCGCGGAGTCGCCCGCCTTCATCGAGCTCTTGAGTCCGTCGGTGAAACGCTGACGCAACGGCTGTGTCTGGGACATGGAGAGACTCCTCAAGGTTGGGAAGCTTGTTCCCGCCGCCGCGGCACGGGATCAAGTGGGAATTTTCTTCCCAGGAAGGCCGGCTGGTTGCTAACTCCCTCGTCGAACGGGGAGTGCGCCGGATCATGAAGCTGACAGTGGAAGGCATCATACAGAAGCTGGGAGGCACCGAGCGGGCCGCCGAGCTGCTCGGCGTCGGCACAGAGGCATTGCGCAAATGGCGTCAGGCCCGGGCGGTGCCGTCCAAGCACTGGACGGCCATCCTCCAGGCGACCGGCCTGTCCTTGTCCGACATCGCGCCGGCCGGCGAAGCGCCCGCCCCGCCCCCTGACGATGGCGGCGTGCCGCCCGGCGCCACCGCCGCGCTGGTGTTCGCCGACGGCAGCGTGCTGTGGGGCCGCGGTTTCGGGGCGCACGGCAGCGCCGCCACCGGCGAGATCTGCTTCTCCACCGGGCTCACCGGCTATCAGGAAACCCTGACCGATCCGAGTTTCGCCGGGCAGATCATCACCTTCACCTTCCCCCATATTGGCAATGTCGGCGCCAACGCCGAGGACGAGGAAGCGACCAACGTCGCGGCGCGCGGGCTGGTGGTGAAGCAGGACCTCACCGAGCCTTCCTCCTGGCGGTCGGCGGCCACGCTGGACCAGTGGCTGCGCAACCGGAACATCCCCGGCATCTGCGGCGTGGACACCCGTGCCATCACCCGCCGCATCCGCGACGGCGGCCCGCAGACCGCGGTGCTGTCCCATCCCGCCGACGGCCGCTTCGACCTCGACGCCCTGCGCGCCGCCACCCGCGACTGGCCCGGCCTCGAAGGCATGGACCTTGCCCGGGAAGTGTCCTGCACCCAGAGCTACGAATGGAGCGAAGGCTTGTGGCGCCTGGGCGAGGCGCCGACCCGCTCCGCCGCCACCGCCAGGCACGTGGTCGCCGTGGATTACGGCGCCAAGCGCAACATCCTGCGCTCCCTGGTGGAAGCCGGGTGCCGGGTGACGGTGGTGCCCGCGGGTGCCAGCGCCGACGACATCCTGCGCCACCGGCCGGACGGCGTGTTCCTCAGCAACGGCCCCGGTGATCCGGCGGCCACCGGCGCCTACGCCGTGCCGGCGATCCGCGGCGTGCTGGAAGCAGGCAAGCCGGTGTTCGGCATCTGCCTCGGCCACCAGCTGCTGGCCCTGGCGCTCGGCGCGAAGACCTACAAGCTCGACCAGGGCCACCGGGGCGCCAACCAGCCGGTGAAGGACCTGGCGACCGGCCGGGTGGAGATCACCAGCCAGAACCACGGCTTCGCGGTGGACGACGAGAGCCTGCCTGAGGGGGTGCGCGTCACCCACGTGAGCCTGTTCGACGGTTCCAACGAGGGCATCGCGTCCGACCGGCTGCCGGCCTTCTCCGTGCAGTACCATCCAGAAGCGGCGCCGGGTCCGTCCGATAGCGCCCACCTGTTCACCCGCTTCGTCCGCCTGATGGACGAGCACGCCGCCACGCCACGCGCCGAATAAGGGACCCCACGATGCCCAAGCGGACAGACATCCGGTCCATCCTGATCATCGGCGCCGGCCCCATCGTGATCGGCCAAGCGTGCGAGTTCGATTATTCGGGCGCCCAGGCATGCAAGACGCTACGCGACGAGGGCTACCGGGTGATCCTGGTGAACTCCAACCCGGCCACCATCATGACCGATCCCGGTCTGGCCGACGCCACCTACGTAGAGCCGATCACGCCCGAGTTCGTCGAGCGCATCATCCTCAAGGAGAAGCCGGACGCGATCCTGCCCACCATGGGCGGACAGACCGCGCTCAACACGGCGATGGCGCTGGACAAGTCGGGCTTCCTCGTCAAGCACGGGGTGGAGCTGATCGGCGCCAAGGCCGACGTGATCGACCGGGCCGAGGACCGGCTGAAGTTCCGCGACGCCATGAGCGAGATCGGGGTGGAAAGCCCCCGGTCGGTGATCGCCCACACCCTGCCGGAAGCGCGCGAGGCGCTGGCGACCGTCGGATTGCCGGCGGTCATCCGTCCCTCCTTCACGCTGGGGGGCACCGGCGGCGGCATCGCCTACAACAAGGAGGAGTTCGAGCAGATCGTCACGTCGGGCCTCGACGCCTCGCCCACCACCGAGGTGCTGATCGAGGAAAGCGTGCTCGGCTGGAAGGAATACGAGATGGAGGTCGTGCGCGACGGCGCCGACAACTGCATCATCGTGTGCTCCATCGAGAACGTCGATCCGATGGGCGTGCATACCGGCGATTCCATCACGGTGGCGCCCGCGCTGACGCTGACCGACAAGGAATACCAGCGCATGCGCGACGCCTCGATCGCGTGCCTGCGCAAGATCGGCGTCGATACCGGCGGCTCCAACGTGCAGTTCGGCGTCAATCCCGCCGACGGCCGCATGGTGGTGATCGAGATGAATCCCCGCGTGTCGCGCTCCTCGGCACTCGCGTCCAAGGCCACGGGATTCCCCATCGCCAAGGTGGCGGCCCGCCTGGCCGTCGGCTACACGCTCGACGAGCTGGCGAACGACATCACCGGCGGCGCCACCCCGGCCGCCTTCGAGCCCACCATCGACTACGTGGTGGTGAAGATCCCCCGCTTCACCTTCGAGAAGTTCCCGAACACGCCGCCGCTGCTGAGCACCAGCATGAAGTCGGTGGGCGAAGCCATGAGCATCGGCCGCTCCTTCAACGAGGCGCTGCAGAAGGGGCTGCGCTCCATGGAGACAGGGCTGTCGGGTCTCGATCCGGTGGAACAGCCCGGCGACGGCGGCCGCGACGCCTTCCGCGCGGCGCTCAGCCAGCCGCGCCCGGACCGCATCCTGATGGCGGCGCAGGCGTTGCGCGCCGGGCTGACGGTCGCCGAGATCCACGGGAGCACCCGCTTCGATCCGTGGTTCCTGCGCGAGATGGAGAAGATCGTGCAGGCCGAGGCGGCGATCGCCGCCGGCGGGCTTCCGGACACGGCCGCGGAACTGCGCCGGCTCAAGGCGATGGGCTTCTCCGACATCCAGCTCGGCCGCCTCGGGGGCCGCACCGCCGACGAGGTGCTGGCGCTGCGCGAGCGGCTCGGCGTGCGGCCGGTGTTCAAGCGGATCGATACGTGCGCCGCCGAGTTCCGCTCGCCCACCGCCTACATGTACTCGACCTTCGAAGGCGGCTTCGGCACGCCCGAATGCGAGAGCGATCCGTCCGACCGGCAGAAGATCGTGATCCTGGGCGGCGGCCCGAACCGCATCGGCCAGGGCATCGAGTTCGATTATTGCTGCGTGCACGCTGCCTATGCGCTGCGCGAGGCCGGGTTCGAGACCATCATGGTCAACTGCAACCCCGAAACCGTGTCCACCGATTACGACACCTCCGACCGGCTGTATTTCGAGCCGCTGACCGCCGAGGACGTGATCGCGCTGATCCGCCGCGAACAGGAACACGGCACCGTGCTCGGCTGCATCGTGCAGTATGGCGGGCAAACGCCGCTCAAGCTCAGCCAGTCGCTGGAACGCGCCGGGATCCCGCTGCTGGGCACGCCGGCCGACGCCATCGACCGCGCGGAGGACCGCGAACGGTTCCAGGCGCTGCTGCGCAAGCTCGGGCTGCGCCAGCCGGAGAACGGCATCGCCCGCACCGCCGCGGAAGCCGAGGAGATCGCCGAGCGCATCGGCTACCCGGTGGTGATCCGCCCGTCCTACGTGCTGGGCGGCCGGGCGATGGAGATCGTCCATGACCGGGGAGGCCTGCAGCGCTACATGCGCGTGGCGCTCCAGCTCGCCGGCCATGACGTCGCGTCCGGGCCGGTGCTGATCGACCGCTACCTGAACGACGCCATCGAGACCGACGTGGACTGCATCTCCGACGGGCGGCAGGTCTATGTCGCCGGCGTCATGGAGCACATCGAGGAGGCGGGCATTCATTCCGGCGACAGCGCCTGCTCGCTGCCGCCCTACTCGTTGTCGCCCGCCACCGTCACCGAGCTGAAGGCGCAGACCGAGGCGATGGCGCGGGAGCTCGGCATCGTCGGGCTGATGAACGTCCAGTACGCGATCAAGGACGACACTGTGTACGTGCTGGAGGTGAACCCCCGCGCGTCGCGCACCGTGCCCTTCGTGGCGAAGGCGACCGGCGTGCCGATCGCCAAGATCGGGGCGCGCGTGATGGCCGGTGCGCCCTTGAGCGAGTTCCGCCTCGACGACCGGGCGATCGCGCCGCACGTCGCGGTCAAGGAGGCAGTGTTCCCGTTCGCGCGCTTCTCCGGCGTGGACGTGATCCTCGGCCCCGAGATGCGGTCCACGGGCGAGGTGATGGGCCTCGATGCCTCCTTCGAACGGGCCTTCGCCAAGTCGCAGCTCGGTGCCGGCGTGAAGCTCCCGCACGAGGGCGGCGTGTTCCTGTCTGTGCGCGACGGCGACAAGCGGGCGGTGCTGCCGCTCGCCCGCCGTCTCGTCGAGATGGGGTTCACCGTGCTGGCGACTCGCGGCACGGCGGCATTGCTGGCCGAGGCGGGCATCAAGACGACGATGGTGAACAAGGTGCTGGAAGGCCGCCCGCACTGCGTGGATGCGATCCGCTCCGGCGAGGTGCAGATGGTGATCAACACCGCGTCGGGCGCGCAATCCGTGGCGGACAGCTTCGATATCCGCCGCTCGGCCCTGACCCACGGCGTGCCGCACTTCACCACCACGGCGGGCGCCCGGGCCGCGGTCCACGCCATCGCGGCGCTCAAGGCGGGCCCGCTTGAAGTCGCGCCGTTGCAGTCCTACTTTCGTGGATCGTTCTGAGTGGAACCGGCGGGCGTGGGACGTATCCTGAGGGATCCGTCCGACGCGTGACGGGCTCTGCCGTCCTGATTCGCGGAACAGATGGCCGACCCGTCCGCGCGGGGGCCGTTACGACAGCTTGGGGTTTGAGGCGTTGCAGAAATTTCCGATGACGGGCCGTGGCCTGCAGCGGCTTGAGGACGAACTCCGCAAGCTCAAGTCGGAGGAGCGTCCGGCCATCATCCGTGCGATCGCGGAAGCGCGCTCGCACGGCGACCTGTCGGAGAACGCCGAATACACCGCCGCCCGCGAGCGTCAGTCCTTCATCGAGGGGCGCATCCTGGAGCTCGAGGAGATCCTGAGCTCGGTGGAGGTGATCGACCCCTCTTCCCTCTCCGGCGACCAGGTGAAGTTCGGTGCCCAGGTCAAGCTGGTGGACGAGGAAACCGACAAGGAAGCCACCTACCAGATCGTCGGCGTCTACGAAGCCGACATCAAGGCGGGCCTGCTGTCGGTGTCGTCCCCGCTGGCGAAGTCGCTGATCGGCAAGAAGAAGGGCGATTCTGTATCGGTGCCCGCCCCCGGCGGCGACCGCACCTACGAGATCCTCGGCATCAGCTATAGCTGACGTCGCTCCTCACGCGCCGATGATCGGGATCGACGACGTCCGGGCTGCGGCCCGGAGGATCGAGGGCCGGGTGCTGCGCACCCCCACGGTGCCCTCGCACGCCCTGTCGCGTGCTGCCGGCGCCGAACTGACCCTCAAGCTCGACAACCTCCAGGCGGTCGGCTCCTTCAAGGAACGGGGTGCCGCCAACAAGCTCGCCACGCTCACCGAGGCCGAGCGGGCGCGCGGCGTCATCACCGTATCGGCCGGCAATCACGCGCAGGGTGTCGCCCGGCACGCTTCGCTGCTCGGCATCGACGCGGTGATCGTGATGCCGCGCTTCACGCCAGCGGCGAAGGTGACGCGCACCGCCGCCTGGGGCGCGCGTGTCGAGCTGCAGGGCGTCGATTTCGCCGAGGCCACGGCGTTCGCGCACGAGATGTGCGAGCGTGAGGGCCGGGTGTTCGTGCACCCGTTCGACGACGATGCGGTGATGGCGGGCCAGGGCACGCTGACGCTCGAACTGCTGGAAGATGCCGGGCCGCTGGACATGCTGGTGATGCCGATCGGTGGGGGCGGCCTCATCGCGGGTGCCGCGATCACGGCGGCGGCGGTGCGTCCGGAACTCGAGGTGATCGGCGTTCAGGTGGACCGGTTCGACTCGCTGTCGGCCCATCCGGGTCCGGAACAAACGCCCCGCGGCGGTGCCACCATCGCGGAAGGCGTCGCGGTGGTGCGGGTCGGACGGCGCCCGCTCGACGTGATGCGCCAGCATGTCGGGCGCATCGTGACGGTTAGCGAGCGGTCGGTGGAAGACGCCATCACCCTGCTCGCGGAGAACGCCAAGCAGGTCTCCGAGGGTGCCGGTGCCGTAGCCCTGGCCGCGGTACTGAGCTTTCCCGAGCTGTTCCGCGGCCGGCGCGCCGCGCTGCCGATCTGCGGCGGCAACATCGACAGCCGCATCCTGGCCAACACCCTGCTGCGGTCGCTGCTGCGCGACGGGCGCCTGCTGCGTCTGGTGATGGAGATCCCCGACCGGCCGGGCGTGCTGGCCGACATCTCCACCACCATTGGCGACGCGGGCGGCAACATCATCGAGGTGTCGCACCAGCGCCTGTTCGCCGCGCCCAGCGTGCAGGCGGCCGAGCTCGAGGTCATGGTGGAAGCACGTGATCCGACGCATGCGGACCAGATCGCGGGAGCGCTCGGTCAGCGCTACGTCGTGCGCCGCGCCTGATCGCCCGTCCGGGCCCCAGGTTACGGCGTCGCGGAAGCTCCCCGGCCGGGCGAGGAGCGCCGGCATCATGGCGCCAGATGCGCGCCCTCGTCTTCCACCGTGAAGCCCACCTTCAGCGTCACCTGGTAGTGGCTCACCTTGTTGTTCTCCAGATGGCCGCGGGTTTCCTCCACGGTGAACCAGCGCAGATGACGCAGCGTCTTCGCCGCCTTGTCGATGGCCGTGTTGATCGCGTCCTCGATGCTGGTTTCCGAGGAGCCCACGAGCTCGACGACGCGATAGACATGATCGGGCATGGAGAAGCGTTCCCTGGCTGACGAGAAACGGGAACGGTCCAGCTAGAGCCCGGTTCCGGCGACGCTCCCGCCTACTTGGTTCCAAACAACCGGTCGCCCGCGTCGCCCAGCCCGGGACGGATATAGCCATGATCGTCCAGCTCGCGGTCGATCGCGGCGGTGACCACCTTCACGTCCGGATGCGCAGCCGTGAAGGCGCGCAGCCCTTCGGGCACCGACAGGAGGCACACGAACACGATCTGCCGGGCACCCGCCTGCTTGAGCTTGGTGACCGCCGCCGCCGCGCTGTGGCCCGTCGCCAGCATCGGATCCACCACGATGCACAGCCGCTCGCCCATGTCCTCGGGCAGCTTGATGTAGTACTCGACCGGCTCCAGCGTCGCCGGGTCGCGATACAATCCGAGATGCCCCACGCGAGCGGCGGGCACGAGATCCAGCATCCCATCCAGGATGCCGTTGCCGGCACGCAGGATCGACACGAAGCACAGCTTCTTTCCGGACAACAGCTGGCCGGTCATCGGCTCCAGCGGCGTCTCGATCTCCACGTCCTCGAGCTTCATGTCCCGCGTGGCCTCGTAGGCCATCAGCAGGCTGATCTCGCGCGTCAGGCGACGGAAACCGGCGGTGGAGGTTTCCACCTGCCGCAGCCGCGTCAGCTTGTGCCGCACGAGCGGATGGTCGAGCACGGTGACGTTGGGGAAGGATGAGGGCTGCATGGCCGCGGAGACTAGAACATCGGGCGGCGGAACGATATCGCCCCGCCACCCGAAACCGTTGTCCTGCTCCCTCAGGCGGCAGCCGGCTCGAACTGCAGCGCCACGCCGTTCATGCAGTAGCGCTCGCCCGTGGGCTGCGGACCGTCCGGGAAGACGTGGCCGAGGTGGCCCTTGCATTGGGCGCAATGCACCTCGACCCGGCGCATGAAGTGGCTGGTATCGACCGAGGTCTCCACGGCTCCCTCGATCGGCGCGAAGAAGGACGGCCAGCCGCTGCCGCTCTCGTACTTGGTGTCGGATCGGAACAACGGGTTGTTGCACGCGGCGCAGTGGAACAACCCGTCCCGCTTCTCGAAGTTGAGTGGGCTGGTGCCGGCGCGTTCGGTGCCGTGCTCGCGCATGACGTAGAATTGCTGCGGATCGAGCTTGTCGCGCCAGGCGGCATCGTCGTGATCGTCGGCCATGATCTTCTCCTCCCGCCGTGGCGGGACGCGCCCCGCCGCTGGTGCAGGAGATGGGTCTCCGCCCGAACCCTGCAACCGTCCGGCGCGAGCGGCCGTTGCACTTCCATGGCCGGCAGGAGAAGCCCGATGTCCGAGACGACCAGCAACCCAGAACCGGCGACCCCCGAGGAGAAGGTGGACGAGTCGGTGGAGGAAACCTTCCCGGCGAGCGACCCGCCGGCCACCGGAGGGTCCACCGGTCCCAACGACTGAGAGGCCTGCGGGCCGGCCATGGCGGCCGGTTCCGCGTTTCCTTCGAGGCGATGCGGCGACCCCGGGGGTGCTCAAGGGACGACCTTAGCACTTGGACCTCTTTCCGCAGCCCCATCCCGGCCGGCGGACGGATAGGACGCGGCTTCCGGGCGTTGCCGACGCGCCAGCTGTCGATGGCCATCGCCCGACTTGCTGACGAGAGCTAGGCGCGTTCGCCTAACAGCCAGATCGCGGCCGTGGGGGCGACAATCTGTCGGCGGATGGACCCGGGAAGAAGCAGGCTCCTTCGCTCTCGTCGGTTAGTCCGGCCCCTACTCCGGCCGGCAAGCAGCCCGTGACGTTCTCTCCGCCAGCGCGGCCCCCCGCGGCCAGCATCCGCTCCCCAGCACCCATGATATTTCGCACCCTGCCGATGAGGGACCCCTGAGCCCCCTCGGCCAGTCTCCGACCGCCACATCCCGACCCGGTGCACGTCACGCCGTCCGTCCGGATCATGACCGCGGTCGAGGCCCTTCCAGCCCTCCATCAGCAATACGAGCGGCCTGACCGGCCAGCACCGCGTTGCCGGTGGCCGGGTGGATGACGCATCATCGGAACGGCATCAGCGCCCACCCGCCGGGGCGGCGCTGCCCGCCCGACGCGTCCCGGACGCCGCCGGCGACCGAACCGACATCACAGGAAGCACCACGCCATGTCCGGAACCGATCCCTCCCTGCAGCGCAGGCGGCCCGTGATGCTGACCATCCTGGACGGGTTCGGCTGGCGCGAGGACGAGTCCGACAACGCGGTGCGGCTGGCCCGCACGCCGTCGTTCGACGCTCTCTGGGAAGCCGGACCCCGCGCCTTCCTGCGCACCTCCGGACGGGACGTCGGGCTGCCCGACGGCCAGATGGGCAACTCGGAGGTCGGTCATCTGAACATCGGCGCCGGCCGCGTGGTGATGCAGGAGCTGCCGCGCATCTTCGCCGCCATCGAGGATGAGAGCCTGGCCCGCGCCCCGGCGCTGCTCGCGCTCGTGGAGGCGCTGCGGCGCACCGGCGGCACCTGCCACCTGCTGGGGCTGGTCTCGCCCGGCGGCGTGCATGCCCACCAGGATCATGCGGCGGCCCTCGCCCACATCCTGCGGCGCGCCGGCATCCCGGTCGCCGTGCATCTGTTCACCGACGGGCGCGACACGCCCCCGGAGTCCGGGCGCGGCTTCGTGGCCGCCTTCCGCGCCAGCCTGCCCACGGATGTACGGCTGGCCACGATCGGCGGCCGCTACTACGCGATGGACCGGGACAAGCGCTGGGAGCGCGTCGGCAAGGCCTATGACGCGGTGGTGCGCGGCGTCGGCCCGCATGCCGCCGATGCGGATGCCGTGCTGGCGGCGGCCTACGAGAACGGCGTCACGGACGAGTTCGTGGACCCCACCGTGCTTGAAGGCTATGGCGGCATGCGGAACGGAGATGGCATTCTCAGCTTCAACTTCCGCGCCGACCGCATCCGCCAGCTGTTGAACGCCATCCTCGACGACGATTTCACCGGCTTCGAGCGAGGCGACCGGCCGACGCTCGCCGGGGTGGTCGGCATGACCCGCTACAGCGACGATCTGGCTGGCAGGATCGGCGTGCTGTTTCCGCCCCAAAGCCTGGACGAGCTGCTCGGCGACGTGGTGTCCGCCGCCGGCCGCCGTCAGTTGCGGATGGCCGAAACGGAGAAATACCCCCACGTCACCTACTTCCTGAACGGGGGACGGGAAGCGGTGCTGCCGGGCGAGGAGCGGATCATGGTGCCCTCGCCCAAGGTCGCGACCTACGACCTCCAGCCGGAAATGTCGGCCCCCGAGCTGACCGACAAGGCGGTGGCGGCGATCGAGAGCGGCCAGTACGACCTGATCGTGCTGAACTTCGCCAACCCGGACATGGTCGGTCACACCGGGGTGCTGGAAGCGGCGGTCAGGGCGGTGGAGGCGGTGGACGAGGGGCTCGGCCGCATCGCCGACGCGGTGCGGTCCCAGGGCGGCGCCCTGCTGGTCACCGCCGATCACGGCAACTGCGAAACCATGCGCGACGCGGATACCGGGGCGCCGCATACCGCGCACACCCTGAACCTCGTGCCGGTGGTGCTGGCCGGCGGCGGTGAACACGGCCTGCGCGACGGTAGGCTCGCCGATCTGGCGCCCACGCTGCTCGCGCTGATGGAACTTCCGCAACCGGCCGCCATGACCGGACGCTCGCTGCTCCTGCCGCGCTGACCGCACCGCCGTCCCGTCCGGTGACGGTGCGTGCATCGCGGGGCGGTGCATCTCGCGCATCGCCGTCATGAGATGGCCGTGATGGGCAGCGACATACCCCGTTCCGCCGCGGCGCCGCGCCTCGAAGGCCGCCTTCCCGCGACGATCGCTGCGTCCCGCGGCAGCGTTTGTCGCATGGGGCGGCCACGGGACGCCGCTTCCGGGACGATCCTTCCGGAGCCGAGGACGCGATCGCCGCGCGCCGCCCTTTTGGGAATGGCCGGGAAGTCCGCAGCGCTCGGCCTCCTCCTGTGCGGGGTCGGCCTGCCGATCACGGACGCGCCGGGGGCGACCCCCCGCAAGCCGGCCGCCATCCGGCACGACGATCGCAAAACCTCTGCGGCTCGCGCCGCCGCGGCCGCACGGGCGCGGCTGGCCGAACAGCGTCGAGGCGCCGCGGCCGCCCTCGCGAAAGGCAAGGCCGCCGCGGCGCAGGCGAAACAGGAGGCCGAACGGGCGGCCCGCCGCGCCGACGCCGATGCGCAGCGCGCGTCGCTCCTGTCCGCGCGCACCGTCCAGGCCACCACCGCCGTGCAGAACACCGACAAGCAGGCCGCCGACGCGGCCGAACGCCTCCAGTCCCTGGCGGCGCAGCGTGCGTCCCTCCACGACGCGATGGCGCGGGACGTGGCGGCGCTGACCCCCATGCTGCCGGTGATGGAGAGACTGGCGCTGTATCCGTCCGAAACGCTGCTCGCGGCACCGTCGTCGCCCGACGATGCGCTGACCGGCCTGTCGGTGCTGCGGGGGCTCGGCGCGGAACTGGAAAGACATGCTCGCGGCATCCGGGACGCCCAGGATCGGCTCGACATCCTCGAGAACGAGGTCCGCCACGAGAACGACCGGCTTTCCGCGCTTCGCCAGCAGCAGAAGCGACAACAGGACGCGCTTGCCGCCCAGACCAGGATCGCGGCGGCGGCGCAGATCGCTTCGGGGCGCGCGGCCGACCAGATGAGCCGCCGAGCCGCCGCCGCCGCCGCCCGGGCGACGACGCTGGACGACGCCCTGGCCCGGCTTTCGGCAGCGGAAGAAGCGGAAGATCGCCGTCTCGACCGGGAAGCGGAAGCGGCCCGCCGCGCCGCGCTGCTGGCCGAACGCGCGCCGGCGCCGGTCCGGCAGCGGGCCGACGACGCCGCGCGGAAGGCCCGCGACGACGCCGCCGAGGCGGCGGTGCCGGCCGGTGCCGGTCTCGGCAGCCCGGCGGACGGCGCGGCGCCGGTTCAGGGACCGGTCGCGGTCGGCTTCGGCGGCCAGACCGAGGCGGGCCCGGCGCAAGGCGTGCGCTACGCTCCGCCGCCGCATGCCACCGTGTCGGCCCCTTGCGCGGGGCGGGTGGTCTTCTCCGGCCCGTTCCGGTCCTACGGCAACATGATGATCCTGGATTGCGGGCGAGGCGACCGCTTCGTGCTGGCGGGGCTGGAGCGCATCGACGCGCCGGTCGGCGGCCGGGTGGCGCGGGGGGCGGCGATCGGCCGCATGCCGGACTGGTCGCCCGGCGCGGGCGGCGGGCGGCCGAGCCTCTACGTCCAGTTGCGTCATGGCGACCGGGCGGTCGATCCCACTCGGTTTTTGCAGGGCGGACGATAGTGTAATGTTGCCGCAAGGCGGCGGGACGGGGCGATCCGTTTATGCTGGCCCAGGGACGACGTGCCCGCGGCGACGCCGCGGACATTCCGTTCCGGCCAACCGCCGCCGGTGACGCGGCGGCGGAACCGGCGTGTACGCCCCGGGCAGAACCGGCGACCGGGCGCATGGGAGTTGATTCGGCATGAAGTTGCGACATGGCCTGCTGCTCGGCGCGACCTTCCTCGCGGGCGCGGCGGCCGGCCCGGAGATCGGCCATCTGTTGCGCAGTCACGGCATCGCCTCGGCCCTGGCGCAGGAAACCGCGCCCGATGCCGCGGGCAAGGCCCCGGCCGGCCGGGCCGAGACCTATCGGCTGCTGAATCTGTTCGGCTACGTGTTCGAGCGCGTGCGCGCCGACTACGTGGAGCCCACCACCGACCGCGACCTGATCAACAACTCGCTCAACGGCATGCTGACCGGGCTGGACCCCCACAGCTCCTACATGACGGCCAAGCAGTTCTCGGACATGCAGGTCCAGACCAAGGGCCAGTTCGGCGGCCTCGGCCTGGAGGTCACCTCGGACGCGGGTCTGATCAAGGTGATGACCCCGATGGACGGCACGCCTGCCTCGCGCGCGGGCATCAAGACCGGAGACCTCATCATCGCCATCAACGGCAAGAGCCTCGACGGCATCGACCTCAACGACGCCGTGGACCGCATGCGCGGCGAGCCCAACACCAAGATCACGCTCACCCTCAAGCGCCAGGGCGTGGACAAGCCGCTCGACGTCACCATGACGCGCGAGATCATCCACATCCAGGTGGTCCGCTCCGCGCTCTACGGGAAGACGGCCTATATCCGCCTCGCCTCGTTCGACGAGGAAACCGAGAGCGGCATGCGCGACGCCTTCAACAAGCTCAAGAAGCAGGCGGGCGGCACCCTCAACGGCGTGATCCTCGACCTGCGCAACGATCCGGGCGGCCTGCTCGATCAGGCCGTGGCCGTGTGCGACGACTTCATCACCTCCGGCGAGGTGGTCTCGACCCGCGCCCGCCATCCGCAGGACAGCCAGCGCATGGATGCCCACGGCACCGACATCACAGGCGGCCTGCCGCTCGTGGTGCTGATCAACGAGGGCTCCGCGTCCGCGAGCGAGATCGTGGCGGGCGCGCTCCAGGATCATCGCCGCTCGATCACGCTGGGCGTCCGCTCCTTCGGCAAGGGATCGGTGCAGACCGTGATGCCGCTGCCGGGCGACAACGGCGCCATCCGCCTCACCACCGCGCGCTACTACACGCCGTCCGGCCGCTCCATCCAGGGCCTCGGCATCGTGCCCGACATCAAGGTGCGCGAGACCCGCGAGGACGACAGCAAGTTCATGCTGCGCGAGGGCGACCTCAACCACATCATCAAGAACCAGGGCGGCACCCAGGGCGCGTCGCAGCCGCGCACCGACCTGCCGCCCATCGCGAAGTCGATCCCCGACGCCCCGCCGGCGAAGTGGCCCGCCTTCGACCCGACCAAGCCGGACACCGACTTCCAGCTCCAGCAGGGCCTCAAGGTCGTGCAGGCGATGGCGGCGGCGCCCTCGCAGAAGCGTGCCGACAACCAGTAGCCTCCCGCGAGATGACGTGTCGCGACCGACGGCCGGTTTTCCTTGCCCGCTGACACGGACGTCCGGCCCGCACGGCCGCCCGTAGAGCGGCGCTCGCCCGCGCCGGCGGCCGCGTCCGGGCGCCGTCGCCTCCCCGCCGCCGCCCGGGCGCTGCTGGGGATGTGGGTCGTTCTGCTCGTCGCGGCCGGCGGGGGCGCGTTGTGGCTGCATCATCTCGGTGCGCCGCCACCTCCGTCGCCGGCACGCCGCCCCCGTTCTCTGCCAGCCGGCCAGATCGCCCCGTCCCACGACGCTTCGATCAAGGCCGCCATGCCTGACGCCCCCCCCAAGCCTCCGGCGGTCCCGGCGGCGGCACCCGCCCATCCGGAGCCCGTCGTCGCGGCTCCCGCGACCAAGCCCCCCGCTCCGGCTCCGGCCGTTCCCGCGCCTCTGCCCCCCGCCGCTCCCGCGGCGGCTCCCGTCATGCCCGGCCCGATCGCTCCTCCGGATCCGGCATTGCTGGAGCCGGCGCCCTCGCTGCCGGGACGCATGCTCCCGCGCATCGGCGCGGATGGCCGCCAGCCACGACTGATCTATGCCGCGACCCCGCCGGCCGTGCCGCCAGGCGACCACCGGATCGCGATCCTCGTGGAAGGGATCGGGCTGTCCGCCGCGCTCACGCGCGAAGCGATCGAGACGCTGCCGCCGGCGATCAGCCTCGCCGTGTCGCCGCACGCCGCCGAGCTGAAGCGCGCCGGCGCCGCCACCCCGCTGCTGGACGAGGCACGGAAGCTCGGTCACGAGCTGCTGTTGTCGCTGCCCATGCAACCGGCCAGCCGGAACGACGACGAAGGCCCGCACGCACTCGACAGCAACGCTCCCGAGGTGGTCAACCGCGCGGACCTGTTCTGGGTGCTGTCCCGTCTGCAGGGCTATGCCGGGGTGACCGGCGCGTTCGGCGGCATGGCAGGCGAACGCTTCTCGTCCTCCTCCATGTTCACCGCGGTGGCGGAAGAGCTTCGCGATCGCGGCCTGTTCTACGTGCCGCCCCGTCCGGACGCCCCGCCGGCAGACGGCGAGCCCGTCCGGCCGCTGCCGGGCGGGCTGTTCCGCGCACCCGTGTCGGTCGTGCTGGACGAGCAGCCGGACGCCGCCGACATCACCGCAAGGCTGAGCCGCCTCGAACAGATCGCCGCGTCGGGCGACGGCGCGATCGGCCTGGCGGGACCGTTGCGCCCCGTGGTGGTCGAACGTCTCCGCAGCTGGTCGGCGCATCTCGCCGAGCGCGGTTTCGTGCTGGTGCCGGTCAGCAGCTTCCAGGCGGCCGGACCGGCCACGCCGTCCCGCCCGGCCGTCGCGCCCGACGTCGTCCCGGACATCGCCCCGGCGACGCGGGACGCTCCTTCCACGCCTTCCCCAGCCGGAGCCCATCCATGAGCGACCCCGAGCCGGACCGCTTCGCCCACCTGCCCTATCGCCCGAATGTCGGCGCCGTGCTGTTCAACCGCGACGGGCTGGTGCTGGTGGCGCGCCGCGCCGACCTGCCCAACGCGGAAGGCAGGCCGGGTGTCTGGCAGTTGCCGCAGGGCGGGATCGACGCGGACGAGGACCCGGCCGCCGCCGTGCTGCGCGAACTCAAGGAGGAGGTCGGCACCGACAATGCCGCCATCCTGGGCGAGCATCCGGACTGGCTGAGCTACGACCTGCCGCCCGCGCTGATGGGCAAGGCGCTGGGCGGCCGGTTTCGTGGCCAGCGCCAGCGCTGGTTCGCGCTTCGCTTCCTGGGCGAGGAGTCCGAGATCCGCCTCGATCTCGATCCGCACCCGGAATTCGACGCCTGGAAATGGGTGAAGCTGGACACGCTGCCGACGCTGGAGGTCGGCTTCAAGCAGGCGATCTATGCGGTGCTGGCGGTGTCGTTCGCAGGCTTCGCGGGTCCCGGCGGCGCATGAAGCCTCTCCGCCGCCGCGATCTGCTCGGCGCCGGCGCCGCGCTGGCCGCCATCCCCGGCAGGAACGCGGCCGCCGCGCCCGGTGATGCCGCCGACCTGACGTTGATCCTCATGGGCGATCTCCACTCGGGATATCGCTGGTCGTCGCGGCTGCTGCGGGCGGTGCGCGACGAGGTATCGCAGGCGAGCGGCGAGGTGCGCATCGTCGTCAACGGCGACGTGTTCGAGCGCAACAACCTGCTCGCGGTGCGCACGGACGGGGCGGTGGATCTCGCGCTGCTGCGGGGCTTCACCTCGCTGGCGCCCACGATCGTCACCATCGGCAACCATGACAGCGACCTGTTCGATCCGGCGATCTTCGCCGGGCGCGTCGCGGATACCGGCGCCGTGCTGTTGTCCGACATCACCGACGGGCGCACCGGTCGCCCCTACGGGCCGGCCTCGCAGCGCATCCTCGTGCGCGGGCATCCGGTGGTGTTCGCCGCGATCGGCACGCCGGACCTGTCCTTGTATCCCCCGGCCTGGCGTTCCGCCTACCGCGTCCCGGATCCCGGCGCCTATGGCCGCGACCGGTTGCCCGCCCTGTTCGGAGACGCCGCACTGCCGGTCGCGCTGGTGCATGCCGGCTTCCTGGCCGACCGGACGATCCTGCCATTTCTCCGGCCGCCGTTCCTGTTGCACGGATCGCACGACCACTTGCGGTTCGCCCAGCGCTTCGGCGATCCCGATCCGGACGCGCCGGGCGGCCTGCATCTGCACAGCGGCGCCTGGTCCAGCGCGTTCCAGGTTTTGACGGTGCGGTTCCGCGAAGGCGTTCCCGTGCTGGCGGTTCGCGACGTGCTGCTGGCGGAGGCATCGCCCGAGGATGCCGGTCTCGCCCGCCTGCTGGCGACACGGCGCGCCGCCGCCCTCCAGCCGCGCGACGTCGCCGCCATCGGGACGCTCGACCGGGCGATGCCGCTGGACGAGGCCGTGGGCTGGGCCGCTGGCCGGGTGAAGCAAGCCGCCGGCGCCGATATCGGCTTGTTGTCGCACACCACGTTCGGCGACGGCCTTCCGGCCGGCACCGTGACGGCCGACGACCTTCGCGCGTTCCTGCGCTTCGACGGCAAGGTGGCGGTCGGCGAGATTCCCCGCGCCCGGCTCCCCGCCCTGCTCGCCCGCTGCAACCAGTTCGATGGCAGCACGCCCTACGCGCGCCGCACGGGCGACTACCTCTACGCGACCGCGCCGCCGGCGGGCACGGGCGACACCGTTTCCGTGGCGATCAACGCCTACGCGGTGTCGGACGCGACCAAGCGGCGCGACTTTCTGGGGTGGGACGCGCCCGGCTTCACGCCCCGGCCGGACCTCATGCTGGGCGCGATCATCACCAGGGGTCTCGCCGCCTGACCTTCTGGCGGGCCGCCGTGCACCCCGGCGCGCAACCGATCCGCTAGCGCTCCGTTCCTGCCGCGCAGCCTCGGCGCGGAAGGATGGAACGGGATGCTTCGGTTCGCCTGGACGCTGCTGAGGGACACGGTCAACGCCTATCTGGAGGACGATGCGCTGTCCCGCGGGGCGGCCATCGCCTACTACACGGTGTTCGCGATCGCCCCGGTGCTGGTGATCGTGATCGCCATCACCGGGCTCGCCTATGGCGAGGAGGCCGCGCGCGGGGCGGTGGTGGGGCAGCTCCGCGGCATGATGGGCCAGGACGCCGCGGAGGCGATCCAGGCGATGATCGCATCCGCGTCCAACAAGAACAGCGGCCGGCTGGCGACGGCGCTGGGCATCGGCACCCTGCTGGTTACCGCGTCGGGCATCTTCGGCGAGATGCAGGCCGGGCTGAACCGCATCTGGCGCGCGGAGCCCAAGACCTCCACCGTCACCAGGCTGGTGCGCGCGCGGGCCGTCAGCCTCGGCCTGGTGGCGGCGCTGGCGTTCCTTCTGATCGTGTCGCTGGCCGCCAGCGCCGCGATCGCCGCGTTCAGCCACAGGCTGCAAAGGGTGCTGCCCGACATCGACATCCTGCTGCAGCTGGTGAACTTCCTGCTGTCGTTCGGGCTGATCACCGCCCTGTTCGCGCTGATCTACAAGGTGCTCCCCGACAAGCCGATCACCTGGCACGATGTCGGCGTGGGCGCGGTCGCCACCGCCGCCCTGTTCGTGATCGGCAAGACCCTGATCGGCCTCTACATCGGCAGCAGCCAGGTCGCCTCCTCGTATGGCGCGGCGGGCGCGCTCGTGGTGGTGCTGCTGTGGGTCTATTATTCCGCGCAGATCTTTCTGATCGGCGCCGAGTTCACCCGGGTATGGGCCGCCCATCACGGCAGCCGCCACGCGCCGCCGCTTCCGCCGGCCTGACCGTCTTGGATGGGCCCGCCAGGCCCTTCGCGCCCATTGCCGGCTGGTGCGCGGTTGCGCATCCTGGGCCGAACCATCGCTTCCGGCAGGATACGCTCCCATGGCCCAACCCGGCATGACCACCGGCATCACCGCCGTCGACGATGTGGCCCCCCGCCGGGGTGCGGCCGTGATGCTGGAGGTGCTGCGCAGCGAGGGCGTGCGCTACATCTTCGGCAATCCCGGCACCACCGAGCTGGCCCTGATGGACGCGCTGACCGACGCGGCGGACATCTCCTACGTGCTGGGGCTTCAGGAGGCGAGCGTCGCCGCCATGGCCGACGGCTACGCCAAGGCGTCCGGGCGGCCGGGATTCCTCAACCTGCACACGGCCGGCGGGCTGGGCCACGCGATGGGCGCACTGATCAACGCCCAGGTGGCCAACACTCCCCTGGTGGTCACGGCCGGCCAGCAGGACATGCGCCACAACCTCACCGATCCGCTTCTGTTCGGCGATCTCGTCGGCATCGCGGCGCCCGCGGTGAAATGGGCGCACGAGATCATCGATCCGGACCAGATTCCGCTGCTGCTGCGCCGGGCCTTCCACGACAGCATGGCCGCCCCGTCGGGACCCGTGTTCCTCAGCCTGCCGATGGACGTCATGGAACGGCCGAGCGCGGTCGGGATCGCCGAGGTATCCCGCATCGACCGCGCCTCCGTCGCAGGATCGCTGGACGAGCTGGGCAGCCTGCTCAGCGAGACCCGTCCGGGGCGGCTGGCGATCGTCGCCGGCGACGAGGTGTCGGGCTCCGGCGCCACGGCAGAGGTCGTGGCGCTGGCCGAAGCGCTGGGTGCTCCGGTTTTCGGCTCCTCCTGGCCGGCCACCATCCCTTTCCCGACCGCGCATCCGCTGTGGGCGGGGAGCCTGCCCACCCGCGCGGCCGACATCCGCGACGTGCTGGAACCGTTCGACGCGGTGTTCGCGCTCGGCGGCAAGTCCACCATCACCATCCTGTATTCGGAGGGCCCCGCAGTACCGCCGGGCTGCAAGCTCTACCAGCTGTCGGCCGATGTCCGCGATCTCGGCCGCACCTACGTCACCGCCCTGTCCTGCGTGGGCGACATCCGCGCCTCGGTCCGGGCGCTGATGCCGTCGCTGGAGCGCAAGCTGAGCCGGCACCGGGAAGCCATCGCCGCCCAGCGCGAGAAAGCCCAGCGCAAGCGTGAGACCCTGCGCGCCGAACAGCGGGCGCGGGTGGAAGCCGAGCGCCAGGAGGCGGTCACCACCTCCTTCGTGGCGGCCTCCGAAGCGGTGCGGGCGATCGGCCCCAACGTGCCGATCATCGACGAATCGCCCTGCACCATGTGGCACGTGCGCTCGCTGCTCGATTCGTCGTCCGGCCGGCAATACTGGTCGTGCCGGGGCGGCGGGCTCGGCTGGGGGATGCCGGCGGCGGTCGGGTTCTCGCTCGGGCGCGACCGGGAGCCGGTGGTCTCCCTGGTGGGCGACGGCGCTTCGATGTACTCGCCGCAGGCGCTGTGGACGGCGGCGCGGGAACGGCTGCCCGTCACGTTCGTGGTGATGAACAACGGCGAGTACAACATCCTCAAGAACTTCATGAAGCGTCAGGATCACTACCTGAGCGCGCGCGCCAACCGCTTCATCGCCATGGAACTGAACGATCCTGCGGTGGATTTCATGGCGCTGGCCGCCTCCATGGGCGTGCCGTCGCGCCGCATCACCGCGGCGGGAGACATCGCCGGCGCCATCGAGGACGGCATCGCCTCGGGCCTGCCGAACCTCGTGGAGCTGGTCATCAGCCCGAACTGACGCCGTCGCCACCCCGTCCGTCCCGGACAGGAACACCGCGCCGCGAGTCCGCGGGGCAGCCCCCCGGCGACCGGCGGGGGGCGAGCGTCCGGGTGGTTCTAGTGGCCGCCGCCGCCCCCGCCGCCACCACGGGCCGGACGCAGCAGGAAGCAGAACGGCACCATGGCGAACGCCACCACCGAGAAGATCATGAACACGTCGTTGTAGGCGAGGGTGGAGGCCTGCATGATGAACTGCTGGTGCAGGTGCTGCTGCGCCTGCGCCTGCAGTTCCGTCGCGGGACGTCCGAGCCGCTGCAGCACGGCCTCGGACCGGCTGAGGTACTCGTTGAACGGCTGGTGGAACGGCGTCATCCAGTGGACGATGTGCGCCTCGCGCACCTGGGTTCGTTCAGTGACCTGCGACTGTGCCAGGGAAATGCCGACCGCGCCGAACACGTTGCGGAACATGCTGAACAACGCCGACGCGTCGCCCCGCAATTCCCGGGGAATGGTCTGGTAGGCGATGGTGCTGATCGGCACGAACAGGAAGCCGAGCGACACCGTCTGGCTCAGCCGGTACATCACCAGATGGGTGAAATCGATGTTGAGCACGAGGTGCGCGGAATAAACCAGCGACGAGCCCATCACGAAGAAACCGAACGCGATAATGTAGCGTGTTTGCACCACCTTCATCAGACGGCCCACGAAGGGGATCAGCACGATGATGCCGAGACCGCCCGGCGACAGCACCAGTCCGGCCAGGGTCGCGGTGTAGCCGATCACCTGCTGCGAGAACTGCGGGATCACCACCGCGCTGGCATACAGCACCACGCCGACCACGCTGATCGCCATCGAGCCTACCGCGAAGTTGCGGTCGTTCAGCACCCGGAGCTCGACCGCCGGGCGCTTGGCCACCAGCAGCCAGCCGATCGCGCCCAGGATGCCGATCACGGTGAACAGCCCCATCAGGCAGATGAACGGCGAGCCGAACCAGTCGTCGTCCTCGCCGCGGTCCATCATCACCTCGAGGCAGCCGAGACCGAGCGCGATCAGGCCGAGGCCGATATAGTCGACCGGGCTCTTTTTCTGCTGCGCCCAAGGGGGGTCCTGCACCAGCGCCGCCACCGCCATCAGGGCGAAGAGGCCGACCGGGATGTTGATAAAGAAAACCCAGCGCCAGGACGCGTTGTCCGTGATGTAGCCGCCCAGCGTCGGGCCGAGCACCGGCGCCACCACCGTGGCGATGGCGGTGAGGCCGAATGCGGCGCCCCGCTTCTCGGGCGGGAAGGTGTCGAGGATGATGGATTGCTGGGTCGGCTGCAGGCCGCCACCGAAGAAGCCCTGCAACAGCCGGAACACGATCAGCTCGCCGAGATTGCTCGAGATCCCGCACAGGAACGAGCACACGGTGAACATGCCGATGCAGATCAGGAAGTAGCGCTTGCGCCCGAACAACCGGCTCAGCCACCCGGAGATGGTGAGCACGATGCCGTTGGCCGCCAGATAGGAGGTTAGCGCCCAGCTGGCATCGTCGTAGGAGGTCGACAGGTTGCCCGCGATATGCGGCAGCGACACGTTGACGATGGTGGTGTCCAGCACCTCCATGAAAGCCGCCAGCGTCACCACCACCGCGATCAGCCAGGGATTGGCGCCGGGCGACCATTCCTGGCTCTTGTTCTGCGTCCCGCTCATCCCCGCCTCGTCCCCCGCACCGGCCCCGGGACGCCGGTCACCGCGGCGCCGCGGAGGCGGGCTTGCGCTCTTCCACGTTCACCGTCGGTTCCACCGAGATGCCGATCGGCAGCGGCAGCGACGGATCGAGCCCATCGTCGATCACCAGCTTCACCGGCACGCGCTGCACGATCTTCACGAAGTTGCCGGTGGCGTTCTCGGGCGGGAAGGCGCTGAAGGCCGCGCCGGAACCGAGCTGGATGCTGTCCACATGGGCATGGAGCTTGAGCTGCGGATAGGCGTCCACGCTTACGGTCGCCGGCTGGCCCGGGCGCATGCGGGCGATCTGGGTTTCCTTGAAGTTGGCGGAGATCCAAACCTCGGGCTCCACGATGGAGAACAGGGACTGCCCGCTCTGCACGTAGTTGCCGCGTTCGACGTTGCGCTGCGCGATCCAGCCGTCGTGGGGCGCGCGGATCACAGTCCATTCCAGGTTCAGCTTCGCCGTCGCGAGCTGGGCTTCCGCCTGCTCCAGGGTTCCGGACTGCTGCGTCACGCGGGTCTGGCTGTTGCCGATGTTGGCGGCCACCGGGGTCGCCTGTTCGAGCTGGCCCTGGCTCTGCAGCACCTGCGCCTTGGCCTGATCGAGGGCGGCCGTGGAGTAGTCGATGTCCTGCTGCGTGGTCGCGGCACGGCTGATGCTGTGCTGTCGCTTGTAGTCGGTCTCGGCGCGGAACTGCTGCGCCTGCGCCATCGCCAGCTGGCCCTGCGCCACCTTGAGCTGGCCGGGGAAGTTCTTCTTGGACACCTCGACCTGATACTTGGCGCCTTCGAGCTGACCCTTCGCCTGATCGACCGATGCCTGCGCCTGATCGACGCTCGCCTGGTAGTTGCGCGGATCGATGCGCAGCAGGACCTGCCCCTCCCGGACGAACTGGTTGTCGTTGACGGCCAGCTCGATCACGTAGCCGGCGACGTGCGGCGCGATGTTGACGGTGCGACCGGCGGTGTAGGCGTCGTCGGTGCTTTCCTCGTTGCGGGTCAGATACCAGTAGAAGAAGCCGCCCACCACCAGCAGGATCACGAACAGGATCAGCCCGATCTTGACGATCGGCTTGGCCTTCTTGCGCTCCTTGTCGCGCTTCTCCTCGCCCTCGTTCTTCTTCTCGTCGCCGCTCTTGCCGTCCCCGTTCTTCCCGTCGCCGTCGTTCGAGGACTTGTCGTTCTTCTGGTCGCCCTGATCGGAATCCTGCTGCCCTTCCCCGTCCGAGCCATCCTGCTCGTCATGGTCCTGCGCGCGGTCGTCGTCGGCCATGAAAACTCCTTGCGCAGCCGGGGCCGGAAAACAGATGGTCGGTCGTCTGACCGACCGGTTCGGTCAGTATGCTGCCACGGGAGTCATGATCGGGCAACGCGGGCCGGCGTCGACGGTCGCGACCCTGTGAATGATGGGCAGGAAGTCGTGCGTCCGGCCGTCTACAAGGCCAGGGCCTGGGTACGGACCAGCCGGGCATACAGCCCGTCGCGGTCCATCAGCTCGGCGTGGGTGCCGCATTCGGCCGCCCGGCCGTCTGCCAGCACCACCACCAGGTCGGCCGACCGCACGGTGGAAAGCCGGTGGGCGACCACGATGGTGGTGTGCCCCTCGCGCAATCGCACCAGCGCGTCCTGCACGATGGCCTCGCTTTCCGCATCCAGGGCCGAGGTCGCCTCGTCGAGCAGCAGCAGCCGCGGATCGCGCAGCAGGGCGCGGGCCAGCGCCACGCGCTGCCGCTGCCCGCCGGACAGGCGCTGGCCGCCGGGACCGACGCGAGTATTGAACCCGTCCGGCAGCGCCAGGATGAAGTCTTCCGCCGCCGCCGCCCGGGCCGCATCGCGCACCGCCTCGTCGGTGGCGCCGGGCCGGCCCATGCGGATGTTGGCAGCCACCGACATGTCGAACAACAAGGTGTCCTGGCTGACATAGGCGATCGCGTCGCGCAGCGACTCCAGGCTGAGATCGCGCAGATCCACCCCGTCCAGGGAGATGCGGCCGCCGCCCACGTCGTGCAGGCGGGGGATCAGCGACAGGGCGGTGGACTTGCCGGCCCCCGAGGCCCCCACCAGCGCCACCGTGAGGCCAGGCTCGGCCACGAAGCTCAACCCACGGAGCCCTTCCCGCCCGTCGGGATAACGAAAGCTCACTTCCTCGAACGTCAGCCGTCCCTTGCCGGGCGGCAGCGGCCGGGCGCCGGCGCATTCCGTCACGCCCGGCGGTTCGTCGATCACCGCGAACACCCGCGACAATCCCGCAAGTCCTTCCTGCACCGCGGCGTTGAGCGAGCCCAGCGCCCGCAGGGGCCGGGACGCCAGCAGCAGGGCGGCCACGAAGCCCGAGAAATCGCCCAGGGTGCTGCCGCCCGTGGCCGCGCGCCATCCCGCGAACCCCAGCACTGCCGCCACCGCGGCGCCGCCCAGCACCTCCAGGACGGGCTCCACACGCGCCCGGCCCCGGATGATCCGCAACATGGACCGATGCAGCAGGTCGAAGCTTTCGCTGGAGCGGGCTTCCTCGGCCTGTTCCAGCCGGTAAACGCGCACCGAGCGCGCCTGGGCAAAGCTCTCGTTCAACAGGGCGGCGGTTTCGCCGATCTGCTCCTGCATGCCGCCCGACGCGCGGCGGACACGCTTGCCGATGCGCTGGATCGGCACCGCGGCGACCGGATACAGCACGCCCGCGATCAGGCTCATCTCCCAGTCCATGTAGAACATGGAGGCCACCAGCCCGAACACCGTCACGGTGTCGCCGAGGGAGTTGACCGCCCGGATCATCGCTTCGCGGATGGTCACGGCATCGGTGGTGAAGCGCGCCGCGAGCTGCGCCGGCGCTTCCCGCTCGATGCGGGCGATGTCGGCCCGCACCAGATGGCTGAACATGCGCCCCTGGAGGCCGCGGATCACCACCAGCACCAGGTTCTGCACCGCCAGCGTCTGCCCGTACTGGGCAGCAGCCTTCAGCGTGACGATCACCACCACCAGGGCCGGCACCTGGTAGAGGATGCGCGGGTCGTGCGCGGCGAACATGTCCAGCGCGCGCTGGATCACCAGCGGATACAGCGCGGTCAGCGCCGCCATCAGCACGGTGAGCGTCACCACCCCGGCGAGCCGGCCGCGATGACGGTGCACCTCCTCGCGCCACAAGCGCCGCAGCAGCCAGACGCTGCTGGGCGGCTCTCCGGAGGCCGCGGCGGGCGGCGTCGCGGCACGCGGCCCCGGCGCGCCGGGCGGCTGCGGGACGCTCGACGGCGGCACGGACACCACCGGAGGACGCTGCGCGACGTTCATCGCCGGGGCTTTACCAGGGCCCGGACCGCCCCACAAATCGGCGGTGGCCCTCCCTAGGACAGGAATGCGGAAACGCGCCTCAGCCCATGGCCGCCGCGAACGCTTCCAGCTTGCGCACGCAATCCTCCCGGTCCGGCCGGCACCCCTCGGATAGCCACCAGTCATGCACGGCCGCCAATGCCCGCCCCACCTCCGGACCCGCACGGATGCCCGCGGCCACCGCGTCCCGGCCCGACACGGAAAACACCGGGCGCGGCGTATCGGCGAGCTGGCGACGCAAGGCCGCCCAATCCGCCGGACCATTCCGATCCCCTGCCTGCGCGAGCCAGGTCCGGTCGATCAACAGCGCGGGTTCCCGACCGGCGAGGCTGCGCCGCAGCTCGGCATCGCCAGCGTCGGGACGCAGGGTGCCCGGCTCGGCCAGTCCGGCCAGCCGGACCGCATCGGCATTCGACAGCTTCAGTCGTCGGGCCGCTGCCGCGGATTCCGTGCCGGCGAGAGCCGCCAGCCGCAGCACCGGATCCGCCGGCGCCCCCAGCGCCACGAGCCGGGCGAGCGGCGCCGGATCGCCGACGCCCGGCAGCACCCGGTCCAGGACGCCGAGCTCGTGCATCAGCGTCACAGCGCCGGCCGGATCGGGCAGGCGCAACAGCCGGAACAGCTCCGCCTGCACGCGTTCCGCCGACAGCCTGTCGAGCCCCGCCGCGCCCGTCGCGATCGCCGCCACCGCCTCGGCATCGGGCACCGAACCGCCGAACCTCGCGTGGAAGCGGAAGAAGCGGAGGATGCGCAGCGCGTCCTCCTCGATGCGGCGCGCCGCCTCGCCCACGAAGCGGACCCGTCGTTCCCGCAGGTCCCGCACTCCCCCGAACGGATCGTGCAGAACCCCGTCGCGGCCGAGCGACATGGCGTTGATGGTGAAATCCCGGCGGCCCGCGTCTTCCGTCCAGGACTCCGTCCAGGCCACCACCGCGTGGCGGCCGTCGGTCTGGACGTCGCGGCGCAGGGTGGTGACCTCCACGGGACGGCCGGCCGAGACGATGGTCACCGTGCCGTGAGCGAGGCCGGTGGGAACCGCCTTCAGCCCCGCAGCCACGGCGCGGCGCATGGTGTCCTCCGGCGGCGACGGCGTGCCGAGATCGAGGTCCGCGCTGGGCCGGCCCGCCAGGATGTCGCGCACGGCACCCCCCACGAGGCGTGCGTCCGGCAGCGCGTCGAGCACCGGCATCAACGCGTCGCGGCCCGGAAGCGCGTCCAGCGCGGCGATCAGCTCGGCGGGAGACGGCGTGTCGAGAACGGGCGGACGGAGGACAGGGGCCGGATCAGCCGGCGTCACGATCCGCACCGGCCACCAGTTTGCACCCGCCGGCCGGTGCCGCATCGAGGCCCTGCGGCATCGGCCCCACCGGAAAGAAGCGGTTGCAGCTCCAGACGCCCATGCAATCGAGCCCGTCATGCCGGCCCGGCACCGCCAGCGCCGCCAGCTCGTAATAGACCGAGCGTGCCACCCGGGCCTGGATCGGCAGCGCCCCGTCGCCCGGGCGCACGGTCAGGTAGGGCACGGCGCCATTGCCGCTCGAACAGGCACAGCGCCAGTTGACGTCCAGCGCATGGTCCGGCCCGGCACAGATGATCTGGTCGATGTTGGTCCGGAAGGACAGTCGCTGGTCGCGGCCGCACCCGGTCCAGTCCAGCTCCACGGCCACGAACGGCACGTCCTCCACCTCGATCAGCCCCCGCTCGACCGGCGTTTCCAGCCGGTAGAGCCCGGCCGCGTCGCGGCGGAGCACGCTGCCGAACAGGCATACCAGCGGCTTGCGGCGGATCGGCGAGCCCCGGTACAGCCAGGTGCCGTCGCGCTGGATCAGGAACGGCAGCCGTCCGCAATCGCGGGGCGAAAGCGCTTCAACGTGCCGCGACCAATCGATCCCGCAGATGTCGAGAGACGAGGGCCCGCGCGGAGTGGCGGGTGCCGAAGGCCTGGAAGAGGTGCTCCGCTCGCCGATGACGGTCTCGTTCCCCTCCGCGTGAATCACGTCCTGCCTCGTGCCGCTGCGACCCATCAAAGCGATATAGGAAGCGATGGCGGCTTGATGAAAGCCCCGGACATGGCAGATTGCGAGGCGTGAGAGGTTCGATGCCATGACGTTCGCTGCTCCCTCCCCCGGAGAGGGCGTGCCAACGCCACCTCCCCCGGCCCCGGCGATACCCGGGGATCCCATCCCGGCTCCCGCCGACGGGGACGTCCCAGACATCGTCGCCGCCTACGACCGGCTGTCGGAGCGGCTCGGACGGGTGCGCGGCGAGGTCGGCCGGATCATCTTCGGCCAGGACCGGGTGGTGGAACAGGTGCTCACCGCCATCCTGTCTGGCGGCCATGCGCTGCTGGTGGGGGCGCCGGGCCTCGGCAAGACGCTGCTGGTGGAAACGCTCGGCCGGGTGCTGGCGCTGGACGCGCGCCGGGTGCAGTTCACCCCGGACCTGATGCCGGCCGACATCACCGGCAGCGAGATCCTGGAAGAAGACGCCGCCGGGCGCCGGGCGTTCCGGTTCGTGCATGGCCCGGTGTTCTGCCAGCTGCTGATGGCGGACGAGATCAACCGGGCCAGCCCCCGCACCCAGTCGGCGCTGCTGCAGGCCATGCAGGAAGGCCGGGTCGCGGTCGCCGGCACCAACTACCCGCTGCCCCAGCCCTTCCACGTGCTCGCCACCCAGAACCCGATCGAGCAGGAAGGCACCTATCCGCTGCCGGAAGCGCAGCTGGACCGGTTCATGCTGCAGGTGGACCTGTTCTTCCCGGACGAAGCGGCGGAACGCGCGATGCTGCTGGCCACCACCGGCGCCAGCCGCCCGGCGGCGGAGCCCGTGCTGGCGCCGGGCGAACTCGCCGCCGCCCAGCTTCTGGTGCGGCAGATGCCGGTGGGAGAGCAGGTGCTCGACGCCATCCTGCGGCTGGTGCGCGGCGCACGCCCGGAAACCGCCTCGGACCAGAGGGTGCGCCGGTCGCTCGCCTGGGGTCCGGGGCCCCGCGCCGCCCAGGCGCTGATGCTCGCCTGCCGGGCACGGGCGCTGCTCGACGGGCGGCTCGCGCCGAGCCTCGACGATCTGGCCGCGTTGGCCGGCCCGGTTCTGCGCCATCGCATGGCGCTCGGCTTCGGCGCCCGCGCCGAAGGCGTACGGCTCGAGGACCTGATCGACGGCCTGGTGCAGCGCCTCAGGTGAGGCTGTTCGGCTTCCAGCGGTTCCGCAACGGCAGCCCAGGCCCCGGCGCGGTCGGTTCCGGCCCGGTCGGTTCTGGTCCGGTCGGTTCTGGCCCGTTCGATTCCGGCCCGTCCGCGCCCAGGCCCGGCATCCGGACGGGCGGCTCTCCCGCGGGCTCCGGCGTCGCCGCGCGGCCTGCGGACGCCGTGGAACCAGAAGCGCTGGCAGCCCGGCTGCCCCCGCTGCTGCTGGCGGCCGAGCGCGTCGCGTCCACGGTCGCCCAGGGCGTTCATGGCCGCAGGCGAGCCGGACAGGGCGACAGCTTCTGGCAGTTCCGGCAGCTGATGCCCGGCGAGTCCGCGACCCGGATCGACTGGCGTCAGTCGGCACGATCGATGCGGGCGTTCGTGCGCGAGCACGAATGGGAAGCGGCGCAAACCGCGGTGCTGTGGCGCGACGCTTCCGCCAGCATGGCCTGGCGTTCCTCGGACAGCCTGCCGTTCAAGCGCGACCGGGCCGAATTGCTGCTGCTGGCGCTCGGCGTGTTGCTGATGCGGGGCGGCGAGCATGTGCGGCTGGCCGGCGACCCCCGCCGGACAGCGCGGACCGGCCGGCCGGATGCCGAGCGGCTGGCGCGCGATCTCGCCCACCTGCCGGCGGACGCGCCGCCGCTGCCGGACGCGGATGCCCTGCCCGCGCACGGTTCCCTGGTGATGTTCGGCGACTTCCTGTCGCCGCTGCCGGAAATCGAGCGCTTGTTCGCGACGCTCGCCGCCCGGCCGCTGCGGTGCCATCTGGTGCAGGTGCTGGACCCGGCCGAGCAGGCTCTGCCTTATCGCGGACGGGTGCGGTTCACCGGGCTGGAGGGCGAGCAGGAAACGCTGGTGCCCGACGCGGAAGCGGTCCGCACCGCCTACCGGGACGCGTTCGAGCACCACCAGGAAGGGCTGCGGGGCTTGTGCGGCGCCGCCCGTTTCACCCTGCACCGCCACGATACCGATCGGCCGCCGATGAACACGCTGCTGGCGCTGCACCAGGCGCTGAACATTTCCGCGGCCGCCGGGCGGCATCCGTGACGGAACGCTCCCCCGCCGGCCGGGCTCCGCGCTCGCATGCGAACGGCGTCCGGAACGGCCACGTCATGACGAGCCAAGCGCCCGGGTACCTGGATGCAGTTCTTCCTGGCCGGGCGGCCCGGGGGCAATCCAGCCCATGATCCTGCTGCACCCCTGGCTGCTGCTGGCGCTGCTGGTGCTGCCGGTGCTGTGGTGGTTGCTGCGCGCCGTGCCGCCGCCGGCCCGTCGTCAGCCCTTCCCGGCGATCCGGCTGCTGCACGGGCTCACGACACCGCGGCAGGAGGCGCGCCGCGCGCCCTGGTGGCTGCTGGCGCTGCGGCTGCTGGCGGTGGCCCTGGTGGTGGTGGGCCTGGCGCAGCCGGTGCTGGTGCGGGCGCCCCGCGCCGCGGCGGACCGGACGGGCGGGCTGCTGCTGGTGCTCGACGATGGCTGGGCCTCGGCGCCGGACTGGCAGAACCGGCTGGCGGCGGCCCGCGAGCTGGCAGCAGAAGCAGACCGTCAGAACGCCCCCGTGTCGCTGCTGCTCACCGCCCCGGATGGCACCGGCGCGCCCCCGTCCGCGGACGCCCCCGCGACGGGCGCCTCCGTGCTGCACCGCCTGGAAGGTCTGCGGCCGATGCCCTGGCCGGTCGATCGCGCCGCCGCGGCGGCAGGCCTTCCCGCGGCCATGAACGGCATCCGCCGGGTGTCCTACCTGTCCGACGGGCTCGCGACCGGGATCGGCGACGACGCGCTGAGGCGGGCGCTGGCGCGGATCGGCACGGTGTCGGAGCTCCGGGACGGCCCGGACGGGGTGATGCTGGCCGGGTCGCCACGGCCTGTACCCGACGGGCTGGTGGTTCCGGCCCGCGCGGTGCCGGCCGGGCGGCCGCGTCCGATCGAACTGGATGCCCTCAACTCCGAGAACGGCGTGCTGGCACATGTAGGCGGCATTATGCCCGCCGGTGCCGGGTCCGCCGACCTGCGCATCCAGCTGCCGCCGGAGCTGCGCAACCAGATCGGGCGGCTGGCGATCCCGGCCATGCCGGGTGCCGGCGGTATCAGGCTGCTCGACGAAAGCAGCCGGCGGCGTCCGGTGGGGCTGCTCTCGTCGGGCGGCGGCGACACCCCGCTGGTGGGCAACGCGTTCTTTCTCCGTCGGGCCCTCGCGGCCGACAGCGACCTCCGGGAAGGCGACGTTTCCCATCTGCTCGCCGGGAAATTGTCCGTGCTGATCGCGCCCGACGGCACCCTGCAGGATCCCGCCGACCGGAAGCGGGTCGCCGCCTGGGTGCGCGGCGGCGGCATGCTGATCCGCTTCGCCGGGCCGAGGCTCGCCGCCGAGGCGGCCGCTTCGTCGGACGCCTCGGCGGGCGCATCCGGCACCGCCCCGGGACCGGCTCACGAAGCCGCCGGCCCGTCCGACACGGACGAGGACGCGACGCCGGATGCCGATCCGGGCGCCGCGCCGGACGCCAGCGCCGATCCGCTGCTGCCCGTGCCGTTGCTGGACGGGTCGCGCCAGCTCGGCGGCAGCATGAGCTGGGGGCGGCCGGAGCACCTGGCGCCGTTCAACGAAGACTCGCCGTTCCGCGGGCTTCCCGTGCCGGCCGACGCCACCGTGTCTCGGCAGGTGCTGGCCCAGCCCGGTCCCGACCTGTCGCGCCAGAGCTGGGCGACGCTCGCCGACAACACGCCGCTGGTCACCCATCGCGCGCTGGGCGCGGGGCAACTCGTGCTGTTCCACGTGTCCAGCACTGCGGACTGGTCCAGCCTTCCGTTGAGCGGAATGTTTCCGGCCATGCTGCGGCGGCTGGTGCAGCGGGCCGCAGGGGTATCCGCCCCGGGCGGCGACCAGGTGCTTTCGCCCGTCAGCACGCTGGACGGCGACGGGGTGCCAGGGCCGCCGCCGCCAGCCTCACGCGGCCTGCCGGCCGACCGCTTCGGACAGGTGGCCGCCTCGGTCCGGCATCCGGCCGGCTTCTACGGCGCGCTTGCCGAGCGCCGGGCCCTGTCGGTTGGAGACGCGCTTCCAGCGCTGGCGGTGGCACCCCCGATGGGACGGGTGGCGGATCTCCGCGCCCGGGTGGCGGACCGGTCGCTCGGCCCGTCGCTCTTGACCGCCGCCATCATGCTGTTGTGCGCGGACGTGCTGGCGGTGCTCCTGCTGCGGGGCGGGCTGGGCCGGATGCGCGGCGGCGGCGCGGCAGCGCTGGTGGTTCTGATCGCGGGACTGGCCACCGCCACCGGTTCCGCCGTGGCCGCCGCTCCCGCGCCCACGGCCGCCGGGGCTGCCGGGGCCGTCGGCGCCACCGATGCGGTGCCGAGGGCGGCGCTGGAAACCCGCCTTGCCTACGTGGTCACGGGCGACGACGCGGTGGACACGGTGTCTCGCCAGGGGCTGTCGGGACTGGCGACCTATGTGAACGCCCGGACCTCCGCGCGGCTCGGACAACCGGACGGGGTGGTGCCGGGGCGGGACGATCTTGCGTTCTACCCGCTGCTGTACTGGCCGATCACCGCCCGCACCGTGCCGCCCGGGGCCGCCGCCATCAGCGCCCTGAACAGCTTCATGCGCCATGGCGGCATCCTGCTGATCGACACCCAGGGCGATGACGCCCAGGGCAATGACGGCCAGGGCGGCACCGCCGCGCCGGCGGGCGGCGGCTTCACGGGCTATGCGCCAGGGGCGGCCCGTGCCCTGCGCCGCGCCGCCGCCGGTCTCGACATCCCCGCCCTGCGCCCGGTGGACGATCACCACGTCCTGTCGCGCACCTTCTATCTGCTGCACGATTTTCCGGGGCGCTTCGACGGCAATCCGGTGTGGGTCGCGCGGGACGACGATGCCGGCAATGACGGGGTGAGCCCGGTGATCATCGGTGGCAACGACTGGGCGGCCGCCTGGGCGGTGGACGCGAACGGCGACGCCCCATACGCGGTGATCCCGGGTGGCGACACCCAGCGGACGATGGCCTTCCGTTTCGGGGTGAACGCGGTGATCTACGCCCTGACCGGCAACTACAAGGCGGATCAGGTCCACGTGCCGGCCCTGCTGCACCGGCTCGGCAACTGAGCGGCGGCCCGTTCATGCCCGATATCCTGCATTGGCGCCCCGCCGGGCTCGCGATCGGTCTGCAGCCGCTGCTGCCTCCGGCCACCCTCTGGGTCCTGGGGCTGGCGATGCTGGCGGCGCTGGCGCTGCTGGCATGGCGGGGTGGTCGCGGCGTCTGGTGGCGCGCGGGCGCCTTCGCCCTGCTGTTCTGCTGGCTGCTGGGGCCGGTGCTGCTGCGGGAACGATGGCGTCCCCTGCCGCGGACCCTGCTGATGGTGACGGACCGGAGCGGGTCGATGCGGGTCGGTCCGCGCGAAGCGGTGGTGGATGCCGCGCAGCGGGCGTTGGAGCGGGAGGCGGCCGCGATCCCCGGCCTCCAGCTGCGTCGCGCCACCGTGGATGATCGCGAGCATGCCGGCACCCGGCTGCTGGAGGCTGTCCGGCGGGCGGCCGCCGACATCCCGCGCGACCAGTTGGCAGGGATCGTCGCCCTGTCGGACGGCGAAGCGCACGACGCACCGGCAGAACCGCCGAGCCGTTTCCCGTCGGAGTCCGGCCCCCCGATCGGGGAAATGCCGCTGCATCTGCTGATCCCGGCCACGGGGGAGGAGTCCGATCGCCGGCTGCGGGTGCTGCAGGCGCCGCCTTTCGGCATCGTCGGGCAGAACGTCACCCTTCGGGTACAGGTGGACGATCTGGGCCCGGCGGCGCGGCCCGGCGCCAACGCCATTCTGACCCTGCGCCGGGACGGCGACGCGCCGCTCACCCGGAACGTTGTGGTGGGAGAGCCGCAGGACATCACCCTGCCGGTGACGGCGCCGGGCGCCATGCTGTTGTCGTTGGACGCGTCACCTCTCGCGGGCGAGGTGTCCACGCTCAACAACCGCGCCGTGGTGCGGATCACGGGCGTGCGGGACCGGCTACGGGTGCTGCTGGTATCGGGCGCGCCGAACCAGGGCGAGCGTGTGTGGCGGCGGCTGTTGAAGGCCGATCCCAGCGTCGACCTCGTGCATTTCACCATCCTGCGGCCACCCGACAAGGACGACACCACACCCCTGAACGAGCTGGCGCTGATCGCCTTTCCGACGCGCGAGCTGTTCCAGGAAAAGATCCGGCAGTTCGACCTGATCATCCTGGACGGGTTCGAGAATCGCGGCATCCTGCCCCTGGCCTATCTGCGCAACATCGCGAGCTTCGTGCGCGGTGGGGGCGGCCTGCTGCTCACCGCCGGGCCCGAATTCATCGGCCGCGGCACCCTCCAGGACACTCCGCTGAGCGAGGTGCTGCCGGCGCACGTGCCCGAGGAAGGCGGCCTGGTGGAGCAGGCGTTCCGCCCCATGCCGACGGCGCTCGGACGGCGGCATCCGGTGACGGCCGGACTGCCGCAGATGCCGCCTCCGACCGAAGGAGGCGCGGGTGGTGGCGGAAATACGGGGGCGGGGCCGAACGGCGCTGCGGCCAATCGCTGGGGCCCGTGGTTCCGTGCGCTTCGGCCCGACCGGACGGAAGGAGAGGTGCTGCTGACCGGCCCGGACCGGAGTCCGCTGCTGGTGCTGAAACAGCAGGGCGACGGCAGGGTGGCGATGCTGTTGTCGGACCAGGCATGGCTGTGGTCGCGCGGCGAGGACGGGGGCGGCCCGCAATCGGAACTGCTGCGGCGCATCTCGCACTGGCTGATGAAGGAACCGGAACTGGAAGAAAACCAGCTCTCTGCCGCCATCCTCGACGACCGGCTCACGGTGAGCCGACGCGACGCGGACGGCAGCGGCGCCGGCACGGTGACGATCGTCGCGCCGGACGGCATCCGCCGCTCCCTGTCGCTCGCCGCGGGCAACGACGGCGCGGCGCACGGGGAGATGGCGCTGCCTACCGATGCCGCCGACGGCATCTGGGAAGCGACGGACGGCACCCGGCACGCTTTCGCCGCCGCCGTGCCGGCCGACCCGACCGAACTCGCCGACCTCCGGGCCACGGCGACCGTGCTGCAGCCTCTGGTGCCCCGGACGGGCGGCGCGGTGGCATGGCTGGGTACCGACCCAAAGGCACCGCGCGTGCCGGCGCTCCGTCTGGTGGACGCCGGGCAGACCGCCGCCGGCGACGGCTGGATCGGGTTGCGCCGCACCGCCGCCCACGTGGTGACCGGCCGGGATGCGCGGGGGCTGCTGCCCGCCTGGGCGGTGCTACCGCTGTGCTTGTTGTTCCTGCTGCTGGGCTGGTTCCGGGAAGGACGGCGCTAGAAGCGCGGAGAGCGCCGTCAAGGGTCGCCCGCAAATTTCTGTCGCACCCCGCCGTCGCCGCCGCTATTGATGCGCCCTCCACCGACCCGCCCACCGGGAGGCCGCACGGCCACCTTCCCGGTCAACGAGCCGAGACGCCTCATGACGCTTCAGCTTTCCCCGCTCCGCCGCCTGTTGCTGGTTCTGCTGCTGGGCGCGGCACCGGTGATGGCCATCCACGCGGCGGCCCACGCCCAGGGGGTCGATCCGAGCGACGAGCGCGAGGCCAAGGACCAGGCGGAAGCGGCGCAGCGCAAGGCGGACGAGCGCGCCAAGGCGCCGCCGCCCGCGATCCCGGGCGCGGTGTCGGACGAGGAAACCTCCACCTCGGCCCACAGCGGCGCCGACCTCGAGCCGACCGCCGCTTTGTTCGATTCCATCAATCGCGGCAGCCTCACCGGTGCCAAGGAAGCGCTGAACCGGGGCGCCGACATCCAGGGCAAGAACGAGCTCGGCATGTCGCCGCTCGACATGTCGATCGACCTGAGCCGCAACGACATCACCTTCCTGCTGCTGTCCATGCGCAACAGCGACAGCTCGCAGAACGCTCCGGTGGTGGCGAGCGCGGCGGGCACCGCCGGAGGGTCGGACGGCAAGGACGATGCGGGGCGGAAGAACAAGCATCGCCGCCGCGGCCATGACAGCGAGCTGGCGGACGCCGGCACGCCCGCCAAGCCTGCACGCTCGGTGCGGGTGGCCTCCGATGGCGGCACGCCCAAGCCGGAGATCGGCTTCCTCGGCTTCAACGGCAGCTGACGCGGCCGCTGCCGGCCGAGCAGCAACCAGGCCTTCGCGAACGGATCGTGCGGCCTTCGCCGCGCGGGGCCAGCCGGATTTCGCCCGGGGGGCTTCGGCCTCGAAAGCTCGTGATCGCTTTCCCTTAGTCCGCCGAGCAGAGCCTGCGGCCGAACACGTCGCTTCGCGGCAGAAGCGGGGGGAACGATGGTCGCCGGCCGAACGAGGCGCCAGTCGGTGTCAGGCTGCGGTCCCGGCCTCTTCCACCCGCCGCGCCAAGCCCCTGATCTCCCGTTGACGACCGGGTGCTCGCGACCGGGTTAGCTGAGAGGCGAGGTTCATCGGGGACCGCGCCATTCAACACCCCATCCCTGCACGGCGCGTCGCGACCATCCATGGCCGCACGTGGGGTCATCCAAGCGACCGTTTGAAACTTCCGGCGAGCGGGGTCGCGGCCGGGGCGCTGCAGCCGGCCGGGAACGCCGCCGCCAGGAACGGCCTTCCCAGCTGTCTGCTCGCATCGAAGCGCCCGGCCGCCGGCGTCACCGCGCGGCGGGCCGAACAGGGCTGGAGCGCGCGGATCCGCTGCTGGCCGTCCATCATCTCGATAGGGCGGCTCGCCCCCGGGAAGACGACACCCCGGGCCCGATCCCGTTCCCATTCCCGCGACCTCGCGTTGTTGCCACCGGATGCGATCCGGGCTTTACCGGACGCCCTCCCGCGCCGCAGGACGCGGAGACGCGCCTTCCACCGGTTCCAGGGCTCCTTCCATGTCTTCCGCTTCGACCGTCGCCGGCACGGCGGACGGCGGCGCGTCCGGCGATCTGCGCCGGCGGCTGCTGGCGATCCCGAGCCTGCTGTGCGGGATGCTGTCCGTGCAGTGCGGGGCGTCGCTGGCGAAGTCGCTGTTTCCCGCGTTCGGGCCGGCCGGGATGGTGATGATGCGGACCGGCTTCGCGGCGGCCGCCCTGCTGATCCTGTTGCGGGTTACGGGAAGCACGATCCGGCTGCGCGGCGGCCGGAGCGCGATCCTGCGGGTGCTGGCCTATGGCGCCTCGCTCGCGGTGATGAACCTGTTGTTCTACGAATCCCTGGTGCGGCTCCCGCTCGGAATTGCGGTGGCGGTGGAGTTCATGGGGCCGCTGTTCCTGGCGGTGGCCGGTTCGCGGCGGCTCGGCGATCTGTTGTGGGCGGCCCTGGCGATCGGCGGCCTGCTGCTGCTGCTCGACCCCTTCGGCGGACACGATCCGGTGGACCCGGTCGGGCTGCTGTTCGCGGCCGGCGCGGCGGCCGGCTGGGCGCTCTATATCCTGACCGGGCGCCGGCTCGGGCAATCCGTGGAAGGGCTGGCCGCCACCGCGCTCGGGATGTCGGTGGGCGCGCTGGTCGCGCTGCCGTTCGGGGCCGCGACGATCTCGCAAGCGCTCGCCCATCCGGCCTTGCTGCTGGCCGCGTTCGGCGTAGCGATGCTGTCGAGCGCCCTGCCCTACCCGATCGAGATGATGGCGATGCGGCGCATGAGCACGCGCACCTTCGCGGTGCTGATGAGCCTGGAGCCCGGGCTGGCGGCGGTGATCGGCCTCGTGCTGCTGCACGAGGCCCTGTCGCTGCGGGGGGCGGTCGCGGTGGCGATGGTCGTGGTGGCCTCGCTCGGGAGCGCCCTGTTCGACATCCCGCCCCCGGACACCAGGGAGCCTCGGCCGGATTGAAGCCCGGCCAGGGCCGGTGGCGGATCAGCCTTCGGCGCGCACCGCCAGCAGACGGTCGCGCAGCGTGTCCAGAGGCATCAGCTGCCCCTCCTGCTCCAGGTGCCAGAAGGTCCAGCCGTTGCAGGACGGCGCGTTGGTGAGCTGGGCGCCGACCTGATGGATGGAGCCGCGGCGGCTGCCGGCCACAAGCGTCCCGTCGGGCGACACGGTGGCCGAGACCCGCCGGCTCTTGTCGCAGAGCCGGGTGCCGGGCGGCACCAGACCCTGTTCCACCAGACTGCCGAACGGCACGCGCGGAACGTCGCGCTTGGCCGGGGTGGCGACCGCCTCCCCTTCCGCGAGCGGGCGTTCGCGCCGGAACCGGCCGATGGCGGCTTCCGCATAGTCCGGATGGCGTTCGATGCCGATGAAGCGGCGGCGGAGGCGCTTGGCCATCGCCGCCGTGGTGCCGGTGCCGGTGAAGGGATCGAGCACGATATCGTCGATGCCCGTGGACGCGAGCAAAACGCGGTGCAGCAGGCTTTCCGGCTTCTGGGTGGGATGCAGCTTGAGGCCGTGGGCGTTGCGCAGCCGCTCGCCTCCGGTGCAGAGCGGCAGCAGCCAGTCCGAGCGCATCTGGACGTCGTCGTTGAGCGCCTTCATGGCCGCATAGTTGAAGCGGTAGCGGCTGTTCTTGCCGCGCGCCGCCCAGATCATGGTCTCGTGCGCGTTGGTGAAGCGCCGGCCGCGGAAATTCGGCATCGGGTTGGATTTGCGCCAGATCACGTCGTTCAGGATCCAGAATCCCAGGTCCTGCAGGATCGTGCCGATGCGGAAGATGTTGTGGTAGGAGCCGATCACCCAGATGGTGGCGTCCTTGCGCATCACCCGGCGCGCTTCGCTCAGCCACTCGCGGGTGAAGCGGTCGTATTCCGCGAAATCGCCGAACTTGTCCCAGTCGTCGTCCACCCCGTCCACGAGGCTGTCGTCCGGACGCCGCAATTCCCCGCGGAGCTGCAGGTTGTAGGGGGGATCGGCGAACACGCAATCGACTGAGCCCGCCGGCAGGAGCCGCATCATCTCGACACAATCGCCAAGCAGGATCTGGTCGAGCGGCAGTTCCACCGGCATCAATCCCGTCACGACGCGGTTCTTTCGCGAGATCGCCCGGCCGCCGGGGGGCGCGGGTGCGGGGAGGTCAGCATGGCGCGATGCCGACGGGCCGCCCGGCAGGCCCCGCGGGAGCAAGCTCGAGCATAGCCTGCCGCACGGTGCCGAACCCCGCCCGATGATGGCGGGTGGCACCGTGCCGCAGCAATGCGGCGCGATGGGCGGCGGTGCCGTAGCCGGCGTTCCGGGCCCAGCCATAATCGGGAAAACGTGCCGCAAGCCGCGCCATCAGCCGGTCGCGAAGCACCTTCGCCACGATGGACGCCGCCGCGATCGACAGGCTGAGACCGTCGCCGCCCACGAGAGCGCGGGATGCACAGGCAAGGGGCGGACACCGGTTGCCGTCCACCAGAACCAGATCGGGCCGGCGCGGCAGGCGCGCCACGGCGCGCGACATCGCGAGCATGCTGGCCTGGAGGATGTTGAAACGGGCGATCTCCGGCACGGAGGCGGCCGATACCGCGATCAGCACGTCGGGACACCGCCTCAGCAAGCCATAGGCATGCTCCCGTGCGGCGATCGACAGGCGTTTCGAGTCGTCGAGACAACCCGCGAGGTCGGGCTCGGGCGGAACCAGGAAAATGACCGCGGCGGCCACCACCGGTCCGGCGAGCGGTCCCCGCCCGACCTCGTCCACGCCGGCCACCAGACCACCGGCTGTCGTCTCGTGGCTGTAGTCCGGCATCCCTGCTCCGTCACCACCCGGCGAATCGGGGCCCGGCGAATCGGGACCCGGACCGGGTCGCGGCGGCGCCGGCCTGCCGGAACAGCAAGACCATCTTTTGCCGAGCCGAGGCAAGCGGCGGTCGGGAGGGCGGTCAGGAAGACGGCGTCTTCGCTCGCCGAACGGATGGCGGGGCGGGCGGGCCCTGGGGACCCCGCCCTCCGATTAGGAGCGGGACGGCGTGATCAGGAAGCCCAGTAGGAATCCGACGCCGGCGGCGATCCCGAGCGCCGCGAACGGCTGGTCGCGAACCAGCGCCAGCGCACCTTCGACCCCGTCCTGGGCCTGGTCGTACACGTCGCCGAATTGCTGCTGCACCTTGCCGCCGAGCTGATCGAACTTGCCTTCGGCCTGCAGCCCGGTGTCGCCCGTGAGGCCACCGGCTGCATCCTTCAGCCGCCCGACGCCTTCGTTGACCACGCCTTCGACCTTGTTCTCGTCCATGAGCGACTCCTTTAGCGGCTGCGCGGGCGGCCCGTCGGGCCCGAACGGTTCCCGTCGATCAGGCGGCAAACGGAACGAACCGGGGAGCGGTTCCCAAGATCCGGCTCCCAGATCCGGTTCCCCATGTCCCCGGAGGCCGGCCTGCGACCCTGCGGGTTGCATCGGCACGGGATTGGGAGATGGTGGAACCGCCATGCCGGCCTTCTCCTTGATCCATTCCCTGTTCGCCCGCCGCAGCGGCGGGGGCGTCGCGTCGGGCGGTCTGTCGCGCGAAGGGCGCATCACCGCGCTGATCGTCGCCAGCGCCATGTTCATGGAGCAGCTCGACGCCACGGTGCTGACCACGGCGTTGCCCACCATGGCCCGGTCGTTCGGCGTGGACCCGCTGCACATGAGCGTGGCGCTTACCTCCTACCTGGTGAGCCTGTCGGTGCTGATCCCGGCGAGCGGGCGCGTCGCCGACCGGATCGGCAGCCGCACCGTGTTCACCCTGGCGATCGTGCTGTTCACGCTGGGCTCGATCCTGTGCGGCCTGTCGCGGTCCCTCGGCTTCCTGGTGGGGGCACGCCTGCTCCAGGGCGCGGGCGGCGCCCTGATGGTGCCCGTGGGGCGGCTGGTGCTGCTGCGGGCGGTTCCGAAGGCGCAGCTGGTCAGCGCGATGGCCTGGGTGTTGTTGCCCGCCACGATCGGACCGTTGATCGGGCCGCCGCTGGGGGGCTTCCTCACCACCTTCCTGTCATGGCGCTGGATCTTCTACATCAATATCCCGGCCGGATTGCTGGGTCTGGCCCTGGCCTGGCGCTTCATCCCGCAAATGCGCGCCGAGGAACCGGCGCCCTTCGACGGGATCGGGATGGTGCTGTCGGGCGTGGCGCTGGCCGGGCTGGTGTTCGGGCTGGAGCTGGCCACCCACCGCGGCGCTCCGCTCCCGGTGACGCTGGCGGTGCTGGCGGCTGGTCTGGCGGCGGGGGCGCTCTACGCGGTGCACAGCCGGCGAGTGCGCGATCCGATCCTGGATTTCGGGCTGCTGCGCTACCAGACCTTCCGGTTGTCGCTGATGTCGGGTTCGGCCACGCGGATCATGATCGGCGCGATGCCGTTCCTGATCCCGACCATGTTGCAGGTGGGGCTGGGCGCCTCGGCGGCGCAGAGCGGAACGGTGACGCTGGCCACCACCGTCGGCAGCATCCCGATGCGGCTGGTGGCCCGGCGCATCCTGCGGCAGGCCGGGTTCCGCCGGGTGATGGTGCTGAATGGCAGCAGCGCCTGCGGGGTGATGATCCTGTGCGCCCTGTTCCGGCCAGGCATGTCGTTCTGGCTGCTGGCCCTCGTGCTGGCCCTGAGCGGCTTCACCCAGTCGCTGCAGTTCATGGCGTTGAACACGATCGCCTATGACGAGGTGCCCCCGGAACGGATGAGCGCCGCCACCAGCTTCTACACCACCTTCCAGCAGCTGGCCCTGACGCTGGGCATCGCCGCCGCCGCGGCGACCCTCGCCGCCTCGCAGACCTTCCATGGTCGCCATGCCCTGGCGATGGTGGATTTCAGCACCTGCTTCGTGGTGGTGGGCCTGGTGTCGCTGCTCGCGGTGCCGGGGGCCATGCGCCTGCCGGCGGACGCGGGCAGCACGATCAGCGGCCACCGCGCCGGCGGCCGGGGCGATAGCGGCCGGGGCGATGGCAGCCGGGGCGATGACGGAGGTGTCGGCGAGGCATCGCCGGGCGACATCGGGCGCCACGACGACGCCGAGCGACCGGACGATTTCGGGCCGGACGAGGTGGCGATATCGCCCGCCGCGATGCCGGTGGGCGAGCGAGTGCCGGCCCCCGAACGAACGACAGGCGGCTGACCTCACCGGCCGCCGCCTTCATCGACATCTGGAACGGATCCCGGGCTCGATGCCCGGACGGATCAGAAGGCGGAACGGGCCGCCCACATGCTGATGCGATTGCCGGAGTAGGACGCAGGCACCATCTCGCGCAGCGTATCCGCCACCGGGTGATCGACATGGTCGAGACGCGCACGCAGCTCGTCGGCGTGGCGCTGGAGGGCTTCGGTCTCGATCGCGAAGAGCCTGCGGAACATCGGGCGCTACTCCTGTTCGACATCGGCCGGTGCGGCGAGACCACCGGCATAGACATTGTCTAGCACCATCCCGTTTGCGCCACAATGTCGCCTTGTTTGCCTCACGAAGCCGTGTTTCGTTCGTTGTTCGTTCTTTTTTGACGTCCTAAGTGCTTGTTGTTGCGTGCGTGATGGGATGACGGATCGGGCGCGAGCGCTCCAATTGAGGCAGCGGCGCCACGTTTCGATACATTACATCAAGTCCAGGCGGACGCTCGACCGACCTTGCTTTCCCGCTGTCCGTGCTAGGGTGTGGCATGCAATCCGAGCGGAGCCGCAGGGCGTCGCGGGGTCGATGGTGGGAGCGACGATGGAAGAGCCGACCGAGCGCGAACCGCGCGCGCCGGAACACGTACGGGTCGACTCCCAAACGCCGCCATCGTCCGCCGCCACGCCACGCCGCCGGCGTCGCTGGCTTCCCTGGCTGATCCTGTTGATCGCGATCTCCGCGGTGGCCTTTGCGCTGCTGCGGCCGCGCTCCCAGACGGGGAACCCCGGCGGCGGGCATCGCCATGGAGGAGGAAGTGCCGGGCAGGAAGCGGCCGGCCCGCAGCCTGTGACGGTGGCCAAGGCGCATCTCGGCGACATGCCGGTGGTACTGACCCAGCTCGGCACGGTGACGCCGCTCGCCACCATCACGGTGCAGTCGCAGCTGTCCGGCTATCTGCTGGAGGTGAACTTCACCGAGGGTCAGACCGTCCACAAGGGCGACCAGCTCGCCCTGGTGGACCCCCGCCTCTACCAAGCGCAGCTCGTGCAGTACGAGGGCGCGCTGGTGCGCGATCAGGCCCAGCTGCGGGAAGCGAAGGCGGACCTCGCCCGCTACCAGCTGCTCCTGAGCCAGAAGAGCATCGCCTCCCAGACCGCGCAGAACCAGATCTTCGTGGTCGGGCAGTACGAGGGCGCGGTGAAGGCCGACCAGGGGCAGATCGACTACGCCAAGCAGCAGATCGACTACTGCCATATCCGCTCGCCGGTGGACGGCCGCGTCGGGCTGCGACAGGTGGATGCCGGCAACTACATCACGTCGAGCGCCACCAACGGCCTGGTGGTGGTGACCCAGCTGCACCCGATCTCCGTGATCTTCACCATTCCCCAGGACCAGATCCCCGCGGTGCAGGACCAGCTGCGCGCCGGCGCCACCCTGCAGGTGGAAGCCTACGACCGGACCAACACGGTGAAGCTGGCGACGGGCAAGGTGTTCACGCTGGACAACACCATCGACACGGCCACCGGCACAGTGCGGATCCGGTCGATGTTCCCCAACGAGGACGATCGGCTGTTCCCCAACCAGTTCGTCAACGCGCGGCTGCTGTTGCGCACGGTTCACGACGCGGTGCTGGTGCCGACGGGCGCGATCCAGGCGGGTTCGCAAGGCAACTTCGTGTATGTGGTGAAACCCGACGACACCGTGGACGTGCGCGACGTGACCACCGGCGTCAGCGCCGATGGGCAGGTGCTGGTCAGCAAGGGACTGGCGGCCGGGGAAACCGTCGTGACCGACGGCACGGACCGGCTCCATGCGGGCTCGAAGGTGCGGGTGCCGGCGACGTCGCCGTCGGCACCGGCCGCGAACGACGACCAGGCGGCCGGCGCGCATCGTCGGCATCGTCGGAGCCAGTGACGACCGTGCCCGTGGGGAACAGCCGCGGCCGCAGGATCGGCCGACCGTGAACATCTCGCGCCTGTTCATTCTCCGGCCGGTGGCGACCACGCTGCTGATGCTGGCGATCCTGATGGTGGGGCTGTTGGGCTTCCGCTTCCTGCCGGTTGCCGCCCTGCCCCAGGTCGACTACCCGACCATCCAGGTCCAGACCTTCTATCCCGGTGCCGGGCCGGAGGTGATGATGACCTCGGTGACGGCGCCGCTCGAGTATCAGCTCGGGCAGATGCCCGGCCTGGACCAGATGCAGAGCAAGTCGTCCGGCGGCGCCTCGGTGATCACGCTGCGCTTCGGGCTGTCCATCGACATGTCGGTGGCCGAGCAGGAAGTGCAGGCGGCGATCAACGCGGCCAACTCGTTGTTGCCGAGCGACCTCCCCGCGCCGCCGATCTATGCCAAGATCAATCCGGCCGACACGCCGATCCTGACGCTGGGCATCACCTCGTCGACCATGACGCTGGTGGACGTCGAGGACTATGTCGATACCCGCCTCGCCCAGAAGATCAGCCAGATCCCGGGTGTGGGGCTGGTGTCGCTCACGGGCGGCAACCGCAAGGCGATCCGGGTACAGGTGAACAGCCGGGCGCTCACCTCCTTCGGCCTGTCCATCGACGATCTGCGCACCATCGTCACCACGGTGAACGTCAACTCGCCCACCGGGACCTTCGACGGGCCGCTGCATTCCTCCACCCTGCAGATCGACGGCCAGATCACGGCGCCCGAGGTGCTGGCCAACCAGGTCATCGCCTACAAGAACGGCGCGCCGATCAGGGTGCGCGACGTGGCCAGCGTGACCTACGGCCCCGAGAACACGCAGCTCGCCGCCTGGGCCAACACGAAGCCGGCCATCGTGCTGAACGTGCAGCGCCAGCCGGGTGCGAACGTGATCTCCGTGGTGAAGGCGATCAATCGCGTGCTGCCGCAGCTGCGCACCTCCATGCCGGCCGGCATCACCATCACGCCCCTGACCGACCGCACCGTCACCATCCAGGCGTCGGTCAAGGACGTCGAGTTCGAGCTGCTGTTGTCGATCGCGCTCGTGGTGCTGGTGATCTTCCTGTTCCTGCGCAACCTGCCCGCGACCATCATCCCGTCGTTGTCGGTGCCGCTGAGCCTCGTCGGCACCATGGCGGTGATGTACCTGCTGGGGTTCTCGCTCGACAACCTGTCCCTGATGTCGCTCACCATCGCCACCGGCTTCGTGGTGGACGACGCGATCGTCATGATCGAGAACATCGCCCGCTACGTGGAGATGGGCGAGAACCGGATGGACGCCGCGCTCAAGGGCGCAGGCGAGATCGGCTTCACCATCATCTCGCTCACCGTGTCGCTGATCGCCGTGCTGATCCCGCTTCTGTTCATGGGCGACGTGATCGGGCGGTTGTTCCATGAGTTCGCGATCACGCTCGCGGTGACCATCGTGATCTCGGCGATCGTGTCGCTGACCCTGGTGCCGATGATGTGCGCGCGGCTGCTGCGCGAGGAACCGCACCATCCGGAGGGTGCGCGTCTTCAATCGAGCGGCCGGCTCTCGCGCTGGCTCGAAGGAGCGATCGACGGCGCCATCGGGCTCTACGCGCGCATGCTGGACGCGGTGCTTCGCCACCAGCCGCTCACGCTGCTGGTGGCACTGGTGACGCTCGGCGTCACGGTGTTCCTGGCGGTGGTGATCCCGAAGGGCTTCTTTCCCGTGCAGGACACGGGCGTGATCCAGGGCATCTCGGTGGCGGCGCAGGATACTTCGCTGGCCGCCATGAGCGATCACCAGCAGGCGCTCGGCCGCGTGATCCTGCGCGATCCGGAGGTGCAGAGCCTGAGCTCGTTCATCGGCGTCGACGGCAACAACATGACGCTGAACCAGGGACGGTTCCTGATCAACCTGCGTCCCCACGACGAACGCGACCTGTCGGCGGCGGCCGTCATCCGCCGGCTGCAGGGCGAAGTGGCGACCATCCCGGGCGTGTCGTTGTTCATGCAGCCGGTGCAGGACCTTTCGCTCGATACCTCAGTGTCCGCCACCCAGTACCAGTTCGTGCTGGAAACGCCCAACTACGACGACTTCGTCAAATGGGTGCCGAAAGTGGTGGCGAAGCTGCAGGCGCTGCCGCAATTGACCGATGTCGCGTCCGACCTCCAGGCCGAGGGACCGGTGGCCAAGGTGGTGCTGGACCGCGCCACCGGCGCGCGCTTCTCCATCACGCCGCAGACGATCGACAACGCGCTCTACGACAGCTACGGCCAGCGTCAGATCAGCACGATCTACACCCAGTCCAACCAGTACCGGGTGATCCTGGAAACCGACAAGGCACTCCAGCAGCATCTGTCGAGCCTGGACCAGCTCTACCTGCCAGGCGCCTCCACCGCCTCGGGCAGCGGCGCCTCCACGACGATACCCACCACCTCGCACGCGCCGACCGGCGGTCTGGTGCCACTCTCGGCAGTGGCGTCCGTGCAGCAGGGCACCGGCCCGCTGGTGATCTCGCATCTGGGCCAGTTCCCCTCCACCACCATCTCCTTCAACCTCCGGCCCGGCGCATCGCTGGGTCCGGCGGTCGACGCGATCGAGAAGGCGGAGAAGGAGCTCGGGCTGCCGGCCTCGTTCCAGACCTCGTTCCAGGGCACCGCGGCGGCCTTCCAGAGCAGCCTCGGCAACGAGCTGTTCCTGGTGCTGGCGGCGCTGGTGGCGGTCTACATCGTGCTAGGCGTGCTCTACGAGAGCTTCATCCACCCGGTGACGATCCTGTCCACCCTGCCGTCGGCCGGGATCGGCGCGCTGCTGGCGCTGATGGTCGCGGGGATGGACCTCGACATCATGGGCATCATCGGCATCGTGCTGCTGATCGGCATCGTGAAGAAGAACGCGATCATGATGATCGACTTCGCGCTGGCCGCCGAGCGCGAGGAAGGGCTGGCGCCCTTCGAGGCGATCCGTCAGGCCGCCTTGCTGCGCTTCCGGCCGATCCTGATGACGACTCTGGCCGCCGTGTTCGCGGCCTTGCCGTTGATGCTCGGCACCGGCACCGGCTCCGAACTGCGCCGGCCGCTCGGCGTCGCCATCGTAGGTGGGCTCCTGCTCAGCCAGCTGCTGACGCTGTTCACCACGCCGGTGATCTACCTGTTCCTCGACGGCCTCGCGCGGCGCGTGCGCGGCCGGGGCACCGGCACGCCGCCGGCCATGCCGCCACTGCGGTCGCCCGCGTCATGAGCGCGAGCGTCTCGCAGGCGGACGTGATGCCACCCGCATGAACATCTCGCGTCTGTTCATTCTCAGGCCGGTGGCCACCACGTTGCTGGCGGTGGCGTTGGTGCTGAGCGGCATCGTCGCGTACACGCGGCTGCCGGTGGCACCGCTGCCGAACGTGGCGTTCCCGGTGATCCAGGTGCAGGCGACCCAGCCTGGCGGCTCACCGACGGAGGTCGCCAGCGCGGTCGCCACACCGCTGGAGCGCCATCTCGGGCAGATCGCCGGCCTCGAGGAGATGACATCGGAGAACACCCAGAACAGCTCGCGCATCATGCTGCAGTTCGGGCTGGACACCGACGTGGACGTCGCGGCCCATTCGGTGGAAGCAGCGATCCAGGCGGCGCGGGCCGACCTGCCGACCTCCATCCGGTCCAACCCGGTCTACCGGAAGTTCAACCCGTCCGGTCAGCCGATCATGATCATGGCGCTGACCTCCGACACCCGCACGCCGGCCCAGCTCTACGACCTCGCGACCAACGTGCTGCAGCAGCAGCTTTCGAAGGTGAAAGGCGTCGGCAATTTCCAGCCGGGCGGCTCGGCGCTGCCGGCGGTGCGGGTGGAGCTGAACCCGCTGCCGATGTTCCAGCAGGGGCTGGGCTTCGAGGACGTCCGTGCGGCGATCGCTTCGGCGAACGCGAACACGCCCAAGGGCTTCATCGATGTCGGCTCGCAGCGCTTCATGCTCGACACCAACGACCAGGCGAGACAGGCGGCGGAATACCAGCGTCTGGTGGTGGGCTTCCGCAACGGAGCGCCGATCTTCCTGTCCGACATCGCGCAGGTGAGCGACAGCGTCGAGGATCTGCGCAACGCGGGCTACTACAACGGCAAGCAGGCGGTGATCTGCATCGTCTTTCCCGAAGCCAGCGCCAACATCATCCAGACCATCGACAGCATCAAGGCGCTGCTGCCGCAGCTGCAGGCGGCCCTGCCCGCGGACGTGCAGCTCCATATCGGCATGGACCGTTCCACCACCATCCGCGCGTCGGTCGCCGACACGCAGCTCACGCTGGTGATCGCCGTGGTGCTGGTGGTGCTGGTGGTGCTGGTGTTCCTGCGCACGCTGCGCTCGACGCTGATCCCGGCGGTGGCGGTGCCGGTCTCGATCGTCTCGACCTTCGGGGCGATGTATCTCCTGGGCTTCTCGCTCGACAACCTGTCGCTGATGGCGCTTACCATCGCCACCGGCTTCGTGGTGGACGACGCGATCGTCGTGCTCGAGAACATCGCGCGCCACATGGAGGACGGGATGGGACGCCTCGAAGCCTCGCTCCGCGGGGCCCGGGAAGTGTCCTTCACCGTGGTGTCGATCACCGTGTCGCTGATCGCGGTGTTCCTGCCGATCCTGTTGCTGCCGGGCATCGCGGGCAAGTTCTTCTTCGAGTTCGCGATGACGCTGATCGTCACCATCAGCGTATCGCTGGTGCTGTCGCTCACCGTGACGCCGATGATGTGCGCCCTGCTGCTGAACGTCCGGCCACGGGTCGATGCCGAAACGGCGCATGCCGACATGCGGGCCGCCGGGACGACCCCGGGTCTGTGGCACCGGCTCGGCGTCCGGCTGTCGGCCGGCATCGAGCTGGCGCTGGACGGCATGCTGTCCGGCTACGAGCGCAGCCTGCACTGGGCGCTCCGGCACCGCCGGCTGATGCTGCTGAGCCTGCCGCTCACCATCGCGCTGACGATCGCGCTGTTCGTCCGGCTGCCCAAGACCTTCTTCCCGAACCAGGATGTCGGGCTGCTGATCGCCCACGTGGAAGGCGAGCAGAGCATCTCCTTCCAGAACATGACCCGCAAGCTGGTGGAAGTGCAGAAGGCGGTGATGGGCGATCCGGACGTGCTGACGGTCGCGGGCTTCACCGGCGGCCGGGGCACCAACCAGGCGCAGCTCTTCATCCAGCTCAAGCCCAAGGGGCAGCGGCCGGACACGGTGGACGAGACCATCGCGCGCCTGCGCGGCAAGCTGCGCGACATGGTGGGCGCGCAGTTCTTCGCCTTCTCCGCGGGGGACGTGCGGGCCGGCGCGCGATCGAGCAACTCGAACTACCAGTATACCCTGACGGGCGACGATCCCGACGAGCTCTATGTATGGGCGCCGCGTATCGAGGCCGCGCTGAAGAAGCGGTCCGAGCTGGCGGACGTGGACAGCGATCTCGCCCAGGGCGGCAACGCGATGTCGGTGCAGATCGACCGCGACAGCGCGGCGCGCCTGGGCGTGACGCCGCAGCTGATCAGCAACGCGATCTACGACGCGTTCGGCCAGCGCTCGGCGTCGGTGATCTACAACAGCCTCAACCAGTACCACGTCGTGATGGAGGTGGAGCCGCGCTACTGGCAGGATCCGAGCTTCCTGCACCAGATGTGGATCAGCGTGGCGGGCGGAACGGCCAACGGCTCCACGGCGTCCAACCAGATCCGGGTCACGACGCAGACCGTCAGCAACAGTCCCGGCGGAAATGCGGGCGCCGGCGGGACGACTCCGTCGACGAGCCAGCTCGCACAGCAGAACGCGAACAGCAACAGCCTCGCGGGCGGCAAGGGCGCTTCCACCGGATCGGCGGTGTCGTCGCGCACCGAAACGATGGTGCCGCTGACGGACGTGGCGAAGCTGGTGCCGACGACCACGCCGCTGGAGGTGGCGCATGATGGCGGCCTGCTCGCCGCCACCATCTCCTTCAACACGCCCCCCGGCGGGGCGCTGAGCGACGCCGAGCGCGCGATCGATGAGACCATGCTGAACCTGCATGTGCCGCCCGGCATCCACGGCTCCTTCGCCGGCAACGCCAAGCAGCTGCAGCAATCCGCCTCCTCCTATCCGCTGGTGGTGCTGGCGGCGCTGCTCGCCGTGTACGCGACGCTGGGTATCCTCTACGAGAGCACGGTGCATCCGCTCACGATCATGAGCACGCTGCCATCCGCAGGCGTGGGCGCCATGCTGTTCCTGCAGCTGTTCGGCGGCGAGTTCTCGTTGATCGCGATGATCGGGGTCATCCTGCTGATCGGCATCGTCAAGAAGAACGCGATCCTGCTGGTGGATTTCGCGCTGGTGGAGGAGCGCGAGCACGGCGCCTCGCCGCGCGACGCGATCCTGCGCGCCTGCCTGCTGCGCTTCCGGCCCATCATGATGACCTCTTTCGCGGCAGCGCTCGGCGCGCTGCCGCTGGTGGTGGGCAACGGCTACGGGTCGGAACTGCGCAAGCCGCTTGGGCTGTCGGTGATCGGCGGCCTGCTGGTGAGCCAGGCCCTTACCCTCTACACCACCCCCGTCGTGTATCTGTATCTCGATCGCATGCGGCACTGGTGGAACGCGCGCTGGCGCCGCCGCCATCCGGTCCGCCCGCTCCCGCCCGCCCCCCTCGCCGCCGGCCCGCGCCAGGATCCTTCCGCCCGATGAGTTCGCCCGCCCCCCGGAGCGCCGTGCGGCGCGCCATCCTCCTGTGTGCCGGGACTTCCCTGCTGCCGGGCCTCCTGTCGGGCTGCATGGTCGGACCGGACTATCATCGGCCGGCGGCGCAGGTCACGGAGCGCTTCAAGGAAGCGCCGCCCCCGCCGGACGGGTGGCAGCGCGCCCAGCCGCACCTCGCCGAACTGCCGCGGGGCGAATGGTGGCGGCTCTATGGCGATCCGGTGCTGAACCGGCTCGAAGAACAGATCGACGTCTCCAACCAGTCGATCAAGGCGTCGGAAGCCGCGTTCCGCCAGGCCCGGGCCCTGATCGACGAGGCGCGAGCCAACCTGTTCCCGACCTTGTCGCTCGGCTTCAGCGACACGCGTTCCGGGTCCGGCGGCGGCGCCGGACGGATCAGCACCACCACCGCCGGCAGCTCGGTCGGCACAACGGGACTGGGCGGGATCGGCACCGGGGTGGGCACCGGCGTCGGAACGGGAACCAGCGCGGTCGGCACCACGGTCAGCGTCGGCGGACGCGCCAGCACCACCTACCAGTTCCAAGGCAGCGGCTCATGGGATCTGGACGTATGGGGGCAGATCCGGCGGCAGGTGGAAAGTCAAGTCGCCGCGGCCCAGGTCAGCGCCGCGCAGCTCGCGAGCGCCCGGCTCTCGGCGCAGGTCGATCTCGCCACCTATTATTTCGAGATGCGCTACCAGGACAGCCTGCAGGCGCTGCTCAACCGCTTCGTGGACGCGTATGCCGAAACCGAGCGGATCACCCGCAACGAGGTGTCAGCCGGGGTGGCGGCGCCCTCGGACCTGCTGCAGGCGCAGACGCAGCTCGCCCAGACCCGGGCTCAGGCGGTGGCCGTGGGCATCCAGCGCGCCCAGTATGAGCACGCGATCGCGGTGCTGACCGGGCACGCGCCGGCCGACCTGTCCTTGTCGCCGGCCGAGCTGACGCCGCACATCCCGGAAGTGCCGGTGACCGTGGCCTCTCTGCTGTTGCAGCGCCGCCCGGACATCGCCCAGGCGGAACGGGCGATGGAGGAGGAGAATGCGCTGATCGGCGCCGCGATCGCCGCCTTCTTCCCCGACATCAGCCTGAGCGCCGCCGGCGGCTGGGCGGGCGACCCGCTCGGCTCGCTGATCAAGGTGGCGAACCGCTTCTGGTCGCTGGGCGCGAGCGCCACGGAGGTGCTGTTCAACGGGGGCGCCCGCACCGCCGAGGTCCGTGCCGCCCGCGCCGCCTACGACGAGAGCGTCGCCAATTACCGGCAAACGGTCCTCACCGCGTTCCAGGGCGTGGAAGACGAGCTGGCGGCCCTGCGCATCCTCCAGCAGCAGGCGGCAGCGCAGGAGGATGCGGTGAAGCTCGCCAACCAGAGCGTGCAGGTGGCGCTCAACCAGTATCAGGCCGGCACGACGATCTACACGACGGTGATCACCACCCAGACCACGGCGTTGTCGAACGCCGAAACCGCGCTGGGCATTCAGCAATCGCGCATCGTGGCGAGCGTCAACCTGATCGACCAGCTGGGCGGTGGATGGGATGCTTCCCTGCTGCCCAGCAAGAACAGCCTGCAGACGGACAACCCTCTGCTGCCCGCCTTCATCCAGAGGGACAAGAACTAGCGGGCCGCCACCGGGCGCGACGGTACAAGAAAAAACCCCGGTGCGGCGCACCGGGGTTTCTCCATGGAAGCGCCGGTAAGCGCTCCGCTCAGAAGATCGCCTTGCCTGCCATCAGCCCCATGATCAGCAGCACCACGAAGATCACGATGGCGATGAAGAACAGGATCTTGGCGATACCGGCCGTCGCGGCGGAAACGCCCGAGAAGCCGAAGATGCCGGCGATGATCGAGATCACCAGGAAGAGCAGCGCCAGTTTAAGCATCGTTTCCTCGTCTAGAATGGCCTTGTCGCTGCTGAACGAAAACGCTTCCCCGGAAGTTCCGGCGCCGTTTCGAAACCATCAGCGGCGGCCGAAGATCGCCCCCACGAGGAAGCCGAGGCCCAGCGCGGCCAGCAGCGCCACGATCGGCTGATCGGAGGTCACGTCGCGCACGGTGTCGAGCGTATCGCCGTAGTAGCCCTGCGCCTGGCCTGCGAACTGCCGCGCCTTGCCCTTGGCCTGGGTCGCGGTGTCGCCGAGCAGGCCGCCCATGCCGTCCTGCACCTTGCCCACCACGTCCTCGGCCACGCCCTCGACCTTGTTGCTGTCCACCATCGTTCCGGTCTCCTTTCCCGCCGGCCGGCCAACACGGCCGGCGCGGATTCGGAACGTGCAACGCCCGACGGCGTCATCGGATGCGGGAGCGGAACCGTAGAAATCGGCGGCTCACCGCGGAGATGGCTGCAACCCCGGCCTCCCGCCATTTCTTTCAACCCTCCGATCATCCGCTGCGGACGTCGCGGCTCCATCCTTCCCCTCGGACCTCACCATGAAGCTGTTCAACTGCCAGAACTGCGGCAACCTCCTGTTCTTCGAGAACACGAATTGCGAGCAATGTGGCTCGGCGCTCGGCTATCTTCCGGATCAGGAAGCCCTGTCGGCCCTCACCCCGGACGGCGAAGCGATGGTCGCGCCGGGACGCCGGGTGCGGCTCTGCACCAACGCCGAGCTCGGGGCCTGCAACTGGCTGGTGGATGCCGACAGCGCAGAGGCCTACTGCGCGGCCTGCCGCCACAACCGGACCATTCCCGCTCTGGACGACACGGACACCCGGTTGCTCTGGCGGCAGCTGGAGGTGGCCAAGCACCGGTTGTTCTATTCCCTGATCCGCCTCGGCATCCCGCTGCCCAACCGCAACGACGACCCGGTGGAAGGGCTGGTGTTCGACTTCCTGGCGGATCTGCCCGGGGGTCCGAAGGTGATGACCGGACATGACAACGGCGTCATCACCATCAATGTTCACGAGGCCGACGACGCGCACCGCGAGCAGATGCGCCACCAGATGCACGAGACCTACCGCACGCTTCTGGGGCATTTCCGGCACGAAGTGGGACACTGGATCTGGGACAAGCTGGTGCGCGACGGCGGCCGGCTCGACGCCTTCCGGGCGTTGTTCGGCGACGACCGCCAGGATTACGGCGCTGCCCTGCAGCGGCATTACGAACAGGGCGCACCGGCCGAGTGGCAGGACCGCGCGATCAGCGCCTACGCCACCAGCCATCCGTGGGAGGATTTCGCGGAGACCTGGGCCCACTACCTCCACATCATGGACACGCTGGAAACCGCCAACGCCTTCGGGCTGGGGGTGAAACCCAAGGTCCCCCATGCCGAGGGACTGGTGGTGGAGGTGGCGATCGATCCCTACCGCTCCATGCACATGGACGAGATCGTGGACCAGTGGGTGCCGCTGGTGTTCGCGGTGAACAGCCTGAACCGCTCCATGGGCCTGTCCGACCTATATCCCTTCGTGATCAGCGAGACGGTGCGCGACAAGCTGGGCTTCATCCATGCCATGCTCCACGACGCCCCCGCCGCGACGGCCTGAGACGGACCGAGGATCGATTGGCCGCGATCGACCAAGCCTTGCCAGGGATGGGGCTGGTCCTGCCTGCCCCGCTCCGGCTGCCGCCGGAGGTAGGGCAACGTTTCCCCTAGGTGCGCATCCATGGCGACCGTGCCCTGCTGTCCGGACACGGCCCGCTGCGCGCCGACGGCAGTCTCGCCCAGCCGCTGGGCAGGGTCGGCGCGGAGGTGACGCTCGATGAAGCCTATGGCGCCGCCGGCCTTACCACCCTGGCGATGTTGTCCAGCCTCAAGGCAGCGCTCGGCGATCTCGATCGGATGCGGTACTGGCTGCGGGTATTCGGCATGGTGAACGCCGCACCGGGCTTCAACCGCTACCCGGCGGTGATCAACGGCTTCAGCAACGGCATCGTGGCACTCTACGGCGCCGAACAGGGCGCCCATGCCCGGTCGGCGGTGGGCATGGCGAGATTGCCGTTCGGCATCGCCGTGGAGATCGAGGCGGAAGTGGCCATCGATCCCTAGGATACTCCGGCGATCCGGTTTGCGGCTACGCGCCCGGTCGCAGGCCGAGCTCCGCCTGACCGCCGTCCCGCGCACCCGCTGCCTCCGCCGCGGTGGCGTTGCCAAGACCGCGTCGCAGCATCTCCTGGCGGACGGTGAAGCCGATGTCGGTGGCGCGGTGCCCGTCCGTGCGCATCAGGGACCCGAGCGCGTCCTCGTCCAGATCGCGGAACCGCCGTCCGCGCAGGGGCCCGAACGGCATCTTCACCAGCAACGCCGGCTCTCCCGACCATTCCACCAGATCCTCGAGCGGCGCCGCTTCCAGCATGTCCCGCAGATGATGCGCGGTGACATAGGCATCCGGACCGGCGCGGTGGGCGGGCAGCCCCTTCTCACGATCCAGTCCGGACGGGCGACGGGAATAGCGCAGTCCCTGGTTGGAATGGCCGGGCTCGTCCGGCCACACCCGGAGGGCGCCCTTGTAGGTGCAGATCCAGGGGATGCCGCGCGGCGCCACCCCGGCGCACCAGCGCTGCTCGAATGCCGCCCGGTGCGCGGCGAGCGCCACCAGCCTCCCGCTATCGGCGTCCCGGCCCTCCAGGATCGCGGGCGCCACCTCCAGCCAGGACGGCGCGTCGGCCACGTCCTCGTCCACGATGTGGTGGATGGCAGCCGTGCTGGAGCTGATCGGATGGCCGGGCCGTACCAGCTGCGCCCGTGGCTCGCCCGAAAGCTGCCAGCGTCCGGTCCGGTCCCGGCGGAGATCCTGCCAGCCGATCTCCACCACGCCACCGTCGGTGAAGCTGTTGCCGGTGGTCTCCAGGTCCACGACCCGGAGCAGCTCGATCGGTTCGGATGGTGTCATGACGGAACAGATGGCGAGCCGCCCGCCCCGGGTCGAGGGGCGGCATCGCCTCAGTCCCCGGCCAGGGCGACCCGCCGCAGATCCAGGGTGCGGGGCAGCGCGCCGCCACCGAGCTCCAGCGGTTCCGCCATCGGGCCGGGGCTGTGGCCGAAAGGCTGGAACCTGATCCGCCGGCGCGCTTCCGCCTCGCCCGCGTTGACGGGGCGGGTGTCGTAGTTGCGGCCGCCGGGATGGGCGGCGTGGTGGGTCAGGCCGCCGAGCGAGCGCCCCGTCCAGCGATCGAAGACGTCGAACACCAGGGGGGTCTGGGCGCGCAGCACGGGGTGTAGGCCGAAGGCGGGCTCCCACGCCTTGAACCGGACCCCGCCGACGAAGCCGCCCGGCCGCCCGGTCTCGCACAGCGGCACCCGGACACCGTTGCAGGCGAGCACGAAGCGCTCCGGCACCCAGCCGTCCGTCCTGATCTCCAAACGTTCCACCGAATTGTCGACATGACGCACCGTGCCGCCGATCCCGGGCGTCTCGCCCAGCACCGGCCACGGCTCCAGCGCCTGGCGGAGCTGCAGCCCGACATCGCGGACGGTGACCTCGCCAAGCAGCGGGAAGCGGAACTCCAGATGCGGCCCGAACCAGGCAGGATCCAGCCGGACGCCGAGCATGGACAGCTCTTCCAGCGCGTCACGCAGATCCTGCTCCACGAAGAAGGGCAGCATGAAGTCGTCGTGCAGCCGGGTGCCCCACCGCACCAGCCGCCTCTCGTACGGCGTGCGCCAGAACGCCGCCACGGCCGCCCGGACGAGGAGCGCCTGCGCCACCGCCATCCGGGGATGGGGCGGCATCTCCATGGACCGCAGCTCCACGAGCCCCAGCCGGCCGGAAGACGATTCCGGTGCGTAGAGCTTGTCGATGCAGAACTCGGTGCGATGGGTGTTGCCGGTCATGTCCACCAGCAGGTTGCGCAGCAGCCGGTCCACCAGCCAGTGCGGCACCGTCGCGTCCGGACGGATCTGCGCGAGCGCGATCTCCAGCTCCGCAAGGCTGTCCTGCCGCGCCTCGTCCACCCGGGGATGCTGCGAGGTCGGCCCGATGAACAACCCGGCGAACAGGAAGGATAGCCCGGGATGGTTGTGCCAGAATCCCAGCAGCGACTTCAGCAGGTCGGGGCGCCGCAGGAACGGGCTGTCGGCCGGGGTGGTGCCCCCCATCACCACGTGGTTGCCGCCGCCGGTGCCGACATGGCGGCCGTCGAGCAGGAACTTCTCCGTGCCGAGCCCCACCGCGCGCGCCTCGCGATAAAGCTGTTCGGTCCGCTCCACCTGCTCGCCCCAGTTCAGGGCCGGATGGACATTGACCTCGATCACGCCGGGATCCGGCGTCACCGAGAAGGAGCGCAGCCTGGTGTCGTGCGGCGGGGCGTAGCCTTCCAGCATCACGGCGCGGCCTTCCCGCGCCGCCACGGCTTCCACGGCTTCCACCAGCGCCAGCCAGTCTTCCGCCAGATAGAGCGGCGGCAGGAACACGTGCAGCAGCCCATCGCGCGCTTCCACGCATAGCGCCGTGCGGACCATCCGCTCGGGATCGTCGGAGTCTCGGTCCGGGTAATCCTCTTCCGCGGCCGGCTGGGGCCGCATGATGTCGAGGGTCGGGCCGGCCGGCGTGGCGGTGCGCAACGGTGCCGGGGCCCGCGGCGGAAGCGGCGCGTGCAGCGGCCGGGTGGCGCCGTCCGCTTCGCTGGTCATCTCCGGTGGCAGCGAGCTGTCCTCCGCGCCCGGCAGTCCTTCCACGTCGAGGCCAGGGGCGCCGGGGCCAGGGGCATCGGGGCCGGGCGCCGCGGAAACGGGCACGAGCCGGGGGCGGCGCGTGGCATTTCCGCTCGAAGCCGGCAGCGGCCCTCGCGGCGCGAAGGGATCGCGCTCGAACTCGGGCTCGATGTGGTCGGGATCCGCCCAGGGCAGGCTCTGCAGCGGCAGCCGGAAGCCGATCGCGCTGTCGCCGGGCACCAGAAACAGCAGCTCCGATCGCAGCAGCCAGCGGCCGGTCTGCCAGCGACGCCCGTCGGCGCGCGCGACCCGCCGCAGCGGTAGCACGCTGCCGACTTCGGCGCCGAGACCGCGACCGAACACGCGGGCCAGCCGTTCACGCTCCAACGGATCGCTCAACCGGCTGCGCTCGGCCCAGACGTTCGCCGGCAAGCGGTTCTCGCGCCAAAGATGGTAGTGCACGTCCTCATAGGCCGGCAGCACGCGCGCCGGATCGAGCTCCAGCTCGGTGGCCAGCGCCCGGGCGAATCTCCTGGCATCGTCGGGACCGGCGGCGGCGAACCCCGGCGCGGCGCGGTCGTCATCCGAGGCCAGAAGCGAACCGTCGCGCCAGACCGGCTCGTTGTCCGCGCGCCAATGGGCCTGGATCGCCCAGCGAGGCAGCTGTTCGCCCGGGTAGTGCTTGCCGACCGTGTATTGCAGCACCGCACCGGGCGCCCACAGGGGAAGCAGGCGACGGATCAGCCGGCCGGCCAGGGGGCGCTTGGTGGGGCCGAGCGCGTCGGCGTTCCATTCCGCGGCGTCCATGTCGGTCGCCGAGATGAAGGTCGGCTCCCCGCCCATCGTGAGCCGGACGTCGCCTCCCTCCAACGACTGCTCCACCGCTTGGCCGGCCCGGAGGATCGCCTGCCAGGTTGCTTCTTCGTAGGGCAGGGTCGTGCGCGGCGACTCGCGGATGCGGCGCACCGACATGGCGAAGTCGAAGACCGTCTCGCTCTGCTCCACCAGCCCGCTGATCGGAGCGGCCGAAGAGGGTTCGGGGCTGGACGCCACCGGGATGTGACCCTCCCCGGCCAGCAGGCCGGAGGTGACGTCGAACCCGATCCAGCCGGCGCCGGGAAGATAAACCTCCGCCCACGCGTGCAGGTCGGTAAAATCCTCCGCCGCGCCCTGCGGCCCGTCGCCCTGGGTATCCGGATCGGGACGGAGCTGGATCAGATAGCCGGACACGAAGCGCGCGGCGAAACCCAGATGGCGCGCGACATTGACGAACAACCAGGCGGAGTCGCGGCACGAGCCCCGGCCGGCGGCCAGCGTTTCCTCGGGCGTCCAGACCCCGGGCTCCAGGCGGACAATGTAGTCGACCCGGTCGCGCAGGCGCGCATTCAGCGCCACCAGCATCGGCACCGTCCGCAGGGCGCCCCCATCGGCCGCCTCGCGCGGGATCTGGTCGAGCAGCGCCTGCACCCGTGGCCCTGCGGTCCCGGCCGCCAGAAAGGGCTCCAGCTCGGTGTTGAGCACCGGGTCGTACGAGAACGGGAAGGTTTCGGCGTCCGGCTCGAGAAAGAAATCGAACGGGTTGATGGTGGCGAGGTCGGCGACCAGATCGACGGTAACCTCGAAGCTCGTCACGCGCTCGGGGAAAACCACGCGCGCCAGCAGATTGCCCTGCGGATCCTGCTGCCAGTTCAGGAAGTGGTTCCGCGGCTCCACCGTGAGCGCGTAGGACAGGATCGGCGTGCGGGTGTGCGGCGCCGGCCGCAGGCGGATGGTCTGCGGCCCGAGGGCCACGGGGCGATCGTAGCGGTAGGACGTCCGATGGGTCAGGGCAACGTGCAGCGTCATCGGGCGGCCGGTTCCGTTTCTGGAGCAAGCCGCAGGCTGTCACGCGCGACCCGGGCCGCCAACGGTTTTCCGGCGCCATGCGATCGCGATCTCGCCGAACCCCGGGCGCCCGCCGTCATTATGATCGCGACGCAGTGTTCCCGCTCACCAGAAGCCCGCTCACCAGAAGGATGACCTCGCCATGGGATTGTTCCATTTCGTCGCGTCCGCCGGCCGCGTGCTGGGCGGCGGACGCCGTCACCAGCATGCCGGCGAAGCCGCGCCCGCCGCGCCCAGCGGCAACGCCATCCTGAGGGAGTTCAGGAAGATCGGCCTGGCGCAGCTCGGCGGCCTCAACGTCACGGTGCAGGGACGGACGGCCACCGTCACCGGCCGAGTGCCCGACGCCGAGACGCGGGAAAAGGCGATCCTCGTGGCCGGCAACATCGCGGGGATCGAGGCGGTGCAGGCCGACATCTCCACGCCCGAAAAGACATCCTCGCCCACCTTCCACACCGTGAAGGAGGGCGAAACGCTGGCGGCGATCGCCGAGCGCCACGACGGCGTGGAGCACGACGAGCTGCTGCATGCCAACAAGCCGTTGATCGACGCGCCGGACGAGATCTATGCCGGCCAGGTTATCCGCATTCCGGACAAGAGCTGAACGGTGTCGCGGTACGGGCCGGCGGAGGCGGCCCGTACGAGCGATCGCTCCGGGGACTAGTGGCCGAAGGCCACGGCAGCATCCGATCGACCCTCGGGCGACTCCGAATAGGCGCGCGCCTCGGGCGACACGGTGACGAACATGGTCATCAGTGCCGCCGCGAGATACATGCCCACGAAGATCCAGATCACGCCCTCGAGCCCGACGCTGGACCGGAACAGGGTGACCACGAGCGGGCCGAGCCACACGCTGGCACCGGCACCGAGGCCGAGGATGGACAAGGCGGCACCCTTCTCCCGAGGCACCACCTGCGGCATCAGCGACGACAGCGGCACGAAGGAGGCGATGGTGGCGCCATAGATCACGCCGACCAGCGCCGCCCAGGCGAAGCTGTGCGGGTGCCACAGCGGCACGTAATAGAACAGCGGGATGCTGATCGCGCTGCCCACGCCGCCGCCGAGCGCCACGATGGTACGGGAGCCGAGCCGATCCGCGAGGATGCCGGACACCAGGTTGAACAGGATGTTCGACAGGAACATGATCGACAGCAGCTGCAACCACTGCTGAAGCGTCAACCCCACCTTCTGCACGAAGAAGGTCGGCATCACCACCAGGAAGGCATATTCCGAGGAGGTGTTGATGGCGCGGATGATGCCGGCGATGGTGGTCTTGGGCTCGCGCCAGGTGATCGAGACCGACCCGAAAACCACTTGGAGCGGATGCGTGTCGGGCGGCGCGAGACGTCCCGCCCCCCGCCGGTCGCGGGTAAACAGGACCGCGATCAGGCCACCCACGGTGACAAGACCGAGCGACGACCAGAAGGTCGCGAGTTGGCCGATCGCGGGGATGGCGAAGCTCGCGAACAACGAGCCGAGCGTGGGCAGACCGCCGGAGAAGGCGAACCAGAACCAACCGGCCGCGGAGCCGAGCTGTTGCGGCGGCGTGGCAGCGGCGATCCACACGAGGAATCCGAACGCGAACAACGGGTATCCGAGACCGCGCAGCGCGTAGGCGGCAAGCATCACCGGGTAGCTGTTGGTCTGGACGCCGAACAACAGGAACAGCACCTCGAACACGAACCAGATGCCGAGTCCGATCCACATCACCCGGCGCGGACCCCACAGATCGGAGAGTGCCCCCGACAACCAGGAGGCGACGCACGCGAACACGCCATAGACGGTGAACAGAAGGGCTACCTTCTCGCCGCTGATCCCCTTGCTTTCCAGAAACGGCGCCAGATACCCGGCCTCCACGCCGTCGCCGACCATGAACAACAGCAATCCGACGAAGCCCCAGGCGAGCGTCGACGGAATACCGATCCTGTCGAGGAAGTGGGGGGCCGGGGCGGCGGGGAGCGGTGTGTGTTCCGACGTCAAACCGTTGGTTCTCCTGGAAGTGGATGTCCGGATGCCTGAAGCGGCATGATGCGCGATCGGCGCCGAAACGTCGTGGCCGCAGGCGGCGTGCCCGGACGGGCGAACGATGCCACGATTTCGCCTCGCAATGTTCTCCTGCGGCGAAAAAAGAAAGGGCGGCGAACCTGCGTCCGCCGCCCTCCCGATTCTGGAAAAGACGCCGCCCGGTCAGTTGGCGAAGTCGTTCTCGCTCTCGACGACGGGCTTCGGCCCGCTGTCCTGCCCCTTGGCGGACGGATCGCGATCCACCAGCTCGATCACCGCCATGTCGGCCGCGTCGCCGTAGCGGATGCCCGCCTTGAGCACGCGGGTATAACCGCCCGCGCGTCCCTGGTAGCGCTCGGCGATGGCGCCGAACAGCTTGGTGACGATCACGTCGTCGCGCAGCTGCGCGTAGGCCTGACGACGCGCATGCAGGTCGCCGCGCTTGCCGAGCGTGATCAGACGCTCGGCCACCGGGCGGAGCTCCTTCGCCTTGGGCAGAGTGGTCGTGATCTGCTCATGCTTGATGAGCGCCACGGCCATGTTGCGGAACATGGCGAGGCGGTGGGAGGAGGTAACGCCGAGCTTCCGGCCGGCTACACCATGACGCATGGGATAAGTTCCTGTTTGATCCGGTCGCTCAGAACGGCTCGTCGAGCCGCTTGGCCAGGTCTTCGATGTTCTCGGGCGGCCAGGTCGGCACGTTCATGCCGAGCGACAGCCCCATGGAGGTCAGGACCTCCTTGATCTCGTTCAGCGACTTGCGCCCGAAGTTCGGCGTCCGGAGCATCTCCTGCTCGGTCTTCTGCACGAGATCGCCGATATAGACGATGTTGTCGTTCTTCAGGCAGTTCGCCGAGCGGACCGACAGCTCGAGCTCGTCGACCTTGCGCAGCAGGTTGCGGTTGAACGGCAGGTCGTCCTGCGGCTCCTCCGAACGCACCGGACGCGGCTCGTCGAAATTGATGAAGAGCTGCAGCTGATCCTGAAGGATGCGGGCGGCAAGAGCCACCGCATCCTCGGGGCTCACCGCGCCGTTGGTTTCCACCGTCAGCAGCAGCTTGTCGTAATCGGTCACCTGACCCACACGGGTGGGCTCGACGCGATACGAGCAGCGACGGACCGGGGAATAGATCGCATCGATGGGGATCAGCCCGATCGGCGCGTCCTCGGGGCGGTTCGCCGCGGCGGGGACATAGCCCTTGCCGAGGTTCACCGTGAACTCCATGCCGAGCTTCACGCCGTCGTCGAGCGTGCAGATCACGAGGTCGGGGTTCATGACCTCGATGTCGTGGCCGGTCTGGATCTGGCCGGCACGCACCTCGCCAGGACCCGTCGCGGTCAGCACCATGCGCTTCGGGCCCTCGCCATGCATGCGAAGCGCGAGCTGCTTGATGTTGAGCACGATGTCGGTGACGTCCTCTCGGACGCCGGCGATGGACGAGAACTCGTGGAGCACGCCGTCGATCTGGATCGCGGTCACGGCGGCGCCCTGCAGCGAGCTCAGAAGCACGCGGCGGATGGCGTTGCCGAGCGTCATGCCGAAGCCACGCTCCAACGGCTCCGCTACCACCGTCGCGGTGCGCGCGGGCTCGGAACCGGGCTCGACTTCCAGCTTTTCCGGCTTGATCAGGGACTGCCAGTTCTTCTGGAGGACCAAGGGGGTGGCCTTTCGCAAAAGAGGAACGGCCGCCCCTTCCGGGGCGGCAGCATCAAGCCGCCGAATCGAGCCGGCGGCCAGGAAGAAGATCGGACGGTCCCGGTGGAACCGCCCGGGGCGTCAAACGCGGCGACGCTTGCGCGGGCGGCACCCGTTGTGCGGGATCGGCGTCATGTCGCGGATCGCGGTGATCGAGAACCCGACGGCCTGCAGCGCGCGAAGGGCGCTCTCACGGCCCGAACCGGGGCCGGACACCTCGATCTCCAGCGTTTCCATCCCGTGCTCGCGAGCCTTGCGGCCTGCATCCTCGGCGGCGACCTGGGCCGCGTAGGGCGTGGACTTGCGCGAGCCCTTGAAGCCCTGCGCACCGGCCGACGACCACGCGATCGCGTTGCCCTGGGCGTCCGAGATGGTGATCATCGTGTTGTTGAACGTGGACAGCACGTGTGCCACGCCGGAGATGATGTTCTTGCGCTCCTTCTTGCGGATGCGCGGAGCGGCGGCCTTCGCCATGGTTATGTTCTTCCAGACCTATGGGGTGGCGCGGCCCGGAGGCCGGCGCGGAGATCACACGAGGCTGCGGCCGGGATGAAACACCGGGGCCGCCGGCCTCGCACTATCGAGCGGGGGAAAGCTTAGCGGGTCACCTTCTTCTTGCCGGCGATCGCCACGGCCTTGCCCTTGCGGGTGCGCGCGTTGGTGTGGGTGCGCTGGCCGCGCACCGGCAGGCCGCGACGGTGACGCAGGCCCCGGTAGCAACCGAGATCCATCAGGCGCTTGATGTTCATGGCGAGCTCACGGCGAAGGTCGCCCTCGACGCGGAACTCGCGATCGATCAGCTCGCGGATCTTGAGCACGTCGTCGTCAGACAGCTCGTTCACGCGACGCTCGGCCGGAATGGAAAGCTGCTGGCAGATCTGCTCGGCCTTCGCCGAGCCGATGCCGAAGATATAGGTCAGACCGATCACCACCCGCTTGTTGGTCGGGATGTTCACGCCGGCGATACGTGCCACCGCTCTTACTCCTCGTGCGCCCGGCGAACGGCCGAGCCTTCTTGTTCGCCCTCGCGGGCAGTTCATGTCGTCGTTCGAGCGGTCCGCTCCTTGGCGACGCCGCTCTGGTGATCGGATGACACCGAGCGCCGCGGCCACCCGGAGGCGTCGCGCTGTGTGGCACTGGCTGAGGGCGCGCACTATAGCGGCGAGCCCCTCCGAGTCAATGAAACCCGATCAACTCTCCGTGATGGCGGCCTGCGGAGCGACAGACGACGCCGTCGCCGAACCGAGCGCCTCGTCGATCGCCGCGCTGACGCTTCCGATCGGCGCCATCCCGTCGATCACGCGCAGGCGGCCGGTCGATTCGTAATAAGGCAGCAGCGGAGCCGTCTGCATGCGGTAGGCCTCCAGGCGCGCCGCCACCAGCTCACGCTTGTCGTCCGCCCGACGGAGGAAGTCATGGCTGCCGCAGACGTCGCACGTGCCGGAGACGCGCGGCGGCTTGAAGCTGTCATGATACCCCTCCCCGCAGCGGGCGCAGGTGAACCGTCCCGCGATCCGCTCCACCAGCGCAGGCTCATCGACCTGCAGAGCCAGCACGGCGTCGAGGGACATCTCGCGTGACCGGAGCATGCGGTCCAGCGCCTCGGCCTGGACGATGGTCCGGGGGAAACCGTCGAGGATGAAGCCTCGCGCGCAGTCCGGTCGCGACACGCGGGCGTCCAGCATCGAGATCAGGATGTCGTCCGACACCAGTTGCCCGGCATCCATCACGGCCTTGGCGCGCAGACCGACGTCACTGCCCGCCTGGACCTCGGCCCGCAGCATGTCGCCGGTCGATATCTGTGCGATCCCATGCAGATGCTCGAGCCGCTTGGCCTGCGTGCCCTTGCCCGCTCCTGGCGGGCCCAGAAAGACCAGCCTCACCGGACGCGCGCCTTGCCGCGGTTCTTGCGAATCAGCCCCTCGTACTGATGAGCCAGCAGATGCGACTGGATCTGCGTCACCGTGTCCATCGTCACCGACACGATGATGATGAGGCTCGTCCCGCCGAAATAGAACGGCACATTGTAGCGGCTGATCAGGATCTGCGGCAGGAGGCAGACCACCACCAGGTAGATCGCGCCGATGGTGGTCAGCCGCACCAGGATGCGGTCGAAATACTCCGCCGTGCTGGCGCCCGGCTTGATGCCCGGGATGTAGCCCCCCTGCTTGCGCAGGTTGTCCGCGGTCTCCTGCGGGTTGAACGCCACAGCCGCATAGAAATAGGAGAAGAACAGGATCATCGCCGCATAGAACACCATGTAGAGCGGCTGACCCTGCCCCAGCATGCCCGCGGCGATCCCCAGCCAGTGCGGCAGATGGGTGTTGCCCGCCGCGAAGCCCGAGATCGTCACCGGGATCAGCAGCACCGACGAGGCGAAGATCGGCGGTATCACACCGGCGGTGTTCACCTTGAGCGGCATGTGGGTCGACTCGCCGCCGAACATCCGGCTGCCGACCTGACGCTTGGGATACTGGATCACCACCCGCCGCTGGGCCTGCTCCATGAACACGATGAACGCGATCACCGCGGCGGCGAGCAGGAGGAACACCACCACGAACACCGGCGACATCGCGCCCGTGTATCCAAGCTGAAACAGCGTCGCGAGCGCGTGCGGCAGATTGGCGACGATGCCCGCGAAGATGATCAGCGAGATGCCGTTGCCGACTCCGCGCGACGTGATCTGCTCGCCGAGCCACATCAGGAACATGGTGCCGCCCACCAGCGTGACGACGCACGAGAAGCGGAAGAACAGCCCGGCATCGATCACCGCCGATACCCCACCGGGGGCACGCATCGACTCCAGTCCGACGGCGATGCCGTAGGCCTGGAACAGCGCGATCAGGACGGTGAGATAGCGGGTGTACTGGTTGAGGCGCTTCCGCCCCTGCTCGCCTTCCTTCTTGATGGACTCGAGCGCGGGGATCGCCGACGACATCAGCTGCACGATGATGGACGCACTGATGTACGGCATGATGTTGAGCGCGAAGACGGTCATGCGTCCGAGCGCGCCGCCCGAGAACATGTCGAACATGCCCAGGATGCCGCCCTGGTTCTGGGCCAGGAGCTGGCCCATCACGCGGGCATCGACGCCCGGCACCGGGATGTAGGTGCCGAGGCGATAGACGATGAGCGCGCCCAGGGTGAACCAGATACGCTTCTTGAGCTCGGTCGCCTTCGCGAACGTCCCGAGGCTCATGTTGGCGGCAAGCTGCTCGGCCGCGGAGGCCATGCGCCGAACCCTTTCAAAAGAAACAGCGCCGCAACGGGGTCGAACCCGCGGGCGCTGTCTGTTTGACCAAACTTCCAGGGCCCGGCAAGGCCCCGGAACAGCCTCACGCCTCGGGAGCGGCCTCGGCCTTCGCCGTGGTCTTCACCGAACCGCCCGCCTTCTCCACCGCGGCGACGGCCGCGGCCGACGCGCCCGACACCTCGATGGTGAGGGCACGGCTCAGGGCGCCGTTGGCGAGCAGGCGCACGCCGGCCACCTTCCCGCTTCCGACGAGACCCGCATTGCGCAGGCTTTCCTCGGTGACGGTCTGCCCGGCATCGAGCTTGCCGGCTTCCACCGCCTTCTCCAGCGCGGCGAGATTCACCGGCGCGTAGACCTTGCGGAAGATGTTCTTGAAGCCACGCTTCGGCAGGCGGCGGTAGATCGGGAGCTGACCGCCCTCGAAGCCGTTCAGCGACACGCCCTCGCGCGCCTTCTGCCCCTTCACGCCCTTGCCCGACGTCTTGCCCTTGCCGGACCCGATGCCGCGCCCGAGGCGCTTCTTGCGGTAGCGCGCGCCTTCGTTGTCACGAAGCTCGTTGAGGTTCATCTCAATCCTCCACCTTCACCAGGTGGTGCACCTTGCGGAGCATGCCGCGGACCGAAGGCGTATCCTCCAGCTCGCGCACGCGCCCGATCTTGTTCAGGCCGAGCCCGATCAGGGTCGCCTGCTGGCCCGGCTTGCGGCCGTTGCCCGAAGCGATCTGACGGACGCGGACGGTGGCGCCGGCCGCGGACGGCGTCTGGTTCTCAGACATCGGCCACCTCCGCCGCCGCACCCTCGCGCTTGCCGAGGATGTCGGACACCTTCTTGCCGCGGCGATTCGCCACCGACCGCGGGCTGGCGCAGCGCTCCAGGGCGGCGAAGGTCGCCTTCACCATGTTATGCGGGTTGCGGCTGCCGAGCGACTTGGCGACCACGTCGCCGATGCCCAGGCTCTCGAACACGGCGCGCATGGGACCACCGGCGATGATCCCGGTGCCGGCCTCGGCCGACCGCAGAACCACGTTGCCCGCGCCGAAATGCCCGACCACGTCGTGATGGAGGGTGCGACCCTCCTTCATCGGGACGCGGATCATGGTACGCTTCGCACGCTCGGTCGCCTTGCGGATCGCCTCCGGCACCTCGCGAGCCTTGCCCGCTCCGTAGCCGACGCGGCCCTTCTGGTCACCGACCACCACCAGGGCGGCGAACGCGAAGCGACGGCCGCCCTTCACCACCTTGGCCACGCGGTTGATCGTGACCAGCTTGTCGATCAGGTCGTCGCCTTCGCGATCCCGCTCGCGCTCGCGGCCGCCGCGGCCGCCTTCTCTCGGTTCACGTGCCATGACGTGATCCTTTCCTTAGAAGGAGAGACCGCCCTCGCGGGCAGCCTCCGCCAGCGCCTTGACGCGCCCGTGATAGAGATAAGACCCACGATCGAAAACGACCGCGGTCACGCCAGCCGCCTTGGCCCGCTCCGCGACCAGCTTGCCCACGGCCGTGGCCGCATCGCGATCAGCGCCGGACTTCAGGCTCTCGCGCAGCGCCTTCTCCACGGTGGAGGCCGCAGCCACGGTACGCCCGGCGACATCGTCGATCACCTGAGCATAGATGTTCTTGCCAGAGCGGAACACCGACAGCCGCGGACGCCCGCCGGCCTTGCGGCGGAGCTGGAAGCGCAACCGCGTGCGGCGGCGCTCCTGCAGTTCCCGTTGCGTGCTCATTACTTCTTCTTGCCTTCCTTGCGCCGGATGACTTCGTTGTCGTAGCGCACACCCTTGCCCTTGTAGGGCTCGGGGCCACGGAAGTTCCGGATGTCGAGCGCGACCTGGCCCACACGCTGCTTGTCCACACCTTCCACGGTGACGGCCGTGGGGCGCGGCGTGGTGATCTTGATCCCGGTGGGGATCGGATACACCACATCGTGCGAATAACCGAGGTTGAGCACCAGGTTCTGACCCTGCACCGCGGCGCGATAGCCCGTGCCGGTGATCTCGAGGGTCTTGGTGTAGCCGGTGGAAACACCCTTCACCATGGACGCGACCAGGGCGCGGGTGGTGCCCCACATCATCCGCGCCGGCGCGGCGGTGCCGCGAGGGGTGACGGTGACGCGGCCATCGGCCACGGTGGTCTCGACATGGTGCGAAAGAGGAAGCTTCAGCTCGCCGAGCTTGCCCTTCGCGGTGAGGATGCCGTTCGCGATCGCGACCTCGACGCCCGAGGGGATCTCGACGGGATACTTGCCTACGCGTGACATGGCACCCTCCTCAGAACACGCGGCAGAGCACTTCGCCGCCGACATTGGCGGCGCGGGCTTCCGCGTCGGAGAGGACGCCGCGCGGCGTCGACAGGATCGAGACGCCGAGCCCGGCATACACCCGGGGCAGCTCCTTGATCTTCGAGTAGACACGGCGCCCCGGCTTGGAGACGCGGTGGATCTCCTTGATGACCGGCTCGCCCTCCGTGTACTTCAGCTCGATGCGGAGCTGCGCGACGCCCGTGCGCACCTCCTCGAGCTTGAAGCCACGGATGTAGCCTTCCCGGCGCAGCGCCTCGAGGACGTTGGCACGGAGCTTGGACGCCGGCGCGACGCAGGCCGTGTGGCGCGAGCGCTGGGCGTTGCGGATGCGGGTGAGCATATCACCCAAAGGATCGGAAAGAGACATCGTGCGCGCCCGTTACCAGCTCGACTTGACCATGCCGGGGATCTGCCCGCTGCTCGCCAGATCGCGCAGCGCCACACGGCACAGCTCGAACTTGCGGTAGTTCGCGCGGGAGCGCCCGGTCAGCTTGCAGCGCAGGCGCACGCGAACGCGCGATCCGTTGCGCGGCAGCTCAGCCAGCTTGAGCGACGCCTCGAAACGCTCCTCGACGGGGAGCGAGCGGTCCATCACGACGCCCTTCAGCGCCGACCGCTTGTCCTTGTCACGCGCCGACATGCGCTTGCGCTTGTCGTTGCGGTTGACGGCGGAGATCTTGGCCATGCCTTGTTCTACCCTCCGGAACCTGCCGGACCGATCCGGCGGTTTTCCAAAACAGATTGTATATCAGAAGACGGATATGCCGCCTATCGCCCGCTCAGGCGGCGAAAGGCAGATCGAACGCCTTCAGGAGCGCCTTCGCCTCGGCATCGGTCTTCGCCGTGGTGACGAAGATGATGTCCATGCCGCGGATCTGGTCCACCTTGTCGTAGTTGATCTCGGGGAACACGATCTGCTCCTTGAGACCCATCGCGAAATTGCCGCGCCCGTCGAAGCCCTTGTTGGCCGGAAGACCACGGAAGTCGCGGACGCGGGGCAGCGCCACGGTCACGAGACGGTCGAGGAACTCGTACATCCGGGCACGACGGAGCGTCACCTTCGTGCCGATCGGGAGCCCTTCACGGATCTTGAAGCCGGCGATCGCCTTCTTCGCCACCGTCTTCACCGGCTTCTGGCCGGCGATGAGCGTGAGTTCGGCCACGGCCGCATCGAGCTTCTTCTGGTCGCCGGCGGCTTCGCCGACGCCCATGTTGATCACGATCTTCTCGAGCTTCGGAACCTGCATCAGGTTCTGGAAGCCGAACTGCTCACGCAGCTTCGCACGCAGCTCGTCTTCGTAACGCTTCTGCAGGCGGGGGACCGCGCGGGTTTGAATGGTGTCTGACATCCCCGCCTCCTTATGCCTCGATGATCTCGCCGGTCGCCTTGGCGACCCGCACCTTGCGACCGTCTTCCAGGACCCGGAAGCCGACACGCGTCGGCTTGCCGCTCTTGGGGTCGACCAGCTTCAGGTTCGACAGGTGCACCGGCGCCTCGCGCGAGATGATGCCGCCCTGCTCACCCATCCGGTTCGGCTTGGTGTGCCGCTTGGCGATCGCCACGCCGCGCACGACCGCCTTGTTCTCCGTCGGATGCACGGAGAGCACCTCGCCCTGGGTCCCCCTGGACGACCCGGTGATGACGACGACCTGGTCGCCCTTCTTGATGCGGGCAGCCATCACAGCACCTCCGGCGCCAGCGAGATGATCTTCATGAACTTGCGGGCGCGCAGCTCGCGAACCACCGGCCCGAAGATACGGGTGCCGATCGGCTCCTGCTGCTTGTTGATCAGCACGGCGGCGTTCCGGTCGAAGCGGATCGCGCTGCCGTCCGCACGGCGAACCGGGAAGGACGTGCGGACGATCACCGCCTGGTGCACGTCGCCCTTCTTCACCTTGCCGCGGGGGATCGCCTCCTTGACGGACACGACGATCACGTCGCCGACCGAGGCGGTCTTCCGCTTGGAACCGCCCAGCACCTTGATGCACTGCACCTGCCGCGCGCCGGAATTGTCGGCGACGTCCAGGTTGGTCTCGGGATGGATCATGGACCTCTAGCCTCTACACTCAGGCCGACGCGGCGGCGGATGCCGACACGGCGTCACCCATGGCAGTACCATTACGGGCGATCACCGTCCACGTCTTCCGCTTGCTGATCGGCGGACACTCGATGATGCGAACGGTGTCGCCGATCTTGCACTCGTTGGCCTCGTCATGCGCCGCGTACTTCTTCGAGCGGCGAATGAACTTCTTATAGAGCGGATGCATCACACGACGATCGACCAGGACCGTGACGGTCTTGTCCATCTTGTCGCTGGTCACCCGCCCTGTCAGGACGCGCCTCGGCATCGTCCGTCTCCTTTCAGGACTTGGGTGCGGCCGAAGCCGCGATCTTCTGCGAATGCTGCACGGTCTTGACCCGGGCGATCTCGCGACGCACCTGGCGGACACGACCCACAGCTTCCTCCTGCCCCGTCGCCCGCTGGAAGCGCAGGTTGAACTGCTCCTTCTTCAGGTCGAGCAGGAGGGTCTGCAGCTCGTCCGCGCTCTTGGCGCGCAGATCGGCCGGCTTGGTTGCCTTCGCCATCTCAGGCCTCCCCGATCCGGGTCACGAACTTCGTCTTGATCGGCAGCTTCGCCGCACCGAGGGTCAGCGCCTCGCGGGCGACCTCCGGCGGGACGCCATCGATCTCGAACATGATGCGGCCAGGCTTCACCCGGGCGACCCAGAATTCGGGCGATCCCTTGCCCGAGCCCATGCGAACTTCCGCCGGCTTGGTGGACACCGGCAGATCCGGAAAGATCCGGATCCACACGCGGCCCGCGCGCTTCATGGCGCGCGTGATGGCGCGGCGGGACGCCTCGATCTGGCGCGCGGTCACGCGCTCCGGCTCGAGCGCCTTCAGGCCGAAGGCGCCGAAGTTCAGGGTGGTGCCGCCCTTGGCGACGCCGTGAATGCGGCCCTTATGGGCCTTGCGGAATTTCGTCCGCTTCGGAGAAAGCATCGTCTTCTATCCTTCGCGGCCGAATCAGCGCTGCGGCGCCTGCTCGGCGGCCCGGCGATCCTGGGAGAGCGGATCATGGGCGAGGATCTCGCCCTTGAAGATCCACACCTTCACGCCGCAGGTGCCATAGGTCGTCTTCGCGGTGGCGACACCGTAATCGATATCCGCGCGCAGCGTATGCAGCGGCACGCGGCCTTCGCGATACCACTCCACCCGGGCGATCTCCGCGCCACCGAGCCGGCCGCCGCAGTTGATGCGGATGCCCTGGGCGCCGAGGCGCATCGCGGACTGCACCGCGCGCTTCATCGCCCGGCGGAAGGCCACGCGGCGCTCGAGCTGCTGCGCGATGTTCTCCGCCACCAGCTGAGCCTCGATCTCCGGCTTGCGGATCTCGACGATGTTCAGCGCGACGTCGGTCCGGGCCATGCGGGCCAGATCCTTGCGCAGCACATCGATGTCCTGGCCCTTCTTGCCGATGACCACGCCGGGACGCGCGGCATAGATCGTGACGCGCGGCTTCTTGGCCGGACGCTCGATCACCACGCGGCTCACGCCGGCACCGCTCAGCTTGCGCCGCAGGTGGGTGCGCAGCTTGAGGTCGTCATGCAGCAGCTTGGAATAGTCGGCCCCGGCGTACCAGCGGCTGTCCCAGGTGCGGTTGATGCCGAGCCGCAGCCCGATCGGATTGACCTTGTGACCCATGGATCAGGCCGCCTTCTTCTCGGAGGATGCGGACTGGCCGGCAGGCGCCTGCTCGGCCACGACGATCTTCAGGTGGCTGAAGAACTTCTCGATCCGCGACGACCGACCACGACCGCGGGCATGGAAACGCCGCATGACGATCGACTTGCCGACCTCGGCCTTGGTCACCACGAGCTGGTCGACATCCAGCTGATGGTTGTTCTCGGCATTGGCGATCGCGCTCTCCAGCGTCTTCTTCACCTGCTGCGCGATGCGCCGCTTGGAGAAGGTCAACGTGGCGACGGCCTGGCCGGCCGGCTTATTGCGGATCAGCCCGGCGACGAGGTTGAGCTTGCGCGGGCTCACCCGGATGTTCCGGGTGATCGCCTGCGCCTCGGTCTCGCTCAGGGTGCGGGGATGGTTAGGCTTGCTCATGATCAGCCCCGCCTCGCCTTCTTGTCGGAGGAATGGCCGGTGAAGGTGCGGGTCGGCGAGAACTCGCCGAACTTGTGACCGACCATGTTCTCGGTGACCTGCACCGGCAGGAACTTGTGGCCGTTATAGACGCCGAACGTCAGGCCGACAAAGTGCGGCAGGATGGTCGAGCGGCGCGACCAGATCCTGATCACCTCGTTGCGGCCCGACGCGCGCGACGCGTCGGCCTTGTTCAGCAGATACCCGTCCACGAACGGGCCCTTCCAGACGGAACGTGCCATCTTCGTTCGTGTCCCTTACTTGCCGGTCTTGCGGCGACGGATGATGAGGCTGTCCGTGCGCTTGTTGACGCGCGTCTTCGCCCCCTTGGTCGGCTTGCCCCACGGCGTGACCGGATGACGGCCACCCGAGGTACGGCCCTCGCCGCCGCCGTGCGGATGGTCGACCGGGTTCATCACCACGCCGCGGTTGTGTGGGCGACGACCAAGCCAACGCGCGCGGCCGGCCTTGCCGATGCTCTGGTTCATGTTGTCGGGGTTCGACACCGCGCCGACGGTCGCCATGCATTCGGCGCGAACCACGCGGAGCTCGCCCGACTGCAGCTTGATCTGCGCGTAGCCAGAGTCCTTGCCGACCAGCTGGGCGTAGGTGCCAGCCGAGCGCGCGACCTTGCCGCCCGCACCCTGCTTGAGCTCGATGTTGTGCACGATCGTACCCACCGGCATCGCGGCCAGCGGCATCGCATTGCCCGGCTTGATGTCGACGCGCGCGCCGGCCACCACCTGGTCGCCCACCTTCAGGCGCTGCGGCGCGAGGATGTAGGACAGCTCGCCGTCCTGGTACTTCACCAGAGCGATGAACGCCGTACGGTTGGGGTCGTACTCGAGCCGCTCCACCGTCGCCGCCACGTCGAACTTGCGACGCTTGAAGTCGACATAGCGGTAGGACTGCTTGTGCCCGCCCCCGCGGAACCGCGAGGTCGTGCGACCATGGTTGTTGCGGCCGCCGGACTTGTTCTTGCCCTCGGTCAGCGTCTTGACCGGCTTGCCCTTCCACAGCTCCGACCGGTCGATCAGGACCGTGCCGCGCAGCGACGGGGTGACGGGGCTAAAGTGCTTCAATGCCATTTCGATCTACCCCGCGTCAGCCGAGCCGGGCGGAAAGGTCGATCGAATCGCCTTCCGCGAGCTGGACGAACGCCTTCTTGACGTCGGAGCGCTGCCCCGGGCGGCCGCGGAAACGCTTGGCCTTGCCCTTCTGCACGAGCGTGTTCACGCCCAGCACCTTGACGCCGAACAGCCCCTCGACGGCCGCCTTGATCTCCGGCTTGGACGCCTCGATCGCGACCCGGAACACCACCTGGTTCTTCTCCGAAAGGGCGGTCGCCTTCTCGGTGATCACCGGCGCGCGGACGATGTCGAACATCGCCTCGCGCGAAATACGCTCCGCCTTGCGGCGGATGGCCAGCACGTTGGTCATGCCAGGCGCTCCTTCAGGCCCTCGACACCGGCGCGGGTGATCACCAGCACCTCGTGGTTGAGGATGTCGTAGACGTTGGCGCCGACGGACGGCAGCACATCGATCTTCGGCAGGTTGCGGGCGGCGCGGAGGAAGGTCTCGTCCACGGCACCATCGACGATCAGCGCCGAGTTCCAGCCGAGAACGGCGAGCTGCTTGGCGAGGTCGGCGGTCTTGCCGGTGCCGGTCGCGGCATCCAGCACCACCAGCTTGCCTTCGGCCTGCTTCTGCGACAGGGCGGAGATCAGGCCGAGGCGACGCACCTTCTTGGGCAGGTCGTAGCCATGGTCACGCACGACCGGACCGTGAACGGCACCGCCGGTGCGGAACTGCGGCGCGCGCAGCGAGCCCTGGCGGGCGTTGCCGGTGCCCTTCTGCCGGTATGGCTTCTTCGTGGTGCCCGACACCTCGCCCATGCCCTTCACCTTGTGGGTGCCGGCACGGCGCTTGGCGAGCTGCCAATGAACCACGCGCGCCATGATGTCGGCGCGAGGCTCTGCGGCGAAGATCTCGTCGGGCAGCGTGGCGGAGCCGGCGCTGCCGTTGTCGAGGGTCTTGATTTCGACGTCCATTGCCCTCTTCCTCAGCCAGCCGTCGCGGTGGTCGCGAGCGCCGCCGGATACGGCGCGTCGGCGTGGCGAGCCTTCTTGATCGCATCGCGGATCAGCACGAGCTCGTTCTTCGAGCCGGGCACCGCGCCCCGGACCATGATCAGGTTCTTCTCGGCATCCACATGCGCCACCTCGAGATTCAGGGTGGTGATGCGCTCATGTCCGAGGTGACCGGCCATCTTCTTGTTCTTGAAGGTCTTGCCGGGATCCTGACGGTTACCGGTGGAACCCAGCGAACGGTGGCTGATGGACACGCCGTGCGAGGCCTCGAGGCCCGCGAAATTCCACCGCTTCATGCCGCCGGCGAAACCCTTGCCCTTGCTCGTGCCGGTGACGTCAACCTTCTGGCCGACCACGAAGTGGCTGGCGGAAAGGGTGGCACCCGGCTCCAGCAGCGCATCGGCCGCCACGCGGAACTCCACGAGGTTCTTCTTCGGCTCCACCTTCACCCGGGCGAAATGCCCACGGTTCGGCTGGGACACGTTCTTCACCTTGGCCGTGCCCGAGCCGAGCTGGACGGCGGTGTAGCCGTCGCGCTCGACCGTGCGGGCGTCGACCACCTGCAGGTTGTCGAGGTGAAGCACGGTGACGGGCACGTGAGTGCCGTCCTCCTTGAACAGCCGGGTCATGCCCAGCTTCTTTGCGATCAATCCGGTGCGCATCGTCTGGACCTTACAGCTTGATCTCGACGTCCACGCCGGCGGCGAGGTCGAGCTTCATGAGAGCGTCCACGGTCTGCGGCGTCGGCTCGACGATGTCGAGCAGCCGGCGATGAGTCCGAATCTCGAACTGCTCGCGGCTCTTCTTGTCCACGTGGGGGGAGCGGTTCACGGTGAACCGCTCGATATGCGTCGGCAGCGGGATAGGACCCCGAACCCGCGCACCCGTACGCTTCGCCGTGTTCACGATCTCCTTGGTGCTGTTGTCCAGCACCCGGTGATCGTACGCCTTCAGGCGAATGCGGATGTTCTGGTTGTCCATTTTGAGTTCAGTCCAACGTCACAGGTTCGGGGCCATCCAGCGTTCTTAGGCGGTGATCGACGCCACCACGCCGGCGCCGACGGTGCGGCCGCCCTCGCGGATGGCGAAGCGCAGGCCCTCGTCCATGGCGATCGGCGCGATCAGCTCGACGTCCATCGAGATGTTGTCGCCCGGCATCACCATCTCGGTGCCTTCCGGCAGCTGCACCACGCCCGTCACGTCGGTCGTGCGGAAGTAGAACTGCGGACGGTAGTTGGTGAAGAACGGCGTGTGGCGGCCACCCTCTTCCTTCGTGAGGATGTAGGCCTCGGCCTTGAACTTCTTGTGCGGCTTGATCGAGCCGGTCTTCGCCAGCACCTGGCCGCGCTCGACGTCCTCGCGCTTCGTGCCGCGCAGCAGGGCGCCGATGTTGTCGCCGGCTTGGCCACGGTCGAGCAGCTTGCGGAACATCTCGACGCCCGTGACGGTCGTCTTCACGGTGTCCTTCAGGCCGACGATCTCGACTTCGTCACCGACATTCACCACGCCGCGCTCGACGCGGCCGGTCACGACGGTGCCGCGGCCGGAGATCGAGAACACGTCCTCGATCGGCATCAGGAACGGACGGTCGATCGGACGCTCGGGCTGCGGGATGTAGCTGTCCACGGTCTCCATGAGAGCCAGAACGGCCTTCTCGCCGATCTCCGGGTTGCCGTCTTCCAGCGTCACCAGAGCCGAGCCCTTGGTGATGGGGATGTCGTCGCCGGGGAACTGATAGGAGGAAAGGAGCTCGCGCACCTCCATCTCCACCAGCTCGAGCAGCTCCGGATCGTCGACCATGTCGACCTTGTTCAGGAACACCACCAGCGCAGGCACGCCGACCTGGCGGGCGAGCAGGATGTGCTCGCGGGTCTGGGGCATCGGGCCGTCCGCGGCGGACACGACCAGGATCGCGCCGTCCATCTGCGCGGCGCCCGTGATCATGTTCTTCACGTAGTCGGCGTGGCCGGGGCAGTCCACGTGCGCGTAGTGGCGGTTGGTGGTCTCGTACTCGACATGGGCGGTCGAGATCGTGATGCCACGCGCGCGCTCTTCCGGCGCCTTGTCGATCTGGTCGTAGGCGGTGAAGGTCGCACCGCCGGTCTTCGCCAGCGTCTTGGTGATCGCGGCGGTCAGCGACGTCTTGCCATGGTCGACGTGACCGATGGTGCCGATGTTGCAGTGCGGCTTCGTCCGCTCGAATTTAGCCTTTGCCATCGTCTCTCTCCGGGGATCCGCGACGACCGTGCCGCCGATCCGGTTGGAAGGGTTCTGCCTTGGAAGGGGGACCGCTTACCAGCGGTAGTGGCTGAAGGCCTTGTTGGCCTCTGCCATGCGGTGCGTGTCCTCGCGCTTCTTCACCGCGGCGCCACGGTTGTTCACCGCGTCCATCAGCTCGTTGGACAGGCGGTCCTGCATGGTGTGCTCGCCGCGCTTGCGCGAGGCGTCGATCAGCCAGCGGATCGCGAGCGCCTGACGGCGCTCCGTGCGAACCTCGACCGGCACCTGGTAGGTCGCACCGCCGACCCGGCGGGAGCGGACCTCCACGGCCGGCTTCACGTTGTCCAGCGCGTCGTGGAACATGCGGACCGGATCGGCCGACGCGCCGCCGCGGCGGCGCATCGCGTCCAGCGCCCCGTAGACGATGCCCTCGGCAGTCGACTTCTTGCCGTCATACATAAGCGCGTTCATGAAACGCGTGATGACGACATCACCGAACTTGGGATCGGGAAGGATCTCGCGCTTGACGGCGCGGCGACGGCGACTCATTGCCTCGTGTTCCTCTTACTTCGGCCGCTTCGCGCCGTAGAGCGAGCGACGCTGACGCCGCTTCGCGATGCCCTGCGTATCCAGCACGCCGCGCAGGATGTGGTAGCGCACGCCCGGAAGGTCCTTCACGCGGCCGCCACGGATGAGCACCACGGAGTGCTCCTGCAGGTTGTGACCTTCGCCGGGGATGTAGCTCACCACCTCGTAGCCGTTCGTCAGGCGCACCTTCGCGACCTTACGGAGCGCCGAGTTCGGCTTCTTCGGGGTGGTCGTGTAGACGCGGGTGCAGACGCCACGCTTCTGGGGGCAACCCTGGAGGGCCGGCACCTTGTTGCGCTTTGCCGCGGGCTCGCGCCCCTTGGCGATCAGCTGGTTGATGGTCGGCATACGCCCTTCCGATCCTTAACACTCGTTCGGCCGGCCAACCGGACCCCGGGGCGAGAACCGCCAGCTACAACAAAACCCGCACGATGCCGGACACAGAGCCCGAACCGTACGGTGTTTCCTGATGACGCGCGGCCTTGGCCCCCTGTAGCAACGGGGGCGGTGCCGCACGCTTCGGTGCTGCATCGGCGGCTTTCGCCCGACCCACGTGGGTCAAGGCCAGCCGAGGGGGCGATACCTACGGTCCGGCCCCGACCGAGTCAAGCGCTATCGTGCCCGGGACTCGGGCGGCTACAAGCCGCACGGCGGAAGGTGCGGGCCGGCTCGGTGCGCTGCCGCCGGAGGGACGCGCCGGCATGCCGCTCCGTTCGATGACGCCCTGGCAGCGGCCGGTTTTTTGCACGGTTTTGGCCGGCGCGGCTCTGGCCTGGCTGGTGCTCAGCGGGCACCGCCTCCTGCTCACAGGGGACGAGTCGCGATACCTGCTCTATGCGGACGCGATGATCCACCACGGTAGGCTCATCCTGGATCTGCCCGAATGGTCGGTGCTCAGCCATCAGTCCGCGCTCCCGGTCGGGGGCAGCGGCCTGGTCATGAACTCGGTCTATGTTCCCGTGCTGTTGTCTCCGGTTGCTGGGCTGTTCGGCCTGCCCGGTCTCCGCTTCATGTCGTTGGGCGCGGGTCTCTGGGGGCTGCGCTGCCTGTACCGGCTGGTGCGGGCCGCCACCGGCCGGGGGTGGCTGGGCGCGAGCGCGGTCGGCCAAGCGGGCTTCACCCTCCCGCTCCTGCCCTACCTGCACCTCTTCTATATGGAATCGTTCGTGTTCGCCTTGGTGTGCTGGGGCTGGTGGCGTGTGCAGGATGCCGGCCGCACCCTGCGAGCCGATCTGTTGACCGGCCTGGTTCTCGTCGCGATACCGTTCGTCCACATGCGGGGCAGCGTGGTGGCTGCCCTGCTGTTCCTGCTGCTGCTGCACCGGAACAGGACGGTTCAGCTGCGGTGGCGGGCGGCAGCGCTTGCCGCGATCGCCGCTGGGTTCGGGATGGTGTTCGTCGCGTTGAACATCCGCATCTATGGGAGCACCACCGGCCCGGTGAACACCGCCCGGCCGCCCCTACCCTGGGAATGGTTCGACGTGCTGGCGATGCAGCTGTCCAACACCCGGCACGGGCTGCTGGTCTATACCCCGGTCTGGATCGTCGGCTACGCCGGATTGTGGCTGTCGCTCCGCCGGACCGTGGGGTCCGCGGACACTACGATCCCGCGGCAGGCCCTCGTGTTGGGCGTCGCCGCCGCTCTGACCGGGGTGGGCGTGAACCCGGGCGAGTGCTGGCCGGCGCGGTTCTGGGTGTTGTCGGTCCCGATGCTGTCGGTCGGTCTGGCCGTCTGGTGGCGGTCGGTCCGGAGCCCGTTGCCGCGCGCGCTGGCCTTGCTGCTGGCGGCGATCGGCTTCGTGAACGCCCGGCTCTTCTTCCGCGACGGGAACGCCTTCCTCCTGAGCAGGCAGTTCAACAACACCTACCAGTGGCTGTTCGACCGTTACGGGTTGATCGATCTCAGCCTGATCCTTCCGGTGGAGGTGGGGGACCGGGTCGACACGTTGAACGCCGCTCTCTGGGCGATGGCCGGCCTGACCGTCCTGATCTCATTCGTGGCCTCGGCCAGACGAGGGATCTGGGCGATCCCTGCGGTCACGGTGTTTCTGGGTATCGGCGATCTTGCCCATGTGCAGCGGGTGCCCGACGACGATGTCCATCTGGCCGCAGACGACCATCGGGTCGCCGTGGCGTTGGCCCACCCGATCGAGGCCGGCTTCTTCCGCCTAGGACCGGGCGTCGAGCCGGTGTTCAGCGAGCCGAGCTGGCGCCGCTACGATTTCGTGGTGCAGAGCGTGAGCGGCAGTTCGTTCGGAACAGGCGTTGCCGCATCGCACGTGCTCGCCTGGCAATGCCGGTCCGCGGTGTCGGGGTGGTCGATCAAGGCCGTGTCCGGAGCCGGGCTGGACAAGGAGGCTCTGGTCGCGGCGGTCTACCGGTCACGCTCGGTCCTGATCTTCCTGATGGAGCGGTTCGGTGCGAACGGCTGTCGCGGGATGCGGCAGCGCTGACAGCAAGACCCACCCGCCGGGGCTCGAAACGCGGAAAGGCCGGACCGTCGCCGGTCCGGCCTTCCGAGCCGAGAAAGGACGCCGCCGTGTAGGCGGCTCCTTCGGTCCTGCGACCCCTACTCCGCCGCGCGGGTCACCGCGGGCGGGGTCTGGGCGAGAGTGTTCTGCTTGTCGCGACCGGCGGCCACGGCACGCAGCTTGTTCATCACCGAACCCGTTCCGGCCGGGATCAGGCGCCCGACGATCACGTTCTCCTTCAACCCGTTCAGGGTATCGACCTTGCCGGCCGTGGCCGCCTCGGTCAGCACCCGCGTCGTCTCCTGGAAGGAGGCGGCAGAGATGAAGGAGTGGGTCTGCAACGAGGCCTTGGTGATGCCCTGGAGAACCGGCATCGCGTGCGCCGGACGTTCCTCGGCCTGGAGACGCTTCGCGTTCTCCCCCTCGAACTCGATCCGGTCCACGGTCTCGCCGATCAGATAGGTGGTGTCTCCCGGCTCGAGAATCTCCACCTTCTGCAGCATCTGCCGGACGATCACCTCGATGTGCTTGTCGTTGATCTTCACGCCCTGCAGTCGATAGACGTCCTGGATCTCGTTCACGAGGTAGTCCGAAAGCGCCTCGACGCCGAGGACCTTCAGGATGTCGTGCGGCACGCGGGGCCCGTCGACCAGCGGATCGCCACGACGCACGAAGTCGCCTTCCTGCACCGAGACGTGCTTGCCCTTCGGGATCAGATAGTCGGTTTCTTCGCCCGTCTCGTCGTTCTTCACGATGATCCGGCGCTTGGCCTTGTAGTCCTTGCCAAACTCGATGCGGCCATCGGTCTCGGCGATGATCGCATGATCCTTCGGACGCCGGGCCTCGAACAGCTCCGCCACTCGTGGCAGACCGCCCGTGATGTCGCGGGTCTTCGAACCCTCGCGCGGAATGCGGGCCAGCACGTCGCCGGCATTCACCACCGCGCCGTTCTCGACCGACAGGATCGAGTCGGGCGACAGGAAGTAGCGCGCGTCACCGCCGTTGGACAGCTTGAGCACCTCGCCCCGCTCGTCCTTGAGCTGCAGGCGCGGACGCAGATCCACGCCCTTCGCCGCCTGCTTGTAGTCCACCACCACCTTGGATGTCAGGCCCGTGACCTCGTCCATCCGCTCCACGAGCGTGATGGAGTCGATCAGGTCGAGATATTCCACGGTGCCGGCGCGCTCGGTGATGATCGGCAGGGTGTACGGGTCCCACTCGGCCATCTTCTGGCCACGCGACACCTCGGCGCCCTCGTCCACCAGCAACCGAGCCCCGTAGGGCACGCGGTAGCGGGCACGCTCCTGGTTCTTGTCGTCCGACAGCACGATCTCGCAGTTGCGCGACATCACGATCGGCACGTTCTGGCTGTTCTGCACAACGTTGCGGTTCTTCACCGCGATCACACCATCATGCGACGCCTCCACCATCGACTGTTCCGCGCCACGCTGCGCGGCACCGCCGATATGGAAGGTGCGCATGGTGAGCTGCGTGCCGGGTTCGCCGATCGACTGCGCGGCGATGACGCCCACCGCCTCACCGATATTGACCGGCGTGCCGCGCGCCAGGTCACGGCCGTAGCAATGGCCGCAAACCCCCACCCGGCTGTCGCAGGTCAACACCGAGCGGATCAGCACGCTTTCGACGCCGGAATTCTCGACCAGCTCGGCTTCCGCTTCCCCGATCAGGGTGTTGCGCGGCAGCACGATCTCGCCGGATGCCGGATTGACCACGTCGAGGGCGGTGGTACGGCCCAGGATGCGCTCCGACAGCGACGACACCACCTCGCCGCCATCCATCACCGCGCGCACGGTCAGGCCGCGCTCGGTACCGCAATCGTCCTCGACGATGATGCAGTCCTGGGCGACGTCCACCAGCCGGCGGGTCAGGTAGCCGGAGTTCGCGGTCTTCAGCGCCGTGTCCGCCAAGCCCTTGCGGGCTCCGTGCGTGGAGGTGAAGTAGTCGAGAACCGACAGGCCTTCCTTGAAGTTGGCGATGATCGGCTGCTCGATGATCTCGCCCGACGGCTTCGCCATCAGGCCGCGCATGCCGGCGAGCTGCTTCATCTGCGCCGGCGACCCGCGAGCGCCCGAATGGCTCATCATCCAGACCGAATTGGTCTGCTTGCCCGGCTCCTGCTTGGAGATCTCCTTCATCATCGCCGCCTGCACCTCGTCGGTGCAGCGGGACCAGGCGTCGACCACCTTGTTGTAGCGCTCGCCAGCGGTGATCAGGCCGTCCTGATACTGCTGCTCGAACTCCTTGACCTCCGTCGCCGTGCGATCGACCAGCTCCTTCTTGGCATCGGGGATGATCATGTCATCCTTGCCGAAGGAGATGCCGGCCTTCGCGGCATGACGGAAGCCCAGCCCCATCAGCCGGTCGGCGAAGATCACGCATTCCTTCTGACCGCAGTGGCGATACACCGCGTCGATCACGTCGGACACGTTCTTCTTGGTCAGCTGCTTGTTGATCAGCGTGAACGGCACCGCCGGATGGCGGGGCAGGATCTGCGCGATCAGCATGCGGCCCGGCGTGGTCACCACGGTCTGGCGGATCTTGCGCCCTTCTGCGTCCACCGTCTCGAAGCGCGCGCGGATCTTGTCGTGCAGCTTGATCCCGCCCGCCGTCAGGGCGAACTCGATCTCGCCGATCGAGCCGAACGCCGGCGCGCCCGTGCTCACCACACGGCCTTCCGCGTCGTACTCGTTCTGGTCCGGCATCGCCTTGAAGGCTGCCGTCTCCAGCGAGAGGTAGTACAGCCCCAGCACGATGTCCTGGGAGGGCACGATGATCGGCTTGCCGTTCGCCGGGCTGAGGATGTTGTTGGTCGACATCATCAGCACGCGGGCTTCCAGCTGCGCCTCAAGGCTCAGCGGCACGTGCACGGCCATCTGGTCGCCGTCGAAATCGGCGTTGAAGGCGGTGCAGACCAGCGGATGCAGCTGGATCGCCTTGCCTTCGATCAGCACCGGCTCGAACGCCTGGATGCCGAGACGGTGCAGGGTCGGCGCCCGGTTCAGCATCACCGGATGCTCGCGGATCACCTCCTCGAGGATGTCCCACACCTCGGGACGCTCCTTCTCCACCATCCGCTTCGCGGCCTTGATGGTGGTGGCGTGACCGTACTTCTCGAGCTTCGAATAGATGAACGGCTTGAACAGCTCGAGCGCCATCTTCTTCGGCAGGCCGCACTGGTGGAGCTTCAGCTCCGGACCCACCACGATCACCGAACGGCCCGAATAATCGACGCGCTTGCCCAGCAGGTTCTGCCGGAACCGGCCCTGCTTGCCCTTGAGCATGTCGCTCAGAGACTTCAGCGGACGCTTGTTGGCGCCGGTGATCGCGCGGCCGCGACGGCCGTTGTCGAACAGTGCGTCCACGGACTCCTGCAGCATGCGCTTCTCGTTGCGCACGATGATGTCCGGGGCCCGCAGCTCGATCAGCCGCTTCAAACGGTTGTTGCGGTTGATGACGCGACGATAGAGGTCGTTCAGGTCCGACGTCGCGAACCGGCCGCCGTCCAGCGGCACCAGCGGGCGCAGCTCGGGCGGGATCACCGGCACCACGTCCAGGATCATCCAGTCAGGGTGCGAGCCGCTCTCCGCGAAGGCCTCGATCAGCTTCAAGCGCTTCACGAGCTTCTTGCGCTTGGCTTCGGACGTCGTCTCCTTCAGCTCGCCGCGCAGCTTCACCTTCTCGGCGTCGCAGTCGATGCCCGCCAGAACCTGCTTGATCGCCTCGGCGCCGATGCCGGCGCGGAAGCCGTCCTCGCCGAACTCGTCCTGCTTGGCCAGCAGCTGGTCCTCGTTGAGGAGCTGGTGCAGCTTCAGGTCGGTCAAACCGGGCTCGAGAACCACGTAGTTCTCGAAATAAAGGATCTTCTCCAGTTCCTTCAGGGTCAGGTCGACCATCAGCCCGATGCGGCTGGGGAGCGACTTCAGGAACCAGATATGCGCCACCGGCGAGGCCAGCTCGATGTGGCCCATGCGCTCGCGGCGCACCTTCGCCAGCGTCACCTCGACGCCGCACTTCTCGCAGATGATGCCGCGGAACTTCATCCGCTTGTACTTGCCGCACAGGCACTCGTAGTCCTTGATCGGACCGAAGATGCGCGCACAGAACAGGCCGTCCCGTTCCGGCTTGAAGGTGCGGTAGTTGATGGTCTCCGGCTTCTTGATCTCGCCGTAGGACCAGGACCGGATCTGCTCGGACGACGCCAGCTGGATCTTGATCTGATCGAAGGTCATCGCCTGGCCGGTCTGGCCAAGGATCTTCATCAGTTCGTTCATGCGGAACCCCTCGGAGGGCGCCCGCCGGCAGGACAGAGCCGGCGGACCATGATGGAATTCGAAAGCGCGAGACGGGCGGGACTTCTCGCCCCGCTCCGGGGTCGGATCAGGAAGCGCCCTGCTCCAGCTCCACGTTCAGGCCGAGCGACTTCAGCTCCTTGACCAGCACGTTGAAGCTTTCGGGGATGCCGGCCTCGAAATCGTCCTGCTCGCGAACGATCGCCTCGTAGACCTTGGTGCGGCCGGATACGTCGTCCGACTTCACCGTCAGCATCTCCTGCAGAGTGTAGGCGGCACCGTAGGCCTCCAGGGCCCACACCTCCATCTCGCCGAAGCGCTGGCCACCGAACTGCGCCTTGCCGCCCAGCGGCTGCTGGGTGACCAGCGAGTACGGACCGATGGAGCGCGCGTGGATCTTGTCGTCCACCAGATGGTGCAGCTTGAGCATGTAGACGTAGCCCACTGTCACCTTGCGCTCGAACGGCTCGCCGGTGCGCCCGTCGGTCAGCTGCGACTGGCCGGATGTGTCGAGGCCGGCCCGGCTCAGCATGTCCTCGATGTCCGAGATCCGGGCACCGTCGAACACCGGCGTGGCGATCGGCACGCCCTTGCGCAGGTTGCCCGCCAGTTCCACCAGCTGGTCGTTGTTCAGGCTCGCGATGTCGTCCGCATACACGCGGTCGCCATACACTTCCTTCAGCTGGTCGAGCAGCTCCTGCTTCGCGTTGCCGGTGCGCTGGTACTCGTCCACCAGATCCCCGATGCCACGCCCGATATTGGCGCAGGCCCAACCCAGATGGGTTTCCAAGATCTGGCCCACGTTCATGCGCGACGGCACGCCCAGCGGGTTCAGCACCAGATCCACCGAGGTGCCGTCCTCGAGGAACGGCATGTCCTCCACCGGCACCACGCGCGACACCACGCCCTTGTTGCCGTGACGGCCGGCCATCTTGTCGCCCGGCTGCAGCTTGCGCTTCACCGCCACGAACACCTTAACCATCTTCATCACGCCCGGCGAAAGCTCGTCGCCGCGCTGCAGCTTCTCCACCTTGCCGTCGAACCGCGCCTGGATGCGCGCCACGGCGGCGGTGAACTCGCGCTTCAGCGTCTCGATCTCGCTCATCGCCTGGTCGGATGCGAGCACAATGTTCCGCCATGCCCCGCGGGGATGCTCGTCGAGCACCTCCTCGGTGATCACCGTGCCGGACTTGATGCCCTTGAAGCCGGCGCCGGCCTTTTCGCCCAGCAGCTTCTCCCGCAGACGGTTGTTGAACGAGCGCTCCTGGATGCCGCGCTCGTCGTCGCGGTCCTTGGCCAGCCGCTCGATCTCCGCCCGCTCGATCGCCATGGCGCGCTCGTCTTTGTCCACGCCGCGGCGGGAGAAGACGCGAACGTCCACGATCGTCCCGGTGGTCCCCGGCGGCAGCTTGAGCGAGGTGTCGCGGACGTCGGACGCCTTCTCGCCGAAGATCGCGCGGAGCAGCTTCTCTTCCGGCGTCATCGGGCTCTCGCCCTTCGGCGTGACCTTGCCCACCAGGATGTCACCCGGATTCACCTCGGCCCCGACATAGACGATGCCGGCCTCGTCGAGGTTGCGCAGCGCTTCCTCACCGACATTCGGGATGTCGCGGGTGATCTCCTCCTGGCCCAGCTTGGTGTCGCGGGCCATGACCTCGAACTCCTCGATATGGATCGAGGTGAAGACGTCATCGCGCGCGATGCGCTCGGAGATGAGGATCGAATCCTCGAAGTTGTAGCCGTTCCAGGGCATGAACGCGACCAGCACGTTCCGGCCCAGCGCCAGCTCGCCCAACTCCGTGGACGGACCGTCGGCGATGATGTCGCCCGCCGCGACCCGATCGCCCACCCGGACCAGCGGACGCTGGTTGATGCAGGTCGACTGGTTCGAGCGCATGTATTTGCGCAGCCGGTAGATGTCGACGCCCTGGGTGGAGCCACCCTCGTCCGTCGCCCGCACCACGATGCGCGCACCGTCGATCTGATCGATCACGCCGGCCCGCCGCGCGACGATCGTGGCGCCAGAATCGCGCGCCACCGCCGCCTCCATGCCCGTGCCCACCAAAGGTGCGTCCGAACGGATCAGCGGCACCGCCTGGCGCTGCATGTTCGAGCCCATCAGCGCGCGGTTGGCGTCGTCGTTCTCCAGGAACGGGATCAGCGCCGCCGCCACGGACACCAGCTGCTTCGGCGACACGTCGCAGGCGGTCACGTCCTCCGGCTTCACCAGCCGGAAATCACCGCCACGCCGCACCGACACCAGCTCGTCGGTCAGGTTGCCGGCCTCGTCCTGCGCCGCATCGGCCTGCGCCACGATCAGGCGCTCTTCCTCCATCGCGGACAGGTACTTCCAGCCGGCCTGAAGCGCACCACCCTCGACGAGGCGATAGGGGGTCTCGATGAAGCCGTACTTGTTCACCTTGGCGTAGGTGGCGAGCGAGTTGATCAGACCGATGTTCGGCCCTTCCGGCGTCTCGATCGGGCAGATGCGCCCGTAATGCGTCGGATGGACGTCGCGAACCTCGAAGCCGGCACGCTCGCGGGTCAGACCGCCCGGGCCGAGCGCCGACAGGCGGCGCTTGTGGGTCACCTCGGACAACGGGTTGGTCTGGTCCATGAACTGCGACAGCTGCGACGAGCCGAAGAACTCGCGCACCGCCGCGGCCGCGGGCTTCGCGTTGATCAGGTCGTGCGGCATCACGGTGTCGATGTCGACCGAGCCCATGCGCTCGCGGATGGCGCGCTCCATGCGGAGCAGGCCCACGCGATACTGGTTCTCCATCAACTCGCCCACCGAGCGCACCCGGCGATTGCCGAGATTGTCGATGTCGTCGATCGTGCCGCGGCCATCCTTGAGCTCGCACAGGATCTTCACCGTGCGCAGGATGTCGACCTTGCGCAGGGTGCGCACGGTGTCCTCGGCATCCACGCCGAGTCGCATGTTCATCTTCACGCGGCCCACGGCCGACAGGTCGTAGCGGTCCGGATCGAAGAACAGGCCGCGGAACAGCGCCTCGGCGGTTTCCGGGGTCGGCGGCTCGCCGGGACGCATCACGCGGTAGATGTCGATCAGCGCATCGTCGCGCGAGGTGTTCTTGTCCACCGCCAGCGTGTTGCGGATCCACGGGCCGTTGGCCGGATCGACCGCCAGCGTCGGCAGGGTGTCGATGCCCTGCTCCTCGAAGACGTTCAGCCGCGCCTCGGTCAGCTCCTCGCCGGCCTCCGCGTAGATCTCGCCGGTGGTCTCGTTGACCAGATCATAGGCCACGAAGCGGCCGATCAGGTCGGCACGGCCAACCAGGACTTCCTTTGTCTTTTCCGCGATCTTGCGCGTGGTGCGGGCCGTCAGCTTGGCGTCGGCTTCCGCCACCACCTCGCCGCTCTCCGCGTCCACCAGCGGCTCCAGCAGCTTCATGCCGCGGAACGCATCCGGATCGAACGGGCGTGCCCACCCTTTGGCGGTGTGGGTGAACACCACCTGACCGTAGAACAATCCCAGGATCTCGTCCGCGTCCATGCCGCGGATATCCATCGACTCCACGTCGCCGCCTTCGGCGGCCTTGGCGGCGCGCGCCTTTTCCGACGCGTCGCTTTCCAGCGCGTAGAGCAGCGTCGTCACCGGCAGCTTACGCTTGCGGTCGATGCGGACGTAGACCAGGTCCTTGCTGTCGAACTCAAAATCGAGCCACGAGCCGCGATACGGGATCACCCGCGCGGCGAACAAGAACTTGCCCGACGAGTGCGTCTTGCCCTTGTCGTGGTCGAAGAAGACGCCCGGCGAACGGTGCATCTGCGACACGATGACGCGTTCGGTGCCGTTGATGATGAAGGTGCCGTTGTCCGTCATCAGGGGCATGTCGCCCATGTAGACAGGCTGCTCCTTGATGTCGCGGATGGAGCGCGACCCGGTGTCCTCGTCCACGTCCCACACGATCAGCCGCAGGATCACCTTCAACGGCGCGGCGAAGGTCATCCCACGCTGGATGCATTCCTCAACGTCGTATTTCGGCTCCTCGAGCTCGTAATGCACGAACTCCAGCCGGCCGCGCCCCGCAAAATCGTTGATCGGGAACACGGAACGGAACACTTCCTGCAGCCCCGACGGGGTGCGGCTGTCCGGCGCCACGTTCATCTGCAGGAACGCCTCGTAGGAGGCGCGCTGCACGTCGATCAGGTTGGGCATCGGGGCCACTTCGGGAATGCGCCCGAAGCTCTTGCGGATGCGCTTGCGTCCCGTGAACGATTTGGTCATCGCGTTCATCGTGTTGTCCTGCCCCGTCGCTCGCACCGGCCGGAGCCACCAGCGGATCAGCGCGTCGCCATCGCGCGATCCGGCCGGAAACCCAGGCCGCTCAATTCCGTTCGCGATGTCAGCCCCAGGCCGACACCACTACCGCCAGAAGGCGGCTAGATCAGACCCCCATCGCCATGCGGCGTCCCGGGCTCGCCCGGCGGGATCGTGTGGAGGCTTACGGGCCCCCACGGCCAGAAGGGCGGAATCCGGCTCGGATCCCGCCCCCTGTCACGAAGATATGGCCCTCGGGCCGCCGGACGGAAGGCCCGCCGACCCCAGGCCGTCGATCAAGCTGATTACTTGATTTCGACAGTGGCGCCCTGCTCTTCCAGAACCTTCTTGAACTTCGCGGCGTCGTCCTTGCTCACCGCTTCCTTCACGGTCTTGGGCGCACCCTCGACCAGGTCCTTGGCTTCCTTCAGGCCAAGGCCGGTGATCGTGCGGATCTCCTTGATCACGTTGATCTTCTTGTCGCCGGCCTTCGCCAGGATCACCGTGAACTCGGTCTGCTCCTCGGCCGGAGCGGCGGCAGCGCCACCACCGGCAGGCGCAGCAGCGGCCACCGCGACCGGCGCGGCGGCGGAAACGCCCCACTTCTCCTCGAGGAGCTTCGACAGCTCGGCAGCCTCGAGAACGGTGAGAGCGGACAGCTCGTCAACAAGCTTGGACAGATCGGCCATGGTCTGTGGTTCCTGATATAAAGTCTGGTTGGTTCCGCGCAAGCCCGGACCCCGGGCCGGCGATCACTTTTCGATGGTGGCTGCCAGCGACCCTCAGGCCGCTTCCGCCGCCTCGTCCTTCTTGGCGTAGGCCCCGAAGACCCGCGCAAGCTGTCCGGCCGGCGCCTGCAGCACGCCTGCGATCCGCGTGGCCGGGGTGGCGATGAGCCCCACCAGCTGCGCGCGCAGCACGTCCAGAGACGGCAGCTCGGCCAGCGCCTTGACCCCATCCGCGTTCAGCGTCTGGGTGCCCAGGGCACCGCCGATAATGACGAGCTTGTCGTTGGTCTTGGCGAACTCGACGACCACCTTGGCCACCGCCACAGGATCCGCCGCCCACGAAAGCGCGGTCGGTCCCTTCAGCAGCGGCGAGATGCCGTCGAACCGGGTCCCATCCAGGGCGAGGGTGGCCAGCCGGTTCTTCGCGACCTTGTAAGTCGCACCCGCGGCACGCATCCGCTGCCGCAGCACCGTCACGTCGGCCACCGTCAGACCCGCATTGCGGGTGACGACGACCATGGACGTTTCCGCGAACACGGCGGCGAGCGAGGCAACGAACTCCCGCTTCTCCGTACGGTCCAAATCCCGTCTCCTTGGTGACCCCTCGGAAACCCCGCCACGGCGGAAACGCCATGCGGAACCTCGTCGGGGCCGGGTTGCCCAAGAACTCCCCCACCACCTGGGCGGCGCGGGAATCCGGTTCGCCTGTCCAGAAAGAAAGTCGGACCAACCAGAACGTTCTCGGCCAGAGGCCGATCACATCCGGCTACCGCCTCCCGCGCGCCGCCGGCGATTGCCGGAAATTAAGGCCACAGGGCCGCGTGCGATCTCGGACAGGTTCGGAAGATACGGCACCAGGCCCCGAGGCCCGGCACCGATCTCCTGTTCATCCCGCCGGAACCAGCCCGGCGGGACGCATTCGATGACGCCCGGCGGTCAGCCGGCGTTGGCGAGCGAGGACACGTCCACGCGCACGCCCGGACCCATGGTGGAGCTCAGCGCGGCGCGCTGCAGGTACGTGCCCTTGGCGCCCGAGGGCTTCGCCTTCTGGATCGCATCCACCAGGGCGCGGATGTTCTCCAGCAGCTTGGTCTCGTCGAACGAGGCCTTGCCGATGCCGGCATGGATGATGCCCGCCTTCTCGGCCCGGAACTCGATCTGCCCGCTCTTCGCGGCACCGACCGCACCCTTAACGTCCATGGTCACGGTGCCGAGCTTCGGGTTCGGCATCAGCCCACGCGGACCGAGGATCTTACCCAGGCGGCCCACCAGGGCCATCATGTCCGGGGTCGCGATGCACCGGTCGAACTGGATGTCGCCCGCCTGCACCTTCTCCGCCAGGTCGTCGGCGCCCACCACGTCGGCGCCGGCATCCAGCGCCTCCTGGGCCTTCGGGCCACGCGCGAACACGCCCACGCGCAGGGTCTTGCCCGTGCCGTTCGGCAGGCTCAGCAGGCCGCGGACCATCTGGTCGGCATGGCGCGGGTCGATGCCCAGGCCCAGCGAGATCTCAACGGTCTCGTCGAACTTCGCCGTGGCGTTGCCCTTCACGAGGCGCACGGCCTCTTCCAGACCGTAGGCCTTGTTGTGCTCGACCTTCGCCGCCGCGGCGGCGAGACGCTTGTTGTGCGCCATCGGATCAGCCCTCCACCACGGACAGGCCCATCGAACGGGCCGACCCAGCCAGCATGCGGACGGCACCGTCCACGTCGTTGGCGTTCATGTGCTTCATCTTGATCTCGGCGATCTCGCGCAGCTGCGAGGTCGTCACGCGGCCCACCGGCGCCCCCTTGCCCACGGTCGGCGATCCCTTGGAGATCTTCGCGGCCTTGAGCAGGAAGTAGGTGTTCGGCGGAGTCTTGGTGATGAAGGTGAAGGTGCGGTCGGCAAAGGCGGTGATCACCACCGGCGTCGGCGTGCCGGGCTCCATGCCCTGCGTCGCCGCGTTGAATTCCTTCACGAACTGCATGATGTTCAGGCCGCGCTGACCGAGCGCCGGACCCACGGGCGGGGACGGGTTGGCCTTGCCGGCCGGGATCTGCAGCTTGATGTAGCCAACGATCTTCTTGGCCATATCCTGGTTCCTTATCCAGCCAGGACCGCGGTTCGTGCGACAACGGGGCCGTCCATGCCGGATGGACGACCACGCATCTCCCGCGTTCCAGAGTGAGGCGGGCCTTTAGCGCGCCCCATCCCCGATTGCAACCATTATCCCCCTGCCCGCTCCCGACCCGACGCCCGCCCGGCCCCGGGGCTCATCCCGCCGGCGGCCTTCGGTCATTCGCCGGGCGGCCGGCTTGCCCCCTCGGTGCCCGCTCCGGTGCCGTCCGGACGCGGCTCGCGGTCGCTGCCGGTGATCGCCAGGGGATGGAACGGCAGCACGCCGTTCTCCGTCGGCAGCGACCCGACGGTCCATCCGCCGCCCAGCCCCCTGACCAGCGTCACGCTGGCCTGGAGCTGCCGCGTCTGCACTTCCACCTCCGCGATCCGGGCCGTGAGGGCCGTGACCTGCGCCACCACGGCGTCCAGGTAGTTCGTCAGCCCCCCGGTATAGAGCTGCAGGGTGATGTTCTGCGCCTGCAGGGCCGCCTGCACCGCCGTGCGCTGCTGCGCGCGTTCCGTCGAGAGCTGTCCGGTCAGCGTCAGCCCGTCCTCGACCTCCTGGAAGGCGCCCAGCACGGTGGCCCGGTAGTCGTCGCGCGTCTGCCGGAACTGCGACCAGCTGCGCTGCAGCTCCGCCCGGCGCAGGCCGCCGGTGAACAAGGGCAGAAAGGCGGTGGCGCCCACCGTCCACAGGCTGTTCGGCAGGCTGGCGAGATCGAAGCCGGTGTCCTGGAACCCGCCGATGGCGCTCAGGGTGATGTCGGGAAAGAACGCCGCCCGCGACACGCCGATCGCCGCGTTGGCGGCAGCCATCCGCCGCTCGGCCGCCGCCACGTCGGGTCGCCGTTGCAGCAGGCTGGACGGGACGCCCACCGGCACCTCCGGCACCGCGAACCGCCCCACGTCGCCCGACGCCACCACGAAGCTGCTCGGATCCGCGCCGACCAGCACGGCGATCGCGTGCTGAAGCACCGCACGGTTGGCGACCGTGTCGGTCAGCAGCGCCTGGGTGGTGGCCAGCTGGCTCTCCGCCCGGGCCACATCCAGCCCGGAGGAGATCTTGCCGAGAAAGCGGAGCCGGGTGATGTCGACCGCCTTCTGGTAGAAGCCGATCGACTGCTTGTAGACCTCGATCTCGGTGTCGAGCCCCCGGATGGCGATGAAGTCTGTCGCCAGCTCCGCCTGCAACGACAGCCGGGCGCTCGCGAGGTCCGCCGCGTCGGCTTGCGCCAAGCGCTTCTGCAACAGCGTCTGGTTGCGGATGCGCGACCAGAAATCGGGCTCCCACCGCGCCGCGCCGTCGATCTGGTTCAGGGTGGCGATATTGGTGCCGACCGCCGTGCCCGGGTACGGCCGCCCCTGGGAGCGCTTGGACCTGGACAGCGTACCGTCCGCCGCGACCTGGGGGAACAGGCCGGAACGTGCTTCCGCCGCGAGATCGCGGGCCTGGGTATATTGTTCCGCCACCGCCGCCAGCGTCGGGTTGTCACGGACCGCCCGGACCTCCAGCGCATCGAGCTCCGGATCGCCGAACAACTCCCACCACGGCCCGCGCGGAAGCGCATCCCCCGGACGGGCGAGCTTGAACGGCCCGGACCCCTGGTAGCTCGAAGGCAGCAGATAGCTGGGTTCGCGATAGGTCGGCGCCAGATCGCAGCCCGACAACGCCATCGCCGCCGCGCCCAGCAGCAGGGCGCCGCGCCCCGCTGTGCGTCGCGGCGATCGCTCATTCCTGGCCTTCATTTGCGGACATCGTCCTCCGGCGCCGTGCCGCTGGCCGACGGCTCCACGATCCCCGCGGCGCTGCGGGCCGGCTGCGACTTCTCAGGCGCGGGCGCGTAGCCGTGCACCGGCGTCACCACCTTCACCCGCTCGCCTTCCAGCAGACCCAGCGACGGGTTGTTGATCACCCGGTCGGTCTTCGTCACGCCGCCCAGCACCTGTACGGTGGTGCCGAGATTGAGGCCGAGCGTGACGTTCTTCATATGCACCCGGTTCTGGTCGTCCAGCAGCGCCACCTGCATGCCCTGAGCCCGGAACAGCAGCGCCTGTTCCGGCAGCACCAGGATGTTCGGATCGCCCGGCACCGAGAACTTCACCGTGACGTAGGAGCCCGGCCAGAGCTCACGGTTCGGATTGTCCACCGTCAGCTCGGTGACCACCGTGCGGGTCTGGGGATTCACGGCATTGGCGGTGGTCAGGAACGCCGCATTGAAGGCGTGCTCCGGGTCCTGCGGGAGGCTCAGCATCGCGGTCAGGCCGGGCCGGAGGATGCCGGCGTAGTCCTGCGGCACCGACACGAACACGCGCATCTTGTGGATATCGGATACCGCGAACAGCTCGGACGCCGTACCCCGGCTGCCGACATCGCCGCCGGCGGCGTTGACGTAGTCGCCGATGTCGGTCAGGCGGGACGTCACCACCCCGTCGAACGGGGCCACCACGTTCTTGAAGCTTTCCAGGGCCGCATAGCGGGTCACCTCGTGGCCGGCCGCTTCCACCTGGGCCTTCTGCGCCTCGGCATTGGCGACCTGGACGTCCACCTCCTGCTGCGACACCGCCTGGGTGCCCTGCAGGGCGCTCCAGCGCTTCGACGTGACGTCCGCCAGCTTTGAGCGCGCCTGAGCCACCGAAAGATTGGCCTTCGCGGTGGCGTACTGGGCGTCCACGGTGGGCGCATCGATGGTGGCGAGCAGCTCGCCCTGCTTCACCGTCGCGCCATAGTCCTTGTACCAGTTCTTCACGTAGCCAGAGACCTGGGCGTAGATCGGCGCCTCAAACCAGGCGTTCAGCTCGCCCGGCAGGGTCAGCGACCGGCGGTCCGGACCGGGCGTCGGCGTGATCACCTGCACCCGGGGGATCGACGCGTCGTCCGCCCGGCGCTCCAGGGCATGGAGGGTGTTGCGCCGCGACAGGATGCCTTCGGCCGCCGCAAGCACCGCGGCGATCGCCAGGAGGCTGACCATCAGGCCACCGAGCCGCCGGCGTGGCTGCCGGCCCCGCATCTCGTCCTCCGGACCCGTTCCACGGGCGGGCGGGTGGGCGTTCATGCGGGTTCTCCTTGCGGAACGGGCGCTCCGGACGCGGAGCCGGGATGCCGGGCGGCACCCGGGCGGTCTCGGTGCAGAAGCGCGAACACGCAGGGCACGAACAGCAGGGTGGCGAAGGTGGCCACCAGCAGGCCTCCGATCACCGCGCGCCCAAGCGAAGCGTTCTGGGTGTTGCTGAAGGACATCGGCAGCATGCCGATGATCATCGCGGAAGCGGTCATGATCACCGGGCGGATGCGGCCGTACCCCGCCTCGATCGCGGCCAGCACCGCCTTGCCATGCACCTCCAGCCGTTCCCGGGCGAAGGACACCACCAGGATGGAGTTCGCCGTCGCCGTGCCCATGCACATGATGGCGCCCGTCAGCGCGGGCACCGACAGGGTGGTGCCGGTCAGGAACAGGCTCCAGCTGATCCCCGCCAGCGCCGCCGGAAGCGCCGAGATGATGATGAACGGGTCCAGCCAGCTCTGGAAGTTCACCACGATCACCAGATAGATCAGCACGATCGACAGGGCGAGGCCGGCCAGCAGCTGCGCATACGCGTCGTGCATGGTGGAGGCCTGCCCCCGGATGCGGATGGACGCGCTGTGCGGCAGCGATCCCTGCATGTCGCGCACGGCGGCCGCCACCTCGTCGCTCACCGCGCCGAGGTCGCGCCCCTCGGTGTTCAGGTAGATGTCGATCACCGGCAGGATGGCATAGTGCGACACCACCGCCGGCGTGCCCGTCTGGTCGATCCGCGACAGGCCGCCGACGATCTGCGGGGCCTTGTTGGACGGGTTGCCGTCGCCCTTGTCCACCGGGATGGTCTCGAGATCGTTCAGCCGGGTGAGCTGGTTCTGCGGCGTCTGGACGTTCACCAGGTGCGACACCCCGGTGGAGGTGTCGAGCCAGTAGGTGGGCGCCGTCTGCCCGGAGCCGGACAGCGTGGCCAGCGTGTTGTTGGCGATGTCGGACTCCGTCAGCCCGGTGCCGAGGGCGAAGGAACGCCGGGAAACGATCCGCAGGGTGGGCTGGGTCATCGCCTGCTGGATGCGCACGTCCGCGCCGCCGGGGATGGTCTTCAACCGCGCCATGAGCCTGGTGGCGAAGGCGTAGTTCGCGTCGAGATCGCGCCCGGTGATCTGGACGTCGATCGGCGAGGGCAGGCCGAAATTGAGGATCTTCGCGGTGATGTCGCCCGGCAGGAAGGTGAAGTCCGTGCCCGGGAAGCGCTCCGTCAGGCCGGCGCGCAGCGTTTGCCGGTAGCGCGCCACCGGCGACGCGTCGTTCTCCAGCAGGATGGTGATGTCGCAATCCGCCGAGCCGATGGTGCCGGTCGAGTTATAGGCCTGGTTGATGCCGCTGGTCGGCTGTCCGCAGTTCGACACCGTGCTGCGGACCTGCCCCGGCAGCAGGTCGCGTATCTGGTCCTCCACCAGGGTGGCGATCTTGCCGGTCTCCTCCAGCCGGGTGCCGATCGGCGCCCGCATGTGCATGTCGATCTCTCCCGACCGGATGCCGGGGAAGAAGTTCTCGCCCACGAACAACAGCAACCCGAGGGACAGCACCGCGGCCGCCAGGAACAGCGCGGAGAACACGCCGCGTCGCGCCACCAGCCCGGTCAGGGTGCGCTGGTAGTTGTCGCGGAACCGGGTGAAACGCCTCTCGAAACCTCGCTGGAACCGGGTGAAGGGGCCACCCCTCGGCGCATGGCCGGGCTCGGCGTGATGCGCCGCGCGGTGCGCCGCCACCTGCGCCGGCAGCAGCCAGTTCGCCATGGTGGGCACCAGCGTCCGCGACAGGATGAAGGACGCGATCATCGCGAACACGATCGCCTCGGCCAGCGGCAGGAACAGGTAGCCCGCCACGCCGCCGAGCTGGAACAAGGGCAGCCACACGATGCAGATGCACAACGTGGACACGAAGGTCGGCACCACGATCTGGTTGGCGGCGTCGATGATCGCCGTTTCCAGCTCCTTGTAGCTGCCGTCCTCGCCCATCTCCTCCAGATGGGCGTCGATGTTCTCGATCATCACCGTGGCATCGTCCACCAGGATGCCCACCGCCAGCGCCAGGCCGCCCAGCGTCATCACGTTGATGGTCTGCCCCAGCCAGCCCAGGGCCAGGATGGAACACAGGATCGCCAGCGGGATGGAGGTCGCCACGATCAGGGTCGAGCGCCACGACCCCAGGAACAACAGCACCACCAGCCCGGTGAGGCAGGCGGCGGTGACCATCTCCTGCACCACCTCCTCGACCGAATCCCTCACGAAGCCGGACGCGTCGTTCAGCGGCGTGATCTGCACGCCCGGCGGCAGGGTCTTCAGGATGCCCGGCAGCTTGCTCTTGACCCCGCTCACCACGTCCAGGGTCGAGGCGTCCCCCGTCTTGAGGATCTCGATCAGCACCGACTGATGCCCGCGCACCAGCACCGCGTTCTGCTGCGGCGGGCCGCCGCGGTGCACGAAGGCCACGTCGCGCAGATAGACCGTGGCGTTGCCGACCCGCTTGATCGGCAGCGAATTGAAGGTGTTGATCTCGATCGGCGTGGCGTTGGTGGCGACCATGTAGTCGATGGCGCCGATCTTCTGGTCACCGGCCGGAAGAACGATGTTCTGCTGGGACAGCGCCTTCTGCACGTCGGAGGCCGACAGGCCATGCGCCAGCAACTTGGTCTGGTCGAGATCGACCTCCACGTTGCCCGCGGTGCCGCCATAGGGATTGGGGATCGCCGTGCCCGGCACCGACACCAGCGACGGCCGGATCAGGTTCGACGCCATGTCGTAGATCTCGGAACCCGTCATGGCGTCGGCCGAGACCTGGAGTTCGAGCACCGGTACGGAGGACGCGTCGAAGGCCAGCACCTGCGGCGGTGTGATGCCGGCCGGCATCTGCTTGATCACGGTCTGGGAGATCGAGGTGATCTGGGTCTGGGCCGCCGACACGTCCGTGCCGGGCTGGAAGAAGATCTTGACGATGCCGCGCCCGTAGAGCGACTGGCTCTCGATGTGCTCGATGTTGTTGACCGTCGCCGTCAGCGCGCGCTCGTAGTAGTAGATGACGCGGCCGGACATGTCCTGCGGCATCAGGCCGTTATAGGTCCAGACCACGGCCACCACGGGCACGCGGATGCCGGGGAAGATGTCGGTGGGAGTCCTGAGCACCGACATCGCGCCGAACAACAGGATCAGGATCGCCATCACCACGAAGGTCAGCGGCCGCTTCAAGGCCGTCACGACGATCGCGTTCATCCGGCCACCATCCGTCCGGAACCCATTCCGCCGATCATGCACACTCCCGAGCCCGTGACCGCCTCCTTAGACTGGCGGAGGCCGCTCACGTAAACGTACATCCATGTCATTTACGGCAGCGTAACGACCCGGCCGTTTCATTCGATGCCGGGCGGCCCCAGGACCAGGCCCAGCTCCTCCACCGCACCGCCGGCCGCATCGGGCGCGTCCACCTCCCGCAGCCGCCGGGCCACCACCCGGGTGCGGCGCCGCGCCTCCTCGATCGAGGACGACATCGCCTGCGCGTTGCGCCCCAGCTTCTCCAGCACCCCGTCCATCTTCACCATCTCCTGCCGGGTCGCGCCCAGCAGCTGGCTGATCAGGTCGGTCTTTTCTTCCAGCGCCAGGGTGACGTACCCCAGATGCACCGTGCGCAGCAGCGCCGGCATCAGGCTCGGCCCCATCACCAGCACCCGGTGGACCCGCCCCAGCTCGTCGATCAGACCCGGGATGCGGGCCACCTCCGCGTAGAGCCCGTCCGTCGGCAGGTAGAGCACCGCGAACTCCACCGTCACCGGCGGCAGGATGTATTTGCCCGCGATCTTGCGCGCCTCGAGGCGCACCACCGCTTCCAGCGCCCGGCGTGCCGTCCGCTCCGCGTCGGCATCCACGGCCTCGACCGCCGCCAGCAGACGTTCGTAGCTTTCGGTCGGGAACTTGGAGTCGATCGCCAGCAGGGGCGGCCGGGCGCCGCGCACCGGCATCCGCACCGCGAACTCCACCACCTCCCCGCTCGCCTCGTTCAGCTTCCGGTTGTGCTCGTACGATCCGGCCGGCAGCACGTCGTCCAGGATGGTCCTGAGCTGCGCCTCGCCCCATCCGCCCCGCGTCTTCACGTTGGAGAACAGCCGCTTCAGGTCGCCGATCTGCGCGGTCATGGTGGACACCTCGCCCATCGCCTTCTGCACGGCGGCGAACTGTTCCAGGACCCGCTGGAAGCTGGTCTGCATCTGCTTCTCCACCGCGGCGTGCAGCTGCTCGTTCACGCTGCGCTGGATCGCGCCCAACCGATCCGCGTTGTGCGCGGCCATCTCCCGCAGCCCGTTGGCCAACGCCAGCCGCGCCTCCCCCTGCTCGCGCTGCAGCACGGCGGCCATCTGCCCTAGCCGGTCGGACACCTCCACCCGCCCCTGCGCCAGCCGGTCGGCCAGCACCCGCTCCACCTCGGCCAGCTGCGCCCGCATCTGCGCCCGGTCGCTCCGCCGTTCCCGGTCGCGCTCGTCGTCACGCGAGCCACCCAGGGCCAGCATCCGGAACGACAACAACGAACAAACGGCGGCCACCACCGCGGCGATGGCGGCCAACAGGACAAGCAGATCGGAACCCATCGAACGAAGCTAGAACATCCTCCGGCGGCCACCAATCGCCACCCGCGCCGCGCTCGCCCGGGCCGCCGGCCATCGGGCCGCGCCGACCCGGGACAAGCGGAACATCACGGGGTGCCCGGTCGGATTTCCCGCGACAAGCGCCCGGTGCCCCGGCATCGTCGTGCCATGGGCTTCTTCGCGCATCGATCCCATCCCTCCCCGCACGCTTCCACCGGCGCGATCGCCACGGCCGCGCTCGCCGCGATGGTCGCGGTGGGCGCGAACGGTTTTCCCGGTCCCGCCCGCGCGTCGGCAGCGCCTCCGCCCGGCCCGGTGGCCGCCTCTCTGGTCGAGAAGATCCCCCTCAGCCAGCATCCGGTGTCCACGATCGCCCCGGCGCGGATGAGCCTTCCCGGCGGCGCCCTGTTGCCGCTCTATCTGTCGGGCGACTGGGATCATCCCCGTCCTGACATCGTGCGCGCGGTGATCAGCATCCACGGCCTGTTCCGCGACGCGGACAATTATCACCGCACCGCCGAGCACGCCCTCGCCGCGGCGGGGGCCGCCGGCACCGGCACCCTGCTGGTCACGCCGCAGTTCCTGGACGACGTCGATCTCGACCGGCGCGATGCCGCTCGCAACCCGAGCGCGCCCCTGCTCCGGTGGCACGACCAGAGTTGGATCGACGGCGAGCCCGCCTCCGGCCCCGCGCCGCTCAGCGCCTTCGACGTGATCGACGCCATGCTGGCGAGACTGTCCGACCCCCGCCTGTTCCCGGCCCTGAAACGGATCGTGCTGGTGGGACATTCCGCCGGAGGCCAGTTCGTCCAGCGCTACGCCCTGCTCGGCAAGGGGATCGACCGGCTCGCGTCGCACGGCATCGCCATGCGCTTCCTGGTCGCCAACCCCTCCTCCTATGCCTGGCTGGACCGCAGCCGTCCGGTGCCCCCATCCCCCGCCTGCGCCACCACGGACCGATGGAAATACGGGCTCGACAGCCTGCCGCCCTACGGGGCCGGCCGCTCGCGCGAGGCGATCGTGCGCAGCTACGCCCGGCGCGACATCACCTACCTGCTGGGCGCGCGGGACATCAACCCGAACCAAACCCTGCTGGACCGCAGCTGTGCCGCGGAAGCCCAGGGCCCGTCCCGCTTCGCCCGGGGCCACAACTTCTTCGCGGCCTTCGGCGCCCGGCTCGCCGCCGGCCATCAGAGCCTGCACGACATCCCGGGCGTCGGGCACAACGGCGACCGCATGACCGTCAATGGCTGCGCCCTGCGCGCCGTCTACGATACCGGCGACTGCCCGGCAGCCGCGTCCGGGGGCGGCTGACCATGGGATCGCGCGTCATCGCCCCGGGAGATCGTGTCGCGGCCTCCTGAGGGGGCTCGGCTCCACCACAGCAGGACCGCCGCGCTGGAAGAGCCGTTCGGGTTAGAGAACTGGCCGGCCATCGTCGCCGATCGGACCGCCCGGGCCGACATCATGCCGGATCGCGTACATCGCGAGCCCAGGGCATCCAGCGCCGCCGGAGCGCACTTCGAACAGGTGAACCCCAGGCTTGATGTGGATCGTCCCTCCGGACCAGCGGAACCTCCAGCACCGCGCCCCGCGCGACATCCCGCGCCGCCCTTCACGAAGTTCCGCCTCCGACGCACCCGAGCCGAGAGGCCGGAGGCGTTCCCGGACTCAGACGCCGCTGCCGCAGCCGCTCCGGTCGCCCCCGCCGGCCGGCTCCCAGATCAACGGCAAGCCGACCGATCGCGCCAGGGCCGCGTCCCCGGTGCAGAACCGCTCCCGCGTCAGCCGCTCGCCCACCGGCAGGAACCGGCCGCCATCCTCGCCCACCGCCAGGCGGTAGATGGAGATGCGCATGCTGTCCGCCTGCCCCGGCAGCACCCCGGGGTCCGCCGGACGGGCCACGAACAGGAAGGTGGCAGGCATGCCGGACAGCTTGCCGCGCGCGAAGCGCACGGTTCGGTCGCGGGTGTCCAGGCTCGCCGCCCGGCCTTCCGGATCCAGCACCGGCACCACGTCCCATCCCCGGTCCGGCACCGTACGCGGCAGCATGGTCACCACCAGATGGCGGGCCCCGTCGGCCGGCTGACCCAGCGCCCCATCCTGCCGCCCGACCACCACCAGCGCCTGCCGCCCGTCGGGCGCGAACCGCTGAAGATCGTTCACGCCCTCATGCACCGGGATCGGATCGAGGTTGCTGATGCGACCCTCCCCCCGCGCCGCACAGCCGCTGGCCAGCACGAACAGAAGCAGCAGAAAGCGTTTCGCGGTCGAGCGTGTCACCGGCACCTGCGGACGATGGAAAGGAAGCGGCAACCTTCCCCCAGAAGCGCGGCCGCGTCGAGATCGGGGGCTGGCACCTCCCCGTCCTACCCCCGTCCGCCCGCCGGCGGGGCGACGCCATCCGAGGTGGTGGACTGCGGCGGGAGCACCGAAGGCGGCTGCGACTGCTCAAACCAGCCGCCGCCGAGCGCCTTGTACAGCGTCACTAGGTTGGCGAGCCGCGCCTGCTTGGCGTTCACCAGCGATTGCTGCGCCGAGTAAAGCGAGCGCTGGCTGTCCAGCACGGTGAGATAGGTGTCCACCCCCGCCTCGAAACGCATGCGCGACAGCCGGTAGGCATCGGCCGCCGCCGCGGTCACCTGCAACTGGTCGGCCAGCTCGTCGTCGCGCGTTTGCAGTCCCGCGAGCGAGTCGTTAGTTTCCCGGAACGCGGTCTGGATCGCCTGCTGGTATTTCGCGATCTGGATGTTCTTCTGCAGGTGCGCCAGATCGAGATTGGCCACGTTGGCGCCGGCCGCGAAGATCGGCAGCGTGATGCGCGGCTGGAAGGTCCAGGTGCGGCTGTCGTTGCGGAACAGGTTCTTGAGCCCGGTGCCCGCCGTGCCGTAGCCGCCGGTCAGGGTGATCTGCGGAAAGAACGCCGCCCGTGCCGCGCCGATATTCGCGTTGGCGGCATACAGCTCGTGCTCGGCCGACAGCACGTCCGGCCGCCGAGCCAGGATGATCGACGGCAACTCGGCCGGCAGCGTCGCCACCAGATCCTGCCCATCGATGCCGCGCGACGGCGGCAGCACGTCCGGCATCGGCGCGCCCAGCAACAGCACCAGCGCGTTCTCGTCCTGCGCCACCTGCCGCTGATACTGGGCGAGGTTCGCCTTCGCGGTATCCACCTGCGTTTCCGCCTGCCGCACCGCCAGCAACGTGTTGGTGCCCCGGTCCAGCATCAACCGGGTCAGCCGCAGCGTGTCCTGCTGCGCGGCCAGGGTCTGGCGGGTGATGTCGAGCAGCCGCCGGTCGGCCAGCAGGGTGAAATAATCCCCCGCCACCTGCGACACGAGGGTGATCTGCGATGCGCGCCTGGTCTCGACCTGCGCCAGATACTCCTCGAACGCCTGGTGGGTCTCGGAACGAATACGTCCGAACAGGTCCAGCTCGTAGGAAGTGACCCCGAGGCCCAGCTGGTAGTAGCGGAACGTGCTGCCCGTGCTGCCGACGGTGCTGGCGGCGGAGCCGATGGAGCCGCCGGAATTGCCGTTCGCCGTGCCGACGGCGGTGGCGGAGCCCGTGCCGGTTCCGGTTCCGGTGGCGCCAAGCAGGTTCGCAGAACTCGCCGACGCCGCCGAAAGGGCGCGCGGATATTGCTGGATCTGGCCGCCGCCAGAAAGATCGAGCTTCGGGATCAGGTCGGCCCGTTGCACCCGATAGGACGCTTCCTGCGCATCGACGTTCAGCACCGCCTGGCGCAGGTCCAGATTGTGACGGATCGCGTACTCGATCAGCGCCTGGAGCTGCGGATCGCGGAAGAACTCCCGCCAGCCGATCCGGTCGGCGTCGCCGAATGCGGTGGTGGCGGCGACCGGCGTGTGCCCGCGCCCGTAGGCGGGGCCGGACGCCCAGCGCGGCGACATGAGAGGCTCGGGCCGCTTCTCGTCAGGCATCAGGGTGCAGCCGGCGAGCGCGGCACTTCCCGCCAGCAACGTGGCACCGGCCAGGACACGACGCCGGAGCAACCGACGGACCGCCATGGGAACGGCTCTCATCACGCCTCCTCCGGCCGCTCGGAAAGGCGTTTGACCCGGAACAGGCCGAGCACCACCACGAAGAACAAGGGCACGAAGAAGATCGCCAGGACGGTGGCGCTCAGCATGCCGCCCACCACGCCGGTGCCGATGGCGTTCTGGCTGCCCGAACCGGCGCCGGTGGAGATCGCCAGCGGCAGCACGCCGAGGATGAAGGCGATGGACGTCATCAGGATCGGACGCAGCCGCGCATGCGCCGCCTTGAGCGCCGCATCCAGCAGGCTGTCGCCGTTCTCGAAGTTCTCCTTGGCGAACTCCACGATCAGGATGGCGTTCTTGGCCGACAGCCCGATGGTCACCAGCAGGCCGACCTGGAAATAGACGTCGTTGGCGAGCCCCCGGAAGAACGTCGCCAGCACCGCACCCACGACGCCGAGCGGGACCACCAGCAGCACCGACACCGGGATCGCCCAGCTCTCATAGAGCGCTGCCAGCGACAGGAACACCACGATCAAGGACAGCACGTAGAGCGCCGTGGTCTGGGAGCCCGCCTTGACCTCTTCATAGGACAAGCCGGTCCAGTCATAGGCGAAGCCCGGCGGCAGCTGCTTGAACAGCTTCTCCATCTCGGCGATCGCCGTGCCCGTGCTCTGGCCTGGCGCCGGCGCTCCCAAAATCTCCGCCGACGGCGACCCGTTGTAGCGCTCGAGCTTCGGCGCGCCGTAGCTCCAATGGCCGCCCCCGAAGGCGTTGAACGGCACCATCGTGTTCGAGCTGTTGCGGACATACCATTTGTCGAAATCGCCCGGCAGCATCCGGTCGTCGATGCGGCCCTGGAGATACACGCGCTTCACCCGCCCGAGGCTCAGGAAGTCGTTGACATAGGACGAGCCCCACGCGCCGCCGACCATGGTGTTGATGTCCGCGATCGAGATGCCGAGCGCGCTCGCCTTCTCCCAGTCGATGTCGAGCGTGTATTGCGGCTCGTCCGGCAGCCCGTTGGAGCGCACCAGGAACAGCTTCGGATCCTTCGCCGCGAGCGCGATCAGCTTGTTGCGTGCCGCCGTCAGGGCCTCATGGCCCTGGTTGGTACGGTCCAGCAGCTCGAAATCGAAGCCCGTGGCGTTGCCGAGCTCCAGCACCGCCGGCGGCGCGAACGCGAAGATCATCGCGTCCTTGTAGCTGGCGAAATGCATCGACACCCGTCCCGCCACGGCCGACACGCTGTTGTGCCCGCTGCCGCGCTTGCTCCAGTCCTTCAGGCTGATGAACACGAGGCCGGCGTTCTGGCCGCGGCCGTTGAAGCCGTAGCCGTTCACGGTGAACACGCCTTCCACCGCGTCCTTCTCGTCGGCGAGAAGGTAGTCGCGCACCGCATCCAGCGCGCGTTGGGTGCGATTGGCGGTGGCACCGGGGGGCGTCGTCACCTGCACGAACATCACGCCCTGATCCTCGTCCGGCAGGAAGCCGCCGGGGATGCGCAGGAACAGCAGCGCCATCACCACGCAGATCCCGGCGAACACCAGCAAGGACAGCCAGCGGAAGCGGACCATGCGCCGCACCCCGCCCACGAACCCGTCATTGGCGCGATCGAACGTGCGGTTGAACCAGCCGAAGAAGCCCCGCTTGCCCCGGTGCTCGTTCGGACGCTTGAGCAGCGTGGCGCAGAGCGACGGCGTGAAGATCAGCGCGGTGAGCACCGACAACAGCATCGCCGACACGATGGTGATGGAGAACTGACGGTAGATCACGCCGGTGGAGCCGGGAAAGAACGCCATGGGCAGCAGCACGGCGCTCAGCACCATGGCGATGCCCACCAGCGCACCGGTGATCTGCTCCATCGACTTGCGCGTCGCGGCCTTGGGTCCGAGCCCCTCCTCCTCCATCACACGCTCGACGTTCTCCACCACCACGATCGCGTCGTCCACGAGCAGGCCGATCGCCAGCACCATGCCGAACATCGACAGGGTGTTGATCGAGTATCCCACCGCCGCCAGCACGATGAAGGTGCCCGACAGCACCACCGGCACCGCGATCGTCGGGATCAGGGTCGCCCGGAAGTTCTGCAGGAACAGGAACATCACCAGGAACACCAGCACGATCGCCTCGAGCAGCGTTTCCACCACGTCATGGATCGACAGCTTCACGAACGGCGTCGTGTCGTACGGGTAGACAACGTCCAGCCCGGGCGGAAAGGTCTGGCGCAGGCCGTCGATGGTGCTCCGCACCGCCGCTTCGGTATCGAGCGCATTCGCCCCACTGGCGAGCTTGATCGCAAGACCGGCCGCCGGATGACCGTTATACTGCGTGGTGAGGCTGTACTGCTCGGCGCCGAACTCCACCGTGGCCACGTCCCGCAGCAGCACACGGGCGCCGCTCTGCTGCACCTTCAGGAGGATCTTCTCGAACTCCTCCGGATGCTGGAGGTAGGTCGGGCCGATCACGGTGGCGTCCAGCTCCTGCCCCTTGCGCTGCGGCAGCGCGCCGATCTCGCCTGCGGCCACCTGCACGTTCTGCGCCTGGATCGCGCTGGACACGTCGCCCACCGTGAGACCGAAATTCACCAGCTTCGCCGGATCGAGCCAGATCCGCATCGCGTATTCGGAGCCGAACAGCTGGTAGTCGCCGACGCCGTTGGTGCGGCTGATCGGATCCTGGATGTTGGAGGCGACGTAGTTCGCCAGGTCGAAGCTGTTCATGCTCCCGTCGGTGGACACGAAACCCGCCACCATCAGGAAGTTCTTGGTGGCCTTCGCGACGCGGATGCCCTGCTGCTGCACCGCCTGCGGCAGGCGCGGCTGCGCCAGCTGCAGCTTGTTCTGCACCTGCACCTGCGAGATGTCGGGATCGGTGCCCTGCGCGAAGCTCAGCGTGATGGTGATGGAGCCGTCCTTGTCGGACTCCGACGAGAAATACAGCAGGTGGTCGAGGCCCGAGAGCTGCTGCTCGATCACCTGCACGACCGTGCTCTGCACCGTTTCCGCCGAGGCGCCCGGATAGGTGACGGAGATCGACACTGCCGGCGGCGCGATGCTCGGATATTGCGCGATCGGCAGCGACCGGATGCTGAGCACGCCGCCCAGCATCATCACGATGGCGATCACCCACGCGAAGATGGGTCGATCGATGAAGAACCTCACCATGGTCGGGCGTCCTGGGCGATGGGTTGACGGTGCGGGTGGCGCGCGACGGTCAGCCGTCGCCGCCCGCCGATCCCCCAGGCGTCAGTTCGTCGGGCTTCACCTCGCTCGGCCGCACCACCGTTCCCGGATGCGCCTTCATCTGTCCCGCGACGATGACCTTGTCGCCGGCCTTCAGGCCGCCGGACACCAGCCAGTCGTTGCCGATCGCCCGGTCGGTCCGGATCGTCCGGCTCTGCACCTTGTTGTCCGGGCCCACCAGCAACACCGTCGCCTCGCCCTTCGGCGTGTGGCCGACCGCGCGCTGCGGCACCAGGAACGCGCCCGGCTGCACGCCTTCCTCGATCTTCTCGCGCACGAACATGCCGGGCAGCAGAAGCCGCTGCGGGTTGGGAAAGATCGCGCGCAGCGTCACCGACCCGGTGGTCTGGTCGACATTCACCTCGGAGAACTGCAGCTTGCCAGTCTGGTCGAACGGCGTGCCGTCCTCCAGCAGCAGCTTCACCTGCGCCGACCCGTCGCCGGCCGGCTTGATCTGCCCGCTGTTCAACTCGCGGCGGAAACGCAGCAGCGTCGATACCGGCTGGGTGACGTCCACATAGATCGGATCGAGCTGCGTCACCGTCACCAGCGAGTCCGTCTGGTTCTGCGTCACCAGCGCGCCTTCGGTGTAGGCGGAACGGCCCGTGCGGCCCGAGATCGGCGACAGCACCTTGGTGTAGGCGAGATTGATCTCGGCCGTTTCCACCTGCGCCCTGCCGCTCTGCACGTCGGCCTGGCTCTGCTGCAGGGATGCCTGGGCGTTGCTGAGATCCTGCTTGCTCACGGCCTGGGCCTGGGCCAGCGGACCATAGCGCTTCACGATCAACCCGTTGGACACGACCCCCGCCTGCGCCCTGGCGACGGCGGCCCTGGCGCTATCGAGCGAAGCGCGGAACGGCGCCGGATCGATCTGGTAGAGCTGCTGGCCTTCCCGGACATCGTCGCCCTCGGTGAACAGCCGGCGCAGGATCACGCCGCCGACCTGCGGCCGCACCTGCGAGATGCGGAAGGCCGAGGCCCGCCCCGGCAGGTCGGTTTCCAGCGTCACCGCCCGCGGCTGGATGGTCAGGACGCTCACCTCCGGCGGGGGCGGCGCAGCCTGCTGCTGGTTCTTGTGGTCGTCGCATCCGGCCGTCGCCAGCAGCGCCACGATCGGCAGCAGGGCGATCGACAGGCTTGCCGCCGGCCGCATCCCGCCCGCTCGCACCGCGGACGGAACCCGCCGCACCGCCGTCACGCCCGCACCTACCGGTGCCGCAGAGCCTGCGAAACGTCCCATCCATCCCACCCCGCCCGATGGAAGCCGCCTCGCGCCGCAGAGCACGGGCCGGCCTCCAGGAAACCGGCCGGTTTCTTATGGGCGGTTCCGAACATCGTCAACCATCGCCGTCGGAAGCCGTTTGCTCCCCACGGGCGCGGGGGCTATGTGGCGCCCGACGAGATGAGGCGCCGGCCTGCGGGCGATGCCGTCGTGGCCGGCGGGGAGACGAGGTTGGACCGCACGAACGCCGCCGCTTCGGCCCACACTTCGACGACCGCCGCCCGCCGTCCCCGCGCAAGAGCGACGCAGGCGGAGGAACGCCCGCATCTGCTGCTGAACGCCGCCGAGGAGGTGTTCATGCAGAAGGGCTTCCATCTCACCACGATGGATGCAGTGGCCGAGCGGGCTGGCATGTCGAAGAAGACCATCTACCAGCTGTTCGAAAGCAAGCAGGATTTGTTCGAGGCGGTGATGCACCGGCACGCGCCGATGTCGGCCGCCTTCGATCCGCCCGCCGACGGGCCCGTCGAGGGCGTGCTGGAAGCCCTGGTGCTCAGTGTCGCGCTGCCCTGCATGGCGCCGAAGCACGTCAGCCTCACCCAGCTCTTCATCGCCGAATGCCGTGCCAACCAGGACCTGATGCCGATCTTCTACCGCATGGAGATGCGGCACGAGACCAACATCCTGGCCCGGTGGCTGAGCGAGCACGCCGCCCGCGCCGGCCTCGACGTCGACGATCCGCAGGACACCGCGCACATGCTGCTGGCGGGCACCATCGGCGACCTGTTCATCAAGGCGCTCCTGGGCAAGCGCCCGTTCCCGTCCGAGGCCTATATCCGCCGGCGCGCCCGCCTTGCCGTGCAGACCTTCCTGCACGGCACCGCCCGGCGCCCAACGACCCGGCAGGCCGAGACCTGACGCGCAGGCGGCGGAAGGCCGTCAGGTTTCCAGCGCGAACAACAACATCGACCGCCCGATCACGTCGCAAACGTTGCCGACCTTGTAGGCCCGCCCGGACGTCATGGTGGGGCGGTTGGTGTCCAACAGCAGACGCCAATGCTCGCCGCCCGCGCAGGGTGGCAGCAGGAATTCAACCGTGTCGTGATGCCCGTTGAAGAGGATCAACAGCGTCGCATCCTTGCCCTCGCGCCGAATGCCGCTGGTCTTGGCGCGGCCGTCCATCAGCATCCCGAACGAGCGCAGCCCGCCATCCGCCCAGTCGCTGTCGCCCATCTGCTCGCCCGCGGCGTTCACCCAGGTCACGTCGCGCACATCGAGGTCGGGGTCCACCTCGCCCGTCATGAAACGCTGGCGGCGCAGGATCGGATAATCGCGGCGCAGCGCGATCAGCCGGCGCACGAACTGGAACAGCGAGTTGTTCTTCTCCAGCCGCGACCAGTCCACCCACGAGATGTCGTTGTCCTGGCAGTAGGCGTTGTTGTTGCCGTTCTGCGTCCGGGCGAACTCGTCGCCCGCCAGGATCATCGGCGTCCCCTGGCTCATGATCAGGGTCGCCATCATGTTGCGCATCTGCCGCTCGCGCAGCGCCAGAACCTCCGCGTCGTCCGTGTCTCCTTCCGCACCGCAGTTCCAGCTGTGGTTGTTGGAAGTGCCGTCCCGGTTGTTCTCGCCGTTGGCCTCGTTGTGCTTGTCGTTGAACGAGACGACGTCGTTCAAGGTGAAGCCGTCATGGGCGGTGATGAAGTTCACGCTCGACCAGGGGCGCCGCCCGCGCCGGTTGAACTTGTCGGCCGAGGCGCAGAGCCGTTTCGAGAGCTCCGCCGCGGAGGATTCACTCTTCCAGAACGCGCGGACGGTGTCGCGGAACGCATCGTTCCATTCCGCCCAACCCGGCGGGAAACCGCCGACCTGGTAGCCGCCCGGCCCGCAATCCCATGGTTCGGCGATCAGCTTCACACCGGCCAGCACCGGATCCTGACGGCAGGAATCCAGGAAGCCGCCCCCCTCGTCGAAACCGTAGCTTTCGCGCCCCAGGATGGTCGCCAGATCGAACCGGAAGCCATCGACATGCATCTCGGTCACCCAGTAGCGCAGACTGTCGGTGACCATCTGCAGCACGCGGGGATGGCTCAGGTTGAGCGTGTTTCCGGTGCCGGTATCGTTGATGTAGTACTGCTCCTCGCCGGGGATCAGGCGATAATAGGAGGCGTTGTCGATGCCCTTGAACGAGATGGTCGGTCCCATCTCGTTGCCCTCCGCGGTGTGGTTGTACACCACGTCCAGGATCACCTCGAGGCCCGCCTCGTGCAGGCGGCGCACCATCGACTTGAACTCGCTCACATGGCTCGACGCGCCGCTCGCATAGCGCGCATCGGGCGCAAAGAAGCCGATCGTGTTATAGCCCCAGTAGTTCGTCAGGCCGGTGCCGGCGAGATGCCCCTCGTCGGCGAAGAAATGGATCGGCAGCAATTCCACCGAGGTGACGCCCAGCTCCTTGATGTGGGCGATCACCTCGTCCGACGCGAGGCCCGCATAGGTTCCCCCGAGGCCGAACGGCAGCGACGGGTGCCGGATGGTGTAGCCCCGGACATGGGTCTCGTAGAGGATGGTGTGCTCCCACGGCACCCTCGGCCGGCGGTCCGCGCCCCACGTGAAGGCCGGATCGATCACCCGGCATTTCGGCACGAAGGGCGCGCTGTCGCGCTCGTCGAAACTGAGCGCCCCGTCTGGATGGCCCCATTCATAGCCGAAGATCGCCGGGTCGTGTAGCAGCTCGCCCACATGCGCCAGCGCGTAGGGATCGACCAGCAGCTTGTTCGGGTTGAAACGGTGGCCCGCCCGCGGATCGTACGGCCCATGCACGCGGTAGCCGTACACCATCCCGGGCCGGGCATCCGGCAGATAGCCGTGCCAGACCTCGTCGGTGTATTCGGGCAGCTCCACCCGCGCGATCTCCTGCCGGCCCGACGGATCGAACACGCACAGCTCGACCTTGGTGGCGTTGGCCGAGAACAGGGCGAAATTCACGCCGAGGCCATCGAAGGTCGCGCCGAGCGGAAACGGTTGGCCTTCGGTGACGCGCATCTCGCGCTGCAGATGGATCAAGTTGCCTTTTCTCCTTCGACCCACGTCGTCCGGACATGGCGGCCGGAATGATTAACCCCTCGCGGCGGGGGAGTTTCCCCAGGCCGGGGCGCGGCTACTGGAACAGCCGGCGCAGAATGCCCGGCGCCAGCAGCGAGAACGGGTTCACCCGCAGGGCCGGATCGTCGAACGGTCCCTTGAGCGTCACCACGGCGGCGAACAGCCCGCCGCCCCGCTCCGGGCTGAACAGATGTCCCACCAGGGGCAGCCGCCCCGGCAGCTGGTTCACCGCCCATGCTGGCACCACCGTCCCCTTCAGGTCCAGGGTCCGGCGCTGCAGATCGATCGTACCTCCCGCGGTCACCCCCAGCGCCGCGCTGTGGGCGACGCCGTCGTGCAGGGTCAGCACCTCGTCGCGCAACCGGAACGGCAACGACACCCGGTCCACCCCGAGCTGCGGGCTCGGCTTCGCGCCCAGCCACCCATAGATCGACAGGTTGCGCGCGATCCGCGCCGCCTTCGGCGCCTTCAGCACCGTGAACGGACCCACCTCCGCGGTGCCGTCCATCGGGAAGCCGGGTCCACGCTCGTCCAGATGCGCCGACAACCTGGCATCGCCGCCCGCCACCAGCTCCGTCACCGAAAGGCCCCGCAGCAGCGCGCCGAGATCGTCCGCATGGGCGTCCAGCCGCCGGCCGCCCTGCCGGTCGGGCCGCAGAAACATCTCGATCCGGGTCGGACCCGCCGCCACCAGATGTCCCCGGGCCAGATTGGTGCCGTCATCCTCCAGATGGCCGGCCACGCCGGAGAAGCTCCGCCCGGCGCCGAGCCGCACCTGTCCGAACCGCACATCCGCGGTCCAGGGCTGCGGCGGTGCCCCTTCCGTCCGCTCCACGAGCGGCGCCGGCCGCTGCCTGCCCCGGCGCGAAGCCGGAGCGCCTTTTCGGCCCTCGTCCCGGTCCCCGGCAAGCCGGCGCGGCTGAAGCGCCGGGGCCGGGCGATCCCCGGTCAGCATCGACAGGTCCAGCATCGGGCCGTGCACATCGATGCGCACCGGATCCGCCTTGCGGTGCGGGATCTCCACCCGCCCGATGCCCTGGGTCCCCCCCAAACGGAACTGCGCCACCACGAGCTGGCGCGCCGCGCCACGGCTTACCTGAGCCCGTGCCCGGATGGCCAGGTCCGGCCCCTCGGCGCGGATGTCGTCGATCGAATCGAGCTTGCCGTCCCGCAGCCCGATGCGCGCGGACAGGCGCGCCGGAACGCCGTCCGGCTTGAACCAGATCGGCGTCACCAGCAGCGCGTCGCGCATGTCCAGCCGCAGATCCACCGTGGCATCGCCGCTCCGCCGGTGATCGTACCCCACGCTCAGCACGCCGTGCCCGCGCATGTGGCTCCCGTCCGGGTCGAGCCCTTCCGCCTGCATCGCCGCATCGTCCACCGTCGCCCGCACCTCGGCGCTTTCCACCGACTGATCCGGTGGCCCGGCATGGAAATCCATCCGGTAGCTCAGCACGGTCGGCAGCCCCCCGAACCGGGCGGTCCCCTCCAGCTGCAGCCCGTCGGTCGTGGCATGCAGGGCCAGCGCGCCGTCATCGAGGTCGCGATGCACCGCCACGTCGCCCAGATGCACGTCGGACAACCGCGCCTTCGTGTCGGCCCGCACCGCCTCCGCCGGAATGTCGGCCTTCAACGGCAACCCGACCGCGAGATCGATCTCCGCGTGTCCCGACGGGTCGCGGAACGACAGCGGGTGGCGCGACAACAGGTGCAGGCGCGGGTGGGACAGAAGGGCGATCACGTCGGCGACCCCACCCGACAGGTGCGCCCGCACCTCCGCCTCCTGTTCGGGACGGGTCAGGCCGTCGATGCGCATCGAGGCCCCGCTCACCCGGATCGGCGGGCGTTCCGGATCGGTATCCGACCCTCCGCCGCGCGGCACGCCTTCCCGCGCGGTGCCGTTCGACACCATCAGCGAATCCTCGCCCTGGAGATCAAGCCGCGCATCCAGGTTCCGCATCGGCGCGATCGGCCTCAGCCACCATAGGGTCAGTCCCCGCGCGTCGAATCCTCCCGACGGCGCGACGGGCCGCAGGCCGCCCAGACCCGCGTGGCTGTCCAGCCCCACTGAGACCCGGAGCCCCTGCGCCTCTCCTTCCGTGATGTTCTCCGTGACCCAGCGCCGGGCACCTTCCGCCACCCCGTGCGGCCAGTATCGCGGCAGCAGGTCGAAGCCGATCCGGGGGATCGCGGCGTCCCAGCGCGACCGCACGATCCGGGGGGCGTCCAGGCGGTCCAGCGTCCCGCCGCCCGACAGCCGCAGCTCCGGCCCCGGCGCGTCGCTCGAGCCGAACCGGATCGCCGCCGCCTCGACCGCCCCGCCGACGCCGCCCATTTGGTCGCGCCGGGCCGACAACAGCACCGTCCCGCTTCTCACCGAAAGCACGTCGTCGGGCGTCGCCACGGTTCCGGCCCCGATCGCCAGCGCGGCATCCAGCGCCCGCGGCACGGGCATCGCGTCCGGCCCGACGCCCAGCCGGACCCGCGCTTCCAACGCCAGCGGCACCGACAATCCGGCCAGAACAGGCGGCAGCGGCAGCATGGCCGCCAGCCGGCCGGGCGCCGCGGAATCGACGTGCAACTGCCAGACCGTGTCGTGCGCGGCGCCGGCCGAAACGGCGTCCGGCTCCGCCACCCCGCCGCCCGCGGCCCGCAACCGCAGCCGCCCGGAGCCCAGCATCAGCCCGCCGGCCAGGCGCCCGACGACGCCGCCGCCCGGCCGCCGCAACAAGGAAGCCTCCAGCCCTTCCGCCCGGAGGACCTTCCCGGACGCCTGGTCGCGCAGCAGCACGGTGCCGCTCCGCAGGGTCAGCACCCGACAGGAATCGATCGCTACCCCCGGCCCACCGGCCCCCGCACCACGCGAAACACCGGGCAGGTCGAGCGCGACGCTCCCCCCCGGGTCCCGGCGGAGCCGCAGCGTCAGGTCCCGCAGCCGCACCGATCGCGGCGCGATCGTAGCGCTCAGCAGCCGACCGGTCGCCAGCGCCGCATCCGCCGATGCCAGCAGGTCCAGCACCTCGCCCGAAGGCCGGCGCACGATCAGCCGTCGCGCCGAGATCTCCAGCCCCGCGTCCCGCCCACGCCACAACCCGTCCCAGCTGATCGCGACCGTGCCGACCTCCAGCAGCGCCGCCGGGGGACCGCCTTCGGTCTCGCGCGACAGCACGAAGGGCTGCAGCCGGTGCACCACCCACGAGACGTCGAGCGGCCCCGCCGCGAGGCGCGCCGCCAGCATCAGCGCCCCCAGCAGGCCGCCCAGCACCGGCAACAGCACCAGCGTCAGCACGAGCCGCCCCCCGTGCCCGCGCCAGCGTCGCCAGAAGCGGCCCAGGGACACCGCTTGACCGTGTCCGTTCAATCCGGCCACCGTCGCCCGCACCCCGCGTCTCGGGCCGCCGCCGGCACCGCACCCGGTGCCGGTCCGATCCGGAACCGGGCGGCGGCGAAGGCCGCGAAACCTGCCCGGAAGCAACCATGCCGGCCACCAACACTCGGCGGAAAACCGGACGCGGCGACGCAACCACGGTGGACGCGACGGAAGGCTTCGCGTTTCCCGACCGCTGGCCCGCGGCCGCCGACGCCGAAGGGGCCGATCGGCTGGAACACGCCCTGCGCGCCGAAGCCGAGCGGCGGGGCGATCTTCCCCGTCTCGCGCGCCCGGACACGGCCACGATCGCCATGATCCGCGCGCTGGGCGGCAACGCACCGTTCCTGGCGGAGCTCGCGCGCCGGGAGATGCCGACCCTCGAACATCTGCTGCGCGCCGGCCCCGCCGCCGCCGCACGCGCCGAACTGGCCCGCCTCGGCCGGCTCCGTCCGGAGACACCTCGCGCCACGCTGGGCGAGGCGTTGCGGGATGCCAAGCGGCGCGTCGCGCTCGCCTCCGCGGTCGCCGACATCGGCGGGATGTGGACGCTCCACCACATCACCGGCACGCTCAGCCTGCTGGCGGAAGCAGCCCTCCGGGCCGCCCTGGCGCACCTCCTGCTGTCGGCCGCCACCGAGCAACGCTTCGTTCTCGCCGACCCCCGCCAGCCGGATCGCGACAGCGGCTTCATCGTGCTGGCCATGGGCAAGCTCGGCGCCCGCGAGCTGAACTACTCGTCCGACATCGACCTCGTGCTGTTGTTCGATCCGGACGCCCAGCCCACCGCCCTCCGGGACGGCCTCCAGCAGACCGCCAACCGGATCGCCGCCGAACTGGTGTCGCTGATGGAAGCCCGCACCGCCGGCGGCTACGTGTTCCGCACCGACCTGCGGCTCCGCCCCGATCCGGGAGCCACGCCCCCCGTGGTGTCGCTGCCCGCCGCCCTGACGTACTACGAGAGCCTCGGCCAGAACTGGGAACGCGCGGCCATGATCAAGGCCCGCCCGGTCGCGGGGGACATCGCGGCCGGGGAGCGCTTCCTGTCGGCGATCCGGCCGTTCGTGTGGCGCCGGCACCTGGACTTCGCCGCCGTGGCCGACATCCACGCCACCAAGCGCCGAATCGACCATCATCGCGGCACCGGCGCGCCCCCCCCGGGCGCGGGCCCCGTCGCGCCCGGCACCTCCTGGGAACAGGCCGCCGCCCGGCCTTCCGGCGGCTGGCAGCCGGCGCCGTTCCGCGCCCGGCGCGGCGCCATGCCCAAGGTGGAGGCCACCGCGCCGGCGGTCGACGCCTCGGCGCCCCTGCCGGACAAGGCCCGCGCCCTGCTCGGCTTCAACCTCAAGCTCGGCCGCGGCGGCATCCGCGAGATCGAGTTCCTGGCACAGACGCTGCAGCTCCTGTGGGGCGGCCGCGAGCCCGGCCTGCGCGATCCCACCACGCTGGGCGCCCTGCGCCGTCTGGCCGACAACAACTATCTCGCCAGAAGCATCGCGCAACTGCTGTCGGCCCATTACCGGCTGCTGCGCCGGATGGAACACCGGCTGCAGATGCAGTTCGACCGCCAGACCCACAGCCTGCCGGCCGATCCGGCCGCTTTCGCCCGCTTCGCCCTGTTCATGGACTTCGACGATGCGGCCGCCCTCGCGGACCGGCTCACCCCCGTGCTGCGCGACGTGCACGAGCAGTTCGAGCACCATCTGGCGCCGCCGCCGCCGGTGCGCGACCCGGACGAACGCGCCGGCACCGGGCAGAACGAGACGGCCGGCACGCTCCCCGACATCCCGGACCCCGGCGACCCGGAGCTGCCCGGACGCTTGAGCTGGTTCAACATTCCCGCCACCGGCCCCGTGCTGGACATATTGCGGCGCTGGAACGACGGCGGCATGCGCGCCCTGCGCACCGAGCGGGCCCGTGGCCTGTTGCGCGATCTGATGCCCACGCTGCTCCGGGCCGTGGGCGCGCAACGCGATCCGGCCGCCACGCTGGCCAGGTTCGACCTGCTGTTGTCCCGCCAGCCGGCCGGGGTGCAGCTGTTGTCGCTGCTGGCGCGCAATCCGGACCTGTTGAACCGGCTCGCGGTGCTGCTGGATGCGTCCCGCCCGCTCGCCGATCATCTCGCCGCCGTGCCCGGCGCCCTGGAAGGCCTGCTGGTGCCCGATGTCGGGCCGGCGGCCTCGCGCACCATGCGCAGCATCCTGCGTCGCCAGATGAACGCCGCCGCCGACATGGAGGAAGCCGTCCGGGTCGCACGCCCCCTGCTGCGCGGCGAGGAATTCCGCCTGTCCGCGGCCCAGCTCGAGGGCGCGATGTCGGCCGACGCGGCCGGCACCTGGCGCACGGCGCTGGCCGACACCGCCATCGAGCAGATGCTGTTCCAGGTGCGGCGGGAGCACGAACGACGGTTCGGCCGCATCCCCGGCGGCGGCATGGCGGTGGTGGCGCTCGGCAAGGCGGGCTCGCGCGACATGATGAGCGGCTCCGACCTGGACCTCATGCTGGTGTACGACCATCCCGCGGCGGTGGAGCACAGCGTCCCGATTTCTCGCCGTCGGATGACCGGCGCGTCCCCGGCTCCCGGCGCCCCGGGCTCGCGCGCCGCGGTTCCGCCGCGCGCCCTTCCGCCCAGCCAGTTCTTCGCCCGTCTCGCTCACGCCCTGATCGCCGCCCTGTCCGCGCCCGGATCGGAAGGGCCCCTGTTCGCGCTCGACATGCGGCTGCGTCCTTCCGGCGCCAAAGGCCCCGTGGCCGTATCGCTCGAAAGCTTCCGCCGTTACCACGCCGAACAGGCCTGGACGTGGGAACGGCTCGCTTTGTGCCGGGCCAGGGTCGTGGCCGGTCCGCCCGACCTGCGGCGCCGCATCGCCCGGGCGATCGACGCGGCCGTGATCCCGCCGGCCGGCAGCAGAAACCCGGCCGTGATCCGCGCCGACGTGCTGGACATGCGCCGCCGCCTGTTGCGCGACCTCCCGTTCCGGGGGGCGTGGGACGTCAAGCTGCGTCCCGGCGGCCTGATGGAGCTGGAATTCATCGCCCAGGCCCTGCAGCTCCAGGCTCCTCCGAACTTCCCCCGCCACCCGACGACGCGGGTGGCGCTGCGCCGCCTCGCCCAGGCGGACCTGCTTGCGAACGAGGATGCCGCCCTGCTGGTGAAGGCGGACCGGTTCTGGCGCGCGCTTCAAGGGATGCTCCGGATCCTGCTCGGACCGGAACCCCCGGCCACGTTGCAGAACATGCCCGTGCCCGCCCTGTCCCTGCTCATGCGGGCGCTACGCTGTGATGATCTCGCCGAGCTCGAGGTCCGGCGCGACCGGACCGCCGCCGACGTGCGCGCGGTGTTCAACAGGGTGGTGGGTCAGGTCTGATCGCGCCGGAAGCGGAAGGGAGTTCCCGGCGCGGGGTTCCACGGACGGCGCCGCGCCTCAGGGCCGCCGTGCCAGCGCCTCGGCCGCCTGTTTCACCTGTGCCGCGTGCTCGGCCGGCTTGACCTTGCGCCACACCGCCGCCACCCGGCCGTCGGCGTCCACCAGGAAACTGGATCGCTCCATGCCCCAGTAGGTGCGGCCATACATGCTCTTCTGCACCCAGCAGCCATAGGCGTCGGCCAGCGTATGCTCGGCATCGCTGGCCAGCAGGAACTCAAGCCCGTACTTGGCGGCGAAGCGATCGAGCTGCGGCACCGGATCCGGGCTCACCCCGATCACCGTGAGCCCCAGCCCCGACAGGGCCGGCAACGCTTCCTGAATGCCGCAGGCCTGCACGGTGCAGCCGGACGTATCCGCCTTGGGATAGAAGTAGACGAGGTAGGGCTTTCCCGCGAGCGCTACGCTGAACGCGGTCCGGTTGTGGCTGGCCGGCAGCTGGAAGCCCGGTGCCACGTCTCCCACCGACGGGCCGACCGCCGCCTCGTTCCCGTTTTCTGTTCCAGCCAAGGTCCAGCTCCCCGTCCTGCCATCCGGAACCGCGAGCCTAGCCCCGACCGCCCGCTCCGGCCACCCGGGGCGGGCTCCAGACCTCCGGACGCGCCGGCTCAGTAGGGGTAGTAGCCAGCCACCGGAGGCGGCGGGGGCGCGTAGGTCACCACCGGAGGCGCCGCATACACGACGGGCGGGGCGGCATACACCACCGGCGGCGGAGGAGGCGGGGGCGCCACGGCGGTCACCAGCCCGGCTCCGAGCGCGCCGATCACCGCGCCCGCCGCCAGGCCGCCCAGCAGCGCTCCGCCGTCATGATGACGGTGCCAGCCGCCGTAGCCGCCATAGCCGCGCGGTCCATATCCGCCATACCCGCCGCCGTTCCAGCCATGATGCCACTGCGCCTGCGCGCCCGGCGCCGCCAGGGCCACGCCCGCGGCCATCACGGGAACCGCGAGCCAGAAACGCGAACCGTTCAACATGGAGAACAGCCTTTCGATCTTCGGGAAGGGCATCGCGGGCGGCCATCGGATCGGCCGACACCTTCCCTTCCATCATCGTGTTCTACGCGCGGCCCATGACGGGAAACGGGCCGGTCCAAGGCGAAATCGAGGCATCCACGATCACACGCGAACGTGAGCCAACCGCCAATTCGCGCATCCCGCGAGCCCGCGCCTACGGTGGCCGGCCGAGGTAGAGCCCCCGTCCGAGCCTCAAGCACCCCGCGAGGGCTCGGCCCGCCGACCTCCTGCGCGACAAGCCCATACTCGGGCGGCCACCGGCCCCCGGGAGGGCCGGCACCTTGTTACTCCTCGATCGCAGGACTCTGGATCGCGCACCTCACCATTCCGGCGTGGGCCGCATCCCGCTCCATACTCCGCCCGTCCTGCACCCCTTTTGCCCGCCGCGCGGCGCTTTCGCCCGTCGCATCCGTAGGTCCCCGCCCTGGCGGGCGGCATCATCCCGGCCGGACCAGCGGCGATCTCTTCCCGCCGGCATGCGACCGCGCCAACCCCCGGCCCCACCCGCCCGACATGCGAGCCGCCTCCGCATCGGGCGACGGCGAGATCCATCCTGCACCGAGACATCGGCAGGCTTCATGGGGGTACCAGGGCGAACCGCCCGCGCCAGGCAGCGCTGAGGGCCATCATCACCGGCGCGCCGGGTTGGCGGCGGAAGGCGTCCGGCACGATCTCCTGGCCTGAGGCGAACGCTTCCGCGCCTCGCTGCCCCGGATCGGCCGTCAGTTCGGCGCCGCCGGAGCCGCACCGGGGTTCAGAGGCGCTTCCGGACGCGGCGGCGTTCCGGTGGCATATCCCGCCGGCACCGCGAACACATCCGCATCGAGCGGGCCATACCGGACGGTGCGGGCCCGGATCAGCACCCGGTCGCCCTGCCGCGCCTGCAGCATCACCCCGTCCGCCGTCAGACACAGCACGGAGGGCGCGCCGCTATCGTCGGCCGTCAGCCATTCCGTGCACGGATAGCCCGCCACCTGAAGCGTGTTCCCGCGCCGGAACGACCCCGTCGCTCGCGATCCGGGAGGCGACAGCGCGCCGCCCGGGGCCGGCACGGTGGTGGCCATCCGGCGTCCCGTTTCCACCATGGTCAGCCGGCGCGCGGGATAGTCGGTGATCATGAAGGAAGCATTGCCAGGCGGGTCCACCCGCTGCTTCTGCACCGCCGCGGCGAACCGCACCCGCTGGGTCATCAGTGCGCCCGCGCCGGCCGGGGTCCCAGCCGGCGGCGGCACCTCGTACAGGATGTCGACGTCGTGCTGCGGCACGACGAACGGGTTCTCGGCCGCCGGCACCGGCAGCATCGCCGTCCCCGCATCGGCCGCCGCCGCCGCGCGCAGCGCGAGTGAGAACCCGAGCCCCGCCGCCGCCAGCAGAGCGGCCGTCCGGCGCCACCCGCGCTGCCCTCTCGTCGTTCCCGATCGCTTCATCGCCGTTCCGCATCCTCTCTCCTGCGGATCACCGCCCAACCGGCGACGATCCGCCCCGCCAGCCCGGCGACGACGTTCGAGGTCCAGACCTCAGGGGCAGGCCCGACGCGCTCCGCGTTTCCGGCGGCATCGGGCACCATCGTGCCTCCGGACGGTCATCGCCCGGCGCGAGCGCCAGCCCGCGCGTTCACCGGATGCCTCCGATCAACGACCCGCCCCAGCTTAAACCCTGGCTCCGTCAACGGACCTTTCACTGGCCGCCGGGAGGTCCCATCGGGCGCATCGCGTTCGGCGTGCCGCCGCCCAGGGTCGGCTGACCCCCGCTGCCCTGCCCCAGACCCCGGCCCATCGCCGGATGGGCGACGCGCTGGAAGCCGGCGGGCGGCTGGAATATCGAGGCGGGCACCGGACCATAGGTGACCTTGCTCGCCTGGAGCATTCCCTTCGCACCCTCGGCATCCACGCCCTGCTCGAACAGCACCACCCCGTCGGCCGTGACGCAGGCGGTGGCGCTGCCCTTGTCCGTGGCGATGGCCCAGTCGGTGCAGGGCAGCCCCGCCACCGTGCGGTTCTGCTGCCGGGTGAAGCGCATGGTCGAATCGAGAAGGAACGGGTTGCGCACCTCCTGTCCTTCCGGAACCTGCATGAACACGCGCGGCGCGTTCATCACAATCGTCATCAGGTGCTTGTCGCGGTCCAGGATCATCGCGCCCTGCGGATTGCCGTCCGGACCCGGAGGCCCATCCATGCGCATCAGGCCGCCGTTCCCCGCGAAATAGACGTGCATCGGCTGCGCCTGCGGCGCACCGTCCGGCCTGACCTCGTAGAGCACCGACACGTCCCGGGTGGGCATCAGGGGCGGCGCGTCGGCGAGCGCCGGTCGCGCCGGCACCCCCACGCCCAGCAGCATCGACCCCAGCAGGAGCCCCACCGGCATCGCCACCGGCATCGCCACCGGCTTCACGAAAGAGAACCGCATCTGCCGCTCCGTCGCCATCGGAACCGCCGGATCGGCGTTCCCCGGCCGAGGTGCCGCCCCCCGCGCTCCGGTGTCAACCGGAACGGCACCGCCTGAGCCGCCCGAACAGGCCATCCGCCCGGGCAACCTGGGCGGGAGCCTCCGGCCTCAGCCGCCCAGCGCCTCGATCTCCCGGCGCAACCGGCCGTGGTCCGGCGACGCCGGCAGGGTCGCCGGCATGTCCACCGCCCGCGCCAGCCGCCGCTTGTACTCGGCGCGCGGGATCTCCACCGCGCCGAACTGCAGCAGGTGCGGGTTCACGAACTGGGTGTCCAGCAGGGTGAAGCCGCCGATCCTCAGCCTCGCCACCAGATGCACCAGCGCCACCTTCGAGGCATCGCGGGCGATGCTGAACATGCTCTCGCCGAAGAACGCGGCGCCGATCGCGACGCCGTACAACCCGCCGACGAGCACGCCCGCGGTCCGGCATTCCACGCTGTGCGCGGCGCCCATCCGGTGCAGCCCCACGAACAAGCGCCGGATCTCGGCGTTGATCCAGGTCTCGTCACGCTTGCCCGGCGCGCCGGCCGCGGCACACCCGTCGATCACGGCCGGGAAGTCCCCATCCACCGCGATCTCGAACGGATCCGACAACACCGTCCGCCGCAGGCGCCGCGACAGGTGGAAGCCATCGAGCGGCAGGATCCCCCGTTGTTCCGGATCCAGCCAATAAAGGTGAGGGTCGTCCCGGCGCTCCGCCATGGGAAACAATCCGGCCCGGTAGGCCCGCAGCATCAATTCCGGCGTGAGGGTCGGGTTGGATGGCATCGGCCCCATGATGCGCAAGCCCCGCACCCACGACCAGGGGCCGGAGGCGACACACACCTTTCAAGCCACGCCCGCGCGACCCCCATCCGCGAGGGGCGGCCGCCTGCTACGCGTTGCATCGAGGCGGATGTCCGGCATAACCCCGGTCCTGTGCCGCGCCCGGCCATTGAACGGTCGACGCCATCGCCGAAGCCTCCGCAGGATGCGCCGCCGGGCACGTCTGCGTGACCCGTCCGCTCCTCGTTCCGCCAGATCCGGACAAGCGTCGCCCGCGCCGGTGTTCGGGCAGGCGCGGGCAAGCGATCGCGCCGCGGATGGCGCGACGGTGTCACGGGGATGGCCGCGGCATGCCGGACCTTTCGCGTGCCGTGCGAAGATGCATCATCCCCGCCCTGATCACCCCACCCGGCGTCCGGGATCCCGGACGCCGACGATTCCGCCGACCGGAAAACGCCGCCACCGCGACCCGACAACAACGAGTTCGATCCCCGCCATGCTTTCCACACCTGCTTCCCGTCCCAGGCTGCTGATGAGTCAGGCGATGACCGCTCCCGTGATGGAGCGTGCCGAGCGGGATTACGAGCTCGACCCGCCGCCGGTCCGGCTGTTGTCGGGCGAAGCGCTGCTGGACCGCTGCCGGCAGTTCCGGCCCGAGATGCTGATGGTCACCAGCGGCACCACGGTGGGCACCGCGGTGGTAGAAGGATTGCCCTCCACCGTCCGGCTGCTGGCCACCGTCAGCGTCGGCTTCGACCATATCGATCGGGATGCTCTCGCCCGGCGCGGCATCCCGCTGTGCAACACGCCCGACGTGCTCACCGAATGCAACGCCGACCTCACGATGCTGCTGATCCTGGGCGCGTGCCGGCGCGCCGCCGAGCATACCGCCCTGCTGCGCGACCGATGGCACGAGCCGATGGCCATGACGGAGCTGCTGGGTATCCGGGCCAGCGGACGAACCCTCGGCATCGTCGGCATGGGACGCATCGGCCGCGCGGTGGCCCGGCGCGCGCGAGGCTTCGGCATGAGGGTGCTGTATTGCAACCGCCGGCGCCTGCCGCCCGGACTGGAAGAAGGCGCGGAATTCGTGGCGGATCTGCGCGACCTGCTGCCCCGCGCCCAGATCCTGAGCCTGCATGCCCCCGGCGGTCCGGCCACCCGCGACCTGATCGGCCGCGACGAGCTGGCGCTGCTGCCGCGCGGGGCCGTGCTGGTGAATGCCGCCCGCGGCTCCCTGCTGGACGAGGACGCGCTCTTCGACGCGCTCGATCGCGGACATCTCTTCGCGGCCGGCCTGGACGTGTTCCGGAACGAGCCGGCGATCGACGGGCGGTTCCGGACGCATCCGCGCGTCTTCGCGACACCCCATGTGGGCAGCGCCACGAGCGAGACGCGCACGGCGATGGGCATGAAGGCCCTGGACAACATCGAGCTGTTTCGACGCGGCGAGCCGCCGCCGGATCTGGTGCCGCCGCCCGCCTGATCCGGAAGGCCGTTCCCGAACCTGCTTGACGCGGCGGCGCCGATCCGGTCCCGTCCGGACCGAACCGCAGGACCCGTCACATGCCCATCGCCGCCGTGTTCTGCTTGTTCGCGCTGATCTTCGGCCTTGGCGGCTACCTGTTGCCCCATATCATCGGCGGCCTCGGCTACGACATGGTGCTCATCTACCTGCTGCTGGCCCTCAGCTCGGCGCTCGTCGTCATCATCAGGCGCTAGCCGTCGCCAGCCCGCCCCGGATGGATTCGGCGGCCCGGCGCACCCCCGCGCCGTGCTGGCGTTCCAGCCTGCGGATGGTGAAGTGCGCCCTCGCCAGCGCCCGGTAGTGCGCCAGGAACGCCGCGTTCAGCGAGGCACCGCACAACGCGCCGGCGACCGGCATCATCTGCAGCGCCACCTTGCGCGACAGGGCCAGCCCGTAATGGGACGCGACTTCCGACACCAGCATCACCACCGGCCGTCCCCGGAGCACCGCCCGGGCGGAGAAATAGCCAAGCTCGCTCTGTTCTTCTTCGCGGCCGGGATCGTGCAGGGCGAACACTTCCAGGCAGGCCGCCCGCGTGTCCGGATCGGAAAGATCCTCGCCTTCCTCCCGGGCGATGCGGGCGATCTCGCGCATGATCGTCAGGGTGGTGAAGCCGATGTCCGGCACCAGCCCCGCGAGGCCGGTGAAGCCGCCCAGCGCGCCCGACACCGCGACGGCCCCCTGCACCGCGCGTTCGCGCCAGGCGGGATCGGGGCGGCTGGAGCTGCCGATGCCCAGCACGGCCACATCGAAGGCCCGCGCGATCGCGCTCTCGGCGATGCCCTTGAGCTTGAGCTGCAGCGAGGGCGCCATTCCCAGGCCGCGCAGGCCCAGGCGCGTCGCTTCTCCCACCGCTCCGCCCATCAGGTCGGCCAGCCGGACCAGGACGCCCCGGCCGGACTCCATCCGGCGCAGCACCCGTTCCAGTTCCGCCATCGCGGCAGGCGACAGCGACGGTGCTTCCGGACGCCCCATCGCGGAGGCGAGTTCGTTTCCCGTGGTGCCGCTCATCGGCCAGTGCCCCGGTGACAGGGTTGCGGGGTGCTGCCCCGTGCGGCGTTGTTCATGCCGGTTCTCCTCGCGACGGGACGGAAACGTTCGCCGGGCGCGGCCGTTCCGAACCGCCGTCACCATCGGGACCCATTCCGCCGGACGGCACGATGCGGCGCCTGACGGCCCGTGGAGCGCCGGACAAGAACACTGCGCCAGGTCCCTGCCGACGATACGGGCGGAGAAAGCCCGACCTTAAAGGTCGGCCGTCTCCGCGGCGTCGCCTTGCTCGGCACTCCCCGCGATGCGCCGGGCCAGTTGCAGCAGCACCGCGCGATCGCTCGGCTCGCATTGCCTGAACAACGACAACAAGGTCATCTCGTCGGCGGACAGGATGCTGTCGCTCGCGAGACCGCCCCAACCCTCGCGCAGCATGGCGACGCTCACTCCCAGCACCTCGGCGATGCGTCCCAGCATGCCCGAACTGTAGCCCGCCCGATCGCTTTCCCATTGCGCGACGGCGCTGCGCGACACGCCGGTGAACCGTGCCAGCCGGGCCTGGGTCATGCCGCGCGCGCGACGGAGGGTGCGAATCCTTCCTCCGAGCGTGAGCGTCGGCTCTTCTCCCGTCATTAGCTCCTGTCCGCGACGTGTCAAAAAGGAGACGCATTAAAGCAAGTCTCTGCGGCCCACGCCATGCCCGGAAGGTTGCGATATGGTATCGTTTGGCCACAAAATGTCGTGGGGTGTGGGCGATTCGAACGGATGACAGGGGTCGGGGTCCCTCCCACATTGGCGTCGCGGGCCGTGCCCCGGCGGGGAGTAGCAGCTGCGAGACGTCCCGGCCGAGACCTCGGCCATACGCAACCAGGCCGTGCATCTTCCGCGAAGGCCGTCCGATCGTCGCGACCCTCCATCGGCGTCACGGCAGGCCGCCGCGGTGACCGACATCGACCACGACCTTCACACGGAGGAAACATCGCAGCAGAGTGATCCGGTTTCGGAACGTCACCGCGTGTCGCCACCGCCATCCGGGCGTTGTCGTCCTCAACCGCCCTGTTCTTTTCCGTTCGCCTCGTCCCTGGTCACCTCCGTCGACGCCTCAGGAGCTTTCCGTCATGCGCCAATCCGCCATCCACACCGCCAGATCGATCGCGTTCGGCGGCCTGATGCTGGTCGGGGGCGGTGGCGCCGAAGCGCTCGCACAGGCCCGCTCGACTCCGGCGTCGCCATCGACCTCGCCCACCGGCGTGGTGGCACAGCGCCAGACCCTCACCGACCGCCAGCCCCAGGGGCCCGGGATGCCTGGCGTGGACGCTCAGCAGACGACGCGCACCAACAACCCGCCGGCCTTCCATATCCTCGGAATCCCGGTGCAGATCTCCGCCCCCGTGTCACCGCCCTATAACGGCGACGGCACCTACCAGACCTTCGCCGGGCAGCCCGCCAACGGCCGGAACGCCATCGCGACGCGGAGCATCGACGGCTCGCCCTGAGCGCCGTCGGGCTCTTCGGGCTCACCGCCGAACGGCCGTCCGGAAGACGAGGATGATCGCGGCGGCGAGAGCGAACGCCGCCTCCGCGTTTCTTCGGCCCGCCGACGGGCGTGGGCGGCCCTACGGCGCTTCCGGCCGGCGTCGCGACAAGCCCCGATCACCGCTGAACCCCATAGCCGAATGCCGGCGCGAACGGGGGCGAAGTGGTCGGGGGTGACGATCTCGCCAGCTCCGTCCCGGCCGCTACGGGCGCGTGCCACTCCATCCGCCCAACCGGCAGATGTGTTCCCAGTGCTCTGAAGACACGGGCACCACCGACAGGCGCGACTGCCTGATCAGCGCCAGATCGGCCAGCGCCGGATCGGCCTTCATGGCCGCCAGCCCGACCGGAGCCGGCATCGCTCCCACCGCCCGCATGTCAACGCAGATCCACTGGCCCTTCGGATTGTCGGCGGCCACGGTCGGGTCCGGATAGGCTTCCTTCGCCACCTCCACCACGCCGACGATCTCCCGGCCGATGTTGGAATGGTAGAAGAAGGCGAGGTCGCCGAGCCGCATCGCGTCGAGATTGCGCTTCGCCTGGTGGTTGCGCACGCCCGTCCAGGGCTCGGTCCCGTTCCGGACCTGCTGCTGCCACGAGAACGCGTCCGGTTCGGATTTCACCAGCCAGTACGCCACCGCCCGGCTACTCCACCAGCGCGCCGTCGCGATACAACATGCGGTGTCCGCGGATCACCACGCTTTCGAACAGATCGACCTTCGCGTAGGGGTCGCTGGCCGCGAAACCTTCCGCCGCCGCGCGATCCTCCACATCGATCACCAGCAGGCTCCCGCACGGCCGGTTGTCGTTGTCCAGCAGCGGACCGGCATGCACCACCTTCTCGGCATAGGCGGCGATGTAGCGCAGATGCGATTCCCGCGCCGCGAGCCGCGTGTCGAGCCGGTTCGGCCGGTCCAAACAGAACAGGGTGAACAGCATGGTCCTGGCTCCGAGCGAAACAGCCGGCTAGACCGCCGGCCGGATATGCCCGAGCATAGGAAGCCGCCGACCCGGACAGAAGGCCCCGTGCCGGCGCCCGCCTTCGCCGGACTACGCCGCGGCGCCCAGGCTCAGCGCGTCCCAGCTTTCCCGCAAGGCGTCCACCAGCTGCGCGATGTCGTGCGCCGTATGCTGGGGCGTCGCGGTGATCCGCAGCCGTTCCGTGCCGCGGGGCACGGTGGGATAGTTGATGGGCTGCAGATAAACGCCGTGCTTCTCCAGCAGCCGTTCGGACAGGGCGCGGCACCGGTTCGGCTCGCCCACCATCACCGGCACGATGTGGCTCGGGTTCATGATGTGCGGCAGCCCGGCCTGGTCCAGGCGGCGACGCAACAACGCCACCCGGTCGAACAGCGCAGCCCGCTCCTCGCCGCTGCCGCGCAGGTGCGACACGCTCGCCCGCGCCGCGTCCGCGACCGCCGCCGGCAACGCCGAGGAAAAGATGAAGCCCGACGCGAAGGACCGCACGAAATCGCACAGCGCCGCCGACCCCGCGATATATCCGCCCACCACGCCGTAGCCCTTGGCCAGGGTGCCCTCGATCAGGGTCAGCCGATGGGAAACCCCGTCGCGCTCCGAGATGCCGCCGCCGGTGGCGCCGTAGAGCCCCACGGCATGCACCTCGTCCAGGTAGGTCATGGCGCCGAACCGCTCCGCGACCTCGCAGATCTCGGCCAGCGGCGCGATGTCGCCATCCATCGAGTAAACGGATTCGAAGGCGACGATGATCGGCGTGCCGGGCTCGATGCGGCCCAGCTGGCGCTCGAGGTCGCGCGGATCGTTGTGCCGGAACACATGCTTGGGTGCGCGGCTATGGCGCATCCCCTCGATCATCGAGGCATGGTTGGCCGCGTCCGACAGCACGGTGCATCCCGGCATCCGGGCTGCCAGCGTGCCGATGGTGGCCCAGTTCGACATATAGCCGGAGGTGAACAGCAGCGCGGCATCCTTGCCGTGCAACGCGGCCAGCTCGCGCTCCAGCGCCAGATGCGACGGGCTGTTGCCCGAGATGTTGCGGGTGCCGCCGGCGCCGGCCCCGAAACGCTCCACCGCGTCGCGCATCGCGCCGGTCACCGCCGGATGCTGGCCCATGCCCAGATAGTCGTTGGAACACCACACTACGATCTCGCGGTTCAGCCCGTGGTGGAACGCGCGGGGATAGAGGCCGGCCTGCCGCTCGATGGGGGCGAAGGTCCGGTAGTTCCCGTCGCGCCGCAGCCCGTCAAGCTGGTCGCGAAAGAAGCGCTCGTACTGCATGGTCGGCTTCGCTGCTCCGATCGGGCCGCCCCGGCCGGCACGCCGGGCCATCATTTCGGCCGTTCTCCATCCTCGCGGATACGGCGCCCGCCCCCCTATATCGAGCGCGCGCGCGGCAGGGCAACACGTGCCGCTGTGTTCGGCCCGCCCGCCCGGGGCGGGGCACCCCCGCGCCTGCCCCGCCTCCGTGACGACCGACCACTTGAATGCCGGGCACGACGTCGCGATCGCGGGACCCGCCTCGACGCCGACCGCACCAGATGCGGCCCGGCAGATTTACCTCCAGGCGCTCCCGCGAGGATCATGGAGCGGCGCGTGGCCCTCGGCGGAGGCACCTCGGCGCCGCGTTCATGCGACGGCCGGACAAAGGACGTGTTCCGGCGGACCGGGAAGGCTGTGCCCCGGGGGCCGGTCTCGGGTGTCGACCGGGCAGCCACGGCATTCCCTGGCTCGGATCGCGCGGACCGGCGACGCGCGGCACGGCCTGCTTCGCTGTCGGCTCCGGGCGAGGCGCGGCCGGCGAACAGCCCTCCCCGGACCCTCCGGCTGCCAACGGCCGGCGCCCCGGACCTCGACGAGCACGGAGCCCTGGCGGATCCGGAACGGCCTGGGCGATGGCGGGTCGCGGCGATGGTCCGGCATTTGCTATAGCTCGCGGAGGCGGCGGAGCCGCGCCAGGAGCCCGATGACCCCAGCCCCCTCCCCGCACCCGACATCGCCGGTCCCGCGGCCGTCCGCCTTCGCGCGGCTGACATCCGGACTGCATCGCCTCGCCAATCCCGGACGCTTCACGCGGCTGGCGGCGCAACTGCAGCCCTGGCTCACGGTGCCGGGCGTGCTGCTGACCCTTGCCGGGCTGGTTTGGGGCCTGGTGTACGCCCCGGCCGACTGGCAGCAGGGCGACGCGGTGCGGATCATGTACGTGCACGTTCCCGCCGCCTGGCTGGCCTCGGCGGGCTACGCGGCCCTGGCGGCGTGCTCGCTCGTCTCGCTGGTGTGGCGCCACCCGCTGGCCGACCTCGCCGCCGCCGAGATCGGTCCAGTCGGCGCCGCCGTCACCGCGCTGTGTCTCGCCACCGGCTCGCTCTGGGGCCGGCCGATGTGGGGCGCCTGGTGGGTGTGGGACGCCCGCCTGACCTCCGTGCTGGTGTTGTTGTTCCTGTATCTCGGACATTTCTCCCTGGTGCGCGCCTTCGACGATCCGCGCCGGGGATACCGGGCGGCGGCCGTGCTGGCACTGGCGGGCGCGGTGGACCTGCCGATCATCAAGTTCAGCGTGCAATGGTGGAACACCCTGCATCAGCCCGACAGCATCACCCTCACCGGCGCGCCCACCATGGCGCTCAGCATGCTGTGGCCCCTGCTGGTGACGGCGCTCGGCATGAGCCTGGGCTTCGCCGCCATCGTGCTCGGCCGGCTGCGGGCCTCGGTGATGGAGCAGCGCCTGCGCTCCCTGTTGCTCAGCCGCGCCGGCGCCGGGCGCCGCGTGGCGGCCAGGACGGCCGGCCTGCAAGCGGATACGCTGGACGGACGTGGGGAAATGGTGGCGCCGTGACCCGCACTCCCCGAGATCCCGATCGGCGCCGGCGCGCGAGCATCCCGCCCGCCCCGCCAGACCCCTCCGCGTTCGTCCGGCGGGACGGGCGCCCGGAAGCGGCTCGCCCATGACCCACCTGCCCTTCATCGCCGCGAGCTACGGGCTCTTTGTTCTGCTGGCCTTGTGGCTGTCGATATCCGCGACCCTGCGCCTGCGCACCGCGAAGCGGCGGCTGCGGGCCCTGGACGCCGCGCTGGCCGCGCCCGGCGTACGCCCGTGACCCGCAAGAGCCGCCGTCTCTGGCTCGTGGGCGCGTGCGCGCTTGGGCTCGGTTCCGCCACGACGCTGGCGCTCGCGGCCTTCCGGCAGGACATCGTGTTCTTCATGGCGCCGTCGCAGCTTCTGGCGGCGGAGCCGGCCGCCGGCCGCACGATCCGTCTCGGCGGCATGGTGGTGGCCGGGTCGCTGCACGAGGAGCACGCGCCCGACGGCACGCCCATCGCCCGCTTCGCGGTGACCGACGGCCAGAAGGCGATCACCGTGCGCTATGCCGGCATCCTGCCCGACCTCTTCCGGGAAGGGCAGAGCGTGGTGGCGCTCGGCTCGCTCGCCGCCGACCGGTCGTTCCGGGCCTCCGAGGTGCTGGCCAAGCACGACGAGACCTACATGCCCAAGGATGTCGCGGACGCGCTGCGGCGCTCGGGGAAGTGGGATCCCCGCTTCGGGCCGCCCCCCTCGGCGGCGAGCTGGAACAACATGACCGCCGCCGCCCGCCCGGCAACCGACCGGCCGGTCGCGGCCGACGCTCCCGGCGCACCCGCCGGACGATCCTGAGCGTAGGATGGGGATGCTGTCGGCGATCCTGTCTCCCGAGCTCGGCCGCTTCGCGCTCGCGCTCAGCTGCTGCCTCGCCTCGATGCAGTTCGCGCTGCCGCTGCTGGGTGCCGCCCGTCGCCGGCCCGGGCTGATGCGCTCGGCGTCCGGTTTCGCCGCGGCGCAGCTTCTGGCGCTGGTGGTGGCGTTCGCCTGCCTCGTCGTGGCGGCGGCGACCGACGATTTCTCCGTCGCCAACGTCGCCGAGAACAGCGCCGTGCTGAAGCCGATGCTCTACAAGATCACCGGCGTCTGGGGAAACCACGAAGGGTCCACCCTGCTCTGGTGCCTGATCCTCGCCGCTTGTGGCGGGGCGGTGGCGGCGTTCGGGCGGGGGCTGCCGGATGCCCTCCGGGCGCGGGTAATCGCGGTGCTGGGCGGCACCGCCGCCGGCTTCGAGCTGTTCTGCCTGTTCACCTCCGACCCGTTCGACCGCGCCTGGCCGGCGCCCCCGGACGGCCAGGGCATGAACCCGCTGCTGCAGGACCCCGGCCTCGCCTTCCATCCGCCCATCCTCTACGCCGGCTATGTCGGCTTCGCGGTGCCGTTCGCCTTCGCGGTGGCAGCACTGCTCGAAGGCAGGGTGGACGCGGCCTGGGGCCGCTGGGTGCGTCCATGGACGGTGGCGGCCTGGAGCTTCCTGTCCGCCGGCATCGCGCTCGGATCCTGGTGGTCCTACTACGTGCTCGGATGGGGCGGGTACTGGTTCTGGGACCCGGTGGAGAACGCGTCCCTGCTGCCCTGGCTGTGCGGCACCGCGCTGCTGCATTCCGCGATCGTGGTGGAGAAGCGGGAAGCGCTGAAGATCTGGACCGTGCTGCTGGCGATCGCGACCTTCTCGCTCAGCCTGTCCGGCACGTTCCTCGTGCGGTCGGGCATCCTCAACTCGGTGCATTCGTTCGCCAACGACCCCGCGCGCGGGGTGTTCATCCTCATGCTGCTGGCGCTGGTGATCGGCGGCTCGCTCGCCCTGTTCGCCTGGCGCGCGCCCGTTCTCGCCGCCGGCGGCCTGTTCGCGCCCTTCTCGCGCGAGGGCTCGCTGGTGCTCAACAACGTACTGCTCTGCTCGGTGGCGGCCGTGGTGCTGACCGGTACCATGTATCCGCCCTTCATGAGCCTGCTGCGCGGGCAGGCCATCAGCGTCGGCGCGCCCTTCTTCAACGAGACCGCCGTCCCGCTCGCCGTGCCGCTGCTGGCGGCCATGGCGGCCGGGCCGCTGCTGCCCTGGAAGCGTGCGCGGATGCGGCCCCTGCTGCGGCGCCTGCGCGTGCCGGGGGCGTTGGCGGCGGCGGTGCTGGCCCTGGGCGCCTGGGGTTTGCAGGGCGTGATGCCGGTGCTCGCGGCCGCGCTGGGGGTGTGGGTGATCTGCGGCGCCGTGGCGGACATCGCCGGGCGCGTGGGCTGGCGGCGCGATCCGCGGACCCTTCCCCGGCGGCTGCGGCTGCTGCCCCGGGCGGCACTGGGGGCGGCGCTCGCGCATGCCGGGGCGGGCGTTTCCGTGCTCGGGCTGGCCGGCATGTCGCAGGCCAGCCACCGCATCGTGGAAGCACGGCCGGGCGACAGCATCACCGTGGGCGGCGACCGCTGGGTGCTGCGCGGCGTGGCCGATGTGGCCGGCCCGAACTACGATGCCCGGGTGGCGACGCTGGACGTGTATCGCGGACACCGGCTGGTCGCCGTGCTGCACCCCTCGCGGCGGCATTTCCCCGCCCAGGACCAGACCACGGGCGAGGTCGCCATCCACACCAACCTCATCTCCGACCTCTACGCGGTGCTGGGCGACGAGCATCCGGAGCGCGGCACGGTGGTGCTCCGGCTGCACCGCAATCCGCTGGCACCCTGGATCTGGCTCGGTGCGCTGCTGATGGCGCTGGGCGGCGCGCTGTCGCTCAGCGACCGCCGGATCCGCGTGGGCGCCCCCACCCCGGCCCGATCCCGGAGCCGGGAGCTCCGCACTCCGGCTCTCGAAGCGGCTGCCGCGGAATGAGGCCTGACGAGCGCAGCGGTTCCGGACCCTCCGCCGGGCACCCGTTCACCGCACGGCGGCACTCCGCGATAGCCGGGCGGCGATCCGGGGCCAGGTCCTGCCAGGCGCCGCAGGCTCCTGGGATGGAAGCGCAAGGCGGCTCCGCCCGCGTCGGGTTTTCCCGTTCGATCCCGCGTCCCCGCCAGTCTGCCCCGTTGCTGCGCAGCCCCGCGCCGTGGCCGCGCGTCCGATGAGCACATCCCTCGGCCGCCGGCGGCTCCTGGCGCTGTCCCCGCTGCTGGTGGCGGGGGGCGCCGGCATCGGGTTCTGGCGGATGCTGCACGGCATGAGCGGCGGCAGCTTCGATCCGCACGACGTCGACGCGCCGGTGCTGAACAAGCCGGTGCCTTCGTTCGACCTCCCCGCCCAGGCCCCGGGGAGGGGCTTCTCCGCCGCCGAGCTGTCCGGCCTCCGCGCCCCGGTGCTGGTGAACTTCTTCGCGTCCTGGTGCGTCCCGTGCGTGGTCGAGATGCCGGCGCTGCTGGCGCTGCCCTCGATGCTCGGCCGGCCGCTGCCCGTGTGGGGCATCGCCTACAAGGACCGGACGGAAGACGCGTCCGGCTTTCTCCAGCGCTCCGGCAATCCCTACACCCGCATCGCCGCCGACTGCGACGGCCGCACGGCCATCGACTGGGGCGTGTCGGGCGTGCCGGAAAGCTTCCTGATCCGCCCCGGCGGCATCGTCGCCTGGCACACGGCAGGACCGCTCAGCAGCGGCATGGTGACGGAAGAGCTGGGACCGGCGCTGCGGAGGATCGGGGCGTGACCAGCCGCGCCGGGCCATCCCCCGGGCTGCTGGCCTCGCCGCGAATGGTGGCGCTGCTGGCCGCCCTTGCCGCTGGCCTCGCGATGCCGATGAAGGCGGGCGCGGTGAGCGATCCGTCCGAGATGCTGGCCGATCCGGCAGCGGAACGACGCGCGGAACATATCGGCTCGCGCCTGCGCTGCCTGGTCTGCCAGAACGAGGACATCGAAGACAGCGGCGCCGACCTCGCCCGGGACCTGCGCCATGCCGTGCGGGCGCGCATCGCCGCCGGCGACAGCGACCGGCAGGTGATGGACTGGATGGTCGCGCGCTACGGCCAGTTCATCCGCCTCCAGCCGCGGCTGGACACCGATACCCTGCTGCTGTGGGGCATGCCCGCGCTGGCGCTGCTGGCGGGCGGCGGCACGGCGGCGCTGGCCGCGCGACGCCGGCGGCCGGCACCCTCCCCGCTCGCCGCGGACGAAGAAGAAAGAGTGTCCCGGCTGCTCGAAGGCGATCCTTCGTGAGCGGTGATCGCCGCCGCCCCACCGCCGGCCGGCCGGCCGGGCGCCCCGGTATCTCGCCCGTCACGACCGCCGCCCCGCGGGGCGTCGACGGCCGGGCCCAGGGGTTCGCCTGCTGCGTGGGAAGCCTCGCATGATCCTGTGGCTCGAGTTCCTGGTGCTGTCGCTGCTGGCGCTGGCGCCCGTGGCCTGGAGCCTGCGCGGCGGCGTGCCGGTCCAGGGGCGGCGGGCGGCGGCGCTCCGGCTGCACCGGGCGCAGCTCGGCGAGCTGGAGCGAGACCTGCGCGCCGGCCTGATCGTCCCGGAAGAGCATGGCGGCGCGAAGCTGGAGCTCCAGCGCCGGCTGCTGGCCGCCGACGCGATGCCCGACGCGCCGGAAAGCCGCTCCCCCTCTGGGCGCCCCTCTGGCCGCCCCTTCGGCCGCGCCGCCTCCGTCCGGGCGGCGTTGCTCCTGCTCCTGCTGCCCATGGCGGCGCTCGCGCTGTATCTCCCCGGCGGCCGTCCGGATCTCCCCGCACAGCCGGTGGCCCGGCGCATGAAGGAGGCGGACGCTCGGATGCGGGAGGACGCGGCGCTGGTGGACGCGCTGCGCCAGGGACTGGCGCGGCTGGCGCCGGACGCGCCGCAAGCCCGCGCCGGCTACCTGCTGCTGGGTCAGGCGGAAGCCTCGCGGGGAGCCTGGGGTGCGGCCGCGGCGGCGTGGCGCGTCGCGCTGAGCCGAGGCTTCGATCCGGCCGTGGCGGTGCAGGCCGCCGAAGCGCAAAGCAGGGCCGACGGCGCGGTGTCCCCGTCCTCGGCCGATCTGTTCCGCCGCGCGCTGGCGGAAGGCCCCGCCGACGCCCCCTGGCGATCGCTCGCCCAGCAGCGTCTCGCGCAATCCGAGCAGCATCACTGACAAGTCCTCCGGCGCGCGTCCCGACGCCGGATGATCTCCATCGCCCCACCCCGCCTCGGGGGCGCGAAACTCACTCCCCGGGACGGACGACCCGGCGTCCGGCCGGAACCGGACCGCGCCAGTGCATCAGGATCCACCCGGTGAACCCGACGATCCCGAGCAGGCCGTTCTTCCAGAGCGGGTCGGGGAAAAGCGCCATCATCCTCAGGCCGCTCATCCAGAGAAACATCACGAAGGCCGTCGCGACGATGACGGCGAGGCGCCCGGCGCCATCGCCGCCGACATACAGGCCGAGCATCGGGGTGACGCGGCGGGACAGGACCCACAACGCGACCGCCAGAAACAACAGGCCGCCGACGAACAGGAACCAGGGGGAGATGTCGAGGCCCTCGGCGAAACGCCCGGTGTCGCCCGTCGGGATGAAGGGCCGCATCACGACGTAGGACAGGAGCTCTCCCAGGTTCACGACCACGAGCCAGTACAGCAGAAGCAGGCCGCGCCCGTGTCGAGGGGCGGGACACCGCACCAGGATGGCCAGGCCGGCCGACACCAGGATCGCGTGCATCAGGAGCGGCATCGCCCCGATCGCAGCCTCCGCCGGATGGCCGGGGGCCGGAAACAGGAGGTCGTAGGGAACGCCCTCGTCCCACCCCCTGATCGTGAGGGGGTTGCCCCACACCACGGTGAACGGCGTCGGCATGTAGCCGAGAAGCCACGCCGTGACGCTGTGCACGTGCTCGTGGGCAACGACCACCAGCGTCTGGATCGCCAGATATCCGAGCACCATCAGCACGACGTCGAACACGCGCCCGGCGGTCATTAGGCCCTGACCACCGATGACGCCCCCGAGAGCCTTGCCTTGGGGCGCCTTGCCCTGGGGCGCCGTGGCAGGAACGGTCCCACCGAGCGTTCCCCGACCGCGACCCGGCGGGCTACGGCGCCAGGGCGGCCGGATCGCAGCGGGTTCCGCTGGTGAACGCGGTCAGCAGGCTGTTCGTCGCGGTCGCATGGCGGTCGATGCAGCCGGCCGCGCTGTCGAGCAGCACGAAGCGCGCGTCGCTGGAGCCCGCATGGGACGACAGGGCACCGGACGCGTCGAATGCCAGCGTGTCCGTGGGGCTCACCCGTTCCAGCAGCGCGCTCGCCGCCACCGGAACGCCATTGCGGGTGTCGAGCGCGTCGCGCCGCAGGGACTGCGCGACGCTGGTGGTCTGCGACGAAGACCCGTCCGCGTTGGACGCGGAAGCGTAGCGCAGATCCAGCGGATAGGAGGTCGAGCGGGTCGAGGTGGACAGCCCGCCGGCGCCTGCGGTGGTCACGGTGGCGACGGTATCCGTGCGCTGACGGATGCGCTGGTCGTAGCTGGTGTCGGTGATGCTGAACTGTTGCTCGTTGCTGAAGCGGTTGCTCTGCCGGACCGTGGTGGAGACCAGGCCGTGCGAGGTGAGCGCCCAGCCACTTACCTCGTAGTCGTGCGTGGAGCGGGTGGACACGCCGCCGGTGATGTTTCCGCCGGCGGTGGTGACGGTGTTGCTGGTGGTGGGCGCGGGGGCGGACAGGGTGTTGCGCACCACGGCGCCGCGCACCGAGCGGCTGTTCTTGTCGAGGAACAGATAAAGCGTGCCGGTCACGGAGAAGCGGTCATGCGCCCCGGCGACCGACAGCGAGATCGTGTGGGGGCGGCCGTCATCCATCGCCCCGGCGAACGGCGTCAGCTCCACGCGGTAGGGCTCGAACCGGAGCGTCTGCACGCCGGGAATCGGCTGCCAGAGATACGGGTCGATGCCGCCGGTATAGATCCAGGGATACACCGGGGCCACGCCGGCCCGGACGCCGTCGATCGACACCTGCCCTTCCCGGAAATTGCCGCCGCCGCAGGTCTGCAGCTCGTCGGCCAGCGCGTCGGGCACGCAGGTGTACCAGAACTCGTCGTTGCCCTGGCTCTGGAGATAGGTTTCCAGGTAGCCGCCCTCGATGTTGGTGGGCAGGGTGCCGGTGCGACTGAGCGCCAGGGTGCCGTCGGCGAGATCGGTGGTGCCGCCCGCGGGATCGGACTGCAGCGGCACCACCAGGTCGGGCGTGCGCGGCGCCGGATAGCGGCGGGTCGCCGGATAGAACAGCAGCGCGGCGCTCGCGGTGATGGTGCTGGTGTAGACGCTGCTCTGGTAGTTCGCGATCAGCACGTGGCCCGGCTGGGAGCTGCGCAACAGGGCGGTGTCGTCGGTGACGTCGCGCTCCACATGCCAGGACGGCGCGAGCGCGGCGCGCGGTTCGGCGGTGGTGCCGAACAACAGGTTCACGCCCGCCAGCCAGATGGATGCCGTACGGTCGAACTGCCGCCCGGCCTGCACGGAAACGTCCGTGCTGAGGATCACCTTGGCCCAGGGGCCCGGGCACGAAGCCGGCGGCTGGTAGGTGAAGCCCACCGCGTCGGCGCCGAACGTCGCGCCGGTGAACAGGGGCACCCGGCAGGGAGCCTCGTCCGGGTGGGACGGGTCCGGCTCGATCGGCGCCGGGTTGCCGGTGCCGACCACGCCCTGCGCCCTCGCGATCCCGGGCCCGATGCCGGTGGACAGAGCGGTTGCGGACACGAGCAGGGCGAGCATCGGCAGCGGAAGGCGCATGATCGTTCCTCTCGTGTGTCGAAAGATGATGAACGTGCGCGCATGGCCGTGGCAAGGCGCCGGCATGCGTTCTTCGCGGGGAGAAGGCTTGGTGCCGGCGCGCGGCGGCCCTACCTCGTTGTGCATGACCGATCCCGACCAGACGCCCGCCGCGCCCGTCCCGGCCGACCCCCCGCCCCACCCGGAGGCGGCCGATGGCGGGCCTCCGGTGGAACATGGCGGTCCGAAGGGGCCGGAGCCCACGCGCTACGGCGACTGGACCGTGAAGGGCCGCTGCATCGATTTCTGAAGCTTCCGGACGGCGATCCGGCCCATCCGCACCGCGTCCGCGATCAGGTCGTGGTGCGCGCTTCCCGTCCGGCCGGCGCCCGGGCGGTGCGGCGGAAGCCGGGCGGCCGCGGGTTGGTGGACATGAAATAAAGCCCGATCACGTAGATGACGTTGGCCAGCACGTTGAAGCGGGAGGCGTTCAGGAAGGCCGGGCTCGCGAGCGCCATCTGCCACACGCTGTAGAGCGCGAACGGGATCGACAACGGCCGCAGCCCCTGCAGCATCGGCCGCAGCGGGTTCAGGTGCCCCACCCGCATCAGGGGCCGCATCCGGTTCATCGACAGATAGAAGAACAGGGCGAACAGCCAGATCAGCACGTTCCAGATGCCGTCGGAGAAGCCCAGCAGGCCGGTCGCGAACATCGCGATCAGGCAGGCGGTGTCCATCACCAGGGCACCGAGCTGCAGGCTCATGCCGACCTCGAAGCCGGTCACCCGTTCGGGCAGCCGGTCCACCACCGGCTGGAACACCCGGTCGAGCAGCCAGGCATCGAACTGGTTGACCTTGTCGGCGAAGCTCATCCGCCGTGGCTTCGATCAGAACGGGGTCCAGGTCAAGAAATGTCGCCGGCCCGCGGCGTTCGCGACCGTCGCGGGAGCCCGACCGCGACCGGATCAGCCCCGCCCGGCCGTCGCCCTCAACACGCTGGCCGCCGCGCGATCGTGCGGCAGCACCGCGCCGCCGGGCATGTTCTGGCTGGCCGCGAACAGGCGTCGCTCCTGGCGTTCCAGATGATCCAGATAGCGCAGCATCGCCCGCTCCGCCCGCCCCTCGTCGCCGAGGTGCCGGCGGTAGCGCTGCCAGACCATGAGGGCGTTCACGGACCACGCGTCATAGGCGTGGTCGCACAGCCGCCGGCGGATGACCGGCGGCAGGCTGTCGAAGCTGTTCCAGTCGTCGCCCGCGAAGCGCCGCCAGTGGCGCGCCCGTTCGCCGCGATCATTCACCGCCGCAGCACCGGGAACCGCCGCGATCATCATGCCGACCAGCGGGGAAACGGATCGGGCAGCCGGGCCCAGGCCGTGTCGCCCGCCTTCCATTCCTCGTCCGTCAACAGCGCCGCGTCGAGCGAACGGCGCAGCGCCGCCTCGTCCATGTCGATGCCGATGAACACCAGCTCCTGGCGACGGTCGCCATGCTCGCGGGTCATCATGGCTTCCACCTTGGCCACCCATTCAGGGTCGCGCGGCCACCGGTCGCGCGGCACGGCGGAAAACCAGCGGCCGGCCGCCTCATGGCGGCCGATGCGGCCGGCCAGGTGCCAGCCGCCCGCCCAGTCCGGCCGGGTCGCCAGCCAGAAATAGCCCTTGGCCCGCACCACCCCCGGAAGCTCGTCGTTGATCAGGGCGTGGAAACGCTCCGGATGGAACGGCCTCCGGGCACGATAGGTGAAGGAGCGGATGCCGAACTCCTCGGATTCCGGCAGATGCTCCCCGGCCAGCGCCTGCGCCCAGCCGGCAGCCCCCTGGGCGCGGGCGAAATCGAACCGCCCGGTGTCCAGCACCTCCTCCACAGGCACCCGCCCTTGCGTCGCCACCACGACGCGGGCGCCGGGGTTGAAGCTGGCCAGCAGCGCCCGGAGCCGTTCCAGCTCGGCGGTACTCACCAGATCGGCCTTGTTCACCACCAGGACGTCGGCGAACTCCACCTGCTCCACCAGCAGATCCACCAGCAGGCGACCATCGCCCTCGCCCGCCGTCTCGCCCCGGACGGCCAGGCTGTCGGCCGAGCCGTAATCGGTCAGGAAGGCCCGCGCATCCACCACCGTCACCATGGTGTCCAGCCTGGCCACGTCCTCCAGCGCCCGGTTGTTCTCGTCGCGGAACTCGAAGGTGGCGGCGACCGGCATCGGCTCGGAGATGCCGGTGCTCTCGATCAGCAGCGCGTCGAACCGCTTCTGTTCCGCGAGCCGCGCCACCTCCACCATCAGGTCCTCGCGCAGCGTGCAGCAGATGCAGCCGTTGCTCATCTCGACCAGCTTCTCATCCGTGCGCGACAGCTGGCCGTCCGTCAGCAGCATGGAGGCGTCGATGTTCACCTCGCTCATGTCGTTGACGATCACCGCCACCCGGCGGCCCTGGCGGTTGTGCAGCACGTGGTTCAGCAGCGTGGTCTTGCCCGCGCCCAGGAAGCCGCTGAGCACGGTCACGGGAAGGCGGGGATCGGAACGGGGGGTGGACGCCACGGTCATGGGGTCGCGGTCTCCAGGGCATGAATGGTGAGGGTGAGGTCGCCGGCGGCATTGCCCGCGAACAGCAGATGCGGAGCGCGGATCAGCCCGACCGCGTGCGGATCGAGCCACGCCTCGGGCAGCGGACGGCCTTCGCGCCGGACCGCCAGGGGCGACCCGGCATAGCGGCACACGAGTGCCAAGCCGGACGCGGGCGGGCATTCCGGCCGCGGGTCCTCGCCGCGTCGCAGCCGCAGCCGCACGGCACGGGAGCCGGCTAGCGCCGCCAGCAGACCGGCCAGGCGTCCCGCATCCGCAGCCAGCCACGCCGGCAACCTGCCGGGCCAGCATCGGCCGAGGGCGGCCGGCACCTGGTCCGGCCGGTCCGAGATGTCGGCGAGCCAGTCTGGTCCATGCGGCGACACGGGCATGCCACCCGGCGACGAGGCGGCCCTGTCCCAGACCGCCATGCCGATCCGCGGATCCAGGATCTCCATCAGCACGTCCGGTTCGGCAGCCGACACGACGCCGGAGTCGAAGGGCCGGTCGATCGCCGCGTCGGGCGCGAAGCCGTACAGGCGCAGCGCGGCGAACGTCATGGCAGCGGGACCGGAACGCACCTCATGAACGTTACGATATACTATAACGTTCATGAGGCAAGAGTGGCCCGGCGGACGAGCCGGGAGGCCCGCCCCGCCGCCAGGCCGCTCGGATCAGGCCTTCTTGTTGCGGGTGTCGAGCCACACCGCGACGAGGATCACCATTCCCTTGACGATCAGCTGGTAGAAATACGGGATCGACAGCATGTTCATGCCGTTGTTGATCACCCCGATCACCAGCGTGCCGAGCAGGGTCCCGATCATCGAGCCGGTGCCGCCGGACAGGCTGGTGCCCCCCAGCACCGTCGCCGCGATGGCGTCCAGCTCGTAGCCCATGCCGGCATTGGTCTGCGCCGAGGACAGCCGCGACGACAGCATCATGCCGCTCACCGCCGCCAGTGCGCCGCTCAGCATGAAGGCCGCGATCCGCACCCGGGGCACCCGGATGCCGGAATAGGTCGCTGCCTCGGCGTTGCCGCCGGTCAGATAGGCGCGCCGTCCGAACACCGTCTGCCCCTGCAGCACCACGCTGCCGGCGAACAGCAGCAGCATGATCCACACCAGGATCGGCACGCCGAGCAGCGAGTCCGTGCCGAGATCGAGCCATGTATCGTCGTCGATCGCGGTCGGCAGGCCGCCGGTCGGCAGGCTGACCAGGCCGCGGAACGCCCCCATGGTCGCCAGCGTGACGATGAAGGACGGCAGGCCGAGGCGGGCCACCATCAGCCCGTTGAGCGCTCCCATCGCCAGCCCGGACAGCAGGGCCGCCGCCGCCGCCGGCACGATCCCCGATCCGTGCGCCAGGCACTGCGCCGCCACCATGCCCGCGACCGCGATCATCGAGCCGACGGACAGGTCGATCTCGCCCAGCATGATCACGAAGGTCATGCCGAACGCGGCGACCGCGATCACCGCGACCTGCTGGGCGATGTTGATGAAGTTGTCGAGCGCGAGGAAGCGGCTGCTCAGCACGGAGAACACGATCCCCAGCAGCAGCAGGGCCACCAGGATGCCACCGTACTGTCGCGCCAGCCGCCCGGCCGGCGCGAAGCGGCCGCCCGCCGCCGTTCCTCCTCCCGCCCCCGGTTCCGTCGTGGATGCCGCGGTGCTCATGCCGCGTGTCCGTGCTGCAGCCCGGCCGCATGGTTCATGACGATCTCCTGGGTGAGCCCGCTGTTGGGAAGGGTCGCGGCGACGGTGCGCTCGTGCATCACGACGACCCGGTCGGACAGCCCCAGCACCTCCGACAGTTCGGAGGACACGAGCAGCACCGCCGTTCCCGCGGCGGCGAGGTCGCGGATGATGCGGTAGATCTCCACCTTGGCACCGACATCGATGCCGCGCGTCGGCTCGTCCAGGATCAGCACCCGCGGCCGGATCGCCAGCCATTTGGCCAGCACGACCTTCTGCTGGTTGCCGCCGGACAGCGCCGCCGCCGGCACGTCCAGGTGCGGCGCCTTCACCGCCAGCCGGGACGCCTCCTCGCGTGCCGTCCGCCGTTCGGCCGCCGCCGCCGCCGGCAGCGCCGCGCCCCGCAGGGCGGCATGGCGCACAGCGCCGATGTTGCGGGTGATTCCGTGATGCAGCGCGAGCCCTTCCTCCTTGCGGTTTTCCGTGACGAAGCCGATCCCCAGGCGGATCGCCTCCAGCGGATGACGGGGCGCGACCACGTCGCCGTCCAGCAGGATCTGCCCGGCGCTCACCGGCTGCTGCCCGAACAGCGCCTTCATCACGTCGGAACGGCCGGCGCCGATCAGCCCGAAGAAGCCGAGCACCTCGCCCGGCGCCACCTCGAAGCTCACCTCCCGGAACAGGCCGGGAGCGGACAGGCCGCGCACCGCCAGCAGCGGGGAACGGTCCGGCACCGGTGCCGGTCGCCGCGGATAAACATCCTCCACCGGCCGGCCGACCATCTGGCCGATCAGCCGACCGACGGAGGTGGCGGCGCGCGCCTCGGTGGAGATCCGGGCACCGTCGCGCATCACGGTGATCTCGTCCGACACGCGCATCAGCTCGTCCATGCGGTGCGAGATGTAGACCACCGCCACCCCGTCCTCGCGCAGCCGCTCGACGATGCGGAACAGCTGGCCGGCCTCGTGGTCGCTGAGCGAGGAGGTGGGCTCGTCCATCACCACGACGCTGGCGGGACGGCTGAGCCCCTTGGCGATCTCCACCAGCTGGCGCTCCGCCAGCCGCATCTCCCGCACCGGCCGGCCAACGTCGAGCGAGAAGCCCAAACGCGCCACCAGCGCGCTCGCCTGCTCCATCAGCTGGCGTCGCCGGAGGAAGCCGAAGCGGCTGGGCTCGCGGCCGGCGAAGATGTTCTCGGCGACCGTGAGGTTCGGGCTGAGGCTCAGCTCCTGGAAGATGACGGAAACCCCGCGCGCCACCGCCTCGCCGGGCGTGGCCGGCGCGAACGGCACGCCGTGCAGCTCCATCGTGCCGCCGCTGGGAGCGACCACCCCGCCCATGATCTTGATGAGGGTGGACTTGCCGGCGCCGTTCTCGCCCAGCAGCGTGTGCACCTGTCCCGGCGGCAGGTCGAGATCGATGCCTCGCAATGCCTGCACCGGGCCGTAGCGCCGGGACAGGCCGCGGATCCGCATCACCGGAGCCGGCGCGGTGCCCACCACCGGCCCGTTCCCGCGCCGCGTCCTCTCAGCGTGCCGTATCCTGCTTGGTATACACGCCCGGCACGATGAGCTGCTTCGGCTCGATGCTCTTGTTGTTGATCAGCGCCGCGGCGCTATCCACCGCCTGCGCGCCCATGCGGTCGGGAAACTGGCGGATCACCCCCACGAAGGCGGGATCGTGGTCCACGGCATTGCGCGCCTCCTGCATGCCGTCGAACCCGATCACCTGCACCCGGCCCACGCGGTTGGCATCGTGCACCGCCTTGGCGGCGGCCAGCGCGGCATCGTCGCCGAAGCCGAAGATGCCGGCCACGTCCGGATTGGCCTGGAGGATGTTCTGCGCCGCCGCCAGCGCTTCCGCCCGGGTGATGCCGGCCTGGTCGGCGACGATCTTGATGTCGGGATGGGCGGCCAGGGCGTGGCGGAAGCCGTTCACCCGGTCCACCACGGACTGCACGGTGGGATAATCGATGATCGCCACCTGGCCCTTGTTGTTCAGCCGGGCCGCCATCAGCTCGCCGGCCTTCTCGCCGCCGGCATAGTTGTCCGTGCCGACATAGGCCGCCACCTCGGCATGCCTGGCCGGGACGTCCACCGAGATCACCTTGATGCCGGCCCGCTCCGCCGCCTTGATCGCGCCGCGCACGCCGGACGAATCGACGGGCGAGATCACGATCACGTCGACCTTCTTGGTGATGAAGTCCTCGACGTCGGCGATCTGCTTGTTGAGGTCCTGGTTGGCGATGGACACCTGCAGCTCCACCCCGTCCTTGGCGGCCTCGTCCTTCATGGCCTGCGCCAGCGCGATGTAGAACGGGTGCTGCTGGGTCAGCAGCGAGGCGCCCACCACGCCCTTCGCCTCCGCCGTGCCGGCAGCCGCTAGCCCCATCAGCATCACGAGGGCCGCGCGGGTGATCGTTGAACGTGCCGTCATGTCCGTTTTCCTTCCTCGTCCGAACGCGCATCGCTCGTCCCGGGGGGGTCCGGGTCGGCAGGGATCACGCCCGCGGCTTTCGTCGCAAAAGCTTCTTGTTTCGAAACACAATCCAGACGGAGGGCGGCGTCAATTCGTCCGATACGGAAAAACGCGGTGGAAACGGGAGTGTGCGGACATGAAAAAGGGCGGCGTCCTTGCGGACGCCGCCCTTTCGCGGACCGGACGATCCCCGTCCCGGCCGGGACGGGAACCGAACCGCTTACTCGGACGAGGTGTTGCGGCGACGGATCGCCGCACCCAGGATGTCGCCCAGCGAGGCGCCGCTGTCGGACGAGCCGTAGTCGGAGATCGCCTGCTTGTCCTCTTCCATCTCGCGGCCCTTGATGGTCAGCGAGAGCTTGCGGGCGGCGCGATCCACCGAGATCACCTTCGCATCGACGCGCTCGCCGACCGCGAAGCGCTCGGGGCGCTGCTCGGCCTTGTCGCGCGACAGCTCGGCACGACGGATGAAGCCGGACAGCACGTCGTCCACCTTCACCTCGATGCCGTTGCTCTGCACCGCGGTCACGATGCAGGTCACGATGGCGCCCTTGTTGACCTTGCCGAGGCTGTCGGCGGCCGGGTCCTCGTGCAGCTGCTTGATGCCGAGCGAGATGCGCTCCTTCTCGACGTCGACGTCGAGCACCTTCGCCTGGACGATCTGGCCCTTCTCGTACTTGGCCATCGCGGCTTCGCCGCTCTCGTCCCAGGAAAGGTCGGACATGTGCACCATGCCGTCCACATCGGCCGAGATGCCGATGAACAGGCCGAACTCGGTGATGTTGCGGACCTCGCCTTCCACCGTGGACCCGATCTTGTGGTCCTCGGCGAACTGCTCCCACGGATTGCGCTGGACCTGCTTCAGGCCGAGCGAGATGCGGCGCTTGGAGCTGTCCACGTCGAGCACCATCACGTCGACCTCCTGCGAGGTGGCGACGATCTTGCCCGGATGGACGTTCTTCTTGGTCCAGCTCATCTCGGACACGTGCACGAGACCCTCGACGCCCGGCTCCAGCTCCACGAAGGCGCCGTAGTCGGTGATGTTGGTCACGCGGCCCGTGTAGCGGGCGCCGGCCGGGTACTTGATGGCCACGCCATCCCACGGATCGGCGTCGAGCTGCTTCATGCCGAGGCTGATGCGCTGGGTTTCCGGGTTGAACCGGATCACCTGCACGCGGACCTGCTGGCCGATCTGCAGCGCCTCGCTCGGGTGGTTGATGCGCTTCCAGGCGATGTCGGTGACGTGCAGCAGCCCGTCCACGCCGCCCAGGTCCACGAAGGCGCCGTAGTCGGTGATGTTCTTCACCACGCCGTCCAGGATCATGCCTTCCTTGAGGCCCTGGATCAGCTCCGAACGCTGTTCCGCGCGGGTTTCCTCGAGCACCGCGCGACGCGACACCACGATGTTGCCGCGGGCGCGGTCCATCTTGAGGATCTGGAACGGCTGCGGGGTGCCCATCAGGGGGCCCACGTCGCGCACGGGGCGGATATCGACCTGGGAGCCGGGCAGGAACGCCATCGCGCCGCCGAGATCGACGGTGAAGCCGCCCTTGACGCGGCCATAGATGGTGCCCTGGACGCGCTGCTGGCCTTCGAACGCCTTTTCGAGGTTGGTCCAGGCTTCCTCGCGGCGCGCCTTCTCGCGCGACAGCACGATGGAGCCGTCACGGTCCTCGTAGCGCTCGACATAGAGCTCGACATGGTCGCCCGGCTTCACTTCCGGGGCGAGACCCGGCGGCCCGAACTCCTTGAGCGCGACCCGGCCTTCGCTCTTGAGGCCGACATCGACGATCGCGAACTCGTCCGTCAGGCGGATCACGCGGCCCGAGACGACGGAGCCGTCGAAGCCGGTGTCGCGGCCGAGGGTCTCGTCGAGCAGGCTCGCGAAATCCTCGCCGCCGAAGCGGTCGGCCGACTGGTTGATGGTGGCTGATGCCATGTAGCGGATATCTTCCGTATGGGTCCGGCGCTTCCGCAGGGGAAAGGCCGGCCGGTCCTGCGCCCCGCCCGTGGCGGCACGTCTTGTCCGGGGACGATCGATGCGGCGCGATGCGCCGGCCCCGCGAACCGATGGATGAACGAGCAGCGACCGCGATCGCGGACCGGGACGCGGCTTGCTCGACGGCTTATAAGGGGGGACCGGGCCTTCTGGTCAAGCGATACCGCTCCGGTCCGCCGTCCGGAGCGCCTTCCGCGCCATGCCGGCCTGGCACAGAAAGGCCGCCGCGGACGAGCAGGCGCACACGCCGCCCAGCACCGGAACGTAGAGCGGGCCCATGCGGTAGGGACTGATCAGCATCGCCGCCACGGCCAGAACGACCATCGCCCCCAGGAACGCGAGCAGGAAACGACCCCATCCGAGACGTTTCCCCCCATCACGCGGGTCAGGCCCCTGGGCCGTTCGCGTCACGAGCTGCGCCACCAGAGGCAACACGCTCGGCAGCAGACCGATCTCCCGCCCCTCGCGTCCGAGCGCGAACGAGACGAAATAAACCGCCAGTCCCAGCCAGATGACGCAGGCCAACCCATGCAGGGTGACGATCCTGTGGCGCTCGATCATGGCTGCCGTTCCCAGGCTCCCGGTCACGCGATGCCGGCGAATGATGACCGCAGGACGCCGTGGAGGACAATCCTGCCCCGACCATCGTCCTCGCGTCGTCGACACCCGCCTGAAGATCGCCCAGTCGGATCGCCCCAGCCGGATCGCCCAGCCGGATCGCCCAGCCGGGCGGCACCGGACGTGCCCCGTCGCCCACGGCAGATGTCACGGAAAGCGATCGTCATCCCGTCTCGGCGGCCGGCAACACCTCCCCTCGTGGCCGGGTCGTTTCTCGCGGCCCTCAGCCCACCCGTGCGCGCACGATCCGCAGGGCTTCCGCCAGCACCGCGTCCGCATCCAGCCGATCGGTATCGATCCGCACCGCGTCGTCCGCCGCCCGCAGCGGCGCCACCTCGCGCCCGGAATCCGCCGCGTCGCGCGCCACCAGCTCGGCTTCCACCGCCGCGATCTCGGCTTCCCGCTCCCCGTCCGCCGGCGACCGGTGAGCGTTGAGCTGCAGCCAGCGCCGTTCCGCGCGGGCGCGGTGCGACGCGGAGATGAACAGCTTCACGGCGGCATCGGGAAAGATCACCGTGCCGATGTCGCGCCCGTCCAGCACCGCGCCGTGCGCGGCCCCGAACGAGCGCTGGAACTGCAGCAGCGCGGCGCGCACCGCAGGCTGCCCAGCGACGCGGCTCGCGGCGCGGTCCACCTCGGGCGTGCGCAGATCGCCGCGCGCCAGATCCTCCGCCCGCAGCGTGGCCGCCTCGCCGGATGCGTCCGCCGACGGATCGAGGCCCGCATCCAGCATCCGCCGGCCGACGACGCGATACAGCAGACCGGTATCGAGATAGGGCAGCCCCAGGCACCCGGCGAGCGCGCGCGCCAGCGTGCCCTTGCCCGCCGCCGCCGGCCCGTCCACCGCGATCACCAATCGCCGCCCGTCGGGCGCCGCCATGGCCGATCCATCCGCCGCCACCGCACCGCCGGTCGCCGACGCAGGATCTCCGGACACCTTCCCCCCGGGGGCCTCGCCCGCGAGCGCCCGCTCACCCGCGGCCGGCCCGGCGGACGGGCGGAGACCGTTCGTCCCGTCCGCGACTGGGGTTCCCGAACCGGCCCCCCTTCCCCCGATCTCGGGTGCGAACATCGCGGCGCGCCGGATCATGGCCGTTCCTCGATCGGTCCGACCGACGCCGCAGCCGCCATCGGCGGCGAGAGCGCATCACATCCGAAGCGAGACGACCTCCCCGCCGGCACGCGTGCCGCCAGCGGCGCGGAAGCCCGGCTCACCCTTCCCGTCCCAGGTCCGCGCCGAGGCTGTCCATCAACGGAACGAACCCGGGAAAGCTGGTCTCGATGAAGGCGGTGTCGTCCACCCGCACCGGCTCCCGGGCCGCCAGGCCCAGCACGACGGCGCTCATGGCGAGCCGGTGGTCCATCCGGGTTTCCACCGTGCCGCCGCCGCGCAGGGCGCCCGCGCCCTCCACGATCATGTCGTTTCCGTCCACCCGCACCTGGGCGCCGTTGCGCTCCAGCAGCGCCACCGTGCTGGCCAGCCGGTCGCTTTCCTTGACCCGCAGCTCCTCGAGCCCGCGAAGCCGGCTGGTGCCGGCGGCGGCCGCGCAGGCCACGGCCAGCACCGGATATTCGTCGATCATGCTGGGCGCCCGCGCCGCCGGCACGTCCACGCCGCGCAGCGCGCCTGCGCGCACCAGCAGGTCGCCCACCGGCTCCCCGCCTTCCACCCGCTCGTCGCGCAACTCCAGGAAGCCGCCCATCTCGCGCAGGGTGGTGAACAGTCCGGTGCGCGACGGGTTGAGGCCGACGCCGCGCAGCAGGATCTCCGAGCCCGGCACCAGCAGCGCCGCCACCAGCGGAAACGCCGCCGAGGACGGATCGGCCGGTACCGAAACATCGCGCGCCGACAGCGTGGGACGTCCCTGCAGCCGGATGACCCGGCCGCCCGCCGCGTCCGTTTCCACAAACAGCGCTGCGCCGAAATGCCGGAGCATGTTCTCCGTGTGGTCGCGGGTCGGCACCGGCTCCTCCACCCGCGTCTCGCCCCGGGCGTTGAGACCGGCCAGCAGGATGGCCGACTTCACCTGCGCCGACGCCACCGGCAGCCGGTACGACACCGGACGCGCTTCTCCCGTGCCCTCGATGCACAAGGGCAGCCGCCCGCCGGCGCGGGATGCGAAGCGCGCCCCGGTGGCGGCCAGCGGCTCGGTGACACGGCGCATCGGCCGGCCGCGCAGGCTGCCGTCGCCGGTCATGACGCTGGTGAAGCCGTGTGTCGCCAGGATGCCGGCCAGCAACCGCGCCGCGGTGCCGGAATTGCCCATGTCCAGCACGTCGGCCGGTTCCTGGAGCCGCCCGATGCCCCGGCCTTCCACCCGCCAGGACCCGTTCTCCAGCCCCTCCACCCGCGCGCCCAGCGCCCGCATCGCATCGGCGGTGCGCAACACGTCCTCGCCTTCCAGCAACCCCTCGACCCGAGTGACGCCTTCCGCCAGCGCCGCGAACATCAGGGCGCGGTGGCTGATGGATTTGTCACCCGGCACACGCACCTCGCCCTGGAGCGGTCCCGGCGCGGCGGAAACCAGCAACGGCCTCGGGGCGCCGGCATGCGGGCCGGCGGCAGGAGGAACGGCCGGTTGGGGAGAAGCGGGTCGGGACGGGTCCATGCGGTTTGTTTGGAAGGCGAGAGCGAGCCGAGTCAATCGCGCGGCGTCACGATCCTTGCGCCGTCCCCAAGCCGTCACGGCGGCGACGCGACGACCCCGGCCGCACCGTCGTCGCCCGCCCGAGGCAGCGTAGGGCGATGCCGACGGCCGGCCCGAAACGGTTCGGGACGTTTGACAGCGGCATGACTAGCTGGCATGGGGCGCGCCCTGCGCCGATCCTCCCCCGTTCGCGCAGGAAGCGTATGGCCCCGGCGGCCATGCGCGCTTCCGGCATGGACGGGTCCTCCTCGAATCGAACGTCTGGGTTATCGATGGCCAAGCCTGAACTCGGTTTAAAGCGCGTGTGCGTGTCCTGCAGCGCCCGCTTCTACGATCTGGGCAAGGTGCCGGCCGTGTGCCCCAAGTGCGGCACCGAGCAGCCCGTCGACCAGCCCCGCCCCAAGCGCGGGGGCAACCTGCCGGAAGACCGCCGCCCGAAGAAGGTGGTCCAGGAAGCGGAAGACCAGGACGCCGAGGCGGAAACCGACGCCGAGGAGAACGAGGAGGACGACGTGATGGAAGACACGTCCGACCTCGAGGACGACGACGACGCCATCGGCAACGACATCGAGGTCGAGACCGACGCCGACGAGAACGAGGGCTGAGGGCGAGCCGCGGGATGCGCCGGTGGCCAGCGGCCGCCGCCGTCTCGCTTTTCCTCGCGGCGGCCATCGTCCCGTCGGTCGCGGCACGTCGCGATGACACGGACCGGGCGGTGACGCGCATCCCCCCGTCCGTTCCCCCCGCGACCGTCACGGCGGCCGGTTCCTCCTGGCCGGACGACCGGTTCCATCGCCTCGCGGCGGAAGCGATGCTGGAAACCCTCCGGGGCGAGCTGCTGTCACATCCGAGCGCGACTCTGGTGCTGGAAAGATGGTGCCGGATCCACCGGTTGGCCGACGGCCCGGTGCGGGCCGAACGTCAGGCCGTGCCCGACCTCCCCTTGCCCGGTGACGGCGCCGCCCTGCTGCAAATCGGCGCAGACGAACCCGTGCGCTATCGGCGGGTCGCCTTGCGCTGCGGCGGCCGCCTGCTGTCCGAGGCGGACAACTGGTACGTCCCGGGCCGGCTCACGGCCGACATGAACCGGACGCTGGACAACAGCGACACCCCGTTCGGCAAGGTGGTGGCACCGCTGGGCTTCCGCCGGGAAACCCTGTCCAGCCGGCTGCTCTGGCGGCCGCTGCCGGAGGACTGGGCGACGGCATCGCCGCCAGCTCTCCCGCCCGGCGGGGTGCTCGCGATCCCCCCCAGCCTGTTCGAAACCAGCGCCCGGCTCATGGACAGGAACAACCGTCCGATCGCCCTGGTGCGTGAAACCTACAAGCAGGACGTGCTGGCCGTGGCGCCGCCCCGACCCTGAAGCTCGTCCGCCGGGGGACGATCGGGGGCCGTGCAACAACCGGCCCGGCGAACCGCCACAATCATTCCAGGCGGCCGTCGCCGCGCGCAGGCGTCGAAGAGCGCGGCGAGGCCGCCCGCTGATGACGGTCGTGAACGTGACGCCACCTGCGACCCCCATCGCGTGATCGGGCAGCCGCCATCACGGTCGATGCCGATCGCACCCGGGCCAGCGCGGCCGCCGCCAGTATCTGGCGGACACGGGAACGTCGCGCGGCGCGAGGCCAGCCGCCGCGGCATCTTCCGGGCGATCACCGGCCGGGCAGGACCTTCCGCTCCACGGAATGGATGCCGCCCGGCGATCGCGCCATCCCGACGTCTTCGTCCGGGCTGCGGAACGCCCCCGCTGGCCAATGCCGCTCCCTACAACACCCGCAGGTTCAACACCGCGAGCCCAGCGATCACCATCGCCACGCCCGCCCATTGATGCGGCGCCACCCGCTCGCGGATCAGCAGCCGGGCGAGCACCACGGTCACCACGGAGGCGAGCGAGCTGAGCACGGTCGGCACGGCCACGGCCGCGCCGCCCACCGCGGCCGTCAGGGTGAGCGCGCCGCCCACCGCCCCGCCTCCGGTGCCCGCCACCGCCGCGATCTCCCGCCGGTTCGGCACCGACAAGGATAGGCCGCACGCGGTGCCGACCAGTCCGAGCACGACCGCGCCGCATCCGTAATAGAGCCACACCGGCAGCAGGTGTCCGAGTGCCGGCACCGACCAGTGGCCGATGGCGAAGAAGCCGATGCCGTAGCAGACGGCCGCGGCGCACGCCCAGCCCGCGCCGCCGGACCCAGGAAAGGGCGCGGCCGGCCGCCCCTCGTCCCCGGCATTCGCCGGCGCGGGCGCGGACGGCACCGAGGACAACGCCGCACCTGCCACCGCCAGCAGCAGGCCCCCCGCCACCGGCGCGCCGAGCGCTTCCCCGGACAGGCAGGACAGGACGGCCGTCACCGCGCCGTAGCAGGCGGTGATGGGCGCCACCACGGCCAGCCTGCCCCGCGACAGGCCGCGATACAGCAGCGCGGTGGCGAGCAGGATCACCAGGTTGCCGGCGACCGTGATCGCCCACACCCCGGCCGACACCCCCGCCGCGGCGGCCAGCGCACCGGTCGCCGCCACCACCACGCTGAGCCCCAGCGCCGCCGAGAGCTGCACCCAGAACATCGTGCGCAGCACCCCGACCGCGCGCCCGGCGAACCGGGCGGCGAAGTCGCTGAAGCCGTACAGCAGGGCGGAGCCCAGCCCGAGAAGGATGGCGGTGTCCATGCCGCGCCATATAGGAGGGCGGCGAGCCGAATGCCGCCTTTATGCGGACAGGGCTGTCCTGTCCGCGGCACAACCCCGCGGTGCGGGACTGCTGCGTGCTAGGACAGCGCGTCCACCACGGCGTTCTTGGCCGCCTCGCCGATGGTGGGATGGATATGGATCGCGTCGCGCATGACGCCGGCGGGCGCGCCCGCATTCATCAGCTCCGCGAACAGCTGCACCACGTCCGACCCGCGCTCGCACAGGCAGGCGGCGCCCACCAGCCTGTTGCTGTCGCCGTCCACCAGCACCTTGATGAAGCCCTTATCCTTGCCGAGCTCCTGGGCCTTGCCGCTGTTCTTCATCTCGCGGCGGCCGATCCGCAGATCGATGTTCTTCTCGCGCGCTTCCTTCTCCGAAAGCCCCACCCGGCCGAGCTCCGGATCCAGGAACATCGCGTAGGGCACGATGCGGCCTTGCGTGGTCTTCGTCCGGTCGCCGGCGATCTGGTTCATCAGCACCGAGTGATCGGCATAGGCGGTATGGGTGAAGGCCGGGCCGCCCCGGATGTCGCCCGCCGCCCAGATGCCGGGCACGGACGTGGACAGGCGCTCGTCGACTTCCACCAGGCCCTTGTCGTCGAGCCGCACGCCGACCGTGTCCAGGCCGAGCGTATCGGTGTTCGGCTTGCGCCCCACCGCCACCAGCAGATCGCTGCCGTCCAGGACGGTGTCGGCGAGGACCAGCCGCACCCCGTCCGCCGTGCGTTCGGCCCGTCGCACCTCGGCGCCGCACAGGACGCGGATGCCTTCCTCTTCCAGGATGGCGCGGATGGCGTCCGAAACGTCCTCGTCCTCGCGCTCCGCCAGTCGCGGGCCGTTCTGGACCACCGTGATCTCGGCGCCGAGGCGCCGATACGCCTGGGCCAGTTCCAGCCCGATATAGGAGCCGCCCATCACCAGCAGGTGGCGCGGCAGCCGTTCCAGATCGATCCAGTTCTCGGCGGTGATCGGGTCCACGCCGTCGAGCCCGTCGATCGGCGGCAGAAGGCTGCGGGTGCCCACGTCCAGCACCACCTCGCGCGCCAGGATCACCCCGTCCCCGGCCCGGACCCGGAACAGCTCGCCCTCGCGGCCGTCCAGCCGCGCATGGGCGCGCACCAGCGTCGGGTTGGCGCTGTTCTCCAGCGCCTCGTCCAGCTCCCCGCGCGACGCGGCGGCCATGCCGCGGGCCCGGCGCATCACCGCGGCGAAATCGACCCGCACAGGGCCCACGGAGATGCCCCAGTCCGCCGCGTGCCGGGCGTCGGCGGCGATGCGGGCCGAGGCGATCATCGCCTTGCTGGGCGTGCAGCCGAAATTGACGCACGAGCCGCCCAGGTGGGTCCGTTCGATCAGGGCAACCTGTCGGCCCACTTCCGCCAGGCCGCGCGCCAGGGGCGTTCCGGCCTGGCCCGCCCCGATCACCGCCACATCGACCCGCATCGCACCACTCCGGAACCGTCGGAGCGGCGCAACGGGACTGCCCCGGCTGGGGTTGCCTCGTGAAGGGATGGCGGGAACAGCGGCTACCGAGCGTCAACCACGTCCGGCCGCGGCTTGGACGGCAAGCATGTCGTGGGCCGTGATCTTCGTGGACGCTCTTCTTCGTGCTCCGGGGCTGGTGGACGGATCCCCGGCCGGGCGGGACCTATCCGGCCAGGGCCCACCTCCGTGCGCAACCGAAGGCGACCCTGCGACGGCTATCGCGGGCCGATTGGGCGGCGCCGGCGGTGCCGAAGAATGGTGGCCCGACGCGATGCCGACGCCGCGCAAGAGCAGGGGCCGCCCTTCCCCCGGATTGCCGGCTTCGGCTTCTCCGGAAGGCAATCGGGCGACACCGCCCGGAGCCCGGCACGGGGCGTGCAGTCGCGGCCGGACCGCATCCCGCATCGCATCGACACCACCGGAACGCGGGTCGCCTTCCAGGCTCCCGAAGTATCCCCAGCGCCCGCTCGTGAAAGAGAACCCGCCGGAACGCCCGCGACGGACCGGCGGGGCCGACCTCACCCGGCCGCAGGCCGCCTCAGCTGCGGGCGCGCGCGATCCCACACCCGCAGCCCCTTCAAGGCGAGATCGGCCATCGCCGGCAGCAGCCTCGGCTGCATCAGCGCCGGATCGAACACGCTCATGCGGCGGGCGTTCTCGCGGTAGCAATCCTCGACGAAGCCCCGGAACGAGAACCCGTCCAGGAACAGGTTGGCCTGGGTGACGGCGAAGTCCTTGCCGTCATTGGCGTCCTGGCCCCGCCGGACCATGCCGAGCAGCCGCCGTCCGGCCCGGCCATAGAACCGCAGCGATTTCGCCGCCCGCCGCGCCGTGCCGAGCCCCCGCCGCTTCTCGCGCCACGCCATGTAGTTGATGAAGAACACGATGTGCCGGGTTTCCTCGAACATCAGCACGTCGAAGATGTCGAACATCGCCGCCGGCAGGAATTCCGACTCGCGCGCCGTCTTGAAGGCGCCGAACCCCAGAAACGCGTCCAGGCATTCGCCGAACCCGAAATCGATGAAGGCCGTCTCCAGGTCGGGCGGGAACTGCTCGAGCGGCTGCTCCGTCGCGTCGATCCCGTAGCGGTCGATCATCACCCGGATCAGCTTCGCGTGCCGCTGTTCCTCGAAACCCTGCAGGGCCACCGCCTCGCGCACCACGAGGTCGGTCACCTGCGGCGTGAACGCGTCCACGATCGCGCCGGCGCGGCGCTCGGTATGGAACACCTCCTGCCAGAACGGCACCCCGCGCAGCCGCGACAGCTCGACCTCGCTCAGTTCCGGCCAGGGCAGGGTATCGGGATCGTAGTCCTGATGGGTGTCGATGAACTGCCGGCAGAACAGCTCCTTGTGCTGTTCCGATCCGGCCCGGAGCGCCGGTGCCGCGCGGCGGCTCATGCCAGCGCCTCCCGGCGGGCGCTGCGCTTGGGACGCCGCATGAACAACAGCGCCACCCGCACCAGGGCCGGCATGGTGGTGGGCCGCAGCAGCCGCCGGTCGTAGCCCGCGAAACGGCGGTCGTTCTCCCGCAGGCACAGCGCCATCAGTTCGGGCACGCTGATCTCCTCGGCCGACACCGACCTGGTGCCGTTCACCGTGAAGTTGTTGTCCTGTGCCTGTTCCTTGCCGTCGGCGTCGATGGACTTCGCGAGCCCGACGCGCTCCCACCCGAGAAACGCCCACACCGCCAGGACCCGCAGCTCGAACCAGGGACGACGCCAGAGCGGCATGGTGCGGCGATGCCAGGCCAGCCAGTTGGCGAACAACAGGATATGGCGGCACTCCTCCTGCATCACCGGCTCGAAGGTGTCGATCAGCTCGGGCGGGAAGATGCCCGACCGGTGCGCCATGGCGAACAGCCCGAACGCGAAGAAGCTGTCGATGCATTCGGAAAAGCCGGTGACCAGATAGGCCCATTCCGGATCGCGCGGTTCGCGGTATTCCGGCTCCGGCGCCAGCGGGATGCCGTAGGCTTCCACCAGGCGCGACAGCACTTCCTTGTGCCGGTTCTCCTCCCAGCCGTTGCGCGCGATCGTTTCGCGCATGTCGGGATCGGCGATCGTGGCGGCATACGCGGCCATGCGCAGCCGCGCCTTGCCCTCGGTCTGCACCGCGATGTCCCAGATCGGCAGCGACACGATGCGCGCCAGGGTTTCCGCGTCGAGCTTCGGCCAGTCGATCACCGACGGCTTGTACGGGTTGAAGGTGTCGTGGAACATCCGGCAGACGGCCTGCTTGTGCTCGGCGCTCCCGGGACGCAGGCGCCCCTGATGTGGGCTGGTCCAGTGGCGCGCGACGCGGTCGGCCTCGCGGATGGTGTCCGCGTCCACGCCGCGGGGCGAAATGGCGATGGGATCGGTCATGGAGGAACTCGTTCGGCCTGGAGGGACGGGCGCGGGCGTCGTCGCGCGGCCAGGACGCTTCCGTCGAGGAAGGGTCCGGCGGCAGGAAGACCACGACGGATCGTCCGCGGAACACCGGGATCGCGCCGGGGCGGGATCGCGGGGTGATGGGCTCAGGCCGGAAGCGGCGGGGCGCGGGAAGGCGGTCTGACGGCGCGGGGGGAAGGAGGCGCCCGGGGGGCGGGCCCGGCACCGGTCCGACGCGGGTCGGGGTGCCGGGCACCCTGGCCATCGTCCAGGTCCACCGGAACGGGCGGCGCCGCTTCCGCCACCATCGGCAGCAGCGCCGGGAGGGCCGCGAGATGCTGCGGGCTCAGGGCCCGGCGGTCGGCCGGCACGGCCGCGCGCGCGGCGCCGCAGATCGGAAACGAGGGCTCGGCAGACACGGACAGGGCGAGAGCCGCCTGTTCGGTGGCGAGCGAGCGGCCGCCCAGCTGCAGGGCCACCGCGAGGGCCGCCAGCAGCAGGCAGAAGAACCGGCCGGAATGCCGCCAGCGCAGGGAGGATCGCCCGAACACGAGGCCGCGGAGCTTGGCAGGACGGCGGTGGATTGGAAAGCCGCCACCGCGCGACCCATCGCCGGACCGGTCAGCGGACCCCGCCCGGCCTCCTCCTGCCCGCGCGGAGCGGCGCCGGTGGCAAGAACCACCCTGGCGGAAAAACCCGGCCGGACGGCCCGGACATGATCGGCCGAACTCCCCCTTCCCCGCGGGCGGATCAGGTCTCCTGGCGGCGCTCGATCTCCACGCCGACCGACACGGTTTCGGGGAACACGTCGAGCTTCTCCACCATCACCCGCACGACGCGCACCCGCTTCTCCGCCAGCACGCCGGCGGCGATCCGCTCCGCCAGGGTTTCCACGAGCCGGACATGGCCGCCCGCGACGATGCCGCGCACCAGCTGCACCAGCCGCTCGTACGAGACGGTGCGGCTCAGATCGTCCCGCCCCACCGAAAGACCGTGCTCGTCCGGCACCCCGAAGGAGATGTTGACCCGGATGCGCTGGGTCACGCCGTGCTCGTGGGGATGCACGCCGATCTGGGCGTCCAGCACCATGTCGCGCACGAACAATCGCCGCAGCGGCGGCTGCTCGGGCCAGGAAGGGAGCAGCGACATCCGAAACTCCTATTCCACGGCCTCGTCCTGGCCGCCGGCGGGCGCGGCGTGCCATTGCAGGTGCTGCCCCCCATCGAGCGCCAGCATCTGTCCGGTGACCGAGGGCAGCGACAACAACAGCATCGCCGCGCGCGCCACCTCGTCCGGGTCGGTGCCGCGCCCGAGCGGGGTCGAGGCGCATTGCCGCTCGAACTGTTCGGGCGTCTGGCGGGCGCTGCGGATGGCGGGACCTGGCCCGATGCCGTTGACCCTGATGCGCGGCGCCAGCGCCAGCGCCATGGAGCGCGTGAGCGTCCAGAGCGCCGATTTGCTGACCGTGTAGGACACGAAATGCGGCGTGAGCGACCAGACGCGCTGGTCGAGCATGTTCAGCACCACGCCCTCGGCCCGGGTGCCGTCGGGCAAGGTGTCGGGCAGCTGCCGGGCGAAACGCTGCATCAGCACGAACGGAGCCCGCAGGTTCGGCTCCAGGTGCCGGTCCCAGCTGTCGCGATCCGCGTCGTGCCATTCGTCGCGCTCGAACGCGCTGGCGTTGTTCACCAGGATGCCGAGCGGCCCCAGCGCCGCCGTGGCGCGATCCACCAGCTGCTCGGTTTCCGCCTCCGCCGCGAGATCGGCCCGCAGGATCACCGCCCGGCCGCCCTTCTCCTCGATCTCGCGACGGAGGCTTTCCGCCGGGCGCACGCTGTCGCGGCAATGCAGCCCGATGGCGAATCCGGCGTCCGCCAGGGCCAGCGCGATCGCGCGCCCGAGCCGCACCCCCGCCCCCGTGACCAGCGCCGCGCGCGGCAGGCCGGGCGGCAAGATCCAGGCGGTTCCGCCGCCCGCGGCGTCCTGCGGCTCGACCATGATCCATCCCCCCTGGCGGGCAGCGGCGCGACGCGGCGCGACCGGAATACGGTCATGAAACATGCGATTCGAGCAAGAAGAGGGCAGCGCGGCGCGGACCGGGCCGCCCGGCGCGGCGAGGAGTGATCTCCACTCCCGAACATCCTGCCGCCCGGCGCGGCGACAGCGCAATCGAACGCGCGCCGTTCTCACCCCTCGGGCGCGCACGCGATCCCGGCCGGGGCTCCGCCCCGGATGATGTCCCGGGATGTCGGGGAACTGCTCAACCCACCGGCCACATGCCCGGCCAGCCTCGTCTCTTCATCATCGGCGAGAAGGAGAACAGGCGCCGGCAGGACAGCCATCGTGCGGAACAGGCTTGGTCGAGGCGTCCGTCACGGGCCTATCGCCGCCGCGGACGAGGCCCCGCCATCATCGACGTCGCCGGAGCCCGGATGGCTCGTCTTCCCAATCCCGAGCGCCGCTCCTTGTTCGGCGGATCCGCTTCCGCCGGCGCCGGAGGCCGCGCCTATCCCGCGCGGCGCGCCATCAGCGCCGCCGCCAGGGTGCCATCGTCCAGCACGTCGAGCGCGCCGCCCATCGGCACGCCCTGCGCCACCCGGCTCACCGTGACGCCGAAAGGCTGCAACCGGTCCGCCAGCCAATGCGCGGTGGTGGCCCCGTCCACGGTAGCCCCCAGCGCCAGGATCACCTCCCGCACGCCCCCCTCCTCCAGCCGCGACAGCAGCGGGCGCAGATTGAGGTCCTCCGGCCCGATCCCGGCCAGCGCCGACAGGGTGCCGCCCAGCACGTGGTAGAGGCCGCGATGCACGGCCGCCCGTTCCAGCGCCCAGAGATCGCCCACCCCTTCCACCACGCAGATCACCGAGCCGTCGCGATGATCGTCGGTGCAGATCGAGCAGGGGTCGCGGCTGTCGAGATTGCCGCAGCGCGAACAGGTGCGAACGCTCTGGCCGGCCCGCTGCATGGCGTCGGCGAGCGGCAGCAGGCGCGTCTGCGGCTGGCGCAGCAGGGTCAGCGCGGCCCGCCGCGCGCTGCGGGGACCGAGCCCCGGCAGGCGCGACAGCAGCTCGATCAGCCGCTCGATCTCCGGACCGCCCAAGGCGGTGGACGCCTCAGAACGGCAGCTTGAGGCCCGGCGGCAGGTTGAGCCCGCCGGTGACGTTCTGCATCTCGGCGGCGGTGCGCTCGTCCAGATGGCGGCGCGCATCGGCATGGGCGGCGACGATCAGGTCCTGCAGCATCTCCATCTCGTCCGGATCGGCGAGCTTCGGATCCACGGTGATCGCCTTCAGCACGCCCTTGCCGGTCAGGGTGACGGACACCATCCCGGCGCCGGCCACGCCCTGCACCTCGAGCTGCTCCAGGCGCCCCTGCATCTCCTCCATCTTGGCCTGCATCTGGGAGGCCTGCTTCATCAGGCCGGCGAGGTTCTTCATCGAGTCGCTCCGGAAGGACACGGGATCGGGTGGTCGCGGGCAGAGATGGAACGGAACGGCCGCCATGGCCAGGGCCGGCCGCGGCATTTGCGCGTCGTCCCCGTCAGCCGGATGCCCGGGACCGGCACTCGGATCGGCATGGGAGTCGGCGGGAGATATACCGAACGCCGATCGGCCAGTCGGCGATCCGGCGATCGAGGGCATCCCGCCCCCGGTCATCCGCTTCCGAGGTCAGTCACAAGCGCGGGGGAACCGGGCACCGCGGGACAGCCGGGCGTGGGTGCCGGGCGATGCTCCGGCGCCGCGGGTGGCCGCGGGAGGCCGGGCGGTCATCCGGGGCGGTGGAAATCGTCGAAACCGGCAAACTCCGAATCCAGCGGCGCGAACTCGAGGTCGGGGGCGGTGTCCTCGTCGCCCAGGCCGGGCTCCGGCAGGCCGCCATCGCCGATCTCGTCGGTGGACGCTTCCGGCAGGATCTCCGGCGGCAGACCGTACTCGTCCAGGGCGGTATCGCGCACCGGCCCGAGCGTCGCACCCGGAAAAGCCCGCATGATCGCCTGCACCAGGGGATGCGCGGCCGCCGCCTCGCGGGTGGCGGCATCGAGCGCGTCCTGTTGCTCGGCGAGCGTCGGCTCGCCTGCGTCGCGCGAGAGGGCGATGGTCCAGCGGGTGCCGGTGGCGTCCAGAAGCAGCTTCGCCAGTCGCTGGCTGAGGTCGCGCGGCGCTTCGCGTTCCAGCCGCAGCTCGATCACCGGCGGCGACCAGCGCACCAGATGGGCGCAATGCCGAAGATGGCCGTGCAGGGTGGCTTCCCGCCGGGCGGCCACGAACGCCACCAGCTCGCGCCAGGAGCGCAGCACCGGCGGCGGCGGCGACGCGTCGACTGCATCCGGAACCGGGCTTCCCGGCGCGGCGAGGCCGACTTCCGGCCCAGCGGCGGGCGCGGGCGAGGCGATGTCGACGGACGCGAGATCGGCGGTGTCCGTGGCCCCGGTGGCGGCAGGGCTCCACGCCCCGTCCCCCCTCGGCTCCGGCTTTGGCTCCGGCACAGGATCGTTTGGCCGCTCCGGCTCCGAATCGGGAACCAGCTCCGGCTCCGGGACTATCCGCAGCGCCGCGGCGCCGCCGCCATGCACCGTCATGGCAGGCCGGGCATCCCAGGGTGGGGTTCCGGATGGAAGCGTTCGGGGCGATGATCCGGCAGTTCCGGCCAGGGAACCGCTGGCGGGCGGACCGGACGGCGGAGCATGCGGGCGGCCGGGCCCGGGACCAGGACCAGGACCGGCCGGCGCGTTCACGTCACGGCCGCCGCCACCGGGTGGGCCGCCCGGTACGTCGTGCGAGAGCCGCTGCCGCTCGTCCAGCCCTCGCGTCTCGGCAGCGAGGCCGGCGGCAGGCATGGCGGATGCGCCCCGGTCCGGCGGTCCGGAAGCACCCGCGGAATCGTGGATCACCCTGGCCGACGGCGTGTTCCCCGTGCCCGGCCCGCCCGGGGCGGGGCCGCCCCCGCCGGCGGGAGCGTGGCCTTCCCGGAGCTGGCGCACCAGTTCGCCCGGGGTCGGCTGGTCGGCCACGAAGCACAGCCGGATCAACACCATCTCGGCGGCGTCGCGCCGATCGGGCGCCGTGTCGACCTCGGACACGCCCTTGAGCAGCATCTGCCAGAGCCGGCCCAGCACCGGCACCGACAAGGCATCCGCGAGCGCGCCCCCGCGCACCCGCTCGTTCTCGGGCAGCTCGCCGTTGCGGCGAAGTTCCGGCACCGCCTTCAGGCGCGACACGGTGTGCACCAGCTCGAGCAGGTCGGCGAGCATCTGGCCGAGATCGGCCCCCCGCGCATAGGCGGCGTCCGTGATGGCCAGCGCCCGGCCGACATCGCCGGCCACGACGGCATCGAACAGGTCGAACACCAGCCCACGGTCGGCCAGCCCCAGCATATCGGCCACCTGGGCGCCGGTGATCACGCCCACCGCGTCCGGGTCGCCCGCGTCCGCCGCCGTGACGGCCCCGGCCCCCAGGGCCGCTTCCCCTCCCATCGGGCTTCCGGCCGTCGCTCCCTGGGCGATGGCCTGGTCCAGCAGCGACAGGCCATCGCGGACCGAGCCGTCGGCGGCGCGGGCGATCAGGGTCAGGGCATCGTCGTCGAGAGCAGCACCTTCCAGCCCGGCGATGCGGCCGAAATGGATGGCGAGCTCGGTCTGGCCCACCCGCCGGAGATCGAAGCGCTGGCAGCGCGACAGCACGGTGACGGGCACCTTGCGCAGCTCGGTGGTGGCGAAGATGAAGGTGACCTGCGCGGGAGGCTCTTCCAGCGTCTTGAGCAACGCGTTGAACGCGTTGCGCGACAGCATGTGCACCTCGTCGATGATGAACACCTTCATCCGGGCCTGCATGGGCCGGAAGCGGGTCGCCTCGATGATCTCGCGCACGTCGTCCACGCCGGTGCGGGACGCGGCATCCATCTCCAGCACGTCGGGATGGCGGTCGGCCAGGATGGCGGTGCAGTTCGGGCACACGCCGCAGGGTTCCGCGGTGGGACCGCCCCGGCCGTCCGGACCGATGCAGTTCAAGGCCCGGGCGATGATCCGCGCGGTGGTGGTCTTACCAACGCCGCGCACGCCAGTGAGCATGAAGGCGTGCGCCACCCGGTTGGTGGCGAAGGCGCGGCGCAGGATGCGCACGGCGGCGTCCTGGCCGATCAGGTCCTCGAACCGCGTCGGCCGGTATTTGCGGGCGAGCACGCGGTAGGGCGTGCCGGGCGCCGGAACGGCGGCGGCGGCAGGTGCCGCGACCGGCAAAGCGGGCGCGGCGGCCAGGCGGGACGCGTCGGCGGGGGGCGAGGCGGCGGCATCCGATACCGGCGGCGCCATCGGCAGCGTGTCGCCGAACAGGCCGGGCCCCTCGGGCGGCGGAACGGGGAGACGGTCCGGATCCTCCGCCGGGGCGGCGTCCGCGTACCAGTCCGTGTCGTCGGGCATCAGCGGCTGGAAAGCAGGGGTGGGAGGCCGAAACAACGACCCGAGCGGAAACTCACTGCGGCTGCTTCCTTCCGGACCTGACCGGGTTGGCAAGGCGCTCGTCCGCTGCCGACCTCCCGGGCGCGTCTTAACACGAAACACCCGGTGGGCCACAAGGGGAACGCATCGGCCCGCATGCCCCTCCGAACCGCGCCGGGGCACACGGGCGCTTTCTCGGAGAAACCGGCATGGCTTCGATCCCACCCCCAGGATCGGCGGCGTTTCCGGCCGGAGCCAACCCCGCTCCGTTGTCGCCGGTGGTCAATTTCTATGCCGGCAGCCCGCTCGACCGCGCGGCCGAGCTTCGTACCGACGAGGCCGCGATCGAACGGCTCCTGGCGGACGCCAGCAGCCTGTTCGTGCCGGTGTGGCGCAACCGTCACCTTGTGTCGGGCCTGGACGCGGACGGCGCGCCCGATGGTTCCGCACCGCCCGGAGCGGCCATGGTGCCGTTGTCGGCACTGGTGCCATCGGCAGCGGCGCTGGCGGAGCTGCCCTGGGTCCTGCTCGGCTTCGAGGGGGCGGCCGGAAGCGAAAGCCGGCGCGCCCTGTTCGCGGTGACGCTGGACGCCGAGCCGGAACCGGCACTGCTTCCCTCGCACGGTCGTTTCGCCGAGCTGCGGCCGGTGGCCGGCGAGCTGCCGCCCGCGCACGCCGCCATCCTGGCGCAGGCCCGCGGCATGCTGCACTGGCACGCCACCCATCGGTTCTGCGCCACCTGCGGGCGCCCGACCCGTTCCGAACATGGCGGCTACCGGCGGAGCTGCGACGAAGGACATCTGCATTTCCCCCGGACCGATCCCGCGGTGATCATGATGGTGGAGCATCGCGACGACGCCGGCGAGGAGCGCGTCCTGCTGGCTCGCAATGCCCGCTTCGGCGAGCGGCGGGTATTCTCCGTGCTGGCGGGATTCGTGGAGCCCGGGGAAAGCCTGGAAGAAGCGGTGGCGCGGGAAGTGTGGGAGGAGACCGGCGTCCGGGTGACGGACGTGCGCTATCATTCCTCCCAGCCATGGCCGTTCCCCGGGTCCATCATGCTCGGCTTTTCCGCTCGCGCCGCTTCGGCCGCCCTGGCGATCGACGGCGAAGAGATCGTGGAAGCATTCTGGGCGAGCCGCGACCAGCTCCGCCGGCCCGGGGAGCATGATTTCGTGCTGCCCGGCAAAGGCTCGATCGCGTTGCGGATGCTCGAGAACTGGCTGGAGCGCGCGCCTGCTGGATGATCGTTTGATCAAGCCTGGTCTCTCATCCGTTCGTATATGTTGCACTGCAGCATAAACTATCGGTAATGCATCTCGGCCGCTCGAGGCGGGAAAGCCCTTCCCGTCGCGGCAGGAGCCGCCGATGCCTGGTCTTGCACCGAGATACCTTCCTGGCCTGACGTTCACCCTCATCGCGGGTGCGGCCGTCGCTGCCGGCCCCGCCGCCGCCCAGATCACCCCCATGCAGCGGGAAGCGGCCCGCGTCGCCCCTGCGCCGGGCGTGATGCCCTGGGCCGCGCCACAACAGCGCACCCGCAGCATTCCGGGCTTCGCGGCCCCTACCCTCCACAGCCAGAAAGCCTACGGGCCGCTCGACGACTACACGTCGCGATGGACGCGGGCCGATGCGCGGCAGCTGGTCGCGACGTCCAATCCCAACGTGAAGACCGGCGCCAACTCGCTGCCGGCTCGCGTCACCATGCCCGACATCCCGGCGGACTTCCCGCAGACCAACCCCGACGTGTGGGTGTGGGACACCTGGACGCTGATCGACAAGCGCGCCAACCAGTTCAGCTACAACGGCTGGGAGGTGATCTTCTGCCTCACCGCCGACCGCCACGCGGGATACGGGTTCGACGATCGCCACGTGAACGCGCGCATCGGCTATTTCTATCGTCGCGCCAACGTCCCCGCCTCGCGGCGCCCGGCCGACGGCGGCTGGATCTATGGCGGCCACCTGTTTCCCGAAGGCGCCAGCGCCAAGGTGGCGGCTGGCGAGGCCTATACGGAGAACGCGCAGTGGTCGGGCTCCACCCGGCTGCTCAAGCCCGGCTCGAACGACGTCCAGGTATTCTACACGGACCTGTTCTTCAACCGGACCAGCGGCGGCGGCAACATCACGCCGCCCGACGCGGTGATCACCACCACGCTCGGCAAGATCCATGCGGATTTCACGCATGTCTGGTTCACCGGGCTCGACAGGCACGTTCCGCTGCTGCGGCCCGACGGGCGCTACTACCAGAGCGGCGCGCAGAACGAGTACTACAGCTTCCGCGACCCGTTCACGTTCGAGGATCCGAGATATCCGGGCGCCAACTTCATGGTGTTCGAGGGCAACTCGGCCGGCGTGCGCGGTGAAACGCCGTGCGACAAGGGCGATCTCGGCTACCGCGACGGCGATCCGTATGCCGAGAACGTCGGCACGGTGAACAGTTCGGGCGCCATCTTCCAGCGCGCCAATATCGGCCTCGCCGTGGCGACGGATTCCGACATGCAGCACTGGCGCTTCCTGCCCCCGCTGATCTCGTCCAACTGCGTGAACGATCAGACCGAACGTCCCCAGATGTACATCAAGGACGGCAAGTACTACGTCTTCACCATCAGCCACCGCACCACCTTCGCGGCCGGCATGGATGGCCCCGACGGCGTCTACGGCTTCGTCGGCAACGGCATCCGCTCCGACTTCCAGCCGATGAACTGGGGCAGCGGCCTCGTGCTCGGCAACCCGACCGACCTCAACACCGCGGCGGGCACCGACTTCTCCCCGAACCCGGACCAGAACCCGCGCACCTTCCAGAGCTACTCGCACTACGTGCAGAAGGGCGGCCTGGTGGAAAGCTTCATCGACACGGTGAACGGCCAGCGCGGCGGCTCGCTCGCGCCCACGGTGAAGATCACCTTCAAGGGCGCATCGTCCGCCATCGACCTGTCCTATGGCCGGAACGGCCTCGGCGGTTACGGCGACATCCCCGCCAACAAGATCGACGTCGACTGGGCGGGACTGATCGCCGATCCCGACTGGGTGGGGCTGTCGCGCACGGACTGGATCGGGGCCTTCCTCCAGTCCGACTGGGCCCCGTTCGTCGACGCGGCGCTGCAGGGTCTGCGGAGCGGCCAGGTGCCGCTGCCCTCTTCCGCGCAGAACGCCCGGATCGCCGGCTTCATCGGCAGCCTGCCGTCCGACCAGCAGAAGGCGATCTGGAGCTACGTCGGCTCTCACTGAGCCCAGGCGATCGGGGTTCACGGGTCCCGCTCGCATCCCGGGAAGGGTTCCACCTCCGATGTGGAACCCTTCCTCCTTCATGAATGCTGCCTCATCCTCCGGCCCAGCCGCCGCCGGATCATGGAGCCGTCGATGAAGGAGCTGCCGCCCACCCCTACGCTGCGCGCCTTCGAGGCCGCCGTGCGCCATCCGAGCTTCACCGCCGCGGCGGCGGAACTGAACGTCACCCAGAGCGCCGTCAGCCACCAGATTCGCTTCCTCGAGCAGTTCTGGGGCCTGCCGCTGTTCGAGCGCGGCCGCCCGTCACGCCCGACCCCGGCGGGCGCGGCGCTCGCTCCGGTCATCCGGCAGTTCCTGATCGGGCTCGACGCGACCCTGGCCGGCTTGCGGGCGCACCGGGAACGCGAGCCGCTGCGCATCAGCCTCACCCAGTCCTTCGCGTCGCGCTGGCTGTTGCCGAGGCTGCCAGGCTTCGCCGAACGGCATCCCGAGATCCAGCTCCGGATCGACGAGGCCACCGACCGCCCGATCCGCTTCGGTCCCGACGAGGCCGACCTCGCCGTTCGTCTCGGCGGCAGCGCTCATCCGGGACTGCATGCCGAGTTGCTGCTGCGCGAGCACGTGTTTCCGGTCGCCAGCCCGGTCCTGCTGCGACGATCCGGCATGCCCGCCGTTCCGGCCGATCTGCTGCGCTTCCCGCTGCTGCACCGGGGAGGATCGGGGCTGATCCCCCGCTGGGAGGACTGGTTCGATGCGGCGGGAACCGAGCTGCGCCTGCCGCCGCCGCCCATCCTTTATCCCGACGCCAACATGACGATCGAGGCCGCGCTGGCCGGCCACGGCATCGCCCTGGTCCGCAGCGCGCATGTGGAACAGGAGCTGCGGGACGGGCGTCTGGTGCGGCTGCTCTCCGTCCGCCATCCGTCGCCGCTGGCCTATCATCTGGTGTGTCCGAGGGGGCGCGAGCGGCTGCCCGGCATCCGGTCGTTCCGGAACTGGATCATGGCGGAAGCGGCGGTCGCGCAGAGACTCTACGACGGCGCCTGGGTGTGAGCGTCCGCTCATGATCGCATGAACAGCCATCGCTTGCGGACCCGGGCCTAGTATCGCACAGCGACGGATCGCGGCCGGTGCCACGGCATCCACGCACCGGACCGCGGGACCGGAGGAACGCGAACGGATCATGCCCGACATCTCCGACCATGATCTCCCGGCGCCGGTGCTGGATCGGGACGGCACGAAGCACAAACGCGACCTCGCCGGCGCCTGCGCGGCCCATGCGGTGCATGACGGCTTCACCGACCTGCTCTACGCGCTGCTGCCGGTGTGGCAGGCCGAGTTCGGACTGTCCTACGCCGGCCTCGCCCTGATCCGGGTGCTCTATTACGGGACCATGGGAGCGCTGCAGGTGCCGGGCGGCAGGCTCGTCGAACGGATCAGCGCACGGGCGGCACTGGCGCTGGCGACCCTGATCGCCGCGGGCGGCTACGCGGTGACGCTGGCGCCTGGCGGCCTTCCGGTGCTCGGCCTCGGGCTGGCGATCGCCGGGATCGGGTCCAGCATCCAGCATCCGCGCGCCTCGCTGCTGGTGACGCAGGCGTTCGGCGACCGCGCCCGCGGACCGCTCGGGGTGTATAATTTCGCGGGCGACCTGGGGAAGGCGGTGCTCCCGGCACTGGTCGCCCTGTTGCTGCCGCTGTTGTCGTGGCGGCCGGTGGTGGGGCTGGTGGCAGCGCTCGGGGTGATCGCGGCCGGCTGCCTGTTCGTGCTGATTCCCGGCGGAAACGCGGCCGTCCCGGCATCCGCCGCGTCGGCGCGGTCCGGCTCCCGTACCGATCCCGACGCCGGGCGCGGCTTCGCTCTTCTGCTCGCGATCGGCGCCCTCGATACGGCGCCGCGCATGGGCTTCCTGCTGTTTCTGCCGTTCATGATCCGCGACGCGGGCGGCGGGGGCGGCGCGGTGGGCACGGGCCTGGCGCTGCTGTTCGTGGGCGGGGCACTGGGAAAGGGCTGCTGCGGCTGGCTCGGACAGCGCATCGGCGTGATCGCGGGCGTGGCGGCCACCGAAACCGCCACTGCCCTGCTCATGCTGGCCAGCCTGCTGCTGCCGCTGCCGGCCATGCTGGTTCTGCTGCCGTTGCTGGGCATCGTGCTGAACGGCACCTCGTCGATGCTCTATGGCACCGTGCCGGAGCTGGCGCCGCGCGGGGACACGGGGCGGGCCTTCGCCCTGTTCTATACCGGCGTCATCGTCACCGGCGGCGCGGCGCCGGTCGCCTATGGCGCGATCGCCGATGCCGCCGGACGCCTGGCCGGCGTCGGCGCGTCCGCCCTCACCGCCGCCTCGATCGTGCCGCTGGTTCTGGCCCTGCGCCCGGCGCTGGCGCGCCCGCGGCGGCCCTGACGCGGCGGGACCCGGCCACGGTGCCGGACCGGGAGGACGGCGGGAATCGGTCGTTCCGCCCAGGTTCGCCCTGCCACCGCCAGGTCCGGTAGCGGCGAGAGCCGGGACGGGCACGCGAGCCGGAAAGCGCGACTGCGGTGGAGCCGCGGATATCCTGGCGGCCAGGCGTTCGCCGCCCAGGGAGACCGGAGGTGGACGCTGCCGCGGCGACGCGCTAGGGCGCTCCGGTGCCATGGCGCCCGCCGCCGTTTCTTCCGTTCGTGTCCGAAAGCGATCGCCGCCGATGTCCCTGTCCCAGCGTATCGATGCGGTTCTGGTTGATGCCTTCGCCGCCTGCGGGCTGCCGACCGACACCGCACGGGCGGCGCGGGCGGCGCGTCCGGAGCTGGCGGACCTGCAATGCAACGGCGCCATGCCGCTGGCCAAGGCCACGGGGCGCAACCCGCGCGAGATCGCGAGCGCGGTGGCAGAGCGGCTGGCGGGACGGCCGGAGATCGCGTCCGTCGAGGTGGCCGGCCCCGGCTTCATCAACCTGCGCCTGGCGGACGGCTTCCTGTCCGAGACCGCCGCCGAACAGGACGACGCCCCGGCCGCCGGCATCGTGCAACAGCAAGGCGCCGCCCCGGTGCTGCTGGATTTCGGCGGTCCCAACGTCGCCAAGCCGCTGCATGTCGGGCATCTGCGCGCGCTGGTGATCGGCGAAAGCCTGCGCCGCATCCTGGGCGCGCAGAACATTCCCACCGTATCCGACATCCATCTGGGCGACTGGGGCCTGCAGATGGGCATGCTGATCTCCGAGATACGGCACCGGATGCCGGCGCTCCCTTGCTTCGGCACCGATCCGGCGCTGCCCGCGGGGGCCCTGCCGCTCGACATGGACGATCTGCAGCGCCTGTATCCGGAAGCCGCCGCCGCCTCCAAGGCCGATCCGGCGCGGATGGCGGAATCGCGCGAGGCGACCGCGGCGCTGCAGAACGGCGATCCGGGCGCGCGCCTGCTGTGGCAGGCGCTGCGGGACATCTCGCTGCGGGCGCAGCGCCACGACATCGACCGGCTCGGCGCGCATTTCGACCTGTTCCTGGGGGAGAGCGACGTGCAGGCGCTGATCGCGCCGATGGTGGCCGAGCTGCGCGGGCGCGGCATCGCCGTCGAGAGCGAAGGCGCCCTGATCGTCGAGGTGGCAGAGGAAACGGACGCCAAGCCGATGCCGCCGCTGCTTCTCGCCAAGAGCGACGGCGCCGCGCTCTACGCCACCACCGACCTCGCCACCATCCTGCAGAGACGTCGCGACCAGGCGCCGTCGCGGATCCTCTACGTCGTGGACCAGCGCCAGGCGCTGCATTTCGAGCAGGTGTTCCGGGCCGCCCGCCGCGCCGGCTATGCGGACGGCATCGATCTCGTGCATGTCGGCTTCGGCACGGTGAACGGTCCGGACGGCAAGCCCTACAAGACCCGCGAGGGCGGCGTGGCGCAGCTGCGCGACCTGCTGGGCGACGCGGTGGACAAGGCGCGCGAGCGTCTCGCCGCCAACCCCGAGCGCCTTCCCGCCGGGATGGACGATGCGGGCCTCGGCCGCCTCGCCGAGCAGGTCGGACTGGCGGCGGTGAAGTTCGCCGACCTGAGCTCGTTCCGCACCAGCGGCTACGTGTTCGACGCCGAACGGCTGGTGTCGTTCGAGGGCCGCACCGGGCCGTATGTGCAGTATGCCTGCGTGCGCATCGCGTCCATCCTCGCGCGCGGCGCGGCGCAACGGTTCGAGCCCGGTCCGATCGCGGTGCAGGCGCCGGCGGAGCGCGCGCTGGTGCTGGACTGCGCGCGCCTGCCGGACGTGGTGGCCTCGGCCACCGCCAACCTCGCCCCCAACGAGATCGCCGACTACGTGTTCGCGCTCGCCCAGAGCTTCAGCCGCTTCTACAACGAGTGCCCGGTGCTGGCCGCCGACGGCGATGCCGTCCGCGCCTCAAGGCTGAGCCTGTGCCGGCTGGTGCACCGCGTCCTGTCACAAGGGCTGTGGCTGCTGGGCATCGACGTGCCGGAGCGGATGTAGCGCTCGCTGCCGCGACCGGGCGAGTCGCGACGCCCTGCCCGGTCGCCGCGATACCGCTACCTGCCGCCCGACGGCCGGAGGATGCGCGAGCGCAGACACCGTGCGGCCATGATCCGCCGCCGAAGCCGCCCCCGGCGCCATGGGCCACCCCGGCATGTTCGCGCGGCTGCCGACAAGGACACCGGGCGCCGCGACAAGCGGGACGTACGGCGGCCGGCAACGCCGCCTCCCGCAAGGCCGCCGGGCCCTCAGAGAGTGCCTGACTTCCCGACCACCACGCCGGGAGCGGCCCGGGCGGCCAGGTCCCGCCGGGAGCGGCCCGGGCGGCCAGGTCCGTGGCGAGCGTGGTTCGCTTTGGATGCGGAACGTCCCGTCCCTGGGGACCGCCGAGAGGAGCCGCCGCAGATGGCTCCCGTGCCCTGCCCAACTATCGCGGCGAGGCGTGACGCGCCGCCGCCCCGGCCCGGGCGCGCGGCCATGATGGTTCCGGAACGGCCCGGCAGGGCGCACAGGATGGCTTAGGCCGTCGATCCCTTCCGGAGCGGCAACCAAACCCCGGCGCGGCGGGTGAACGGGGCACCGCGCCGGGTCGTTGGCCGGGCATGACGCGCTTCTCCTTCCATTGCTCCCAGGAGCAGTTCGCGCCCGGCGTCCTGCTCGACCTGATCGGCCGGGCGGAACGGGCGGGCTTCGATGCCGGCTTCACCTCCGATCACGCCCATCCCTGGGCGGAGTCGCAGGGGCAGTCCGGCTTCGCCTGGTCGTGGCTCGGCGCCGCGATGGCGCGCACCGAACGCCTGACCTTCGGGGCGATCAGCGTGCCGGGCGGCTGGCGCTACAATCCTGCGGTGCTGGCGCAGGCGGTGGGTACGCTGGGGCAGATGTTTCCCGGACGCCTGCCCTGGATCGCGCTCGGCAGCGGCCAGCTCCTGAACGAGCACGTCACCGGCGAGGCATGGCCCGACAAGGCGCATCGCAACGAGCGCCTGCGCGAAGGTGCGGAAATCATGCGGGCACTGCTGGCCGGCGAGGCTGTCACCCGCCGGGGGCTGGTGACCACGGTGGATGCCAGGGTGTGGTCGCGCCCGGAAACCCCGACGCTGCTGATGGGTGCGGCCACCACGGAGGCCACCGCGGCCTGGTGCGGCGGCTGGGCGGACGGGTTGCTCACCGTGTGTCCGGACGCGGCCCAGCTCGACCGGCTCATCGACGCCTTCCGGGGGAACGGCGGCGACAACAAGCCGCTCCACCTCAAGGTCGATCTGAGCTGGGCGCCGACCCGGGAAGAAGCGCTCGCGGAAGCGCACGCGCAGTGGCGGTTCAACGCCATGGGCAGCGGCGTGAACTGGGACATCCGCATGCCGGAGGATTTCGAGGTCGCGACGCGCTTCGTGCGGCCGGAGGACATGGGACGGAGCGTGCTCGTGGTGAGCGACGTCTCCCAGTTGACCGACTGGCTGGCGCACCGTGTGTCGCTCGGGCTGGAAACGATCAACCTGCACAATGTCGGCCGCAACCAGGCGCAGTTCATCGACATGGCCGGCGAGCGGCTGCTGCCGCAGCTCCGCTAGCCCCCAGGGCGCGGCAGCCCGCCCTCGTCCCGATCCTCCGGCCGTGGGCGAGCGACGGCCCCGGACGGGGTCAGACCGTCTTCAACATGCCGCCATCCACGAAATACGACGATCCGACGCTGTAGCTGGCCCTGTCGGAGCACAGGAAGACGAAGAAATTGGCCAGCTCCTCGGGCGTCGCGAAGCGCTTGATGGGCGCGAATTCCTCGGCGACGCCGCGCAGATGCGCTTCCCAGTCGCCTCCGGTGGACGCCGTCAGCTCCTTGGCGGTCTTGATCCAGTCCGGCGTCAGGATCAGGCCCGGGTTGATGCAGTTGACGCGGATGTTGTCCTTGATCACCTCGGTCGCGAGCGTCTTGCTGAACATCATCAGCGCCGCCTTGGTGACGTTGTAGATCGGCTCGTACCAGAGCGGCTGCGCGGCGCAGATGGACGCGTTGTGCAGCACCACCCCGCCGCCGCGTGCCCGCATGCCGGGCACGATCCCCCGGGCGAGACGCACGGCCGCCATGACGTGGAGCTCCCAGTAGAACTGCCATTTGGCGTCGGGAGCTTCCTCGATCGTCTCGTTGGAGCCCGCACCGGCATTGTTGACGAGGATGTCGGCACCGCCCATCGCCGCCACGGCATCCACCACCGACTGCACACCGGCGGCCTCGGCCACGTCGGCGGCGACCGTTTCCACCGCCACGCCGTGACGGGCGGCGATGGCCTCGCCCGCCGCCCGCAGCCGCGACGCGTCGCGGGCCACCAGCACCAGATCGACCCCTTCCGCCGCCAACCCGCCTGCGACCGCGAGGCCGATGCCGACGCTGCCGCCCGTGATCACCGCACGCTTGCCGCGCAAACCAAGATCCATGTCGATTCCTCCCTTGCCGCCCGGGCTCGTTGGTCCGGCCTCGGGTCGGCGTGCCGATCGGATGTTGCTAGACGGACAGCTCCTCGCGCCATGGCGAGTCGGCGCCGCGCCGCGAACAGGTGATGCTGGCGGTGTTCTGGCCCACGGCCAGCGCATGATGGAGCGCCGCCTCGTCGAGCGCGGCCAGCGCCTCGTGGCGGAGAAGCCCGTTCTCGTGCAGCCCGGCCAGCAGTCCGGCCATGAAGCTGTCGCCGGCACCGACCGTGTCCACGACCCGGGTGGGGATCGGCATCGCATGGGCGCGCGTGCGGCCGGTCCAGCCGGTGACGCCGTTGGCGCCCTGGGTAATCACCACCAGCCTGGCGCCGTCCGCCAGCCATCGCGCGGCGACATCGTCGTGCGCGGCCCCCGGCATCAGCCATTCCAGGTCCGCGCCGCTGATCTTGATGATGTCGGCCCGCGCCAGGAGGCGATCGAGCCTAGCCCGGAACGAATCCTCGTTCGTCACCAGCGACTCCCGGATGTTGGGATCGAAGCTGATCACCCGCCTGCCGCCGCTCTCACGCAGGAAGAAAGCCTCGTAGGCCGATCCGGCGGGTTCGCGCACCAGGGAGATGGAGCCGAAATGCAGCGCGTCCACGCCCTCCAGCGCGTCGGGCTCGGGCACCGCCTGCCAGATCCGTTCGGCCGCGCCCTGGTCGAAGAAGGCGTAGGCGGGCTCAGCCCGGTCGAGCGTCACGAAGCCCAGCGTGGTGGGCGCCTCGAGCCGCTGCACGAAGCCGGTGCCGACCTCGCTCTGCCGCAGGCCGGCCAGCAGCTGGTCGCCGAAGAAGTCCGTGGACATCCCGCAGGCGAGATGGGTCGGCACCCGAAGCCGTCCCAGCGCGCGGGCGACGTTGTAGAGCGAGCCGCCGGGGCACGGGCTGTAGGCCCTGCCGTGGTCGGCGGTATCGACGGGAATGAAGTCGATCAGGGCTTCGCCGCAGCATAAGATCGAGCCGGTCAAAGGATCCTCGTCGGCGATGGGACGGCGGGCAGCGGCCGCGAGGTGTCGGGAATCTCCCGTCAGCTCATGACGTTGCCGCCGTCCACGTTGTAGCACTGGGCGACGATATAGGCCGCGTCGTCGCTGGCAAGGAAGGCGGCCATCGCCGCCTGCTCCTCCACCGTTCCGAAGCGACCGGCGGGCACGGCGGCGCCCACCTGGCGCTTCTTCTCGCCGGGCCGCAGCCCCTCGTACTTCGCGAACAACCCGTCCACCACGTCCCACATCGGCGTGTCCACCACGCCGGGGGCGATCGCGTTGACGTTGATGCCGTGCCGGATCAGGTCGAGCGCGGTGCTCTGGGTGATGCTGATGACGGCGGCCTTGGACGCGCAATAGGCGACCGACAGCGCCTCGCCGCGCCGGCCGGCCTGGGACGCGACGTTGATGATCCGCCCGCCCCGGCCGCGCCGGACCATGTGCGCCGCCACCGCCTGCGTGGTGAACACCAGCCCCTCGACGTTCACGGCGAACACCCGTGCCATCCGCTCGCGCGACATCTCCAGCACGGGCTGCATGTCGTAGATGCCGGCGCTGTTCACCAGGATGTCGATGCCCCCGGCGATGTCGGCCACGCGGGCCATGGCGGCGTCGATGCTGTTCTGCGAGGTCACGTCGAGGCGCAGGCCGAACGCGCCGCCTCCGAGCGACGCCGCGAGCGCCTCGCAATCCCCGGCGTCCAGGTCCGCCACCGCCACCCTGGCGCCCTCCGCGGCGAAGCGCCGGCACACCGCGGCGCCGATGCCCCGGGCGCCACCCGTCACCAGCGCCGTCTTTCCGGCGAGGCGGCCCGGGATCGCCGTCATCGGGCGGCGGCCTCCTCGAAGGCCAGGGCGGCGGCGGCCGTTTGCCCGTCGGAGAACAGGGCCTCGGCCACGGCCGGACTGAAGGTGAAGGTGTCGCACCCTTCGGCCGCGAGTGCTGCGAGGTCCTCGGCGCTGCGCAGGCTGGCGACCAGCAGGCGCGTTCGGCCGCCCGCAGTGCGCAGGATGGCGGTCATGGTCCTGATCACCGCGGCGGCGTCGCGGCCGCCGTCGTTGATGCGCCCATAATAGGGCGCGACGTAGTCCGCACCCGCGGCCGCCGCGGTGATCGCCTGGTGGGCCGCATACACCGCGGTCATGGTGGTGCGGATGCCCAGCGCGTGGAAGCGCGCCACCGCCCGGATGCCGTCCTCGGTCACCGGCACCTTCACCACGACGCGCGGATCGATCGCCGCCAGCTGCCGTCCGGTGTCCACCAACGCCTCGGTGCGGGTGCCCCAGCACTGCGCCTGCACTTCCTGCACCGGGAAGCGCAGCACCTCCTGCACGACCCCGGCGATCGCGTCGACGGAGCAACGGACGCCGCCGCGCTCCAGGATGGTGGGGTTGGTGGTGACGCCGTGGAACAGGCCGGTGGGGAGCCAGCGTGTCCAGGCGGCACGATCGGCGGTGTCGAGGAACAGGCGCAGCCCTGTGCCGGAACCCGGATCGGCGCGACGAACCAAGAGCGTCTCCTTCCCGCAGGCGGCGGCGGAGCCGCGCCGTGAACGAGAATGTGCATATGCTTAATCGCTTGTGCATATGTCAAATCGCTCACAGCCGCTGGCCGGGCCTTGATGGTCATGGACGGACGTCCGCCGCATGGCCGATATCGACCCGTTGATCAGGCGCGAGGCAGCCGAACGCATGGCCAGACTGAAACGGACTCCGTCCTCCGGCACCGCCGACGACGGGTCGCTGCGGCTTCGGGCGGCCTGGCTGTATTACGGCCACAAGCTCACCCAGAAGGAGGTGGGCGACCGGCTCGGCCTGAGCCGCAACACCGTCATGCGGCTGCTGGACGAGGCGGTGAAGCGGTCGGACGTGCAGATCTGGATCGGCGGCGCCGACGGCGGATGCCTCGATCTCGCGGTCCGGCTGGAACAGGCCCTCGGGCTGGACGAGGCGATCGTGGTGCCGCGGGCGGATGCCGTGGACGCGGCCGCACGCTCCGTAGGGCTGGCGCTGGGAACCTTCCTGTCCGGCATCGTCGCCAACGACATGACCATCGGCGTGGGCTGGGGCCGCACGCTGAGCGCCTCGCTCGCCAGCTTCAGGCCACCCCACCGGCAGAACGTCCGGGTGATCTCGCTGCTGGGCGGGGTCATGCAGGCGCGGATGGAGAACCCGGTGGATTATTCCTGGCAGATCGCCAGCCGGCTGGGCGCGGAATGCTTCCTTTATCCGGCGCCGCTGCTGGTCGATTCCGCCGAGACCCGGCGGGTGCTGCGCGAGCGTTGCGGCCTGGACCGGCTCGACCGGCTGGCCGCCGCCCTGGACGTCGCGGTGTTCAGCGTGGGCGAGTTGGGTCCCGGCACCACCTCGCTATCGCGACCGCTGATCTCCCGGGAAGAGCACGAGGCGCTGGCGGCGGCGGGCGGGGTCTGCGACCTGATGTGCAACATGCTCGACGCCGACGGGCGCAGCGTCGAGCATCCGGTGAACCAGCGTGTGATGTCCGTCGACCTGTCGGTGCTGGCCCAGGCCTCCCACGTGGTGATCGCGGCCGGTGGGGAACGCCGCGCCCCGGCGATCCGGGCCGCCATCCGGCGGGTCGGGTGCCACACCCTGGTGACGGACGAGGGCGCCGCGCAGAAGCTGCTGGCGGAAGCGGGGAAATGAGCGCGGCGTGCCGCCCGCCTCGTTCCGGATGAGTGTTTTCCGGCATCGGTCAGGATCGTGCGGCGCAGGGCGCCCGGCCCGCGGATGACGCCGGGCTTCTCTCGGCACCGGCGAGTCGTTCGTCGCGGAGCGCCGCCGCCTTGATGGAGCACGACGCGGCCCTGTCCGTCACCGCCACGCCAGAACGCCGCGTGGCACCGGTATCCGGTTCTGCCTGCGCGTCCGACAGAGCGACTCACCGTGGCGCGCGTCCCCGCGTCGCGGCATGCCGACCTGGGCGACCGGCTCCGCCCCATCCACCCGCGCGCCCGCCGTGCGGCCCGGCGCCAGGTGTTCGACCGGTTCATGACGCCTGAGCGGAAACGACCTGCGTGCCGGGCCTGCGCGGCTCTTCGGACCGGCCGGCCCCGCGCGTGACGCCCGCGCTAGGCTCGTGCGCCGGCGCGGAAGACCGAGCGCGGATAAACGCCCAGCACCCGCACGAGGTCGGAAAAGAAGCCCAGTTCCTCCAGGGCGTTGGCCAGCCCGCGATCCGCGGGATGGCCGTCCACATCGAGCATGAACTGCGTCGCGGAGAACGAGCCGTTCTCCATGTAGCTTTCCAGCCGGGTCATGTTGATGTTGTTGGTGGCGAAGCCGCCGAGCGCCTTGTAGAGCGCCGCCGGCACGTTGCGGACCCGGAACAGGATCGTGGTCATGCAATCGCCGCGTTCGGGCGGCGGCACCACGGCGTTCCGCGCGCACACATAGAAGCGGGTGGTGTTGTGCGCGGCATCCTCCACGTTGCGCCGGAGCACGGCGAGGCCGTGCAGTTCGGCCGCCAGCTCGGACGCCACCGCCGCGTCCTCCGGGCGGTTCCACTGCTTCACCAGCGCCGCGGCGCCGGCGGTGTCGAACTCGATCACCGGCTCCAGGGCCAGCTCGCGGATCAGCCCCCGGACCTGGCTCATCGCGACGGGATGGGTGTGCAGCCGCCGGACCTGCTCGATCCGCGCCCCCGGCACGCCCAGCAGGCAATGTTCCACGCGCTGGAAATGCTCGCCCACGATGTGCAGACCGCTTTCCGGCAGCAGCGCATGGATGTCGGGCACCCGCCCGGCCAGGCTGTTCTCGCAGGCAAGCATGCCCAGCGCCGCACGACCGTCGCGCACCGCCGCGATCGCATCGGCGAAGGTGTCGCACGGCAGGGTGTCGCGACCGGGAAACGCCGTGCGGCAGGCCAGATCGGAATACGCGCCGCGGGTGCCCTGAAAGGCGATCGGCCCGGTCGTGGGAAGCGCCGGTTCGAGAAGCGTGGCGGCGGGATCGGTCATGGAAACGGGTCCGGGGAACGGCGTGCGAAACGGAGGGCGCCGCTTCCCATAGGGCCGGTGCCTCCCTAAGGAAAGCGGGCAGCATCCCGGCGATCCGGAAGCGCCGGCACCGGAACGGATCTTGCACGCGGTTGTCGCCGGATACGGGAAACGGCCCCGGGCGGCACGGTATCGAGATCAATCGGCCGGCGGCTGGCCGGTGAAGCGGAGCGATGGACAGCAACGACCTCAACAAGGCAGGCGCCGCGCTGCTGGTGGCCCTGCTGGCGGCCGGGGGGGCCGCCCTGCTGGGTGACGTGCTGGTGCCACCGGCGGCGCCGATCCCGCCCGCCTTCACCATCGGGGCGCCGGCCGGGTCCGGCACGGCACCAAGCGCCGCCGCGACGCCGTCCGGCGGGATCGCGCCGATCGCCGACCGGCTCGCGCATGCGGACGCTTCCCGCGGCCATGCGGTGGCGGCAGCGCTTTGCTCGGCCTGCCACAGCCTGGAGAAGAACGGCGAGACCATGGTGGGTCCGCCGCTGTGGAACGCGTTCGGACGGCCGATCGCCGAGGTCGCGGATTACGTCTTCTCGCCGGCGCTGAAGGCCCATCACGGTCGCTGGACGGCGGAAGCCCTGGATTCCTGGCTGCTGCGTCCGCAGGATTTCGCGCCCGGCACCCGCATGGGCTTCGCCGGCATCCCGGACGCCGCCAAGCGGGCGGACGTGGTGGCGTTTCTTGAAACGCTGTCCGATGCCGGAAAGGACGATGGCGCCCACGCGACGGCGGCAGGACCCGCGACGGCCGCGGCGAGCGCACCGGGAAGCTCGCCGGCAAGCGCGGCGCTCCCTACCGGTCGGCCGGTGCCGGGCCCGGCGGTGCAAGGCGCATCGGGCCACACGTCGGCCGATGCTCGACCGCCCGTCGCCCCCGCCGGTCCGCAGGGCCCGGGATCGCCCCCATCGGATGCGAAGCCGTCCTCCGCGACTTCCGACGCCGCGTTCGCCGCGCTGGTGGACGGAGCGGACCCGAACCATGGCGAGGCCCTGGCGGCCGCGAGCTGCGGCATGTGCCACAGCTTCGACAAGGACGGGCCCGACATGATGGGCCCGGCACTGCACGACGCATTCGACGCCCCGGTCGCCGCGCGGTCCGGATACGCCTATTCCCCCGCCCTCCGGTCGCACGGCGGCCGGTGGACGATCGAAGCGCTGGATGGCTGGCTGCGCGACCCTCGGGCGACGGTGCCCGGCACGCGGATGATGTTTCCCGGCCTGCCGTCCGCCCCGGACCGCGCCGCCGTGATCGCGTTCCTCCGGAGCCTGCGGGCGCCGCCCCGCTGAGGAGTCGGGCGAGCCGCGGCTCGCGATTACGGTCCTGGGGAACGTTTCGACCGCAGGTCGGAATGGTGGTCGATGGCCCGTCCGGTCCTGCGGCGAGCGATGACCTGTCCTCGGCGGCGACCAAACGATCGCGGCGGCCCCGATATACCCGGCGTCCAGGAAGGCCGAAACTCCCCGGCAAGCAACGGCGGCCACGGGGCCTTACCTTGACCCGCCGCCCCGATCCCCTGCTCACGCGGGCGCGGCCACGCTACATGCTTCCGCGAGATCCGTTCCCGGAGTTCCAGCCATGCTCGACCCCGTCACCCGCGACCGCGCCCTTCAGGCCGCCGAGGCCGCCGTCGAGGTGGCAGGCAGCGTGATCCGGCCGTTCTTCCGTTCGGGGATCGCCACGCACACCAAGGACGACCGCAGTCCCGTCACGATCGCCGATCGCACCGCCGAGCGGGTAATGCGCGCCGTTCTGACCGAGCGCATGCCCGAGGCAGGCATCCTCGGCGAGGAGTTCGGGCTGGAACAACCGGAGGCGAGGCTGCGCTGGGTGCTGGACCCCCTGGACGGGACGCGCGCCTTCATCACCGGCCGCCCCACCTTCGGCATCCTCCTGGCGCTGCTGGTCGACGACGAGCCGGTGCTGGGCCTGATCGACCAGCCGGTGCTGCGCGAGCGCTGGACGGGAGTGGCGGGCCGACCCACGCGATTCACCGGCCCCTTCGGCGGTGGCACGGCAGGCATCGCCACCACCCGGCGCGGGATGGCGCTGTCGGAAGCGGAACTCTCCTGCACTGCGCCGGGCATGATGGACGACCGGACGCGCCCGGGCTTCCAGCGCCTGGAGGCGGCGGTCAGGCGGTCCTCCTGGGGGGGTGATTGCTACGGCTACGGCCTGCTGGCCCTGGGACAGATCGACGTGGTGGCCGAACGCGACATGAAGCCGTGGGACTGGGCGGCGCTGGTGCCGGTGGTGGAAGGCGCCGGCGGCCGGATCACCGACTGGTCCGGCCGCCCGCTCCGCGCCGACGGGGACGGCAGCGTGCTGGCGGTGGGGGATCCGGCGCTGCTGGCGCCGTGCGTCGCCTGCCTGTCCGCCGCGGCGTAGATCGCGGCCGCCCTCCCCTCCCCCGCTCCCGTGGGAGGATGGCAGCCATAACCGCCGGCCCGCTATCAAGGACGGGCACGATCCGCTAGGGGCTTCGGTTCGATCGCCGAAGGAGTTCGACCGCCGATGGCCAGCCCTCTTTCACTGCCCAAGGACCTGATCCGCATCCTGCTGCTGGAAGGCGTGCACGACAGCGCGGTGGAAGCGTTCGCGTCCGCCGGCTACGCCACCGTGACCCGGCTGCCGCGCGCGCTGGACGGCGAGGCGCTGGCCGAGGCGCTGGAAGGGGTGCACATCCTGGGGATCCGCTCGCGCACGCAGGTGACGCCGGAGATCGTCGCGGCGGCGGACAAGCTGTTCGCCATCGGCTGCTTCTGCATCGGCACCAACCAGGTGGCGCTCGGCGACACCGCCATCCGTGGCATCCCCGTGTTCAACGCGCCCTTCAGCAACACCCGCAGCGTGGCCGAGCTGGTGATGGGCCAGATCGTGATGCTGATGCGGCGCATCTTCCCCAAGTCGATCGGCGCGCACGCCGGGGAATGGGACAAGTCGGCCGCCGACAGCTGGGAGGTGCGCGGCAAGACGCTGGGCATCGTCGGCTATGGCTCGATCGGCTCCCAGCTCTCGGTGCTGGCCGAGGCCTTCGGCATGCGGGTGGTCTATTACGACGTGGTGGACAAGCTGCCGCACGGCAACGCGTTGCCGGCTCCCAGCCTCAACGTGCTGCTGGCGCAGAGCGACGTGGTGAGCCTTCATGTTCCCGAAACGCCGGAAACCAACGGCATGTTCGGCGACGGGCAGATCCGGATGATGAAGCCGGGCTCCTTTCTCATCAACAACGCCCGCGGCCATGTGGTGGACATCGACGCGCTGGCGCAGGCGTTGCGCAGCCGCCACCTGCTCGGCGCCGCGGTGGACGTGTTTCCGCGCGAACCGCGTTCCAACGCCGACCGCTTCGTGTCGCCGCTGCAAGGCCTCGACAACGTCATCCTCACGCCGCACATCGGTGGCTCCACCGCGGAAGCGCAGGAGCGGATCGGCGTGGAGGTCGCCCGCAAGCTGGTCGAGTACTCCGACGTCGGCGCCACCTTCGGGGCGGTGAACTTCCCGCAGGTGCAGCTTCCCACCCGCCCGCGGGGAACGCGCTTCATGCACGTGCATCGCAATGCGCCTGGCATCCTGAGCCGCATCAACGAGATCTTCTCCGGCATCGGCGCCAACATCACCGCGCAATACCTGCAAACGGACGGGGAGCTCGGCTACGTGGTGGTGGAAGCCGAAACCCCGCGCAGCGAGGACGCCGGCATCCTGGACGCGATGCGCGCCCTGAACGGGACCATCCGCGCCCGGCTGCTCTACCAGCGCTGACCCGCTCCCGGCCGGCCTCGCCGCCGAGGAGCGGCGGTTGAGGATTGCTTCACTTTTGGCGGGCTAACATCGGATCCTCGGCGGTCCTGTCGACGGGGCGTATCCCGCGCCCGGAGGGGCTGCCCGCGTGGTGGGCGGGAGCGAGCCGGGGTTGCCACGCGCATCCCGCCGCGACGCCAGCCCGAGCCCGGAGCCGGACGGTCTTGAGCAGCATCCTCACCCGTTCCTGGGCGGCGGACGTGCCGGCGCCGCGGCCGGACGGACCGGCGGATCCCGGCGTGCTGGTGCCGTTCACCGCCCCGCAACTCAGCGGCGTGCGGGCGCGACGCCACGACGCGCCGGTGGAATATCTCCTGCCGAACCTCGCCGGCGGCCGCGGCACCTATGTGGCTCCCTGGCCCATGGTGGCCGAGCTGACCGGGCCTTCCCTGCACGACATCGTGCTGGCGCAGCGCCTGGCGGCCCAGCCGCTGCTGTCGCCAGCCATCGTGCGGGAACAGGCGCGACTGGTCGCGCTTGAAGGCTATGCCGGCCGCGCGGCCGCGCTGGAAGCGGCCCGGGGCCGGGACAGCATCGCGGCGGATGCCGCCACCTTGCGCGGCGGGCTGGTGTCGGTGCTGCTTCACCGTGCCGGGCTGGACCGCCGCGGCCTGCCGGCCGACCCCCAGACCGCGCCGGTCCGGGAGATCGCCAGGCTCATCGGCTGGGAGCCATCGCAGCTCGACGGGGTGCTGGGCGGCATCGCGGACGCGTTCCTGTCCGTCGGCACCGCGAGCGCCCCACGCCGGATGCGTCGTTTGCTGCGCCTCATGACCGAGGTGCTGCCGTCCATGGAAGAGGAACAGGCGCGCCTGTCGCACGACCACGGCACGGACGCGGCCCGGCCCCACCTTCCGTCGCAGCTGCTCCGGCGCCTCGCGAGCGATCTGGCCCAGGCCATCGCCCAGGCCAACAGCTTCCTGTCGGGAATCGACCGGACGCTGGCCGATCCGGGGATGCTGATCGATTTCTTCCGGACCGACGCGATCGCCGCCGCGGCGCCGGTCGCGGCGATGGACAACCTGCTCGACGGCTGGGACCGCGTTTGTTTGTCCTGGCAGCATGCCGGCACCGTGTCGGAACGACATGCGCTGATCCCCATTATGGGGCTTTATGCAGGCGGCAGACCGCAGCCGGACGGTGGCGGCAAGGGAAGCTACGCCCCGCCGCCCTTCCTGGACACCGGCCAGGGCGGCGCCGCCCTGATTTCGATGCGTTCCCGGAACGAACACGTAAGGGCCAGGGAACTGGCGCTCGACCATGACCCCTCCTGACCGTCCACGATCCACTCCCGCCGCGATCCATGTCCGGGGCTTGTCGCAAGAGCTGCGGCATGCGAGCGACAACAAGATCCTCCAGGTCACGCGGATGGTGGACATGCTGCCCGAACGGGGGCCGGCCGACCTGCTGCTTGAGCCTGTCCGGGCGCGGCTCGCGATGCTGCGCCCTGTCCGGCCAATGACGCGGCTTCGTCTGCTGCTGACGCCGGCCGATCCCGTGCTGGTGCCGGCCAAGTCCTGGCATCCGGACGCCCTTACCCTGCCGCGCTCCATCATCGCGCCCCTGGTGTCCCTCATCGCGCCCACGCCGGAAGATGTGCGCGGGCTCAACGGCCAGGTCCCCGGTGACGTGTCCGACGGCGCGGCCCTCACCAGATTGGGCGCACCGTTATGGGCCGATACCGCGCGCCGCCTGACGGAGCGTGACCTTCCCGCCGCATGGTCCAGCCGGGAATGGCAAGCGCAACACGGCTTGACGGTGACCGTTCTGGCTCCGCTGTTGCGGGCGCTCCGGTTGCTGCTGGAACAGGCGGTGACGTTGCGCCAGATGCCGACGCTGTCGGACGCGCCGCTTGAAGCGTCGCTCGCGGAGGTTCTGGCGGCAGGATCGGCGGCGGGTCCCCTGGGTTGGGGCGTGATGCTCGCCATGGTGCTGGGCACCTGCCGCGCCGAACTCGTGATGCCCATCATGCAGCGCTTCATGCGCGACCAGCGGCTCGCCGGGCCGTATGCGGCCGGACTCGAGAAGGCCGCGAAGGAGATGCTGGACCGGATCGAGGACCGGATCGACGCGATTCTTCCGGAAGCGCCGCTCGACGCCGCTCTCGCTTCCGAGCGGATCGCCCTGGCGGAGAAGGTCGGCGGCTTCAACAGGCTCGACCAGCGGCCGCCCGAGGAACAGCGTCGCACGTCCCGCCTGCGCTTGAAGCTGATCGAAACCAATCATGCCCTGTTCGAACGTAGCCTGAGAGCGAGACTGCTGCCGCCCGTGGGCACCGCGGTGATGCCCGCGACCGGCGATCCCGGAGCGCGGGACGAAACGGTTCACACTCTGGAAGCGGAAGCGCAGCACTTGCGAGGCTTGGCCATCGCCGCGAAACGGCTGGGCGATGGGGAACGCTACGAGCGGCTGCTGCAGGAAGCCGCCGCCCGCTACGCCGCGCCGCCCCGGGCGGAGTCGCTGCCGCTGGTGGACAGGATGCGCCTGGTGGAACTGTTCGCAGGACCCGAGGCCGCGTGGGCGATGAGGCCGCCGGCACCTTGAGCGCTTCCGTGCGTCCGTGCGGAACCCTTCACCGTCGCTTAAGCTCCACGTCCTAGGCTCGTCGGAGCACGGCCCCCGGGAGCCGGGATTTCGATCGCTGCGCGCCAGAAAGGCCACCGACGGGCATGACCATCGCTTGCGTCCAGAGCTTCAGCTTCGTGGGCATCACCGCCGTGCCTGTGCAGGTGCAGGTCCAGATTTCCAATGGTCTGCCGGCCTTCCTGCTCGTGGGACTGGCCGACAAGGCCGTCGGCGAAGCGCGCGAACGCGTCCGTGCGGCGCTCACCGCGATGGGCCTGTCGCTGCCGCCCAAGCGGGTTCTGATCAATCTCGCCCCGGCGGACCTCCAGAAGGAGGGCAGCCATTTCGATCTGCCGATCGCGCTGGCGGTTCTGGCGGCGATGGAGGTGCTGCCGCGGGAAGAGCTTGCCGGTTTCGCCGCACTCGGGGAGATGTCCCTGGACGGCCGCCTGAACCCGGTGACCGGCGTGCTGCCTGCCGCGCTCGCGGCGTCGGCCGCGGATCTCGGGTTGATCTGCCCGGAGCGACAGGGCGGCGAAGCGGCATGGGCCGGACGCATCGAGGTGCTGGCCGCGCCGGATCTCCTGTCGCTGGTCAATCACTTCAAAGGGCAACAGGTACTGACGCCGCCGGAAACGGCGGGAATCGCCGCGAGGGAGAAGTGCCCGGACCTATCCGACGTCCGCGGCATGGAGGTAGCGAAGCGAGCGATCGAGATCGCCGCCGCCGGCGCCCACAGCATGATGATGATCGGGCCGCCCGGCGCCGGTAAGTCAATGCTGGCCGCACGCCTCCCCGGCCTCCTGCCCGACCTGACGAGCGCGGAAGCGCTGGAGGTCAGCATGATCCACAGCATCGCCGGGCTGCTGGAAGGCGGCCGCTTGCTGACGCGGCCGCCTTTCCGCGAGCCGCACCATTCCGCGACCCAGGCGGCGATCGTCGGCGGCGGTCCCCGTGCGAAGCCCGGCGAGGTGAGCTTGGCCCATCGCGGCGTGCTTTTTCTCGACGAGTTGCCCGAACTGCCCCGCGCCTCGCTCGAGGCGCTGCGGGCCCCGATCGAGACCGGACGCACCACCATCGCCCGCGCGGCCGCGCACGTGACCTATCCGGCACGGTTCCAGCTCGTGGCCGCGATGAACCCCTGCCGGTGCGGACATCTCGGTGATCCAGGCCGTGAATGTCGCCGAGCGCCCCGGTGCGGCGAGGAGTACACGGGCAAGCTGAGCGGTCCGATGCTCGATCGCATCGACATCACGGTATCGATGCAGCCGGTGTCTCCCGCCGAGATCGCCCGGGCGCCGATGGGCGAGAGCAGTGCCGTCGTCGCCGCCCGGGTGGCCGCCGCCCGCGCCCGGCAGCATCTCCGGCAGGACGGGATGCACAACATGGAAGCATCGCCGGATGGGTTCCGGATCGCTGAAGAAGGTCGGCTCCTGGCGGAACAGGCCGCCGACCGTCTGCGCCTGTCCGGACGCGGCTTCACCCGGTTGCTGCGAGTGGCGCGCACCATCGCCGACCTCGCCGACACCGACGACGTGCATCGCGCGCACGTCGCTGAAGCCCTCAGCTTCCGTCAGCGCATCCACACGCACGCGTGATCCGGGATAACAGGAACAAAACGCGCACAGAGCGTTGAGCCGACATGAGCAACAACCCGAAAGCACCGGCGGACGAGCAGGCAGTGCCGTCGAACGCCGAGAAAGACCCCGATAACTGGACCACGGGTGGCGAGACCATGACCGGCGCCCAGGCCTCGTATCTACGCACCCTGTCGGAAGAAGCAGGCGAGCCGTTCGACGAGACATTGTCGAAGGCCGATGCGTCGAAGCGGATCGATGAGCTTCAGGCAGCCACCGGGCGAGGCAAGAACCACTGACCGGAAAGCCGGCAATCACCGGTACGCCATCGGTGGGTCCGGGGATCACCGGAACTAGTGTTTCCTGGTTCGGGCCGATCGGCTCGCGACCCTCGCACGATGCCTGCAGACGATGCTTGAAGCCGCAAGACTGGCGGATGCCGGATTATGCGCGCTTCCGGAAGCACACGTATAATCCGGCCGTCCCGGCCCCAGGGCACTCGTCAGCACCTCCGCGGCCATGACCCGAGAGCATCGGGGCTTCACCCGGAACCCGGCCTGCTCAACAGGCAGCGCGCAGCACCGCCAAGCCACCTTCCAGATCGGCGATAAGATCGGCCGGGTCTTCGAGACCGATATGAAGCCGGAGGCCGGGGCCCTCCACGATCCGGCGATGATCCCGCGTCGTGAGCCCCGACGACGGCAACGCCAGGCTTTCCCAACCGCCCCAGGACGCTCCGAGCCCGAATGCGCCCAGCGCGGCCACCATGTCCTCGACGCAGGAAGCGCGGAACTCCGGCCGGAACAACACACCGAACAGGCTGCTGGCACCCTCGAAATCGCGCCGCCAATGCGCATGTCCCGGACAGCCCGACAGGGCGGGATGAAGCACCCTCGCCACCTCTTCCCGATCCTGCAGCCACCGGGCAACCTCGAGAGCGGTGCGGGTCTGGCGTTCCATCCGCACGCCGAGCGTGCGCAGACCCCTCAGCACCAGCCAGCAATCGTCCGGCGCGCCGTGCAGGCCGAGATTCACCGCGGCGTCACGCAGCACCCGCCAGTCGGTCTCGTCGCGCACCGTGATGGCCCCGAGCACCACGTCGGCGTGACCGGAGGGATATTTGGTCAGGGCCTGGATCGACACGTCCACCCCGTGGCGGAACGGCTGGAACACGTGGATGCCCCAGGTGTTGTCCATCAGCAGCTTGGCGCCCTGCGCATGCGCGACCCGGGCCAGCATCGGCACGTCCTGCACCTCGAAGCTGTGGCTGCCCGGGCTTTCGGCGAACACCACCTGGGTGGTGGGCCGCATCAGTTCCTCGAGCCCGGTCTCGTCGATCAGCGGGTCGTAGTAGGTGGTTTCCACGCCCATCCGCTTCAGGATGGTGTCGCAGAAGCGCCGGGTCGGGCCGTAGACGCTGTCCGGCATCAGGCAATGGCCGCCCGCGCCGAGAAAGGTCAGCAGCGCGGTCGTGCAGGCGGCGAGGCCGGACGGAACGACTTGGCAATGGGTGCCACCCTCGATGGCGGCGATGGCTTCTTCCAGCGCGAACTGGTTGGGACCGCCCATCGCGCCGTAGATCAGCTGGTGCGAGTAGCGGCCGGCACTCCGGCCGCGCATCTCGTCCATGCTCTCGTAGAGCACGGTGGAGCCCCTTTCGACGGGCGCGTTGACATAGGCCGGTCCCTGCGCCGTCCCGGACAGCCCCTCGCCATCGGCATCGCCGCCGCCATGCCGCCGTGCCAGCCGGGGCAGCACGCGCGAAAGCCTGCCCCACGCCGCGGCGGGGTCGGCGGCAGGGTCTTCCCGGTCGGGCGCGGCATCGCGAGGGCCGAACAAGTCATTCATGCCGCATCCTCCGCCGCCGTGTTGTCGCCTAACGCCCGCGGAAAGCCCGGCGCGCGCGCCCATTCGGTCCAGGATCCGTCGAACATCGCCCCCGGTGGCAGCCCCGCCACCGACAGCGCGAGCGATAGCACGGAGGCGGTGAGCCCGGACCCGCAACTCGTCACCACGCGATCCTGGGGCGAGGCGATCACCGTCGCGAACAGCGCGCGGAGCTCATCCGCCGGCTTCAGGCACCCCGCAGCATCGAGCAGCCGGGCGAAAGGCAGGTTGCGACTCCCGGGAATATGGCCGCCAGGCAATCCAGCCCTGGGCTCCGGTGCGGTGCCGGCGAAGCGGCCGGCCGACCGGGCGTCCAGAACGGCGATGCCCGCCCCGCCGGCCAGGATCCGTCCCGAGATCGCCGCCATCTCGCCAAGGCCCACCAGCCGCTCGGTGCGCAGACGGGGCACGAAGCCGCCGGCCGCGGCCGGTGCCGCCGGCCCGGCTTCCAGCATCAGGCCCGTGCGGCGCCAGGCCGGCAGGCCGCCATCGAGCACGCTCACCCGGTCATGTCCGAACAGCCCGAACAGCCACCAGCCGCGCGCGGCCGACACCAATCCACCCTGATCGTAGAGGACCACGTGATCCTCGTTGTCGATGCCGAGCTCCGACGCGAGACGTCCGAAACGGCCCTGACTCGGCACCATGTGCGGCAGGTCGGTGTCCGGGTCCGAGAAGAGCTCGATGTCGAACCGCCGGGCGCCGGGAAGATGGGCCGCCTCGAACGCCGCCGCGGGATCGAAGTCTTCGCCGGGCAACAGGGTGGTGGCGTCCAGCACCACGGGCGGACGCCCACCCGCGGGCTCTTCCATCAGTTTCGCGAGCCCGGCCGGCGTCAACAGCGTCGTCATGCCGACCTCATCCTCGTCCAGGTCACGCGGGAGGGGAAAAGGGCTCCCCACCCGGCCAGAGGAGGGAAGAAATCACCCCGCGCCGTGGGCCGCAAGCACGGCTCGGACCCGCGCGGCGGCGGCCGGGCCCTTCAGCGAGTCGCGCCACATGGCTTCCGCCACCCGCTGGTGGGTGCTCACCGCCTCGGGCGCCGCGGTCACCAGCGCCACCCCACCGCCATCGACGCCGCTATCGGTCCGGAACGGGTTGATGGCGAGCGTCGCGCGGTCTCGCTGGCGCAGCAACATGCAGTTGGTCCCTGGCTCCTGCTCGACCAGCAGTCCGAACTGCAGCCCCATCGGCTCGGCCTCGAGCAGTTCCGCCACCTGGACCGCCTCCTGCGCCGCGACCGCCCGGCAGCGCGCGCGGAGCGGCTCATCCAGGGGCAGGCCAGCGAACAGCCCCTTCTCCAGCATCCGTACCAGCGCCCCTTCGGGCATCATGGCGATGATGCCAGGGCGGCGCGCCTGATAGCCGCGCTTGCGGGCGGCCAGCACGGACAGGAGCTGATCCACCGGAGCGGTGTCCTCGCCGGCCAGATGCGACAACACGTCGCGCAGCAGGAAGTCGTAGGACGCGGAAGTGACGGGAAAGCAGAGCGGGTCGGCCACCTGCAGGATCTGGTCGGCGGTTTCCTCGATCTGCCGGATCCGCTCGAAGAAGCCGACCGCGCGGCTGTAGTATTCGACGCCGATGCCCAGCAGCGACAAGGGCGACACGCGCAACAACTCGGCGAGGCGCTGCACGGTGTCGAGCTTGATCACCTCGCCCTTCTCGTAGCGGTAGAGCGCCGCCCGCGACACGCCCAGCCGAGCCGCGATCTCCTCGGCGCGCATGCCGGATTCCATCCGGTAGGCGCGGAGCTGCTGACCGATCTCGTGAAGACGCATGGACCTGCCCCGACAAGCTGGTTGAAAGCCGTCATCCGGGCTGAGCCGGGGGACGGTATTCCCCCGCCTTCGCCCAATAACGGAACGATAACGAAAAATTTGCGGCGTTGTCCATCTATCTCACAAAAGTGGGAGGACCCGTCGCGGTCGAGGCAGCGCGCCGCGGTGGGAGACGTGAGTTGGCGCCGGGGACAGGTTCGTGACACGGTGCGCCCCCGCGGCGCAGCAGGGCGCATCCGGGCGATCGGAAGGCTCGCCCGTCGGGCTGGAGCCGGGGGGCCGGAGCGGGGGAGCGGGCGATGGCCGAGCGGATCATGATGGGACTTCTGCTGGGCGGCGTCGCCGCCGGCTGCATCGTGGTCCTGTATCCCTTCTTCTCCGCGATCCTGTGGGCGGCGATCCTGGTGTTCACCACGTGGCCGGTCTTCATCCGGCTTCGCTCGCGGCTGGGCCGGCTGCCGGCCGCGATGCTGATGACGGTGATCACCGCGTTCGTGGTGGTGATGCCCATCGGCCTGGTCGCGTCGGCGAGCGTGGAGGACGCACCGGGCATCCTGGCCGCGGTGCAGAAGCTGGCCGCGCTGGGCCTCCCCCCGGCCCCCGCCTGGGTGATGCATGTTCCCTTCGCCGGGCGGCAGCTCACCGAAAGCTGGAACCACTGGTCGGCCGATGTCAGCGCCGCCGGGGCGGCCATCCAGCCCTATCTCGGCCTGATCGCCACCAAGGCTCTGGGGCTGCTGGTGCAGATCGCCAGCGGGCTGCTGCAGCTGGTGCTGGCGCTGTTCATCGGCTTCTTCTTCTGGATCGGAGGCGATGCGCTGGGCAACACCCTCGCGGGTGCCCTGCGCCGCATCGCCGGCACGTATGCCGACCGGCTGATCTCGGTGATCACCGCCACCATCCGCGGCACCGTCTACGGCATCCTCGGCACCGCCATCGTCCAGGGCTTCCTGACCGCGACCGGCTTCTGGCTGGTGGCCCTCCCGAGCCCGGTGCTGTTCGGCGGCATCGCGGCGTTCGTGGCGGTGCTGCCGATCGGTGCGCCGCTGGTCTGGGTGCCGGCCGCGATCTGGCTCGCCCTGTCCCATCACCTCGCCCGCGGCATCGTGCTGGCGGTGTGGGGCGTGGTGCTGATCTCCGGGGCGGACCACGTCATCCGCCCGATGTTCATCGCGCGGGGCGCGCAGATGCCCTATCTGCTGACCGTGCTGGGTGTGCTCGGCGGCATCGTCGCCTTCGGCGGACTGGGCATCTTCCTCGGGCCGGTCCTGCTCGGAGTGGGCTACATGTTGACGGTCGAGTTCTCGGCCGCGCCGAACGCCGGGCGGCCCGATCCGTTAGCCGCTCCGCCATTCCCCCACGACGGAGCCCCGCCCCGGGCATGACAGCGACCGCCCCCACCTCCCGTATCGTCGGCCAGGCCGCCGAGCCTGTGCCGCACGAGGCGCCGCCGGCCTCGGGCAACGGCGGTGCGACGCCATCGGCGGAGCCGGTGCCCGAAATCCGGGCGGCCCCCCGCCCGTTCCTGTCGCCGGTCGGGGCGGCTTTCGTTGATCCGGCCGTCGACGAGCTTTCGGTCGTGAACGCGGCGCTCGCCAGTCCGCCCTCGCGCCGCTCCGCACCGGGCGGGATGCCGGGCGCCCGCATCGGCGGGAGAAGCGTTCCGCGGGATCCGGTCGCGCACGAAGCCACCCATCCGGGACAGGGCCCTGCCGAACTGACCATCGTCAGCTGGAACCTGCTGCGGCGCGTGGGCGCTTCGTTGGAAGACGTGATGCGCTTGATCGATCGCGAGCGGCCCGATCTGCTGCTGATGCAGGAGGCCACGCACGAGATCGACGGCCTGCCGGAGCGCATCGGCGGTCATTATGCCCGCTCCCCCCTGCCCGGACGCATCCATGGTGTCGCGTGCTGGAGCCCGACGCCGTTCCGGGCCGAACCGGCGGTCCATGCCCTGCAGCCCGGGGCGCTGGTGAAGCGGGTCTGCCAGATCATCGAGCTGGGCCCGTTCGCGATCGCCAACGTGCATCTTTCGCACGGCCAGATGCTCAACCGCCGCCAGCTCCGGCTGATCGCCGGGCTGCTGCCGCCTCAGGCCGCGGTGCTCGGCGATTTCAACCTCGTGGGGCCTTGCATGGTGCCGGGCTTCCGCGACGTGGGACCGCGCGCGCCCACTCACCGCATGGCCGACATGGTGCCGATCCGGCTGGATCGCTGCCTGGCGCGGGCTCTCGAGTGCACCGAGGCGCGCGTGCTCCCACACCGCCCGTCCGATCACCACCCGATCCAGGTGCGGCTGCGGCTGGCGGAGGAGGCGCGGCCGCCTCGCCGCCGGCTGTTCTACAGATAGGGCAGCATCAGCCGCGCCGCCTGGTCGCGCAGGCGACGGGGGAAGTTGCGCTTGTCGAGATCGTGGTGGGTCACCCGCCGATGCCGGTGCTCGCGGATATAGTCGTCGAGCCGCACCGCGTTCAGCTCGTCGTAGATCTCCACGTTCAGCTCGAAATTGAGCCGCAGGCTGCGCACGTCGAGATTGGCGGAGCCGATGAAGCTCCAGAAACGGTCCACCACCATCAGCTTCGAGTGGTTGAACGGTGCCCGGGCCAGCCAGATCCGTGCTCCCGCTTCCAGCAGCGGGCCGTTGTTGGCGTCGCGCGCCCAGTCGACCAGCCGCTGGTTGCTCTGCTCCGGCACCACCACGTCGATCTCGATGCCGCGCATCGCCGCCATCGCCAGCACGGTCAACAGCCGTTCGTCCGGCAGGAAATAGGGCGTCATCAACCGGATGGACCGCCGCGCCATCGCGAGGCCCTGCATGATGGCGAACTCGATCTTCTCGATGTCGGTGTCCGGGCCTGACGTGACGACCCGCATCAGGGCGTCGCCCACCGGCTCCTGCTCGGGAAAGAAGAGGTCCTGATCCAGATCCTCGCCCGTGGTGAACACCCAGTCCCGGGCGAACGCTTCGGTGAGCTGGTGCACCACGGGCCCTCGCAGCTCGAAATGCGTGTCCGACACCGGATGCTTCGGCTTGAAGCGGAGCACGTTCTCCCGGGCGATGTTGAGACCGCCGGTGAAGCCGGTCAGTCCGTCCACCACCAGGATCTTCTTGTGGGTGCGCAAATTGATGAACGGCATGCGCCACGGCCAGACCGAGTGCATGAAGCGCACCGTCGGCACCTTGGCCGCGCGCAGCCGGCGGGCGGCCTTGCAGCGGAAATAGCCCGAGCCGATCCCGTCCATCATCACCCGGACCGCCACGCCGCGCGCGGAAGCGGCGATCAGCGCGTCCACGAAGCGACCACCCGCCTCGTCGTCATGCAGGATGTAGGAGCAGATCAACACCGATCGCCGCGCCGCGCCGATCGAGTCCAGCATCACCGGATAGGCCGTGTCGCCGTCATGAAAGCAGCGCGCCGCGTTGCCGCCGAGCAATGGTCGCCCGGTGAGACGGCCCACGGCCTCGCTCAACAGGGCGTAGGGGCCATGCAGCTCGCGCCGGCGGGTGGATACGCCGCGCCGGCTCGACCAGGGCCGCCGGCGCACCAAGCGCTGGGCCAGCCGGCGGACGCGGTTGACGCCGAACATCACGTAAAGGACCCCGCCGGACATCGGCGCCAGCCAGCACAGCCCGATCCAGCCGATGGACGCGCCGATATCGCGCTTGGTGCGCAGCACGTGCAGCGTCACCAGCACCGACACCAGCAGCCGCAGGCCGGCCAGCACGATCCCGGTGACCTGCAGGCCCTGCGTGGTCAGGCTCCAGCCGACGAAACCGGGGACGCTCACGCCCGGCCGCCGTCAACGAAGCGGCAACCAGAACGCGTCATGCTGGCGGGATGCCCCCGCCCGCGCTGCCACAGCCGCCGTCCGATCCCGCGCGCCCGGCGCGAGGCAAGCGGGCATTCCGTGACGGCATGAGTGCTGAAGCGGTGGCGGCCGCGGCGCTGGAAGAAAACGGCTGGACCATTCTCGGCCGGCGGATAAGGACCGGCGCCGGCGAGATCGACCTGGTGGCGGAACGGCACGCACCGGGAGCGCCGGCGATCCTGGCTTTCATCGAGGTGAAGAAACGGAACTCGCTGGCGACCGCGGCGCATGCGCTGCGGCCTCGCCAGCGAATGCGGTTGCTGGGCGCGGCGGACGCCCTTCTGGCCCAGAACCGGGATTGGACTCACCAGCATGTCCGGTTCGACGTCATCCTGGTCGATTCCGCGGGCCGGACCCGCCGCATCGCGGACGCCTTCCGCGAAGGAGATGGTTAGGCCACAAGCGCTTCCCGATCACCCCGCTTCCCGCCGGCGAGCGACGGGGACGGCGCTTCTTCCGGGCCGAACAAGCCCGCCGGGCGAGACTCAGCCGCGATGACGGGCCGCGCGGCGCGCCGCAGGGGCATGGTGCGCGGAGGCCTTGCGGCTGTAGCTCGCCTCCCGGACAGCCGAAACAGTGCGAGCGGCATGGCCGTGGGCGTGAGACACGCTGCGGACGCGGTAGGCCACCACCGGACGGTAGACCGGGCGCGGCGTCGCGGTGAGCGACTCCAGCGTCAGCTTGCCGGCCTCGTCGTCGGTGACCACGTGCTGGGCCAGGGCGGGAGTGGCGGCCGTCGCGGCCAAGCCGCCGAGCAGCACCAGTTCGGCCGCGCGCGAACCGATCAATCGACGGACAAGCAGCGAAGCCGGCATTCTGGAACATCCCCCCAACCGGCAAGGACGCTACCCGAGCCTCACGAGTCCGACAAGCACCGTGAACAGGACGTTCCGGAAACGGAAGGGGTTTCGCTGACCGCAATCCGATCGACGCGGATCGGCCAGATGCCTTCGCCCGCGGGCCAGGCCGCGAGCACCATGCCTACGCTTCCGATCACCCAACCCCGTCCGGGGTCGGGGCCGGACGCCCCTGAGGCCGGCGGCGCGTGCGAGACTAGCCGCGCCGCGCGCCCGGAACCGCCGGCCGACCCGTCCCGGACCGCGCCGGCGAGCCGGGACGCACGAGACCGCCGCCGATGCTAGGCGATGACGGGAATGCCCTTCTCTTCGAACAAGGTCTGCAGTTCACCCGACTGGAACATCTCGGTGACGATGTCGCAGCCGCCGACGAACTCGCCCTTGACGTAGAGCTGGGGAATGGTCGGCCAGTTCGAGAACGACTTGATGCCCTCGCGCAGGGAAGGATCTTCCAGCACGTTGGCGGTCTGGAACGGCACCTGAAGGTGCGACAGGATCTGCACCACACGCGCGGAGAACCCGCATTGCGGGAACATGGCATCGCCTTTCATGTAGAGCATGACCGGGTTGGCCTCGATCTCGCTCTGGATGCGCTGGGAAACCGCGTCGGCCATGAAAGCCTCCTGGAAACGAATGGCGGGATAGGATGCGAGGCGACCGGCGCGACCGGTGACGCCACGCGGATCAGGGAACGCCGGTCTGCAGGGCCAGGGCATGCAGCGCCCCGCCCATCTGCCCCTGCAAGGCGGCATAGACCATCTGGTGCTGCTGCACGCGCGAGCGACCGCGGAACGCCTCGCTCACCACGGTGGCCGCGTAATGGTCGCCGTCGCCAGCGAGATCCTCGATGGTGACGCGGGCATCGGGAAAGGCCGCCCGGATCAGGGTCTCGATGTCACCGGCTGCCATCGGCATGGGAAACAACTCTCCGGCGTAGTGGGTCAGCGGTCCATCAGGGCCGGAAAGAACGCCTCGTTGGCGGTCTTCAGGCGCGGCACGGATATTGTGGCGCCGCTCGGCAAAGTCAAACCGTCGCCGCCGGAACGGCCCAGCAGCCGCGCCTCGATGTTGGCGCGCCGCGCGGCCTCGATCAGGGCCGCGCCGTCCGTCACCGCCAGGAGGTATCGACCCTGGTCCTCGCCGAACCAGAACGCGTACGGCGCCAGCCCGGAAGGCGGCACGTCGAGCCGGCATCCCACATCGCCGGCCATGGCCATTTCCGCCACGGCCACGAGCACCCCGCCGTCGGACACGTCGTGGCAGGCCACGACCGTCCCCTCCCCAATCCTGGCCCGTACGAAGTCGCCGGTGCGGCGTTCGGCCGCGAGATCGAGCGGCGGCGGCGGCCCGTCCTCGCGTCCATGCACTTCGCGCAGCCACAGCGACTGGCCCAGCGCGCCGTCGGTGCGGCCCAGCAGCACCAGGTCCAGATCCGGGCGCAGCGCCAGCCCGACCGCGCGGGATGCGTCTTCCAGCACCCCGAGACCGCCGATCGCCGGGGTCGGCAGGATGCCGACCGTCGTGCCGTCGGGCTTCCGGGTCTCGTTGTAGAGCGACACGTTGCCGCTCACCACGGGGAAGTCCAGCGCGCGGCAGGCCTCGCCCATGCCGGTGATGGCGTCGGCGAACTGGCCCATCACCTCCGGCTTCTCCGGGTTGGCGAAGTTGAGGTTGTCGGTGACCGCGAGAGGCCGCGCGCCCACCGCGGTGAGGTTGCGCCAGGCTTCCGCCACCGCCTGCGCGCCGCCGGTGCGGGCATCGGCGGCGACGTAGCGCGGCGTGCAGTCGGTGGTGAGCGCCAGGCCGAGACGGGTGCCGTCCACCTGCACCACGGCCGCGTCGGCGCCCCCGGGGCGGCGCACGGTCTGGCCGCCGACGGTGCTGTCGTACTGGTTCCAGACCCAGGCGCGCGAGGCGAGGTCGGCACAGCCGATCAGCCGGATCAGCGCGCCCTCGATCCCCACCGGGTCGGTCAGCGGGCCGAGCGGCGCCGGAGCGGGCGTGGGCGCCACCGGACGGCGGTACAGCGGCGCCTGATCGGCCAGCGGCGCGAGCGGGATATCCGCCTCGGTGCGGCCCTGATGCCTGACCACGATATGGCCGGTGTCGGTTAGATGACCGACCACCGCGAAATCCAGCTCCCACTTGTCGAAGATCGCCCGCGCCTGCTCGGTCCGGTCAGGCCGGATCACGATCAGCATGCGTTCCTGGGACTCGGACAGCATCATCTCGTAGGCGGTCATGCCGCGCTCGCGCTGCGGCACGCTGTCGAGATCCAGCTCGATGCCGACCCCGCCCTTGCCCGCCATCTCCACCGAGGAGGAGGTGAGCCCGGCGGCGCCCATGTCCTGGATCGCGACGATCGCGTCGGTCGCCATCAGCTCCAGGCACGCTTCGATCAGCAGCTTCTCCACGAACGGATCGCCGACCTGGACGGTGGGACGCTTGGCGTCGGCGTCCTCGCCGAATTCGGCGGAGGCCATGGTGGCGCCGTGGATGCCGTCGCGGCCGGTCTTGGAGCCGACATACACCACCGGGTTGCCGATGCCGGCGGCGGCGGACAGGAAGATGCGGTCCTGGCGCGCCACGCCCACGGTCATGGCGTTGACCAACGGGTTGCCGTCATAGGACGGATGGAAGTTGATCTCGCCGCCCACCGTCGGCACGCCCACGCAGTTGCCGTAGCCGCCGACGCCGCGCACCACCCCGTCGACGATGCGGCGGGTGTTCGGGTTGTCGGACGAGCCGAAGCGCAGGGCGTTCAGGTTGGCGACCGGACGGGCGCCCATGGTGAACACGTCGCGTAGGATGCCGCCGACGCCGGTGGCGGCTCCCTGGTAGGGCTCGATGAAGCTCGGGTGGTTGTGGCTTTCCATCTTGAAGATGGCGGCGAGCCCCTCGCCGATATCCACCACGCCAGCGTTCTCGCCCGGGCCGTGGATCACCCAGGGCGCCTCGGTCGGCAGGGTCTTGAGCCAGACGCGGCTCGATTTATAGGAGCAATGCTCCGACCACATCACGGAAAAGATGCCGAGCTCGGTAAGGCTGGGCGTGCGGCCGATGATGCCGAGCACGCGGTCCCATTCCTCCGCGGACAGGCCGAACTCGCGGGCCAGCGCCCCGTCCACGGGGCGCGCGGGCGTCGTCATCAGCGGAAGCTCTCCACCAGCCCGTCGAACAGGGGCTTGCCGTCCTCGCCGCCCATCAGGGGGTCGACGAGGTCCTCGGGATGGGGCATCAGGCCGCACACCCGGCGATCGGCGCTGAACACGCCCGCGATGGCACGGGCGCTGCCGTTGGGATTGGCGTCGTCCGCCAGCCCGCCATCGGCCCGGCTGTAGCGGAACGCCACCTGCCCCTCGCCCTCGAGCCGGTCGAGCTCCTCCTCGGACGCGACATAGTTGCCGTCGCCGTGCGCCATCGGCGCGCGGAACACGTCGCCCTCGCGCCAGCCCCGGGTGAACGGCGTATCGTCGCGCTCCACCCGGAGATGGCAGTCCTGCGACAGGAAGCGCATGCCCGCGTTGCGCAGCAGCGCGCCGGGCAGCATCTCGGCTTCGGTGAGGATCTGGAAGCCGTTGCAGACGCCCAGCACGTAGCCGCCCCTGGCCGCGAAATCGCGCACCGCGCTCATGATGGGCGCGTGCGCGGCCATCGCGCCGGAACGGAGATAGTCGCCGTGGCTGAAGCCGCCGGGCAGCACCACCAGATCCAGCGCCGGAAGCTCGGTGTCGCGGTGCCACAGCATCGCCGGCTCCGTGCCCGCCGCCCGGCGGAGCGCGATCGCCATGTCGCGCTCGCGGTTGGTGCCGGGAAAGACGACGATGCCTGCCTTCACGGCTTGGACGCGCCCGCGTCGCCGCCCTTGCAGGGGAAGGTCTCGGCCATGGCGTCGAACACCACCGGCCCCACATCCTCGGACAGGCGTTCCTTGTGCTTGCTCAGCCAGGCCACCACGGTGGAACGGAGCTGGTTGCCGCTGGCGGCCGGGGTGCACACCTTGCGCGCGACATCGGGGCCGGCGGCGGTTTCCACCAGCGTGATGCCGTCGGAGATGCCGCTCACATAGGCGTCGCACACGGCGGCGGTGCGGGCCGACTGGCACAGGGACAACAGCTTGCCGGCCTGGAGGTGGGTCAGGCGGCCCACGGGCTTGTCCTGGGCGATGGCGCCGGGCGCCGCCGCGAGAAGAAGAACGGCCGCACCGGCCGGCAGCAGGGAGCGGATCATGACAGCACCTCGGTCGTGAAGCTCTCGATCACCAGATTGGCGAGCAGCCGGCGAGCCATCTCGTCGGCCTGGGCCTTGGCCTTCGCGGCATCGGCCTCGTCAAGCTCCAGCTCGATCACCCGTCCCGCCCGGACCTCGCCGACATTGCCGAAGCCGAGCGTCTGCAGCGCATGGCCGATCGCCTTGCCCGGCGGGTCGAGCACGCCGTCCTTGAGCATCACCGAAACCCGGACCTTGGTCATTGCATGACCTCCGAGGCGTCGAAGCGGTCGGTCATTGCATGACCTCCGGGCCCTTCATGTCGTTGTTGCCCGCTTCGGGAAGGATGCCGAGACGGCGGGCGACCTCCTGATAAGCCTCCTCGACGCGGCCCATGTCGCGGCGGAAGCGGTCCTTGTCGAGCTTCTCGCTGGTCTTGGCGTCCCAAAGCCGGCAGTTGTCGGGGCTGATCTCGTCGGCGAGCACGAGGCGCATGTCCTCGTTCTCCCACAACCGGCCGAACTCCAGCTTGAAGTCCACGAGCGTGATGCCGATCCCCAGGAACAGGCCGCTCAGGAAGTCGTTGATGCGCAGGGTGAGCGCGACCATGTCATCCAGATCGACGGTGGACGCCCAGCCGAAGGCCGTGATGTGCTCCTCGGCCACCATCGGGTCGCCGAGGCCGTCGTTCTTGTAGTAGTATTCGATGATCGAGCGGGGCAGCCGGGTGCCCTCCGGAATCCCGAGCCGCTTGCTCAGCGACCCGGCCGCCACGTTGCGGACCACGATCTCGAGCGGGATGATCTCCACCTCGCGGATCAGCTGCTCGCGCATGTTGAGGCGGCGGACGAAGTGCGTCGGCACCCCGATCTCGCCCAGCCGCATCATGAGGTGCTCGCTGATCCGGTTGTTCAGCACGCCCTTGCCGGTGATGACGCCCTTCTTCGCGCCGTTGCCGGCCGTGGCGTCGTCCTTGAAATACTGAACGAGCGTGCCCGGCTCCGGACCCTCGAACAGGATCTTGGCCTTTCCCTCGTAGAGCTGTCGGCGGCGGGCCATCACGATCCTTACACTGCACAAGAGGGCCCGCGACGCGTGCCCCGGATGATCGGCGTGCCGGCACGGCCCGGACGTGGACGGGTCCGGTGAGGGTCGGCGGGCGCCGTATAGCAGCCGCCACCGCCGAACGATATCCCCCGGGACCGCACCCCCACACCCCGCCCCGCGCAGGGCCGGGGGCGGCAGGATGTCCGGATCAGGCGGCAGCGATCTCCATGCTGTTCATCGGCACCGCGTTGAACGGGTGGCGGTCGGGCGCGCCGGACGAGAACACCCATTGCGGGGCTTCTGTCGGGTCGGCTGGCAGCGCCAGCACGGAGGAGCTGGTGGTGCCGAAGCCAGAGCGCGGCGGGATGTTCAGCTCGCTCCCCGCAGGCAGGGAGCGATCGGCTAGCAGCGCCGTCCAGGACCGCCAGTCGGGCGGCTGCGGCAGGGCGGCACTCTGGAACCGGGGCAGATGGCGGGCGATCCGGGGGATCGTCATGTCGTCCGGCTCGGCCGTGGCGATCATGTGGGTGCCGGGCTCCAGCAACGCCGCTTCCGGGTGGCCATAGCCGAGACCCCGGATGTAGTAGGCCCGCTCGCGATCGGCGACCACCATGTTGAAGGAACGCCACCGTCCCGCGTCCAGCGCGGTGACGGCGCGCATGGCCGACTCGGCATCGGGCTCGGCCAGGGCGATCAGCGGCAGCTCGCCGCGCGACCGCTTGCCCGGCGCCGGGCCGAGGCTGCCGACCCGGTTGAGCACGCCCGCCGCCACGCCGCGGTCGCTCACCGCGAGCCAAGTCCCGCCGCCGAGACTGTCCAGGCCGCCCACCACTTCGGGATGTTCCGGCCAGTGGCGTCCTGGCGGCTCCCACCGGCGATCGAGGCGCTCGTCGCGGTTCGCGGCGATGAAGAGCGGCCAGGGATGGCCGGGATTGGTCGACAGGATGACAGTACACACGGTCGGCTTGACCTGCCCTTAACCAGGCATGCCGGGGTCGCCGAAACGACCGGCAGCACGCCTCTGCGTGATGATGGGAACCAAAGGCCGCTGCAATGCGACATGGGGATCACCCCCTGTCAATGCCAGCGTCCGACAGCTTTTGTTGAACTGGAAGGTGCAGGCCGATAGGCACGGGGCCGTCAGGGCGCCGCGGGGCCCGCTTCGCCGAACACCCGGACGAAGCTCGTGTCCAGCGCCCGGAGGTGGCGCGACGCGTCCGTGGCACGGTCCAGCGCCTCAGCCGACACCCGGCCGGCGATCTCCGGGTCGGCGTCGAGATTCTCCCGGAAGCTCCTGCCCTCCGGGCTCGCGAGATTGGTCCAGGTCGCCATCGCGTTGCGCTGCACGATCCGGTACGCATCCTCGCGGGACACGCCCTGCCGGGCCAGTTCCAGCAGTACCTCCCCCGAATGCACCACGCCGCCCAGCCCCTCGAGGTTGGCCAGCATCTGCGCGGGATACACCACCAGCTTCTCCATCATGCCGGCCAGGCGGCTCAGCGCGAAGTCGAGGCCGATGGTGGCATCCGGGCCGATATTGCGCTCCACCGACGAGTGCGAGATGTCGCGCTCGTGCCACAGCGCGACGTTCTCCAGCGCCGGAACGGCGTGCGACCGGACGAGCCGTGCCAGGCCGGTGAGATTCTCGCTCAGCACCGGGTTGCGCTTGTGCGGCATGGCGGAAGAGCCCTTCTGTCCCGGGTGGAAGAACTCCTCGGCTTCCCGAACCTCCGAGCGCTGGAGGTGGCGCACCTCGACCGCCAGCCGCTCGATGCCGCTGGCGATCACCGCCAGTGTGCAGAAGAATGCCGCGTGCCGGTCGCGGGGGATCACCTGCGTCGAGACCGGTTCCGCCTGGAGCCCCAGCCGCTCGGCCACGAACTCCTCCGCCCGCGGGTCCACGTGGGCGAAGGTGCCGACGGCGCCCGAGATCGCACAGGTGGCGATCTCCGCCCGCGCCGCCACCAGGCGCTCCCGGTTGCGGGCGAACTCGGCGTAGTGCCCGGCTAGCTTCAGCCCGAACGAGGTCGGCTCGGCGTGGATGGCATGCGACCGGCCGATCGTCAGCGTGTGCTTGTGCTCGAAGGCGCGGCGCTTCAGCGCTGCCAGCACCGCGTCCAGATCCTCCAGCAACAGATCGGAGGCCTGGGCCAGCTGCACCGCGAGGCAGGTGTCGAGCACGTCGGACGACGTCATGCCCAGATGCACGAACCGGCTGTCCGGTCCGATCTTCTCCGCGAGCCAGGTCAGGAAGGCGATCACGTCGTGGCGGGTCTCGGCCTCGATCTCGTCGATCCGGGCCAGGTCGGCGTCGGAGAACGCGGCCAGCGCCGCATCGCCCTTCTCGCGGATGACGCGGGCCGACTCCGGCGGCACGTCGCCGAACAACGACATCGCTTCCGCCGCCAGCGCCTCGATCTCGAACCAGATGCGGTAGCGGTTCGCGGGCGCCCAGATCGCGGCCATGACGGGACGGGTATAGCGCGGGATCATCGGATGGTCCTTTCCGGGGCCGGTGCGGGCGTGTCGTGGGCGGCTGTTTACGCGCGGGTGGCCCTCGTCCACAAACCGAACCCGGACCATCGCCGCGGTCCTCGGCGTTCCAGCCCCCTCCGACAGAGCCGAGCCCGTTCATGAGCACCGGATCCATCCTGCCGCACCACCTGCTGCCACAGCTGCTGGACCTGCTGCAGGTGCTGCTGATCGACATCACCCTGGCGGGCGACAACGCGGTGGTGGTGGGGCTCGCGGTGATCGGCTTGCCGCGCCGCGAGAAGCGGGTGGCGATCATCTTCGGCATCGCGGCCGCCGCCCTGATCCGCATCGCGCTGGCGACGGTAGCCCTGCAGCTGCTGGCGATCATCGGCCTGACCCTGGCGGGGGGGCTGCTGCTGTTGTGGGTATGCTGGCGGATGTATCGCGAGCTCCGGGGGCATCAGGCCGCGACCATCGGCGGTGCCGGAGCGGACGGCGAGGTGCGGCAAGCGCCGCCGGGGGCGCTGCGTCGCGCCATCTTCAGGATCGTGCTGGCCGACCTGTCCATGAGCCTGGACAACGTGCTGGCCGTGGCCGGCGCCGCCGGACAGCATCTGTGGGTGCTGGTGACCGGCCTCGCGATGTCGGTGCTGCTGATGGGGGCCGCCGCGTCCCTGGTGGCGCGATTGCTGGAACGCTTCCGCTGGATCGGCTGGATCGGGCTGCTGATCGTCCTGGCCGTGGCGATCGAGCTGATCTTCAAGGGCAGCCACCAGGTGCTGCACCATGCCGGACTGGTGGGGACCCCGCGGCACTGAAACCACCCTTCCGGCCGGCGGTTAGCACGGCACCAGCCGGCGGGAGATGGGATCGTGGCCAAGCAGAGCGAGCCGCAGAAGCGCAGGATCGACGCGGTGATGCACGAGTTCAAGCAGGGCGGGCTCGATGACGGTCATGGCGGCACCGTGCGCAACCCGAAGCAGGCGATCGCCATCGCGCTGAGCGAGGCCGGCGCTTCGAACCAGCAATCGCCCGAACGAAACCGGAGCCAGCGCCGGGACACCGAGCGGGACGCCCCGAGCCGGGACGAGCTCTATGCGGAGGCGACGCGGCGCAAGCTGTCCGGGCGCTCCCGCATGACCAAGGACCAGCTCATGCGGGCGCTGGATCGCGACTCGGGCCGCTGACGCCGGAGAACGCCGGAGCGCTCGGTCCCGGCGCCACGGCCGGACCGGCACGCTCTTTCCCGCGCGTTCTCTACGGCGCGTCCTTCATTCGCCCACGGCCCCGCCGCCGGGATGGCGAAGGTCCACGCCACCCCAATATCCAGGATGGCTGCCGCCGCCCTGGGAAAGGGATGGCCCCCCGACCAGGATGCCTTCGGCGGCCCCCCAGTTCTCGTGCGGCTTGATCCGGTAGCCCATCGCCTGCAACCGCGCGACCGTGTCGGGCGACAGCGCATCCTGCTCCGCCTCGACGATGTCGGGCATCCATTGCTCGTGGAAGCGCGGCATGTTCACCGCGTCCGCGATGTTGCGGCCGCCATCCACCACCGCGAGGATGGATTCGAGCGTGATGGTCGGAATGCGCGAGCCGCCCGGGCTGCCGATCACCATCACCACCTTGTTGCCGCGCGACAGGATGGTCGGGGACATGGAGGAGAGCGGCGTCTTGCCCGGGGCGATGGCGTTGGCGGCGGAGCCGACGATCCCGAACTGGTTGGGCACGCCGGGCTTGGACGAGAAATCGTCCATCTCGTCGTTCATCACGATGCCGGTGCCCGCCGCCGTCACCTGCGCGCCGAACCAGCCGTTCAAGGTGTAGGTCATCGACACGGCACGTCCGTCCTTGTCGATGACCGAGAAATGGGTGGTCTGGGTCTTCTCCGCCGCGTCAGGCGCGGCGGCGGCGGCCTTGACCGCGTGCGGGGCCGGGTCGAGAGGCACGAGGCTCGACGACTCGACGGCGCGATCGGCCGGCAGGGCCGCCCGGACGGCCGCCGCATAGGCCGGATCGACCAGACGCGCCACCGGATCGGCCACGAACGCCGGATCGCCGAGGTCCCGCCGGTCGGAATAGGCGTGGCGCATCGCCTCGACCTGCCGTTGCACCCCGGCCGGGGAGCGCAGGCCGACGGCCCGCAGGTCGTAGCCGTCGAGGATGTTCAGGATCTCGCACAGCGCGACGCCGCCCCCGCTCGGCGGCGGCGCGGTATCCACGGTGTAGCCGCGATAATGGCAGGTGACCGGGGGCAGTACGCGCGTGTGGTAGCGGGAGAAATCCTCGGCCGACAGGATGCCGCCGCCGGCCCGGCTGGCGGACACGATCTTGGCGGCGATCGGTCCGTCGTAGAACGCCCGGGCACCCTCGCGGGAGATCAGCGTCAGGCTGTCGGCGAGGTCGCGCTGCACCAGCCGGTCGCCGACCTGCAGCGGCGAGCCGTCGGGGCGCAGGAAGATGCGCGCGGAAGCGGGGTCCTTCCGGAAGCCTTCGGTGGCGGTGTCGAGCAGCATCACGTCGCCCGGCGTCAGCAAGAACCCCTCGCGCGCCATCCGGATCGCCGGCGCCATCACCGCCGCGCGCGACAGATGACCCCATCGGCGCAGCGCCTCGTCCATGCCGGCGACGGTCCCGGGCACCGCGACCGCCTTCCAGCCGAGCAGAGACTCCCCCTTCACCACGTTGCCCTGGGCGTCCTGGTACATGGTCGCCGTGGCGGCGAGCGGCGCGTGCTCGCGGAAGTCCAGGAACAGGGCCTGGCCGTCGGGCTGCCTGAGGGTGAGGAAGCCGCCGCCGCCGATATTGCCGGCCGCCGGATACACCACCGCGAGCGCGTACGCCGTGGCGACCGCCGCGTCGACCGCGTTGCCGCCCTGCTTGAGGATGGCCGCTCCCGCCTCTGACGCCAGCCGCTGCGCGCTCACCACCATGCCGTGCCGGCCGAACACCGGCACCGGTCTGCCGTCCGCCTTCTCCCCATGGCCGAACGACAACGGATCCGCGGCGCCTTCCCAGGGGGCCGTCGACGCCGGGCGGGTGCCGCAGAGCAGCGTGGAGGCGAGCAGGATCAGGGCGAACCGGCGCATGGAAGAACCTCCGGGAGCATGAGGAACGGAAGCGGTGGGACGATGCCGCCGGGCGGCGGTCCGAGCGGCGGCTGCGCGCGAACAGGCGCGGCGTCCGTGGGGAGCGCCGCCAGGCCTGTGGCAGCCGGGCTCAGGCGATGGCGTAGGGTGGATGGTGCAGCCCGGACGGCGACAAGGTGAAGTTCTCGTAGCCGTCGGCGGTGATGCCGACCATGTGCTCGAACTGCGCCGACAGGCTGCGGTCGCGGGTCACCGCCGTCCAGTCGTCGTCGAGGATCTTCACGTCGGGCTTTCCGGCGTTCACCATCGGCTCCACGGTGAGGAACATGCCTGGCTTGAGCACGGTGCCCTCGCCCGGCCGCCCGAAATGCAGGACGTTGGGCGCCGCGTGGAACGAGCGGCCGATGCCGTGGCCGCAGAAATCCCGCACCACCGAGAAGCGTCTGGCTTCCACGAAGCTCTGGATGGCGTGACCCACGTCGCCCAGCGTGTTGCCGGGCTTGAGCATCGCGAGGCCGCGCTGGAGCGACTCGTAGGTGACGTCGATCAGCATCGCCGCACGGCGCGAGATGGCGCCCACCGCATACATGCGGCTGCTGTCGCCATACCAGCCATCGACGATGGAGGTGACGTCGATGTTGAGGATGTCGCCGGTCTGCAGCGCGCGATCGCCGGGGATGCCGTGACAGACCACGTGGTTGATGGAGATGCAGCAGGATTTCGGATAGCCGCGGTAGTTGAGCGGCGCCGGCACCGCCCCGCGGCTGATCGTGTAGTCGTGGATGATCCGGTCGAGTTCGGCCGTGGTGACGCCGGCACGGACATGGGGCGTGATCATGTCGAGCGTTTCGGCGGCGAGACGGCCCGCGGCCCGCATTCCGACGAAATCCTGCTCCCCGTGGAGGATGATGCGCCGACTCTCGGTTCCGCCGTCCATGACTCGTGGTCCTTACTGCCCTGGTGGGTCTCCCCGGGACCGCGACGGTCCGGAACGAGGATGAAGACCCGCGCGGCGGCACGCAAGCACCGGCCCCGCGCCCTGGATGTAGAGGATCGACCGGACGGCGCAAGAACGGGAGCGCCCGTGCCCCGGACGATGCCGGCGAGGACGGGCCGGGAAATGCGGTGCCGGCGCGCCGCCCGGCTACCGCCGGATCAGCCGCGGGTGCGGCCCCGCGGGTGGGCGGCGTGCTTGGCCTTCGGGGTCGCGGCCTTGCCATGCGCGGCCGCGAGGCGGAGCTTGGCGCCGGTGAGGTGCGTCACCGGATGGGCGGCCGCCGGAGCCGAGGCCGCCAGGCGCATCACGACCCGGCCATGACGGCGGGTGGCGTGGCGGACCACCGGCGGATCGTCGCCAGCCGCGTCGGCGGCGAGCAGCAGCTCGGCCCGGTGGTGCTGCGCGGGGCGCGCCATCACGGGCACCCCTTCCTGCTGGAAGCCCTGGTCGAGCAGGTCGGCCATCACCATGGAACGTTGCGGGTTGGTGCGGGCGCCGAGCACCACGCCGATCAGCCGCACGTTGCCGCGCATCGCGGAGGTGACCAGATTGCGCCCGGCATCCACCGTGTAGCCGGTCTTCAGCCCGTCCGCGCCCGGATAGATGCGCAGCATCGGATCGTGATTGGGGATCTGCTGGCCGTGGAACATGAAGGCCGGCACGGCGAAGTAATGGTAGTGTTCGGGAAAGTCCTGGATCAGGTGGCGCGTCAGGGTCGCGAAATCGCGGGCGGTGGATACCTGGTCGGGATCGGGCAGGCCGGACGCGTTGCGGAAGGTCGTGTTGCTCATGCCGAGCGACCGGGCCTTCTGGGTCATCATCTGGGCGAACTGTTCTTCGCTGCCCTGCGCCAGCATCTCGCCGAGCGCGCAGGCGGCGTCGTTGGCGGACTTGGTCACCAGCGCCAGCACCGCCTGTTCTACCGTGAGGTAGGAGCCGGGGATCAGCCCGAGCTTCGAAGGCTCCATCGACGCGGCATGGTAGGAAACCGGAACCGCCTGATCGAGCGAGATGCGGTTCTGCCGAAGCGCATCGAACGCGAGATACAGCGTCATCAGCTTGGTGAGGCTGGCCGGGAAGCGCTGCAGGTCCGGATTGCTCTGCTGGAGCACCTGCCCGGTGCCGGCATCCATGACGAGGGTGCTGAGCTGGCCGACATACTGGGCGTGGGCGACGCCGGGAGCCGCGAGGATCCCACCCGCGGCGATCACGGCGGCCGATGCCAGCAGGGTCTGCGTGCGGCGGCGAAGGAACCGTCTGAGTCCACCCGAACCTGACGCCATTCGTTCCGCCCCTTCCCTGTAGGGGCCGATGATATGGATGACCCAACCTGTCGTCCAGGCGAATTTTGGTTAACGTGCAAGGGGTTGGCGGCCCAGACCGAAGGCGTCGGGTGCTCCGGCCCCGAACCGGCCGTTCGGACGGAGCGTATGCCGCTTGGGTCTTTCAAGCGCCGGGCGAGTTCCAATATACAGCGGCCATGGTTTCCCCCCTGTCATTCGTGCGTCATGTCGATGCTGACTCCCGCGTCCTTCCGCGCGGCCACTCGAGGGCGTCCGGCCCGAAGCGCGGGGCGGAAACGGTTCCTGGCGGATGGACCCGCATGAGCGACAGCGACAAGCCGCCGGCCCGGCAGCCGCCCGGCAACGACCCCAACAACACGACCGATGACGATTCCAACACCGGGGTGGTGGTCAAGGCGCGTCCCCGGACGCGCAAGCCCGCCATGTACAAGGTGTTGATGCTGAACGACGACTACACCCCGATGGAGTTCGTGGTTCATGTGCTGGAGCGGTTCTTCCAGAAGAACCGCGACGAGGCGACCCGGATCATGCTCCACGTCCACAAGCGGGGCGTGGGCGTTTGCGGCGTGTTCACCTACGAGGTGGCGGAAACCAAGGTGACGCAGGTGATGGATCTGGCCCGTCAGAACCAGCACCCGCTCCAGTGCACGATCGAGAAGGACTGACGGGCCCCTCCCGGCGTCGCCCCCGGCCGGCCCGGGGACGGGCCTCGGCAGGGAGCGGCGTCGGAAAGGATGCTCCTTGGAAAGTCCGGGTGGAGCGCCCACTCTCCTTTGCGAACCGGGCTGGATGTCCCCGGCGGCGAGTTTCTGACCCGGTTTTCATTGGCTTCGGGGGGCGTTTCGCCCAAAGATGACGGCTCCACGGGCCCGGCAAGCGGCTCGCGCCTCATGATCCCTGGCCTTGCAGCCATGTCGGGGGTTCAGCAGCCGCGGCGCGATGCCGGTTCTGATCGGCGAAGGAGCGTCAACCATGCTGTCACGCAATCTCGAACAGACGCTTCATCGTGCCTTGTCGCTCGCGGGCGACCGCCGGCACGAGTACGCCACCCTGGAACATCTCCTGCTGGGCCTGGTGGATGACGGGGACGCCGCCACCGTGCTGCGCGCCTGCGGCGTCGACCTGGACAAGCTGCGGGCCGACCTGACCGAGTTCCTGGACAAGGATCTGGCGGGCCTCGCCACGGACCGTTCGGCCGAGCCCAAGCCGACCGCCGCCTTCCAGCGCGTGGTCCAGCGGGCGGCGATCCATGTCCAGTCCTCCGGCCGGGACGAGGTGACGGGCGCCAACGTGCTGGTGGCCCTGTTCTCCGAACGGGAAAGCCACGCCGTCTATTTCCTGCAGCTGCAGGACATGACCCGGCTCGATGCCGTGAACTTCATCTCGCACGGCATCGCCAAGGCCCCCGGACGCGCGGCGCAGCGCCCCGTGGCGGGCAACGGCAGCGGGGGCGGCAACGAGAACAACGAGAACGAGCGCGGCGAGGAGCGCGGCCGGGGTTCCGCCAAGCAGGCGGACGGGCTGTCGGCCTATTGCGTCAACCTCAACAAGAAGGCGCAGGGCGGCAAGATCGACCCGCTGATCGGCCGCGACAGCGAGATCGAGCGCACCATCCAGATCCTGTGCCGGCGCACCAAGAACAACCCGCTCTATGTGGGAGATCCCGGCGTGGGCAAGACGGCCATCGCCGAAGGGCTGGCCAAGCGGATCGTCGAAGGCGACGTGCCGGAGGTGCTGGCCAAGTCCACCATCTATGCGCTCGACATGGGCGCGCTGCTCGCCGGTACCCGCTACCGGGGCGATTTCGAGGAGCGGCTCAAGGCGGTCGTGACCGAGCTCGAGAACAACCCGGGCGGCATCCTGTTCATCGACGAGATCCACACGGTGATCGGTGCCGGCGCGACCTCGGGCGGCGCGATGGACGCGTCCAACCTGCTCAAGCCGGCGCTGGCCCAGGGCACGCTGCGCTGTATCGGCTCCACCACCTACAAGGAGTTCCGCCAGCATTTCGAGAAGGACCGCGCCCTGGTGCGCCGGTTCCAGAAGATCGACGTCAACGAGCCGTCGGTCGAGGATGCGGTGAAGATTCTGCGTGGGCTCAAGACCAACTACGAGAAGCACCACAAGGTCCGCTACACCGACGACGCGATCCGCGCCGCCGTGGAGCTGTCCGCCAAGTACATCAACGACCGCAAGCTGCCAGACAAGGCGATCGACGTGATCGACGAGGTGGGCGCCTCGCGGATGCTCCAGCCGGAGAACAAACGCCGCAAGACGGTGACGCTGCGCGACGTGGAGGAGATCGTCGCCAAGATCGCCCGCATCCCGCCCAAGAGCGTCAGCGCCGACGACAAGGAAACGCTGCGCTCGCTGGAGCGCGACCTGAAGTCGATGGTGTTCGGCCAAGACCGGGCGATCGAGGCCCTGGCGGCCGCGATCAAGCTCAGCCGGGCGGGCCTGCGCGACGCCGAGAAGCCGATCGGCAACTACCTGTTCTCCGGCCCGACCGGCGTGGGCAAGACCGAGGTGGCCAAGCAGCTCGCCTCGACGCTCGGCATCGAGCTGATCCGCTTCGACATGTCGGAATACATGGAGCGGCACTCGATCTCGCGGCTGATCGGCGCACCTCCCGGCTATGTCGGCTTCGATCAGGGCGGCCTGTTGACCGACAGCATCGACCAGCATCCGCACGCCGTGCTGCTGCTCGACGAGATCGAGAAGGCGCACCAGGATCTCTACAACATCCTGCTGCAGGTGATGGACCACGGGAAGCTCACGGACCACAACGGCAAGACCGTCGATTTCCGCAACGTCATCCTGATCATGACGACCAACGCGGGTGCGGCCGACATGACCCGCGAGGCGATCGGCTTCGGGCGCGACAGCCGGGAAGGCGAGGACGAGGAGGCGATCAAGCGCCTGTTCACCCCCGAATTCCGCAACCGCCTCGATGCCATCATCCCGTTCGCCGGCCTGACGCCCGAGATCGTCGGCCGCGTGGTCGAGAAGTTCGTGCTGCAGCTGGAAGCCCAGCTCGCGGACCGCAACGTCACCATCGAGCTTTCCTCCTCGGCGAAGGAGTGGCTCGCCGAACGAGGCTACGACCGGCTCTACGGTGCCCGGCCGCTCGGCCGGGTCATCCAGGAGCACATCAAGAAGCCGCTGGCGGAGGAGCTTCTGTTCGGCAAGCTGGTCAAGGGCGGGGCGGTCAAGGTCACGCTCAAGGACGGCCAGCTCGAGTTCGAGTACATCGAGAACAACGCTCCCCCCGCCCCGTCGGACACGGACGGGGAAGGCGGGTCGGAGCGGGAGTCGGAAACGGCGACCTGACGATCACCCCGGACGCGGGGATCAGGGGAAAAGCAGAACGCCGGGTCGAGAGACCCGGCGTTTTCTTGTTCAGCCTCGGGCTCGTCGGCCTACGGACGCCCGGGCCGACGGGACGGGCGGTCTTTCGGCGGCATGGCTCACGGCTGATCGTCCATCCGAGACCGATTAGGGGCGCATCGATATCCGGCCCGCGGCCGAGGCAAAGCGCACGAACGAAATCGGGCCGGAACCTCGCGGTCCCGCCCCTCCTTCCCGGCCCCGGTGAGCGGCCGGACTGCGGCCGCTCCCTCGTGTCGTGGGACTTACTGCTTCTTCGGGTAACCCGCCTGGCGCATGGTGCGCGCCGTCGCCGCCTGGGCGCTGCTGAGCGCCTGGTCCACCGACATCGAGCCGGCGAGCGTCGCCGCCACCGTCTGGCCGACATTGGTGCCGATCGCCTGGAACTCCGGAATGCTGACGAACTGCGCGCCGGTATAGGGGCGCGGGTTCTTGGTCTGCGCCAGCGGATTAGCGTTGTTGATCGCCTCGAGCACCATCGGCGAGAACGGCGCCGCCTGCTTGTACTCGGCCGACTCGTAGGACGAGGTGCGGGTACCGGGCGGGATGTTCACCCAGCCATCGGTCTTGGCGACCAGCTGGACATATTCCTTGGACGTCGCCCAGGTGATGAACTGCTTCGCGGCATCCACCTGCTTGGAGGAGGCCGGGATCGCGAGGTTCCACGACCACAGCCAGGTCGGGCCACCGGTGAAGGAGCCGGTCGGCACCGCCGTGACGCCCGACTTGTCCGACACCTGCGACTGCGCCTTGTCGAACACCGTTCCGGCGGCGGAGGTGGCGTCGATCCACATGCCGCAATGGCCGGACGTGAACAGGGCGAGGTTCTCGTTGAAGCCGTTGGACGCGGCGCCCGGAGGACCGTCCTTCTTCAGGATGTCATCGTAGTAGGTCAGGGCCTGATGCCAGGCCGGCGTGTTGATCGTGGGCTTCCAGCTCTCGTCGAACCACTGGCCGCCGTTGGCCGTCACCAGCGTGGTGAAATAGGCCATGTTCTCGCCCCAGCCCGGCTTGCCGCGCAGGCAGATCCCGGCGATTCCGGCCGATTTGTCGGTGATCTTGTCGGCGTATTCGCGGATCTGGGTATAGGTCGGGTGGTCCGGCATGGTCAGGCCGGCCTTCTGGAACAGGTCCTTGCGGTAGAGCGTCATCACGCTTTCCGCGTAGAACGGCAGCGCGTAGAGCTTGCCCTTGTACGAGATGCCCTCGCGCACCGGCTTGAGCACATCGTCCACGTCATAGGAGGACGGCAGGTTCTCGAACGGCGTCAGCCAGTTCTGCTTGGCCCAGATCGGCACCTCGTAGTTGCCGATGGTGAGGATGTCGAACTGGCCGCCGTGGGTGGCGATGTCGGTGGTGACGCGCTGGCGCAGCACGTTCTCTTCCAGGACCACCCACTTCAGGTGGATGCCGGGATGGCTCTGCTCGAACTGCGGCGAGAGCTTCTGCATCTCGATCATCTGTGTGTTGTTGACCGTCGCGATGGTCAACGTCGTGTCGGCGAGGGCGCCGGAAGCACCCAGACACAGGCCGGCGCCACCCAGCATCGGAACCAGCGCCGACACCGCGGCGAGACGCTTTCTTGAACTCATGGGACCCATCCTCCTGGGGCCGATCCGGGCCATTCTGCGGGCCATGCGGATCTTGCCGTTTCCTGACTCACGCTCCGGTCCGAATCCCACCGTTTTCCGGCGTTCCCCTTGACCGAGGAGGGCGAACGCGAACTGGACCGTGTGGTTTTACAAACACGAGTGCGAAACGAACGATAGCGCCTCCCGGAGCGCCCGTCTCCCCCCTTCCGCGGCGGGCAGCGGCGCCTGTCGGACCTCCGCGCCACGCCGCTCCGGGCCAGCGTCCGTGGTCGTATGAAACCGCCACTTGAGGGCCGCTCCGGACCGAGCTAGAGCTTTCGCGGCGAAAGAAGTGTCTTTCGCCCGAGGGTCAACCGGCGTCATCATGGGCCTTGGACAACGCAGCGTCGTATTGCAGCGAAGGCTGGAGATCGCCGAGCGCATCCGGCGCGAGGGCCGGCTCCGCGTCGACGCCCTGAGCCGCGACATGCAGGTCTCGGCGGTCACCATCCGCGGCGATCTCGCCTATCTGGAAGAGCAGGGCCTGATCGTCCGCGCGGCCGGCGAGGCCCGAATCGTCCGCGGATCCGCGTGGGGCGCGGAGGATCGCGGCCGCGCCCCGCCTACCCAGCACGCCGTCCGCCCCCTGCTGCTGGACGCGGCCCGGATCGCCGCCGGCCGCGGGTCGATCCTGCTCGGCCCCGGCCGGCTTCCCGGGCTGCTGCTGCCCCACCTGCCGCCGGATCCGCACCGCAGCGTGATCCTGTGCTCGCTCGATCCGCTTCCCGTCGCGCTCGGCTGCCTCGACGGGCCGGTCCACCTGACCGGCGGTCGTGTCGGACGGGACAATGCCACGCTGGAAGGTCCCCAGGTCGCGCAGGCGTTCGAGCTGCATCGCCCGGACCTTTGCGTGCTGGAAGGCGAACAGCTGCTGGAGGATCGGGTGTGCCTGCCGCCGGGAACCTCCGAGGTCCTGCACCGCCAGGCGGTCCTGCATTCGCGGGCTGTGCTGGTCATGGTGCCGCCGCCGCGCGGCGGAACCTCCGCCACGGCCGGGCCCGCGATCCGTCTGGATCAGATCGACCATCTCCTGCTGGCCGGGGTTGTACCGGGCCAGGAACGTTTCCTTGCCCGCGGCCTGCTGGAAGAAGGGTTCCGGCAGGTCACAGGCAGCGCCGGCTGCGTGTTCCGCCGGGACGGACAGGGCTCTTCCGCCATGTCCGACCAGAATCCCTCCGTCCAGTAAGGTCGCCTTTCCATGAACGCCTCCGCCCCGGCCGCCGCACCGCGCAGCATCGTGACGCTCGGCGAGATCGTCGTGGAGATCATGGCGGACGAGCCCGGCAACGGCTTCCGCGAACCGATCGGGCTGCGCGGCCCGTTCGCGTCCGGAGCGCCGGCGATCTTCATCGATCAGGTGGCGAAGCTGGGTCATCCGGCGGGGCTGATCTCCTGTGTGGGAGACGACGATTTCGGCCGGCTCAACATCGAGCGGCTACGCGCCGACGGCGTGGACGTGTCGGCGATCCGCGTGCATCCCGAGCATGTCACGGGAAGCGCGTTCGTGCGCTATCGCGCCGACGGGGAGCGCGACTTCGTGTTCAACATCAAGAACAGCGCGTGCGGCCAGACGCGGATCACGGCGGAAGGGGACGCCCTGCTCGATCGCTGCGGGCATTTCCACGTGATGGGATCGTCCATGTTCTCGTTCCGCCTGATCGACGAGGCCAAGACGGCGTTGGGCAAGGTGAAGCGCAATGGCGGCACGGTGTCGTTCGATCCCAACGTGCGCAAGGAGATGCTGGGCATCCCGGAGATGCGCGCGGCGCTCGAGATGATGCTGCAATATTGCGACGTGTTCCTGCCCAGCGGGCCCGAGCTCATGCTGCTGACCGAGGCGAAGAACGAGGCGGACGCGATCCGCGAGATCCTGGGACTGGGCGTGTCAGCGATCGTGGTGAAGCGCGGCAGCGGCGGCGCCTCCTATCACGACCGCGACGGAGATCTGCACGTGCCGGCGCTGCCGGTCCGCGAGATCGATCCCACGGGTGCCGGCGACTGCTTCGGCGCCACCTTCGTCACCTGCCGCCTACAGGGCATGCCGCCGGCCGAGTGCCTGCGCTACGCGGCCGCCAGCGGTGCGCTCGCGGTGACGCGGCGCGGCCCGATGGAGGGCACCGCCGGTTTCGCGGACCTCGACGCCCTGATCGCCTCGTCCTGATCTCCTCCTCCAGCTCCGGTGCTGCCATGACCACGCTCGATTTCCAGTCGGCCTTCGATCTCAGCGGCCGGACCGCGATCATCACCGGCGCCGCCGGCGGCATAGGCCGCTGCCTCGTAGCCGCCTTCCGCGAACGCGGCGCGCGCCTCGCCCTGGTGGACCGCGACCCTGCCGTCCATGCCCTGGCGGCGGAGATCGGCGGCGGCGCGCAGGGGTGGGTGGCGGACCTGCATTCGGAGGAGGAGGTCACCCGCACGGTGGACGACATCGCCCGGAGCTTCGGCCGGATCGACATCCTGGTGAACAACGCGGCGATCGGCCACGTGGGCCTGGCCGAGGACACGCCGGTCGCCGAGTTCGACGAGGTGATCGCGATCAACCTCCGGGGACAGTTCCTGTTCAGCCGGGCGGCGGGCCGCCACATGCTGGCGCGCGGCTACGGCCGCATCGTGTTTCTCGCCTCGCAGGCGGCGGTGGTCGGTCTCTACGAGCACACCGCCTATTGCTCGGCCAAGACCGGGCTGCTCGGCATGGCGCGCTGCATGGCGATCGAGTGGGGTCCGAAGGGCATCACCGTCAACTGCGTGTCGCCCACCGTGGTGGAAAGCCCGATGGCGCTCGTGGGGTGGGCCGGCGAGAAGGGCGAGCGCGCCAAGGCCGAGATCCCGACCCGACGCTTCGCCAAGCCCGAGGAAGTGGCGCTGTCGGTGCTGTTCCTGGCCAGCGGCGCGGCGGCGATGATCAACGGCGCCAACCTGCCGATCGATGGCGGCTACACCATCCGCTGAAGGACGAGCCTTCCATGCGACCCGACGACATCCTGCGCACGCTGCGCGCGCGACGCGACGCGCATAGCCCGCTCGGCATCACCTCCGTTTGTTCGGCCCATGAGCTGGTGATCGAGGCGGCCCTCCGGCAGGCGGCGGCCGACGACACCCCGGCGCTGATCGAGGCCACCTGCAACCAGGTGAACCAGGAGGGCGGCTACACCGGCATGACCCCGGCGGACTTCCGCACGTTCGTGGAAGGGATCGCGGACCGGATCGGCTTTCCCCGGCACGGCCTGATCCTGGGCGGCGATCATCTCGGCCCCAACCCGTGGCGCCGGCTGCCTGCCGCGGAGGCGATGGACAAGGCGGTCGCCATGATCGACGCCTATGCCCGCGCCGGCTTCACCAAGCTGCATCTCGACGCCAGCATGGGCTGCGCGGGAGAAGCGGAAGCGCCGCCCGACGCGGTGATCGCCAAACGGGCGGCGCGGCTGGCCAGGGCGGCCGACGCGGCCGCGGGTGCGGAGCAGCCCTTCTTCATCATCGGCACCGAGGTGCCGACGCCGGGCGGCGCCACCCATGCGCTCGACCATCTGGTGCCGACCGCGCCGGACGCCGTGCTCGCGACCTACCGCGTGCACGAGGAGGAGTTCCGCCGCGTGGCCCCCGACGCCTGGAGCCGGGTGATCGCGATCGTGGTGCAGCCCGGCGTCGAGTTCGGCCACCAGGACGTGGTAATCTACCGGCCCGACGAGGCGCGGGCACTGGTTCGCACGCTCGACCGCATGCCGGGGCTGGTGTTCGAGGCCCATTCAACGGACTACCAGCCGGAAGCCGCGCTGGCAGGGCTGGTGCGCGACGGCTTCCCGATCCTGAAGGTCGGCCCAGGACTGACCTTCGCGCTGCGCGAGGCGATCTACGGGCTGGACGCGATCGCCGCGGTGCTCCGCCCCTGCGGCGGCCGGATCGAGGACGCGATGGAGGAGCTGATGCTGGCGGAGCCAGGGAACTGGCGGAGCCATTATCCCGGCACGCCGGCGGAGCAGCGCGTGCTGCGCCATTATTCCCTCAGCGATCGCATCCGCTACTACTGGCCGGCGCCGGCCGCCCGGCAGGCGGTGGACGCGCTGCTGTCACGGCTGGACGGCGTCGCGATCCCGCTGCCGCTGATCAGCCAGTTCCTGCCGAGGCTGCACGACCGGGTCGCTTCGGGAACGCTTCCGGCGCAACCGCGCGCGCTGATGGTCGAGGCGGTGCGCGATGTGCTGCGTTGCTACGCGCGTGCCTGCGCCCCGGCCTGATCCACAACAACGAACCAGAGGAAACCACCCATCATGGCGAACCCCCAGCCGCTGGACGGCAAGGTCGCGATCATCACCGGCGCCGCACGCGGCATCGGATTGGCCATCGCGCAGCGCTACGCGGCCGAGGGCGCGCGCGTGGTGATCGCCGACATCAACGAGGCCGGCGCCCGTGCCGCGGCCGAGACAGTCGGTCAGGGCGCGATCGGCCTGCAGTTCGACGTCACCCGCCAGGACTCGATCGACGATCTGATCGCCGCCACCGTCGGGCGGTTCGGGCGGCTGGACATCCTCGTGAACAACGCCGGGCTGTTCACGCTGGCCCCCACGGTGGAGATCACCCGCGCGGACTACGCAAAGGTGTTCGCGGTGAATGTCGAGGGGCTTCTGTTCACCGCGCAGGCGGCGGCGAAGCAGATGATCGCCCAGGGCCGCGACGAGCACGGCCAGGGCGGCAAGATCATCAATTTCGCGTCGCAGGCCGGGCGGCGCGGCGAGCCGCTGGTGGCCGTGTATTGCGCATCCAAGGCCGCGGTGATCTCGCTCACCCAGAGCCTGGGGCTCGATCTCATCAAGCACGGCATCAATGTCAACGCGATCGCGCCCGGCGTGGTGGACAACGAGCATTGGGAGCACGTGGACGCGATGTTCGCGCGCTACGAGAACCGCCAGCCGGGCGAGAAGAAGCGCATCGTCGGCGAAAGCGTGCCGTTCGGGCGCATGGCGCGGCCCGACGAGATCGCCGGCCTCGCCACCTTCCTGGCAAGCCGCGACGCCGACTACATTGTGTCGCAGTGCTACAACATCGACGGCGGCAACTGGATGAGCTGACGCGGCGCTCAGTCCTCCTTTTCCAGCGCCCGTCTCGCATCGGCGAGCACGCTCGCGTCCGGCGGGGCGGGCGCCTTGAGATCGAGTCCTTCGAGGGCGTCGATCATCGCTTCGACCACCAGCAGCCTTCCGTACCATTTGCGGTCGGCCGGTATCACGAACCAGGGCGCGTGCGGCGTGGCGGTCGCGCGGATCGCGTCCTCGTAGGCCTCCTGGTAGGCATCCCAGTATCCGCGCTCCTTCAAGTCGGAAGCGCTGAATTTCCAGTTCTTGTCGGGCTCGTCGATGCGCGCCAGGAAGCGCTCGCGCTGCTCGTCTTTGGACAGATGCAGAAAGAACTTCAGGATCGTGGTGCCCTGCCGCGACAGCATCAACTCGAAGTTGCTGATGTCCTCGTAGCGGTGGCGCCAGAACTTCTTGTCGCGATCGGCGTGCGGCAGGTTCTGGTTGTCCAGCACTGCCGGATGCACCTTCGCCACCAGCACCTCCTCGTAGTGCGAGCGATTGAAGATGCCGATGCGTCCCCGCATGGGTGCGTTCAGGTGGATGCGCCACAGGAAATCGTGGGCCATTTCCACCGGGCCGGGCTGCTTGAAGGAGGTCACGGTCACGCCCTGGGGATTCACCCCGGACATCACGTGCTTGATGGTGCCGTCCTTGCCGCCGGCGTCCATCGCCTGGAACGCGGCCAGCACGGCATGGCGCCCGTCGGCGTAGAGCAGACCCTGAAGCTCCGCCAGGCGCTCCACCCCTTCGGCCAGGAGCTGCTTTCCCTCGTCCTTGTCGATGTCGATCCCGTCGGTGTCCCGCGGATCGTGGTCCTTCAGCTCGAAATGCTTGCCGTGGGTGATGCGGTAGCGGGCAAGCAGCTTGCGGCGTCGCTTGTGGTCCATCGCGCGCTCAGCCCTTCCGCTTGACGGCCAAAGCCGCGGATGCCTGGGTCACCGGCATCAGTTCCACGCGGTTGATGTTGACGCGCGCCGGCAGCGACAAGACCCAGGACACGGTTTCCGCGATGTCCTCCGGCAGCAGCGGCTCGGCGTTCTCATAGACCTTGGCGGCCCTGTCGTCGTCGTTGAAGCGGACGTTGCTGAATTCGCTGCCGCCGACCAGGCCCGGTTCGAGGTTCGACACCCGCACGCCGGTGCCGACCAGATCCGCGCGCAGGTTCAGCGCGAACTGCGCGACGAACGCCTTGGTGGCGCCGTAGACGTTGCCGCCCGGATAGGGATAGGTGCCGGCGATGCTGCCGATGGTGATCACGTGGCCCCGGTCGCGCGCCACCATCCCGGGCAGCAGGGCACGCACGGTCGTGGTGACCCCGGACACGTTGGTGGCGATCATGCGCGCCCAGTCCTCGGGCTTCGCTTCGTGCGCCGGACCGAGCCCGAGCGCCAGGCCCGCGTTGGCCACCAGAACGTCCACCTCCCGCCAGCCGTCCGGCAGGGCGCCGGGAAGCGCCGCCACCGCTTCCGCATCGGTGACGTCGAGCACGAGCGGCAGCAGTTGGTCGCCGAGCTCGCTCCGCAGCGCATCGAGCCGGTCGCGGCGCCGGGCGGTGGCGATCACCCGGATACCGTCGGCCACGAGGCGCTGGGCGATGGCGCGGCCGAAACCGGAACTGGCGCCGGTGACGAGCGCGATGCGGGGGCTGGACTGGCTCACGGGATCTCGGTCTCCAAAAGGGATGTTGTTGCGGACGGCCCGGTGCCGGGGACGCGGGATATGCGCCCGGCACCGAGCCTCGGCGCGTCCTCGGGCAAGGTTCCGTCATCCCGCGCCCGCGACGGGGTGCAAAAACCGACACGGCGTGGTTCCGGCAGGACGCCCAGCATCGCACCGGCCATCAGCGATGCTCTGCCAGGACCGCTTCCGATCGCCGGAACCAGGCGGCCTGCCTGGAACATGGCGTGAAGCCCGCGGCGAGATGGGGTTCGGGCATCATGGCACCAGTCGGCTCCGGCCATCGCCCGGATGGGGGTATCGCCAGCACCAACGACGAAAGCCGGTTCCGGCCCACCGTCCTTCCGGCCCGATCGACGACGGCGGCGGTTTCGATGCTGACGGCCATGGGCATGCTCCTGAACGGGCATGGCGCCCCGGGTTCGGCGCAACCCATCCGACCGGATCGCCTGCACGAGGAAACGCTCGGGCGGCACGCCGGTTGTGCGGTGCTCCGGCCTGGTGCCGCACTTCTTCCTCTCGCCCGCCGCCACGAACTACGCCCGGTCGCGGAAGCCGGCGGCGGCGCGCCATGCTGCCGCCGGCACGACGAGGCGGCTCAGCCACGAATAGGGGAAGGCGTTCGACCCCATGGGGAAGTGCGGGATCGGGCCGTCGATCCTTTCGCAACGGCCAGCGCCATCTCCGGCCGTCCGGCCGTTCAGGTGCTCCCGTTCATCCGACCGGCCAGACGGCCTCACGCCCACGAGGTCGCTTCCCTGCCTCGTGACGGAGCAGGACGTCACGTCCGGCACCAGGCGTCGTGCGGGGACCGCGATCTGCCGCGACCCGAAAACGAGTTGTGGCGCCCGGAAGTCCGGCGACCCGGCATATCGGCACCGGCTGGCCGCCACGGTGATCCAGAGGTAACCGCCGACGCGGGCGAGCGTCCGCCGCCCTCCCCCGAAACAACGGACGAGCTTCGAAAACTTCCGCGCGCGACGCCGCCATCCCCGATGGCGGACGCCATGGCCGCCCTCACCGCGGCTACCCCGGCGTGGACTCCGTTTCCCCCGTTTGCGCCGCGTGCCGGGAGGTCCGTCGAACATCGGACCCGATCCGGAACCTGAAACTCACCCTGCTCCTTCGGCGAGCGGAAACGTTTCTTCCGCGGGAGCGGGGCTAGCGGCCCCGGCGGGCGGCAGGTGGCCGAAACGCTGCAGCAGCGCGTGCTGGTCGAACAGCCGCCGGCCGTCCGGACCGTAAAGGCGGAGATCGAACCATGACGGAGCGGGCAGCAGTTCCGCCGCCCGGCGCAGGGCCGCTTCCTCCGTTCCGAAATGTTCGCGGATATCCGTAGGACGGGTGGCAGCGCGCCCCGCGTCCGGGATGACCACCGGCATCGGGTCCTGCAGGAATGCCAGGGTGAACGGCATCGGAAATGCTTCCTCCTCATGTCTGGCGGGGCGGTCTGGCGCGGTGGGGGGTCGGTGATCCCCGCCGGGCCGCTACACCTCGTCCAACGGCCGGGAATGCCGATCGTTCGTCCATCCGGGCGCGGTCCGCAGGCTCCCCGCCTTGCGCAGCGCGTTCCCGGTGCCAAACTGTTCTTCATGTGCTCCGCATCAACAGCGCCGTCCGATACCGAGGCCCGTTCCGGCACCCGCCGGCTCGATGCCAGCGACGGGTTGACCGGCCAGCTGCTGATCGCGACCCCTGCCCTCGGGGATGCGCCACCCTTCGCCCGGAGCGTGATCTTCCTGTGCGCCCATTCCACGGAGGACGGCGCCATGGGACTCATCGTCAATCAGGGATTGTCCGAGCCCGGTTTCGACGACCTGATGTCGCAGCTCGAGATCGCGCCGAGCCCGCCGCGCCGTCGCATCACCCTGTGCTCCGGCGGCCCGGTGGAAGGATCGCGCGGCTTCGTGCTGCATTCCGACGACTGGACCAGCGACGGCAGCCTCGCGGTGCAGGACGGGATCGCGCTCACCGCCAGCCTCGACGTGCTGCGCGTCATCGCCGACGGCTCCGGCCCGAAGGACGCGTTCCTGGCGCTGGGCCATGCGAGCTGGGCACCGGGCCAGCTCGAGGACGAGATTCGGCGCAACGCCTGGCTGCCCGCACCGTCCAGCGAAGCCATCCTGTTCGGCAACAATCACGGCGCGAAGTGGCACCGGGCCCTCGCCAGCCTCGGGATCGACCCGTCGCGACTGGTGGGCAGCCAGGGCCACGCGTGAGCCCGGTGATAGCCCGCGCGTTATGGAGCCGCTCGATCGTCATCACGCGGCACGCGAACGACCGGCCCAGAAGAGCGCGTTCCGGATGCGACGCGCCCCCCGGCACCAGGAGTTTTCCGCCATGACACCCTTCACCCTCGATCACCGTGCCGCCCGGCCCCGGCGCGCCTCCAGCGCGTCCCTGCTGTTGGTTGGGCTGTCGGCGGTGACGATGTCGTCCGCCGCATGGGCACAGGCGGCGCCCGGGGCCGGCAACCCGGCGGCGGCGGCCGCCGCCGGCCAGCCGGCGATCGCCACCGGCATGCCCGCCGCCCCGGCCGGCATCGGCGGCGGTGGCCTTACGCCCACCCCCGGCCCCGGCCTGGTGCCGGTGGCGCCCGGCAGTCCCGTGCTCAGCGGTGGCGCCGCGGGCACCGCGAACAATGCCGGGCTCGGCGCCAACGCGCCCACCGGCAACGCGATGGCCGTGCCGCCACCGGCGATCCAGAACGTTCCCACCCCTCGCGATATCCGCGGCCGCTACCGGCCGCGCTGAGGGCCCTTCCCGGTCCCGGCCGCGCGGACTTCGCCTCGATCGCCGGCAACGGAGCGGCCGGGAAGCGAGATTGGCCGCTCCGCGTCGCCGGGCGCCCCGAGTCCGAGGTCCGGGAGCGTTCCCGGCGGCGCCGGTGGCGGCCACGCGATCGCGCGGTGCGCCCGAACCGGTTCGCGCCCCGGCCCCTGCGATCCTCCGGCGCTTCCCTGCGATCGGCGTTCCGGCGTCCGGCGTTGGGCAGGAAGCCTACGAGGCCATGTTCCAGGCCGTCGGTGACGACAGGAACGTCTCCCCGCTTCCGCGACCAGGACACCCGACACGGTCACCGGTTTGATTAACCCACTTCGTCCAATCGGATGCCTCCGCGCCATCCGGACAAAGACGTTCGCCTTCTACCAGCGCAGGCTCGGCACGGTGGCGAAAGGCTGGAGCTGCGCCGCCATGGCCGCGCGGGCGGCCAATGCGGGATCGCCCCGCAGCGCGTCCGCATGGATGCCGCCCAGCGCCCAGCACGATGCGATGCCCGCCGCGGCCGCGCCGGCGATGTCGGTGGCCAGCGCGTCGCCGATGGCCAGGATCCGCCCGTCCGGCAGCCCCAGCAGCTCCTTCACCGGCCGGTAGATCTCCGGGAACGGCTTGCCGACCTGTCGCACCGCGCCGCCCATCTCGGCATAGCTCCGCGCCAGCAGCCCCGCGCAGGCGATCCGGCGGCCGTCGCGGACGATTTCCAGATCGGGGTTCGCGCACAGCATCGGCAGGCCCGCCTCCAGGGAGGCCCGCAGCAGGGGCAGATACGGCTCCAGGTCGGTCTCGGCCGCCTCGTGGTCGGGCCCGACATTGAGCAGCAGCGCCGCCTCGGACGCCTTCTCCACCAGCTGCAGCCCGATCCCGTCCACCAAAGGCCGGTCGCGTTCCGGCCCCAGCATCAGCACACGGCGCGCCAACCCCGTCAGGAATGGATCGCGCCATTCCGCGAGCAGACGGCGCGTTTCCTCGCCGCTGGTCACCAGGCCGTCATGCAGCGCGTCGCCGATCCCCATCTCGCGCAGCCGGAGCAGCACGCGCTCGCGGCGCTGCGGCGCGTTGCTCAGCAGCACCACGCGTTTTTCCGCCGCGCGCAGCCGGGTCAGCGCATCCGCGGCTCCCGGATAGGGCCGCTCGCCGTCATGCACCACGCCCCACAGATCCACCACGAAGCCGTCGAACCGGTCGGCGAGGCTCCGGATGCCGTCGAGATGCCGGATCGGGGAAGTCCGGGCGGCGGCATCGCCGGTCATCGCCTCTCCGGTCATCGCGCGGCTCCCACGGCGTCGCGCACGGAACGCCAGCCATGGCGCCGCAGCTCGTCGCGCAGCTCACGCTTCAATCGAGGCAGCATCGGCGCCCCTTCCCAGATGAAGCGGGTATAGATCTGCACGAGGTGCGCGCCGGCCCGCAGCTTCTCCAGGATGTCGGCACCAGTCTCGATGCCGCCGCATCCCACCAGCACCAGCCGGCCGTCCGCCAGCCTAGACACCTCCCGCAGCATGGCGGTGGATTTCGCCCGCAGCGGCCGGCCGCTCAATCCACCGGTCTCGCCGCGATGGGCGCCCCGCAGCTCCGCGGCCCGGTCCAGGGTGGTGTTGGAAACGATAAGCCCCTGCGCCCCGCCGGCCACCACCGCGTCCACGATCGCCGGCAGCGCGTCGAACGGCAGGTCGGGCGCCAGCTTCACCAGCAGCGGCGGCCGTACCGGGGCCGCGGCGGCGATCGCCCCCAGCAGCGCCCGCATCCGGTCCGCATCCTGCAGCGCCCGCAGGCCCGGCGTGTTGGGCGAGCTGAGATTCATGACCAGATAATCGGCATGCGGCGCCAGCAGCCGGACCATCGCGGCGTAATCGCGTTCGGGATCGGCGCTGTCCTTATTGATGCCGACATTGGCGCCCACCGGAACGCCGGCGCCACGTCCGCGTCGTCCGGCCTCGGCCAATCGCCGCAACCGGTCGCGGAACGGCCGCACGCCGCCATTGTTGAAGCCCATGCGGTTGATCACCGCCCCGTCCTCCGGCAGGCGGAACAATCTCGGCGCCGGGTTGCCGGGCTGCGGCCGCAGCGTCACCGTGCCGGCTTCCACCAGCCCGAAGCCCAGCCGCGCCAGCGGGCGCACCACCCGCGCATCCTTGTCGAAACCGGCGGCGAGCCCGATCGGGTTGGGAAAACGCAGCCCCATCGCATCGACCGCGAGCATGTCGTCCGCGTCCGGAGGAGCCCGTCCGGCGAGCCCGAACAGCAGCGCGGTGGTGGCGAGCCGGTGCGCGCGTTCCGGATCGACGCGGTGGAGCAACGGCAGCGCCGCGCGTGAAAGAAGATCGCCGACCGGCATCGCACCCATCATCCGCTTGGAAACACCTTCCCTGCCCCAGAGTGCTGCCGGTTGGAAGCGGCCCCGACCACGAACCGCCGCCTCCCCGGCTCGCGGAAGCGTTTCGGCAGGCACGGTGACCTACGCCTCCAGGGAGCCTCCGCGGCAAGCGCCCTCTTGCGCCGGAGGGTAGCCGCCGGTCATCCTGTCCCACGATGTGGAACGAGCCCTATCTCGAGACCTGCTGCCGGTCGGCGCTGCACCGGCTGCTCCAATGCGGGCGTGCCGGACGGCCGGACGGCCTGAAGGACGGGCGTTGTCTGGTGCGTCTGGCCGAGCTGGGCCTGGCCGAGCTCATGCCGGAAGACACCTCCCGCTTCCGCGTCACCGATGCCGGCCGCGCCCGCCATCGCAGCGAGATCATGAAGAAGGCGGCCTGACCGCCGGCGCTGAGATCGCCGCGCCCGATTCCCGTTCCGCCGTCGAGGCTCACGGGCACGGACACGAAGCGCCACAACAGCCGGCCGGCATCCGATCACCCCTCAGACGCCCGGCATAGGAGCGTCGTAAGGGCGATGCGCCTTGACCGCGGGCCGCGACGCCCGGCACGGGGCGAGACCCTCATCGATATCGCGACCAAGTGCCGGGTGCCATGCACAAGGTCCACCGCCGGGCGCCGGCACGGGTGCACCGCCGGCAATCCCCTAAGCCGCGTCGCCCGGCGAAGAAGCTCACGCCTCCGACGCCGTCGTTCGGGAGCCGGACCGCAGACGAGTGCCCACCCGGCGACCCAGCTCGATCCCGGGCCGCTCGATCGCGAGATGCGCCGCCGTCGCGACCAGGACCAGCGACAAACAGGCCGCGGCCACGCAGTACCAGAAGCCGGCCGGCGACCTCGTGACCGACGGCGGCACGAGATGGAATACCGTCCACAGCACCTGCCCCTGCAACAGGTACACGCCGAAGCTGATATGCCCGAGCCGGATCGCCGGACGACTTTCCAGCAGACCGAACAGGGTGTTGCCGCCCGCGATCAGGAAGAAGGCGCCGCCGAGCAGCAATGTCGGCTCGAAGCCGTAGCGCCCCGGGCACAGGAACGTCAGGCCGAGCAGCAGCAGGATCGCCACCGATCCGGTCACCCCCGTCCCGATCGGGCATCTCGCCCGCCTGATGGCCGCCGCCGCTATCCCCGCGAGAAACATGGACAACAGCACCGGCAGGCTCGGCGGGATATTCGTGTCGGGCGTAAGTGCCGCCCAGGCCAGACAGGCGGCGAGGCACAGGATGGTCGACGCGGGGGACAATAGCCGGAAGCGGACCAGCAGGCCCAATGGCAGCAGCGCGATGTAGAACAACCACTCGTAGTGCAGCGTCCAGGTCACGCCGGCATCGAGCGCCCAGGTCCGGCCGTAGCCGTTGACGTCCGGCTGGGAACCGAAGCCCAGCAGCAGCCAGCTTCCGACCTGACGGGCGAGGTCCAGCGGCGGCACGTGCAGATGGGGGCTGATGCCGAGAACGGTGGCCAGCATCGCCACGACGCTGGCCAGATAAAGGGGTGCGATGCGCGCGATCCGACCGACGAACAGCCGCGGCCAATCTGGCCGGCCATCCTCCGCGAGCAGCTTTCCGAAGAACAGGAGGCCCGTGATCATGAAGAACATCGCGACCGCGGCTGGCCCCACCGTCCGGTAGAACCGGGCGGGGGGCGCCGCCCAGCGGCCGGTCGTCGAGAACACGTGGTAGATCGCGGCGTGATGCAGGAACACCCCCAGCGCCAGCAGACCCCGCAGGCCGTCGAGCCGCGACAGGTGGTCGGCGCGCGGGCGCATGGGGGGGTCGAGAATGCCGAACGGCGGGAGCGCGACCAGCAGAAGCGCCGCGACTGCGCAGCCCATGCCCGGCCAGGTGGCATAGAAATCCATCCGCTTCACCTTCCGGTTCCGGATCGGGTCGATGTCAGGTCGGGCTGGACGAGACTACCCCGAGCGCCTGATGGGCGGCGGAGCGGACCGGCATTGCGCAGGCAGCCCTGGCTGGAACCGAACGCCGCATCCGCGCGGAACACGGGTCCCCGGGAGGAAGCATCCGGCGGGCCGCGCTCAGCCGCCGGGCGCCAGCACGAACGCACCGCCCGGATTGCTCGCCCCCGGCGCGCCGTCCCGCCAGAAGCAGGCGTTGGCGAAGCGGGACACCAGCTGCGGCGGCAGGATCGTGCGCCGATGCTCACGCGCGACGCGCGGACGCACGGCGTGCAGCCCCGGCGTATTGAGCGCCTCGTCGACCCCCTCGCCGTTCGCCGGACCCACCGCCGTGAAGTCGTGCCGGAACGCCGGCAGTCCCAGCTCGGCGTACAGCACGGCCAGCACCCGGTCGGGCTCGTCGGCCAGCTCGTCGTAGTCCACCACGATCAGGCGGTGCGCCCATTCGCCGAAATAGGCCTCCTGGAAGGCCTGCCACGCCGCCCCGAGCGAACCGGTGGGCTGCATCAACTGTTCGGCACGGTCGAACACGGTGCCCGCATTGGGCAGGCCGTGCAGGCGCGACAAGCGGAAGGGATGGCGGCGGAAGGCACGCTCGAAGGAGTCGAGGATCCATACCGGATCGCGCACACAGCAGACCACCCTGACACCCGGAAACATCCGGTCGGCGACCGCCATGCGGGCGCACCAGGCGCGGTTGGTGTCGAACAGCACGGGGGGCCGGGCATCGCCATGATAGGCCTCGAAGACGCCGCGCAGCACCGCCACCTTTTGTGCGTCGTCGAACAGGGACGCGTATTCTCCGGCCGCCATCACCGGCATGATCCGGTCCAGCATCACCGCGACGGGGCTCGACATCCCGGCCCGGATCGCCGGATTCTGGTTCAGGATGGCACCCAACAGGGTCGAGCCCGATCGCGGCAGGCCCGAAATGAGATGAACCACGGAACTCATGCGCGCGGCGCCGCGGTGGGGAGGAGCGGATGAAACACGAGGATGTCTGGCGCGCGCTCGACACGCTCGCCGCCGAGAAGGGCCTGTCGCCGTCCGGCCTGGCCCGGGCCGCCGGGCTCGACCCGACCACCTTCAACCGCTCCAAGCGCGCCTGTTCCGAAGGGCGGCTGCGCTGGCCGAGCATGGAAAGCCTGTCGCGCGTGCTGGTGGCCACGGGCGCCAGCCTCGAGAACTTCACCGCGCTGGTGGGCGGCGCCCGCGCCCTGTCGATGGGACGCGGGCACCGGGCGCGGCATCTGCCTCTCGTGGCGCTGTCCTCGATGGCCGACCCCGTCCTGTTCGACGCGGACGGCTTTCCGAGCGGCATCGGCTGGGACGAGACCGAGGTGCCGCAGCCGGGCGACCCACACGGCTACGCGGTCAGGGTGGACATCCCGGCGCTGGAACCGGCCTTCCGGCACGGGGGCACGCTGATCCTCTCGCCCGAAGCGCCGGTGCGCCCGGGCGACCGGGTGATCCTGCGTCCCTGGAACGCCGTTCCGCGCGTCGGCATCCTGGCCGCGCGCAGCCCCCGCGGCGCGCCGGGGCGCACCATCGTGGAACCGCTGGACGGCCAGGGCGGCCCCGTGCCGTCCGATGGCTTCATGTGGATGCACCGCATCATGTGGGCGAGCTTCTAGACCGGCCGCCGATCGCGGGGAGGAACTCACGCGGCGACATCCGGCCGCCGCTCGTGGCCCATGCGCACGTCGCGCGTGTCGCGTCCCAGCAGCATCAGCAGGGCGATCAGCACGGCGGCACACCCCACGACCGATCCCATCGCCCAGCGTATGTCGCCGCCGGCCTGCCCGGCGATCCAGAGCTGCAGGTTGGCGTTGGGCGCGGCCAGCAGGTTGCCCATCTGATAGACCGCGCCGGGGAAGGTGCCACGCACGGTGCCGGGCGACACTTCGTTGAGATAGGCCGGCACCACGCCCCAGGCGCCCTGCACGGCGAGCTGGATCAGGAAGCCGCCCAGCCCCAGCAGCACCACGCCATGGGAGAAGGCCCAGAGCGGGATCGCGGGTAGGCACAGCAGCGCGCCCACCGCGATGGCCGCCGGGCGGCCGATCCGCTGCGACAGCGGGCCGAACAACAGGCCGCCGGCGATGGCGCCGAGATTGAACACCACCATCAGCGCGGAGATCGTCCCGGTGCCGAGATGGTGGACATGCGCCAGAAACAGCTTCGGATACAGATCCTGGGAGCCGTGCGACAGGTAGTTGAAGCAGGCCATCATCAACGCGGCATGCACCGTCACGCGCCAGTGGCGCCGGAGCACCGCCAGCAGGGGCTGATGATGGGCCTGCTCGCCCCGCTGCTGCCAGTCGGGACTTTCGGGCACCGCACGGCGGATATACAGCACCAGCAGCGCGGGCAGCGCGCCCAGCATGAACATGCCGCGCCAGCCGATCGTGGGCTCCAGCAGGAACAGGAGCGAGGCGAGCAGGTAGCCGGTCGGATAGCCGGTCTGCAGCAGGCCGGACACCAGCCCACGCCAGCGGGCCGGAATGCTTTCCATCGCGAGCGACGACGCCACGCCCCATTCGCCGCCCATGGCGATGCCGAACAGCGCCCGCAGCACGAGGAACATGGTGAAGTCGGTGGCGAAGCCGGACAAAAGCTCCAGCACCGCGTAGCAGACCACGTTCACCATCATGGTGGGGCGACGACCAAACCGGTCGGCCAGACGCCCGAACACCAGGGCGCCCACCACCCGGCTGGCCAGGGTCAGCGTGATGGCGAAGGCCGTGGCGCTGATGGGCACGCCGAGCGAGCGCGCCACATCGTCGAGCACGAACGCCATGATGAAATAGTCGAAGGCGTCCAGCATCCAGCCGAGATAACAGGCCGCCACCACGTGGCCGGCCTTCGCGGCCGGAGCGCCGCCGTCCGTCCCGGGGCCGCCAATGTCGGAAGGCTCCGCGCTCCGCATGATCCGTCCTCGCTCCCGGTTCTTGTTCCGGTGAGCATAAACGGCGGCGGGCGGACGGCAACGAGGGATGGCCTCGGGGGAGAGAGGACGCGGTGCGGAGGGCTGCCGCACGGCCGGTCGCTCGATCATCCGATCATCGGCCGCCCTTGTCCGCTGTCCCGCAATCGGCAAACGTGACAGGCGAACCATCAGTGGGCAGGCTGCCCGCCCGAACCCGAGCGAGGACGTCGTTCCATGCGCCTCAGCGCCCGAAACATCCTCAAGGGTCGCATCCTGTCCGTAGCCCGCGGCGCCACCACTTCCCATGTCCGGCTGGACGTGAACGGGGTCGTCGTCACCGCCTCCATCACCAACGAGGCGGTGGACGAGTTGGGATTGGCCGTGGGGCAGGAAGCGAGCGCGGTGATCAAGGCGTCGGACGTGATGATCGGGGTGGGGTGACGCCGCCTCACCCCGCGTTCCGCGCGTCGCCGGTCGCGTCGCTCTTGCGGACGATCGTGAAGCTGCCGTCGCTTTCGATGCAGGCGCTTTCGACGTCCAGCAGGTCGTGGACCTCCTGTTTGCGCAGCTCGTCCATCAGATCGGCTCGCGTCAGGAGCTCCCGGCGCATGGCGGCCTGCACGATGCGCCCGCGATGCACGAGCCTCGCGGGGGGCGATTTGAGGATGCGGCGCATCACGGGGAACCGCCAGGCGATCCAGTCGAGAAAGAACGCCCAGAAGAAGATGGTCAGCGCCAGCACCAGCCCTTCGCTGATCGACTTGTATTCGCCCGCCATGGCGTTCTGCACGGCGTCGGCGATGAGCACGATCAGCAGCAGGTCGGTGGTGCCGCTGCCGCCGGAAGACCGGTTGCGGATCAGCCTCAGCAGAAAGAACAGGATCAGGTACGTGATCGAGCCGCGCAGCACGACCTCGATGATCGGAATGGTCGGCACGAACAGGTCGTGCCACGGCACGTCCAGCCAGCGCGGTACGTGGTGGTGATGCTCCGCCAACGGCGATCCCTCCTCCCCGGCGGCGCCCGTCGCGCGATCGACCGGTGAGCGGCGCCAACGTGCCGCTGGCCCGCGGGTGGCAGGCGGTCATGCTCGAATCATCCGTGACGGTCAGGATCGGGCCACCGCCCCCGCCGCCGGCCGGGGCGGTGATCCGGACGATCGAGGCGGTGTGGGAGGCCGAACGTGCGATGCGGCCCAGGCTGTTCAACGGCCGGATCTTCACGGCCGACCGGATCGAACCTGGCGCGGTCACCGGACACTGGACCGAATACAAGCGGCAGCTGGCCCAGATCCGCCGCCCGGAACTGCGCGAGGTCCTCGCGCTGAGACCGTTGGCGGTGAACGGACTGCTCTGTTGTCCGGAAGGCGCCGTGCTGGGACGCCGATCGGCCGACGCGGTTTATCTGGCCGGCGACTGGCAGGCGACGCCGGCGGGGAGCATCGAGGATCGGGGCGACGACCAGGTCGACCTGCTCGACCAGATAGGGGCGGAACTCCACGAGGAACTGGGGCTCGATGCGGAAGCAATCTCCAGCGTCGAACCGGTGGCGGCGGTGGAACATGCCGGCAGCCGGATCGTGGATCTTTGCTTCCTCCTGTGGACTCCCTTGTCCTTCGACGTGATCTTCGGCGCGCAGAGGAGGGCGGGGAACGACGAGTACGACGCGCTGAGGCTTGTACAACCGGACCGTCTGGACGACGTGCTGACGGAGCTCGGCGACTTGCTACTTCCCAGTGCCGCCATTCTGCTGGAACGCTGGCGGACGGCCGGAACCAGGTAGAGGCGCTACGGTCTTCCGAGCGAAAGGCCCTCCCTTCCGGGCGCGATCCGATGCCTGGATCGACGCGGGATCAGGCTGGCGACCACGACGCGGCATACGTCCCTGATGTCATGGTCGCCATCGTCCGGGCCACGGGGCGATGAAGGTCAGGCCGCCTCGGCGAACAGGGACACGACGCCTTCGCAGAACGCTGGAAGGTCCTGCGGATTGCGCGACGTCACCAGCCGGCCGTCCTTCACCACGGTCCGATCCACCCATTCCGCGCCCGCATTGCGAAGATCCGTTTGCAGTGACGGCCAGGAGGTCAGGGTGCGGCCCTTGGCGCCGCCGGCCTCGATCAGCATCCAGGGACCGTGACAGATCGCGGCGATCGGTTTGTCGGCGTCGACGAACGCCCGGACGAAGGCGACGGCCTTCTCGTCCATCCGCAGCTTGTCGGGATTGGTCGTACCCCCGGGCAGCAGAAGCCCGTCGAAGTCGGAAGCGTCGGCCTCGGCCAGCGCCAGATCCACGTCGATCTTCCGGCCCGGGTTCACATCCTGCTGCATAGCCTGGATCTGACCGGTCTTCAGCGACACCACCGTGATCTTCGCGCCCGCCGACTCGAGCGCCTTCACGGGTTCCGTTAGCTCGACCTCTTCCACGCCATCTGCGGCGAGCACCGCGATCTTGCGGCCTTTGACGTCCACCATGATGTCCTCCGTCATACCGCCCGATCAGGCGGCTGACAGGAGAACATGACGCGGAAGGCGATGTTCCCCATGCCGACCGGCGCAGCCGCTCACAGCTACGACATGGACCCCATCACGGGAGCGCCTTTTGGCGCCCCCCGCTCCTGCGTTTGGCTTGTGGCTGTGCT
>JAMZEJ010000006.1 GCA_024508355.1 Rhizosaccharibacter radicis
CCGCGCCTACGGCGCCGGACGCCAGACCTACAGCGAATGGACCGCGGGCTTCACCATCAAGCCCGCCATCCCCCACACCACCCTCGTCGCCCTGCGCCCCGAAATCCGCTGGGACAAGAGCCTCTCCGGCGGACACCCCTTCAACGGCCTCAAGGACAACGGATCCTTCACACTCGCAACCGACATCATCGTCGGATTCTGAAAACGATGAAGGGCGCCGGATCGCTCCGGCGCCCTCGGGATGCGGCGTCGTCCGGGCGCGCTCAGGGCTTGGTGTGCGCCTCGATCCAGTCCGCGACGGTCTTGTGCCAGAGCAGCGAGTTGGCAGGCTTCAGCACCCAGTGGTTCTCGTCGGGGAAGAACAGGAACCGGCTCTCGATCCCGCGGCGCTGGAGGGCGTCGAACGCGCCCAGCCCTTGTTCCAGCGGGATGCGGTAGTCGCGGCCGCCATGGATGATGAGCTGCGGCTTGTTCCAGGCCGCGACGTGGTTGGCCGGGTTGAAGCGCTCATAGGCGGCGGGGTCTGCCCAGGGCGTATGGCCGGGGCCGCCATGTTCCCATTCGGAGAACCACAGCTCCTCCGTGGAATAGCCCATCATGCGGTCGTCGAACACGCCATCATGGGTGACGAGGCAGCGCCAGGGCTGCGACCAGTTGCCGGCGATCCAGTTCACCATGAACCCGCCATAGGAGGCGCCGAGCGCGCAGGCGCGGTTGCCGTCCAGGAACGGATATTTCGCGAGCGCCGCGGCCCAGCCCTTCTGCAGGTCCTCGAGCGGGCGGTCGCCCCAATGGCCGGAGATCGCATCGGTGAACGCCTGGCCGTAGCCGGTGGAGCCGTGGAAGTCGATCATCACCGCGGCGAAGCCGAGGCCCGCATAGAATTGCGGGTTCCAGCGATAGCTCCAGTCGTTGCCGAACGATCCTTGCGGGCCGCCATGGATCAGGAAGGCCACCGGGTATTTCCGGCCGGGATCGAATCCGGCGGGCTTCACCAGGTAGCCGTGCACCGTGTCGTTGTTCCAGCCGGTGAACGAGAACTGCTCGGCCTTGCCGAACTCGACGCCGGCGAGCTGCTTCATGCCGACATGGCTGAGCTCGGTGGGCGTGCCACCCGTGGCGGGCATGCGCCACACCTCGGCCGGACTGTCGAGCGCGTCGCGGAGATAGACGACGTCGTTGCCCGCGAGGCCGGCGCTGGTCACGTGGCCGCTCTCGGTGAGAGCCCGCGGCGTGCCGCCATCGGCGGGCAGGGCGAACAGCTTCTGCTGTCCCATCTCCTCGGCGGTGACGAACAGGGTGCGCCCGTCGCGGCTCCACAGCAGCGATTGCGCCGAGCGGTCCCAGTCCGGGTCGATCTCGCGCGCGCTGCCGTTCCCGAGATCGAGCACCATCACCCCGAACCGGTCGGCCTCGAAGCCCGGCCGTTTCATGGCGCGCCAGGCGAGGCGGCTGCCGTCGGGCGACACCACCGGCTCCGCGTCCCAGGCCTTGTTGGTCGCGGTGAGATTCTCGGGCTTGCCGGTGCCGTCGATGGCGGTGCGGAAGATGTCGAAATTGGTGCTCCAGGGCTCCTCGCGCCCGGCCAGGCGCACGGAGAACAGCACCGTCTTCCCGTCGGGCGAGATGGTGAAGTCGGCGTCGTCGCCGAACGGCTTGGACGGCGTGTCGCCGTCGAGCCCGGCCATCAGCGGCACCAGTGCGCCGGTCGTCCGGCCGTTGCCGTCGAGCGCGATGGAGAACAGATGCTGGCGGGTGCCGTCGGCCCATTCGTCCCAGTGGCGCACGAACAGCCGGTCGTACAGCGTGCCGCTCGCCTTGTCGGCGTGGCGGGCATCGAGCCGCTGGCGGGTGTCGGAAGGCGCTTCCGCATCCGGGAAGACCGCGAGCGACACCACCAGGTGCCCGTCGTCCGGAGCGACCGCGAAGGCCTGCACGTCGAGCGGCAGGTGCGTCACCTGTGTCGCCGGGCCGCCCGCCACCGGCAGGCGCCAGACCTGCGCCGTGCCGCCGCGTCCTGACAGCACGAACAGGAAGCGCCCGTCGCGCGACCATCGGGGATCGCTGCTGCCCGATTTCGGATCGAGCACCACCGGCTCCTTCGAGCCGTCATGCCCGTCGAGCAGGGCGACGTGCTGCACGCCCTTGTTCCTGCCGAGATCGGTGGAGCGGATCGTCACGGCGATCCGCGATCCGTCGGGCGACGGCCTTGGATCGGACAGCCGGTCCATGGTCACCAGATCCTGGCTGGTGAAGGGACGGGCGAGGGCGCTGGTGCCGGCAAGCAGCAGCAACGGCAGGGCGGCGACGCGGGTCGCGGCGGCGATGCGGATCATGGGCGCAAGCGGTTAAGGGGTCGGCCGGGTCGCGTCCAGAGCCCGGATCGCCGGCGGTCGGGGGCGGCGGCCCAGGCATGGCCCGATCCTGGGCGGGAAGGTGGGCCGCCCCGCGCGCCGAGAGCATCGTTGCGCGGGCAGCCCGCGCCCGGTGCGGCTGGCGGCCGCCGCGGTTCGTGGCTAGCGTCCGGGCGCATGAACAGCGTGTCGCAGGCCCTGGCGCCCGTGGTGGTCACCTTGGCACTCGGGATCCTCGCCGGCTGGCGCGGCCTGTTCGACGCCGGGGAAGCGGCGGCGATCAACCGCATGGTGCTGCGGTTCTGCCTGCCGCTGGCGCTGTTCGCGGGCATCATGAACATGTCCCGCGAGGCGGTGCTGTCGTCCGGCCCGCTGGCGATGCTGATCCTGTTCGGCATGCTGGGCGGCTATGGCGCCGCGCTGCTGCTGGCGTGGCGGGTCGCCGGCAGGGGGTTGACGGCGTCCGTGCTGCAGGCGCTGGCGATCGGCAACCCGTCGGTGCCGTTCATCGGCACCGTGGTGCTGGGCACCATCGTGGGGCCGACCAGCGCGCTGCCGATCTCGCTGGCGAGCCTGACCATCAACATCGTGCTGGTGCCGGCCACGCTTCTGCTGCTCGCGGCCGACCCGGACCGGGACGACGCGGCCCGTGACGGTGTGGCTGATGGAATCCGCCCGACGCCTGCACCCGCGGGCGCTCCCGGCCTGGGGAGCCATCTGCGGCACGCGCTGGGCGAGCCGGTGGTGTGGGCGCCGGTGCTGGCCCTGCTGCTGGTGCTGTGCGGCCTGCGGATGCCGCACGCCCTGCTGCCCAACTTCACCCTGCTGGGGCAGGCGACGGGCGGGGTGGCGTTGTTCGCCGCCGGCGTGATCCTGTTCCTCAACCGTCCGTCCCTCGACCGGGCGGTGGTGGCGAGCGTGCTGGCGCGCAACGTCCTGGTGCCCTGCGCGGTGTGGGGTGTCGCCCTGGGGGCCGGCGTCGGCCAGGCCGTGTTGCGGGAGGCGGTGGTGACCATGTCCATGCCGACGGCGTCCATGGTGGTGATCCTGGCCAGCCGGGTCGATCGCGGGCAGCGGGAAGCGTCCTCGGTGTTGTTCTTCTCGACCGTCCTGTCGGTGGCCACCATGGCGGTCTTCATCGTCGCCACGGGATGAGGGCGCGCAGAGATTTCACGGTCCGGCCTATTTCAGCCGCTCCGCGTCCTGGCTAGGGTCGCCTCATGGAGATCGACGGGAACGCGGGTGTGGCCGGAAGCGGACGGAAACGGGGCCGGGCGGCCGCGCGGCCGTTGAAGACGGCGGATGCTTCCCCCGCGAGGCCGCGCCGGGCGGCCCGGGCCGCCAAACCCGCGGCGGCGGACGCCCCCCCCGTCGCGCCGGCCGTGGTCGACAAGCCGGCCGTTCCGCCGATCGATCCGTCGTCGCCCGAGCGCTTCATCAACCGCGAGCTGAGCTGGCTGGACTTCAACCAGCGCGTGGTGGAGGAAGCGGGCAACAACAATCATCCGCTGCTGGAACGCGTCAGGTTCCTGAGCATCAGCGCCGGCAACCTGGACGAATTCTATTCCGTGCGCGTCGCTGGGCTGGTGGTGCAGGTGCGCGAAGGGCTGGCCGCCAGGTCGCCCGACGGCCGCACCCCGGCCCAGCAGGTGGCCGCCGTGGACGAGCGGGCCCGGTCCCTGCTGGGCGAGCAGCAGCGCATCTGGAAGGGCTTGTGCGAGGCGCTGGGCGAACAGCGCATCCACGTGCTCGACGTCGCGGCGCTGGACGAGGCGGACCGGACCTGGGCCGAGACCTGGTTCATGGAACGGGTGTTTCCCATCCTGACGCCGCTCGCCATCGATCCGGCGCATCCGTTCCCGTTCATTCCCAACATGGGACAGGTGCTGGCGCTGCGCTTGCTGCGAGACGGCGACGAGCGCACCGCGATGAGCGGGCTGATCATGCTGCCCTCGCAGCTCGAACGCTTCGTGCGGCTGCCGCGGCGCACGCCCGAGGAGGGCGAGGACCAGGCGCGTCCCGGCACGCGTTTCGTGCTGCTGGAGGACGTGATCGGGCTGTTCCTGGACCGGCTGTTCCCGGGCTTCCACGTCGACGGCTCGGGCATGTTCCGCGTGATCCGCGACACGGACGTGGAGTTCGAGGAGGAAGCGGAGGATCTGGTGCGGTCCTACGAATCCGCGCTGAAGCGGCGCCGGCGCGGGGTGGTGATCCATCTCGACGTGCAGGCGCGGATGCCGGAATCGCTGGCGACCCTGGTGGCGGACGAGCTCGACGTGCCGCCGGGCGAGGTGCAGGTCCATGAGGGGCTGGTGGGGGTCGTGGACGTCAAGCAGGTGATCGTGGACGACCGTCCCGACCTGCTGTTCAAGCCCTACGCTCCCCGTTTCCCGGAACGGGTGCGCGATTTCGGCGGCGACTGCTTCGCGGCCATCCGGGCCAAGGACATCGTGGTCCACCATCCGTTCGAGAGCTTCGACGTGGTGGTGCAGTTCCTCCGCCAGGCGGCGCTCGATCCGGCGGTGGTGGCCATCAAGCAGACGCTCTACCGCACCTCGCGCGACAGCCCGATCGTCAAGGCGCTGATCGAGGCGGCGGAGGTCGGCAAGTCGGTCACCGCGATGGTGGAGCTGCGCGCGCGCTTCGACGAGGAAGCCAACATCCGGCTGGCGCGCACGCTGGAAGCGGCCGGCGTGCAGGTGGTGTTCGGGTTCGCCGAGCTGAAGACGCACGCCAAGCTCAGCCTGGTGGTGCGGCGCGAGGGCGGCACGCTGCGCTCGTACGCGCATTTCGGCACCGGCAACTACCATCCGATCACGGCGCGCATCTACACCGACCTCAGCTTCTTCACCTGCGACCCTGCGCTGGCGCGGGATTCGGCGCGGCTGTTCAACTACATGACCGGCTATGCCAAGCCGGCGGCGATGGAAGCGATCTCGTTCAGTCCGCTCACCATCCGGTCCACGCTGCTCGAGCTGATCGACAAGGAGACCGAGCACGCGCGCGCCGGCCGCAACGGCTCCATCTGGCTCAAGATGAACTCCATGGTCGATGACGAGCTGATCGACCGCCTCTATGCCGCTTCAAACGCCGGCGTGCGCGTCATGGCGGTGGTGCGTGGGATCTGCTGCCTCCGGCCGGGCGTGCCCGGCCTGTCGGAGAACATCCAGGTCAAGTCGATCGTCGGCCGTTTCCTGGAGCACAGCCGCATCTTCGTGTTCGGCAACGGACACCGCCTGCCGAGCCGGGACGCGTCGGTGTTCATCTCGTCGGCCGACTGGATGGCGCGCAACATGGACTGGCGGGTGGAAAGCATGGTTCCCGTCCGCAATCCGACCGTGCATGCCCAGGTGCTCGACCAGATCATGGTGATGGACCTGAAGGACACGCTGCAATCCTGGCAGCTCGGCCCCGACGGGGTGTGGCGGCGGCTGGAGCCGGGGGCCAAGCCCTTCTCGGCGCATCGCTACTTCATGACCAATCCATCCCTGTCCGGCCGTGGCTCCGCCGCGCGCGGGGCCCAGGTGCTGCCCGTGGCGCGTCCGCTGCCGCGCCGGCCCGACCGCATCCTGCAGGACTGACCGCCCATGTCCGGTAACGCTTTTTCGGGCGCGCGGCCGCCGCGCTCCGCCGTGATCGATCTCGGGTCCAACTCGGTGCGCCTCGTGGTGTTCGAGGGGGTCGCGCGCAATCCGCTCACCATCTTCAACGAGAAGGCGACCCTGCGTCTCGGGCGTGGGCTCGACGGCACCGGGCGGCTGAACGAGGACGGCGTGCGGCAGGCGGTCGCCGTGATGACCCGGTTCAACGCGGTCGCGCGCGGCATGGAGGCTGCCCCGTTCGAGGTGCTGGCCACCGCGGCCGTGCGCGACGCCTCCAACGGTCCCGCCTTCGTGGACTCGATGCGCGAACTGCTGCCAGGCGTGCCGATCCGCATCCTGAGCGGAGAAGAGGAGGCCGATTATTCGGCGATCGGCGTGCTGTGCGGCCTGCCCGACGCCGACGGGGTGATGGCCGATATCGGCGGCGGCTCGCTGGAGCTGGTGCGGCTGGAGAATGGCGGCTACGCGCACGGCCAGACGCTGAAGCTCGGCGTGATCCGGCTGGGCGACCGGGCCGGCGGCGATCCGGAGCGTGCGCGCGCCATCGTGGAGGACGATCTCGCGCCGCTGGACTGGCTGCGGGACTGTTCCGGCCGCACCCTGTATCTGGTGGGCGGGGCGTTCCGGGCGCTGGCGCGGCTTCAGATCGCGCGCACCGCCTACCCGCTCAACATCGTCCACCAGTTCGAGCTCGACATCGAGGCGGCGCGCGAGATGTGCGCCTGGATGATGAGTGCCTCGCGGCGCACGCTAGAGCGGCTGCCGGGCGCGCCCCGCCGGCGGCTGGACGATCTGCCGTTCGCCGCCATCGTGCTGCGGCGGCTACTGCGGCGTATCCAGCCGGCGCGGGTGGTGTTCTGCGTCGACGGGCTTCGCGAGGGCTGGTACATGCGCCACGTGGCGCCGGAGCTGCGCGGTGCCGATCCGCTGCGGGCCGCCGCGGAGGAGATGGGGAAGCGGCTCGGGCGGCTGGACAGCCTGCCCCCGGCGTTGATCGACTGGACCGCGACCCTGTTCGGCGCGGAAACCCCCCACGATCGCCGTCTGCGCGAGGCCGCGTGCTGGATGTCCGATACCGGGGCGTACGATCATCCGGAATATCGCGCCGAGCAGGTGTTCCTGCGCGTGCTGCGACAGCCGGGCATGGCGTTCGACCATCCGACGCGGGCGTTTCTCGCGCTGACGCTCGCCATGCGGTACGAGGCCGAACCGGATCACGAGTTCCTGCAGCCCGCCCGGCGGTTGCTTGATCCGGCCGGCTTCCGTCGCGCCGAGGTGCTGGGGCTGGCTCTCCGCCTCGCCTACACCGTGTGCGCGGGCATTCCGGAGCTTCTGGATGGCATCGGGCTTTCCGTTGGCGTCGGCAACCGGCTGGTGCTGCGCTGTGCCGCGGGCCGTCGGGCGGTGACCGGCGACAGCGTGTCGCGCCGGCTGGACAGGCTGGCCCTGGCGCTCGGTCTGCAGGCGGAGATCGTCGAGGCATGAGGCGCCGGAGTTGGCGACGGTGGCTGCTGCCGGCCGTCCTGTTGTTCGGAGGCGCGGCGGGGCCGCTGCGGCTGCACGATCCGAACGTGCTGTGGAAGATCGTGCATGACCGCTGCGTGCCGGAGATGGCCAGCACGGGGTCGCCATCGCCCTGCATCAGCGTGACGCTGGATGGCGGCGCGGCGCACGGCTTCGCCGTGCTCAAGGACATCCGGGGCCAGACGCAATACCTGCTGATCCCGACCGCGCGCATCACCGGCATCGAGTCGCCCGCCCTGTTGCGGCCGGGCGCCACCAACTATTTCGCCCGCGCCTGGGACATCCGCGACCTTACGGAAAAGCGCGCGGGACACGAACTGCCGGACGCCGACATCCTGCTCGCGATCAACTCGCGGCGCGGGCGCACCCAGGATCAGCTGCACATCCATGTCGACTGCATCCGGCCCGACGTGCTCGCGGCGTTGCGGCGGATGGCCCCGGGCGTGGGTGACGGCTGGCGGGAGTTGCCCGAGCCGCTGGTGGGCCACCGCTATCGCGCGATGTGGATCGCGCCGGATGCGCTGGACTCCCAAGATCCGTTCCGGCTGCTGGCGGCCTCGCTCGGGGGCGATCCGGCCACCCTGTCCCGGCGGATGGCGCGGCATACGCTGGCCCTCACGGGCAGCCCTGTGCCCGGACGTCCGGGCTTCCTCTTGCTGGATTCCACGGCCGGCATGGGATCGTTCCGTTTGACGCCCGCAATCGATTTCGGCCCCGGGTCGGCGGAGGAACTGGAGGATCATTCCTGCCGGATCGCGTCCGGAGGGACCTGAGGGCGGGGCTCCCGCCCGGAGCGGCGCAGTTCCCGGCAAACCAGGATCGGCACACGGCCGGTCCGGGAAATCCAATGATTGAGAGCGGACCGTGTTCCCTGCTAACCAGGGCTGCTATATCAAACAGGTCGGAAATCAGATGTCGACGAGCGTTGTTCCGGCTGGACCGGCGGAAGCGCCCGATCTGGCGTCTCTGAAGACCTATCAGAAGCCCTCATGGCGGTCCGCCGTCTGGCAGCTCTTCACCACCTTCGGCCTGTACTTGTCGACAGTCGCCGCGGCCTACGTCGCCGCCCGGCATTCGGTGCTGCTGGTTCTGCTTCTGTCGCTGCCAGCCAGCGGACTGATCGTGCGCATCTTCATGCTGCAGCATGATTGCGGTCACCGTTCCTTCGTGCCGTCGTCCCGGGCCAACAGCATCATCGGCTCGGCGTGCAGCCTCGTCACCTGGACCCCGTTCGCCTATTGGCGGCGGCTGCATGCCCGGCACCACGGCAGCTGGAATAACCTCGATGATCGCGGGATTCCCGCCGACTTCTTCTCGGACTGCCTGACGCTCGATGAGTATCGCGCGCTCGGCCCGTTCCGGAAGGTCCTTTATCGTCTGACGCACCATCCGATGCTGATGCATGTGATCCTGCCACCGGTGGTGTTCCTGCTGCTCTACAGGCTGCCGTTCGACATGCCGGCGTCGTTCCGCAAGGAGCGCCTCAGCGTGGGACTGCTCAACCTGTGCCTGTGCGCGATGTTCGGGGCGCTGGTGTGGTGGTTCGGCTGGAAGACGGTGCTGCTGGTGCATCTTCCGGCGATGATCCTCGCGGCAGTCATCGGAATCTGGCTGTTCTCGGTGCAGCACCGCTTCGAGGAATCGCAGTGGGCGACCGACGAGAACTGGAACTTCAGCCATGCCGCGATCCACGGCACGTCCTATCTGCGGCTGCCGCGCGTGCTGCAATGGTTCAGCGGCAATATCGGCCTGCATCATATCCATCATCTGCGACCCGGCATCCCGAACTACCGGCTCGAAGCCTGCCAGCGGAACTGTTCGGACGTCGCGGACCGGGCCACGGTGCTCTCGCTCCGCGAAGCGATCCGGGCGCCGAGCTTCGTGCTCTGGGACGCCGAGCTGAAGCGCATGGTGCCGTTCCCGACCTGACGAGGCCGGGCATCCCGGAGACGCCGGGGTAGGACAGCGCCGAGGTGCCTGGAGACACGCTGCCGCTTGGCGGACGCGCCTCGGCGCCACAAGAGGACGGACCGTTCAAGCACCGGCGAAACCAGCTAGTCTGGGTGCGAAACGACGGAACGTGACGGTGATGCGGCAACAGGACCAGGGCGAGCTTTCGTTCGGAGCGGGACCGGTCGAACCGCCGGCAGAGTTTCAGCCCCGGGAAGATGCTCTCACCCGCGAGCATCTGCGCATCCTGTTCCTGTCCTCGCTCGGCGGCGTGCTCGAGTTCTACGACTTCGTGATCTTCGTGTTCCTGGCGCGCACGATCGGGTTCCTGTTCTTCCCGGCGGATGAGCCGGAATGGCTGCGCGACGTGCAGGCCTTCGGGCTGTTCGCCGCCGGCTATCTCGCCCGACCGCTCGGCGGGATCATCATGGCGCACTACGGCGATCGCGACGGCCGCAAGCGGGTGTTCACCTTTTCCGTGCTGCTGATGGCCGTGCCGACGCTGTTGATCGGGCTCATGCCGACCTACGCCGTTCTGGGCGTCGCCGCACCGATGCTGCTGTTGCTGATGCGGGTGCTGCAGGGGGCGGCGATCGGCGGGGAGGCGCCGGGCGGCTGGGTGTTCGTGGCCGAGCACGCGCCGCCGGGCCGGCAGGGCACCGCGCTCGGCCTGCTGACGGCGGGGCTCACCGGCGGCATCCTGCTCGGCTCCGTGGTGGCGACGCTCACCACGATCCTGGCGGGAGAGCCTGCGCTGCGTGCGTGGGCGTGGCGGGTGCCGTTCCTGCTCGGCGGCGTCTTCGGACTGGGCGCGATGGTGCTCCGGCGATGGCTGCGGGAAACGCCCGTGTTCGCGGCGCTGCGGAACCAGCATCGGCTCGCCTCGGACGGTGCCCCGGCCGTGCGGGTGCTGCGCGAGCATCGGCGTGGGATGCTCACCTCGATGAGCTGCACCTGGATGCTCACCGCGGCGATCGTGGTGGTGATCCTGATGACGCCGACGCTGTTGCCACGGCTGTCCGGCGTCACGCCGGCGAACGCCCAGCGCTCGATCCTGTTGGCGAGCCTGTTTCTCACCCTGTCGGCGATGACGGTCGGCGTCGCCGTGGACCGGTGGGGGCCCCGCCGCGTGGGCTCGGTGCTGATCCCGTTGTTCGTGCTGGCCACCTACGACCTGTTCGGCGACCTGTCGGGCTGGCCGCTGCCGCTGCGGGCCGTGCTGGCCGGGACCGGGGCTGGTCTGGTGAGCCTGGTGCCGGTGGCGATGGTGCGCTGCTTCCCGCCGGCGGTCCGCTTCAGCGGGCTGTCCCTGTCCTACAACCTCGCCTACGCGGTATGCGGTGGCGTGACGCCGCCGCTGGTGGCCTGGCTGGCGACGCTCGGGCGTTTCCATCCGGCCCACTACGTGGCGGTGGCCTGCGCCGCCGGCCTGTCGTCGCTGCTGTTCTCGCGGCTGCCGGCGGCGGTTCCGGCATCATCCTCTCCCGCGCCCTGACCGGATCCCCGTCGATGACCCTTCCCCTGGTGCTGTCCTTCGGCAGCGTGAACGCCGACATCGTGGCCTATGGCGACCGGCTGCCCCGGCCGGGCGAGACCGTTCACGCCGGGCGCTACAATATCGGCCTCGGCGGCAAGGGCGCGAACCAGGCCGCCGCTGCGGGGCGCCTCGCCGCCGGCAACGGCGTGACCGCCGCGCTGGGCGGCCGCATCGGCGATGATCCTTTCGGAAAACTCGTGCGGGAGCGGCTCGAAGGTTTCGGCGTGGATCTTTCCGGCCTGCTGCTGGACGAGGCCAATCCCACCGGCATCGCCCTGATCGGCGTGGACGCGGCGGCCGAGAACAGCATCACGGTGGTGGGTGCGGCCAACATGGCGGTCGGCGAGGACGATGTGGCGCGTCTTGCAGATCCGCTCGACCGAGCGGCGGTGCTGCTGCTTCAGCTCGAGATCCCGGTGGGAGCGGCGGTCGCGGCCGCGCGCCGGACCCGCGCCGCGGGCGGGACGGTGGTGCTGGACCCGGCTCCGGTGCCGGCGGGCGGCGTGCCGGACGCGCTGCTGGCGCTCGCCGATCTGGTCACGCCCAACGAGACCGAGGCCGAGCGTCTGGTCGGGCTGCGGCCGACCACGCCGGAAGAAGCGGCCAGAGCGGCGCTGCTCCTGCGCGAGCGCGGCGCGGGGGGCGCCATCGTGAAGCTCGGCGCGCGCGGCGTGTTCTTCAGCTTCCGGGGAGAGGAGGGTTTCGTGCCTCCCTTCGAGGTGCGCAGCGTGGACAGCGTGGCCGCCGGAGACAGCTTCAACGCCGGGCTCGCGGTCGCCATCGCCGCCGGCAAGAGTCCGCCCGACGCGGTGCGCTACGCCGCCGCCTGCGGTGCGCTCGCCACCACGCGCCCCGGTGCCGCCGACGCGGCGCCGTTCCCGGAGGAAGTCGAGGCGTTGGTGGCGGCCGCGGGATAGGCGCCGGCCGCGCAAGGGGTTCGTCGCCCGGTGAATGATCGAGGGAGGGAGGCGGGTCCTGGCCGGTGCTGGAAACGTCCTCGCGGGACGCGACTCCTGCGGGACATCATCCCGAAAGATCAGGCAAGGATGGGTTGGTCTCGTTCCAGGCTCTTCCGCATGCGTATCAACGGCACCACGACCCCCTGGACGTTCGCGTCGACCGTTTCCACCGGCTGATAACCGGCCGCGACGTACAGAGGCTGGCCGCTCAGGGTGGCCATCAGCTCCACGGCGGCAAACCCCGCTTCCCTGGCGGCCTCCTCGCATCGCCGCAGGATCAGGCGTCCGACACCCTGCCGGGCGAACGCCGGATGCGTGTACATGGCCCGGATCTTCGCGGCGTCCCGTGCCGGGTCCAGCAAGACCGGGTCGCGCAGCTGCGTGCTGTGGTCGCCGCCGTACAGGGTGGCCCGCCGGCTCCAGCCGCCGCAGCCGGCGATGACGCCGTTCTTCTCGGCCAGCAGGTAGGTGCCGTCCTCGACGATCTGGGTGTCCAGACCCATGATCGCACGGCTGGCGACCACCTGCTCGGGCGACAGGAAGGCCGATTGCAACCCGTCGATGGCCAGGGCCATGAGGCTCCGCAGGGCGGGAAGGTCGGCCGACCTCGCCCAGCGGGTTCGAAAATCCGTCATGTCACGCGTTCCGCCCTGGTTCCATCCCGATATGTGGCAATCGCCGACGGGGCATCCTCGCACGACCGGATGTGGCGTCCGAGGGGGGAGACGGCGGCGGCCTAGCGTCGAACGGCCGGCCGCGAGGCAGCGGCCCGCTGGCTCGTGACGAAACCCGGATATCGGCCGGGCCGTCAGCCGGGGGCCTCCACGGCTGCGGCACCCGCTTCCACGTGTCGCGAAGGTCGCGCCGAGCGTCGGCGACGTACGGGGCGGCGATCGCGATGGTGGGCTCGGCGCTCGGACGCCGAAGCTCGGATCTGCCGGCTTTGAAAGATCGACGCCAGTCGCGGTCGAGGCGCGGCACGTTGCCGCCGACGGGCTGCTCATGCCGGGGGCCCTGGTGCCGTGGCCCGGTCGCCCGCGTCGCGCGGTCGTTTTGCCGACCTACGCAGCGGCACCATCGGAGGCGACCCCGCCGCGACCGTCTCGTCGGCGCCGTTGCCTGGTGGCCGGGTCGGGCGGCGAAATGTCCTTCGCCGCCGGGAGCAGGGGCCGGCGGCGTTGATGAGATCGGACAGGATCGCGCGTTCGCCTGAAGACGACGCGGGTGAGCCTCGCTGGCTGCTGGGGCACGATGAACCGCCGCAGTCGTGGCCGCTGTCCTGCGGTCCATGCCACGGAAAGGCGCTCGCGCCGCGAGGACGCCGGTTTCACGGCGCGGCGGGTGGGATGACGCCGATGGCATTCCACGTGGCCGGTTCCCTCGCACTATCTGGGTGCGGGCCAGACGAAGAAGCGGGTCGGGCGGCCGGCGCTCGTCGCGGCAGACATTTCCGAGATCGTGGTCAGCATCGTCCGCGGCACATCTTCGGTCCGGTCCGGGACGACCGCGCGTAGGAGCGCGCCGGTATCGGGCGGCCGGCGGCCGACCGAGGGGCGACGGTCCGACGTGCCCCGGCAGGATGATGCGCGCGGGTCTCGGTCTGGACGTGCGCCCCGCGCCGACGCCGCGCTCTGGCGCTCAGAAGGATTTCAGCAGCCGGTCGAGATAGTCCAGCTCCGGCTGCGGCCGTGTCCGGTCGCTGTCGCGGCGGCGGAGTTCCTGTTCGATCTCGCGCGCCTTCTCGCGTTCGGCGGTATCGGGCACATGGGTGTCGCCGTCGTCGGCGCTGCCGGAGGCATCGCCGAGGTGGCGGCCCAGGGGATCGCGAGAACCATCCTCGGTCGGGGAATCGCCGTCGCCGTCGCCGGGCTCGTTGCCCGCTTGGCCGTTGTCGCCGCCGCCTGGCAACAGGGCCATGCCGCCCGCGCCGCCGTCACGGCTGCCACCGCCGGACATCGCCTGGCGCATCTGCTGCGCGCCTTTCTGCAGCGCCGCCAGCGCGCGGGCCTGGGCTGCCTGCGCCGAGCCATCGTCTCCCTGGGCCAGACTTTCGCGCGCGGCCCGCATCGCCTGATCGGCCTCGCCGAGGCTCTTCGCGTCCTTGCCGGTCAGATCGTGGAATTCGGTGCCGAGCTCGTCCAGCGCCCGATCCAGACTGCGCTGGGCGCGGCCATCCTTCTGCCGGGCGGAGTGGTCGTCTTCCGGAGCCGGGCCTGTCTGAGCACTGGACTTCGCGCGCCGAGCGCCCGGGTCGGCGGCACCCTTCCGGCCACCGCCGGTCCGGCCCTGATTTCCGGGCTCGCCGGTTGCCGGACCGCCGGCATCCTGGCCGGGCTGATCCGGGTCCCCCGATCCGGTCTGGCCGGGGGGCGTCAGGCCGAGCTGGTTGAGCAGGGCGCGGGTGGCGGGATCGATCGCCGCGCCGTCCTCGCCCAGCGGCTGGTCGCGATCGCGCGACGCCTCGGCCTCCCGCTGCCGCTTCATCCGGCTGTCGCGGTTCTGGGAACGGTCGAGCAACGCCGTCTGCCGTTGCACGAGATCCTGCACCGCCTGCATCTGCTGCTCCGCCGCGGCCCTGGCCTCGGCCTGCCGGCGCAGCATGGCGAGGTCGCGCGGCGTGGCCTGTCGCATCCGGTCGAGCATGGACTGCATCTGCTGCAGCTGGCGCATGGCGTCTTCCGGGTGCCCGTTCTCCGCCGCACGGCGCATCTGATCCAGCATCCGGCTCAGGTCCTGGCCACTCATCATCGCCGCGTCGGGCATGGGTGGCACCGTTCCATGTTCCCGCGCCGCCTGTTCGGCCATCGCCTGCATGCGCCGGGCGATGGCATTCCGCAGCGCATCCATGCGCCGGCGGAGTTCCTCCTGTTCGCGTGGGCTTTGACCCTGAGGCCCGAGCTGGCGCATGCGCTCCATCTGCTCGGCGACCCGCTCCTGCGCCGCGCGGAGGTCCTGCGACGCCCAGGCGTTCGCAGGGTCCTGGTGGGCGGCATCCTCCAGCGACAGGGCGAGCTGCCAGAGCCGGTCGATCTCTTCCGGCACCGCGGATGCCGGATCATGCGCCACTTCGAGAAGTGCCGCGTCGGCCGACAGGTTCAACAGCAGCCCGCTGTCCGTTTGCATGCGGCCGGGCGTATCCCCCAGCGCCTGGAGGTCCGCCGCCGCGTCGAGCGGCTTCTCGCGACCCAGCGCCAGACGCTTGCGGACATCCAGCACCGCGCGGGCCATTGGATCGTGGAACGGGCGGGCCGGCAGGGTGAAGGACGCGGGAGCGCTTTCGGCCCGATGACCGGCATCGTCCTCCGCCACCAGCCGCGCCACCACCTTCTCGCCGGCCCACGGGTCTGGCGACAGGTCGGCCTGCTCGACCCCCTTGGCGTTGCGGGGGTGGCCGGGAAGGGGGATCGGCACGCGAAGCACGCGCCCTGAACCGTCCTGGTCGCCGGCCAGCCTGATCTCGGCCCGGAGGGACCGCACGCCGAAACGATGCGAAACCTCCCACGGCAGGCTGGTGCGCCAGCTCCCACGGCCGGCGCCGGGAGGCGCGTTCCAGCGCACCACCGGCGGCAGCACGGGCTGCACGGTGAAACGCCAGTCGCCGAGCGCATAACCGGCGCCGCTCAGCCGCACCTCACCGCTGGTTTGCAGCGGCAACGACAGGCGCCAGCTCTTCTCGCCCAGGCGCTTCACCTCCGGGGCGCCACCGATGCCGCGCAGGCGCGGGCGTGCCGTCGTGCCGGTGACACTGGCGGACAGCACGGAGCCGGCCGGCACCGTGAAGGAGCCGCCGCCGGCGCCCAGAAAGATCGGCGCGTCGGGTGCGAAGGCGGGCGGCGTGACCCAGGCCTGCGCAGTGGGGCGCGGGCCGAGCGGCGTGTCGGCGCCGGGCCAGAAGCCGGAGGCGACACGCGACGGAAGATCGCCGCCGGCGACGATCGCCGACAGGAGGATCGCCGCAACCAGGACCGGGGCGACCCGGTATGGATCGTGCGGCCGGACCGGCAGCAACGGCCGGCCGGCCCGCAGTCGCCCGAGCTGTGCCTGGAGGCGCTCGCGGTGCGTGTGCCACAGCAGCATCGCCGTCGCATCTCCGCCGGCGGCCGGGCGGTCGCGCAAGGTCCGCAGGGGTTGGTGCTCGAGGCCGCTCGCCTGCTCGATACGGCGGTCGAGCAGGTCGAACCCCGGTGACCGCACCCTGGACAGGCCACGTCGCAGGATGAACAGCATCGCGCCCAGCAGGATCAGCAGCAACGCCGCGTGCAGCCACCAGGGCAGCCGCTGGGGCAGAGCGAGCAGGGAGGCAACGAGCCAGGCTCCGACCAGCGCCGACGCCAGAAGCATGGACGGCCAGAGTTGCTCCAGCCGCAGCATCCGGGCCGTGCGGCGTCGGAGCCCGTCCAGCCTGGGGGCAATGCCGTCGTGGGCGACGGTGCCGGTCAACGCGAAGGACCTTCTGGCTGGCACGGCGGGTGGAGTTTCCGGACCGACGGCCCGGGCGTCTCGGGTGGGGAAACGGACGAATCAGCCGCCGACCGGTGTCCCTGCATGCGGCGAAATGCTGCCGTCACCGCCGACCGTCCGGCCGGCTCGTTCGCCCGGCATCCGCACCGGGGTGCGCGCGCAAGATCGGACCGGCGTGTGGGCGGGGGCTCGGCATGGACGCAGGCCTAGGGCGCAGCACACCAGGACGGGACGGTTTCGCCGGCCCACAGCGCCGGCACCGGCTGGCGTTCCCGGATGGTCTGCCAGCGTTCGCCATCCAACATCGCCTGCGCGGCGAGGGGTCTCGCGTTGTAGGTGGAGCTCATGACCGCACCATACGCCCCCGCATCGAGGATCGCCACGCGCATTCCTGGCGCGAGCGGCGGCAGCAGGCGGTCGGTGGCGAAGCTGTCTCCGGTCTCGCACACCGGTCCGACGATGTTCGTCGGCTGCCGCGATGCCAGCGCCGCGCGGGGCGACAGCGGCACGATGCCGTGCCACGCCTCGTAGAGGCTCGGACGAAGAAGGTCGTTCATGGCCGCGTCCAGCACGAGGAAGGGCGCGCCGGCAGTCCGCTTGACCAGAAGCACGCTCGCCAGCAGCAGCCCCGCCGGTCCCACCAGCCATCGGCCGGGCTCGATCATCAACCGGAGATCGAGGTCGCCGAGTTCCTGCCGGATGGCGGCGAACCAGGTCCGGGGCGATCCTTCCGGACCGTCGCGGTAGGAGATGCCGAGGCCGCCGCCGCAATCGAGCACGGACACCGGAAGACCATCCGCCCGCACCGACCTGACCAGATCGGCCATCCGGCGATACGCGGAACGAAAGGGCGAGGCTTCCGTGATCTGGCTGCCGATATGGACCGCGAAGCCGACCGGTTCGATCCCCGGCAGCGAGGCGGCGCGCCGAAACAGCGCCGGGGCATCCGCGTACGCGATGCCGAACTTGTTGTCGGCAAGACCGGTCGTGATCTTGGCGTGGGTTCCGGCGTCGACATCGGGGTTGATCCGCAGGGCGACGCGGGCGGCCCGGCCCATCGTGGTCGCGAGGGCGGAAAGCTGGTCGAGCTCCTCGGCGCTTTCCACGTTGATCTGCCCGATCCCGGCGCCGAGGGCCGCCCGCAGCTCGTCCGGCGTCTTGCCGACGCCGGAAAAAACCACCTGGCGCGGATCGAAGCCGACGGCCGTGCTGCGGGCGAGCTCGCCGCCGCTCACCACGTCGGCGCCGACTCCCTCGGCACGTAGGAGGGACAGCACGGCGAGATGGTCGTTGGCTTTCACGGCGTAGTGGATGCCGAGCGGGAGGGCCGCCTCGGCCGCCGCCTCGCGCAAACGGCGCAGGCGGGCGCGGACGGTGCCGGCGCCCATCACCCAGCACGGCGTGCCGAGATCCTGCGCGATGGCATCCAGCCGCACGCCCTCGAACATCAGGCCGTCGAGGGCATGCATCCGCAGGGACGGGCGGGCGGCGATCAGTTCCGCGACGGACGGGTCGTGCGTCGGAACCGCGTCTTCTGCAGCGCTATCGGTGATGATGGTGGGCATGGCGAGCGGAAGGATAGGCGCGGGACCGGCTGGGTCCAAGGGTGACGCTTGGCCGCTCGGATCGCTGCCGGTATCGGGTCGGGGATCGCGGGAGGATGACGATGGACGGCGACGGTGCAGTGGACGACGAAACGGGGGACGCGCTTGTCGACGTGGCCGTGGCGGCTCGGCGGAGGGCCTACGCGCCTTATTCCCGGTTTTTCGTGGGAGCGGCCTTGCGCGCGGCCGGAGGCGGTCTCCACGCCGGCTGCAACGTGGAGAATGCCGCCTATCCGCAGGGCACCTGCGCGGAAGCGGGCGCGATCGCGGCGATGATCCTGGCCGGTGACACGCGGATCGCCGAGCTGGTGATCGCGGGCGGTGGCACGGCGCCCTGCACACCGTGCGGCGGCTGCCGCCAGAAAATCCGCGAGTTCGCGTCACCGGACCTGCTGATCCGGATGGTGGATGCCGATGGGCGTCCGCTGTTGGCCAGGACGCTGGCGGAACTCCTGCCGGATTCTTTCGGTCCGGATAATCTCGCGGGATAGCGGGCTCCGTCGAGCACGAACCCATCCTGTTCGATGTCGTGGCGGTGCTTCCGCACGTTCGCATCGTCGGACGGGGATGGTGATCCAGCAGGTGAGCTGGGCGTCGCGTGCACCGCCCCGACCGCAAGAAAATAGGCTCGGGAACGTTGCGGCGCGGCGCAGAGCGGCAGGCTTTGGCGTGGCCGACGGCTATGATGACGAGGATGGCGCAAATCAGCCGGTCGCCCGCAATGGTCTGCTTCGGAAAGATCGGCCGGTCTCGGCGCTCCGTGTCAGGAGCCAGAACGTGACGGCAGCGTCGACGCGGACGGGCGGGGACAAGCGCACCGTGCGCGGCCGTGGCGGCTGGCGGCGCGGTGCCCGTTCTTCGGGCGGCCGATGGAGTTCTTGTCCTGGCGGCGCTGGCGGTAGAGCGTGCTGTCGCGCCGCAGCGACAGCACGATCGGCCTGATCGCGCGCACCGCGACTGTCCGTCTGGCCATTCGTGCCCAAAGGAAATGGCTGCGTTTCCCGGCCGCGACGTCGTGGGCGGGATCGTAACGTCATGGAGCCGGCGCGCGGAGCCGACGAGCAAGGGCCGCACGGCCCGCGCGAGGGAGGGTCGCGGGGATGGCCGTCGCGGCAGGAAGCATTGGAGGCTTCCCGTCTTCCTGGACGAGGGCAAGGCGGCCGCCTCTGGCCGAACCAGTCGTCGACGCAGGCAAGAGGATCGAGTCGCCGCCGAGAGGGAACGAGGACGGGCGTTCCAGGAGCCGGTCGAACTGCTGCAGCCAGGTCGCCCAACTCGGCAGGTCGCCCTGCCATGGAGGGAGGCGGTGCGTGCGGCGGGCCGGACGGTCTCCATGGTCCAGCACCGCCGCCGCCATGGCATCGGTATCGCCATACGGCACCTGAATCAGCCGCCCCGACGCCGCGAGCGACTCCGCGTTGCCGCAGCCTTCGAAGCTGATGACACGCAGTCCCGCCAGCGCCGCTTCCATGCCGGCGAGGCCGTACGCCTCTTCCCGTGAGGTGGTGAGAAACAGATCCGCGGCCGACAGGAAGCGGCCGACATCCTCCTGCTCGCCGAGCAGGCGCACGCGTCTATCGAGGCCGGCGCGCTCGATGTCGTGTTGGCAGAGGGCCCCGAAGAAGCGGTCGGGCATGGGACCGATCCACAGGAAGCAGGCCTGGCGCAGGGCGCTGTGATCCGGCGCCGAGACACTCCGGGCGATCACGCGCTGGGCGACCTTGATAAAGAGGTCGGTGCCTTTCCGGAATTCGACCTGGCCACAGCCCACCACGACAAGCGCGTCGGGCGGGAGGCGCAATTCGGTGCGCAGGCCGTGCCAGTGCTCGCGACTGCTCACGGCCACCTGCGGTGGCGTGACCCCGTTGGGGATCACGTTCAAGCGGTCGCGCGGCAGATCGTAATGGGCGCAGAGCGCGTCGCGCGCCACGACGGACACGGTGATCATGGCCGATGCAGAGCCGGCCAGCATGCGGATCGTATCCGCGCCTCCGAGCGCTGCGTCCAGGCTGATCGGCATCTCGTGCAGCCAGACCACGGGCCGGATCTTGAGTGCGGAGACGATCGGCACCGCGTCCCGCATGGCCGCGGTGTTGAGCACCACGATCCCGTCGGGCATGTCGCGGATGAAGGAGAACAACAAATCGGCCAGTGCCGACAAACGAGCCGGATGCGGTATCCCGACCGGAAGCGCCACGGTGTCGGCGACGCTCTCGAAACCGGGCCGCATCGGACCGTCCTGGAACAACAGGACCCGGCACCGCCCCGGTGACGCAGCATTGATCGCCTTCGCCGCGTTCAGCGCGCACAGCACCGCTCCGGAGCGGCTGGCTTCGTGCGACACCAGCAGGATCGGACGGCCACCGGCGCGCGGAGCAGATGCGACGGTTACCGCATCGCCGGCGGGACCGCGCCAGGGATGATCCTGCAGGCGTCGGGGGCACGGGCCGCGTCCCTCGGACCGCCCCTTGAACAGGAAATGCGACAGCGGTCCGGTGCGGTGGCTGGCGACGTCCGGGTTCACCGCGAGATAGTAGCTGGGGTCGAACCCCGAGGAGAGCGTGAGCCGCTGCGCTTCCGGATGGTCCAGATAGTAACCGAGCGGCCCCCAGCGGTGATCGGCCGCTTCCGGCACCTGAGCCAGGAACCGGGCTGTGTCGAAGAAGGAATTCGGATCCCGGTTGGGTTCCCGCGAGCCATATTTGACGTAGTGGAGGAAGGGCGGCACCCCGGACGCTTCCACGTCCGGGTGATGGCGGCGGTAGAAGGCGGTGTCGAACAACGGATGCGGATCACGCTCCTCCCGGATCCCGTCGCTCAAGAAGTGCAGCAGAGGGTCCAATCCTTCGCGGGACACGTCGGCATTCCGCAGCCGGTAGAAATCGGGATCGAAGAACGGGCACAGCTCGCCGTTGGGATGTAGCCGGTCGGGCGCCGCGACCATCGGATGCGGCGATACGCCCTCCGCGGCACCGCTGACCCGGAAGTGCGACAGCGGATCGAGTCCGGCGGCCGCGACGTCGGGCCGCTGCTGCCGGTAATGCGCAGGATCGAAAAGCGGATGGGGCGGGATGCCCGCGCGCCAGCCCTCCTCGACATAGTGCAGCAGCAGCGAGCCGCGCTGGATGCCGACACGTTCACGGTAGAAGCGAGGGTCGAAGAAGCTGTTCGGCGCGATGTCGGCGCCCGGTTCCTCATCCAGAAGGCAGGCGAGGTAACGGAAGGGAGGGCCCCCGGGCTCGCATCGCCGGAGGAAGCCGAGATCCACCAGCGGATGCGGATCGTGGCCGGCGGCGGCACCGATCCGCAGGAAATGGAGAAACAGATCGGGCATGTCCGGCGGCAGCTTCGCACGGGCGCGGTAAAATGCCGGATCGAAGAGGGGGGTTGGGCTGCGGCCTTCCCGCAGGCCAGCGGTCAGGAAGTGCTCGAGCGGATCGCCTCCCGCCGCGGCGACATCCGGATGGAGGCGATGATAGGATGCAGGGCGAAGCACGAGGGCGATGAAGGCCCGTTCCGCTTCCGTCGGCGCCGACCTCCATGTCGTGTCGCCCATGCCGAATCCCTTCGCGACGATGATCTGCGCGAACAGGGTGCTCCGGTAATCTCTAAGTCTTGGTTAACGATTCCGGGCCCGGGCGGACGATGTTCTAGCCGTCATCATGGTCGAGCCGCACCGCCTCGCGGAGGCGCCAGCCCTGACCCTCTTCCACGAGGCGGTCGATCAGCACGGTATCCTCGATGAAATCCCCTTCGCTGAAGCTGTTGAAGGAGTGGATCACGATGACCCCATGGCGGCCATCGGGTGCGTGGAAGCTGCTCATGCCTGGAGGATACCCAATGCTGTAAGGAATCAGGACGAGGGCGAGTCGGGAAACATGCGGTCGTAGAGCCGGGCTCGGGCCGCTTCGGTCCAGGTGCCGCGCCGGTCGTCGTGGCGCAGCACTTTGGCGGAGAGCCGCGTCAGGTTGTCCGGACGGAGCCTCGTTTCGATGACGATCGCTAGCGTCTCCGCCTCGGGATGGCTGACCTGTCGTGTCATCGATCCTGTCTCCTTACGGCTTCGAGCAGGGAACGAGGTGGTTGTGGCCATCCTGTGGCCGCCATGTGACGATCTGCTCCGGCCCCATGGCGACCGCAGGACGACGCCACAGGAAGCAGGGATGCATTAGATGCCTGGATTTAAAGCATCATGAACGGCGCGGCACGCACGGCGGTGTGTGGCACGCTGTTCCTGATGCTGTTGTTGTTCGGCAACAACACCTCGAGCGCCTCGCCCTTGCCCTTGCCGGGGGTGTCGGCTGCGGATCGCCGACGGGAGGTGGACATCGACTCGGTCCCATGGCGTTCGCTGGGACGCGTGCAGACAGAGCTCGGAGGCCGCTGCACCGGCTTCCTGGTCGCGCCGCGCGTGGTGATGACGGCCGCGCATTGCTTGTTCGTGCCGCGTACCGGGCACTTCCTCCAGCCGAGCTCGGTGCATGTTCTGATGGGCTATCGCCGGGGCGTGTTCCGCGCGCACGCCCGGGCGGTCCGCTTCGTGATCCCGGCCGCCTTCGATCCGCGGCGGGAGAATGCGGGAGCGTCATCCGATCGCGCGGCGCTTCTGCTCGACCGCGCCGTGGGGGATGGGGCGGACCTGCTCGGAGAGGCGGAAAGCGGCAGCTCGCCGCCGCCGACGGGTGCCGCGGTGATGCTCGGGGGCTACGGCCAGGACCGCGACGAACTGGCGGTGGCGGACCCGGCCTGCCATCTGGTGGGCCGCTCCACGGACGGCGGTGGCCATCCGGTGCTGCTCCATGATTGCGAGGCGACGCGCGGCACCAGTGGGGCGCCGCTGCTGTGGCGAGCACCGGACGGCCGATGGCGTGCGATCGGCGTGCAGATCGAGGCCGTGACGAACGGCGCCGGGGGAATCGCCGCGCCGCTGGACGACGCGGCGGCGATCAGCGGTCCGGGGCCGGGTAGGTCCGTGGATAGATGATCTGATCGTTCGGCCCCGGCGCTTCCGGCGGGCCCTTCTTGCCGCAGCCGGCGAGCCCAATCGCCAGAAGGGTTACGGCAAGCCCCGCGAGGGCAGGACGGATCGCCGTCATGCTGCCGCTCCTAGCCGCTCGAGCCACGCCGCCGCCTGGGCTGCCACCCTCTCGGGCGCCGTGCCGCCCTCGCTGCGGCGGGACGCGACGGACGCGTCCACGGTCAGGACCCCGAACAGCTCCTGGGTGATGCGCGGTTCCTCGGCCTGCATCTCGGCCAGCGACAGATCGGCGAGGTCGACGCCCTTCCGCTCGGCCGCCGCGACCAGGCGGCCGGTGACGTGGTGCGCGGTGCGGAACGGCAGCCGCAGCGCGCGCACCAGCCAGTCGGCGAGATCGGTGGCGGTGGAAAAGCCGGAGCCCGCCAGCGCGCGCATGCGATCGGTGCGGGCGCGCATGTCGCGCACCATGCCGTCGGTGGCGGCGAGGCACAGCGTCGCGGCGTCGGTGGCGTCGAATACCGGCTCCTTGTCCTCCTGCATGTCCTTCGCATAGGCCAGCGGCAGGCCCTTCATCACCGTCAGCAGCCCGACCAGCGCGCCGGTGATGCGGCCGCCCTTGGCCCGGGTCAGCTCGGCCGCGTCCGGATTGCGCTTCTGCGGCATGATGGAGGAGCCGGTGGTGAAGCCGTCCGAGAGCTGGATGAAGCCGAAGGGTGCGGAGCACCAGATCACGATCTCCTCGGCGAAGCGCGACAGATGCATGGCCAGGATGCTCAGCGCGGCGAGATATTCGAGCGCGAAATCCCGGTCCGACACCGCATCGAGCGAATTCGCCGTCGGCCGGTCGAAGCCCAGCAGCTCCGCCGTGAGGCGGCGGTCGATCGGGAACGAAGTGCCGGCCAGCGCCGCCGAGCCCAACGGACATTCGTTCAGCCGCCGGCGCGCGTCCGCCAGCCGGCCGCGGTCGCGGCTCAGCATCTCGACATAGGCGAGCAGATGGTGGCCGAACGTCACCGGCTGCGCGGTCTGGAGGTGGGTGAAGCCCGGCATCGGATCGGCCGCATGTTCGGCGGCTCGCCGGGCAAGCGACCGCATGAGCGCCGCGACCTGTCCGTCGAGGCCGTCGATGGCATCGCGCACCCAGAGGCGGAAGTCCGTCGCGACCTGGTCGTTGCGGGACCGCGCGGTGTGCAGCCGCTTGCCGGGCTCGCCGACGCGCTCGCTCAGCCGCGCCTCGATGTTCATGTGGATGTCTTCGAGCGCGATATCGAACCGGAACCGGCCTTCCTCGATCTCGACCGCGATGCCGTGCAGCCCCTCGCGGATCGCCTGCTCCTCGTCCGGCAGCAGCAGCCCGACCTTGAGCAGCATGGCGGCGTGGGCGAGCGAACCCCTGATGTCCTGCCGCCACAGCGCCCGGTCGAAGCCGATGGACGCGTTGATCTCCTGCATGATCGCGGCGGGACCGCCAGCGAAACGCCCGCCCCATTGGGCGTTGGAGGGGGGCGGCGGGGAAGCACTGGCGGCGGCCGTCGGCGCGGCACGCTTTCCGCCGGCTTCGTCAGCTTCTAAAGACATGGGGATGTCCCGGATCATGCAGAAATTCGTTCGCCGCGGCGTTCTCGCGGCTGGCGGGACCCTACTGGGGGCGCTGACGGCGCGCAAATGGCTGCCGGCCGAAAGCCGTGCCGAGGAGCCGCCGCCGGCCGGGCCGCACATGGCCTTGCCGTCGGCCATCGTCGCTCATCCGCCGACGGCGCTGCCGCCGTTCGGCTTCACCGACGAGAACGGCCGCCCGCGCTCGCTCGCCGACTACAAGGGGCGGCCCGTGGTGCTGAATTTCTGGGCCACGTGGTGCGTGCCCTGCGTGTCCGAGCTGCCGGCGTTGTCGCGGCTGGCGGCGGCGACGGCTCCCGACGGCGTCGCGGTGTTGACCGTTTCGGTCGATCGGGGCGGGGTGGACGCGGTGCAGCGTTTCTTCCGCAGCCACGCGATCGTTGGTCTGCCGGTGCTGAGCGATCCGCACAGCGCCGCGCTTTCGGCCCTGAACATCGACGGCATTCCCACGACGCTGCTGGTCGACCGCGAGGGTCGCGAGCGCGCCCGCGCCCAGGGCGCGATCGACTGGAACCAGCCGGACAGCCGGGACGTGCTGCGCCGTCTGATCGGCTGAGGCCACAGCCCTCCGGACAGAGCTATTTCTGTTCGTAGGTGGTCACCTCGAAGCCGGCCAGCCAGGCATTTCCGAACGCGGTGGACAGGGCGACGTCGGTGGCATCGCGGCCGCGCGCCATCAGGATGCGGCCGATGCGCGGCTTGTTGTGGCGTGCGTCGAAGGTGTACCACTGGCCGCCGAGATACACGTCGAACCAGGCGGAGAAATCCATCGGATCGTCCACGGGCGGCACGCCGATGTCGCCGAGATAGCCGGTGCAGTAGCGCGCCGGGATGTTCATGCAGCGGCACAGCGTCACGGCCAGATGCGCGAAGTCGCGGCACACCCCGCGACGCTCGCTGAAGGCCTCGTAGGCGGTGCGAGTGGCGCGCGCATGCTCGTAGCCGAAGGTGATGCGGTTGTGGGCGTAGTCCACGATCGCCTGCACCCGGGCCCAGCCGGGCTCGACATGGCCGAACAGCGACCAGGCGGTGTCGGAGAGCCGGTCGGTCTCGCAATAGCGCGAGCCCAGCAGATAGACGAGCACCTCGTCGGGAAGCTCTTCCACCGGGATCTGCTTCGCATCGGGAGCGTAGGCGTCCGGCTGCCCGCTATCGGCGATTGTGAATTCGTTGCTGATCCTGAGCAGGCCCGGGGGCGCCACGACACGGGTGCAGACATTGCCGAACATGTCGCTGTAGTGGGTCGCGGGCACGGGCGGATCGAAGCTGATCTGGTGCGGTGTCTGCAGATCGGCGTCGCGGCTCGGGTGGATGCTCAGCATCAGCATCAGGGGCGTCGGGTTCGGCGAGTTGAACGAGATGTCGTAGCCGGCGCGGATCAGCATGCTGGGTTCGGTCCTGGGCAAGGGTTGGGGCGACGGGCGTCGCGCGGAGAAGGGCCGGCGAAGGAGGCCTTTCCGGTCAGGACGATCCACCGATTGCCGAACGATCCGGCATCGCACGGGTTCCGCCGCCAGCGGCCAGGCTCACGAGTTCGGCGACTCTCGGCGCCTGGGGCAGGATCGGCGCCGCGTCCGAGGACGACACCGAGACCGACACGCTCATGCCGACGCTGTCGGCGGGAAAGCCCGTCCAGGTGCCGGCGAGCGGCACCGCCTGATGCCAGTCGCGCACGCTGGCGACCCGGATCAGGTCCCGGGAACCGACGATGTCGTTGGTCGGATCGAAGTCGGTCCAGCCGAGGCCGGGCAGGAACACCTCGATCCAGGCGTGGGTGGAACCGCCGCCCAGCCGCGTCGCCACCCCGGCCGGGGCGACGGCGCGCGCCGTGTCGGAGTGTGTCGGCGCCCCACCCGGCGGCGCGGGCCGGGCAGGGTCGGCGCCCGGAGAATAGATGTAGCCGGTGACGAAGCGGGCGGCGAAGCCGAGGGAGCGCACCGCTTCCATCATCAGGATCGCGAAGTCGCGGCATGTGCCGTTGCGCAGCGCAAGCGTCCGCGCCGGCTCCTGCATGCCTTCCTCGAAGCGCGGCGTGTAGGTGAAGTCGCGGCGGATCTCGGCCGTCACGCTCCGCAGCAGGTCGAGCACCGGCACGGTGCCGGCGATGCTGGTGGCCTGGGCGCGGAGCAGGAACGAGCGCGCCCACGCATCCACCGCGTGACCGGGATCCGGGTAGTGCCGGTCCATGGTGCGGGCGAGATCGTGCCGGTCGTCCAGCTCGTAGGTGAAGGGCCACGACCGGGCATAGGGCGCCAGCATCTCCGGCTCCGGAACCACCGGGGTATGGTCCACCACCAGGCGGTTCAGGAAACGCAATTCCTTCGCACGGCCGCGGAAGCGCGCGAGGGTGATGTTGTTGCCCTGGGTGTCGAGGATGGAGCGCAGTTCGGCGGGGGCCGGGCCGATCTCGAGCTGCCAGTCCAGCAGCTTCTGGTCCACCGAGTCGCGCGGACGGAACATCATCCGGTGCTCGCCGAAGCCGACGGCGCGCCGGTAGCTGTAGGTCGTCTCGTGTTCCACGGTCAGAACCGGCATATAGTCTTTCCCCGCGGTTTCCGTCGCCGGAGCGGCATGCGCGCCCTGCGGAACCTCCACTGCTGCCCAGGATGCGTGCACCATGGCCGACGGAGCAACAGAAGAGCGTATCGGGGTGAACGGATCGTTGCTGGGAGAGCGCGATCCGGCGCCCGTGGAGCTGATCCGTGGCGAGGGAAGCTCGCGCATCCTGCTCGTGGTGGATCATGCGGGACGCGCGGTTCCGCAGGCGCTCGGTGATCTCGGCGTGGCCCCCCCGGATTTCGAGCGGCACATCGCCTGGGACATCGGTGCGATGGGGGTGACGCGGCGGCTGGGCCAGGCGCTGGACGCGACGATCGTGGCGCAGCGCTATTCCCGGCTGGTGATCGATTGCAACCGCACCCCCGGCCATCCGACCTCGATCGCCCCGATCAGCGACGGTACGGCGGTTCCCGCCAACACGGCGCCCGGCGCGGCCGGCGCCGCGCGACGGGTGAGGGAAATCTTCGATCCCTATCATCGCGAGATCGGTCGGCAGCTGGACCGCATCGCGGGGCGTGGGGAGCGGCCCGTGCTGGTGGCGATGCACAGCTTCACGCCGGTGATGCGGGGCGTCGCGAGGCCGTGGCACGCGGGGGTGCTGTTCAACCATCAGCCGCATCTCGGGCACATCCTGTTGCGTCTGCTGGAAGCGGAAGGCGACCTCGTGGTGGGGGAGAACGAGCCCTACGCCCTGTCGGACCTCGACGACTACACGGTGCCTCTGCATGGGGAGCGGCGCGGTATCCCGCATGTGGAACTGGAGATCCGGCAGGACCTGATCGCCGACGAGGATGGCCAGGCCGCCTGGGCGGACAGGCTGGCGCGGCTGCTGCCCCGAGCCCTGGAACAGCTGGATGTCGAGGAACAATCGGGCATCGTACCGGCGCTTGCCCGGACGCTCGGCGCCGGCATTCCGGACCGCAACCGGTGACGGATGCCGGGTCCCGGCCGGACGGGCACGCGTCGGTGTCGGCGCCGGAACCGGGCGCGGATGGCGAGCCGGATGTCGCGAGCGCGTCGTTCGGCCGAACGTCCGGTCGGGCGGTACCGGGTCCTTGCTATCGCCTGACAGGGCGCACGAGGCTGGCCGGGGTGATCGGCTGGCCGGTGTCGCATTCCCGCTCTCCCAGGCTGCACAACGAATGGCTGCGCCGGGCCGGCATCGACGGCGCCTACGTGCCGTTGCCGGTGCCCCCAGGACAGCTCGCCATCGCCCTGGCGGGGCTCCGGGCCGCGGGATTCGCGGGCGTCAACGTCACCATCCCGCACAAGGAGGACGCGTTCCGCCTGTGCCGGGAGCACGGCACCTTGAGCGAGGCCGCGCGGCGCTGCGGGGCGGTCAACACCATCCGGTTCGACGAGGATGGCTGGCACGGCGACGCCACCGACGGCGAGGGCTTCCTGGACAGCCTCCGGCTCGCGGGCATCGACCCGGGCGCCGATCCGGCGAACTTCCGGGCGTTGCTGCTGGGCGCGGGGGGTGCGGCGCGCTCGATCGCCGCGTCGCTCCAGGAGCGGGGGGTGCCGGTCACCCTTTGCAATCGCACCGAGGCGCGGGCGCACGAGCTGGCGGCCGCGCTCAACGGCGACACCCCCGCGACGATCCCCGTGCGCTGCCGCCCGTGGGAAGAACGCGACGAGGCCCTGCGCGAGGCGGCGCTGCTGATCAACACCACCCCGCTCGGCATGGGCGGACGGGGGGACGCGTTGGTGCCGGTCGATCTCGGCCGTGCCCGGCCGGAGTTGATCGTGGCCGACATCGTCTATGTGCCGGAAACGACGCCCCTGCTGGCGGACGCGGCACGCCGGGGGCTGAAAGCCGTGGGCGGCCTCGGGATGCTGGTGTGTCAGGGCCGCTCGGGATTCCGGCGTTGGTTCGGAGCGGAACCGGAGCTGGACGACGCGCTGATGGCGTTGATGCGGGAGCCGGGATGATCGTCGACCCGTGACGGTTCAGACGACAAATCGCATCCTCGCCGCGGGCGTCACGCGGAGCCGCCGGTGCTGTTTCGGCGAGGCTCGCGGTGCGCGCCGGCCGCCGCGCACGGCATGATCGGCCCCGATGCCGTATCCGGCACCGCCGGCGGGGGCCGATGGCGGGGTAGGATGCCGTCCTTGAAGGTCGCCGGGATCGCGTGCGCATGAAGGTGCTGGGGCTGACCGGCGGGATCGGCATGGGCAAATCCACCGTGGCGGCGGCATTCCGCCGGGCCGGGCTGCCGGTGTTCGACGCGGACCGGGAGGTGCATCGCCTGCAGCAGCCGAACGGCCGGGCCTTGCCCGCGATCGGGCGGCTCGTGCCCGGTGCCGTGGTCGGCGGCCGCCTCGATCGCGCGGCGCTGCGGCGGGCGGTGGTGGCCGATCCGGCCCTGTTCCGGAAACTCGAGGGCATCCTGCATCCGATGGTGCGGGCGGAGCGGCGCCGTTTCCTGCAACGGCAGCGACGGGCCGGCCGGAGCTGGGTCGTGCTCGACATCCCGTTGCTGTTCGAGACTGCCCCGGCGGGCCGCCGGCCGGCTGATTGCGATCTGGTGGCGGTGGTCTCGGCATCGCCGGCGACGCAGCTCGCCAGGGTCCGGCGCCGACGCAGCATGAGTGCCGCGGAAGCCGCGTCCATCATCGCCCGGCAGATGCCGGACGGGGAGAAGCGCCGGCGGGCGGACGTGGTGATCCATTCCGGGCTGTCCCGCTGGCAGGCGCTGCGGGAGATCAGCCGCCTGCTGGTCCGGATGCGCGCCTGGCCCACGCGGACGGCGGCCTCACGTGCACCTTCCCCAGACGGGGCCAGGGGAGGTGCGGCGGCGGGACGGATCGGGTAGCGTTGGGAATGGCCCGATCCATCCTGTTCGACACCGAGACCACCGGCCTCGATCCCGCCACGGGCGACCGGGTGATCGAGATCGCGGCCATCGAGCTGATGAGCGACCTGCCGACCGGCCGCACCTTCCATGTCCTGATCGACCCGGAACGCGACGTGCCGGAGGAAGCCTCGCGCGTGCACGGCTTCACTCGCGCCGATCTCGCCGGGAAGCCGTTGTTCGCCGACGTGGCGGCCGATTTCCTGAGCTTCATCGGTGACGCGCCGCTGATCGCGCACAACGCCCGCTTCGATTTCGGCTTTCTCGATACGGAACTGAAGCGGGCGGCGCTGCCGGCGCTCGACCGGAAACGCATGGTCGACACGCTGGAGATCGCGAAGGAGCGGTTTCCAGGCCTGCCCAACAGCCTGGACGCGCTGTGCCGCCGCTTCTCCATCGACCTGTCGGAACGCACCACCCACAACGCGCTGCTAGATTGCCGGCTGCTGGCGCAGGTCTATCTGGAGCTGATGGGCGGCCGGCAGCGCGGCCTGGAACTGGCGGCGGAGCAGGGGGCGCTGGCGGCCGTCAGCTACACGCTCGACCGGACGCGCACCCCGCGGCCGGTGGTGCCTACGCAGGCCGAGCTCGCCGCCCACGCCGCGTTCCTGCAGCGGCTCAAGGAGCCCATCTGGCTCGCCGAGTGATCGGGGCCGCGTGGCTCATCGCGGAAACGCGTTGTCGGGCCCGTCCTCGCCGCATTGAAGATCGCTTCCCCACGCTCGTAGGCTGACGGGGGCGGGCGCGTCCTGTCGGATCATCGTCGGCATCGGCGCCCCCGCCTCCAACGATAAGATGGAGGAACGCGTCATGAGCGCGTCCAGCAACAAGGGCGTCGTTTATATCGGTCCGGGCGCCGTCGAGGTGCAGACCATCGACGACCCGAAATTCGACAATCCGGCTGGCCAGAAGATCGAGCACGCCGTGATCCTGAAGGTGCTGTCCACGAACATCTGCGGGTCCGACCAGCACATGGTGCGCGGACGCACGACGGCGCCGGCCGGGCTGGTGCTCGGGCACGAGATCACCGGCGAGGTGATCGAGAAGGGCGCGGATGTCGAGATGCTCGCCGTGGGCGACATCGTGTCGGTGCCGTTCAACGTCGCGTGTGGGCGGTGCCGCTGCTGCCGGGCGGGCGATACGGGGGTGTGCCTCACCGTGAACCCGGCGCGGGCGGGTGGCGCCTACGGCTATGTCGACATGGGCGGCTGGATCGGCGGCCAGGCGCGCTACGTCATGGTGCCGTACGCCGATTTCAACCTGCTGCGCTTCCCCGACCGCGACCAGGCGCTGGCGAAGATCCGCGACCTCACCATGCTGTCCGACATCCTGCCCACCGGGTTCCATGGCGCGGTGAAGGCGGGCGTGGGCGTCGGTTCGGTGACCTATGTCGCCGGCGCCGGCCCGGTGGGGCTGGCGGCCGCGGCGTCGGCGCGCATCCTGGGCTCGGCGGTCGTGATGATCGGCGACTTCAACAAGGAGCGGCTCGCCCACGCGGAGCGTGCCGGCTTCACCCCCGTCGACCTTGGGCGCCACGACCGGCTGGGGGAGATGGTGGCGGAGATCGTGGGCGCGCCGGAGGTGGATGCCGCGATCGACGCCGTGGGCTTCGAGGCGCGGGGCCATGCCGGCGGCGAGCAGCCGGCGATCGTGCTGAACCAGATGATGGAGATCACCCGGGCGGCCGGCCAGATCGGCATCCCGGGCCTTTACGTCACGGACGATCCGGGCGGGGTGGACGAGAGCGCCCGCGTCGGGTCGCTCAGCCTGAGGTTCGGGCTGGGCTGGGCGAAGGCGCAGAGCTTCCACACCGGCCAGACGCCGGTGCTGCGCTACAACCGGCAGCTGATGATGGCGATCCTGCACGACCGGCTGCCGATCGCGGACATCGTCAATGCCCGGGTGATCTCGCTGGAACAGGCTCCCGAAGGTTATCGCGATTTCGACAAGGGAGCCGCCGTCAAGTACGTGCTCGACCCTCACGGCGAGATCGCGAAGGCCGCCTGACGCTTCCAGGCTTCCGTGGTGGCATCGCCGCCGCGGGGGCTGGCGTTTCCGGCCCGGACGTGGCCGCGATCAGGTTCCGGGGGATGGGGGGGCCGGCAGGAAGCCGGTGTCGACGCAGCGGTCCAGCAGGCGGCGCAGGAACGCGACGTCGGTTTCGGGGCAGGGGGCGCCACCGCAACGGCGATACGCATCGTCCCGGAACAGCGGGCTGCGCGCGAGGTAGGACCCGTAGCGGGAAATGAACTGGCCGTGCATGCGACGGGCGGTGGGGCCGAGCTTCTCGGGGTGGAAGCCGTTGGGGTCGATCATTTCCGGCAGAAAGAACTGCGGATAGTCCGCCGCCATGCCTACCAGGGTCGCCACCGGGACCGGGCGGCCGGAGACCAGATGCACCACCGGAGGCACCTCGGCGGCGGGGTCCAGCAGCAGCCGGCACATCAGCAGCAGCCCGTCCGTGACGTGATCGATCGGCACGAGGTCGAGCGACGCTTCGGGGGCCACCGGCAGGACCCGCACCCGGCCTTCCACGGCGAGACGGATCAGGGTGTAGACGCCCTGGATCTGGCCCAGCGTTCCATCCTCATAGGTGCCGACCACGATGGACGGGCGGGCGATGCAGGCGCGCAGGCCGGCGGCCATCGCCTCGCGCACCAGCGCTTCCGCGCGGGCCTTGCTGGCCTCGTAGCCGTTGGCGAAGCGCCCTTCGCCGACCGCGGCGGTCTCGTGCACCTCCTCGGAGGTCTCGCCGCACACATAGGCGGTGCTGACATGCAGCAGCGGGATCGATCTCGCGCCGCCGGACACGAGCTCGATCACGCGGGCTGTGCCTTCGACGTTCACCGATTGCAGCAGGTCGGGATCGGCGTCGAAATCGGTGATGGCCGCCACATGCACCACGAGGTCGAGCCGCTCGCGCAGCTCGGCCAGCAGGGTGTCGTCGAAGCCGAGCTGCGGCTTGGACACAGCGCCGTTCACCACCCCGACCTGGCCCGGGCCCGGAACGACGCCGTCCGGCAGCAGGGGCACCGGGGTGCCGTCGTTGAGCTGCACCAGCCGGTTCCGATGCAGCAGCGCCGTGACCGAGTGTCCCTGTGCCGCGAGCCGGCCCGCCAGCTCGCCACCGATCAAGCCAGAAGCGCCAGTCACGAGGATATGCATGGAAGCCTCCATACACGAGCCGGCGCGCGGGCGCGATGGCCGATCATTGCGCCTCCGGACGCGTCGGCAAGCCCATCCAGCCCGGGTGGCGGCGCTCGATCCAGGCGAGGCAGCGCCCCGTGAGGCGGCGCAGGGGCGGGACGTCCTCGGCCAGCAGCACGATGCCGAGCGGCAGCATCCACAGCCCGAATACCGGCAGGATGGCCAGCACGCCGCCCAGCATGAACAGCAATCCCGCCGGTATCCTGATCCAGCGTGCCCGCGGCTCCAGCAGCCGGTTCACCACCCGCTGCAGCCGGTCGGGCAGGCGCCCGATCAACAGGGACAGGCGGCGTCGGCGTTCCGCTTCTTCGCGGTCGGGTGCGGCCGTGGAACCGGCATCGGGCATGGCGGTCGCGAGCTCCGGGGAAGGTGGTCGATCGGAAACGATCCCGGCGGATCGTTGTTCCGCGCGCCGGCCCACTGCCCGCGCTCGCCGGACTTCTGCGCGACGGCGCGTCACGCGGCGGGACTGCATACCCAAGGCTGAGTCCAGAGGTTGGGCTGGAAAGGGCGATGGCGGGCCGACGAAGATCGGCGGCCGCGGGTGGTCACGTTCTCCGGCGAAACGACCGCGGCGGGGTCGGGAGCGCGCTGCTGGCTCCCGGGCGAACCGAAGGGGGTGCCGGGCTGTCGGCCGCCTCGCAGTCAGGGCGCGTCCGGTGGTGCCGGCGCATCCGGCGGAGGTGCTTCGTTCGGCAGCCCGGCCAAACGGCGCCATCCGGCCTCGTCCACGGTTTCGATGCCGAGCTCCGCGGCCTTCTTCGCCTTGGAACCCGCATCCGTGCCGAGCACCACGAGGTCGGTGCGGCGGGATACGCTGTCCGTTACCTTGGCCCCCAGCCGTTCCGCCATCGCCTTCGCCTCCGGCCGGGTCATGGTGTCGAGGCCGCCGGTGAACACGATGGTGCGCCCGGCCAGGGCGGCGCTTTCCGGGGCGGCCTCGTCCTGGATCACCAGCTGTGCCGCGAGATCGTCCAGCGCCGCGCGGTTGTGCGCCTCGGTGAAGAACGTCACCAGCTCCAGCGCGATCGCTTCGCCGATGCCGGAGATGGAGCCGAGCGTGGATCGCTCCTCGGATCCCACCGTGGTGGCGCGCTGCATCTGCTCGCGCCAGTTCGGATAGGAGCCGTAATGGCGCGCGAGCAGCCGGGCATTGTTCTCGCCGATGCGGCGGATGCCGAGCCCGAACAGGAAGCGCGACAGGGGCAGGGTGCGGGACCGCTCGATCGAGCGCATCAGGTTGTTGATCGAAGTGGTCTTCCAGCCCTCCCGCCCCTCGAGGTCGGCGGCCTTGAGGCGGAAGATATCGGCGGGAGAACGGATCAGGCCGGCCTCGTGGAACTCGATGATGGATTTCTCGCCGAGACCGTCGATGTCGAACGCGGGCCGCGACACCAGGTGGATCAGCCGCTCCACCGTCTGCGCGGGGCACACCAGGCCGCCCGTGCACCGTACCACCACCTCGCCCTCCGGCCGAACGGCGCGGGAGCCGCAGGCGGGACAGGTGTCGGGGAAGTGGAACGGCTCGGCGCGCGCGGCACCTTCCTCCGGCACGACCCGGAGGATCTGCGGGATCACGTCGCCCGCACGCTGCAGCTCCACCCGGTCGCCGGGCCGGGCGTCCTTGCGGGCGATCTCGTCGGCGTTGTGCAGGGTGGCGCGGGTGACCAGCACGCCGCCCACGTTCACCGGCTCCAGGATGGCGACGGGCGTCAGCGAGCCGGTGCGGCCGACCTGGATGCGAATCTCCGCGAGGCGGGTGACGGCGCGCTCGGCGGGGAATTTCCAGGCGACCGCCCAGCGGGGCGCCCGGCCGACGAAACCGAGCCGGTCCTGCAAGGCCAGATCGTCGATCTTGTACACCACGCCGTCGATGTCGTAGGGCAGGTCGGCGCGCCGGAGCGCCAGATCGTCCTGGTAGCGCTCGGCCGCATCCGTGTCGTCGAGCGGACGCGACAGCGGGTTGACGGTGAAGCCCCAGCCGCGCAGGCGGTCGAGATATTCGGCGTGGCTACGCGCGACCGGAGCGCTGGACCGCCCCTGGGCGTAGGCGAACAGCGACAACGGACGCGAGCGCGTGACCGCCGGGTCCATCTGGCGCAGCGACCCGGCAGCCGCATTGCGGGGATTGGCGAAGATCTTCTGTTTCGCAGCCGCCTGCGCTTCGTTGAGCAGAAGGAAATCCCGCTTGCCGAGAAACACCTCGCCGCGGATCTCGATCAGCGCGGGCGCGGGGCCGCCGGCGGGATCGAGCTCCAGCGGCAGGTCGCGCAAGGTGCGGAGGTTCTCCGAGACGTCCTCGCCCACCTGCCCGTCGCCGCGGGTGGCGCCACGCACGAAGCGGCCATTCTCATAGGTGAGGCTGATGCTGAGCCCGTCGATCTTGGGCTCCGCCACGAAGCGCAGCGCGGTGCCGCCCTCGTCCTTGAGGCCGAGGAAACGGCGGGCGCGGCTGGCGAAGGCTTCGAATTCGGTGCGGTCGAACACGTTGTCGAGCGACAGCATCGGCACGAGGTGACGGTGCTTGCTGAAGCCGGCTTCCGGCGGGGCGCCCACATCGGCGGACGGCGTGTCGGCGCGTACGAGTGCCGGGAAGCGCTGCTCGATCGCGCCGTTGCGGCGGCGGAGCCGGTCGTATTCGGCGTCGGACACGAGCGGCGCGTCCTTCGCGTGGTACGCTTCGTCCAGCTCGCGCAGCCGCGCCGCGAGGCGGCCGAGCTCCGCGGCGGCCTCGGTCTCGGTGAGCGCGTCCGGATCGACATCCTCGACCGGTCGGGCGGCTTCCTTCTTGGGCATCGGGAACCGTTCAGTCAGGCGGAAAGGGAAGCGTCAGACCAGGCGTTCCGACACCGGATCGAGCAGGCTGTCGGCGGCGGCGCGGGCCGCTTCCGTGATGGTCTCGCCGGCCAGCATGCGCGCGATCTCCTCGCGGCGATGGTCGTCCCGGAGCGGCTCGGCACGCGTCTCGGTGCGCCCGGCGGCGACGTGCTTGCTGATGCGGAGATGCTGGTTGCCGCGCGCCGCCACCTGCGGGCTGTGCGTCACCACCAGCACCTGGACGTCGCGCGCCACCTTGGCCAGCCGCTCGCCGATGGACGCGGCCGTGGCGCCGCCCACGCCGGAATCCACCTCGTCGAACACCAGGGTAGGGATGGCCGACCGTCCGGCCAGCACGACCTTCAACGCCAGCATCAGCCGCGACAGCTCGCCGCCCGACGCGACGCGCGCCAGAGGTCCGGGCGGCTGGCCCGGATTGGCGGCGATCAGGAACGAGGCCTGTTCGGTGCCGCGCGCGTTCCAGTTCTCTGGCTCCAGCCGGATCAGCGATACAATGAACCGCGCCCGTTCCAGGCGCAGCGGCTTCAGTTCTCCCATCACGGCCGCTTCCAGCCGCTTGGCCGCGGTGGCGCGGGCGGCGGACAAGGCCGTAGCGGCTTCCTCGAACGCCGCGCGCGTTTCCCGCAGTGCGGTTTCCAGGGCGCCGATGCGGGCGTGGCCGCTATCGAGCGCGTCCAGCCGCTCCTGGAAGCCCCGGAGCAGGCCGGGCAGCTCGGCCACCGAGACGCCGTGCTTGCGCGCGGCGGCGCGCAGGGCGAACAGCCGTTCCTCCGTTTGTTCCAGCAGCCGGGGATCGGCGTCCTGGTCGGCCGCGAGGCGCGTCAGGGTGGCCTCGGCGTCGGACAGGGCGGCATCGGCCTGTTCCAGCGCGTCCATCGCGGCGTGCACGCCCTTCTGCGCGTCCGTGTTCTCGGCCGTCTCGTCATGGCCGGGAGGCGGCAGGAGACGCTGCAGCGCGCGTACGGCGGCCCGCAGCGCGCCGGCCGGACCGCCGCCGCCGCGACGGTCGCGAGGCGTGAGCTCGGCGAGCGCGGCGCCGATGGCTTCCGCGCGCTTCTCGTTCTGTTGCAGCGCCTGCCGGGTGCCGGCGAGTTGGGCTTCCTCGTCGTCCTGCGGCGCCAGGGACGACAGGTCCTGCACCGATTGCCGGAGCCAGTCCTCCTCGCGCGCCGCCTGTTCGATCCGCGAGCGGGCGGCGCCCAGCGCGACACCGGCCTCGGTCCAGGCGCGATGGGCATCGGCGGTGCGGGCGCGGAGTTTGGGCGCCACCCCGTAGGCGTCGAGCAGGTCCAGATGGGTGGACTGGTCGGCCAATCCCATCTGCTCGTGCTGGCCCTGGATCTCCACCAACTCGGCCGCCGCGCGACGCAGCAGGGCAACGCCCACGGGCTGATCGTTGACATAGGCGCGGGATCGGCCGTCGCGGGTGACCACGCGGCGCAGCACCACGGGCTCCGACGCGTCCTGCGGCACGTCGAGACCCTGCTCGGCCAGCAGCGCGAACAGCTTGTGGCCGGTGGGGAGGTCGAAGCAGGCGCTGACGCTGGCCTGTTCGGCGCCCGCACGCACGAGCCCGGCGGCGGAACGCTCGCCGAGCGCCAGGCCCATGCTGTCCAGCAGGATGGACTTGCCGGCGCCGGTCTCGCCGGTGAGCACGGTGAGGCCGGGATGCAGCCGCAGATCGAGCTTCTCGATCAGGACGACGTCACGGATCGAGAGCTGGGTCAGCATGCGGATGAAATGGCGAGCGGGGCCGGAAGTTCGAGGGGGTGGGGTGGATGCCGGATGCGGCCAAGGGGTTCCGGGTGTGCGGTCGCGGTCAGAAGACCGAGTGCCAGGCCCTGCCGAAGAACCCGCGTTTCTGCGCGGGCTTGGCATCCGGCGTGGGCTGGCTGGCGTCGGCGGGCGTCTGGACGCCTGCCGCCTGGGCGCCCGCCGCTTGCGAGGCGGGATTGTCCGAAGGCTTCATCATGTCGGAGTCGAGCAGGCCGGCCTCCTTGAGGTCGGCGTAGGTGTCCTTGTACCAGGGCGAGCCCGGATAATTGTAGCCGAGCACGGAGGCGGTCTTGCGCGCCTGGTCGTTGAGCCCGAGCTTGAGATACACCTCCACCAGGCGGTGGAGGGCTTCCGGCGTGTGGTTGGTGGTCTGGAAGTCCTGCACCACGCGCTGGTAACGGTTGATCGCGGACTCGTAGTAGTGCTGGCGCTCGTAGTAGCGGCCCACCAGCATCTCCTTGCCGGCGATATGGTCGCGGCACAGGTCGATCTTGAGGCGGGCATCGCGGGCGTAGGGCGTGTCGGGGAAGCGGGTGACCACGTCCTGCAACGCGTTCATCGCCTGCACCGTGCCTTGCTGATCGCGCTGGATGTCCGCGATCTGCTCGTAGTAGCAGAGCGCGCGCAGGTAGTAGGCGTAGGCCGCGTCCTGGCTGGTGGGATGCAGCTGCAGGAAGCGGTCAATCTGCTGCACCGCGTCCGAATATTCGTTCTGGAGATAGTACGCGTAGCCTTCCATCAGCTGCGCGTTGGCGGTGTAGCCCGAATACGGGAAATTCTGCTGGATCAGGTCGAACTGGAGCTGGGCCAGCTTGTAGCGGCCGCTCTTCAGCGCATCGATGCCGTTGTTGTAGAGCGACTCCGGTGTCTGCGGACCGGGCGGGAGCTTCTCCTCGCCGTCGGAGAACAGGCCGCAACCGCCCACCAGCAGCAGCCCCGCCAAAGGAGCCGCACGCAGGGCGGAACGGATCGGCGTACGCGGATGGCGGGCGAACAGCGGCATACCGGCTCTTCCAGTGAAGGCCGCCTTATATCACGGGGCCGGGCAGGGGAAAGGGTCGGCGGCGGAACCGGAGACGCCGCCCGCCGGTGAGGTTCAGGCGGCGCGCCGCACGGCACCGCCGGACAGGCGCCATGCCGCGGGATCGGACAGCAGGGCGCGCAGCAGGCGGTTGTTGAGGCCGTGACCGGACCGGAAGCCGTGGAACGCCCCGCGCAACGGCAGGCCGGCCAGGGCCAGATCCCCGACGGCGTCCAGCATCTTGTGGCGCACGAACTCGTCGGCGCGGCGCAGGCCGCCGGGGTTGAGCACCTCGGCGCCGTCCACCACGATGGCGTTGTCCAGCGAGCCGCCGCGCGCGAGTCCCGCGGCCCGCATCGCCTCGATCTCCTGGCGCAGGGTGAAGGTGCGGCAATCGGCGAGCTCGCGGCGGAACGCCGCCTCGCTGAGGCGCATGCTGTAGGATTGCCGCCCGATGGCGGCGGCGTCGAACGCGATCCCGAGCGACAGGGTGAAGCCGGGCGCGTGGGAAGGCCGCAGTTCGGCCCAGGCCGGCCCGTCCTCCACCCGAACGGGGCGCAGCACCTCGATCAGGCCGCGGAAGCTTTCCTGCTCGGCCGCGCCGGCGCAGTCGATCAGGAACACGAAGGGGCGGGACGTGCCGTCCAGCACAGGCACTTCCGGCCCGTCGACATCCACCACCGCGTTGTCGATGCCGCAGGCGGCGAGGGCGGCCATGACATGCTCCACCGTGCCGATCCGGGCATCCGGCCGGTCGGAAGGGGCCAGCACGGTGCACAGGCGGGTGTCGACCACGTTGTCGAAGCGTCCGGGGACGGTCACGCCGAGATCGGAGCGGCGGAACAGGATGCCGCTGTCGGGCTCGCCGGGCCTCAGCACGAGACGGGTGCGGCGACCGCTGTGAAGCCCGACTCCCTCGCAATGGATGGGGTTGCGCAGCGTGCGCTGGCGGACACGACCGAGCCGGAGCGGGAGGTCGTTGAGCAGGTCGGATACGCCATCCGGACCCAGAAGAGCGTCAGGCAGGGCGATCGCCGCACGATCCTGGTCCGAGCGAGCGAACTCGATCACTGCACCGTCCATCCCGTATCCCCCCACCCGGTTCTTCGTCCGGTGCATCCCCGCGATCCCGATGGGGAAGTCCGGGGCGATCCGCTCTCGACGGCACGGATCGAACCCGCACGACGTCGTAACAACCGACCCAAGGTGTAGAAGCTCGATGCCGCCTGCGGCCAGTCAAGCTTTATTGCCGAGTATTACGGCGTAAGAGGTTGTAAATACGACATAAAAATCGGGCCCTGTCCGCGTGCGTGACACGCGGACAGGGCCCGGTAGAGCCAGATCTCAGTGCGACTGGCGACGCAGGAAGGCCGGAATGTCGAGACCGGATTCGGTGGACTCGGCGGGGCGCACCGATGCCGACGGCTCGGCCTCGTGCACGGACGGCTCGCTGCGCCCGGTGCTGGCCGCCGACGCCTGCGGCGCGGGTGCCGCGCGGCCGCGCAGCGCGCCCGTCACGATGCCGAACAGGCTGCGCGAGGCCGGTTGGGGCGCGAGCTCGGCCTGCTGGCGCGGCGGCTCGGAGAACAGCCCGGCCCGGGGTGCGGCCATGCGCTGGGTGAGCTGGTGCGGCAGGGCGTGCGCCGGGGGTGCCTGGGTGCCGGCTTCGCCATGCATCGCCGGCATGGCCGGCCGAAGGGCGCCGATCGAAGTCGGGGCGGGAGCCGGGGCGGTGCCCAGCGCGGGGGCCTGGGCGGCGGAGGCCGTGTCGTGCGCGTCGCTCACGGCGGGAGTGTTGAGCACCGGGGCCCCGATCGGACCGAAATGGGTCGGCTGCGCGGGAGCGGCAGCGGGCTGCGCCGCCGTGGGGATGGTCTGGCCGGCGACGGCATGCACCGGCGCCGCGCCGCCGCCGACCGCGACGAGACGGGGACGCTCGGCCTGCGCCACCGGGGTGTCGATGCCGGTGGCGACCACGCTGACGCGCACCCGGCCGCTGAGATTCTCGTCGATGGCCGAGCCGAAGATGATGTTGGCGTCCTCGGCCACTTCCTCGCGGATGCGGTTCGCGGCCTGGTCGACCTCGAACAGCGTCATGTCCTCGCCGCCCGTGATGTTGATCAGCAGGCCACGCGCACCCGCCATGGAGGTGTCCTCCAGCAGCGGATTGGAGATCGCCGCTTCCGCCGCGCGGATCGCCCGGTTCTCGCCCTCCGCCTCGCCGGTGCCCATCATCGCCTTGCCCATCTCGGCCATCACCGTGCGGATATCGGCGAAGTCGAGATTCACGAGGCCCGGGGCGACCATCAGGTCGGTGACGCCGCGCACGCCCATGTAGAGGACGTGGTCGGCCATCTTGAACGCTTCCTTCCAGCCCGTGCGCTCGTTGGCGAGTCGGAACAGGTTCTGGTTGGGGATGACGATCAGCGTGTCGACATATTGCTGCAGCTCGGTGATGCCGGCATCGGCCGACTTCGCGCGGCGCACCCCCTCGAAGGTGAAGGGCTTGGTGACGACGCCGACGGTGAGGATGCCGCGCTCGCGGGCCATGCGCGCGATCACCGGGGCCGCACCCGTGCCGGTGCCGCCGCCCATGCCGGCGGTGATGAACACCATGTGCGCGCCGTCCATGTGGCGCGCCAGCTCGTCCGCCGCTTCTTCCGCCGCCGCGCGACCGATCTCGGGCTTGGCGCCGGCGCCGAGACCTTGCGTCAGGTGCGGACCGAGCTGGATGCGGCGATCGGCGCGCGAATGGGTCAGCTGCTGCGCGTCGGTGTTGGCCACCACGAAATCGACGCCGGCCAGCTGCAGCTGGATCATGTTGTCGACGGCGTTGGTGCCGCCGCCGCCGACGCCGATCACCGTGATGCGGGGCGTGAAGTCCGAATAGGTCTGCTGCGGGATCGTCAGGTTCAGAGTCATGTGGCGTCTCCCCGGGTCACGGTTGGTGGGTGAAGGCGGCCACCAGCGGCCACCCGGTTTTCTTGTCGCAGCGGAAGCGCATCATCATACGCGCTCACGCAGAAAGTCCACGAGCCTGCGCACGAAACCTGGCGCTCTGGGCTCGGAAAGATCGATATCCTGCAGCGTCTGTCCCGCGCCCGCCGCCCAGCCGAGCAGACCGACGGCGGTGGCGAAACCCGGACCCTGCGCCGGCTCCGGCAGGCCGCGCACGCCGACCGGCCGACCCGGGCGGACCTGTCGGCCGAGGATGCGCGCGGCCATCGGCACGATCCCGTCCATCTGCGACGCGCCGCCGGTCAGCACGATACGCCCGGCGGCCGCCTTGCCGAGTCCCGCGTTGTCCAACCGGTCGCGCACCAACTCGAAGGTTTCCTCGATGCGCGGACGGATGACGCTGACGATGCGCGAACGTGGCAGACGGGTGAACTGGTGCTCGTCGTCGCCGATCAGCTGGACGTTCACCATCTCGCGCTCGTCGTCGGACGAGGATTCGGCGTTGCCGTAGATCACCTTCAAACGTTCCGCGCTGCTGAGCGGCGTGCTCAGCATTCCCGCGATGTCCTTGGTGACGTGCAGGCCGCCGACGGGAAGCTGCGCGGTGTGCAGGATCTGTCCCTCGGCGAACACCGCGATGGACGTGGTGCCGCCGCCCATATCCACCACCGTGGCGCCGAGCTCGCGCTCGTCTTCCACCAGCACGGACAGGCCGGACGCGAGCGGCGCCGCCACGATGGCGGCCGCGTCCAGGTCGCACCGGCCGAGCACGGCGGTCAGATTCCGCAGCGCCGTCGCAGTCGCGTCCACCACATGCAGGCGCGCGGCCAGCTGATCGCAGTGATGGCCGCGCGGATCCTCGACGCCCGTGGTCTCGTCGACCGAGAAGGTGAGCGGCAGGGCGTGGATCACGTCGCGACCCTCGGTCGCCGCGCGCGCCCGGCCTTCGTACACGACGCGTCGGATGTCGGCGTCGCTCACCGCGCGACCGCCCACCGGCCAGCGCACGTTGAACAAGCGCGACTCCGGCTGTCCGCAACTGAGATTCACGGTGACGGCGCGCAGATGATGGTCCGCCTGTTGTTCCGCCTGACCGACCGCGGCGCGGATGGCGCGCTCGGCCTCGCGCAGGTCGGTGATGCCGCCCAGGCGCACCCCGCGGGAACGCTGCCAGCCGCTGCCGAGCACGCGGAGCGTGCCGTCGCTCTCGCCGCGGCCGATCAGGCAGGTGATCTTGGTGGAGCCGATGTCCAGCACGCCGAAGATGCCGGGCTTCAGCGGACGGCGGCGCGCGCTCGTTCCATCGGGCGGCGGCAGCGCCAGCATCCGCTGACGCTCGCTGGGCGCGGACAGCAGCGGCACCGGCGGCGCGGCGGCCTCGTCCGTCCGGCGCCGGCCGCGGCGCCCGTTCGGCGGTGTCGTCGGAGGCGTTCGCACCATGTCGTTCATGCGGGCCTCCGCCCGGTCTCGGCCAGGGCACCCTGGCCCGGCGATCCGCCGGAATGGCGCGCGGCGTCCGCGGCCGCGCCGTTACTGCGAGCGGGCTTGGCCTCCGTGGCCTCGGCCGAAGCGTCGCCGGCCGGAGCCGTCGCCGTCTCCGGCTGGTTGTCCGGCGAGGGTGCATCCGGCTGTGGCCGCGGATGGATCACCATGCGGTCGGGCAGGCGCAGGTCAATGGTCTGCAGCGGGCGCACCAGGAGTTGCTGCTGCCGTTGCAGCTCGGCCAGGCGCTGCAGGGCGGCCACCTCCTGGTTCTCCGGCAGCAGAACGATGCATCCGTTGCGCAGCGACAGGTTCCAGCGGCGGCGGCTGACGCGCACCGCCGCGACCACGTGCTTCTGCACCTCGGGCTGGGCGTCGAGTGCCGCGATCAGGGTGCCGGCCGCCTCGGGCGCTCCTTCGCCCACCACCAGGGGCAGCTTGGCGAAGGCCTGCGCGTCCTTGGCGCTGATGCCGCCGTTGGCGCCGACTTCCGCGTCCACCACCGCGCCCTTGCGGTCGATCAACACGAAACGGCCCTGGTTCTGCCAGACGGCATAGGGGCGCCGTTCGGTGAGCTTCACGAAGATGGTGTCGGGCAGCCGGCGCTCGACCGCCGCATGCTCGACGAAGGGCAGGGCGTCGATGCGGCGACGGGCGGCTTCCACCGAGAAGCCCAGGATGTCGTCTCCGGGCTTCACGCCGAGGGCGCGTGACAGCTCGGCCTCGGATGTCATCTCCCGTCCTTCGACGGTGATGGTGTGCACCCGGAGCGCCACCTTCTGGCCGAGACGCGCACGGAGCGGGGCGAAGCGCTCCTCGTTCTGCACGATGCGTGTGCCTTCCCAGCCGCCCAGGGCGAGGCCGCTCAGCACCAGGACGCCGAGAAACGGCCGCAGCAAGCGGCGCTGGCGGCGGGCGAAGATGCGCGCGCGCGACGGACGGTCCATCGCCGGCGTTCGGCCGGAACCGGCTTCGAAATCGGGCCTGCGCGTCAGGCGCGGCACGCGGCGTTCTCCACCATCCAGGCGCACAGCTCGGGAAACGCGATGCCGACATGCGCGGCCTGTTCGGGCAGCAGCGAGGTGGGCGTCATGCCGGGCTGGGTGTTGACCTCCAGCAGCACGAGCCGGCCGGGCCGGTCGGCGCCATGGGTCGTGTCGTCGTAGCGGAAATCGGTGCGGGTGGCGCCCCGGCAGCCGAGCGCGCGGTGCGCCGCCACCGCCATCTCCATCGCCAGCGCGAAGGTGTCGGCATGCACGAGCGCCGGCAGCACGTGCTGCGAGCCGCCCGCCGCATACTTGGCTTCGTAGTCGTAGAAGCCGTGCGACAGCGCGGGGTTCGGCGTGATGTCGGTGACGGTGAGCGCGCGATCGCCCATCACGCCCACGGTCAGCTCGCGCCCAGGAATGAATTCCTCCACCAGCGCCAGGGGGCCGAAGCGCCAGTCCCGCACGATGCGGTCGCGGATGTTGGAGCCCGCGCGGACGATGTCGACGCCGACCGAGGAGCCTTCGTTGAGCGGCTTCACCACGTAGGGCACCGGAAGCGGATCGCCATCCGCGAGCTGTTCCACCGCGATCGCGCCACCCCGGGCGATGGGGAGCCCGGCGGCGGCGAAGGCGGCCCTGGCCGCTTCCTTGTCCATCGCGACCGCGGACGCACGCACCCCGGAATGGGTGTAGGGGATGCCCATCCAGTCCAGCACGCCCTGGATGCAGCCATCCTCGCCGAAGCGGCCGTGCAGCGCGTTGAACACCACGTCGGGACGATCGTCGGTAAGCTGCGACACGATGGCGCGCAGATCCTCGCCCGCATCGAGCTCGGAGACCGCGTATCCGGCCTCGCGCAGGGCCTGGGCGACCCCGCGGCCGGTGCTGAGGCTGACCTCCCGCTCCGAGGAGATGCCGCCGAACAGCACGCTGACCCGACGATGACGCGCCATCACGGGCCGGCTCCCGGTCGGATGCCGGGGATGCCGATGCGGCGGATCTCCCAGTGCAACTCCACCCCCGTCGTTTCGAGCACCCGGCGGCGCACCGTTTCCCCGAGCGTCTCGATGTCCGAGGCGGTGGCGCCGCCGGTGTTGAGCAGGAAGTTGCAGTGCTTCTCGCTGACCTGCGCGCCGCCCAGCGTCAGGCCGCGACAGCCGGCGGCATCGATCAGCTCCCACGCCTTGAGCGGCGAGCGCGCCGGATCCGGATTGCGGAAGGTGGAGCCACCGGTGCGGGCGCGCGTCGGCTGGGAGGCTTCGCGGGCCGCACGGATCTCGGAAATGCGGGCGCGGGGCAGGGCCGGATCGCCGGCTTCCGCACGGAGCCGGGCGCGAACCACCACGGCGCCGTCGGGAAGTGCCGAGCGGCGATATCCGAAGCCGAGCGCTTCCACCGGCAGCCGCAGCAGCTCGCCCGACCGGGTGACGATCTCCGCCCAGTCCAGCACCGTCGCGATGTCGGACCCGTAGGCGCCGGCGTTCATCGCCACCGCGCCGCCGATGGAGCCGGGGATGCCCGCCAGGAACTCCAGGCCGCGCAGGCCGGCGGACGCGGCTTCCTCGGCCACCGTCATGTCGAGGCAGGCCGCGCCGCACACGACGCCGTCGGCCTCGGGCCTGATCTCGGAGAAGCCGCGCTGGAGCCGGACGCAGACGCCCGGCAGGCCGCCATCGCGGATGATGAGGTTGGAGGCCTTGCCGATGGTGGTCACCGGCACGTCCGGCGGCAGATCGCGCAGAAACGTCGCGAGGTCCTCGGCGTCGGCCGGCCGCAGCAGCAGCTCCGCCGGACCGCCGACCGCGAACCAGCTCTGGGCACCGAGCGGCGCCTGCTCGGTGACGCGGCCGCGCACCGCCGGCAGCAGCGACGCGAGGCCGGCGGCGTTGGCGTCGGTGCGGGCGGCGGCAGCACTCATGCGGCGTTGCCTCCGCGGTTCTTCTGCAGAACCGCGAGCTGTGCCGGCAGGGCCTGCGCCCACTGGGTGATGTTGCCGGCGCCGAGGCAGATCACGAAGTCGCCCGGACGGGCGATGGCGTGCACCATCTCGGCGAGATGTTCCGGGCCCGGCAGCGGCACCACCGAACGATGGCCGCTGTTGCGCAGCCCATCCACGAGCGCGTCGCGGTCCATGTTCTCGATCGGCGTCTCGCCGGCCGCGTACACGTCCGCCACGATCACCGTGCCGGCGTCGTTCATGCAGGTGCAGAACTCGGCGAACAGCGTCTGCAGACGCGAATAACGGTGCGGCTGCACCACGGCGACGACGTCGCGCGCGCCGGCCTGGCGCGCGGCGCGCAGCACGGCGGCGATCTCGACGGGATGGTGCCCGTAATCGTCGACCACGGTGATGCCGCCGGTCTCGCCGGTGCGGGTGAAGCGCCGCTTGACGCCGCGGAAATCGGCGAAGGCCGAGCGGATGGTGGCGTCGTCGATCTCCATCTCGACGGCCACGGCCACCGCGGCGAGCGCGTTCTGGACGTTGTGCGAGCCGAGCATCGGCAGCCGGAACGGGCCGAGCTTGCGGGTGCGGTTGCGCGCACGGTCGGTGACGGCGACCTCGAAGGTGGCGCCGCGCTTGTCGGCCACCAGCCGTTCCGCCCGGATGTCGGCCTGCGGGGAGAAGCCGTAGGTGATCACGCGGTGGTCCGACAGGCGGGGGATCATCTGCTGGACGTTCGGATGATCGAGGCAGAGCACCGCGAAGCCGTAGAACGGGATGTTGGCCACGAACTGGTCGTAGGCCTGCATCATCGCCTCGGGCGAACCCCAATGGTCGAGATGCTCGGGGTCCATGTTGGTGACGACGGCGATGGTGGCGGGCAGGCGCAGGAAGGAGCCGTCGCTCTCGTCCGCTTCCACCACCATCCAGTCGCCCTCGCCCATGCGGGTGTTGGTGCCGTAGGCCTCGATGATGCCGCCGTTGATCACGGTGGGGTCGAGCTTGGCGGCTTCCAGCACCGCCGCGATCAGCGAGGTGGTGGTGGTCTTGCCGTGGGTGCCGCCCACCGCGATGGACCAGCGCAGCCGCATCAGCTCGGCCAGCATCTCCGCGCGACGCACCACGGGCACCAGGCGGGCCCGCGCCGCGACGACCTCCGGGTTGTCGCGCTTCACCGCGGTGGAGGTGACCACCACCTGGGCGTTGGCGACGTTGGCGGCGTCATGGCCCACCATCACGGTGATGCCGGCCGCGCGTAGACGCTGGACGTTGGCGGACTCGGCGATGTCCGAGCCCTGGACCGTATAGCCCAGCGTGTGCAGCACCTGGGCGATGCCGGACATGCCGATGCCGCCGATGCCCACGAAATGGATCGTGCCGATGGTGAGAGGGAGCGCCCTCATCGCGCCGCTTCCGTCATGATTTTCGCCCCGCCCTGCCGGCCCGCGATCCGGCCGTCTTCCCCGGTGGAGGGGATGACGTGTGGGGCGCGCGGTGGCAAGCCCGGTTCACGGTCGTTTTGCGTTCGCGGCTGCAAAAGTTCCTCGACGAGATCGGCCAGCCTCCGGGCCGCGTCCGGCCGTCCCTGGCTCCCGGCCCTGGCGGCCGCGTCGCGAAGCGCGTCGGGCTCCGTCAGCAGGCGGCGGAGCAGGGTGGCGAGCGCGTCCGGGGTGAAGGACGGCTGGGGCAGCAGCCAGCCGCCGCCGGCATCGGACAACGCTCGTGCGTTGGCGGTCTGCTCGTCGGACGCGGCGATGGGCAGCGGCACCATGATCGCGGGACGGCCCACCAGCCCGAGTTCGGCCACCGAGGAGCCGCCGGCCCGGCCGATCACCAGATGCGCGTCGCGCAGCAGCGTAGACACGTCATGGAAGAACGGCTGCACCTCGGCTTCGATACCGGCGGCCGCGTAGGCGGTTCGGACGCGCTCGACGTCCTCGGCGCGGGCCTGCTGGGTGATCCGCAACCGGGCGCGCAGTTCCGGCGGCAACCCCGTCAGCACCGGAGGCACCACGTCGCTGAACACCCGGGCCCCCAGCGAGCCGCCCCAGATTAGCAGCCGGAGCGCGCCGTCGGTCGGAGCCAGCGGAGCACCGGCCAGCGCCGCCAGCTCGGGCCGGACCGGCATTCCGGTCAGCACGGTGCGGCGGGTGGCGGGCAGGCGGGCCACGGTGGGAAAGCTGGTCGCCACCACGTCGGCGAAGCGCGCCAGCAGGGCGTTGGCCTGTCCGAGCACGGCGTTGCCCTCGTGCAGCACCAGTGCCGGGCGGCCGATCCCGGCCTTGCCGGCGCCGAGCAGGCGGGCGCCGAGCAGGGGGGGTACCGAGGGGTAGCCGCCGAAACCCACCACCACGGCGGGCCCGATCCGGCGCATCAGCCGGCGGGCTTCCAGCGCGCCGCGCAGCAGGGCGGCGGCGGACCGGAGCTTGCCGGCCAGGCCGCGTCCGGCCACGCCCGCACCTGGCAGCACGTGCTGCTCCGCCTCGGCGAACACGCCCTGGTTGCGCCGTCCGGCCCGGGCGTCGGTCATCAACACTAGGCGGTGGCCCCGGGCACGCAGCTCCGCCGCGAGCGCCTCGGCCGGAAAGAAATGCCCGCCGGTGCCGCCCGCCGCGATCACGATCGGCCGATCCAGGGTTGTGGAAGCGCTCACGCGAACATCCGCCGCGCGGCGCCCCCGCGCTTCGCGCGCGGCATGTCGTCGAGCCTGCTGGCCCGCGTCCGCCGCCGGGTGAGCGCCAGCAGCAGCCCGATGGTGAGGGCGACCGAGATCGCCGACGACCCGCCATAGGAGATGAAGGGTAGTGTCATGCCCTTGGTCGGGATCAGGTGCAGGGACGACGCCATGTTCACGAAGGCCTGGAGCCCGAAGCCGCACACCAGGCCGGACGCCGCGAGCACCACGAACGGATCGTCTTCCGCCAGCAGCTTGAGCAGGGTGCGGGCGACGATGAACAGGAAGATGCCGATGATGAAGAGGCACACGATCATGCCGAACTCTTCGCCGGCGACCGCGAACACGAAGTCGGCGTGGGCGTCGGGCAGCAGGTCCTTGACCCGGCCCTCGCCGGGGCCGCGGCCGAGCAGGCCGCCGTTGCCGAAGGCCTGGAGCGCGGTGTCGATCTGGTAGTGGTCGCCCTGCTCGGGATGGAGGAAGCGGGTGACGCGCGAACGGACGTGAGGAAACACGGTGTAGGCGAACACGAACGCGGCCGCCATCGACCCGACGCCGCATCCCACCAGGAACAGGTTGAGCCCGCCGATGAAGAGCTGGGTCATGAACACGCAGGTGATCACGGACAGCATGCCGATATCCGGCTGCGACTTGAGGAGCAGCAGGATCACGCCGAACACGCCGAACGCCAGCAGCATGCCGGGGAAGGCGCGCGTGCGCTTTCCCTCGCACAGCAGCCAGGCGGTCACCACCGCGAAGAACGGCTTGAGGAACTCGGAAGGCTGCACCGACATCAGCGGCAAGGCGATCCAGCGCCGCGCCCCCTTGATCTCCACGCCATGCACGAGCGTCAGCGCCGTGGCGGCCAGCGCCAGCAGGCATCCGGCGAGCGCGATGCGGCGCACGCCCTTGAGTGACAGCAGCGAGGTTGCCATCACCACGAGGCCGGCGAGGGCGAGGAAGATCACCTGCTTGAGGATGAACATGTCGCGCGACGCCCCGATGCGCGCCGCGACCGCGGGCGAAGCGGCCAGCATCAGCACGTAGCCGAAGCCGATCAGGATGCCGACGCAGCCCAGCGTCCAGCGGTCCACGGTCCACCACCAGCGGCCGAGGATCGAGTTGTCGGAGCGCGACAGGGCGGCCATCAGCTTCTGCCTCTGAGCGAGGAGGCGAGGGCGGCGAAACGCTCCCCGCGGGCCTCGAAGTTCGGGAACTGGTCGAACGACGCGCAAGCGGGCGACAGCAGCACCACGGGAGCCTGCGTGTCGCGCGCCGCGGCGAGCGCGGCCGGCACGGCCTCCTCCAGCGTGCCGACGATCCGGTGCGGAACGTCGTGCCGCCGCAGGGTTTCCGCCAGCGCGGGGGCGTCCTGGCCGATCAGCAGCGCCTCGGCGATGCGGGGAAAGAAGGGCGCCAGCGTCTCGATGCCGCCGCTCTTGGCGACGCCGCCCGCGATCCACACCAGCCGGGGATAGCAGCCGAGCGCCCGCGCCGCGGCGTCGGCGTTGGTGGCCTTGCTGTCGTCGACGAAGCGGATGCCATCCTGTTCCGCCACCGTGCGCTGACGGTGCGGCAGGCCGGGAAACGAACGAAGCGCCTCGGCGATGTCGGCGTTGGAAACGCCGAGATGGGCGGCCATGGCGGCGGCGGCGAGCGCGTTCTGTGCGTTGTGGGTGCCGGGAAGCGCCGGGGCCTCCGCGAGTATCGGGGCGAGGGCGCCGGGGCGTTCGCCGGAGATGGTCAGCACCGGGGCGGGATGGCCGGCACGGAGGCGTTCGGCGATCGCGACGGTCGCGGCATCGTCGGCGCCGAGCACCGCGACGTCGCCCTTCTTCTGGCGGGCGAACACCTGCTCCTTGGCCTGGGCGTAGGCCGCCATCGTGCCGTGGCGATCGAGATGGTCGGGCGACAGGTTGAGCAGGCAGGCCGCATCGAAGCGCAGGGTGCGCAGCCGCTCCAGCATGTACGACGACATCTCCAGCACGTAGACGCCGTTCTCTGGCAGCAGCGGCAGCGACAGCGACGCGGGGCCGAGATTGCCGCCGGCCGCCACCGGTATCCCCGCGGTGCGGAGGATGTGCGCCAGCAGGGCGGTGGTGGTGGATTTGCCGTTCGTGCCGGTGATGCCGGCGAAACGGGCACCGCCGCCGGCGGCCCGCACCGCCTGGAACAACAGCTCCGCGTCGCTGAGCACCGGCAACCCGGCGGCGATGGCCCGTGCGGCCACCGGATGCGGCGCCGGCAGACGGTGCGGGATGCCGGGCGACATCACCAGCGCGTCGAATCCTTCCAGCGTTCCGAAGGGGCGGAGCGTGATGCCGGGAGCGTCCTGCAGCGCCGAGCGCGCGGTCTCGCCATCGTCCCAGGCCTGCACGATTGCGCCCATGGCGGCGAGTGCCCGCGCGGCCGGCGCGCCGTTCCGACCGAGACCCAGCACGGCGTAGCGGCGGCCGCTGAAGAGGCCGGAAGAGAAGCCGCGGGCGGGGGAGCGGGTGTCGCTCATCTGATCTTGAGGGTGGCGAGGCCGGCGAGGCCCAGCACCATGGACACGATCCAGAACCGGATCACGATCTTGGGCTCCTGCCAGCCCATCTTCTCGAAATGATGGTGCAGGGGCGCCATCAGGAACACCCGCTTGCCGGTCCGCTTGTACCAGCCGACCTGAATGATGACGGACAGGGTTTCCACCACGAACAAACCGCCGACGATGCACAGCACCAGCTCGTGCTTGACGGCGACGGCGACCGCGCCGAGCGCGCCGCCGAGCGACAACGAACCGGTATCCCCCATGAACACGGCGGCCGGGGGCGCGTTGAACCACAGGAAGCCGAGCCCGGCGCCGATCAGGGCTGCCAGGAACACGCCGAGCTCGCCGGTGCCGGGCACCGGATGGAGCTGCAGGTAGTCGGCGAAGATGCGGTTGCCGACCAGATACGAGATCAACGCGAACACCACCGCGGCGATGATCACCGGCACGATCGCCAGACCGTCGAGCCCGTCGGTGAAGTTCACCGCGTTGCCGAAGCCCGTGATCACCAGCATGGCGAAGATCGGAAACGCGAAGCCGAGCGACAGCATCGCTTCCTTGACGAACGGGAAGGCGAGGTGGTTGGCGAGCGCCGGAGGCATCAATGTCTGCATCCACCAGCCCGCGACGAGCGAGGCCGCGAATTCGCAGCCCAGACGCACGCGCTTGCTGACGCCGCGCGTGTTGCGCTTGCTGAGCTTCAGGTAGTCGTCGGCGAAGCCCACGGCGCCGAACGCGCCGGTCGCCAGCAGCACCGCCCACACGAAGCCGTTGCTGAGGTCCGCCCATATCAGCGTGGACACGAACCAGGACAGCAGGATCAGCACGCCGCCCATGGTGGGCGTGCCCGCCTTCTCGATGATGTGCCTTTCCGGCCCGAGGGCGCGGATCGGCTGGCCGCCGCGCTGCACGCGGCGCAGCCACGCGATCACCGGACGGCCGAGCAGCAGCGAGATCACCAGCGCGGTGAGACACGCAGCACCCGAACGGAAGGTGATGTAGCGGAGCAGGTTGAAGCCCGTGACCTGTTCGGACAAAGGGTGGGCGAGCAGGTAGAGCATCTAGGCGGCCTGTTCCGGCGAGCGAGAGGAATGGTCGGAAGACCGCAGGATCGACACCACCTCGCGCATCCGGCTGCCGAAGGAGCCTTTCACCAGCAGGACGTCGCCGGGCCGCAGGGCCGCCGCCACCAGCGGGGCGAGGGTCCGGGCGTCGGGCGCGGCGCCGCCGCGCAGGGGAGCGGGAAGCGTGTCGAACAGGAGCCGTGACATCGGGCCGCAGCAGAAGAACAGATCGGCGCAGCGCTCCAGCGCGGGTGCCAGCGACAGATGCTCCTCCGCCGCGAACCGGCCCAGCTCCAGCATGTCGCCCAGGGCCACCACCCGCCGCCCGGCGGGCAACAGGGCCAGCAGCTCCAGCGCCGCGCGGACGGACGCACCCGAGGCGTTGTAGCTCTCGTCGAGCAGGAAGGCGCCGTTCGGAAGGGGAACCAGGGCACCGCGGCCGTCGCCTGGCCGGAACCCGGACAATCCCGCCGCGGCCGCTTCGGGATCCGCGCCGACCGCGATCGCCGCGGCCAGCACCGCCAGCGCGTTGCGGGCCATGTGCGCGCCTGGAGCGCCGAGCGTGAGCGACAAGGTCTGGTCCGCGATCCGCATCACGATGTCACTGCCGTCGGCGCGCAGTGACAGGTGCTCGATCCGCGCGTCGCCTCCGGCCCCGCAACGCATCACCCGGGCACCGCGCGCGGTGGCCATCGCCGCCATGGCGTCGGCGCCCACGGCGTCGGCGGGCAGGATCGCGGTGCCGTGCGACTCTAGCGCCCCGAAGATCGAGCCCTTCTCCGCCGCGATGGCCTCGAGGCTGCCCATGTGGCCTATGTGGCTCGCCGCCACCGTGGTCACGATGGCGGCATGGGGTCGCACCAGGGCCGCCAGCGGCGCGATCTCGCCCGGGTGGTTCATGCCGATCTCGCTGACGCAGAAGGCGGCGTCGGCGGGCAGCCGGGCCAGCGTCAGCGGCACGCCCCAATGGTTGTTGTAGGAGGCGTGCGAGGCGTGGGTCGGGCCGCAGGCGCCGAGTGCCGCGCGCAGCATCTCCTTGGTGGTGGTCTTGCCGACGCTGCCGGTCACGGCGATCACCCGGCCGTCGAACCGTGCGCGGCCCGCGCGGCCCAGCGCATGCAGCGCCTCGAAAGTGTCCGTCACGAACAACAGCCGGGCGTCGTCGCGCAGGTCGGGAGAAAGCGCTTCCGGATCATGCGCTAGAACGGCGGCGGCGCCGGCCGCCAATGCCGCCCCGGCGTGGGCATGACCGTCCGAACGATCACCGCGCAGCGCCACGAACAGATCGCCGGGCTGCAGGGTGCGGGTGTCGATGGAAACGCCCGTCACGGCGGACGGCCTGTCGCCGACCTTGCCGAATCGGCCATCCACCGCGGCGGCGAGCGCGTGGGCCTGCCAGAGCATGGAGGAGCCGCTCATCGGATGCTCGCCCCCGGCCGGCGCGCGCGGGCGGTCGCCCGCGCGGCATGACGCGGGAGCGGCCGGCGTGCGCGGCCAGCGACGGCGATGTGGAGCCGGACGCTCACGGCGCGTATCCCGCCAGGCGGCGCACGGTCGCGACATCGTCGAACGGCAGCACAGCGGTGCCGATGATCTGTCCCTGCTCGTGACCCTTGCCGGCGACCGCCAGCACGTCGCCCGGATGCAACATGGACAGGGCGGTGGCGATGGCCTCGGCCCTGTCGGCGATCTCGATCGCGCCGGGGCATCCCGCCATCACCTCCTGGCGGATCGCGGCGGCGTCTTCCGTGCGGGGATTGTCGTCGGTCACCACGGCGACGTCGGCGAGCTCGGCGGCGACGCCGCCCATCAACGGCCGCTTGCCTCGGTCGCGGTCGCCGCCCGCTCCGAACACCACCACCAGACGGCCGTTCGCTTCCGCGGCATGCGGCCGCAACGCCTGCAGCAGGCGGCGGAGCGCGTCGGGCGTGTGGGCGTAGTCCACATAGGCGGCGCTGTGCCCGGGCAGGGTCGCGGCGAGCTCCATGCGGCCACGGACACCGCCGAGGGACGCGAGCAGCGGCAGGATGTCGGCGATGTCGTCGTCGTCCCCGGCGGCGAGCGCGGCGGCGAGCAGGGCGTTGTCGGCCTGGAAGCGGCCGGGCAGCCGGAGATGCAGCTCGTGGGACTGGCCGGCCGCTTCCAGGGTCACCACCTGGCCTGCTGCGACCGGCACGGCTCGCAGGAGGCGGACGAAGCGGCCGTTCTCGCCGACCTCACGGAAGCGCAGGGCGCGCGCATGGGCGATGGTACGGAGCGCAGATAGGGTGTCCGGATCCATGTCGGCGTTGGCCACCGCCACCGCGCCGTCCGGGAGAAGGGCCGAGAACAACCGCAGCTTGGCATCGCGATAGGCGTCCAGCGTCCCGTGATAATCGAGGTGATCGCGCGACAGGTTGCTGAACCCGGCGGCGGAGATTCGCACTCCGTCCAGCCGGTGCTGCTCGATGCCGTGGGAGGATGCCTCGAGGAAAACGTCTTCGATCCCGGCGCGCTTCAAGGCGGCGAGCGTGCGGGCGAGCGACACGCTGTCGGGCGTGGTGAGTGCCGGACCGTCGAGATCGAGTGCCACGTCGCTTCGCAGTCCGAGCGTGCCCAGGCTGGCGGCGGGACGATGCCGCAAGGCCGCGAGCTGGCGGCCGAACTCGGCGGTGCTGGTCTTGCCGTTGGTGCCCGTGATCGCCACCACACGCGACGGCTGCGGACCGGCGTGGCGGGCGGCGAGCCTAGCGAACAGGCTGCGCGGTTCGGCCGACAGCAGCAGCGGTACGCGGGGGGTGTTCTCGGGCCACGCCGTGCCATGGCCGGCGAGCACGGCCGCCGCGCCGCGCCGGACCGCGTCGGCGATGAAGGCGGCGCCGTCCTGGGCGCGGCCGGGAAGGGCGCCGAACAGGGTGCCGGGCCGCACGGTGCGGCTGTCCAGCGACAGATTCTCGACGACGATGCCGGCCTCGGCCGGTGCCAGCGGCGCCAGCAGGTCGCGGGTCAGCGCGCCGAGAGTACCGGGGCCTTCGCCGGTCACCGGGCCGGCACCTGGTAGCTGATCTCGCGGCGCAGGGCCGCCGCGGGCCCGGCGGCGGCCTCGCGACGATCACGCGGGGCGGGGGGAGCCGAGGCCGTGGTGCCCGGATGGGCCGCAGCGCGCTGGGCGTCGCGGGCAGCGCGCGCGGCGGCCTTCTCGGCGTCCTTCTGTTGTTTGGCGAGCGCGGCGAGATGCGCGGGATCGCCGGGATCGTTGCCGGGACCGAGCTGGTGGAAACCCGGCGGCACCGGCGGGTTCATGGAGATGCTGAGGGACGCCTCGATCTTGTCGGCGCCTTCGGTGACGGGGAACAGGCCCATCATCGGTGCGATGCGCGCGACGATGCTGTGCCACGTCGGCACCGCGTTCCAGGCCGAGGTGGTCCAGCCGTGGGTGTCCTTCGTCGCCTGCGGGCTGTCGAGCATGACATAGACCGCGTAGCGCGGGGCATTGAGGGGAAAGATGCCGGTGAAGGCGGTGATGTTGGTGTGCTTGAGATAGCCGCCATGCGCGCCGACCTTCTCGGCCGTGCCGGTCTTGCCGCCCACGAAATAGCCGGGAATGTCGGCGGCCTTGCCGGTCCGGTGCTCGTCGGGGCCGGCCACCACCATGCGCAGGATGCGGCGCAACAGCGACGACGTTTCTTCCGACAGGACGCGCTCGCCCTGCGGCACGATCTCGGGCTCGGCCGTGGGCGTGCCGGGCAGGGGCGTCGTGGCCGACACCGGCTGCAGCACGGGCGGCGGCACGTCCGCCCCGGACGGCATCGCGCTGGCGGATACCGCGTCGTCGTCCCGCGCGAGCAGCGTCGGCTTCACGAGGATGCCGCCATTGCTGGTGGCGGCGGTGCCGCGCACGATGGCGAGCGGAGGCACCGCGACGCCGTGTCCGAACGCGACGGTCATCACCGCCGACAAGCCCCAGTTGCTCATGCGCGGCAGCAGCGGGCGTGCCGCTTCCGGCAGTTCCACCGGCACGCGGTCGAAGAAGCCCATGCGCCGCAGCCATTCCTGCTGGCGCTTCGCACCGGCGTCGAGCGCCATGTGCGCCGCCGCCGGGTTGGACGACAGCGCCATGGCTTCAGGCATCGCGAGCCACGGGGCGAAATGGTCGGTCTTCATGTCGGAGATGGTGAAGCGCCCGACATGGATCGGCACGGTGGAGAAACGGTCCCACACATGGGCGACGCCGGTCTCGAGCACCATCGCCGCCGTTTGCAGCTTGAAGGTCGAGCCCGGCTCGTACATCCCGGTGACGGCGCGGTTGAACCGCTGGTCGTCCACCGCCTTGCTGAAGAGATTGGCGTCGTAGTCGGGCAGACTGACCATCGACACGATCTCGCCGGTGCGCACGTCCATCACGATGGCGCAGGCGCCGATGGCGCTGAACTTCTCCTTGGCGGCTTCGAGTTCCTCGCGCACCACGCCCTGGACGCGCACGTCGAGGGAAAGCCTGAGCGGCGCCTGGTCCTTGGTGAGGCGCTTGTCGAAATAGCGCTCGACGCCGGCAACGCCGTGATCGTCCACGTCCACGGCACCCAGCACCTGCGCCGCCGTCCGGCCGAGCGGGTAGTGGCGCTTCTCGCCTGGCTCGAAATAGATACCGGGAATGCCGAGATCGTTGATGGCGATCTCCTTCTCCGGCGGAATGTCGCGGGCGATGTAGACGAACTGCTTCTTCGACGACAGCTTACGCACGGTGTCGTCGACATCGATCTGCGGCAGAACGGTCTTCAGCTTCCTGGCGGCGTCCGTCGCGTCGATCAGCTCCATCGGATTGGCGAACACCGCCGCCATCGGCAGCGAGATCGCCAGGATCTGGCCGTTGCGATCGGTGATGGTGGCGCGCCGGACGTGCGGCAACCCGAAATCGCCGGCGAACGCACCATCCCCGTCGGGCGAGAGCTTGGGGATGGGCGGAACCTGCGGCGCGATCTGACGCTTGGCCGGCGCCATCGGAAACAGCACGGTGGCGATCGACAGCTTCACCGCCACGGCGCCGAACAGAACGCCGAAGCCCGCCGCCGCGCACAGGAGGCGCGCGCGCATCTTCTCCAGCGTCGCACGCTGTGCGAGATCCCGGCCGGTCACGCGCACCACGGTTTCGCGGTCGAGCGTCGGATCGGGCTGCCCGGTCGGGAGCGCCATCGGTTCGGCTTCAGCCGCCGTCGGAGACAGGAACCGGCGCCGCCAGGGCCGGATGGCCGTAGCTGGACGATCCGAGCGCCGAGGTCACGCCGCCGTTCGGCGCAGTGGCGGCATGAGGAGAGGACCAGCTGCCCGACGGCCGGGCCGGGCGCCACACCGCGGCGGCGATCGGTGCCGGACGATACGAGGTGGCGGACACGGTGCGTACGGCCGGCACAGACGAGGAAGCGGTCGCCGGCGTCGTCCGGGCGGCGACGCGGGTGCGAACCGCATGCGCAGCGGGCGTCGGTGCGGGACGCACCACGGCGCGGGCCGACACGGTGCGCACGGTGGCGACAGGTTCCGCGTCCGTCATGCCCGACCGGTCGTCAGCATCGGCGTCTGCGAGCTGCACCGGTGGGGTCGGGGCGTGGAACCGCCGCGCGGCCTCCGTCGCCGGCGCGGGGGACGCGGCGGCGATCGCGGTCGGCGCGGCGGCCCTGTGCTGTGCGCCGCCGGCCATGGCCATGGCCGCAGGGGCGGCCTCGGAAGCTGGCTGCGCCACCACGGGCGCTTCGGCGGGAACCGGAGTCGGCCGCGCCGGCGCGGGCGCCTCGCTCGCCACAGGGGGCAGGCGTTCGCCGAGCGAGGCAAGCTGCACGAACTGGCCCGGCGTCATCGGCTGCAGCTTGGGCAGGAAGCGCGTCGCCAGTCCCTGGAGCCGGTCCGGCTGGTTCAGCAGCGCCCATTCCGCGCGAAGCATCGCGGTTCGCTCGCGCGTGTGTTCGGTGTCGGACACGATGCGCGAGATCTGCTGGTCGAGCAGGGTGGTCCGGTGCTTCTCGGAGTAGAGATAAAGACCGGACCCGCCGGCCATCAGCGCGCAGACCAAGGTGAAGGAGCGGATCATCGGGCGGCTCCCGGGGGAGGAAACGGGACGGAACGGGATCGAGCGGCGGAGCCGAGGCTGCCGGCCATCTGTGGCAAGTCGATGTCGAGGCGGCGCATCGCGCGCAGGCGGGCGCTGCGGGCGCGCGGATTGGCCCGGCTTTCCGCGTCGCCGGGGCGCTGGGCCTTCGTCGTGACGAGTTCGAACGAGGGGCGCGGGCGCTGTTCGAGGTTGCGTGGATCGTGCCGCGAGGCAGCCGGCCGCCGGCCGGCGGCATCGGCCATGAAGCGCTTCACGATCCGGTCCTCGAGGGAATGGAACGATACCACCACCAGCCGGCCTCCGGGGCGCAGGAGGGCCGCTGCCTGTTCGAGGCCGGTCTCGATCTGGCGGAGCTCGTCGTTCACGCGGATGCGCAGGGCCTGGAACGAGCGGGTCGCCGGGTCGATCCCGGAACGATCGGCGGGAACCACCTCACGTATCAACGACGCGAGCCGCCCGGTGGACAGGATCGGCGCTTCGGCGCGGGCGGCGACGATGCGGCGCGCGATGCGGCGCGACAGGCGCTCTTCGCCGAGGTGGAACAACAGGTCCGCGAGCTCGGCCTCGGGCAGGTTGTTCACCAGATCGGCCGCCGTCTCGCCTTCATGGTCCATGCGCATGTCCAGCGGCCCGTCGAAGCGGAACGAGAAGCCACGCTCGGCCTGATCGATCTGGAAGCTCGACACCCCGAGATCGAGCACCACGCCGTCGAGGGCCGACACGCCGTGATCGTCCAGCAGCCGCATCATGCTGCCGAAATCTCCATGCAGGAGCCGCAGCCGATCATGCCCGTCCGCCGTGCGGAAGTCGCGCGCCAGGGCCTCGCCGCGCCGGATGGCGTCCGGATCGCGATCGATCGCCCACAGGGTGCAGTCGGCGGCGCCGAGGATCGCACGGGCATAGCCGCCGCCGCCGAAGGTGCCGTCCAGATGTTGTTCGCCGGGCCGCGGCGCGAGCGCCCGCAGCACCTCGTTCAGCATGACCGGGACATGGCCGGACGGACGACCGGCTCCGGCCTCGTTGCCGATGGCGGAAGGGGAGGTGGCGGCGACACTCAAGCGGCGTTGCCTCCGGCTTGCCGCCCGGCGGGGATGGCGACGCTCCGGGCACGCTCGCGCGCTTCGACGCGGCGCCGTTCGGCGGCGGCGGGCTCCCAGATCTGGAAGATGTGGCCGACACCCATGAATGCCACCGCCTCGGTCAGGCCGGCGTGCGCCGCCAGGGCCTGCGGCAGCATGATGCGGCCTTCCTTGTCGGCCTCCACCGGATAGGCGTCGGCGTAGATGGCGGCCGCGAGATCCTCGTGGTCCTCACCGAACATGTCGAGCCGATCGAGCGGGGCGGCGAGCGACGCGAACGCCGCGGGCGGCCAGGCCTCGATGCAGGGGTGCTTGTGCGAGGGGCGCAGGATGGCGATCGGTTCGTCGGGCTGGGCCTTCGCGCGCAGGGTCGCGCGGAAGCTCGCCGGGATGGACACGCGGCCCTTGGCGTCGATGCGGTTCTGGTGCGTGCCCAGGAACACAGTCACCCGCCTGATGCCCCCTTGCACCGCCGGAAGACCCGGCCGTTATCGCCCCCCACAGGCATCGAACGAACGCTGAACGCGCCGTCCGCCAGGGCGTCGGAGGCTGGCGATTCGCACCGCGATCCTCCCGGCCCTGGGTGACCTTGGGATATCATGGGAAATCGTGGGACGTCAAACTAAAGGGGGGGTCTAGAGCCGCAGAATCGCTACCAAAATGCTAGCGTCGAAAGTCCTCCGTGGCCATCTGCCGATCCCCGACACGTTTCGCAAGTATTAAGACAATGTTCACTCTTCGTTCTTATTGCGGTGCGCCTTGGGACGTGCACGAGCGGACATGGAACGGCGTCGAGGAAGGTGCCAGACGGCCTGTAAGCCGGGTTCTGTGCGCGGGCCGAGACCCACGCGACGGTCATTCCTCTGGGACGCGCATCGCTGCGCGCCTCGCGCGACCAACCCGAACGACGGGGCGGGAGAGCCCCCGGAACGTCACGGCCGGAAGCCGTGCGATCCTGCCATTCCTATTCGGTCTTGCTCCCGATGGGGTTTGCCCTGCCGCCGCCGTTGCCGGAAGCGCGGTGCGCTCTTGCCGCACCGTTTCGCCCTTGCCCGCAAAAACCATCGCTAGGATGGTCGCCGTGCGGGCGGTTTGTTTTCTGTGGCACTTTCCCTGGGGTCGCCCCCGCCGGCCGTTAGCCGGCATCGTTCATCCCGTGGAGCCCGGACTTTCCTCCGTCCGACCCGGCGCGTGAGCCCCGGATGCGGACAGCGACCGTCCAGCCGTCTGGCGGGGCGGACCCTGGAGCAGGCGACCTCTGGGCGTCAAGCGTTCCTGCGCCGAAGGACGCCGGGAAGCAGTGCGACGATCGGTTCCGACGGCGAAACGACCGGCGCGCGGATGGCTGCCGTAGCCGACGGAAGTCGGGGGCGTTATCTAACAGATTGTCAGAAAGGCGCTGCGAGAGCGGACGGTCGGGATGACGCCCGTCCGGGCGATCAGAGCTGCTGGATGTCGTCGAGGCCGAAGCTTCCGGAGTCGTTGTTCTCACCGAGACGCAGGCGATCGGACGCGATCATGCGATAGGGCGGGACGGGAAGATTGAGCGGCGCCGGCGACCCCTGGAACACCCGGCCGGCGAGGTCGAAGCGTGAACCGTGGCAGGGGCAGGCATAGCCGCCGGGCCAGTCCGGAGCACCGCCGCCCGGGGCGGGGGCATAGCCGGGCACGCAGCCCAGATGGGTGCAGATCCCCACCATGACGCCCCATTCTGGCGCCACCGAGCGGTGCCAGTTCGCGGCGTATGCCGGCTGTTGCAGGGCGTGGGAGTCCGGGTCGCGCAGCTTCTGCCGCAACGCGGCGCCACGCATCCGCTGCAGCGCCTCGGGGGTGCGACGCACCACGAACACCGGCTTGCCTCGCCACACGACGACGATCTGCTGGCCGGGCACCACACGGGACAGGTCCACGTCGAGGGGTGGGGCCGCGTCCCCGGATCCTTCGGGGCGCAGGCTGTCGAGAAACGGCCAGCTGAAGGCCCCGGCCCCCACCAGCACGGTGGCGCCGGTGAGCAGCGTCAGGAAATCCCGCCGGGGAGGGTCGGGTTGGTCGGCAGCCGCCGGCAGGATGCTCGCGCGGCCTTCCGGATCGTCCGATGGTCCCGTGGCACTCATGGCAATGGCCGGAACTGGCTCGGGGTGCCGGCATCCACCTCCGCCTGCCTGGCCGGCCGGTTCACCCGCACGGTCATGAGCTGGGGCAGGGTGCCCTTGGCCGCGGGACAACCGTCCGTCGGCTTCTCCATCACCCGGAAGCGCGCCGCGTTCGGCGGGTCGTTCCCGTTGATGATGAACAACAGGCACTTGCCGGGAACGCTCACGAGCCGGTCGGCGACCAGACGGGCGCGCAGATGCTCCACCACCGCGTAGTCGTTGTTCCAGTCGAGCTGCTGCGGCGCCAGCTTCTGCATCAGCGGGTCGAGCAGCCCGGACTTCTCGATGCCGAGCAGCGCGCAGCCGGCCAGCAGCCCGGCCAGCACGCGCCGGATCAGCCGGCGCGGGGTCAGGGGCGCTATCGGGCGGCCCCGGCGGGTTGGGCGGGCGGATGGGGAAGGAGCGGCCCGCTCGCCGGCGGGGGGAGGACGCTGTGCCATCGAGGGCGGCTACATGTCCTCGTGCCACTGGCGGTTGCTGCCCAGCAGATGCCGGGCCTGGTCGGGGCCCCAGGTGCCGGCGCTGTAGTGGCGGAGCGTGTCCGGGCGTTCCCGCCAGCTGTCCAGGATCGGCTCCACCCAGGTCCAAGCCGCCTCCACCTCGTCGCGGCGCATGAACAGCACCGGGTCGCCGCGCACCGTGTCCATCAGCAGGCGCTCGTAGGCGTCGGGATAGCGGGTGGAGAACGCCTTCTCGAAGGCGACGTCGATGTTGGCCGGCCGCAGCGCCATGCTGTCCATGGCGGGGTCCTTGTTCATGATGGAAAGCTGGATGCCTTCCTCGGGCTGCAGCCGGAGGATCAGGCGGTTGGCCTGCAGCTGGCTCGGAAAGATCGACCACGGCGTTTCGCGGAACTGGATCACGACCTCGCTGACCTTGGCCGGCAGCCGCTTGCCCGACCGGAGGAAGAACGGGACCTTGCCCCAGCGCCACGTATGCACCTCGGCGCGCAGGGCGACATAGGTCTCGGTGTTGCTTTGACGGCCCTCGCCGAGCTCTTCGAGATAGGCGGGCACGATGCCGTCGCCGGTGCGGCCGCGGCCGTACTGGCCACGCACCGCCACGTGGTCCACATCGGCCGGCCGGATCGGCTTGAGGGCGCGGAGCACCTTCAGCTTCTCGTTGCGCACGTCGTCGGCCCCCAGAGTGCCGGGGGGCTCCATCGCCACCAGGCACATCACCTGGAGCAGGTGGTTCTGGATCATGTCCCGCAGCGCGCCGGAATGGTCGTAATAGTCGCCGCGGCCTTCCACGCCCACCGTCTCGGCGGCGGTGATCTGGACGTGGTCGATCGCATCCGCCGACCAGAGCCGCTCGAACACCGGATTGGCGAACCGCAGCGCGATCAGGTTCTGGACGGTTTCCTTGCCCAGATAGTGGTCGATGCGGAACACCCGGTTCTCGGGGAAGACCTTGCCCACGTCGTCGTTGACCTTGCGCGCGGAGGCGAGGTCGTGGCCGATCGGCTTCTCCAGCACGACGCGCGAGCGGTCGGTCACCAGCCCCTTGTCGGAAAGGTTCTGGCAGATCGCCCCGTAGAGACCGGGCGAGGTGGCCAGATAGAACACGCGGATCTTGTCCTGGCGATCGTCGCCGAACAGCTCCAGCAGGTTGGGCCAGGTGCTGTCGGCCTCGGCGCCGTTGACGCTCGCGTAGAACACCATGCCCAGGAACCGGCGGGCGGTCTCCGCGTCCAGCGCGTCGCCCTTGACGAAGCGGCCGAGCGCCTTTTCCGCCCGTTCCCGGAACTCGTCATGGGAGAGCTTGGAGCGGGCCGTGCCGATGATGCGGCTGTCGGCGGGAATCTGCCCGTCGCGGAAGCGGTGATAGAGCGCCGGCAGCAGCTTGCGCATGGTCAGGTCGCCGGTCGCTCCGAACACGACGTAGTCGAAGGTTTCCACGTGGCTGTTCATCGGCCGAGGCTCCCGGGTTGCGCATACCGTTCGGTATGTCGTTGACCACGGAAGCCGCGCCAAGGTAAGCCCCCCGGCCTTCTGGTCGCGCTTCCCGCATCCGTGCGGATCGCCGCCGGGGCGCGGCGCGGCCGCCGTCACACACCATCATTGCCGGGGATAGCGCATGCTCGAGGCCGAGGACCGGAAGCAAGGGGACGACGTTTCCGAGGATCACGCCGTCGGCGGCATCGCCGCGGACCGGTTGCGCTCCATCATCGAGCGGATCGAGCGGCTGGAAGAAGAGCGCAAGGCGCTCGCCTCCGACATCAAGGACATCTACGCCGAGGCGAAGTCGGCCGGCTTCGAGGTGAAGGTGATCCGGCAGATCATCCGCATCCGCAAGCAGGAGCCGGCGGACGTGGAGGAACAGGAAACCCTGCTGGACATCTATCGCCGCGCGCTCGGCATGTGACCGGATTCCCAGCCCGCGTCACGCCGGGGCGCGGGCTGGAGGCTGGTCACGGAAGACGCGCTCTTCTAGGATTCGCGACTCGCCGGCCGCGCGCCGCCTTCTTCCGACGGGTCCGCACTCATGACGCTTCCGCTGCCCGACTGGATGCCCTGGTGGGTTCAGCTCGTTCTGCTCACGGCGGCGATCCTGTTCGGAGTCGCTCTGTTGATGATGCCCTTCGCGGTGTTCGGCGTGAAGGGCCGCCTGTCCATGCTGGAGAGCCAGCTCGAGGACGTGCATGCGGAGCTGCGGATGCTGGCGATGCGGTTGCCGGAGCCTGAACGTCCGGCACGCCCCACGCCCGCGGTGACGGTCGATCCCGAACCTCCGTCCTACGAGCGGACACGGTCGCCGGTACGCCGCTCTCCGACGGCGCCCATCCGGTTCGTCGAGGACGGGCCGCACGCCATCCCGGACGGGCGCGAGGCGGAGCGTCGCGGATGGGATCAAGGCGACGGCTTCGACCCGGATCCACTCCGATCGACTCCTTTCCGGCGCGGTGGCCGCGTGGAAGCGGGACGGGAGACGGATGATCGCCGGCCGCCTGTCTCCGCACGGGATCCTCGCGAGGACCGGGAAGAGACCGTGGAACGTCCGGTGTGGCCTGCCGCGCCCCAGGCCGCACGTCGGCCGGAAGAGGCGCCGAGCGATCGTCACCGCGATACGGCGGCCCCCGGGGGTTCGTTGGGGAAAGGCGGGGGACGAGGCCAGCCGGTCGGACGCCCCGCGGCGCTCTGGACGCCGGCGCCGGACCACGACGAGTTCGCGGCCGATGAGCCGCGGCCGGTGTTCACCCGGCGGGACCAGGACGCGCTGCGGGAACAGGAGCAGCCGTTCCGCGCCCCGGCGGCGCCGCGCCTTTCGCCGCGAGAGGAGGGGGGACCCACGAGGTTCCGCACGGCGCGGTCGCCCCGCCCGGAGGACGAGCCGCCTGGGCGGACGGAGCCGGTATTGCGGTGGCCGCCCGCGCGGCCTCGCCAGGACCCCTAGGGGCAGGAGCTTCTGCCGGAGAATCCGCCCTCCGGGGTCTATCGGAGCACCAGAACCAGATCGTCGCGGTGCACCATCTCGTCGCGGCCGCGCCAGCCCAACAGGGCCTCGATGGCGTCGCTGCGCTGGCCCCGGATGCGGCGGGCATCATCGCTGCCGTAGTGGCTGAGACCGCGCGCGAGCACCACGCCTGTCGCGTCGGCGATCTCCACTAGGTCGCCCCGGGCGAACTGGCCTTCCACCGCCGACACACCGGCCGGCAGCAGGGAAGAGCCGCCGAGGAGAGCCCGGGCGGCGCCCTCGTCCACGACCAGGCGGCCGCTCGGCAGCAGACCGCCGGCGATCCAGCGCTTGCGTGCGCTGCGGCCATCGGAGGCAGGGAGGAACCAGGTGCAGCGGGCGGTGTCCTCCAGCAGCGCCCGCAGCGGCCGCTCCTGCGCGCCGAGCGCGATCGCCATGGCGCAGCCGGCGCCGGTGGCGATGCGGGCCGCCGCGAGCTTGGTGCGCATGCCGCCGGACGAGTATCCCGGCGGCGGCGCGCCTCCCATGGCTTCGATCTCGGCGGTGAGCTGCGGCACCACCGGAAGGTGTGCGGCGCCCGGATCGGTGCGGGGATCGGCCGTGTAGAGACCGTCGATGTCGGACAACAGGAGGAGCTGGTCGGCGCCGGTCATCTCCGCGACGCGGGCGGCCAGCCTGTCATTGTCGCCGAACCGGATCTCGGCGGTGGCCACGGTGTCGTTCTCGTTGATCACCGGCACGCAGCCGAGCCCGAGCAGGGTGGACAGCGTGGCGCGGGCGTTGAGGAAGCGCCGCCGGTCCTCGGTATCGTCGGGGGTGAGCAGCAGCTGGGCCGCGACGAGGTTCTCGGTCGCGAGCGCTTCGCTCCAGCTTTGGGCCAGCCTGATCTGGCCGACCGCCGCGGCGGCCTGCTTTTCTTCCAGCCTGAGGCCGCGCTTGGTGAGGCCAAGGGAATGGCGGGCGAGGGCGATGGCGCCAGACGACACCAGGATCACCTCGGTACCCCGGGCACGCAGCACCGCGACGTCGGTGGCGATCCCCCGCAGCCACGCCGCCCGGGGCGCCGCTTCCGCCGGATCCACCACGAGGGCGCTGCCGATCTTCACCACCAGCCTGCGGGCCTGGCGAAGGGCGGGCCGCGCGTGGGCGCGGGCGTCGGCGGCGGAGCTGCCGTTCACGATGCGCGGTCGCGCCGCTCGGCGGTGATGCGGTCCTGGAGGATGCGCAGGGTCTCGGCCACCTTGCCGTGGGTGGCGGCCGAGAGGGCGAGCACCGGGGCACCGCAGGCCTTCTCCAGGGCGCGGCGCCGCGAGGAAAGCTGTTGCGGGGTCATGGCATCGGTCTTGTTGAGCGCCACGATCTCAGGCTTCTCGGCGAGGCCGCCGCCATATTCCTCCAGCTCGCGCCGGATGGTGCGCCAGGCCGCGACCACGTCGCCGGCTGCCCCGTCGATCAGGTGCAGCAGCACCGCACAGCGCTCCACATGGCCCAGGAAGCGGTCGCCAAGCCCGGCTCCCTCGTGCGCTCCCTCGATCAGGCCGGGGATGTCGGCCAGCACGAACTCCTCCGTGTTGCTGAGCCGCACGACGCCGAGCTGCGGATGCAGGGTGGTGAAAGGGTAGTCGGCGATCTTCGGGCGGGCGGCGCTCGCCACCGACAGGAACGTCGACTTACCGGCGTTGGGCAGTCCGACCAGCCCGGCATCGGCGATCAGCTTGAGGCGCAGCCAGATCCAGCGCTCCTCGCCGGGCCAGCCCTTGTCGGCGCGACGTGGCGCGCGGTTGGTGGAGGTCTTGTAGTTGGCGTTGCCGAAGCCGCCATCGCCGCCCTTGCAGAGGGTGATGCGCTTGCCGGTCTGGTCTAGGTCGGCCAGCAGGGTTTCGCGGTCCTCGTCGAAGATCTGCGTGCCGACGGGGACCTGGATCACGACCGCGTCGGCGCCCGCGCCGGTGCGGTCGGAACCCGCCCCGTTGCCGCCCTTCTTGGCCCGGAAATGCTGGGTGTAGCGGAAGTCGATCAGGGTGTTCAGGTTCTGCACCGCTTCGAACACGATGTCGCCGCCACGGCCGCCGTTGCCGCCATCGGGACCGCCGAACTCGATGTATTTCTCGCGCCGGAAGGCCACGACGCCGTCGCCGCCGTCACCGGAGCGGACGTAGATCTTGGCCTGATCGAGGAATTTCATGGAACGGCTCGGATACTCGGGAAGGGCGATCGGCGAAACGAAAAAGGGCCGGCCCGTGGGCCGACCCTCCATCGCGAGCCCGGCCGGATGAGCCGGGTCGAAGCGGTGCGGCGGATTATTCCGCGGCGATCGGCAGCGCGTCCACCGAGACCTGCACGCGGCCCTCGGCGCGGGTCTCGAACTTCACCGCGCCGTCGATCAGCGCGAAGATGGTGTGGTCGCGGCCAAGGCCGACATTGCGGCCCGGCTTCATCTTGGTGCCGCGCTGGCGGATGATGATGTTGCCGGCGATGACCTTCTCGCCGCCGAATTTCTTGACGCCGAGGCGCCGGCCCGCGGTGTCGCGGCCGTTGCGGGACGAACCGCCTGCCTTCTTATGTGCCATCGTGAACTCCTGTTCGCTTGAACCGACCCGATCCTCGACGCCCCGGGGGGCGGAGTGTTCAGGCGGCGTTGATGCCGGTGATGCGCAGCACGGTGACGGGCTGGCGGTGGCCGTTCTTGCGGCGGCTGTTCTGCCGGCGACGCTTCTTGAAGATGATCACCGTGTCCAGGCGATCCTGGGCGACCACGGTGGCCGTCACGGAAGCGCCCGCCACAAGGGGGGCGCCGATGGTGGTGCCGGCCTCGCCGCCGACCGCGAGCACGTCGGTGAAGGTCACGGTGGCGCCGGCCTCGGCCTCCAGCTTCTCGACCTTCAGCACGGCCTCGGGGGTGACGCGATACTGCTTTCCGCCGGTGCGGATGACTGCGAACATCTGATGCTTTCCGATCTCTCGGCCGGCCCGGGATCCGGGTGGCCCAGTCGCTTCTTGTCGTTGCGCCGCCCCGCGACAGCCAGTGCCCGGACGCGACGACGCGGCGCGGAACCCGAAGGCTCCCACCACGAGCGGCCCCCATACTCGCCCGGGGCAGGTGCTGTCAATGTTTGCGAAGCCTTCCGGCATCCGCGATGGCGACCGGCAGGAATGGCTCCTCCGGAGCGAGCCGACCACGGCGGCATTACATCTTCCAGGCCGGCCTCGGCCTCTTGTCAGGCCCGGAGCCTCTTTCTATAAGCCGCGCACCGCTTGTGCTGGAGAGGTGCCGGAGCGGTCGATCGGGGCGGTCTCGAAAACCGTTGTGCGTGCAAGCGTACCGTGGGTTCGAATCCCACCCTCTCCGCCAGACAGGCTCTAAGATACTGTTCTGGCAGCAAAACCTAGTCGCTCCAAGGCTTCTCGTGGCGTCCTGCTACACCCGACTGCTACACCGGGGAGCATGGAGCCGTTGCCGAAACACCCCCGTCTTGCGTGCCGCAAAGGCATCTATCAGGTCCGTGCCAAGGTTCCCGTGGACCTTATCGGCGCCTTTGGGAGCCGCCTAGAAGTAGGCTGGTCGCTAAGGACCAAGGATCACCGCGTGGCCATGGAGGCGGTCCGGCAGGCATCGGCCGCCATTGACAAGATGTTCGCGGAGGCTCGGCGGCGCCGTGACGCGGCGCCTTCTGTCACTCTGTCGGACACGGAGATTGCCCGCCTCGTGGCGCTCTACCGCCACCGGGCACTTGTCGAGGATGACGACGAGCGACAGGGCAGGGTGGACGACCGGGCGTTCTATCGCTCCGTGTCGGAGGCCAACCGCGACCTCATCGCCACGGGTCGCATGATCCCTAGCTTCCCCAACGAGACCGACCCACCGTTCGGAGGGATGACGGAACGGGAACATGTCCGCCGTGGCGAAGGGATAGAACTGGTTCGCGATGCCGTACGGGCGTCCATGGCTCGCGGCAACCCGGCGATAGCGATCCCCGAAACCATCGAAATCCTCGCGGTAGATGGGACGGGAGCGGCCCCCGCACAGGCTTGCGGCGGATCAACCCAGGGGCGGCGGGATCGTCCGCCCGATCGGCATCAAGGGCTATCTCATCCTCGGCAGCCGTTGCTTCCAGCTCCTCAAGCTGTAGTTCCAGTTGATCCAGCAGCTTACGGCCACGGTCGGATGAGGCGCCGAACTGCTCGTGCCGGAGCTTCGCGATCAGCAGCTTGAGATGCGCCACCATAGCCTCGGCGCCGGATGCACGCGCCTCGGCCTCGCGACGTGCCAATTGCTCGGCCGCGAGGGCGGCGCGCAATGCGGCGATGTCGTCCGGGGTGGGTTCAGGATCGGGCGTCACGGTGCGCTGATTCAACCACACCGGCCAGCGACTGTGTACCCCCTCTGGTGGCTATCGGGTTATCCGGCCGTCTCCGGCCGCTAGGTGCGCTGCGGATTGCGCCAGTCGATGCCGTCCAGCATGTAGCCAAGTTGGGAGGCTGAGATCGCCACGCACCCGTCCGCCGGCGACGGCCACAGGAAACGACCACGCTCCAGCCGCTTGGCATAGAGCGACATGCCGAGCCCGTCATGCCAGAGGATCTTCACTAGGTCGCCGCGGCGACCCCGAAACACGTAGAGGTCGCCGGCATGCGGATCGCGCTGCAACGTCTCCTGCACCTGCAGCGCCAAGCCGTTCATGCCACGGCGCATGTCCGTATGGCCGTTGGCCAGCCAAACCCGCACGCCGGTCGGCGGCACGATCACCGGCGGACTGCGGTCATGACGCGCCGCAGGGCCGCCAGCCCGACATCGGCGCCCACACGGATGCAAGTTCCGTCCGGTAAGGTGATCTCGACCCGCGCCGTCTCGGGAGCGCACACTGGCTGAACCGGCGTCGGCGCCCCGACCGGTGGATCCGCCGTAATTTGCACCGGCAGGAATGCCGGTATGGGCTCCGGCGCCAATTCACCTCGCCGGACCTGACGTCGCCAGTTCCACAGAAGGCCTCGGCTGACCTCGTATCGACGCGCGACATCGGCGAACGATGCGCCGGGCTGCTCCACCTCTGCCACGATCCGGAGCTTCTCCTCCAGGCGCCAGCGGCGACGCCGCTCAACGCCGGTGATGATCTCCATCCAGCAACCCGCCCCTGATCTTAACGGCGCCCGTACGAACACCTTTAAGATCGCTCGCAACCATCAGCCAGGATAGGCGGCCTCCGCCGGGCGGATACGGTGAAGCCGCCTTCTTCATCTCACGCACGATGGCGGTGATCAGGTCGTCCGCCGAACGTCCCGTACTCCGTTTGCGAGCCGCGGGTCGTCTCCGCCCCTGTAACGTTTAGCTGTGCTCCGGGAAATGAGGGCTCGCCGGCGCAGGCGTTGCTTTCAGCGCCTGGATCAGGTGGAGAGCGACCGCACGGTCGTCCTGGCCCAGCTCACCCCAGGACGCCAGAAGTTCCTTCGTGTCTCGCATGCCGGTCGGACCGGCCGGGGACAGCTCGCGGGCGCCCTGGCGTATCGGCCGATTAAGCGGGAACAACGAGGACCAACGCCGTGAGACGGTCCGTAGCCGAGCACCCCACGTCAGCTTGGCGTGCGGACCGGCCCCCCGGCCTGGACTCTTCTGGGCGCCGAGAGCGCCGATGGCCGCTGGCACATCCGCCGCCGGAACGGGCTGGCCCAGCAGGTAGCCCTGAACCTGATCGCAGCCATAGGTGCGGAGGAACTCCAGCTGCTCCTTCGTCTCGACCCCCTCGGCCGTGACGCCGACCTTGAGAGCACGTGCCATGGCAAGGATGGTGCGCACGAGGGTTCGAGCATCCTTCTCTTCCGTGACCCGGCTGACAAAGGAGCGGTCGATCTTGAGCTTGCTGAAGGGAAAGCTCTGCAGGTAGCCCAGCGAGGCGTAGCCGGTGCCGAAATCATCCAGGACCACACGCACGCCCATCTCCCGGAGCCGGTGCAGCGTCTCCACGTTGCCCGCATCGTCCAGAAGCGGCACCGACTCCGTGATCTCGAGCTCCAGGCGATCGGCCGGAAGGCCCGACAACGAGAGTGCGTCCCGAACCATTTCAGGCAGATCATGCTGTCCGAACTGGACGGAGGACAGGTTGACCGCGACGCGGATCTGCTCGGGCCACCTCATGGCATCTGAGCAGGCCCGTTCCAACGCCAAACGTCCGATCGGCAGGATCAATCCGCTGGTCTCGGCAGCCGGGACGAACTCGGTCGGTGACACAATCCCACGCCTAGGATGTGTCCAGCGGAGCAGCGCCTCGAAGCCCTCCACCTGCCCGGTTCGCAGCCCGACCAGCGGCTGGTAGACCAGGCTCAGCTCCCCCCGTTCCAGTGCAGCGCGCAGATCGACCTTAAGCTCATGCTGCCGCCGCAGCTTCTCGTCCATCTCGGGGACGAAGAAGCGAAAGGTCCGACGTCCCCGACTCTTCGCGCGATACAGGGCGAGGTCGGCGCATTGCAGCAGCATGTCCGGGTCGGCCGCATCGCGGGGATGGATCGCGATGCCGATGCTGGCGCTCACCGCTATGGAATGGCCGTCCAGCCGGATGGGTTCAGACAGGGCCATCTGGATGCGCTCAGCGAGCAATGCGGCCTCGTCAGGCTGCTGCAGCTCCGGCACGACGATCAGGAACTCATCGCCCCCTGTTCGCGCCACCAAATCCTGTCCGCGGATGGAGGCGCTCAGCCTCTTTGCGATATGCTGCAGGAGCGCGTCGCCATGCAGGTGGCCGCAGGTGTCATTGACGGCCTTGAAGTTGTCGAGGTCGAGGCTCAGCAGGGCAAAGAGAGCGCCTTCGTCCGCCCCGGCGATCTCCTGTTTCAACCTGGCGCGGAACTGCCGCCGGTTCGGCAGGCCGGTGAGGCTGTCGTGATAGGCCATGTGCTCGACATGGGCCTGGCTCAGCTTGCGCTCGTGGATGTCCTCGATGCTGCCATACCAACGGAGCACCCTGCCGGCCGGGTCCTTGTGCGCCGCCCCGTAGTCGCGAACCCACCGGTAGCCGCCGTCGCGGGTCCGGAAGCGGTACTCGATGTCGATCGGTTCTCCTGTTCGGACGACCTGCCGCCACTGTTCTTCCACACGAGGAAGATCCTCCGGATGAACGGCCTGCATCCATCCGTCGCCGAGAGCCTGCTCTCGCGTCAGCCCGGTGATCTCGAACCAGCGGGGCCCGATCGCGAGCGTGACGCCGTCCGCACTGGCTGACCAGGGGATATGGGGGCTGAGCTCGACGGCGTGCCGGTAGTGCTGCTCGCTGTCCTGCAGGTCTCGCAGGCTGCGGTGCAGATCCAGGGCCGAGGTAACCGCCAGCGCAAGATCGCTCAAGGTCTGGCAGTCGGCCGGGGAGAACTGCCTCGGCCGCACGTCCACGAGGCAGAGGGTGCCCAGCGCATGTCCCTCCAGGCCGATGATCGGCGCCCCTGCATAGAAGCGAACGCCGGACGGACCGGTGACGGACGGATGCTGTGCGAAGCGCGGATCGGCCGTGGCGTCCCCGACCACCATGACCTGCCCGGGCGCCAGAAGCGCATGATTGCAGAAGGCGATGCATCGGTCTGTCTGACTCCCCGCCGGTATCGGACCGACGGCCGACTTGAACCATTGTCGGTCCTCGTCGATCAGCGACACAAGCACCACGGGAACATCGAAAAGACGCGCGGCAAGCTGCGTGATGGCGTCGAAACGAGGATCGGGCGGTGTATCGAGGACGCCATAAGACCGCAGGGATGCCAGTCTCTGAGGCTCGTCGACCGGCGAAGGGTAACGGGGCGGAGGATACACCGGGAGGCTCTCCGTCGAAGCTGTTAGATGGACACCATACTCATCCGATGTTCTTGAATGGAGTACTTCTAACTCAACTTCAGACCTTTCGACATTGGCCTATCATCCACGCGGTGCGGGTTTCCAGGTCATAACCCCGCCGGCACGAGCCTGTCGGCGGCGCCGATGGCTGCCGCGTCTAGTGCGACGCACGCGCCCTCCGGCGCCCCTTGGGCTTCTTTATGACCGCCGGGCAGGTGAGCGACTACACCGGGCAGGTCGTCCACAGAGTCTTCCGAGATAGCCCAAGCTTTTTTCTGAGCGGTGAGTTCTCTCTACTACGCACACGTGGTGCCTTTTGACTGGTCGATGATGTGTTCGACTCTTGCAAACACATCGTCGATCTTCGACAGGAGGTTGGACCTGTCTATATTGACGGTAATTGCGAACTCCCTTTTGTATACCCATTGAACAAGACAGGCCGGACTGATGACGTTGGCAGGCGCCATGCAAGAAGCCGTAGGACGCCATATAGAACCCAAGGTATTCTCGTAGATCGTTAGTCCTACGTTGGTATCAAAGGCAGCATATTGACCAAAGTCCAGACTTCTATTTATTCCCGTCAGGGTTGCCCTTATTAGTGGCGCTGTGACCCTGGGAACGAAGCGATCCACTCCGGCATCAACCGCTACTTGAATAACCTTTGGACCAGCGTTGGCGGTGAAGAGTGACGCCGCGGATCCACGCATAGACGGATATTTATAGACTAGCGTGACGCCTCCGATGGCTTGGGTTGAGGGAGACGTTCTCACAAACAGCAGAGCGTTTTTGGGAACGCAGAACGTTGCGGGACCGGATTTTATGAGGGCCAGCTCGGAGCTAGGTAGAAGACTCAATCGGGCGAGCCAGAACCAAGTGGTTGCGACGAGTGCGATGGCGGAGAGGAAGTTCCTGGCGAGACGGTCATAGCGGGTGGCGATGCGGCGCCAGTCCTTCATCCTGCAGAACATGCGTTCCATGACGTTGCGCCGGCGGCAGGCGACGCGGTTGAGCGGACAGGGATGGCGACGGCTGCCATTGGAGGGGATGACGACCTCGGCGCCGGCCGCTTCCAAGGGGCCACGGAGATGGTCCGCGTCATACGCCTTGTCCGCCAGCAGGCGCTGCGGTGTGGCAATGTTGTCGGGCAGCGGGGCGGCAACATCGATGTCGGCGACGTTGCCGGGCGTCAGGATGAAAGCGATCGGTCTGCCTTGAGCGTTGGCCACAACGTGGGCCTTGCTGGTCCGTCCGCCACGTGACCGACCGATCGCCTGCGCCTGTTCCCCTGTTCGAGCCAGCCGCGGATCGGTGGGCTTCGACGTGGGAGCTGTCAATGCCCGACTCGTCCGGGATGTTTCCGGCGGCTGCCAGACGCGCGAACAGCTTGTGCCAGAGGCCCTGCGCGCTCCACCGGTTGTAGCGATCGTAGATCGTCGTGGTGGGTCCATACTCCGGTGGACGATCCTTCCACCGGCATCCCGACCGTAACACGTGCAGGATGCCGCCGATGACGCGGCGGTCGTCCACGCGTGGCGCACCGGGCCGGTTCTTCGGCAGATGCGGCTCGAGAACAGCCCAGGCCTCATCGCTCAGCCAATTCAGATCGCTCATGCCAGCTACTCCCAAGCAGCCGCGAATCATGGAGCACAACACAGATCAATATGTTGATCAGGTTGTCAGCCTACGGCCGGTTCGCGCGCATGTCCGCGAACTTGCCCCCGTGCGTGCGGCGAACGGCGACGGCTTCTCTTCCACCGGTCTCACGACGCATTCCAGGCCTCTCGGAGGCTCGGCCGGCGGCAGCATCCAGAACCGGACGATCTCGTCTCAGGGCGGCGGCGCTACGGTTCGCACCGTCACCGCGACGGCCCGGTCGCCCACCGCTGTCATTGCCAGGCCGCTCGGCGGCAGCACCCCCAGATCCACCGGTCCCGCATCGTCCAGCAGGATCGGCCCCGCCGCACCCCGCACCCTGATCGCACCCTCGAAACTCAGAAAGAACCGCCGGCCGGGAGGAATGACGACCGGATCGCTCCACCGTCCCCCGGCGGGTGCCACGATCCGTGTCGGGTCGCCGGAAGCGGTCGCGCCGTCGGCCGCCGATCCATTCCCCCCACTGCTCCCGGACGGCATGGCAGCCGGCGCCAGTCCCGTTGCCGTTCCACCGATCCACAGCGTCCGCTCCTCGCCGGGCGCCAGCGTGATCTCCTGCGCCGGCAACATTCGGCCGTTCGACCAGGCGCGAATTCGGTAGCGCCCCGGGGGCAGGCTTTCCACGGTTCCGTCGCTGGGCAGGCGCCGCGTCCCGCCGTCGCTCGTCGCGGTCACCACCGCGGCCGGGTCCGGCGGGGCTGCGCGCACGCCCAGCCGCGCCGGCCGGGGGGTGGTGGCCAGCCGCAGATGCGACCGGGTCCGCTCCGGCAGCGTCACCGCGCGCGGGTGGGCACTCCAGCCATCCGAGCGCAGCTCCACCACGTGACGGCCCGGACGCACGTCCAGCACGTCGCCCGGCCGCCCCGCTTCCCGTCCATCCACCAGCACCGTTCCCCGAACGCCGGAGGCCACATCCACCACCAGCGTCGTCGGAGGCACCACCAGCCAGGACCACAGCAGGCCGCCTGCGCCAAGCACCAGCAGGGCCTGCCACAACCGCCGCACGGCCTTGTCCCGGTGCCGGGATCGTTGGTCAGCCGGCGGCACGGGGGATCGCGCGGGCGGCACGTTGCGCGGGTGCGACCATCCGCGTCGTCCCCGGGCATCCGCGACCGCCGATCCCGCCCATGCCGTTTCCGCGCGCTTCAGGCCCGGCCGTTCCTCGCCGCGTGCAGACATGCGGCCATCGCGGGGGCCGGCCTGATGAGCGGAGGCGATACGCGCGAGCGCCGCGAGCAGCCTGCGTGGCAAAGAGGAGCTCCTGGCCCCTTGCCGGGCGGGTTGAGCCGTCCCGGCCGCTGCGTCCGGACCAAGTTGCTGGCCGTCGGGATTCGAGCGTCCCGATGATGAGGGGCGGAACGTTCCCTTCCCGGACCTCCTTCCGGGTGCATGATCGGCGTCGCCCCCGGTCGCGCCTGTGCTCGTTGCTTCCGTCGCAGCTGCGGCCGTGCCGGAACGCTCGTCTCCCGGCCGGGTGTCCGGATCGATGGCGGGACCTCCCGCCGTTGCCTGGCGCGGCGACGGATCGGAACCTGCCGCGACCTCAGGGGCCTGTTGCCAGTGCCGCGCCGCGACGGACGCGACCGCCGATATCGGCGGTGGGGCGGGCCGGTTGGATTCGGGAAGCGATCCCGAAGCGGGGTCCTGGAGAACCCGATCGTCGCCCGCCGCATCGAAGCTGCCCAACGCAGCGCCTTGCCTTCCGGGCGGCTCGCCGGGATCGGTCGCGCCGTTCGTTCCTGCCATTGGCTGCGGCGTGCCGCAGAACGGGCAGAAGCGCACACGAGCGGCCAGGGAGCGCGCGCATGCCGCGCACCTGAGCGACGCGTCGCCCGTCATCCACCACGTCCGCAGGCGCGGACTGCCGGTCCGGCCGCCTCGCCACACGTGCCTGCAGACGGAATACGCGCCACCGCTCGTCGGGCCGCCGACAGAAGCGCCTCCGTCGGGGCTGCTTCCGGGGGCAACTGCTCGTCATGCTCGAACGCGAGCAGGGCGCGACGCATCCGGTCGTCGGTCGGCACGATCCCCGCATCCCCGTCCGGCAGGTAGCGCAAACGCCGCAGCGCCGCCGCGAGCGGTGCTGCCGGATCATCCGCGTCTGCCAGGATGGACGCTCGATCCGCGGCAGGGCCTGGCACCCACCGCCGGTCGAAGGTCCGGCATCGCTCGCCGGCGACGGCCACGCTCTGCTCGGGCGCGTGGATGACGTAGCGGAAGCCGCGGCAGGACGGATCGGACGGATCGGCAGAGGCGTCGGCCGCCACGGTCCCGGTCAGGCGACGGTCCGGCGACGACCAGTTGGCCGGGCGGCCATCCCCCCGTTCGAGCGCATCGCCCAGTGCCGGCAGCAGGAATGGCTGGGCGTCTTGGATCAAGGCGACGACGCCGTCGTTGCCCGCCGCCTCGCTGGCACGGGCGGGCGGCGCGCCCAGGATCGTCACGGCTGCAAGACCGACCACGGTCCGCAATGCCCTGCGCAAGCCCTCGACACTGGAACGTGCACGACGCGGCGAGGGGGAACTCCGACCATGGCCGGCCGGCCGGCCCGGGTGCGGAGCCATCGGCACGGTGGCGCCCCCGTTTCGGCCCGTCGCCGGGCACGGACCAGCTTCCCGTCCCCCGGATTCAAGGCGGACGGTGGGGGTGGGCAGCCTTGCCGACGCGCCGGCGCCGCGCGCGGCCGCGTTCCCGTCAGGCATCCTGCCGAGCGGCCGAGCCGGCTTCCAGCAGGGCCAGGATCTCGCGGGCGGCCGCATCCGCCGGAAGATCGGCGCTGGGGGGACGCAGACTCTCCATCACCGCCGCGAAGCCCGCCCGCTGGGCGGCGGCGGCGGCGGGATCGCGCAACAACCGCAGGGTCTCGGCCGCTAGCACCGAGGGCCGGCATCGTTCCTGGAGCAGTTCCGGCACCAGCGCGCGTCCGGCCAGCAGGTTGACCATCGCGACGTGCGGCACGCGGATCAGCCGGCGCGCGATCGCCGCCGTGAGCGGGTTGACCCGGTAGGTCACCGCCATCGGCACGCCGGCGAGCGCCAGTTCCAGGGTGGAGGTGCCGCTCTTGGTCAGGGCGGCGCCGGCGGCGGCGAAGGCGTCGTGCTTGTCGGCGACGTCCGTGACCACCACTGGCCGGACGGGCCAGCGCGCCGCGGCCCGGTGCACCGCGGGGGCGACCACCGCCGAGGCGGCCACCACTGGCACCAGATCGGGAAGCATCCGCCGGAGCAGCCGCAGGGTCCTCCCGAACACCGGCAGCAGCCGGGGCACCTCGGACCGCCGGCTGCCGGGCATCAGCATCAGCACCGGCGCGCGCGCCGGGATGCCGTGCCTGGTCCGGAACCTCTCGCTATCGCCGGTATCGGCGCCGGATTGCAGCACCGGATGCCCCACGAAGCGGGCCTCTAGACCATGGCGGCCGAAAAAAGCCGGCTCGAACGGCAGCAGGCACAGCAGCCGGTCCCAGGTGCCCGGAAATTCCCGCACCCGGTGCTCCCGCCACGCCCAGACCTGCGGCGCTACATAGTGCAGCCGGGGGATCCCGAGCGGGGCGATGCGTCGCAGCAGCCGCAACGCGAACCCCGGGCTGTCGATCGTCACCACCACGTCGGGCCGGCGCGCACCCACGTCCGCCACCGCCTGGTCCAGCCTGCGCGACAGCGACCGGAGGCGCGGCAATATCTCCACCAGGCCCATCACCGCGAGATCGCGCAAGGGAAACAGGCTGCGAAGCCCCTGCTCCTCCATGCGGGGACCGCCGATCCCGGCGATCCGGATATCGGGCCGGGACCGCCGCAGCGACGCGATCAGCCGGGCGCCCAGCACGTCGCCGCTGGCCTCGCCCGCCAGCAGCCACACCAGGGGAGCACCCCCGCTCCCCGGCTCCGTCGCGGGCTCGCGCGCGGCGACCGGCGCGTCCGAGGCCGGTGCGCTCGATTGGGCGAGCGCATCATCCGGCTGGAAAGGGGCGGGTCCCGGGGGGTGGATCTCCACGGGGGCCGAGTCCGCGAGAACACGGGCCGCGAGGACAGGGGCGGTGGGGGCAGGGGCCGCAGGGGCGGGATCGGGCACGCGGGCCGCTCCTGTCCCGGTGGTGGCTCGCATCCCTGATGCGGCATCGGACCGCATCCGGGCAGGCGGGCCGGCCGGAAGACGCGAAGCCTCGCCCGGCAAGGCCCCGCGGAAGCCGCCCGGCGGCTTGCCGCGACCCGCTGCCGACGTCGTCCTCGCCGTGTGGCTGCCCGCGGGATCCACCGGCCTTTCAGCCGGTTCCGACGGGGTACCAGCCTCGCCGCCGGACACGCTTCTCCCCGTGCCGCCATCATCCGGCATGACCGGCCGCTCGGCCGCTGGAACCTCGCCGGGCGACGGTTCCATCCCGCCGTCCGGCTCTGCCGCGTCAGCCGCCATAGAGCTCGTTCGGATCCCGTTCCGGCGCGGCGATCTCCACCGCACGCCCGTCGCGCACCGCGGTGAAGAAGCAGGAGCGGCGTCCGGTGTGGCAGGCGACGCCCGTCTGGTTCACCAGCAGCAGCACTGCGTCCGCGTCGCAATCGACCCGCAGCTCCACCAGCTCCTGCACCTGGCCGGAGGTTTCGCCCTTGCGCCAGAGCCGGTTGCGCGACCGGCTGAAGTAGCAGGCCCTGCCGGTACGCAGTGTCTCGGCCACCGCGTCGCGATTCATCCAGGCCAGCATCAGCACCTCGCCGGTGTCGTGCTGCTGCGCCACCGCCGCCACCAGCCCCTGGGCGTCGTATCGGAGGGATGCCGGATCGAAGCCGTCGCTCACGACCGCGCCTCCGGAAGAAACGGCTCGCGCCCGGCGCGACGGCGGGAAATCCGGAAGGAGCGGCCCGCCGCCACGCCATCCTCCCCGGTGGAGCGCATCACGACGCTTCCGCCGCTTCCGGCAGCCGCATCCAGTCCGGGACGCGCACCGTCACGGCCAGGCCCTCCGCCGTCAGCGGCTGTCTCAGCCGGTCCAGCTTCACGGTCGCCAGTCCCAGCCCGTCGCGCGACGACCGCATGGTGCCGGCATCCAGCCCGTCCATGGTCAGCAGCGCCGTGCCCGGAACCGGCAGCGTCCCGTCCGCCCCCGTCACCGGCACCAGCCGCCGCTTCAACAGGCCCCGATAGCGCGTGCGTGCCGTCAGCTCCTGGCCCATGTAGCAGCCCTTGCTCCAGGACACGCCGTTCAGCTCGTCGAACCCCGCTTCCAGCAGCAGGCTCTTCTCCGCTTCCAGGTCCCGGCTTCCATCCGGCAAGCCGAGCAGCAGCCGATGCCGGTCCCAGTCGGCTTCCGATGCTTCCAGATCCTCCAGCGGCGCCTCTGACACGAGCCGCCAGCCGGCCGCCGCCAGACGCGGGTCCCGCGCGGCGATCGTTCCGGCCGCCGGTTCGGGATCCCCGTCCCAGCCCACCGAGACGTGCAGCGGCACCGGCTCCACCGCGACCCGGGCCCGCAGGCGGAACCGGGACAGCTTCTGTGCCAGCATCGGCGCCTGGGCGGCCTCGCAGTCCAGCAGCAGCCGGTCGGCGTCTGCCACCACGAAGAAATCCGCCAGCCACTTGCCCTGGGGCGTCAGCAGCGCGCTCCAGACCGCCTGGCCGGGCGGCACGGTGGCCACGTCGTTGGACACCAGGCCTTGCAGAAAGGAATGCCGGTCGGGGCCCGACACGGACAGCACGGCCCGGTCCGGCAGATGCGCGCGCTTGAACATGGAGCTGAAGGTGGGGGAGGCGGGCCGATCCGGCAATCCCGCCGGAAGCGTGGCGGACGGGGAAGGCGAGCCGCCGCGGCCGCGTCCATGGCGGCAGCCGTTCGGGTCCGCACGGCTGCCGCCACGCCCGCCGCGTTCCCTCCGCGCGCGGGAAGGCCTACAGACGCGTGCGGGCGTCGCGACGGCGGCCCCATCCTGTTTCCCGGAGTGCGGCCCGCTGTTTCGCATCCTGTTCATCACCTCCACCAGGCTGGGCGATGCGGTGCTTTCCACCGGCCTGCTCCAGCACCTGCTGCGAACCCATCCGGATGCCCGGGTGACGGTGGCCTGTGGCCCGGTGGCAGCGCCCTTGTTCGAGCGGATGCCGGGGCGCGACCGGACGCTGGTGATGGAGAAGCGGCGGTTCGACCTGCACTGGCTGGCGCTGTGGCGCCGCTGCGTGCTTCGCCGCTGGGATCTGGTGGTGGATCTGCGCGGCTCGGCGGTGTCGTTCCTGTTGCCGGCCCGGCGCCGGGTGGTGATGCGTGGCGGCCGGCGGCCGGGGCATCGCACCCGCCACCTCGCCGCCGTTCTCGGGCTCGTGCCGCCGCCGCAGCCGGTGGTCTGGTTCTCCGACGCCGATTGCGACCGCGCCGATGCGTTGCTGCCGCCGAACGGCCCGCTGATCGGTCTCGGTCCGACCGCGAACTGGTCGGGCAAGGTCTGGCCCGCCGATCGCTTCGTGGCCCTGTTCGAGCGGATCGCGGCGATCATGCCGGGCGCCGTGCCGGTGGTGTTCGCCGGTCCGGGCGAGGCCGAGCGGGCGATGGCGCGGCCGGTGCTGGACGCGCTGCCGGGCGCGGTGGACCTGTGCGGTCGGCTCAGCCTGCCGCAGGTCGCCGCTTGCCTGTCCCGCTGCGCGCTGTTCGTGGGCAACGATTCCGGCCTGATGCACCTGTCCGCCGCGGCCGGGACGCCGACGCTGGGCCTGTTCGGTCCCAGCCGCAGCAGCGAGTACGCGCCCGCCGGTCCCCGCGCCGCGTTCGTGGAGGCACCCGGCGAGCCGGGAATCGCCCCCATCGCGGGGCTCTCGGTGGAGGATGCGTTGCGGGCGGCGACCGCCCTGCTGGAGCCGTCCGCGACGCCCCGGCCGGTGCCGGTGGGCGCCTCGTGAGGATCGCCCATGTCATGGCGGGTTCGGCCGCCGGGGGCGCCGAGCTGTTCTTCGAACGGCTGTGCATCGCCCAGCACGAGAGCGGGCTGGAGGTGCTGCCGGTGATCCGACGGCAGCCGGCGCGCGAGCACAGGCTGCGAGCCGGCGGCCTGTCGCCCCGCACCCTCGCGTTCGGCGGGCGGGCGGACCTCCTGACTCCCATCCGTTTGCGCCGGGTGCTTCGCGACTACCGGCCCTCGGTCGCGGTGGCCTGGATGAGCCGCGCCGCGCGGGCGATGCCGCGCGGTCCGTGGACGGTGGTCGGGCGGCTGGGCGGTTTCTACGATCTTCGCCATTACCGACGTTGCCGCCATCTGGTGGGCAACACGGTCGGCATCGTGGACTGGATCCGGGCGCAAGGGTGGCCCGCGGATCGCGTCCACCACCTGCCGAACTTCGCGACCGATTTCGGCCGGGCGGTGCCGGCCAGGCCCCGAGCGATTCCAGCCGGCGCGCCCCTGGTGCTGGCGCTCGGCCGGCTGCACCGGAACAAGGCGTTCGACGTGCTGATCCGCGCCATGCGCCACGCCCCGGAGGCGCATCTGCTGATCGCGGGCGAGGGGCCCGAGCGCCACGCGCTGCAAGCGCTCGCCGACGCCGAGGGGGTGGCCTCCCGGGTTCACATGCCCGGCTGGGCGGACGATGCCGGGGCGTTGATGGCCGCGGCCGATCTCCTGGTGTGCCCCTCCCGGCACGAGCCGCTGGGCAACGTGGTGATCGAGGCGTTCGGGGCAGGCGTGCCGGTGGTGGCCGCGCGATCCCAGGGACCATGCGAGATCATCCGGCCCGGCGAGGACGGGGTGCTGGTGCCGCTGGAGGACCCGGATGCGCTCGGCGACGCGATCGCGCGGATCCTGCGCGACCGGGACACCGCCGATATGCTCGCGGCCAACGCGCGGCAGCGGTTCGACCGGGAGTTCTCCGCAGCACCGGTGCTGCAGCGCTGGCACGAGTTCCTTGAGATGGCGGGATCGACCCCATGTGCGGCATAGCCGGCTTCGCCCTCGCGTCCCCCGAAACGGGCACGCCGGTTCCCCGGAACGAGGCCATCACCGCGCCCGCCACGCGCGGAGGCGCCCCGGATGGAGCGGTGCTCACCAGCCTCGTGCGTGCCCTCGCCCATCGCGGGCCGGACGGCGCCGGGCACACCATGGTCGGGCGGGTGGCACTGGTGCATACCCGCCTCGCCATCATCGACCTGTCGGGCGGGGATCAGCCGTTCTTCGCCGGGCCGGGCGCGCTTGTCGCCAACGGCGAGATCTACAACGACCCGCAGCTCCGCGCCTCCATGCCGGACGTGCGTTTCGCCACCGGCAGCGATTGCGAGCCGCCGCTGCATCTGTGGCTCCGCGACGGCCCGGGCTTCGCGGCGGCGCTGCGCGGCATGTACGCCATCGCCATCCACGAGCGTGGCACGCACGAGCTGTCGCTGTCGCGCGACCCGTTCGGCATCAAGCCGCTCTACACGGCCGAAATGGAGAACGGCATCGCCTTCGCGTCCGAGCCGCAGGCGCTGCTGGCCTCCGGGCTGGTGCGGCGTCGGCTGCGCACGGCGGCGCGCGACGAGCTGTTGCAGCTCCAGTTCACCACCGGCCGCGACACCATCTTCGAGGGCATCTCCCGGGTGCTGCCCGGCGAAACCGTGCGCATCGGCAACGGCCGGGTGCTGGACCGGCAGCGCTTGTCGGCCCTGCCCGACGGACCGGTCGAACCGATCGGCGAAGACGAGGCGCTGCACCGGCTCGACCGCGCGCTGGAAGAAAGCGTGTCGGTGCATCAGCGCTCGGACGTGCCGTTCGGCATGTTCCTGAGCGGCGGCATCGACAGCGCCGCCGTGCTCGCCACCATGGCCCGGCTCGGCAACGGCGAGCGCGTGCAGGCCTTCACCGCCACCTTCGACGTGCCCGGCGCCGCCGACGAGAGCGCGGCCGCCGCGGAGCTTGCCCGCGCGGCCGGCGCCTCGCACGAGGTGCTGCGCATCGACGAGAACGCGGTGTGGCGGCACCTCCCCGACATCGTCGCCAGCCTGGACGACCCTGTGGCGGATTACGCGGTGATCCCGACCTGGCTGCTGGCACGGCGGGCCCGGCGCGACGTGAAGGTGATCCTGAGCGGGGAGGGCGGCGACGAGCTGTTCGGCGGCTACGGCCGCTACCGGTCGGCGATGCGCCCGTGGTGGCTCGGCGGCCGCCCCATGCGCCGGAAGGGCATCTTCGACGGGCTGGACATCCTTCGCGAGAAGCCGCGCGGCTGGCGCGACGGCATCGCGGCGACCGAGCTGTCCCCGGCGGCGGGACGCACGCGCCTCGGCGGCGCGCAGGCTTCGGACGTGGCGGAGTGGCTGCCCAACGACCTGCTGTTGAAGCTCGATCGCTGCCTCATGGCGCACGGGGTGGAAGGACGGACGCCGCTGCTCGATCCCGCACTGGCGGCGGCGGTTTTCCGGCTGCCGGACGGGCTCAAGGTGCGCAAGGGCATGGGCAAGTGGCTGCTGCGGCGCTGGCTCGAACGGCACATGCCGGCGGCGCGGCCGTTCGCGCCCAAGCAGGGATTCACCGTGCCGGTCGGCGCCTGGATCGCGGCCAAAGGTGAGCGGCTGGGCGAGCTGGTGGCCGCCAGGCCGGGGATCGCGGAGGTGGCGCGCCCGGACCGGGTGCGCGCGCTGTTCCGCGACGCGGGCGGGCGGCGGGAACAGCATGCGGCGTGGAACCTACTGTTCTATGCGCTGTGGCACGGCATCCATATCGAGGGCCGGCCCCCGGTCGGCGACGTGTTCGAAACCCTTTCGGCCTGATGCGCGCGCCGTCATCGGCCGACCGCACAAGCTTCCGTAGCTCGAGGTCGGATCGCCGGCACCGGTTTCGGCAGGCCGTGGTGGCCGGCATCCCGCCGCGCCCATCCTCCTCTACGCCCTGACCCCGACGTACGCCTGGGAATCGGACCCGTCCAGGGTGAATGTCGGGGCCGTTCGGCTGCGAGTAGCTGCTGTCCGTCCTCGTCAGGAGCTACGCGTCCGGCTGCGAGCGGCGGCGCGCAACAGCCTCCGAAATGACCAGCGCCGCTCTCGCGCATGGCGCCGGTAGCTTCCTCCGGCTCGGAGGGATCGGTCGCGGGCGAGGCGACCGCCTGGCTTCGCGTCCGGACATTCGTGGCCCAGCGCGCCAGCCCGCGCGGTGTTCCACCGGAGCGCGAAGCGCCCGTAGGTAGTGGGCCTTTCCTGCGTTTGCCGGAACGGGCGGATCGCCATCATCCCGCCCGGCGCAAGGCCCCGCGCCACCGTGGCTGCGAAGGGTCCGAGGATGATGTCGGACCGTCCGAGAGAGGCTCGGAGCAACGCATATCCGCCCCGGCCGGCTGCCCGCAACGGCGACGCCGGCTTCCTTCCCATCGGCTCCGGCCGCGATGCCGGAAATCTGCCCCGCCAGCGGCGGAACCCCCCGGCTCCGGCCCGTGTTGGCGTCCGCTCCGGTGTTCCCGTTCGTGGGGCGCCCCGTCAGAGAGGCCGCACCGCCATGCCGAGCCCGTTCTACCCGCCCCTCGATACCCTCAAGCCGGTGTGCGACGGCATCCACATCGTGGACAGCGTGCTGCCGGGCGCGGCGGGCCGGGTCGTGGGGGTGCGCATGACCGTGATCCGACTGGCGGACGGCGGCTTGTTGCTCCACTCGCCGACCCGCTTCACGCCGGCCCTCCACCGCGAGCTGCAGGAACTCGGTCCGGTGCGGCACATGGTGGCCCCGAACCTCGCCCACTGGCTGTTCATGGAGCGCTGGGCGGCGATGCTGCCCGACGCGACGGTGTGGGCGGCGCCCGGTCTCGCCGACCGCCGACAGGTGCGACGGAGCGGGCTCCGCATCGACGGCGTCCTGGAAGACCGTGCACCTCCGGACTGGGGCGAGGAGATCGCGCTCCGGCTGGTGCCCGGCGGCGGCGGGTTCCGGGAAGCCGCGCTGTTCCACCGGCCGAGCCGCACGCTGGTGCTGACCGATCTCGTGATGAACCTCCAGGCGCGGAAGCTGCCGGCGCTGATCAGGCCGCTGGCGAGGCTGGGTGGCATGGTGTCGCCGGACGGCATGCCGCCGCCGTATCTGCGCGCCCTCGTGCGGCTCAAGCGGCGGGCCGCCGCCGAGGCGGCCGACCGGCTGCTGGCGCTGGAGCCGGCCCGGGTGATCTTCGCTCACGGCGACTGGTTCCGCGAGAAGGGCGGCGAGCGGCTGCGCCGGTCGTGGCGATGGCTGCTCCCGGCCTGACCGGCCGGTGAAACGACCGGGTTCGTTCAGACCAGGGTGAGCACGCTCAGCATCACACATTCGGCCGCCACCACGGTCGCGCCGAGAATGTCCCCCGTGTGGCCGCCGATCCCGCGCCGCGCCGCGGCGGCCACCAGCCCGGCCGCCAGCATCGCCGCCGCCGCCGCCATCGCGACGCGCTGCGGCGTCGTCAGCAGCAGCCCGACCCCGCCGCACAACATCGCCGCCGCGAACACCGCCGCCCGGGGCATCCGGCTGACCGACGCGCCCAAACCGTCCGGCCGCGCCGGCGGCAGCAGGAGCAGGGGCAGGGGCAACACGCCTCGCGACAACAGCCCGACCAGGAGCAGAGCCCGGACCCCGCCGGGGCCGGCGGCGAGTTCCGCGACGGCCGAAGCCCGTAGGGCGAAGGCGGCGATCAGCGCCAGCGCCCCGAAGCTGCCGATGCGGCTGTCGCGCATGATCGCGAGGCGGCGTTCCCGGTTGCGCCCACCCCATAGTCCGTCCGCGGTGTCCGCCAGCCCGTCCTCGTGCAGAGCGCCGGACGCCGCGATCTGTGCCGCGAGGACCCAGCACGCCGCGAGGGAAGGCGCCATGCCGGACAGCCGCGCCGCCCACAGCAGCGCGGCCCCGGCAGCGCCCACGGAGAGGCCAGCGATCGGAAACGCCCAGACCGCCCGGGCCGGCTCGTACCGCGGCGGCACCGGCACCAGACGGTGCACGGGAAACCGGGTCAGCAGCCCGATCGCGGTCGCCAGATCGTCCCGCCGGCGCTTTGCCCACCCGAGCATCGCCCGGGTCGCGATCGTTCCGCTTGCCGCGGGACGCGGTCCTTCGGGGCCGACGGCCTGCGGGTCGCCACCATGGAAGGGGCGCGGCGAAGCCGTCTCCTCCGGGGCCGCAGCGTCGCTAACCTGCCGTCGCAACGGCGGACCGGTGCCAGAAACGCGGTGGGCGGTCGCCGCGCCTCCGCCCCCGGCGGTTCGGGCCGCTTCGGCGGCCGTGACCGACGGATCGTCGCCAGCGGCGATCACGTCGAGGCCGGTTCCCGGTCCGAGACGCCGGCCTCGGCGAAAGAGGCCATGCCGTCGTGGCAGGCGCAGGCGGCCCGCAACAGCGGAACCGCCAACGCGGCACCCGATGCCTCCCCGAGCCGCATGTCGAAGTCGAGCAGGGGGCGCAAATCCAGCCGCCGCAACAGCGTCCGATGCGCCGCTTCCGCGGAGCAGTGGGCGGCCCTGGCGTGGGCCAGGCCGTCCGGCGCCAGCCGCGCCAGCGGTGCCACGGAAGCCGTGCACACGAAGCCGTCCAGCAGCACCGGCACGCCGTGCAGGCGGGCGGCCAGGCAGGCGCCGAACATCGCCGCCAATTCCAGGCCCCCGACCCGGCGCAGCGCTTCCAGCGGATCCCCCAGCGCGTCGCCGTGCCGCGCCAACGCCTCGTCGATCACCGCGGCCTTGTGGCGGACGCCCCGGTCGTCCAGCCCGGTGCCGCGGCCGGCCCAGTCCGCGCCCGTGCCGCCGAACGTGGCGGCCGCCAGGGCGGCGGCGCTGGTGGTGTTGGCGATGCCCATCTCGCCCAGGCACAGCAGGTCCAGTTCCGGGTTCACGGCATCGGCGCCCAGGCGGATCGCGTCGAGCAGCTCGTGTTCCAGCATGGCCGGCCCGCGGGAAAGGTCGGCGGTGGGTTCCAGATCGCGCAACGTCACCACCCGGAGGGTCGCGCCGGCCACCCGGGCGATCTGGTTGATCGCCGCCCCGCCGGCGGCGAAGTTCGCCACCATCTGCGCGGTCACCGCGGCCGGGAACGGCGACACGCCCCGCGCCGCCACGCCGTGGTTGCCGGCGAACACCAGCACGCCTACCAGCTCGAGCCGGGGCCGCTCCCGCCCCTGCCACCGGGCGAGCCAGGCGACCAGCTCTTCCAGCCGGCCGAGGCTGCCGCGAGGCTTGGTGAGCCCGTCCTGGCGGGCCGCCGCGGCGGCGGCCGACGCGTCGTCGCCGCGAGGAAGTTCGGCACAGCACGCGCGCACCGCCCGGAGGCTATCCAGCTTCACCACCGCCCGCCGTCCCCTTCCGCTGCCGTCCGCCCCCTCATGCCGCCTATCGACCGGGATGGAAACAGGAAGGAATGCGGCGGACGGCGGGGTGCAGCGCTTGTCTCCAGGTTCCGCGTGGCTCGGGCCGGATCGATGCGGCGTTCATGTTCGTGGCCAGGGCTGCATGTCACATCGGCCTCCGGCGACCGGCTGAGCTGCGGAAGCCGAGGCCCCGAAATTTCCCGCCCGTCAGGCCGGTCCTGGTTCGTTCCCGGCATCGACTCCCGCGCGCCGGGCGATGGCGTGGAAGAAGCTGCCGGAAACCGGCCCGCGACGGGTCCCGGCGGGACCGAGCGGCTCCCCATTGCCGTCCGCCAGCATCGCCAGCGGCGCGTCGTCCCCGGCCCGCGACACCGTGGCGTAATGGAACTCGTGGCCTCGGAGCGTGTCCCCGGGCCGCCCCAGCACCGAGGGCTGCAGCAGCGTCGCCTCGCGGTAGCCCAGCGTCATGCGCCGCCGCGCGAAGGAAGTGTCGTGGTCCAGCAGGCCCAGCATCCGGTGCTCCACGCCGCCCGCATCCGCCAGCGATCGCCCAAGCACCATGAAGCCGCCGCACTCGCCATGCACCGGGCGGGTTTCCGCGAACGCGATCATGCCAGCCCGGAAGCGGTCGGCCGCCGCGAGAGGGGCCGCGTGCAGCTCGGGATAGCCGCCCGGCAGCCAGCAGGCATCGCTGTCCGCAGGCGGCGCCTCGTCGGCCAGCGGCGAGAAGAAGCGCAGCTCCGCCCCCGCCTGCCGCCACCCGGACGCGAGATGCTCGTACAGAAACGAGAAGGCGGCGTCCCGGGCGATCGCCACGCGCTGCCCGGGCGGCGGGAGGGCCGGCGTGCCGTCCAATACCGCCGGCAGATGGTCGCCTGAAGGCGCGGCGGCGGCGATCGCCAGGATGCCGTCGAGGTCGAGATGTTCCTCTCCCAGCGACGCCAGGCGGTCCAGCAGAGTCGGCAGCGCGCCGTGCTCGATCGCCTGCACCAGGCCGAGATGACGTTCGGGCAGCGCGATCGCCGGGTCGCGGGGCAGGGCGCCGAGCACGGCGATGCATGCATCCTCCAGAGCCTCCGTGGCCTGCCGCCGGTGCCGCTCGGATCCCGTGCGGTTGAGGATCACCCCCGCGACGCGCACCGCCGGATCGAAGTGCGCGAAGCCCCAGGCCACCGCCGCCGCCGACTGGGACTGTCCGGAAACGTCCAGCACCAGCAGCACCGGCAGCCCGAGGCGGATGCACAGATCGGCGGCGCTGCCTCTTCCGCCGCGCGGGCCGCGCAGCCCGTCGAACAGGCCCATCGCGGATTCCACCACCAGCGGACCGTCCGCGGCTCCATCGGCGAACAGCGCCTGGAGCAGCGCTGGCGGCATTGCCCAGCTATCGAGGTTGACCGTCGGCCGCCCGGTGGCTGCGGCATGGAAGGCTGGGTCAATATAGTCCGGACCGCTCTTCGCGGCGCGCACCGGCATGCCGCGACGGCGCAGCGCCGCCAGGATCGCGAGCGTCACGCTGGTCTTGCCGCTGCCGGAGCGCGGCGCGGCGATCAGCAAGCCGTTCAAGAACGGCGTCCAGCGGGAACGGGACGAAGACCAGGACCCGCAGGCGACGAACAACACGCGGTCATGCCGCCTCCGGATCTCCGAGGATGGGGCTCGCGGCGCGGGCGGCCACCGGTTCCACATGCCGCTTGCCGTGCCCCGGCGTCCACCGCTGGCGTGACTTCCGGCGCGCAGCTGACGTATCGAGAACGACGTGTGGCAGCATTCACCTCCGGGCGCGTCGCCGGCCCCGCCGTTCCTGCGGCGCGGCTGGACCACGGGTGCCTGCGCCACCGCGGCGGCGAAGGCGGCGTTCCTGGCGCTGCGTGATGGCTCCTTCCCGGATCCGGTCGAGATCGGGCTTCCGCGCGGCGGCAGCGCGCAGTTCGTGCTGGCGGAACAATGGCGGGACGGCGACGGCTGCGGCGCGGCGGTCGTGAAGGATGCGGGCGACGATCCGGACGTCACCCACGGCGCCGTGGTGCGCGTGTTCCTCCGGCCCCTGCCGCCGGGCGACGGCGTGCGTTTCCGGGCCGGGGAGGGTGTCGGCACCGTGACCCGTCCCGGCCTGCCGCTGCCGCCGGGCGAGCCGGCGATCAACCCTGTGCCCCGGGCGATGATCCGGACCGAGCTGAGGGCCGCCAACCTGGGCGACGAGCCGGACGTGGAAGTCACCATCGGCATTCCGGGCGGCGAGGCGCTGGCGCTCCGCACCCTGAACGGGCGGCTCGGCATCGTGGGCGGCCTGTCGATCCTGGGTACCACCGGAATCGTGGTGCCGTTCTCCTGCGCGGCCTGGATCGACACCATCCGGCGCGGCATCGACGTGGCTCGCGCCGGCGGATCGCGGCACGTGGCCGGCGCCACCGGCAGCACCTCCGAGGCGGCGGTGCGGCGGTTGCACGGCCTGGACGAGATATCGCTGATCGAGATGGGCGACTTCGCCGGAGGGATGCTGAAATATCTCCGGAACCACCCCGTGCCGCGCGTCACGATCGCCGGCGGCGTCGCCAAGATGTGCAAGCTGGGTCAGGGGCGGCTGGACCTGCATTCCAAGCGCGGGAGTGCCGATCTTCCGGCGCTCGCCGCGATGGCGGGAACAGCCGGCGCTTCGCCCGGTGTGCAGGAGCGCATCGCGGCGGCCGGCACGGTGGCGGAAGCGTTCGAGCTGTCGGCGGCCGCGGGTATTCCGCTGGGCGACGCCGTGGCGGGCGCGGCCTGGGCGGTCGCCGCGTCGGTGCTGCGCGGCGGCGGCATGACGTTGGACGTGTTGCTGTTCGACAGGGAAGGGCGGCTCAGGGGGCGGACGGCGCCGCAGGCCGTCGATCCCGCGCTGCCCCTGGAAGAGCATCCGCATCGTTCCTGATGATCGTCCGGCGGAGGGGGGGATGGGCTGCGTCGTGATCCCGCAAGGCAGGCGGGGCGGCGGATCGGGGCGGTGGACGAACCGTGCCGGACCGCCGACTGGCGTGCCGGTTCCGGAGGCGGACAATCTGTGCCGGCGGTTCCATCGCCGGCCAGAAGCGCAAGCGGCGACCCACGCCCTCCGCGCCAAAAACGACCCGTCATACGCGATTATCCCGCAGCGCGACCCCACCTACGGGTCGTCTCGGTTGTCCGCGGGCCGGAAGCGGCGCCGGTATCCGGCGTCATAGAGCGCGCTGTTCCGGAAGCCCGGCGCTTCGAGGGCCGGCCCGACCAGCACCAGGGCCATGCGTTCGATCCCTGCCCGTACCACCAGGCCCGCGATGGTGGACAGCGTGCCGCTTAGCACCCGTTCTTCCGGCCAGCTCACGCGCGACGCCACCACCGCCGGGCAATCCGCGCCGTAGAAGGGCAGCAGGCGTTCCGCGACGCGCTCGATCGCGTGCACGGCCAGGTGGATCGCCAGGGTGGTGCCGATCGCGGCGAATCGTTCCAGGCTCTCGCCCGGCGGCATGGCGGATGCGCGGCCGGAGATCCGGGTGATCACCAGGCTCTGCGCCACCTCCGGCAGCGTCAGCTCGCGTTCGAGCGCGGCGGCGGCGGCGGCGAAAGCGGGCACGCCGGGGGTGAGGGTGAAGGGGATGCCGCGCTTGCGCAGCCGGCGAAGCTGTTCGGCGACGGCGCTGTAGATCGACAGGTCGCCGGAATGTAGCCGGGCGACATCCTGCCCTGCCTCGTGCGCCTGTGCGAATTCCCGCTCGATCGCGTCCAGGTCCAGCGCCGCCGTATCCACCAACCGGGCACCGGGCGGACAATGCACCAGCATCGCCGGAGGGATCACCGCTCCCGCGTAGAGGCACACCGGGCACCGGGCCAGCAGATCGCGCCCGCGCAGCGTCAGCAGGTCCGGCGCGCCGGGACCGGCGCCGATGAAGTGGACCGTCATCCGCGGCCCACGGGCGCAACGCCGCCGGGCACGTGGGCCAGCGCCCAGGTGACGCCGTCGGCGGTCCGGCGCGGCATCCAGAGCTTTCCCGTCGCGCCGGCGGCGGCGAGCGCGCAGCCTTCCGCCACCGAGGCGATCCCCACGGTCGCGACGGCACGGGCCGAGCGGGTGGAACAACGGGGCTGCGCCGCGGCGAGCGCCTGTTCGGTCACCATCTCGACCTCCAGTTCGAACGCCGACAGCGCGGCCGGCAAGGCGGGATGCCGATCGCGGAACCACGGGACGGCGACCACGACGCGGTCCGGAGGATCGCCGCCGGGCCCGTTTGCGGCAACCGCGTCGAGGGCAGCGCGCAAGGCCGCCCGCAGCGCGGCGGTCTCCGCGCCCGGACGGAAGCCGAGGCCGACATACCAGCGCCGTTCGGCGTTCGCGCGCGTCCCCGGTTCCGGGATCGCGACCCCGTCCAGACCATCGCCGGCTCCGAGTGACCCGATCGCCGGAGGGGAGGGTGGGGGCGTGCTCACAGGGTCATGGATGCTGGATTTGGACGAGACCGGGCGACGTCCCGTGGAAACCTCATCGCCGGTTCGCGACGTCTCCATACGTGCCGATCGAACGAGAAGCGGTCCCGGCCGTCGTGTGCCAGCTTTGCGATCGGCCGCACCCGCTTCGCCGTTGGCCGGCGACCCGCTCGCACCCTCGCACCGCGCCGTGATCGGGCGATGAGCCAGGCATCCGCGCTCATGGCTTGCACGCCCCCCATTGCGTCACCGGCAGCGACGGCCGGAAGGCGTGCAGGCCGCCGACCCGGTTGAGCCTGTCCACCGACAACCGCACCAGCCTGCCGCCGAAGCGGCGATGGGCGTCCAGCAGCACCGCCTCGGTTTCCACCGTCACCCCGTTCGCCACCAGCCTGCCGCCGCGGGGCAGCGCCGACCAGGCGGCCTCCATCATCCCCGAAACGGTGGCGCCACCGCCGACGAACACGGCGTCCGGCGGGGGCAGGGAGGCCAGTATCTCCGGCGCCTCGCCGCGGCGCACCTCCAGCGCCGGCACGCCGAGCTCGAGCGCGTTGCGGGCGATGCGGTCGGCTCGTATCGGGTCGCGTTCCACCGCCACGGCGCGGCAGGACGGGTGCCGCAGCATCCATTCGATGCCGACCGAGCCGCTGCCGGCACCGATGTCCCACAGCAGCGCGCCCGGACGGGGCTCCAGTGCGGCGAGGGTGGCGGCCCTGATCTCCTGCTTGGTGATCTGGCCGTCATGGTCGAAGCGGTCGTCCGGCAGCGCCCCGCCGAGCGGCAGGCTCATGAAGGAACCGTCCGCCCGCACCTCGATCCCCAGCAGAACCAGACGGCCGATATCGTCCGGGATGTCGCCGTCCGCGCGGCAGGCCCGGCGGCGTTCCGCCGGACCGCCCAGCGCTTCCAGCAGATGCAGCCGCGAGGCGCCGAAACCGTGCCGGCACAGCAGGGCGGCGACGATGGCGGGCGAGCGTCGATCGGCGCACAGCACCAGCAACCGGCCGCCGGGATGCAGATGCGGCCGCAGCGCTTCCACCGGTCGCCCGCACACCGACAGAGCGGCGATGTCCTGCAGGCTCCAGCCGAGGCACGCCGCCGCCAGCGAGAAGGACGAGGGGGCCGGCAGGCAGCGCATCCCGCCTTCCGGCACGAGGCTGCTCAGCATGGTGCCCACCCCGAACCAGAATGGATCGCCGGACGCCAGCACCACCGCCGGGCGCGGGCGATGGGCCATCAGTTGCGGCAGCGCCGCCTCCATCGGGCTCGGCCAGGCAAGCATCTCGCCCCCGATCAGCGGCGCCGCCAGCGCCAGGTGCCGCCGGCCGCCCACCACCAGCGAAGCCGCGCCGATCAGCTCGCGCGCAGCCGCCGACAAACCCCCGAGGCCGTCTTCGCCGATGCCGATCAGGGTGAGCCAGGGCTGGTCGCTCACCGGGGATGCCCGGCCGTGATGGACCGCGACGCCGTCGAGCGGCGAGGAGAACGATTACCGGGGTGCCGCTGCGCGTGCCCGATCGCGGCGGACGGGTGCCGACCGCAGCAGGACCCGGGGGCCTGCGCCAGCCTCCGTGTGCTTGGGAGTGGAACGGGACCACAGCGCCGCGCGGCCCCAAGGCGCGGTATGCCTTTCCCTCCGCCGGGGGGCGCGACGGACGCGGACCGTGATGCCCGCGCCGGGGGCGGGGCGGCGAGCAACGGACCGGCATCGTCCGGGGCGCGCGCCGCGACGCGGAACCGCATGGCCTGCTTCCTTCTCGTCGCGGCCACGGGCTTCATGGAAGGAATGCCGTCATGAGTCCGCCCGCCCCCCCGAAGCCGTTGCCCGGATCCGCCCCGAGGCCGGTGCTTATCTTGGGCGGCACCACGGAGGCAAACGCCCTGGTCTCGGCGCTCGGAGCGCATTCCGGCTGGCGGCCAGTGCTGTCCCTGGCGGGCGTCACGCGATCGCCCAGGCTGCCCGCGGCCGAGGTGCGGATCGGCGGTTTCGGTGGCGCGGACGGGTTGGAAGGCTGGCTGCGCGAGCACGGCATGCGGGCGGTGGTGGACGCGACCCACCCTTTCGCCGTGCGGATCAGCGCCAACGCCCGGGAAAGCTGCCGCCGGCTCGCGCTGCCGATGCTGCGCATCGAGCGTCCCGCCTGGCAACCCATCGCCGGGGATGACTGGCACGACGCGAGCGACATGATGGCCGCCGCGGCGCTGCTCGGCGACCGGCCTCGCCGGGTGCTGCTGACGGTCGGCCGCAAGGATCTGCTGCCGTTCAGGCGTCGCGGTCTGCACCGCTATCTGGTCAGAAGCGTCGATCCTCCCCCGCCGGAGCTGCTGCCCGAGGGGGCGGCCGTGCTGGCGGCACGGGGGCCGTTCACGCTCGATGGCGAGCGGCAGCTGTTGCGCGCCGAGGGGATCGAGTGGCTGGTCACCAAGAACGCGGGAGGCATCGCGGTTTCGGCCAAATTGCAGGCCGCCCGTGAGCTCGGCATTCCGGTGGCGATGGTGCGCCGCCCGGACCCGCCATCCGCCGGGGCCTGCGATCTCCCGGCGGTGCCGGACTGGCGCGATGCCCTGAGCTGGCTGGCAAACCTGTCCGGCGAATGAGGGAGCGTGGGCCGGCAGGTGGTGTCGCCAACCGGGCCTGCTTGACCGACTGCCCCGCAAGCGATCCGGTCGGATGCGCCACCCGGACGTTGGCCCCGGGAACCGCACCGCCGCCGACACGGCCGTTCGATAAGGTCACGGGTCCAGACGCCAACGGAAACGTGACGCTGATCCCGACCGCCATCGTACCGCGTCGCGACCGAACCACGGGCGGACGGGGCAGACGACGCGGCGCCCTGTCGCCGGCGCGGCCGCCAGTGCCCCTCAATCCGGAACGTCGCGCCTCGTATAGAGCCAGCTCCCGCCATCCGGCCGGTCGATGATGCGGGTGGCGGCGCTGCCGATGATCACCAGGGTGCGCATGTCGGCCCCGCCGGGATCGGCATCCCGCAGGCGGTGCAGACGCAGGGACTCGTCCTGCCTGTATGCGGCCGTCGCCAGCGCGACCGGCGTGTCGGGCGGCAGGACCTGTCGCAGCAGCTCGAAGGCGGCGCCGAGCTGCCATGACCTGGCACGGGAAACCGGGTTGTAGAGCGCGATCACCAGCCCCGCTTCGGCGGCGAGCCGGAGCCGGCGGGTCACCACCGGCCAGGGCTTGAGATTGTCCGACAGGGACAACACGCAGAAATCGCCGCCGAGCGGCGCGCCCAGCCGCGCGGCGGCGGCGAGCACGGCGGAAATCCCGGGCACGATCTCGACCGGCAACGCACGCCACGCCGGAGGACCGGCCTCGATCGCCTCGAACACCGCGCTCGCCATGGCGAACACCCCCGGATCGCCACCGGACACCACCGCCACCCGGCGCCCCGACTGGGCAAGTGCCAGGGCCGCCCGCGCCCTCGCCAGTTCTTCCCGGTTGTCGGACGGATGGCGCACGGCCCCGGGGGCGCCCCGGACCCTGGCGAGGTAGGGGCCGTAGCCGAACAGGTCGGTCGCGTCGTCCAGCATCCGGCGCGCCAGGGGCGCGAGCAGCTCCTCGTCGCCGGGACCAAGCCCGATCACCGCGAGATGACCCGCGGTCATGGGACGGGCCTTGGGCAGCCGGACTTCGAGGAACCACGGCACGGTGACGCGGGCGACCGAAGCACCACGGCTTCATCTGCCGCCGAGCGCGTCACCCCGGCGGCACGAGGGAGCAACGGCCGGTGCCGTCCGTAGCGACCTGACGGGGTTTCCCCGAGTATGCTCTTCCACCGAATGCGCGCGAGCACCGCATTCCGTATGGGCGCCGGAACATCCTCCGGAACACGCGATCGGCTTCGCGCCGTCAGGTCGATGACGCGACCGGCTCCGGTGATCCGCGCGCGGCGATCCGGAACCGGGCGCCTCGGTGTCCGAGCAGCCAGGCACGGCGATCGCGGCGCTTCGCCAGCCGAAATCACCGGATCGGGCGACCGGCAGGACCGGGGAGGCGATCCCTGCCGCCCCCTTGGCCGAGCCCGCCCGGGGGCACCCGGCGCCGATTTCAGGCCCGCGCCGGATCGCGCGCTCCGGGTTCCGCGATCCCGGGACCGCCTATCTCTAGGCGTACTCATCGCGGCCGCTGCCGGCCGGGCACCAGGATCATGGAGAAATAGGGGGCGTCCAGCGACGCGGCGTCTTCCAGCGACAACAGGCGCTGCGTGGCCTGGGTGCCCCGCTCGACATAGACCGCGCGCTCGCCGAGCCCGGCCCGGCGCAAGGCGGATACGATGCGCGGCAGATTGCGGCCGACCTTCATGATCACCGCGGCGTCCGTGTGCCGCAGCCGCTCCGTCAGCACCTCTTCCGGCAGGGTGCCCGGCAGTACGCTCAGCACGTCGTCGCCGTGGGTGATCGGCAGCCCGGCGGCGGTCCAGCATCCGCTCATGCCGGTCACGCCGGGCACCACCTGGTGCGGAAACGACGCTGAAAGCCGGTCGAACAGATACATCGACGAGCCGTAGAAGAACGGATCGCCCTCGCACAGCAGCGCCACGTCCTGCCCCGCCGCGAGCGGTCGCGACAGCCGCGCCGCGCAGTCCTCGTAGAAGCTGCCGATGTCGCGCAGGTAGCGCGGATCGGACACCGGGACTTCGGTGGTGAAGGGATATTCCAGCCGCAGCTCGACTGCGCCGGCGCGGATGCGGTCGCCGGCGATGCCGCGCGCATGGCCGACGCGCCCTTGCTTGGCGAAGAAGGCCACGACGCCGGTCTCGGACAGGATCCTGAGCGCCTTGGCCGTCACCAGCTCGGGGTCGCCCGGACCCATGCCGAGCACGTGCAGGGTGCCGGGGCGCGACGTCGCGCCCGCCGCCATCGGGATGTCGGTCATTCCCGGTCCGACGCCACCGCGTTCACGCACGCCGCCGCCATGGCGCTGCCGCCGAGCCGTCCGAGCACGCAGGCGAACGGGACCCGGCCGTCGGCGACCAGCGCCTCCTTGGATTCCGCCGCTCCCACGAAGCCCACCGGCATCCCGACGATCGCCGCCGGCGGCGGCGCGCCGGCGTCCAGCAGTTCCAGCAGGTGGAACAGGGCGGTCGGCGCGTTGCCGATCGCCACCACCGCGCCCCGCATCCGCTCGCCCCACAGCTGCAGCGCCGCGGCCGAACGGGTATTGCCGATGCGGGCGGCGATCCCCGGGGTGCGCCCGTCGCGCAGGGTGCAGATCACCTCGTTGCCCGCCGGCAGCCTCGCGCGCGTGATGCCGTGCGCCACCATCTCGGAGTCGCACAGGATCGGGGCGCCCTGGCGCAGGGCGGCCGCGGCCGCGGCCGCGAACCCGCCGCCGAAGCAGATATGCGGTGCCACCTCCACCATCCCGCAGGCGTGGATGATGCGCACGGCGACGCGCTTCTCCGCCTCATCGAAGGCGTCCAGTCGCGCTTCCTGGCGGATGATGCGGAACGAGCGCTCGTAGATGGCGGCGCCGTCGCGGATATAGTCGTGGGTCACCGGCGGTTCCTGGCACCGGCCGCGACCTCGCGCAACCGGACCGCCGCCGCGGCGATCGAGAGCCCCGTCGCGGCTGCTTCGTCGCCGGCCGTGCCGCCGAGCACCAGCCCGTAGCCGCCTGCCTCGGCCACCAGCGTCGCCTGGGCGGGAGCCGGATGGGCGCATCCCTTGCGGCAGCCCGACAGATGCAGGACGCCGAGTTCCCGCATGGCGTCGCGCCCCAGCAGTGCTGCCAGCCGTGAGGCGTCCGTCCGCACGTCCGCCAGGCCCCGCGGGCATCCGCCACGCCCGGCGCAGGCCCGCACGAACCGCGCCGGATGCTCCGGATCGAGGATCAGCCCTCCCAGCATCCCGGCCATGGCGGGAAAGGACGCCCCGACCGCCAGGGGAAGCACGATGCTGCGCCAGGGCGTCAGGGCGAGCAGGCCGTTTCCCGCGCCGTCGGCGGCATCCGCGAGACGCTCCAGCAGCCCCGCATTGCCCTGGCCGCCCGGCAGCAGCACGCCCATCGCCAGCGCGCCGATCGGACCGACGGCCGCCGGCGGCCTCTCGACGGACGGAGCGGTCTCCCCGACGGCGTCGCGGGACCTCGTTTCGAGCCCGAGCGAGCGCAGCAGAGCGAGACCGGGCGCCGGGTCCTGCGCCAGTCGCCGGGGCAAGCTGCCGGCGGCCCGGGCGACGCGGATCGCCAACGAGGCGAGCGCGTTCGCGTCCTGTTGCCGAGGCGTCGCCCGACCCCCGCCCGCCTCGATGCGCCATCCCCCCGGGGACGCGCGCAACACGACGTCGGCGGTCATTTGGGAAAGCGGGAGCAGCCCGCCGCCATCCACCGCGAAGCCGAACTTGTCCGGCAGAGACCGCAGTTCTGCGGCGCCGTTCAGCTCCGTTTCCAGAACCGACGCGATCCGAAGTGTCGCGTCGTCGCAGGCGGGGTCGATTCCGGCCAGAGGCGACACCAGGATGGAGCGCCGCCGTTCCACCTCGGGGTCCGGGGATCCAAGCCCGAGCGACACCAGGCCGGGCGGGAGGGCGCGCGCATCCGCCTCCGTGAGGCCGCGGAGCTGGAGGTTGCCGCGGGCGGTCAGCTCGACGATGCCGTTGCCATGCGTCCGGGCGATCCCGGCCAGCGCCCGCGCCTGCGCCGCCGTCAGGCGGGAGTGGCTCGGCTTGACCCGCAGCAGCCATCCGTCGCCCGAGGCCATCGGACGATGGAGATCCGGGCACCAGCCCCGGCGCAGATCGCCCGCCCCGCCGGACGGCGAGCTATCCCCGATCACGACACGCCCCTCATCCGCTCTGGCGTCCGCACCGGCTGGAGCAGGAACGCCGCGTCGTCCGGGACGCCGGCAGCGCCGCCAGGACGCGGCGGGTGGTGGGCTGCCGTCGCCACCGCCGCGCGGGTCATCCGGCCGCTTCTTCCAGCAGGGGATGGGCATCGTTGCGGCGCGGGTGCCACAGGCCCCGGGCCTGGGCCTCGCGGAAACGCCGGGCCATGGCATCGCGGGCGGCGGGGTTGTGACGGCGCAGGAAGTCGGCCACCGCCGGGTCGCCGAGGGTCGCGTCCAGCAGAAGGTCGAACTGCCGGTCGAAGCGGTCCGGCAGGGTGGCGGCGAAGCCGTGCAGCGCGTCCAAGCAACGGGCGATCTCGGATGCTCCGCGATAGCCGTGGCGCATCATGCCGGCGATCCAATCCGGATTGGCCGCCCGGCCGCGCACCACCCGCACCACCTCCTCGCGCAGCAGCCGCAGCGCCACGCCGTCAGGCCGCGTGGCGTCGGCGTGATAGAGCACGGGCTCGTGGCCGCCCAGCGCCGCCGCCGCAGCGGCACCCCCGTCGAACGCGGCCCGGTCCAGCCCGTCGAGCAGATCGGTTTCCGCCTGGTCCTGGAGGTGCAGCACCGCGTCGGCGGCGGCCAGCCGGCGTCCCAGCTGTTGTTCCGCCGGCACGCCGTCCAGGGCGCGGCCATACGCCCAGCCTGCCGTTTCCAGCCAGCGGCGGCCGAGATCGTTCCGGTCCTCCCAGTCGCCCCGGGCCAGCATGGCGTCGATGCCGCTGCCGTAGCGGCCGGGCGCCGCGCCGAACACGCGAGCCAGCGACAGCGCGCGGGCATGCCCGTCCAGCCCGGCCCCGGCCAGGCAGTACGGGCTTTCGGGCTCCGCATCCCCGCGCCCGGCCAGGGCGTGCACGGCTTGGTCGAACAGGGCGATCTGCCCCGCGAAGCCGTCGCGGAACAGCCCGGAGATGCGCAGCGTCACGTCCACCCGCGGCCGGCCCAGCACCGCCGGTGGCACGATCGCGAAGCCGGACACCCGGCCGCTTCCCGCGTCCCATTCCGGCCGGACGCCCATCAGCACGAAGGCGAGGGCGAGATCCTCCCCGCCGGTGCGCAGGCTGGTGCTGGCCCACAGGTCGATCACCAGCGCGCGCAACGGCTCGCCCTGGTCCTGCAGGTGGCGCAGCAGCAGTGCGGCGGCCGTTTGTTCCCCCAGCGCCAGCGCCGCCGGCGTGGGAATCGCGCGCGGATCGATCGAGCACAGGTTGCGCCCCGTCGGCAGCACGTCGAGCCGCCCGCGCGACGGGGCGCCGGCCGGGCCGGGAACGACGAACCGTCCGTCGAGCGCGTCCAGCAGGGCCGCTTGTTCCGCGCCGGGGCTGCGGGCGAGCGCGGTCTCGACCTCGCCCGGCGGGTCGGCGGGAGCCACGCCCAGGCCCTGGAGCATCGCCGCCGGGTCGGCGGGCGCCTGGCCGAACACGTGCAGGCCGTCGCGGATCTGGAGGTCCTTCACGTCGCACAGGAAGGCGTCCAGGCGGCTCAGCGCGCCCGCGTCGGTGGTTTCCCGGTCGGCGCCGCTTTCCGCCAGCAGCCCGCATCCGGCGGCCCGGCGCAGGATCTCCCCGCGCAGCATCTCGCCCCGCCGGCGATCGAGCCCGTCGGCGGCGGCGAAATCGTCGATCAGCCGTTCCAGCGCGGCGGCGTCGCCATGCAGGGCGGCACGGCGCATCGGCGGCGTGAGGTGGCCGATGGTGACCGCTCCGAGCCGCCGCTTTGCGGCGGAAGCCTCGCCGGGGTTGTTGACGATGAAGGGATAGATCACCGGCAGGCCGCGCAGCAGCACGCTCGGCGCGCAGTCGGCCGACGGTGCCGCCGCCTTGCCGGGCAGCCATTCCAGCGTTCCATGCGCGCCCAGATGCACCATCGCGTGGATGCTGGCCTCCTGCCGCAGCCAGAGGTGGAAGGCCACGAAGCCGTGCGAGGGCGGCCGGTCCGGATCGTGATAGGCGGCGCGGCGATCGGCGTCCGTGCCGCGATCGGGCTGCACGACGCACACCATGTCGCCCTGCGTGCGGATGCGGAAGCGGAACGCCCCGTCGCGCACGGCGCGATCGGTTTCGGGCGCACCCCAGCATCGCTCCACCCGCTCCCGGAACGAGGGCGGGAGCTGGCCGAACAGGGCGCGGTAGCGGTCGCAGGCGAGAAGGGCGAAATCCTCGCCGGTGGACAACGCGGTGGCGAGCGCCGCCGCGTCCGGCCGATCGGTTCCCACCGCGTAGCCCCGCTCCCCGAGCGCCGACAGCAGGGCCGACAGGCTGGCGAAACTGTCCAGGCCCACGGCGTGGCCGAACTGCCCGTCCAGCCCCGGATAGTCGGAAAGCACCAGCGCGAGCTTCCGCCGGGCGGCCGGCGTGCGCCGCAGCCGCGCCCATCCGGCGGCGCGATCCGCCGCCAGCGCGATGTTGTCGGGGTGCGGCAGGTTGCGCACCGGCTGGAAACGCCCGTCGGGAACCGCCGCCTCGACGCCCTTGAACGAGATGGCGGTGGCCAGGAGCCTGCCGTCGAATTCCGGCAGCACCACCTGCATGGCGAGGTCGGTCTGCGACAGGCCGCGGCTGCTGTTCCGCCAGGCTTCCTCCGGCGACACGGCCTGCACGAGCTGCAGCACCGGCGCGTCGGCCTCGTCCAGCGGCGATTTGCCCGTGGCGCCCTCGGCGCGGACCGAAAAGAGGGTGGCGTTCAGCACCACGGCCGGCGGATGGCGCCGCAGATGGTCGCGCACGAACGGGGCCGCTTTCGGGCTCTTGAGCGAGGACACGAACAGCAGGTCGCAGCCGAGCCCCCGTTCGGCGAGGGCCTCGCCCATCCGTTCCACCGCCGCGGTGTCGCCCGCCATCAGGTGCGAGCGGTAGAACAGCAGCGTCGTCCGGGCATCGCCGTTCGACGCCGCGAGGCTCCGGAACAGCCCGGCTTCGGGGACGGGGACCGCGTCCGGCAGCGTGGGATTGTCGATGCCCTCCGCCAGCGCGCCCAGCAGACCCAGTGCCGCGGCCGCGTTCTCCGGGCCGCCTTCGCGCAACAACAGGTCCAGCCGGCGCAGCGCGTCCGGCGGCACCGTGGACAGGGCGTCGAGCCGCGGGTCGTCTGCGGAATCTCCGGGAAGAAGAGCGAGCGCCACGCCGAGGCGGCGGCAGGCGGCCGCCAGTTCCTCCGCGCCGTAGCGCCAGTAATCCAGTCCGCCCAGCAGCCGCACCAGCACGCAACCCGAGCCGGGCAGCGTGTTCTCCACGAACAGGTCCACCGACAACGGGTGCCGGAGACGGGCGAGGCTCGCCAGCCGAAGACCGTCGTCCGGTCGGGCCCGGCGAGAGGTCAGTCCGTCATCGCCGTCCGGAAGATCGCCGGCGCGGGAAGGGGCGGCGGCATGCAGCAGCGCCAGATCGGCGTCGGAGAAGCTCAGCGCGACGATGCGCGCCGGCGGCAGCGCCAGATCTTCCGCCTCGGCCTGCTCGTCGAGCGAGCGCCGTTCCTGGACCAGCAGATGCACGGCGCGGCGCGCCCGCCGTCAGGCGGCCGTGGCGGGCTGGCGGGCTTCCACCGCGGCGGTGATGGCGCCGCGGTCCAGCCCGGTACGCCCGATCACCACGAGATGGCCGCGCGGCTGCCCGGCGTCGTCGAGATCGGCGGCGAGCCAGGGCCGGTCGAACTGGTGGGTGAAGCGCGCGCCCACGCCCTGAACCGCGAGGCGCATGGTCTTGCCCATCACCGGCACGAAGCCCTTGATGCGCAGGATGTCGTGTTCCTCCGCGAGATCGCGCAGGCGCTGCAGCAGCTGCTCGGTGCTGTCGAACGCGCCCGTCTCGAGCACGAAGCTCTCGAAATCGTCGTGCTCGTGCTCGCCGTCCACCGCGTCGTGGTGCGAGGGACGGGCGGCGAGGTCGCCCTCCGCCGCCGCCCCCAGCCCCAGCAGCACGGCGGGATCGAGCCGGCCGTCCACCGCCGGCACGATCTTCACCGCGCGAGGCAGCATGCCCGCGAGCTCGGCTGCCAGGCTTTCGGCGCGACCGGCTTCCAGCAGATCGGACTTGTTCAGCACCACGAGGTCGGCGGCGCCCAGCTGGTCCTCGAACACTTCCGCCAGCGGGTTGTCGTGGTCCAGCGACGGATCCGCCGCGCGCTGCGCCGCCACCGCGTCGGGGTCGTCGGCGAAACGGCCCGCGGACACGGCCGGCGCGTCCACCACCGTCACCACCCCGTCCACCGTGAGGCGGGACCGGATGGCGGGCCAGCTGAAGGCCTTCAGCAACGGCTTGGGCAGCGCGAGGCCGGAGGTTTCGATCACGATATGCTCCGGCGGCTCGTCGCGGTCGATCAGCGCCTGCATGGTCGGCACGAAATCGTCCGCCACCGTGCAGCAGAGGCATCCGTTCGCCAGCTCCACGATGTCCTCGTCCCGGCAGCCGGCGATGCCGCAGGCCCGCAGGGTTTCGCCGTCGATGCCCAGCGAGCCGAACTCGTTGACGATCACCGCGATGCGGCGGCCGCCGGCGTTCTCCAGCACGTGGCGCAGCAGGGTGGTCTTGCCCGCGCCGAGGAAGCCTGTGATCACGGTGACGGGGATCTTCCGGGTGGCCGCCGGGGCCGGTTGGTGCCCGGAACCGCCCGCGGCCTGGCTGTGGTGCTGGTTCATGTCGAACTCCTGCGGGTACCGGGCACGCGGCCCAGCACCATGTCCTGAAGGGAGGCCGGCCGCCGGGATGGCATCACCGTGCCGGTGCGGGAGGCCCCGTAGGCGCGGGCGAACAACAACAGGTCGTCCGCCTTGTCGGGCGACAGATGCCCAAGAAGATAGGTCCAGCGCGGCGCTCCGCCATCCACCGTCCCGCCGTCGGCAATGGCGGCGGCGCATCCTCCGGCGCAGCTCGCCAGGCATTCCACCGCTTCCAGGCGTGCGGCGGGAGCGTCGTCCGCCGCGATGCGGGCGGCGAGGGCGTCGAACAATGCCTGGCCCGGACGGGGCTCGTCCGCGCCGCGGCCAGCGCGGCAGGTGACGCACACATGGAGCGTCGGCGGGGCTGTGGTGGTCGCCTCGGACATGGTGGCTCCGCTCGCTGGCCCGTACCGGCGTGAGCCGGCGGGCGGTGATCGGGCGCGAAACCGCCGCGTCCGCCGAGGCGGACACGGTTCGGCGGCCGGGCGCGAGCGCCTGCCGTCGTCGCCTTGCCGGGCACCCCGCCGGCCGCGCGGTCGCTTCGGGAAACGGAAAGCCGGTGAAGGCTTCCCGCGGGCGGCAGGTCTCCTGGCTCGCGGCTCCGGGACCGCGGCCACCGCCGTGATCCTGCGCTACCCGTCCGGCCTTCCCGTTCGGCAGCGGGGTCTGCAAGACCGTGCCGGTGCCGGACAGTGGCGCGCCGTGCCGCCAGACCCCGGATCACGATCCGGGACGGCACGGGGACGAGGCGGCTCGCCGCCTACAGTTGCGGGGGCAGCGACGGCATGGGGCGCGATGGCCCTTCACCGTCTTCCCTTGTTCAGCCTCCCTTCGGAGGCACCGTTCCCATCCGAACGCTAGGGGAGTGGCGGCCGCGCGTCAAAGCGATGCCTCACGGCGCGTGGCGGACCGGCGGGAATTGATGCCGTGGAAACCGGCGACGATCGCGCTTCAGAGGTCCGTTATGCTGTTCCCCTGCGTTTCAGGGACCGGACAGGCACGACGGCAGGATCATCCCCGCCGCCGGAGAACGGCCAGGTTTGCCGGCCGCCCACTTTCCCGCCGACCCCGGCCGGGCTGGCGACGCCTCGGCCAGGGGCGAATGTCCGGGTCGGGCTTCACTTCCGGACGAGCGGGCCGTTTTCGATCATCCTCCGGGATGGCGGCCCGTGGCCCGGGGCGCCTTTCTGTTCGGCCGGGCCGCGCGGCGGCGTTCGCCCGGATCGTCGTGCGCGTTTCGGGTAGCTCGCGGCGAGGACGGTTCCCCCGTGGGGGTCGTGCGGGTCTGGCGGGGGTGGCTGGCGCGTCCTGCGCAACCACGTCATGGTCGCGCCCCTTGTTCTGGCACCCGGAGAGCTCGTTCCATGCTGCGCGGCATCGATCCCCTGCTGACGCCCGATCTGCTGCACAGCCTTGCCGCGATGGGCCATGGCGACCGGGTGGCGATCGTGGACGCCAACTTCCCCTCGCATGCGCGCGGGCGGCGGGTGCACCACCTGCCGGGGCTCGGGGCGGCGCCGGTGCTGCGGGCGGTGCTGACCGTGCTGCCGCTGGACAGCTTCGTTCCCAACCCGGCGGCGACCATGCGTCCGGTGGACCGGCCGGACGAGGTGCCGCCCGCGGTCGCGGACCTGATCGCGGCGCTGGCGGCCGAGGGTCATGCGGTGCCGGAAACCGTGGAACGGTTCGATTTCTACGAGATGGTGCAGGGCGCCTTCGCCGTGGTGCAGACCGGGGAGCTGCGGCCCTACGGCAACGTGGTGCTGACCAAGGGCGTGCTGTTCGGAGGGTGAACGCCGTGGGTGCCGCCGCCTCCGACGTGCCCGGCACCGTGCTGGTGCTGGGCGGGGCGCGGTCCGGCAAGAGCCGGTACGCCGAGGCGCTTTTCACGTTCCTGCCGCCGCCCTGGATCTACATCGCCACCGGCGAGGTGCTGGATGGGGAGATGCAGGACCGGGTCGCGCTCCACCGGAGCCGCCGGGACGACCGCTGGCGGACGGTGGAGGTCCCGACCGACCTTCCCGGCGCGCTGGACGCCGCCGAGGACCGCCCCGTGCTGGTGGACTGCCTGACGCTCTGGCTCAGCAACCTGATGGGCGCCGAACGCGACCTGGAGGCCGCCGGGCAGGCCCTGGACGAGGCGCTGGCAAGGCGAGCCGCGATGACGGTGCTGGTGGGCAACGAGGTCGGGCTCGGCATCGTGCCCGGCAACGCCCTCGCGCGGCGCTTTCGTGACCGGAACGGTCTGCTGCACCAGCAGGTGGCTGCGCGGGCCGACAGGGTGGTGCTGCTGGTCGCCGGATGCCCGGTGGTGGTGAAGGGGCCTTGATCATGGGGAACGGCGGGGTGGACGGGATCGCTCCCGGCGGCAGCGCTGCAGGAGTCTCCCCGGCTCGTCGGGATCAGACGGCGCTGGATGATCCGGGTCCGGCGATGTACGGGCGAGCCGGCGATACGGTGCCCGACCCCGCTGCGGATAACCCGGACGGTACGGAGCATTCGCGAACGCCGGCTTCGGCGACCATCCCGCTTCCTCAAGGCCGCGAGACGACGATCCCCGCGGCCACGTCCGGCGCGAGCCCCGGTGTCCCCGGCGGGATGCTTCCGGTCGCGGAAGGGTCGGACCCGGATGAGGAACGCCGGCACCGGGAGAAGATGGCGCGCCGCAAGGCGGTGCAGGACGCGGAAGTGGCGTCCAAGCGCATCGAGAAGGGACTGCTGATCGTCCATACGGGTCCCGGCAAGGGCAAGACCACGGCCGCGTTCGGGCTGCTGCTGCGGGCGGTCGGGCGCGGCCGGAGGGCCGGCGTGGTGCAGTTCATCAAGGGCGCCTGGGACACGGGCGAGCGCGCGGCCCTGCGGCGCTTCGACGACCTCGTGGAATGGCACACCATGGGCGAGGGCTTCACCTGGGAAACCCAGGACCGCGTCCGGGACGTCACCGCCTGCGAGCGCGCCTGGGCGGTGGCGGCGGCGATGCTGCGGCGCGATGACCTTTCCTTGGTGGTGCTGGACGAATTGAACATCGCGCTGCGCTACAACTACCTGCCCGAGGACGAGGTGCTGCGCGCCCTGGCCGCGCGTCCCGCGATGCAGCACGTGGTGGTGACGGGGCGGAATGCCCGCCCCGCCCTGGTCGACGCGGCCGACCTCGTGACGGAGATGGGCGCCACCAAACATCATTTCGCGGCCGGCGTGCGCGCCCAGGAAGGGATCGAGTTCTGAGGCGGCCCGGCCGGGGTTCCGGAGCGGGCACGTCGCGGGAGCGGCACGCGACGATGTCCGCCTTGTGCCGCTCCCGGAGCGGGCGGATCCGCTCGTGACGGCGGCCCGGCCGATGGCGCTGATGATCCAGGGCACCGGATCGTCGGTCGGCAAGTCGGTGCTGGTGGCGGGCCTGGCCAGGCTGCTCGCGCGGCGGGGCCTGCGGGTGCGTCCGTTCAAGCCGCAGAACATGTCCAACAACGCGGCGGTGACTGCGGATGGCGGCGAGATCGGTCGCGCGCAGGCGCTGCAGGCGCTGGCCTGCGGGGTGGCGCCCAGCGTGCACATGAACCCGGTGCTCTTGAAGCCGCAGAGCCAGACGGGCGCGCAGATCGTGGTGCAGGGGCGGGTGGCGGGCCATGCCCGCGCCCGGGACTACCAGGCACGGAAGCCGGCGCTGCTGCCGTTCGTACTGGACAGCTTCCGGCGCCTGTCGGACGAGGCGGACATCGTGCTGGTGGAAGGTGCCGGCTCGGCTTCCGAGATCAATCTGCGCGCGGGCGACATCGCCAACATGGGATTCGCCGAGGCCGCCGGGGTGCCGGTGGTGGTGGCGGGCGACATCGACCGCGGCGGGGTGATCGCGTCCCTGGTGGGGACGGCGGCCGTGCTGCCTCCCGCCGACCGGGACCGCATCCGGGGATTCCTGGTGAACCGGATGCGCGGCGATGCCTCGCTGTTCGCGGCCGGCATGGAAGCGATCGCCCGTCACACCGGCTGGCCGGCGCTGGGGCTGGTGCCGTTCTGCGATGCCGTGCGCCGCCTGCCCGCGGAAGACGCGGCGGATCTCGGGAGAGATGCGGGACAATGGCGGCCCGTCGCCACGGGGGCGGCCGACGGCTCCGGCGGCCAGCGCCTGCATGTCTGCGTGCCGCTGCTGCCCCACATCAGCAACTTCGACGATCTCGACCCGCTTCGCGCCGAGCCGGGGGTATGGCTGGAGATGCTGCCGCGGGGGCGGGCGCTCCCCGCGACGTGCGACCTGGTGATCCTGCCGGGCTCCAAATCCACCGCAGCCGACCTTGCGGTGTTGCGCGCGGAGGGCTGGCACCACGACATCCTCGCCCATCACCGCCGGGGAGGCTCGGTGCTGGGGCTGTGCGGCGGGTATCAGATGCTCGGCACCAGCATCGCCGACCCGGGCGGCGTGGAGGGCCCGGCCGGCGAGATGCAGGGGCTGGGGCTGCTCGCCATGCGCACCGAGATGGGCGGAACCAAGCGGCTGGAACAGGAGGAAGGGCTGCTGCTGCCGGAAAACGCCGCGGTACGCGGCTACCGGATGCATATGGGCCGCACGGACGGTGCGGCGCTCGACCGACCGCTGCTGCGGTTGCGCGGCGGCCCCGATGGCGCGGTGAGCCCGGACGGGCGGGTGATGGGCACCTACCTGCACGGCCTGCTGGATGCGGCTCCGGGCCGCGCGGCGTTGCTGGCCCGGCTCGGCGCGCGCGGCGGCGGACACGATCAGGCCGCGCTGGTGGAAGCGGCTCTGGATGAATGGGCCGACCATCTGGCACGGCATCTGGATGTCGAGGCGATGCTGGCGATCGCCGCCACCCGTCCGGGCCTGTAGCGCCGTCGCGGATCGCCGGCACGTATCGACAGGGTCGATGGGTGCCGGAGATGGCCGGCGGGGCCGGTCGGGGCACGAAGCGCGGGCGGATCGTGCGCCCGGCGCCGTCGTTCTCGCGGGTGTCCCGCCCGTTGGCGACCCGTCGCGGACCGCTCCGCCCCTCGCGGGAGACTCGCCTGCGGGGGCGATCTGGCGGCGATCGAACACCTCATTCGGCGACGTCTCGACAAGCCGCCGCGACTGGCATCAGCGATCCGTTCCTCCGGGTGACGGAGCGAGGCGAGCCCGGCTATCGGCGGTGCAGCCGGATCGCCGCGCCATTCCGGGCCGACCAGCCCTCCCGTTCCAGCTCCGGCACGTCTTCCCAGCGTTCCGGGTAGCCGAGGCAGCAATAGGCGATCAGCCGCCAGTCGGGCGGCACGGACAGGGCGGCCGCGACCTCGTCCGGTTGCAGGATCGATACCCAGCCGAGCCCGATCCCCTCCGCGCGGGCGGCGAGCCAGATGGTGTGCAGGGCGGTGACGGCGGAGTAGGCCACGGTGTCGGGCATGGTCCGGCGGCCGAGCCCGTGGCCCTGGGCGGGATCGCCCTGCACGAACAGAGCGAGCTGGCACGGAGCCAGGTCCAGGCCGGCCAGCTTCAGCGCGGCGTAGCGGTCGCGCCGTTCCGGCGACTGAGCGGCGCGGGCTTCCTCGTTGCAGCGCAGGAAGATCTCGCGAACGGCCCGCCGGGTCGCGGCATCCTCCACCGACACGAAACGCCACGGCTCGGACAGGCCCACCGAGGGGGACAGTGCGGCGACCTCCACCAGCCGCTCCAGCGCCCCCGGCGGCAGCGGATCGGGACGGAAACGGCGCACGTCGCGGCGCCAGCGGAACAGGGCGTGCAGCTCCTCCCGGAATTGCTGGCCGAACTCGGGCGGCGTCACGGCGCGTCTCCTGCCCGCATGATCGACGCCGTCCGATCCAGCCCTCACCGGAACGCCGCCGCCAGCAGCGCGGGAACGCAGAGCCCGGCCATCTCCAGGGCGCAAGCGCGACGATACAGCCGCAACGCCCGGTCGATATCCGCCGCGCCGGCCTCGGCGCGGCCGTCGCCCATCCAGTTGTCCTGCACCATCCGGTCGCCATAGCGCCTCGGGCCGCCGATCCGAAGTCCCAGCGCGCCGGCCATCGCCGCTTCCGGCCAGCCCGCATTGGGCGAGCGGTGGTGCCGCGCGTCCCGCCGCACTGCCCGCACGGCGCGCGCGGCGGCGGCCGGACGATCGAGCGCCGCCAGCACGATCCACAACGCGGACAGCCGGGACGCCGGCAGGTTCAGCCAGTCGTCCAGCCGCGCGGACGCCCAGCCGAACGAACGCAGCTGCGGGGTCAGATGGCCGATCATGCTGTCTGCCGTGTTGACCGCCTTGTAGACCACCGCGCCCGGAAGACCGGCCAGCAGGCACCAGATCGCGGGGCCCGCGACGCCGTCGGAAAAGTTCTCGGCCAGGCTCTCGATCGCGGCGCGGGCCACCGCGGCCTCGTCCAGGCTTTCGGGATCGCGCCCGACGATGTGCGACACCGCCCGGCGTCCGGCATCGAGGCCGCCGGCCCGGAGGGCGTCGCGCACCGCGGCCACGTGGCGGTGCAGCGAACGCTGCGCCGGCAGGGCGGAGGCCAGCAGGGCGATTGCCGGAACGGCCGCCCATCGCGGGAGCAGACGAAAGGCCGCCATCTGGATCGTCGTGCCGGCAAGGACGGCGGCGGCCACCACCAGGAGAAGCGCCGCGACGCCGTTGAGGCGCCGCCGGGCTTCGGGCAGGATCGGGTCGTTGAGGCGGCGCTCCAGGGCGCCGATCAGGGCGCCGATCCACACCACCGGATGGCCGATGCGCCGGAACAGCCGGTCCGGATAGCCCAGCAGCGCCTCGATCAGCAGCATGAGCGGAGCGAGCAGCAGGATGCCGTGGATGAACGGGATGAGGCTGCGTCCGGAAGCGCCGGGAAGGCGGGAATGGGCCGGCGCCGGCCGGTCGCGGCAGCCCTAGCATGACCGGTCGCTTCCCGACAGCCGCGGACGCCCCGGCCGTGGGATCGGCTGTAACGCCGACGCCTGCCGACCCGATGGCGTTCTTCCGTCACCATGGCGGGAGCCTCGACATCGCGCGCCGGCTGTTCCCCGGGGCACCGGAGCCGTTTCTCGATTTGTCCACGGGCATCGCGCCGATCCCGTATCCGCTGCCCGAACCGCCGCCCGACCGGCTGCGCCGGCTGCCGGAGGCGCACGAGGAGCGCGATCTTCGGGAAGCGGCCGCCAAGGCCTACGGCATCCGCGATCTGGACCATGTGGTGGCGGCACCTGGAAGCCAGATCCTGATCTCCCTGCTGCCGCGCCTGTTTCCCGCGCGGGAGGTGGCGATCTTGGGTCCGACCTATGGCGAGCACGCGGCGTCCTGGCGGGCGGCTGGGGTCGCGGTGCGCGAGGAAACCGAAGTGGACGCGTGGGTCGATGCGGCGGGAGCGCCGGGCCGGGCGATGGTGGTGTGCAATCCTAATAATCCGGATGGCCGGCGGTTGCCGCCATCGGTGCTGGCAGGCGTCGCGACGCGATGCGCGGCGGCCGGCGGGTTGCTGGTGGTGGACGAGGCTTTCGCCGACCTGGAGCCGGAACCGCTCTCGGTGGCGCCGCTGGTGCCGTTGCCGGGGCTCGTCGTGCTGCGGTCCTTCGGCAAGAGCTACGGCCTGGCCGGAGTGCGGCTGGGCTTCCTGCTCGCAGAAGCATCGTTGGCCGCCTCCGTATCCGGAGCCCTCGGGCCATGGGCGGTGTCGGGTCCGGCGCTGTGGGCGGGGCGGCAGGCACTGTCCGACCACGAATGGCGGGAAGCTGCAGCCGGGCGGCTGGCCAGCGACGCAGACCGGCTGGACGGGCTTCTGACGGCGGCGGGTCTTCGCGTCCTGGGGGGGACGCGGCTGTTCCGGCTTGTGCGGGCCGAGGGCGCGGAGGCGATCTTTCTTCGGCTGGCGCGGGCTGGGATCCTGGTGCGGCCCTTCGGCGGGGACCGGAGCGATCTGCTGCGGTTCGGCATCCCGGGCGATCCGGAGACCTGGCGGCGGCTGAGGACCGGGCTGGGGCGTCCGGCTGCCTGAGCCGAATGGCCGTGCGCCACGGCCGCGTGGGCCGCGGATGGGCATCTTGTTCTCCGGTCACACCCCGGCATGGTCCAGGGCGGACCTGACGATCCGACGTTGCAACAAAATCCGAGGGCCGGTATCGAAACGATTCCGTAACAACAGGGAGCGCGCCTGTATGTTGAGCCTGTTGCGGTCGTTCTTCGTCTTTCTCGGCCTGATGTCGATGATAACCGGGTGCACTCAGCAGGGAGAAGGTCCGGCTGCACGGAACCTGTCTGCCAGCGACGCCACGGCTGTCGTGCGGGATTTGCTCTGGAACGGTGGTGTGCGGACGGCCCTTGGCCCCGAACTTCCAGGCCCGCGGACGCTGGTGCCGGGTTTGCCGATCTACCCGCAAGATTTGTAAGGGGCCGGCATATCCGGCTCCGTCACGCTCGATTTTTCCATCGATGAGCGGGGCGTTCCGGGTCGGTGCGTCGTCGAGAAAAGCACCGATCGCCGCTTCGAGCCGGCCGCGTTCGCCGCAGCGTCAAGATCCCGTTACGAGCCCCGAATGCGCGACGGGGTCGCGGTCGTGGTGCCGCATCACCGGATGGTCTACAACTTCGCCGTCGAATCCGCACCGGATTGGGCCTCGGTGACCCTGACGTGCCGCATCACGGTCGCTGGTCAGGCCGCGAGCTGCGGCACCGTCGAGGCGGAAGGTGCTGCCTGGTTGCGCGCCGTCTTGAGAAAGATGGCGATGTCGTTGCGATATGAGCCGTCTCGCGAGGGAGGCGCCGCCAGCGAGGACCCGGCACGCCGTGTGGAACTGGCTGCCGTAGTGTCCGATGGCTCGGCGAATCCCGCCGACCTGCCGTCGGCCGTCACGAGGCAGTCGATCCAGCTGCGGATGAAGTTCAGATGCCGGGCGGGGGGCTGCCAGCTTGAGGCTCCCTCGGACGCATCCCCGGATCAGGCTTCTGCGGGAAAGGATATCGCGCGGCCGCTGATCTTCATCCTGGGCATGACGGGGATCACGCCGCCGCCCTGACGGTCCCCTTGGCGACCCCGGCGACGCCGATCAGCGACCGCCGCGCATGGCGGGCTGCGCCGTCCCGATCACCGTCTCGGCGGCGGCGCCGAAGCCGAAGCCGAGGACGCTCCACATCACGGCCTGCATGCCGAGCGAAGCCACGCGGAACTGCCACAACAGCACGGCGGGGAAGTTGGCCGGCACTTCCTGCACCGCCGGCAGCACCGCCTGCGACAGCGACGCCACCACGAGCCAGGCCAGCACGCCGATGGCGCAAGCGTTCCAGGCGCCGAACCGGCGGAGGGCGGCGCAGGCGGCCAGCACGCCCAGCACCAATGATGCGAGCGACACCAGCATCATCTCGCCATAGGCCGCCGTGCGCAGGCCGATGGTGTCCGGATTGCCCACCGCGGGTGGGTTGGGCGGGTATTTGAGGTCCGGGACCAGCACCAGGGCCACGAAGCCGCCGAGCGCCAGAAGCGCCGCCAGCACCCGCGGCGGGATGCGTCCCACCCGGCCGAGCAGCGCGGCGAACACCAGGGAGAACAGGCCGCCGATCGCCGCCCCGTACAACAGGCAGGCGCACAGGAGACCGACCCCCCTTTGGACGGCGCGGCTCACCAGCTCCGGTTCCGGCGCCATTCCGGCGGCACGGTCCAGCGCGCTCTCGAAGGCGATGGCGTGGCCGACCGCGGGCTCGCCGAACGCTTCGGCGAACAACACCATCAGGCAGGCTGCCGCCGCCCCAACCAGCATGCCGCGCAGCAGGAGGCGACCAGCGATCACCGGAAAGCGCTCCGACGGCTCAGTGGCAGGGGAAGCCGAGCAGGTGGCGCCCGTCATGCACGAACTCATGCACCTGATGGCCCGCGATCAGCGCGGTCGCACCCTGTTCCGCGCCCACGAAATACAGCATCAGCAACGACAGAATAATCCCGAACGCCGCCCAGGGCAGCAGCTCACGCAAGGGGATCGGGCGCATCGTCCCGGTCGTGATCGGCGCGCTGCGGGAGGTGTGGAACAGGGAGGCCATCTCGGTGCCACTCCGGAGAAACGGAACCGGCGGTCGGTTCCAAAACAGGACATCCGGCGCGGCGCCGGCGGAACCGCGACGTCGCCCGTTCCCGGCGCGGACGCTATCGTTCCCGGCGCCGGCGGGTCAATCGCGGCTCGCGCCGGCGGATCGTTTTCCCCGGCGGGCCGCGCCATCCGCCAGCAGTGCTTCGAAAGGCTCCGGATGCGGCTGTTGATGCTGGTGCAGGCGGCGACGCCCGAACTACGGCGCGGCGTCTTTCCCCGTCCCGGGGACGAGGCGGAAGGCCGTTCGCTCGTTCTCGCCGCGCACAGGGTGTGGCCCAAGGTTTCGGCGGTGCTGGTGGCGCCGACGCGGGCGGCCGAGCAGACGGTATCGGCCGTCGCCGCGACGCTCCAGCCGGAGCGTCCACCGCGCCCTTGCGCCGCACTTGCCGATGCGGCGGCGGGGGAATGGGCCGGGCGATCGCTGGACGCGGTGGCGGATGCCGAGCCTGCGTCCCTGGAGCGATGGCTGGGCGATCCCCGCGCCTCGCCGCCCGGGGGCGACAGCGCCGCCGACGTGCTGGACCGGGTAGGGCGCTGGCTGCGGGTGCTGGCGCAACAGGAGACCGGTACGGTGCTGGCGGTCGCACCCGCGGCGGCGGTCCGTGCCGCGATCGTCACAGCGCTGGAATCGCCCGTGGCGGCGATGCACGGCATCGAGGTCGCGCCGCTGACGCTGCTGCGTCTCGATTGGCGGGAGCGGTGGCGCCTGGTGTCGTTGCAGCCGGCCTCCGGCGCCCTACCGCCAGTGGCGGGACGCCCCGGACCGCCGCACGCCGAGCCAGCGGGCCCGGAACAACCACGGCCCTCGACCGTTGGCGGAGGCTGATGGGGACGCTTTCCGGGAATGGGGCGCGCCGCGAGGTGCGGCCGCGCGGGGAGCCGAAGGGGGACGGGTTTGAGAACAACAGATCGCCGGGCAGCCATGCTCGGGACGTGCCTGCTGCTGACGGGCTGCGGCTATTCGGCCTCCAAACAGGCGCACCAGGCTCAGATCAGCATGATCGGCATGACGGAAGCGGACCTCCACGCCTGCGCCGGACCGCCGGACAAGGTGGTGGTGCTGAACGATCGCTCGCACATCCTGAACTACGTCTACAAGCCGTCCGGCACCGGGGGCTTCAACCTGGAACTGCCGCTGAGCCTGGGCGGCGTGTCGCTCGGCGGGAGCGGCACCTACTGTTCCGCCAATTTCCGGGTGGTGAACCACGTCGTCACCGAGCTGCACTACACCGGCGACAACGACAAGTCGGTGGGCGAGGATGGCGTGTGCGTACCCATCGTCCGCGGCTGCCTGCGGCAGCCGGAAGGGTCGATGCGTCCCGTCGGCGGCGACAACCAGCCTGAAGCCTCGGGCTTCCATTCCCCGGCGGTCCCGCGCCAGACCGAGGAGGGGGAGCGCATCCGCGACGCCGTGCCGGGGAACAAGTAGCGGGCGGTTTCCGCCGAGCCGCGGGCATCCTGCGGCAGTGGCATCGTGCCAGAACGGCTTCCGCCGCCCCGGGGCCGGGCGACGCGATGGCCGCCGTTGCATGACGGATGTTACAGGCTGTCCGTGGCGGCGACCTTCGGCTGATCGAGGAGCTGCGGGCCATACTGCCGCCGAGCCGGCGTGACGGGAAGGGCGAAACCCGGCTGATGCAGGCGGCCCGGCCCGCGGGCAGCGTCGACCGAGAGATCCCCGCAAAAGGCCGGCAGCTCTCCGCTCCAGGCATCGCGTTCGATGGGGATCCTCCGGTCGCACCGACCGCGGGAGAAGAGCGTGCCTGCGAACGGCGGCGGCGCCGATGGCGGTACGGTCACGCGGAGGCGCGATCGCCAGCGACCCGGTCATGACGGCTTTCGGTGGGCCATGCGGGAGAGCCATCTCGCCGCGACGGGCGCTGCCCCGGTCGCGTCCGGCCGCCGGACCGGCAGTCGCACGGCGGCACCGGGCGGCGTGCAGGACGGCACGGGTTGGACGATCGGCACGCTGGCGGCGGGCGACTTTGATGTTAAAGCCGGTTCTCGCACCGACCCGGATGGGTCGTGGCGTTGCCATGGCCGGGAGCGGGCGGAAGCCGATGCTGAACTTCATTCGCAGGCTGATGCCCAGGGACGAGAACTTCGTGCTCCGGCTGAGCCAGCATTCCCGGCACGTGGTGGACGGAGCCCAATGCTTCCGGGACATGCTGTCAGACCAGGGCGATATCGAGGCCTCCTACCGGGCGCTGTGCGCCCACGAGGAGGCGGCCGACGAGGTCACGCGCCGGACGGTGCAGGCGATCCACCGGTCGTTCATCACGCCGTTCGATCGTAGCCAGATCCTGGACCTGTCCACGGCGCTGGACGACACCATCGACCTGATGAAGGAGGCCGGCCGACGGCTGCGCCTGTACAACATCCCCTTCACGGAGGAGATGCTGGCGATGGCCGGATGCGCGGTGGACGCCAGCACCGAGATACGCGAAGCGATGCCGCTGCTGGGGGCGATCGGTCGCAACGTCGACAAGCTCACCGCCATGCAGGTGCGGGTGAGGGCGGCGGAGAGCCGTGCCGACGACCTGCTGGATTCCGGGCTGCGAAGGCTGTTCTCGTCCGACATGTCGGCTGGCACCAAGCTGACGGTGGAGAAGGTGTACGACCTCGTGGAATCGGTCGTGGATCGATGCGAGGACGTCGCCGACGTGATCGAGGGGATCGTGGTGGAACAGGTGTGAGGGCGGGGCGCCGATGATGCACGCCGCGCCGCTCGGCATGCCGGCCCTCGTCGCGCTGATCGCGACGGCGCTGCTGTTCGATTTCCTCAACGGCCTCCATGATTCCGCGAACTCCATCGCCACCGTGGTGTCCACCCGGGTGTTGCGCCCGGTGGTGGCGGTGTTCTGGGCGGCCTTCTTCAACTTCATCGCGTTTCTGGTGTTCGGGCTCCATGTGGCCGGCACCATCGGTCACGGCCTTGTGCAGCAGGACCTGATGGATCCGCAGCTGGTGTTCGGGGCGTTGGTGGGTGCGATCGCCTGGAACGTGCTGACCTGGATCGCCGGCATCCCGTCCTCCTCTTCCCATGCGCTGATCGGCGGCCTCGTGGGCGCCGGCATGGCGAAGGCCGGCCCGGCGGCGGTGATCTGGGGCGGTCTGGGAACGGTGGCTTCCGCGATCGTGCTGTCGCCCCTGATCGGCTTGCTGCTGGCGATGGGGCTGATGCTAGGGACCAGCTGGGGGATGCGGCGGGCGACGCCGTTCGTGGCCGACCGCAGGTTCCGGATGCTGCAATTCTGGTCTTCCGCGCTGATCAGCCTCGCGCATGGCGGCAACGACGCGCAAAAGACCATGGGCATCATCACCGTCCTGCTGATGTCGCAGAACATGGTGTCCGGCGGCGGCTTCCACGTGCCGTTGTGGGTGATCCTGAGCTGCCAGACGGCGATGGCGTTGGGCACCCTGAGCGGGGGCTGGCGCATCGTGCGCACGGTGGGTTCGCGCATCACCGACCTCAAGCCGGTGCAGGGGTTCTGCGCGGAAACGGGCGGCGCGGCGGCGCTGTTCGGCGCCACCTGGCTGGGCATCCCGGTTTCCACCACCCACACCGTCACCGGGTCCATCGTGGGCGTGGGGGCGGCCCGCCGAGCGTCGGCCGTGCGATGGGGCGTCGCCCGGAACATCGTCTGGGCCTGGCTGATCACCCTGCCGGCGGCGGGTCTGGTCGGAGCCTTGTTCTTCTGGCTCGGGAACTTTCTGTTCCGGTAGGAGCGGGATGAGCATGGCGCGGATCATCCGGATTTTGAGGGGACGCGGCCGGCGGTGGAGATCGGGGCTCGCGACCGCCGTGCTGCTGTCGCTCCTCGCCGTGGGTCAGGGCGCGCGGGCCGGCGGCCCGGACGTCGCGGATCTGTCGTTCGAGCAGCATCCGGGCGCGCGCCTTCCGCTGGATGCCGTCGTCACTGACCAGACCGGCCGCCGGCAGACCTTCGGCGATGCGATCGACGGGCGGCCGGCGGTGCTGGCGCTGGGCTATTATCGATGCCCGTCCTTGTGCGGCACGGTGCGGGACGATGTTTTCGCGGCCCTGTCGATGACCAGGCTGCATGCTCCCGAGGACTACCGGGTGCTGTTTCTGAGCATCGATCCGCGCGAGACGGCCGCCGATGCGCTGGAGGCCGAGCGGGCGGATGCGGTGCGTTGGCCGCCGGTCGGCGGCGACGACCGGAAGTTCCTGGTGGCGGCCCAGCCCGCGATCGACCGGATCGCGGCGGCGGTCGGCTATCGCAGCCGCTTCGATCCGGCGCTGAAGCAGTTCCTGCACCCAGCCGGGGTCGTGGTGGTGACCGGGAGCGGCACGGTCTCGAGCTACCTGCTGGGCGTCGGGTTCCAGCCCGGCGCGCTCGAGGCGGCGCTGCGGCGGGCGGCGGCGGGCGGGATCGGCGCGAGGGCGTCGCCGGTTCTGCTGTTGTGCTTCCACTTCGACCCGTCCACGGGCCGCTACAGCCTCGCGATCCTCAAGCTGCTGCGGATCGCGGGCGCGGTGACGGTGGCCACGATGCTGACGCTGGTGCTGTTGCTGCACCTCCGGCGGACGCGCGCTTGACGATGTTGTCACGCACGCAATGGTTGTAGACGGCCCGGGAAAATATTATGGTGCCGAAAGGAGGTCCCATGGCGATTGATGCATATTCGGCCGTCGCCCGAACCTTCGACGCCAGCTTCGACACCAACCTGTGCCGCAAGGCCTACGATCTGCTGGGGTGGGAGGCGGTGGCGGCCTTGCCGCTCCCGGCGGATGCGCATGTGATCGACGCCGGGTGCGGTTCCGGCCGATGGTGCGAGCGTTTTCTGCGCGCAGGCCACCGCGTCACCGGCATCGAGCCGGCGGACGGCATGGTGGCGATCCTCCGCGAGCGCGGCCTGGGCCCCCGCTTCACGCTGATGCAGTCGACGATGGAGGATGCGGTCCTCCCGGAACGAACGGCCGATCTCGTGGTGGCGATCGGGTCGCTGCAATATTCGGCCGCGCCGGAGCGGGCGGCGGCGTCGCTGCTGCGCTGGCTGAAGCCGGGTGGACGGGTGGTGCTCATGGTGGATTCGCTGCTGGCCCTCGTGCAGGAGCGCATCCGCGAGAACCGTCACGAGGAAGCCCAGCATGTGCTGGAAACGCGGCGCGGGTCCTTCACTTTCGAAGAACGCACCCTGTCGCTGCAACTGCATGATCGCGACAGCATCGGCCGCCTGCTCGTGGAAGCGGGCTTCGAGCTGGAACAGGTGAGGGGCCTGGTGGTGAGTGCCGCCACGCTTGGCCGGCCGGGCTGCTCCGACGCGATGCGCCACGACGCGGCCGCGTTCCTGGCACGGGACAAGGCGTTGGCGGACCATCCGGTGACGGCCGACGGCGGATTGCACCTCCTGGCGGTCGCCCGGCGTCCCGAACGGAGCTGAACCAGTGCGGGAGATCGGGGCCGGCGAACCGTTCGCCGTTCTGTTCAAGGTTTATTTCTGGGACGAGGATGTCGACCGGCAATATCGCCGTGTGTGCCGGCATGCCGGCCGCGGACAGGTCTATGTGGTGCGCGACTGCACCGCGGGCGACTACCCGCTGCCGTCGGATATTCCCGAGGAACGCATCTTCGATCTGAACGAGGCGGCGCTGGAATCCTACGGGCTGCACAACCACCGAGGTTTCTGGTTCTGCGCGGATTATCCGCTTTACCTGTTCTTCCTGCACGAGCCGGACTACGCGTTCCTGGTGTCGGTGGAATACGACGTCGGCGTCTTCAACGATCTCGAGCCGATCGTCGACGCGATGTCGGCCGATGGTATCGATTTCGTCGGGCGTCCGCTGGCGGAAGAGAACGCGAGCTGGAACTTCATCAGGAGCTGCGACGGCTTCTATCCGCTCGATCAGGTGGAGAAGGCGTTGTGCTGCATCGCCTTCCATTCGCGGCGCGCGGTCGCGGCCTGCTTTCAGGCCCGCCTCGAGCATAACCGGCAGCGCGTCGTGGGCGACCTTCAGACCTGGCCGATCAGCGAAGTGATCTTTCCCACCGAGATGAAACGGCGCGGCTGGCGGACCGCCGATATCGGCGGCTTCTGCGATCATCTCGACAACTACAACTGGATGAACGGCGTCACCGAAGGCTTCGTGTCGCATCTCCGGCCGGGGCGCACGTTCGTCCATCCCCTGACCAACCGCCGGAAGGCCACGCGAAGCACATTCTCGGACTGGCCGGTGTTCTTCACCCCCGATCTGTTGACGCACGCGGTCGCCGCCCGCGACTTCGAGTTCTTCTGTCGCCTTTATCATCTTCCCGGCAACGCTCCTCACGAGCGCGACCAGATACGTGCGGCCATGTCGAGCGCGCCGGGAGGTCTGCTCGATGCGCCCGGATGGTTCGGCCGGCACGTGGTCGGCGAAGCGGAACGCTGCACCCAGAGTTCGCTGTCCCCTTATTCACGCGGGGCGGGAGAGGCCGCGCGCGCGTTCGGCGAGATCCCCCGCTTCGGCTTTTCCTTCCACACCGACCTCGAAGCGCACCCGTGGTGGCTGCTCGAGCTGCGCGAGCCGGTCTGGGCGTCCGCGTTGCATCTCATGGACCGCGGGGACGTGCATCGGTCGCAGCATCTTTGCATCGAAGCCGGCATGGTGCCCGACGCGATGGAGATCGTTTGGGAGAACCGGGATGGCGCGCCCATCCCGGGAGCGGCGCGGGGCGGCCTCACCGTGCCGCTGCACCGCGTCGTCCGGTTCGTGCGCGTGTTTCTTCGCGACAGCTCGATGCTGCACTTCGACACGCTGGTGCTCACCGCCTGAGGCGGATCAGCGTGATTCGATCCGCTGCTCCGGCTCGAGGGGGGTGGTGGCCTTGGTCATCACGGCGAGCAGGGCGGCCGTGAGCGGCGTCGCGAAGATCAGGCCGGGAATGCCCAGGATTGCGCCGAAGGCGGTCTGCGACAGGATGGTCAGGCCGGGCGGCAGATGCACGGCGCGGTTCTGGATCAGGGGCGCCATCACGTTGCCCTCGAAGCCCTGGATCACGCAGTAGAGCCCGACCGTCTCGATGCCCGCGGTCGGCCCGACGGAGAACGCGATGATCACCGCCGGCACGGCGCCGGCGATGGCGCCGATATACGGCACGAAGTTCATCAGCCCGGCGATCACGCCCAGAACCAGCGCCAGCGGAACGCCGATCGCCCAGAGCCCGAGACCCGACAGGAGGCCCACCACCAGCATGTCCAGCGCTTGGCCGGCGCTCCACGCCCACAGGGCACGGCCGGCTTCGCGGGCGAGGTCGCTGGCCAGGTCGCGCTGGCGGCGCGGCACCAGGCGCAGGGCCCCGTTCACGTAGGTCTGCGGCGAGGCGGCGAGATACAGCGCGGCGATGATCACCACGGCCAAGGTTCCGAACAGTCCGAAGGCCGAGCCCAGGAAGCCGGCGACCGAGCCCGCGAGACCAGAGGGCAGCCCGGACTGACCGCCCTGCTTGCTGCCGCCCAGCGACACCGGCACCTGCTCCAGCACCATCCGGCCCCATCGCGTGCCGGACAGCCTTTCGTGCAGGCCGCCCGCTTGGCTGCCCAGCGCCTGCCGCAGCTTCACGGCCTGGTCGCCGAGGCCTGGGCCCGCGATCGATACGAAGCCGACCAGAAGGGCGATCAGTGCCAGCACCACCACCAGCAGCGACAACCAGAACGGCAGCTTCGCATGGCGATGCAGCAGGGAGGCCATGCCGTGCAGGATCACCGCGAGAAGCGTGGCGGCGAACACCACCACCAGCACGTCTTTGAGCAGCCATATCGCCAGGATGATGGCGGCGGCCGCCACCACGAAGCGGGACAGGTCGTAGAAGCGCTCCAGGGCGACGGCGCGCCGCTCGGCGGCCTCGGCGGCTCGCTGGTCGGTGGGCAGGGTGAACAAGCTCATCGGAAGGCGGCCTCGATCGGTGCGACGTGTGGCGCCCATAACGACTGCGGAAGCGAAACGATGCACGCCTTTGTCGTCACCATCCCCCGGCCAGCAGCCGCCCGATCAACTCGTGGCCGGTGCCCACCAGCCGCTCGACGATGGCGGCGCCGGTTTGCGGGGAGCCCCGTCGCGGATCGCCCCGGGTGACGCGGGCCGGCGCTTCCAGCGGCAGCCCGATCTCCACCTCACCGTGCCGGGTGTCGAGCAGCCCCGCGCCATAGTCGGCAACACGCAGACCGTGCACGACCTGCGCCGGGGCGTCGGGGTGCGGCATCAGGTCGGGCCGGCAGCGCTCGGGGAACAGGTGCTGGACCACGCTCCAGAGCGGATCGGCGCCGTGCCCGGTGCTGCGGGCGGCCAACTCGGGTCCCAGCAGGTGCGGCAGCAGGCTCCCGGCGATCCGCCACAGATGGAGGCAAGGGATCAGCCTGTTCTGGGTCCGCAGCACTTCCTGCGTGGCTTCGAAGATGGACGGCCCGTTGCCGCCATGGCCGTTGACCACGATCAGCCTGTCGAGGCCGTGCCTGAGCAGCGATGCCAGCATGTCGTCCAGCAGGGCGAGCAGGGTGCCGGGCCTAAGGGCGATGCCGCCGGGCCGGCTGCCGAAGAAGTCCCGGCCGCCGAACGGCACCACCGGCGCGCTCAGCACGCGCACCCGCGGGCTGTCCGCGGCCATCGCGATGAGCTCGGCGATGCGTTCGGCGCATCGATAGTCGCCCATCGGCGCGTGGGTGCCCTGGTCCTCCAGGCTTCCCATCGGCAACAGCACCACGGGGCGGCCTGGCAGCAGGTCCGACAGCTCCGCGCTCGTCAGGTCGGCGAGGCGGATCTTCCGCTCGGGGTGCGGCCCGGTAGGGGAAGGGCTGGGGGACATCATGCTTGGTTCCCTGGTTTCGGGGTTCGGTGGCGTCAGGACGTCGCGCCTTGACGAGACGCGGGTCGAAGGGTCAGGTGCGCGCCCCTTCGCCGGCCTTGGCGGCCGCGCCCCACCAGATCCGGAGCAACCTCCAGGAGCGCCCGCATGAACAACCGCCGGATCATCCTGTCAGCCGTGCTGTCGATCTGCAGCGTCACCACTGCGATCGCCGCGCCGGTATCTCATGGTCGTCGTGGGTCACCGGCCGCGACCGCATCCGGGCCCACGACAGGCTGGACGGCGAGTCATTGTGGACAGGAGCCAGCGCCTCCCCGGGTCGAGGGGGGGACCGTCGAACGCTACAATGCGAGCGTCGACCGGGTCTCCGCCTACGACCAAGCGGCGCGGAGCTTCAATAGTTGCGTGTCGCGCGAAGCGGTCGCGCAGCAGACCGCGGCGAGCGAGGATGCGAGGAACCGCATCGCCGCCATCCAGGCGGGCAGCGGCGCGGTGAGGAACCGGATCGCCGCCAACTTCCAGTCGCTGTCGGCCCAGCTGAAACAGGCCAACGAGAAGCTTGGCGCCAAGCGGTAGAGCCTGCCGTCTGAGCGCCCTCGGGATGAGAATCCCGCGACGCATCCGGGCGGCACGGGGGGCGACTCCGCCGCAGCCAGACATGTTTGATGAGGATTCGAAAAGCCAGGGAACCAGGTCTGGGGGAGACAGATCGAACGGCGGTCTGGATGTCGTCGGTTACCTCCTCCGCCGGGGTGGCGCCGAATGCTTGATCACGGCGCCGACGGAGTGGTGAGCTCGGCCGGCCAGCGGGCGAGCCGGGCCCGATCCTGATCCGGAGTGAGGCGGTCCGGGCCCTGCGCCACCTGCGCCGGGTGATCCGCCAGGAGGGCCGGTTCCGCCCAGCAATCGATCCGGCCCAGCGAACGGGTGCAGAAGGGTTGCGGGGGCACCGGCGGTTCCACAGGCTTGCAATAGCTCTGGTCGCGATCGAGCCGGACCAGCGAGCAATCCTTGCCGGTGATGGCCGAATAGGCGAGGTCCGGCAGGGTCCGGTGGAAGACGGCGACGTCCGTGCCGAGCCCGGCGGTCAGCGGAAAAATGGTGGCTGGCACGCAGCCGCCGAGCCCCGGCGTCAACAGGAGCCACCACGGCGCCCCTACCCGACGGACGCACCCTGGCTGGTGACGAGGATCGGTGGTGATGGACGTGGCGAGCCGCCGGGGGCCGTCGGACCAGGACATCGCCTTCGCGAAGAGCCGACGCGTAGCGCGCGGCGCGGCGCCGGCACTGGCGTGCATCGCGTCGGCGGGCGGTCGCCCTCGGATCGATATGCGGATGGCCATCGCCGCAGAAAGCACCTTCCGGGTTAACATCCTTCTAAGGGCGTCGGCCGGCGGACCCGCCCGCGACGCCGCCGCCGCGAGGTTTGCCCGGTTGTGCCGCCGCCGCTATGGTCCGCCGCTTCTTGAGGTTCGGGGTTGGGCGCGTCGGTGGCCGAGGACATCTTCAACGAGGTCGACGAGGATCTGCGGGCGGAACGGTTGCGTGCGCAGGCCCGCCGTTTCGCGGTCGTGGGCATCGTGCTGGTCGTGGTGGCCGGCATCGCCGTCGGCGGCTGGCAATGGCACCAGCATCAGCGTGCGGAGGCGCTGCTGGCGGCGGGCGCAGGCTATTTCGCGGCCCAGAAGGACGCGGACGTGGCGCCTCCCGCCGCCGCCGGCCCGGATGCGCCGCTCACCCCGGAACAACAGCGTGCCGTGGGCGCCTTCGGGGGTCTGGCGGCGAACTCCCCGGAAAGCGTGCGCAGCCTGTCGCGCCTGCGGCTGGCTGCCCTCGACTGGTCGAACAAGCAGCCCGCGAGGGCGCTCGCCACCTGGGACGCGCTTTCGCACGATGCCGCGGCCGATCCCGCCTTCCGCCAGCTCGCCGACCTGCTGTGGGTGGAACATCAGCCGCCGGGGGCGGACGGCGCGCTGTTGAAGACCCGCCTGCGGGACGCGCTGTCGCCGTCGAGCCCCTGGCACTATCTCGCGACGGAGGCCGACGCGATGATCGATCTTCAGACCGGTCACGTGGAAGACGCGCGGCGCAAGCTGCAGCTGCTGAGCCAGGATCCGGCCGTGCCGGAAGGGCTGCATGCCCGGGCGGCCGGGGTGCTGGAAACCCTGCCGCCGGTGCCGGCCGCGCCCGCCGCTTCCGCGAAGGCGACGTCCCCCGGGGCGGCGGCGGTCGGAACGCCGGCCACGCCGGCTCCCGTTGCTCCCCAAACCCCTGCCCCGAAAACCCCTGCCCCGAAATCCGGCGGATGACCCAGCACAACATCGATCCCTCCGCGCCACTCCTTCCCACCGCGGGGCGCCGCGACGTCCTGCGGGCCGGCATCGGCGTGCTGGCGCTGCTGCCGCTCGCCGGGTGCGGCATCTTCGACGACGACCCCAAGACGGTGCTGCCGGGGCGGCGTGAGGACGTCCTGAGCGTCGGCGCCGGTCTCACCGTGGACGAGAGCGACACCACCCCGGTCTCCTTGCCGCCGCCCACGCTGGATGGGGAATGGGCGCAGGGCGGCCGGATCCCCAGCCACGAGGCGATCAACGAACAGCTCGGCGGCCTGAAGCCGCTCTGGACGCAGAGCTTCGGCAAGGGGCAGACCGGGCGGGGCGCGCTGACGGCCGAGCCGGTGGTGTCGAACAACCGGGTCTTCACCATGGACACCGACGGGGTGGTGAGCGCCTTCGATCTCGCGTCCGGCGCGCGGCTGTGGCGGACGCCCACCAAGCCGAAGAAGGCGCGGTCCACCAATGTCGGCGGCGGCCTCGGGCTGGCGGACGGCACGCTCTACGTGGTGAACGGGCTGGCGGAGTCGCTCGCGCTCGATCCGCAGACGGGCGCCATCCGCTGGCGGGTGGACGTGGGCACGCCGGGCCGGTCGGCGCCGACCATCGTGGATGGCAGGGTGTTCTTCGGCACCATCGACGAGAAGCTGTTCGCGCTCGACGCGGCGACCGGCAAGACGATCTGGACCTTTCAGGCGACCGCCGGCGACACCGTGGTGCTGGGCCAGCCCGCGCCGGCGGTGGTGGGCAACAGCGTGCTGGCGGGCTTCGGCTCCGGCGACGTGGTGGCGCTCCGGGCGGACAGCGGCGAGATGCTGTGGAGCGACACGCTCGGCTCCACGGGCGGCCGCAACTCGGTAATGGACTTTCCGTCGGTGCACGGGCTGCCTGCCATCGTGGGCGGCACCGCCTACGTCATCAGCGTGGGCCAGGTGTTGACCGCGATCGATTTGCGGTCGGGCCGCCGGCTGTGGGAACGGCAGGTGGGCGGCAAGGACGGGCTGGTGGTGTGCGGCGACTGGCTGTTCGTGCTGTCGGCCGAGCAGCAGCTGGCCTGCATCGACCGCAGCAACGGCCACGTGCGCTGGGTCACGGTGCTGCCGCGCTTCCGCAACACCAAGAAGAACAAGAACCCGATCCTGTGGAGCGGCCCGCTGCTGGCGGACAACAAGCTGTTCTGCGTCAGCGACTTCCCCAAGCAGGGCATGATCCGGGTGGACGCGGTCTCGGGCAAGGTGGTGGACATCACGCCTCTGCCCGACGCCGGCGTCATGTCGCCGATCGCCGCCGCCGGACGTCTGCTGGTGGTGACGGACGACGGCAAGCTGTCGGTCTTCGGCTGAGATCGGCGGCGTTCCACCCATGCCCGTGCAGAGACCCCGCGGCTCGCGCCGGAGATCGGCCGACCAGCCGACGAGGCCGGAGGGTCCGCTGCCGGTGGTGGTGATCGCCGGGCGGCCCAATGTCGGCAAGTCCACCCTGTTCAACCGGCTGGCCGGGCGGCGCATCGCCATCGTGGCCGACACCCCAGGGGTGACGCGCGACCGCAAGGAGGTCGAGACGGTGCTTCGCGGCCGATTCGTGCGGCTGATCGATACGGCCGGCCTCGAGGAAGCGCCGCCCGACAGCTTGTACGGCCGGATGCGCGCTTCGTCCGAGGGGGCGCTGGCGCAGGCGGACCTGGTGTTGTTCTGCATCGACGCCCGCTCCGGGATCACCCCGGCGGACGAGCATTTCGCGACCTGGCTGCGCCGCCAGGACCGCCCGGTGATGCTGGTGGCCAACAAGGCTGAAGGACGCTCGGGCGCCGCGGCGGCGATGGAAGCCTGGTCGCTGGGGCTGGGCGCGCCGGTCGCCGTGTCGGCCGAGCATGGCGAAGGGCTGGCCGATCTCATGGGCGAGATCGCGGAGCGGCTGCCGCCGGAACAGCCGACCGGGACGCCGCCCGACGAAGACGCGCTCGACGCCGAGGCGGGCGAGGCGCTCGCGACCCCGGCCGACTGGGACGAAGAAGGCGACGCGCCCCCCGAGATCGTGCTGCCCGAACGGCCGCCGGGGCCGCTCCGGCTGGCCATCGTCGGACGGCCAAACGCCGGCAAGTCGACCCTGCTGAACCGCCTGCTGGGTGAGGAGCGCATGATCACCGGCCCGGAGCCGGGCCTGACGCGCGATGCGGTGGCCGTGCAGCTCCAGGACGAGGTGGGGCCGATCGAGCTGGTGGACACCGCCGGGCTGCGTCGCAAGGCGCGCATCGACGCGCCGCTGGAGAAGATGTCGGTCAGCGCCTCCATCGAAGCCCTGAAGATGGCCGAGATCGTGGTGCTGACGCTCGACGCGACGCTGGGCGTGCACGAACAGGACCTGCAGATCGCGCGGCTGATCGAGCGGGAAGGGCGCGGCTGCGTGCTGGCGCTCAACAAGTGGGATGCGGTCGAGGATCGCAACAAGCAGCGCAAGGCGATCGCCGACCGGATCGAGTTCTCCTTGTCGCAGATGCGCGGCATCCCCGTGGTGTCGTTCTCCGCCCTGACCGGGGCCGGAGTGGACAAGCTGCTGCCCACCGTCCGCCGGGCGCACGAGATCTGGAACAAGCGCATCCCGACCGGCGCCCTGAACCGCTGGTTCGAGGGCGCGCTGGAACGGCACCAGCCGCCGCTGGTGGAAGGCCGGCGCCTGAAGCTGCGCTACATGACGCAGGCCAAGGCGCGGCCGCCGACCTTCATCCTGTTCGGCACGCGGGCGGAGATGCTGCCGGAGGATTATCAGCGTTATCTGGTGAACGGTCTGCGCGAAACCTTCGGACTGCCAGGCACCCCGATCCGTCTGCTGCTGCGCGGAACGAAGAACCCGTTTGGCGAGGGCTGACGCGGCTTCGATCGGAGCTTCCGGAGGTCCGCCCCGCGAGGATGAGGGCGATGACGCCCACGATGAGCGGGCCGCGCGTCGTGCCCGTATCGCGTCCGCGGTGTTGTTCGCCACCCATGGCAGCGTCTTCGGCAGTTGGGCGACGCAGATCCCCCTGATCAAGGCGCGGCTGCACATCGATCCAGGCACGCTGGGGCTGGTGCTGCTGTGTCTCGCCGCCGGGGGTGTGTTCGCCATGCAGGGCGCGTCGCGGGTGATGGGCCGGCTCGGCGGGCTGCCGTTGTTGCGGGGGAGCCTGCTGCTGAGCGCCGGCGCGCTGCTCGCGGCGTCGCTGGCCCCGAATCCTCCGGCGCTGGCCGCCGCCCTGGGCGCGATGGGGATGGGGCTCGGCACGCTCGACCTGGTGATGAACGCCCAGGCGGTGACGGTGGAACGGCGGCTCCGGCGGCCGGTGATGAGCGGGCTGCACGGCATGTGGAGCCTCGGCACCCTGCTCGGCACCTTCGCGGGCGCCGCCTTGCTGTGGTGGCTGCCGGGGCCGCTGGAAGCGGGCGTCGTCGCGGCGTGCGGGGCAGCGGCCGCGTTGCTGGCCAACCGGTTCCTGCTGCCGATGACGCCCGAGCGACGCGACGCTCCACGGGGGATCGGGCTGCTGCAACAGCCCGGGCTGCTCGCGACCGGCGCCGCGATGGCGATGGCCTTCGCGGTGGAAGGGGCGCTGCTGGACTGGAGCGCGGTGTTTCTGCGGGAAACGCGGCATGTGCCGGATGCGCTGGCGGGGATCGGCTACGGCGTGTTTGCCGGCTGCACGCTGAGCGGGCGGTTGATCGGCGACCGGCTCCGGGCGCGGTGGGGCGATCTGGCGCTGCTGCGCGGGGCGTTCGTGTGCGGCGCCGCCCTGCTGCTGGCGGCGGCGGCGCCGGGACCCTGGCTGCCGATCCTGTGCTTCGCGGCGACCGGGCTGGCGCTGGGCAACATTGCGCCGATCCTGTTCAACGCGGTGGGACAGCGCGGGGCGGACTACGGCGCGGAAGGATCGTCGCGGGCACTAGGGAGCGCCGTGAGCTTCGCCTACGCGGGTGTGTCGGTCGCGCCGCCCTTGTTCGGTTTCGTGGCCCGTCATTCCTCGCTGGGGGCGGCGCTCTGCTGCGCGGCCGGAGTGGCGTTCGTGCTGGGCTCCTGCACGTTGCTGCCGGGCCGGTGGCGTCTCCAGCCCGGCTGAGGGCTTTAGGTCGGTCACACCGAAGATAATGGCGGCGGTCCCCGCTCCGGGAGGCGGTCTCCGCCGGAGGCGAGGCGGAGGACGGCAATGTTCGCGTGAAGCCCGGGCGACGGGGGCGGGGCTGGAGGAGGTCGCGCCGCCGCGGCGTGGCCGCCCACGAGAAGGTTTGACATTCGGGCGCCCGGCTCGTAGCACGGCGCCGATCAGACACGTCGCTCCGCGAAGGCTCGCGCAGCGGCGCGCCTTCCTTTGGGGTGAAGCCAGACTTGTTCGAAACGCTGTCAGGCAGGTTCTCCGGCGTGTTCGACAAGCTCCGCGGTCGCGGAGCCTTGTCGGAAGCCGACGTCGCCGAGGCGATGCGCGAGGTGCGTCTGGCGATGCTGGACGCCGACGTGGCGTTGCCCGTCGTCAAGGACTTCGTGAACAAGGTGCGCGAGCGCGCCGTGGGCCAGGAGGTGCTGGACAGCATCTCTCCGGGTCAGGCCGTCGCCAAGATCGTCAACGACGCGCTGATCGACGCGCTGGGCGGCGCCGGCGCGGTGCCGCTCAACCTCAACAACGCGGCGCCGATCCCGATCCTGATGGTCGGGCTCCAGGGGTCAGGCAAGACCACGACCTCGGGCAAGATCGCGCTGCGCCTGCAGACGCGCGAGCGGCGGCGGGTGCTGCTGGCCTCGCTCGACGTGCAGCGTCCGGCGGCCCAGCTCCAGCTCCAGCAGCTGGCCGAGCGCGCCAGGGTGGCGTCGCTGCCGATCGTGCCGGGGCAGACCCCGGTGCAGATCGCGCAGCGTGCGATCGAGACCGGTCGTCGCGAAGGCTTCGACGTCGTCATCCTCGACACCGCCGGCCGCCTGTCCATCGACGAGGCGTTGATGGAGGAGGTGCGGCAGATCCGCGCCGCCACCAATCCGGCCGAAACGCTGCTGGTCGTGGACGCCATGACCGGCCAGGACGCCGTGAACACCGCCAAGGCCTTCAACGAGGCGGTGGGCGTGAGCGGCGTGGTGATGACGCGCATGGACGGCGACGCCCGTGGCGGCGCGGCGTTGTCGATGCGCGCCATCACGGGCGCGCCGATCAAGCTGACCGGCTCGGGCGAGAAGCTCGAAGCGCTGGAGGAATTCCATCCCGAGCGCGTGGCCGGCCGCATCCTGGGCCTCGGCGACATCGCGGGCCTGGTAGAGAAGGCGTCGGAGACGCTGGATCACGAGGAAAGCGAGAAGCTCGCGCTCAAGATGCTGCGCGGGAAGTTCGACCTCGACGACTACGCGTCGCAGCTTCGCCAGATCCAGAAGATGGGCTCAATCGGCGGCATCCTCGACATGCTGCCGGGCATGGGCAAGCTGAAGGGGCAGCTCGACGAGAGCAAGCTGGACACCTCGGTGTTCAAGCGGCACCAGGCGATCATCTCCTCGATGACAAAGCAGGAGCGGCGCACCCCCGACATCATCAAGGCGAGCCGCAAGAAGCGCATCGCCGCCGGGTCGGGCGCCACGGTGCAGGAGGTGAACCGCCTGCTCAAGCAGTTCGACGACATGTCGACGATGATGAAGCGGATCAACAAGCTCGGCGCGAAGGGTCTGATGCGCCAGGGCCTGTCCGCGCTCATGCCCAAGGGGGCGATGCCGCCGCAGCGGCCGCACTGACGCCCTTCCGCATCCTTTTATCGAAGTTCAGGACTGGAGTTTAACGAATGAGCCTCAAGATCCGCCTCGCGCGCGCCGGCGCCAAGAAGCGTCCGTACTACCACATCGTGGTGGCCGACAGCCGTTCGCCGCGCGATGGCCGCTTCATCGAGAAGGTGGGCTCCTACAACCCGATGCTGCCGGCCGAGCACGAGGAGCGCATCCGTCTCGCCGGCGAGCGCATCGTGCACTGGATGAGCCAGGGCGCGCTGCCGACCGAGCGCGTGGCGCGCTTCCTGGGCAATGTCGGCCTGACGCCGAAGGTCGCCTGGAACGAGCAGCCGAAGCAGAGCGCGCCGAAGAAGAAGGCGCAGGAGCGCGCGGCCGCCGCCGCCGCCGCCGCCGCTTCGGCCTGATCCGCCAGGCCAGAGCCGCATCCCGCTTCCGCCACCCGATGGGCGCACAGCGCATCCTGATGGGCGTGATCGGCCGGCCGCACGGCGTGCGGGGGCTGTTGCGCGTCCACAGCTACACCGCCGATCCGGCTGATCTGGCGTCCTACGGGACGCTGGAAGACGACCGGGGCGAACGGTGGACGCTGCGCTGGCGCGGCGAGGGGATCGCCGAGCTGCGCGACGGTCAGGGCAACGTCCTGACCGATCGCGACCGGGCGGCCGTGCTGGTCAACCGCAAGCTGTTCGTGGAGCGCGACCGGCTGCCCGATCCCGACGATGCCGAGGAGTTCTACCTGGCCGACCTCGTGGGGTTGGCGGCGGTGGAGCGGCTCGCGGGGGGCGGGGAGCGCACGTTCGGCACCGTGCTGGCCGTGCACGACTATGGTGCCGGCGCGAGCCTGGAGGTCGGCGATGCCGGCCGTTCGGAGCTGCTGCCGTTCACCAGGCTGTGCGTGCCGGAGGTCGATATCGCCGGCGGCCGGGTGGTGGTGTGCCGCCCGGACGAGCTCGACGGCCGGGAGGTCGTAGGCCCCGAGATCGGCGAGGCGGCGGCCGACGGGAGTGGGCTGTGAGCTGGCAGGCCGTCGTGCTGACGCTGTTCCCGGAGATGTTCCCCGGTTTCCTGGGGATGTCGCTGGCGGGGCGTGCGCTGGAGCAGGGAGTGTGGGATCTGCGCACCCACGATCTGCGCCCGCACGGGCTCGGTCGGCACCGGGCGGTGGATGACACCCCGTTCGGGGGCGGCGCCGGCATGGTGATGCGGCCCGACGTGGCGGATTCGGCGCTGGCCGCGGCCACGGAAGGCCGGGATCCGCTGCCGGTCGCCTATCTCACGCCCCGGGGCCGGCGGCTCGACCAGGACATGGTCCGCGATCTCGCGGCCGGGCCCGGTCTGGTGCTGCTGTGCGGCCGATTCGAGGGCATCGACGAGCGGGTGCTGGAAGCGCGGAACGTCCGGCAGATCTCGGTCGGCGACTTCGTGCTGTCCGGGGGCGAGCCGGCGGCGCTGCTGCTGCTGGATGCGGTGGTGCGGCTGCTGCCGGGGGTGATGGGCGCGGGCGAGCGGAGCGCGGAGGAGGAAAGCTTCTCCGATGGGCTGCTGGAATACCCGCACTACACCCGCCCGGCCGACTGGGCGGGCCGCGCGGTGCCGCCGGTGCTGCTGAGCGGTCATCACGGGGCGATCGCCGCGTGGCGCCGGGAACGTTCCGAGCAGGACACGCGCGAGCGGCGTCCGGACCTTTGGGCGGCCCACGAAAAGCGTGGAGCTGCCTCAACTTTCTTGCCCGGCGGCGCCGGGCACCGTAACTGACACGACACGAGAGGACCCGATCGATGAACATCATCCAGCAGTACGAGGCGGAGCAGATCGCCCGTCTTTCCGCCGAGCGCGCCGTGCCCGTCTTCGCCCCCGGCGACACCGTCCGCGTGGCGGTGAAGGTGGTGGAAGGCGAGCGCACCCGCGTGCAGGCGTATGAGGGCGTGGTGATCGCGCGCTCCAACAAGGGGCTGAACAGCAACTTCACCGTGCGCAAGCTCAGCTACGGCGAGGGCGTGGAGCGCGTGTTCCCGCTGTACGCGCCGACGATCTCCGAGATCGCGGTGGTGCGTCGCGGCGACGTGCGCCGCGCGAAGCTGTACTACCTGCGCGGCCGCCGCGGTAAGTCCGCCCGCATCGCCGAGAAGGCGCGCGAGGTCGTGGCGCCCGCCGCCGCCGAGTAATCCGCGCCGCGCGGAAACCAGGACGGGTCCGGCCGCGACCGGCCGGCACCGTCCGACACTGATCGGGTCCCGGAAGTCGGAGCGCTTCGGCGTCCCGCTTCCGGTTCGATGTCGACCGGGGCTGGAACCCTTCTTCCCCGGTGTCCACGGGATGAGAGGATCGCCCGCATGCCTACGCTGTTCGACAAGATCTGGGACGCGCACGTCGTGGACCGTCTCGCCGACGGTACGGCGATCCTTTATATCGACCGACATCTCGTGCACGAGGTCACCAGCCCACAGGCCTTCGAGGGTCTGCGCATGTCCGGCCGCCGGGTGCGGCGCCCGGACGCCACGCTGGCGGTGGTGGATCATAACGTGCCGACCTCCGACCGCTCGCTGCCGATGGAACCGGGCGACAGCCTGACCCAGATCGAGACGCTGGAGCGCAACGTCGCAGAGTTCGGCGTGCCCTATTTCCCGCTGCGCTCCGCGCGGCAGGGCATCGTCCACATCATTGGCCCCGAGCAGGGCGTGTCGCTGCCGGGCATGACCATCGTGTGCGGCGACAGCCACACCTCCACACACGGCGCCTTGGGCGCGCTCGCCTTCGGCATCGGCACGTCGGAGGTGGAGCATGTGCTGGCCACCCAGACGCTGCTGCAGAAGCCTGCGAAGAACATGCTGGTGCGGGTCGAGGGCACCCTCGCGCCGGGCATCACCGCCAAGGACGTGATGCTCGCCATCATCGGCACCATCGGCACCGCCGGCGGCACCGGCCACGTGATCGAATTCGCGGGCTCGGCGATCCGCGGCCTGGATATGGCCGGGCGCATGACGATCTGCAACATGTCGATCGAGGCCGGCGCCCGCGCCGGGCTGGTGGCGCCGGACGACACCACGTTCGAGTATGTCCGCGGGCGGCCGTTCGCGCCGTCGGGCGAGGCGTTCGACCGCGCCGTCGAGTACTGGCGGACGCTGTTCTCCGACCCTGACGCGCGATACGACCGGGTGGTGGAACTGCGGGCCGAGGATATCGCGCCGCTGGTGACCTGGGGCACCAGTCCCGAGGACGTGCTGCCGATCACCGCCACCGTGCCCGATCCGGCCGACGCCCCGGAGGAGAGCCGGCGCGCGCAGGTGCAGCGCATGCTCGACTATATGGGCCTGGTACCCGGTCAGCGGCTCGACGAGCTGCCGGTCGACGTCGTGTTCATCGGCTCCTGCACCAACGGCCGCATCGAAGACATGCGGGCGGCGGCGCGGATCGTGGCCGGCCGTCAGGTGGCGCCGGGGGTGCGGGCGATGGTGGTGCCGGGCTCCGGGATGGTGAAGCAGCAGGCGGAACGCGAAGGGCTCGACAAGGTGTTCCTCGATGCCGGCTTCGAGTGGCGCGAGGCGGGCTGCTCCATGTGTCTCGGCATGAACCCGGACAAGCTGAAGCCCGGACAGCGCTGCGCGTCGACCTCCAACCGCAACTTCGAGGGGCGCCAGGGCCCGGGTGGCCGCACGCACCTGTTGTCGCCCGCCATGGCGGCGGCGGCGGCGGTCACGGGCCACCTCACCGACGTCCGGAGCTTCAACTGAGATGGACGCCTTCACCAGCCTGACCGGCATCGCGGCGCCGTTGCCGGAAGCCAACATCGACACCGACAAGATCATCCCGGCGCGGTTCCTCAAGACCATCAAGCGCAGCGGTCTCGGCGTGAACGCCTTCGACGCCATGCGCTACAACGAGGACGGCACCGAAAAGCCGGACTTCGTGCTGAACCGCGAGCCGTACCGGCGGGCGCAGATCCTCGTCACCTATGAGAATTTCGGCTGCGGCTCCTCGCGCGAGCATGCGCCGTGGGCGCTGCTGGATTTCGGCATACGCTGCGTGATCGCGCCCTCGTTCGCCGACATCTTCCACAACAACTGCTTCAAGAACGGCATCCTGCCGGTGCAGCTGCCGCGCGAGGTGTGCGAGCGGTTGATGGAGGACGCGCGCCTCGGCGCCAATGGCCGTCTGACCGTCGACCTGGAACGCCAGGTGGTGGTGCGGCCCGACGGGCAGGAGATCCCGTTCGAGGTGGACGCGCTGCGGCGACGCCTGCTGCTGGAGGGGCTGGACGATATCGGCCAGACGCTGCAGCACGGCGAGGCGATCGAGCGTTTCGAGCAGGGGCGCGTCGCCGAACGGCCCTGGATGCCCGCGATCTCCCTGGCCTGATCCCTTCCACATCCGGACGGACGACTCGATGACCGCCAACAAGAAGCTTCTGGTGCTCCCCGGAGACGGGATCGGTCCGGAGGTGATGCGGGAGGTCGGCCGGGTCGTCGGCTGGCTCGGCCGCGAGCGGGGCGTGCGGTTCGACATCTCGGAGGATCTGGTGGGCGGCGCGTCCGTCGACGCCTACGGGGTGCCGATCCGCGACGAGGTGGTGGCGGCGGCCAAGGCGGCGGATGCGGTGCTGTTCGGCGCCGTCGGCGGCCCCAAATGGAAGGACGTGCCGTTCGAGCTGCGGCCCGAGGTCGCGATCCTGCGGCTCCGGCAGGAGCTGGAGCTGTTCGCCAATCTCCGTCCGGCCACCGTGCTCGATCCGCTGGTGGATGCCAGCACGCTGAAGCCGGACGTGGTGCGCGGGCTCGACATCATGATCGTGCGCGAAACGGTGGGCGGCATCTATTTCGGCGAGCCGCGCGGCATCGAGGATCTCCCCGGCGGCGGCCAGCGCGGGATCAACACCGAGATCTACACCACGAGCGAGATCGAGCGCGTGGCGCGGGTGGCGTTCGACCTGGCCCGGGTGCGCGGCGGCAAGCTCTGCTCGGTCGAGAAGAGCAACGTCATGGAGAGCGGCCTGCTGTGGAAGCAGGTGGTGACCGCACTCGGCGAGCGCGACTATCCGGACGTCGAGCTGAGCCACATGCTGGCCGACAACTGCGCGATGCAGCTCGTGCGCAATCCGCGGCAGTTCGACGTGATCGTCACCGGCAACCTGTTCGGCGACCTGTTGTCCGATCTCGCCTCCATGCTCACCGGCTCGCTCGGCATGCTGCCGTCGGCCACGCTAGGTGGCGTGTTGCCCGACGGGCGCCGGCCGGCCCTGTACGAGCCGATCCACGGCAGCGCGCCGGATATCGCCGGCACCCGTCAGGCGAATCCTCTGGCGCAGATCCTCTCCTTCGCGATGCTGTTGCGCTATTCGCTGAAGATGGAGGCCGAGGCAGCGATGATCGAGGCCGCCTGCACCCGGGTGCTGTCGAGCGGCCTGCGCACCGCCGACATTATGAGCCCGGGCATGGCGCGGGTCAGCACCAGCGTGATGGGCGAAGCGGTGCTGCGGGAGCTGGAAAAGAAGCCGACGTGACCGACAGGGGGGCGAGGATACGGAAACGAAAGGGCGGCCGTCGCGCGACGGCCGCCCTTTCTTTCATTCCGGCTCGCCGGCGATGCGGACATCACCGGGGCTTGGCCGGAAGCGTCCTTCCCGCAGCGCGTCCTCGATGTCTTCCAGGCTGGCCCCCGCGGTTTCCGGGACCAGGAACCACACGAACAGGAACGAGAGCACGTTGACGCCGGCGTAGAACCACATGGTGCCGCCCAGCGTGATGCCCTGAACCAGAGACAGCGCCGTTCCGGTCACCAGCAGGTCGCTGCCCCACAGGGTCGCGGCGTGCAGGCTGGTGGCCTGGCCGCGCATGGGGAGGGGAAACAACTCCGCGCCGAGCAGCCAGCCCACGACCTGGATGCCGCCCGCATTGAACAACATGAACAGCAGCAGGAAGGCGATCACCAGCCAGCCGCCGATCCCGGCCTTGGCGCCGATGGCGAACATCACGCCCAGCCCGATCAGGCTGAGCACGGACCCGGGCGCCATCACCAGGATCAGCCGGCGGCGGCCGATGCGGTCAACGAAGATGCAGCCGAGCGTCGTCATCACGGCATACACGATGGCGAGCCCGAGGCTGGCCAGCAGGGCCGACGACTTGCCGAAACCGACATTCGAGAGAAAGGTCGGCGCGTAGTAGATCATCATCTCCAGGCCGCCGCACTGGGTGAAGAAGGCGACGCCCAGCGCCGCCACCAGGGCCGGACGCACCCAGGGCTGGCCAAGCCCCCGCCAGCCGCGTTCATGGCCCTGGGTGCTGCTGGTGACCTTCTCGATCTGGCGCAGCTCCCGTTTCACCGCCCGCTTGTTGGGGCGGATGCGGTGCAGGATGGAGGCGGCGCGCTCCAGGCCGAGATTTTCCGCCGCCCAGCGCGGAGAGCCCGGCATGAAGAACATGGACACGAACACCACCGCGGCCGGCACGATCGCCACCGCGACCATGGTGCGCCAGCTCCAAACGCCGCGCATCAGGTAGCCGATGATGTTGGCGAGTACGATGCCGACGCCGATGGCGACGTTGAACAGCGTCACGTAGTTGCCGCGCTTCTCGGCCGGTGCCAGCTCCGAGATGTACATCGGCACCACCTGGGTGGAACCGCCGACGGCAAGGCCGAGAAACAGACGCGAGGCGATCAGGGTCTCGACGCCCGGCGACAGGGCGCAGCAGGCGGCACCGGCCATGAACACGGCAGTGACCACCTTCACGGTGAAGCGCCGGCCGAAGCGCTCGCTGAGCCAGCCGGTGGCGAACGCCCCGACCACGGCTCCGGCGAGGATGGCGGAGGCGACCAGCTCCTGGCCGGCATGGCCGAGATGGAAGTCCTGGGTGATCAGCAGCAGCGCGCCGGAGATGATGCCGGTGTCGTAGCCATACAGCCCGCCGCAGATCGCGGCGATGCAGGCGGCGAGACCCATCAACAGCGAGCTGCCCGAGGGCGGGCTGGACGAAGGCGGGGAAGCGGGAGCGGCCTGGGCGGCGGAACTGTCCGTGGTCATGCCAGCCTTCTACGCAGGGCGGGAGAACAGTCCAACTCCGCGCCGGGCGATCAGGAAAGGTCAGACAGGCGGAAGGCGGCGATCTGGTGGATCTCCCGCAGCGCCGCCCGGCGTTCCTGGTCGGGCGTGTTGCGCAGGCGCGACTCGAATGCCGCCAGGACGCTGTCTCGGGTATGCGCCCGGACCGCGACGATGAAGGGAAAACCGAAGCGCTCGCGATACGCCGTGTTGAGGGAGTCGAAGCGGCGATATTCCGCATCGTCCAGCCGGTCCAGCCCGAGGCCTTGCTGTTCCCGGGTGGAATGCGCTTCCAGCGTCCCGGCCCGGGCGAGCTTGCCGGCGAGGTCGGGATGGGCGCGGATCAGCTGCAGTTGCCGGGCCTCGTTTGCTTCGTCGACGACCGCGCGAAGGGCAGCGCGCAGGGCATCCCGATCCGCGAAAGGCCGCCGGGACCAGGCTTCGGCGGCGATCCAGGGCGAGTGCTCGTAGAGAGCGCCGAGGCGGGAGATGAAACCGGCTTTGTCGGCCTGGGCGAGGAATGAGATCAGCGGGTCGGACATGACCGGGATGGTGCCGACGTGATGCCGGATCGCAAACGAAAAAGCCGTAGCCGCGATCGCGGCTACGGCTTTTTCGGAAGGTCACTCCGCCGGGGGCGGCGGGAACGGACTCAGAAGCCCTCGCGCTCCAGACGCTTGCGCTCGACCTTGCGGGCGCGGCGGACGGCCTCGGCGGCCTCGCGGGCGCGGCGCTCGGAGGGCTTCTCGTAATGGCGGCGCAGCTTCATCTCCCGGAAGACGCCTTCGCGCTGCATCTTCTTCTTGAGAGCCTTGAGCGCCTGGTCGACGTTGTTGTCGCGAACAAGAACCTGCACTGAGCCGAGAACTCCTGGGCTGACCGTTGGGAACGGCGCTGGCATTGGGGCGGGGAAACCGCCCCGGTCGGGTCGCGATTCCTCGAAGTGGCGCGCCGTATAGCATGCGAGCGCGGCGAAGCACAATCCGTTCCGCCCTCGCGCGGCGGCCGGTCCATCACCATCTCTCGATCCATATCTTTCGATCCCTGGTCCGCCCAGGCCGCTTCCGGCTTTCGCGCGATTGCGCGGCGCCTCGGCCGGCGGCAGAAGCAGCGCAGCAGTCGAGGGTACGGCTCGCGACGAGGAGTGCTCCGGTTCATGGCCCTGTTGAAGATCGCCCGGATGGGCCATCCCGTGCTTCTGCGGCGTGCCGACGCGGTGGCGGATCCCGCGTCGCGGGAGATACGCCAGCTCGTCGCCGACATGATCGACACCATGGAAGACGCGCGCGGGGCCGGGCTTGCCGCGCCGCAGGTGCACGTTCCGCTGCGCCTGTTCGTCTACCGGGTGCCGGCCGAGCGCAGCGCCGGGCCGGACGATCCGCCGCGCGAGGTGGCGGCCCTGATCAACCCGGTGCTGACGCCGCTCGATGGCGAGATGGCGATGCGCTGGGAAGGATGCCTGTCGATTCCCGGGATGCGGGGCGTGGTGCCGCGCCACGCGCGGATACGATTCGAAGGTCTGGACGAGAACGCGCGTCCGGTGTCCGGGGAAGCGACCGGGTTCCTGTCCACGGTTCTGCAGCACGAGAACGACCATCTCGACGGCATCCTCTACCCGATGCGCATGGCGGACCTCGGACAGATGGGGTTCGAGGAGGAGATGAACCGCTTCGGTCCGCGCGGCCTTGCGGCGAGCGCGGAGGAAGCTTCTTCGTGAGCGGCACCGGGGCCGCCGGCTTGCTGGAGCGCCTGACCGCCCTGATCGGGCCCAGCGGCGAGGCGTTTCCGTCGCCGCTGGAACGGTCGCCGCGCCGAGACGAGGCCGTCCGGGCGCTGCTGCCGCTCGTGCCGGAAGCGGGATGGACGGTGGCCGCCCTGCGCCGGGCCGCGGGCGATGATGCCGACCTGTTGTTTCCGGGCGGTCCGACGGAGTTGGTCGAATATCACAGCGACCTCGCCGACCGGGCGATGCTGGCCGACGAAACGGCGCGGGCCGAGGCCCGGTTGTCGCGCCGCGTCAGGTCGCTGCTGCTGAACCGGCTGCTCCGCGCAGCGGACGAGAAGGAGGCAATCCGTCGCGGCCTCGGTTCGCTGGCCTTGCCGGGGCGCCATCCCGCGATGGTGCGGGCGGTGATGCGGACGGCGGACGCGGCCTGGATCGCGGCCGGCGACGAGAGCACGGGCTTCAGCCGGCACAGCCGACGGGCGACCCTCGCGGGGGTCTATGGCGCGACCCTGTTGTTCTGGCTGCGAACGGACGAGACGGCGGCGGTGGAAGCGTTTCTCGACCGGCGCCTGGCCGGCGTGGCCCGTCTCGGCCGCCTGCGCGGCAGGTTGGGAGCCAGACCCGCCCGGTCCTGAGGGAGGAACGGCGGGGCGGAACCGTCTGGCTCCGCCCCGGACGCTCAGGCAGCCAGTTTCGCTTCCACCTCGGCAGGGCTCATCCGCACGAGCGCCTCGTAGTCGTTGAGCAGCGTCTCGGTGATCGGGCCGGGCGTGAAGTGCAGCTCGCCGATCTGGCGCACGGGGGTGAGTTCGGCCGCCGTGCCGGTCAGGAACGCCTCGGTCGCCCGCTTCATCTCCTCGGGGAAGATGGCGCGCTCGACCACCTTGATCTGCCGCTTGTGGGCGAGCGCGATCACGGTGCGGCGGGTGATGCCGTCCAGGAAGCAGTCCGGGGTCGGGGTGTGCAGCTCGCCGTCGATGGCGAAGAAGATGTTGGCGCCCGTCGCCTCCGACACCTGCCCGCGCCAGTCCAGCATCAGGGCGTCGTTGAAGCCGGCGGCTTCCGCCTCGTGCTTCGACATGGTGCCGATCATGTAGTTGCCGGCGGCCTTGGAGCGGGTGGGCGAGGTTTCCGGATGCGGCCGCTTCCAGCTCGACATGCCGAGCCGGACGCCCTTCATGCGGTCGGCGCCGAACAGGTTGGGCCAGGCCCAGCAGGCCACCATCAGGTGGATGCGGGTTTGTTGCGCCGACACGGAAAGCTGCTCGGTGCCGCGCCAGGCGAGCGGGCGCAGATAGGCTTCCGTCATGTGGTTGGCCGCCAGCACCTCCTCGCAGGCGCGGTCGATCTCTTCCGCGCCATAGGGGATCTCGAAGCCCAGGATGCGGCCGCTCTCGATCAGGCGCTCCGAATGCTCGCGAAGCTTGAACACGTGACCGCCATAGGCGCGCTCGCCCTCGAACACGGCGCTGGCGTAGTGCAGGCCGTGGCTGAGTACGTGGAGCTTCGCTTCGCGCCAGGGAATGAGCTGGCCGTTCCACCAGATCATGCCGTCACGGTCGTCGAAGGGCATCAGCGCCATCGGTTCTTGTCTCCGCGCGGCTCCAGCACCGGAGCCGGTTCGGCTTCATCCACTATGGGCGGGCTTCCTTTAAGTCAACGAATCTGCCTTAACTTCCAGCCCTGCGCGGGGCGCATCCTGGCATCACGGGCCGGTCTGGCTCCCGCGCCGCGCCACGCCGCCAATTCGAGGGTGCGAGGCATGTCCGTGAGCTCGAGGTCCTCGCCGCGCCGGCTGCCGGATTATCCGGCTCCCACGGCAGGGACATCCCGGACACCGGCGCTGCCGCCGGCACTGGGCGAGGCGGCAGGAGGCGCCGGCACCGGGCTGCTGTTCCTGCGCGAGGAGCAGATCCGGCTGGCCCAGGACCTGTTCTTCTTCGCCTATCGCGACCTCACCGCCAGCGCGGACCTGATCCTCGAAGAGCTGGGACTTGGGAGAGCGCATCATCGGGCCCTGCATTTCATCGGCCGGCATCCCGCCATCACGGTGAGCGAGCTGCTGACCCTGTTGCGGATCACCAAGCAGAGCCTGGGGCGCGTGCTGGGCGATCTGGTGGCCCGGGAGCTCGTGGTGCAGGCACAGGGGCGCGCCGACCGGCGGCAAAGGCTGCTGAGCCTCACCGACCCGGGGCGCGCGCTGGAACGGCGGCTGTTCGAGCGTCAGCGCGAGCGGCTGGTGGCGGCCTATCGCGAGGCCGGCGGGCCGGCGGTGGAAGGTTTTCGCAGGGTGATGCGCGGCATGATGGATCCGGAAACGCGGCGGCTGATAGACCCGCGGGACCCCGTCACTCCCGGCGGGATCATCTCCGAGCGGCGGAGCGGCTCCTGATGTCGGCGTCGATGCCCGCGCCCGCCGAGGCCTCGCATGTCCTGGTGGTGGACGACGATCCCCGGCTGCGGCGTCTCCTGCAACGCTTCCTGTCGGACAACGGCTTTCGCATCAGCATGGCGGGGAATGCCGCCGAGGCCAGGCGGCTGCTGGAAAGCGTCCAGCCCGACGCGGTGGTGCTGGATGTCACCATGCCGGGCGAAACGGGCCTGTCGCTGTGCCATTCGCTGCGCGAGGACGGCCACGGCCTGCCGATCCTGTTGTTGACGGCGCGTGGCGAGCCGGAGGACCGGATCGCCGGGCTGGAAGCAGGGGCGGACGATTATCTGGGCAAGCCGTTCGAGCCGCGCGAGTTGCTGCTGAGGTTGCGTGCGCTGCTGCGCCGGGTGGCGCCCCCGGCCCCCACCGACAATGCCCGGCCGGTGCGCCTCGGCAGCCTCGAGTTCGATCCCGTGCGCGGCCTGATGAAAGGGCCGCAGGGACCGGTGCATCTCACGGGAGGCGAGGCGGCTCTGCTGGCGGCGCTGGCGCGGCGTCCGAACGAGGTGCTGTCGCGCGAACTGATCGCCCGCACGCTGGAGATGGACGAGGCGGGCGAGAGGGCGATCGACGTGCAGGTCACGCGGCTCCGCCGCCGGATCGAGCCCGATACGCGCGAGCCGCGCTTCCTCCACACGGTGCGCGGACGGGGCTACGTGCTGAAACCGGGCTTCTGAGGCCCGGGCCGTGACGCCGTCGCGATCGTCCGAAAACGCCCGTCATGACGGGATGGCCGCGGGGGGCGAGCGGTGACTCCCTCGCCGACATTGCCGCCCGGGCAGGGGGATGGGCGGCAGACGACCGCTTCTCCCGCACCGTCCGGCACAGTCCGCAGGCTCGAGCGGTTGATGCCGCCGGAACCGGTGGCGTCACATCCGCCGAAGAAACGTTTCCGGTGGGGGTTGTTCCGGTTTCCCCGAGGGCGGCTGGACCGGCCCGTGCGGCGGATGTTGCCGCGATCGCTGCTGGGCCGGTCTTTGCTGATCCTGCTGATCCCGCTGGTGACCACGCAAGGCATCGCGCTCGAACTGTTTTACGGCAGCCACCTCAACATCGTGTCGCGCCGCCTGTCCGGCGCGGTGGTGGGCGACATCACGGCCACCATCGCGCTGCTGGAGCGCTACCACGCCCGGGGCGACCGGGACTGGATCCTCACCCGGGCGGCCGACCAGTTCCAGCTGGTGATGCGGATGCAGCCGCGGGCGCGCCTCGCGCACCCGGGCTCCACCAACGTGCTGGGCCCCATGGACGAGGATCTGGCCGACGCGCTGACGCAACGGATCGGCCGGCCCTTCTTCGTGGACTGGTCGAGCGATCCGCACACCGTGCATATCCGCGTGCAGCTGTCGGACGGGGTGCTGGAGGTCGACGCGCCCCGCAAGCGGCTGGACGTCGGCCCGATCTGGCTGTTCGTCGTGTGGCTGGTGAGCAGCGCGCTGCTGCTGTTCATCGTGGCGGCCTTGTTCATGCGCAACCAGGTGCGGGCGATCCGCCGGCTGGCGCGGGCGGCCGAAGCCTTCGGCATGGGGCGGGAAGTGGGGCCGATCCGGCCGGAGGGCGCGCAGGAGGTCCGCAAGGCCGCGAGCGCCTTCAACCGGATGCAGGAGCGCATCCTGCGCTTCGTGGCCCAGCGGACCGCGATGCTGGCCGGCGTTTCCCACGATCTGCGCACGCCGCTCACCCGGCTCAGGCTCACCCTGGCGATGCTCCCGCCGGAACCGTCGTTCCACCCGGGGGCTGCCGCGCCGGGAGGAGCCGCGGCGGGAGAGGCGGCGTCGTTCCAGGCCGACATCGCCGACATGGTGGCCGATGTCGAGGAAATGGAGCGGATGATCGAGGGCTATCTCAGCTTCGCTCGGGGCGAGGGCGCGGAACAGGCCCGCCGGGTCAATCTCCGCCAGCTTCTGGAGGAAGCGGCGGCGGCGGCGCGGCGCACGGGGGCGGAGGTGCTCGAGGTGACGGTGCTGCGGGTGGCCGAGGTCGAGCTGCGCCAGGACGCCATCCGCCGGGTGCTGGCCAACCTGATGGAGAATGCCCGCCGCCACGGCGGCCGCATCGCGCTCACCGCGGTCGGCGACGAGCGTTTCGCGACCATCCTGGTGGATGATGACGGGCCGGGCATCCCAACGGAGCGGCGGGAAGAGGTGTTCAAGGCGTTCGAGGGCGATAGCCGCGGCGGTACCGGGCTTGGCCTGACCATCGCGCGCGACATCGTCCACGCGCATGGGGGTGACATGTGGCTGGAGCAGAGCCCGGCCGGCGGGCTGCGGGTGCGGATCAGGCTGCCGTTGGGTTGAAGATCCCCGGCGGGGGTGATCGTCCGGACATCGTTTGTCGGGCTCCCGTCGGTGCGTTGTCTTCGGCGGTCGCGGCAACCACGCGGTTCCCGCGCAAGGCAGTCCCGCACAGAGGCCGCCGGACGATGTCCCGACAATCGAGGTTTGGGCTACGGATCGCTCCGGACGACGGTCGGTCGACAGCGGCTAGGTAGCAGCCATCTCGAAAGGGGGCGGACCTTGTTCGCAGCGGCGTCCGGCTCAGGCGCGCGCCGATCCCGCCCCGACGAGAGCCTGCCCATGATAGGCTTCCAGCATCGCCTCCACCTGTTCCGCCTGGCCGCCATCGGTGCTGACGGTCACCATCGCGGCCTGGATCCGGGGCGCGCCGAGCCTGGCCCGGGTGGCGGTTTGGCCGGAGATGCTGGAAAGGCTGCCGGTGATCACGCCCGCGCTGCCGCCGATCGCGGCGCCGATGCCCGCGGCGGTGACGGCGGCGATCGCCCACCCGCCGGCGACCACCGGCCCGAAACCCGGGATGGCGAGCCATCCGGTGCCCGCCAGGAGCCCGGCCACCCCGCCGGCCACGGTGCCGGCGGAGGCACCGATGCCGGCACCCCGCGCCGCCGCTTCCGGCACCAGATCGGCCCCGGAGGCCGGATCGGTATGGGTGCCGGTGCTGATCTCGTCCTGGGGAACGCTGCGCACGCCGAAGGCGGGCAGGCCCGGCACCGGAAGCTCGCTCGCGCTGGCAGAGTGGGCGGCGAGGCGGCGCTGCCAGGACACGAAATCGCCGGATGGATTTCCGCTTTCCACGAGGCTGATGCGCGCGTCCGGCACCCCCGAGGCCCGGAGCGCCGCCACGGCCCGCCTGGCCTCCGCCGGGTCGGCGAACAACCGGCTGACGATCTCGGCCCCCGCGGAACCGTCATGCATCGGTGGGTGCTCCTCCTGGCTGCCGGCTCCACTCTTGCGGTGGCTCCCGTATGGGCCTGTATCCAGATCGCCGCTTACCGCCCTCCGGTTGCGCTTCCGTGCTGACTGAGCGCTTCTCCCGTGCGTCCCTTGAAGTCGAGCCAGACCATCACCGGCCGGCCGTCGCGGCGGGCACGGGCCCACCAGACGCCGTTTCCGTCCTGCGACAGGTCGGCGATCCCGTCATAGCCGCGGTCCGAAAGGCGCACCTGCGCCTGGGCGCGGGTGAAGCTGTTGGCGCCCGATCGTGGCGGTGCGGCAGTGATCGGCAGGTCGCGCCCGGGGGTGGCGGGTGCCTCGGCGGGAGCCGGTTCCGCGAATGCCACGCCCATCTGCCAGCTCGTCAGTGCGAGAAGGGCGAACATGGCGACGGCGTATGACGGGCTCCTTGTCATGTCCGGCGATCTTCCCTGCTGTCGATCCTGGTGCGGATCGGACGATATCCGGCCGGAACGACGCGTCGTCGGCGCGGCGAACCGCACGCTCGGCGGCCCGGCCTGGGGGAGCCGCCGGCGGTTCCGGCGTCCGGATCAGGGAAGCGTGTTGCCCTGGCCGCCATGGCCGTAGCCGTTGTTGCTGCCGAGGCCGCCCGAGCCGCCGATGCCGCCGAGCGAGTCCATGCCCATGGGAGAGTAACGGCCGACATTGCCGATCAGCTGCTGCATGATGGACGTGTCGCTGCCGGGGGACGGGGTCGTGCGGCCGGTCATGGCGACGTTGGTGCCGTCCTGCTTGTTGAGCCGGCGGACGCTGCGCAGGACGCCGGCGCTGTCGAACTTCAGCTCCACCACCTCCTGCTTCTGGACGGACGGGCGCGACATCGGCACCGGCGCCGTGACCTCGCCGATATAGAACCAGGTGTTGTCGTCGAAGGTGGCGTGGGCGGTCGGCGAGCCGAGCAGGTTCTGCACGTCGTCGCGCGTGGAGGTGCCGGGCGAGAGCTTCGCGTAGTCCACCGGCTCGATCAGCTGGCCCCGGTTGGTGGGCAGCGGCGAGATGATGCCGCAACCCCCGAGAACGGCGGGGAGCGCGGAGGCGAGAACAACGGCGATCGCCGTGGCCGCCAGGGGGGCGGGGCGCTGCCGCCGCCCTGCCGTGCTGCGGAGATGACCGGCGGAAGCCCGCATGATACTGCAACCTTGCTGCGAGGAACCGCCGGGCGGCCCCTGGATGACGTGTGCCGGGGCGCATATCTCCCGGTGCGGCGCCAGCCGCGTGGGCGAGCGCGCCGGAACGGTTCTAGCAGAAGAATAGCGTCCGCCGCGAGCCGTCGCGGCGCGGCGCGGCGGAATGCCGCTCGCGGAAGAAGGGATGACCGGCCATGGCACCGGAAATGAGCCGGCGGATCGCGGTGTCCCGCATCCAGGCCGCAGGGGAAGAGATCGTGGTGACGGCCGATCCCGCCGAGCTGCCGGGGCTGGCGAAGCGGCTGGGCATCCCGGCGGTGGATGCGCTGAGCTGCCGTTTCCGCCTGCAGCCGCCGGGGCCGGACGGCGCCGTGGGGGCGGACGGGCTGCTGGACGCGACGGTGCGGCAGCAATGCGTGGTGACGCTGGACGATTTCACCGCGCCGGTGCGCGACGCGTTCACGGTCCGCTTCGTGCCGGCGGAAGCGCTGCCGGAAGCCGGGGACGCGCCGGTGGACCCGGAGGAGGAGGACGAGATCCCGTTCATGGGCAACATGATCGATCTTGGCGAAGCGGCGGTGGAACAGCTCGCCCTGGCGCTGGATCCTTATCCCCGCAGCCCCGGGGCGCTGCTCGCGCAGGGGGGAGGGTTCGCCGAGGACATGGTGGCGGAACCGGAAGCCGGCGACGGCCGGCCGAATCCCTTCGCGGCCCTGAAAGTGCTGCGCGACCGGACGGATTGAGCCGGCGGGAAATGGTTTCGGCCCGCGCATGACCGTCGAGATGCACGGTTCGCTTGCGGAGCGGGAAGCCGTCTGGTAATCGCCCCGGCTCATCCGAGCAAACACGTCAGGATCATGCCGCGCCAGAGCGCGGCGCGCCTGCATCGCCTAGAACTGGAAGGGCATCGTCCCATGGCTGTTCCCAAGAGAAAGACTTCGCCCTCCCGCCGCGGCATGCGTCGCAGCCATCATGCCCTTCCGGTGCAGGCGCACAACGAGTGCTCCAACTGCGGCGAGCTGAAGCGTCCGCACCATGTATGCGGTCACTGCGGCCATTACGACGGGCGCGAAGTGGTGCAGGCCGGCAAGGCGCTCAAGGCCGCCGTCCGGGTCTGATCCGGAGGCGCGGGTGTCTCCGGGACTCCCGGGAGGCCGTTCCGGTGGTTCCGGCCGCCGGAGGAAGGCTGATGTCGTGATCGAAACCTCCACGGCTCAGGCGGGCTTCTCGGTGGTTCGGGTAGCGGCGCCGACGGTTGGCCCGCGTTTCGCCCGCCATGGCTGACGCGGCTGTTTCCTCCTCGGGCGCGGCGCCCTTCGCCCTGGCGGTGGATGGCATGGGGGGCGACGGCGCTCCCGAGACCGTGGTGGCCGGCCTCGCCATCGCGGCCAAGCGGCACCCGAACCTGCGCATCCTGCTGACGGGTGACGAGAACAGGCTCCGGCCGCTGCTGGAAACACACCGGGCGGCCGCGTCCATCTGCACGCTGCGTCACGCGGGCAGCGTCATCACCAACGAGATGAAGGGCACTGCCGCGCTGCGGTTGCGCGACTCGTCGATGCGCATCGCCATGGGCGCGGTGGCGGCAGGCGAAGCACAGGGCGTCGTGTCCGCCGGCAACTCCGGCGCGTTGCTGGCGCTCGCCAAGATCGTGATCAAGACGATGCCGGGCATCGACCGGCCGGCCCTCGCGGCGCTGGGCCCGTCCGCCCGCGGCGACGTGGTGATGCTGGACCTGGGGGCCAATGTCGCCTGCGCGCCGCGCAACCTGCTGGAATTCGCGGTCATGGGCGAGGCGTTCGCGCGCGTGGTGCTGGGGCTGGGAGCTCCCACCATCGGGCTGCTGAACGTCGGTTCCGAGGAGATGAAGGGCGACGAGCGGCTGCGTCAGGCGGCCGACATGCTGCGCGCGAGCCCGCTCGGCGGCCAGTTCCACGGCTTCATCGAAGGCCACGACATCACGGCCGGCACCACGGATGTGGTGGTGACGGATGGCTTCACCGGCAACGTGGCGCTGAAGACGGGCGAGGGCGCGTTCCGGCTCGCGGGTGGGATGCTTCGGCAGGTCTTCACCTCCGGCCTGCTGGCCCGGCTGGGCTATCTGCTGGCCCGGTCCGGGCTGCAGCGGATGCGGGCGCTGCTCGATCCGCGCCGCTACAACGGCGCCGTTCTGGTGGGCCTGAACGGCGTGGTGGTGAAGTCGCATGGGGGCGCCGACGCGGAAGGGTTCGCCCACGCGGTGGACGTAGCCATGGACATGGTGACCCACCGATTCAATGATCGCATCCGTGCCGGGCTGTCCCAGCTCGCCGCCAGTCCGGAGCCGGGGGCACGCGCGCCCGCCTCCACCGCTACCGAGGTTTCCGTGCCGGCTGCCGGGGAGCCTGCCATGCCGGGGGCCGCCGACGTCACGCTGGCGCCGACGGGCTGAGGCCATCGCGCCGTGTGCCGGTTCGCGTTCGCGCGTGAGCGGCCCGACGGCATCTTCCGCAACTTCTCCTTCGGATCGCCTTTCCCATGCCGCTTCGCTCCCGCCTCGTCGGCGTCGGCACCTATCTTCCCGAACGCGTCGTTTCCAACGACGATCTCGCGCGGACGGTCGACACATCGGACGAGTGGATCCGGGAGCGCACCGGCATCCGCCAGCGGCATATCGCCGCGCCGCATGAGACCTGCGCCTTCATGGGCGCCGAGGCGTCGCGCGCGGCTCTGGCCCAGGCCGGTATCGCGGCATCGGAAGTCGATCTGGTGGTGCTCGGCACCAGCACTCCCGATCAGGCATTCCCGGCGACCGCGGTGCGGGTGCAGGCGGCGCTGGGGCTCAAGGGCGGCTTCGCGTTCGACGTGTCGGCGGCTTGCAGCGGTTTCATCTATGCCCTGGCGGCGGCGGACGCGTTCATCCAGACCGGGAAGGCCCGCACGGCGCTGGTCATCGGCAGCGAGGTGTATTCCCGTATCGTGGACTGGAACGACCGCACCACCTGCGTATTGTTCGGCGACGGCGCGGGCGCGGTGGTGTTGCGGGCGTCCGAGGAGGTGGGGCCCGAGGCGCCCGGCATCCTGTCGACCCATCTGAACTCGGACGGCACTGCCGGCGACCTGTTGTTCGTGGACGGCGCGGTCGGACGGCACGACGGCACGGGCTTCATCCGCATGAACGGCCGCGAGGTGTTCCGCCATGCCGTGGCGAAGCTCAGCGCCGCGGCGGACGAGGCTTTGGCCGCCAACGGGATGTCCCACGAGGACGTGGACTGGCTGGTACCGCATCAGGCCAACAAGCGCATCATCGATGCCATGGGCAAGAAGCTCGGGCTGGCGCCGGAGCGCGTGGTGGTGACGGTCGACCGCCATGCCAACACGTCGGCCGCTTCCATTCCCCTGGCGCTCGCCGAGGCGGTCCGCGATGGCCGCATCCGGCGTAACGACCTGGTGTTGTTGGAGGCTCTGGGCGGAGGTCTGACCTGGGGCTCGGCCCTGGTTCGCATGTGATGCAGCCTTGCCGCAGCCGCCGGGCATCCGCGCGAGCGGAGCCAGGGCGGTTTGACGCTCCCGGGGGCCATGCTTACGGTTTGCTTCCATGAGCACGGTGACCAGGGCCAGTCTGGCCGAGCATATCTACACGCAGGTCGGCCTGTCCCGGAACGAATCCGCCGCTCTGCTGGAAGCGGTGCTCGACCAGATGTCGGCCGCTCTCGAGAACGGCGATTCGGTCAAGATCAGCGGGTTCGGCACGTTCTCGGTGAGGCAGAAGGGGCGTCGGGTCGGCCGCAATCCCAAGACCGGCATCGAGGTGCCGATCCTGCCACGGTCCGTGCTGATCTTTCGTCCCAGCCAGGTGCTCAAGGCGCGCATCAACGGCATGGAAGTTCCGGCCGAGGATGACGCCGGATGAGCCAGACCGGTGGCGGCGGCTATGGCGGCCGCGACTCCGATTCCGCATCGGCCGATGCGGATGGCGACCAGGATGTCGGCGAGATCCTCCACGACGACATCGACGAGGACGACGCGGCCCGGCCGCACCGGCTGAAGAAGGCCCCGTCGGCCTTTCGCACCATCAGCGAGGTCGCGGACGAGCTGCATATCCCGCAGCATGTGCTCCGGTTCTGGGAAACCAGGTTTCCGCAGGTGCGGCCGCTCAAGCGCGGCGGCGGCCGGCGCTATTACCGTCCGGACGACATCGAGCTCCTGCGCCGCATCGCCCACCTGCTGTACATCCAGGGATACACCATCAAGGGCGTGCAGCGGCTGCTGCGGGAAGGGGATGGCACGCTGCGCGGCGATCTGCCGCCGCCGGATCAGGCCGATCCCGAGGCGGTTCTACCGGCCGGCCGGGGGGGTGACGCGGTACCGCCGGCCATGCCGGTCCCGCTCGCGTCGGGCGCGCCCGACGCGATGGACGACGACGCGGCAGTCGCGAACGAGCCGATCGACGACATGGCCACGCTGTCGATCCCCGAGGCGCCCGATGCGCGCGGCGTGTCGCCGGGGAGTTCCGCGGCGACCTTCCCGCACGAGGCCGGTCTGCTCGCCGCGCGCAACGAGAACCGGCAGTTGCGCGACGTACTGGAAGCGGTGCTGGCGGACATGGAGTCGCTGCGGGGCCGCCTGATCAGCTAGCCGGCGGACTGCGGCTGGCGGCACTGCCCGGATCGAGGTCATCGCGCCCGTTGCGCCCGATTCATCGCCGGGGCGCATTGCGGAGGTCGTCGGGCGCTGCTACACCCCGGCCAGCCGTTTCACGGTGAGCGGGCAGTAGCGCAGCCTGGTAGCGCATCAGTCTGGGGGACTGGGGGTCGTGGGTTCGAATCCCGCCTGCCCGACCAAAACACCCCGAATTCCTGGGTCCGAGGCGACGGTGTCGCGAGACGCCGGTCGCTGGTATCCGCTCCCTAGATCGGTTGGTCCTCCGGACGGCTCCAGTCCCGCCAAAGCAGGATCAGGGCGGCCATGATCGCGGGGCCGACGAACAGGCCCAGCAGGCCCCAGAATTCGACCCCGCCCAGGATGCCGAGCAGCACCCACAGAAACGGCAGCTTCGTGGCGCCTCCGATCAGCACCGGCCGGACGAAATGGTCGGCGACGAAGATCACCACCATGCCGAACACGAACAAGCAGATCGCGGCGGTGGCGCTGCCCCCTGCCAGCGCGAGTGCCGAGGCGAGCGCCACCGCGATCACGGCGCAGAACGGGATCATGGCCGCGACCGCGGTGACCACCCCGAACAGGGTGGGGTGGGGCGTTCCCGCGACCGCATAGGCCACGCCCAGCAGAGCGCCTTCGCCCAGTCCCACCAGCACCAGCCCGTCCACGGTGCCGTGCACGGAGGCGATCATCTGCCGGCCGATATGCTCGCCGCGGGTTCCGAACGCCCGGCGGCTGACGCGCCGCATCTGCTGCACCACGGCGTCGCCCTCGCGGAACAGAAAGAACAGCGTGATCAGGGTGAAGGCGAACAGGGTCGCCCGGTGCGCGACCTGGGAGCCCACCTGGCGGGTGAGCTGCATGGTGTGGCCGCTGCGGATCGAATCGAACAGGTCGGACGCGTCGTCGGGATCGGTGAGGTTCTCCTGCCACAGGCGGCTGGCCTCGGCCTGACCGATCGGCAGCCGGTGGATCCATTGCGGCACCGGCACGCCGGTGCGGCGCGCGTGGTCGATCCAGGCGATGACCCCACGTGCCTCGCGTCCCGCTTCCACCCCGATCAGCACCAGCGGCACCAGGAACACCAGACCGATCACCAGGGTGAACAGCAACGGCAGCAGCAGGTTGTGCTTGCCGGGGGGCCAGCGCCGCTTGGCACGACGGAACAGCGGCCATGCGGCGATGGCGATCACCGCCGCCCATGCCAGCGCCGGCAGGAAGTCGCGCAGGGTCAGCAGGCCGAGCACCACCAGCAGGACGCCGAGCATCGTCCTGGCGATCGCCTGGAACCGCCCTTCCGGTTCGGGCGGCGGAGCGGCATCGGCGGCGGGATGGTCGGGAGACATGGTCGTTCCTGGAGAAAGCCGGGAGCGCCCCGGCCATGGGTTGATGTTGGGCATGCAACGGTTGGCACGGCAATGCGTGCCGGCGAACGTCGTGGCTTCCTTCCGCGGCGATCGGCGGCATCATGTCGGTTCCGCACTCATCCGGAACCCCGGATGACAGGTCGAACCCGGAGAACGCATGGCCCATCATCACGTCGCGGCGACGCCCGAAACGATCAGGCTCGGCATCTTCGAGGCCGCTGCGGCCCCGGTGATCGAGATCGAGAGTGGCGACAGCGTGACGCTGGAATGCCTGTCCGGTGGCCCGGAGGTGATGCCGCAGGACGAGACCGCGTTTCCGGTCCCCGCCCGGCTCCGCGCCATCCATGACGCCGGCCTGCCGAGGATCGGCACGCACATGCTCACCGGCCCGGTGGCGGTGCGCGGCGCCGAGCCGGGCGACATGCTGGAGGTGAGGGTGGACGCGGTGGAACTCGCGTCGGACTGGGGCTATTGCGGCATCCGCCCGCTGGCGGGGACGGTGCAGGAGGATTTCTTGGACCGCTTCATGAGCCACATCCCGGTGGACCGTGCGCGGGGCGTCTGCTCCCTTCCCTGGGGCCCCGAGCTCGAGCTGAAGCCGTTCTTCGGGATCATGGGCGTGTCGCCGCCGCCGTCCTGGGGGCGCTTGTCGAGCCGGGAGCCGCGCGCGCACGGGGGCAACCTGGACAACCGGGAGCTGGTCGCGGGCAGCAAGCTGTTCCTGCCGGTGTTCGTCCCGGGCGCCAACTTCTCGGCCGGGGACGGCCACGGCGTCCAGGGGGACGGCGAGGTGTGCGTCAACGGGCTGGAGATGTCGCTGGACGGGCGGTTCACCCTGGTGCTGCACAAGGGCGGCGGGGCGACCGACCCGGTCCTCCGGCATCCGGTCGCGGAAACGCCCACCCACTGGATCAGCATGGGGATGCACGAGCATCTCGACATGGCGATGAAGCAGGCGCTGCGGGAGATGATCGCGCTGATCTGCGCGCGGAGCCACCTGACGCGCGAGCAGGCCTACCAGTTCTGTTCGCTGGCAGTCGATTTCCGCGTGACCCAGACCGTGAACGGCGAGAAGGGCATCCACGGCATGCTGCGCAAGGGCCTGCTGTTCTAGCATCGTCGCGCCCGCGTCCGGCCCCGGGGCCGATTTCGCCGGGCTGCGATCTGTTCTAGAGGAGCGGGATGTCGTTTCCGCTTGAGGCCGCCCGGCCTGTTCTCAGCGTGGTGGTGCCCTGCTTCAACGAGGCCGAGGTGCTGCCGGCATTCCACGCCCGCTTGTCGGCGGTCATGGAGGCTTTGGGCGAAACCTGGGAGCTGGTGTGCGTCAACGACGGCAGCCGCGACGACACCTGGCGGGTGATGGGCACGCTGGCGGACGCCGATCCGCGGGTGGCGCTGGTCGATCTGAGCCGCAACTTCGGCAAGGAGATCGCCCTGACGGCGGGGCTCGACCACGCCCGGGCCAGCGGGGCGGTGGTGGTGATCGATGCCGACCTGCAGGACCCGCCGGAGGTGATCCCCGAGTTGGTCGCCGTGTGGCGGGAGGGGATCGACATGGTGTACGCGCGCCGGCGGGTGCGCGACGGCGAGAGCTGGTTCAAGCGGGCGACGGCCAGCGCCTTCTACCGGGTGATCGGGCGACTGGGGCACAAGGTGGAGATCCCGGCCGACAGCGGCGATTTCCGGCTGCTCAGCCGGCGCGCGCTCGACGAGCTGCTGCGGCTTCGCGAGCATCATCGTTTCATGAAGGGGCTGTTCGCCTGGGTCGGCTTTCCGTCCCGCGCGGTGCTGTACGACCGGGCGCCCCGCGCCGCGGGGCAGACGAGCTGGAACTACTGGTCGCTGTGGAACTTCGCCATCGAGGGCATCACCGGCTTCACCGTGGTGCCGCTCAAGATCGCGACCTATCTCGGCCTCGCGGTGGCGCTGGCGGCGATCCTGTTCGGCGGCCAGCTGATCGGCCGCACGCTGTTGTTCGGCAACCCGGTGCCCGGCTATCCGAGTCTGATGGCGGTGGTGCTGTTTCTCGGCGGCGTGCAGCTGATGACGCTAGGGGTCATCGGCGAGTATCTCGGCCGCATCTCCAACGAGACCAAGAACCGGCCGCTCTATGTTCTGCAGGACGTGCGCCCGGCACGCCTGGAAGCCATCGGCCGGCCAGTCTGACGGGGGACCGGTTTGACGGGGGTCAGCCGCCGGCGCCGCGAATGGCCTGCGCGAGACGGGTCGCGCGGTTGTCGGTGAGGCCCGACACGAAGTCGTTCATCAGCCGGTAGCTTTCCTCGATCGGCGTCCCGGGCGGCGGCGCGTGCTCGCCCATCAGGGTCAGCACCCGCGAGGCGCGGTAGCTGAGCTTGTCGCGATTGCCGACCTCCAGCAGCTCGCGCACCGAATCCGAGCAGGCATCGAGCAGGGTGTCGATCGCCGCATAGGCGCCGATCTCGATCTCCATCTTCCGGCTGTGGGTGAAGATGCGGTCGCGCGCCATCTGCTTGGCCGCACGGATGCCCTGGGCCACGCGGGGGGCACCGGCTTCCACCAGGGTCGAGGCGAAGCGGCCGCACAGGATCGCTTCGGCGTGGCTGAAGAAGCTCTGGACGCAATCCTCGATCAGCAGGTCGACCGCCTTGCCGCGCAGCCAGCGTATGCGCTGATTGTCGGTCAGGCTGGAGGCGGCACCGCGGAACTCCGCCTGCAGGGGGGCGGTGAGGAGGTCGCACAACAGCGCCTCGACGTCGGCCGGGGGCAGGATGCCCATCTCGATGCCGTCCTCGATGTCGATGATGGCGTAGCAGATGTCGTCGGCAGCCTCGACGAGATACACCAGCGGGTGTCGGGCGAACACGCCGGCCTCGTGTTCCACGATGCCGAGCTTGCCGCAGATCTCGGTGAAGATCGCGCGTTCGGAGTCGAAATAGTTGAACTTGCCCGGACGGTGGCGAGGCGCGTGCACGCTCGACCAGGGATATTTGATGAAGCTGGCGAGGGTGGCGTAGGTCAGGCGCAGTCCCACCGTGTCCACGAGGCTGGTGAGCAGGCGGAAGCCCTGGGCGTTGCCTTCGAAGGTCTTGAAGTCCTGGACGGCGGCGGGGGTGCATCCGGAGAAGAAGCCGATCGGGCGCCGGCTGTACCAATCGCGTACCGCGTATTCGCCCGCATGGCCGAAGGGCGGGTTGCCGATGTCGTGCGCGAGGCAGGCGGCCTGCACCACCGCGGCGACGTCGGCTGCGGCCACATGGGGCGGCAACTCTCCCGCCGCGGCCAGCCGCTTGCCGGTCAGCTCGCCGAGCGAACGGCCCACGCAGGACACCTCCAGCGTGTGGGTGAGACGGTTATGGACCCGGTCGTTCTCCGGCAGGGGATGAACCTGGGTCTTGCGCGACAGCTTGCGGAACGGCTCGGAGAAGATGAGCCGGTCATGGTCCTTCTGGTACTCCGACCGGCCGCCATCCGTGGGCGCCGCCGCCCGGCCGCCGAGCCGGGTGTTGTCGAGCAGGCGAGGCCAGGCCATCCGCTGCGGCCGCGGCGCCTTGGAGATCGACGCCGGCATGGCGACCAGCCCGCTCGTACCGTCGCGCAGACCCCGGAGCCTGTGCCCCTGCATCGGGTGCTCCCCGGCCGCGTGATCCTGGCTTCGGCGGCCCGGAATGCGGAAGTCCTCTGGCTCGCGGCTGCTCATCGGGCAACATGGTGGGGATTTGGAACGGGGGCTGCAATGCCTCCATGGCGGCGGGCGGTCGGAGAGCGAGTCGGGCATGCACGAGGTTCTCGACGCGACGGCCTATTTCGCCGCCTTCTTCGGCGCCGCGACGGCTGGGCTGCTGCTGCATCACCGGCTGCCATCCCATCACCGGCACGAGCGCTCCCACGAGGTGCTGCGGGCCGTCACCGGCATGATTGCCCTGATCGCCTCCGTGCTCCTGGCCTTCCTGGTGACCTCCATGCAGGAGCGGTTCGACAAGGTGGATGGCGACGTCCAGAGCTATGCCGCCGATCTGGCGTCTCTCGACGCGACCATGCGGGATTACGGCGCGGACACGGTTCCGGCGCGAGACCTCCTGCGGGCCTACACGGACCGTGCGGTGAAGGATCTGTGGCCGGGCAACGACCAGGACCCGGTGTTGCAGGACACGGAGGCCGGAGGTCTGATGCGCGCCCTATCGCGCGCGGCGCTGGAACTGGAGCCTTCGGACCGCCGCCAGCGCATCCTGCTGCCGGAGATCGCCAGCGAGATCCGGATGGTGTCCACCCGCCGTCTGCTGCTGGCTGAGCAGGGCGTGGGCGGCGTCCCGACGCCGTTCCTGCTGCTGACCGGCGCCTGGCTGACGCTGTGCTTCGCCGCCTTCGGCTTCAACGCGCCACGCAACGGCTTCGTGGTCGCGGTGCTGTTCTTTTCCACGGCGTCGCTGGCGGCGGCGATGTTCCTGATCATCGATCTGGGCACGCCGTTCGGCGGCTACGTGCAGGTATCGCCGGCGCCGATGCTTCGCGCTCTGGACGCCATGCGCTCCGGTTGAAAGCCCGGGCGGCGCGACCGTGCTAGCCGGCGAGCAGCCCGGCCAGGCCACCGACCCCCAGCACCAGCAGCGGGCTGAGCTTGCTCCGGGTCAGGATGGCGGCGGCGATGATCGTGATGATCCAGGAGGAGGGGTCGCGGTCGTTGCGCAACGCCAGCACCACGCCGCTGCCGACCGTCAGCCCGATCGCCAAGGGCACCAGCGCCTGCTCCACCCGGAACCGCCACGCGGCCTTCTCGTGCCGCCGCCAGAAGCGGGCGGCGAGCGTCACCAGCAGGCTCGATGGGAGATACATGGCGAGGCAGGCGACCAGCGCGCCGGCGATCCCGGCCGCCTTCTGGCCGACCAGCGCCACGATCAGCGAACCGGGGCCTGGCGCGGCCCGCGAAAGGGCGAACAGATCGACGAACTGTTCGGTGGTCATCCAGTGGTGCTGGTCCACCGCCGCATGCTGGATCGCCACCATCACCGCGTTGCCGCCGCCGAAGGCCAGCAGCGACAGACTGCCGAACAACAGCAGAAGCGAAAGCAGAACGGTCATCCGGCGCTCCTCACGACCGCCGCCGTCCGAGCACCAGCAGCGCCAGGGGGAACAGCACCGCCACCACCAGCAGCAGGCGGATGCCGGCGGCGAGCGCCAGCACCGTGAGGATCGCGAACCCCGCGGCGGCGGCGCTGCGGATGCCGCCCTTGACCATTCGCAGTCCGGTCGCGACCACCAGGCCGATCGCCGCGGCGCCCATGCCGTCCAGCGCGTGCTCGACGGGGCGCGGGATATGCCGGCTGCCGTAGAGCCAGCCGAGGAACAGCACCACGGCGAAGGGCGGCAGCATCAGGCCGGCCAGCCCTGCCACGGCCCCGCGGGCGCCGCGGAGGGTGGCGCCCACGAAGACGGCGAGATTGACCGCGTTCGGCCCCGGCGCGATCTGGCTGAGCGCGTAGCCCGAAAGGAAGCGCGGCTCGTCCATCCAGCGGCGTTCCTCCACCACCAGCCGTCTGATCCAGGCGGTGAGGCCGCCGCCGACGCTGAGCAGCGAGATGCGGGAGAAGGCCAGGAACAGGAGAAGCGTCGACGGGGCGGGTTCCACCGCGGGAAGCGCGTGGAGATCCGGCTCGGGCAGCGGGGTTGCAACCGGAACGGTCATGCCCCGAAGATAAGGAATCAAACCGTTAGCGACCAGCGTCCACGGTGGGCGGGAGATAGCCATACGATGTCGAGTGACGGTGCCGGGTCCGACAGCGTGGCGGCGGCGGAGGTAGCGCCGGTGCGCCGGCTGCTGATCATGCCGGACAGCGGCCGCGAAGCGGTGCAGGCGTTGATCGACGCGGCGGCCAGCAGCATCACGCTCAAGATCTACACCCTGACCGACCCGATCCTGCTGGCGGCGCTGCTGCGCGCGCAGGCACGCGGGGTGGCGGTACGGGTGATGCTCAACGCGGAACGCAACGACCGTTCGCGCGACAACGACGCCACGCGCCTGGCGCTCGTCGGCGGCGGCATCGAAGTCCGGTGGGGATCGTCGCGGCACGCCGCGACGCACGAGAAATCGCTGGTGATCGACGGACAGGAAGCGCTGATCTCGTCGTTCAACTACGCGGAGAAATACTTCACCGACACCCGCGACTACGGCATCGTCACCCGCGACCCGGCCGAGGTGCACGAGATCGTCGCCTGCTTCGAGGCGGACTGGAACGAGCACGCGTTCTGCCCGGCGGCGGACAGTCGGCTGCTGTGGGCACCCGGCACCTCGCGGCGTCAGGTCGCCGCCCTGCTGGGACAGGCCAGGCACTGCATCCACCTGCAGCACGCCAAGCTGGTGGATGCGACCGTGCTGCTGCATCTGATGGAAGCGCTGGAGCGCGGCGTGACGGTGCGTTTCCTTTGTCCCGGCGCCAAGGGTCTGCATGCCTGGGACAAGCCGGAAACGTTCGCCGCCCTGCGCATCCTGCGCAACGCCGGTGGCAAGGTGCGGCGGCTGAAGACGCCGAAGATGCACGGCAACCTGACGCTGGTGGACGACAAGGTCGCGCAGCTGGGCTCTCTGCATTTCCACCACACGGCGGCCGATTTCCGTCGGGAGCTGTCGATCGAGGTGGATGAACCCGCCATCGTTTCCGCGCTGGCCGCGCGTTTCCGCCAGGACTGGGATGCGGGCGAGCGTTACGTGCCGCCGGACCCGATCGCGCACGGCGATACCGATCCCGTGGACGACGAGATCTTCAAGGTCTGATTTCCTCGGGGGCGGTCGCGGCCGGGCGGTGCGGATGGCGCATCCCGGCACCCGGCCGGGAGCCTGGAGCCTGGAGCCTGGAGCCCGCGATAGCACCGCTCGGGAATGGCTTCGCCAGTGGTTTGGGCCTGACCGCAGCGCTGGCCGGGGGCGGTGGCGAAGCGCCGAGGGCGGGGATGCTGCGGTGGCGGGAGTATCTTGGTTTCCTCGGTGCCGCGGCCCGAGATGAAGACGCACGGCGCGCTCGTCCGCGCCTGCGCCCGGCCTCGTCCGACCCGCGATGGCGGGGGTCCGGCTTTGCGATCTGCCCGCCGGGGCGGGTCGCTCCCGACGCCGCCCGGTTGCCGCGCCTTGAAGCGATATCGAGCCGGGGGCTGCGGACGTCTCAGTCGGCTTCGACAATGTTGCGTAGGGTGCCGATGCCTTCGATCTCGATCTCGACCGTTTGTCCGGCCCTCATGTAGAGGCGCGGCCGCCGGGCGACGCCGACCCCGGCGGGGGTTCCCGTGATGATCACGTCGCCCGGCTCCAGCGTCATCGCCTCGGACAGCAACGCGATCAGGGGGGCGACGCCGAACACCATGTCGTTCGTGGTGCCGTCCTGCATGATGTCGCCGTCGAGGCGGGTGCGGATCGACAGGCCGCGAGCGCCCGGCGGCAGCTCGTCCGGCGTCACCAGATCGGGTCCGAAGCCGCCGGTCCGGTCGAAGTTCTTGCCCATGCCCCACTGCGACGACCGGGTCTGGTAGTCGCGGAGGGTGGCGTCGTTGAAGCAGCTATAGCCCCCGACATGCGACAGCGCGTCGCCCTCGGCGATGCGCCGGCCGCCGGTGCCGACCACCACCGCGAGCTCCGCCTCGAAATCGAGTTTCGAGGATTCGCGCGGCAGCAGCAGGGCGGTCTCGTGCGCAGCGAGCGACGCGGCGGTGCGCAGGAACACGGTCGGGTAGTCCGGGAGCGGGTTGCCGGTCTCGGCCGCATGGTCGCGATAGTTCAGTCCGATGCACAGGATCTTGTTCGGACGGGGCACGGGCGGAAGCAGTTTCACGGTGCCCGGCAGGTGGAGCGGACCGATGGGCGGCGCGGCCGTTCGCAGCCACCCGAACAGGGCGGCGGGATCGCGGATGAGCTGATCGAGCGGCTCGCGCACGCCGCCCGGGTCGCGGACGCCGTAGCGGGGCTGGCCGTCCTGTTCGAAGCAGATGATGCGCATGGTGTGTTGGTCCTCAGCCGCGTGCCGCTTGCCCGGTGTCCGCACGCTCCATCGCCCAGATCGCGAAGGCCTGCACCAGCGCCGCTTCCTTGAGGCTTTCGAAGCGGCCGGACGAGCCGCCATGCCCGGCTTCCATGTTGATGCGGCACAGGATGGGCGCGTCGCCGAGCCCGCGCTCGCGCAGACGGGCCACCCATTTCGCCGGCTCCCAATAGGTCACGCGCGGGTCGCTGAGGCCGCCCATGGCCAGGATGGCGGGGTAGGGGAGTGCCGCCACCTGGTCGTAGGGCGAATAGCTCTGGATCAGGTCGTAGGCGGCGGGATCTTCCAGCGGGTTGCCCCATTCGGGCCATTCGGGCGGCGTCAACGGCAGGCTGGTGTCCGACATGGTGTTCAGCACGTCCACGAACGGCACCTGAGCGACGATGCCGGCGAACAGTTCGGGCGCCAGGTTGGCGACGGCGCCCATCAGCAGGCCACCGGCGGACGCACCGTGGGCGACGACGCGGCCGGCGCTCGCCCAGCGTTCGGCCACCAGGAACCGGGCGGCGTCGACGAAATCGGTGAAGCTGTTGGTCTTGCGCTCGCGCCGGCCGTCCAGGAACCAGTTCCACCCTTTCTCCGAGCCGCCGCGCACATGGGCCACGGCATATATCCAGCCGCGATCGACCAGCGAGAAAGCGCGGGTGGAGAAGCCGCTCTCGATGGCGTGGCCATAGGAGCCGTAGCCGTAGAGCAGCAGGGGGGCGCGGCCGTCGGGCTCGATATCGGCCCGCATCAGCAGCGTCACCGGCACGCTGGCGCCATCGGCGGCGAGGGCATGCAGCCGCAGGGTGCGGTAGCGGGCGGGATCGTGTCCGGAAGGGATTTCCTGCACCTTGCGGAGCGTGCGCTCGCCGGTGCGGAGGTCTTCCTCGTACCAGTGCCGGGGGGTGGTGGGCGACTGGTAACCGAAGCGCAGCACCGACGTATCGAACTCATAGGAGCCGTCGAGCTGCAGAAGAAAGGCCTGCTCGGCCACCGAGATCAGGCGTGCGGCTTCGGCCGGATCGGGCGAGTCCGCCAGCTCGCGCGGGAGCACCGCGATGCGGTTGTTGGCATCCACCCGCTCCACCCACAACAGGTGGTCGCGCAGGGCGGACACGCCGACGATGAAGTGGCCGGGGCGGTGCGGCAGCCACTCGCGCCATTCATCGCGGCCCGGGTTCTCCACCGGGGCGACCATGAGCTTGAAATCCACGGCGTCGCCGGCGTTGGTGTGCACCACGAACCGGTCGTTCCAGTGGACGAGGTCGTATCGCTCGCCCTTGCGGCGGGGAGCCGCGACCCGGGGCGCCGCGGTGGGGTCCGCCGCGGGGATGAGCAGCGTTTCGGTGGTTTCTTGGTCGCCGCACTGGATGACGATGAAGGCGCGGCTCGCGGTGACGCCCACCCCGATGAAGAAGCCGGGATCGCGCTCCTCGTAGACGAGCGTATCCTCCGCGCCGCGGGACGGGCGGCGGAAGATGCGGGTGGGACGTCCGTTCTCGTCGCGGAACGTCCAGAAGATCCATTGGCCGCAGGGGGAGAAGCAGAAATCGCCGGTGGAGCTTTCCACCGGGTCCGGCAGCAGTGCGCCGGTGGCCAGGTCCTTGCGCTGGATGCGGTAGACTTCCGATCCTTGCGCGTCTTCCGCATAGGCGTAGAGCCCATGGTCGGGAGAATACTGTGCCGCGGCGACCACGAAATAATCGTGGCCGGCGGAAAGGGCCTGGACGTCGATCAGCACTTCTTCCGCGGCGTCTTGCTGCCCGCGCGGACGCCGGACATGCCGCGGATGCTGGGCGCCCTGCTCGAAGCGGCTGAAATACTCCCAGGGGCCGTCGGGCACCGGCACCCCGCTCTCGTCCTGCTTCAGGCGGCCTTTCATCTCGGCCAGGATCGTGTCCTGGAGCGGCTTCGTGGGTGCGAGCACGGATTCCGCGTATTGGTTTTCCGCCCGCAGATGCTCCGCCACGTCCGGACGCAGCACCGACGGATCGCGAAGCACCGCCTGCCAGTTCTCGTCCTTCATCCAGGCATAATGATCGGTGCGGGTGCGGCCGAGCTGCTCGATCCGCCTTTCCTCGCGGCGGGCGACGGGCGGCTGGGGCGCGGAGCGATCTGGCAAGGCGGCATCTCCGGGAGGAAGCGGAAAACGGGAAGCGGATCGGCGAGACGCCGGAGCCTAGGGTCGGCCCCTGCGGGGGGCCTTGCGCGAGGACGGGCGCAGTTCCGGCGGCAGCGATATCTCGAGATGCTCGACCGGCTGCCCCGAGCGGCCGACGATGGCCTCCGCGACCAGCGTGCGGTGGCATTCGCGGTGATCGCGCTCGAAGCACAGCAGGCAGGCCCGCCGTTGCCCGGCGGCGGCGGTCGCCTCGGCCAGGGCGGCCTGTGGCCGGTCCCCTTCCATGTGCGCGGCGAAGATGCGGTGCATCGTGGCGATGTCGCCCCGGCGCACCGCGTCCCGCCCGTCCTTGGGGGTGCCGAGCGGCTGGAGGTGGAGATAGTCGATGCCCGCCTCGGCGAGGCCGTTCGCGAGCAAGGTCTTGGAGAAGCCCGGACGCCTCGAGGCGGCGATCGCCCGGACGTCGATCAGCAACTCGCACCTCGCCTCGATCAGGCGCTGGCGGAAGGAGTCGAAGCTGATCCCTTCGTAGCCGATGGTCATGAGCGTCGGAGCTGGCATTTCGGCCATCCTAGCGCCCGCCGGTACGGCCGCCCAGACGTCTCGCGGCTGTTGCGTTCCCGGTATGTTTCGCTGGTGGTGACGGCGGGATCACAGAACCGTGATGGTTCGGTGAAGACTGGACCGCACCGGATTGTTCGACCGGAGCCGCCCCGATAACCCCCGTCGCCGTTCCCCCACGGCACGGACTGGACGATGCTTCTTCTTCGCGGCAGGGCGGCTTGCCTGCTGACCTCGACGGCGCTGATCTCGCTCACATCGGCAGCGTTCGCGCAGAACGCCGGCCCCCACGACAAGACCGATCCGAACGAGACCGTCACGGTGGTGTCGCACCGGTCGCCGCGTTCGGCCGTGAGCGTCACCGGCGCCGAGATCCAGAAGATCCTGCCGGGGACGAGCCCGCTGCGCGCGCTGCAGACCCTGCCGGGCGTGACGTTCGAGACCGCGGATCCCTGGGGTAACAACGAGCAGAACATCACCCTGTTCGTGCACGGCTTCAACCAGCAGCAGCTCGGCTACACGCTGGACGACGTGCCGCTCGGCGACCAGAACTACGGCAACTACAACGGCCTGTCCCCGCAGCGCGCGGTGATCAGCGAGAACGTGGCGCGGGTGACGCTGAACTCCGGTGCCGGCGATCTGGCCACCGCATCCACCAGCAATCTCGGCGGCACGATCGAGACCTTCACCTCCGATCCGAAGCATCGTTTCGGCGGCACGGTCGGCCAGACCTTCGGCTCGTTCAGCACCTTCCGGACCTATGCCCGCGTGGACACGGGCGATTTCGGCAACGGCAACGCGGCCTATGTCTCGTTCGCCCGGCAGGATGCGCGAGCCTGGGATTTCCAGGGGCATCAGGGTGGCTATCAGGTGAACGCCAAGTTCGTGCATGACGCGGGCGCGGACAGGGTAGTCGCCTATTTCGACTACTCCGACAAGACCGAGCCCAACGAGGACAGCATCGTCCATGTCGCGGGAGAGAGCGGCGCGCCCTATGTGCGGCCCTTCACCTATCCCGATTTCCGGACCGCGTTGAACTACCTGTCGGCGAACGGTGCCACGCCGGCGGCGGACGGCTCGAACTACCGCAACTATTTCTCCGACGCGCAGCGCACGGACTATCTGAGCTATCTGCGCTGGGAGCACCGGTTCGGCACGAACCTGACCTGGACCAACCAGCTCTATTTCCATCACGATGACGGCGTCGGCGTGGTGGCGGGTCCGATCAGCGCCGCCGGCCTTCCGGCGTTGTTCTCGGTCTATTATCCGGGCCAGAACCTGCGGCAGATCTTCGGCGGTACCGGATACGCGACGCGGACCACGGAATACGAGATCAACCGTGGCGGCTATCTGACCGCCCTGGACTGGACGCTCGGCAACCACCGCATCGAGATCGGCGGCTGGGTGGAGCGCAACAGCGCGTCCGCCTTCCGGCGCTGGTATCCGCTCGAGCTGGGCGATCCGCTGACGCCGTACGACCGGCCGTCCGACCCACTGATCACCCAGTACGGCAGCCAGATCGACGTCACGGAGCTGCAAACGCATATCGAGGATAACTGGCGCATCCTGCCCGGCGTGATGCTCGCCTATGGCTTCAAGAGCAGCATGCAGTTCGCGCATGGCGACGTGCCGGTGCAGCCGAAGCTCGGCTCCCTGGTCGGTTCCACCGGCCTGCCGGTGGGCACCATCGACACGACCAGGGCGTTCCTGCCGGAGATCGGTGCCACCTGGGACGTGACGAAGCACGAGCAGCTCTTCGCCAACGTGCAGAAGAACGTCCGTCAATACATGACCTATGGCGCCGGCGGCCTGTCGCCCTGGAGCCTGGGGAGCCAGCAGGCCTTCGACCTGTTCAAGCGCACGGGCGAGCCGGAAACCTCCTGGACCTACGAGGTGGGCCTGCGATCACAGCGCAGTCTGCGTCTCGGGCCGATCACCGGTTTCGACGGGCAGGCCGAATACTACCACGTGGATTTCAGCAACCGGCTGCTGAGCATCAGCCCGACGCCGGTGATCTCTTCCATCGTGGGCGGCGCCGCGATCATCGCCAATGTCGGCAGCGTCACCACGGACGGCGTCGACCTGGCGGGAACGTTGCATTTCGGTCCGCACCTGTCGGCGTACGACGCGATCTCGTACAACGACAGCCGCTACGACGATGACTACATGTCGGGCCGGGCCGTGGTATCCACGGCGGGCCGGAAGGTGCCGGCCAGCCCGGAATGGCTGAACAAGAGCGTGATCTCGGCCAACTGGGGTGCGGCGGACGCGCAGCTGATCGGGGATTATGTCGGCCCGCGCTATGCGACCTACACCAACGACCTGTCGGTGAAGTCGTACTTCCTGTTGAGCCTCGAAGCGGGATATCGCTTCAGGCTACCGAAGAACGCGTTCCTGCGCGACCTGTACGTGCAGGGCAACATCACCAACCTCAACAACCAGCGCGGAGTTTCCACGCTGGTGGTCGGCGCTGCGTCCGGAACCTACAACACCTATCCGATCGCGCCCCGGATGTATTTCCTGACGCTGACCACGCATTTCTGAGGACCGGACGCCATGCCGATCACGCGCCGTCATTTCCTGGCCGCCGCCGCCTCTGCCCCGCTCGGAGCGGCGGGGGCGCTTCCGGCGGCGCCCGCGGGCGTGTCCCCCGCACCGAAGGGCGCCGGGAAGCCGCTGGTGATCGGCCATCGGGGTGCACCGGCGCTGCGGCCCGAACACACGCTCGCCTCCTATGCCAAGGCCATTGCGGACGGCGCCGACTTCGTGGAGCCGGATCTCGTGGTCACGCGCGACGGCGTGCTGGTGGCCCGCCACGAGAGCGACATCACCGAAACCACCGATGTCGCGGCGCGTCCGGAATTCGCCGGCCGCCGCACCACCCGCACGGTGGACGGCAAGAGCACCACCGGGTGGTTCACCGTCGACTTCACCCTGGCCGAGCTCAAGACCCTGCGCGCCAGGGAGCGGCTGCCGAAGGTGCGGCCGCAGAACACGCGCTTCGACGGCGAGTTCCAGGTTCCGACCTTCGAGGAGATCATCGACTTCGTGGCCGCCGAATCGGCGACGCGCGGGCGAATGGTCGGGCTGATCCCGGAGCTGAAGTCGGTGCCGTTCTTCCGGTCGATCGGGCTGCCCACCGAGGACCGCTTCGTGGAGATCATCTCGCGGCATCGCTACACCCGGGAAGCGCCGCTGGAAGTGCAGTGCTTCTACGCGGAAGGATTGAAGCGCGTCCGCGAGCGCGTCGGCCGTGGACACGCCAATGTCAGGCTGATGCAGCTGCTGGGGCTGGCCACCGAGCCGACGGGAACTTCCGCGCCGGAGCGTTTCGCCGGGATGATGACGCCGGCGGGCCTGGCCGCCATCGCGACCTATGCGGATGTGATCGGTCCCAACACCCGGTCGGTGATCCCGTTGCGCGCGGACGGCAGGCTCGGGGAGGAAACCATGCTGGTACGCGACGCGCATGCGGCCGGCCTGAAGGTGCATGTCTATACCTTCCGTCCGGAGAACCGCTTCCTTGCCGTTGATTTCCGCGACGGCGCCGGCGACGACGCGCGCAATCCCGACGGGTCGGTGCGGGAGATCCGGCGCTATTTGCAAGCCGGGATCGATGGCTTCTTCACCGACGATCCCGCGATTGGCCGCCGCGCGGTGGATGGCGGCTGAGGCATCACGCGGCCATCCGGCCGTGCCGGAGGAGGGAAGGGAGCGTTCCATCCGCCGCGGGAGGCCATCGAGCCGGAAAGCGAGCCATCGGCCGACGCAGCCGTCACCGGAAATCCCGCGTCGATACCTGGATCGGTGCGGAACCGCGGTCCCGGTCGCGCAGGGCGTGCCGTAGCGCCGGAGCGCGGTTCAGGCCGCGTAGCAGCGGCGTGAGGTCTTCCAGGGCTTCCACCACCAGATGCACCACTTCGCCCGCGCGCTGCACCCGGCCGTGGCAGGCGACCATGCCGGCGGACAGCACCAGCCGGCGATGCCGCTCGAACACGGAGGGCCACAGCACCAGGTTCGCGACGTGCGCCTCGTCCTCGATCGTCATGAACATGACGCCCTTGGCCGAGCCCGGCTTCTGTCGAACCAGCACGATTCCCGCCACCCCCAGACGCTTCCCGTCCGGCGCCGAAAGCAGCGCGTCGCAGCGCAGCAGGCCGCGCCGGTGCAGCACCGGCCGCAGCAGCGACAGCGGGTGGCGTCGCAGGCTGAGCCCCACCGAACGGTAGTCGGCGGCCACCTCCACCCCTTCGGTCGATGGCGGCAGCACGGGTGTCGGTTCGCGTCGTGCCGGGGGGAAAGCGTCGCTCCCGCCGTTCTTTCTGCCCTGTTCCAGTGCTGCGAACAAGGGAAGCGGTTCGTCCAGCCCGCGCAGTGCCCAGAGGGCTTCGCGGCGGGTCAGGCCGAACGCCGCGAAGCCGTCGGCCTGGGCGAGCGGTTCCAGGCCGGACGGAAAGACCCCGGTGCGCCGCTGCAGCCGGCGCAATCCGTCCGGGCCGGGAAGCCACGCCGTTTCAGGCTCGCGATGGCGCAGGATGGCATCCGCGTCCGCGCGCTTGAGGCCGGACACCATGCGAAGCCCCAGGCGCACCGCGAGCAGCCGGCCGCCGGTCTCCTCCAACGTGCAGTCCCACTCGCTGCGCAGCGCGCAGACCGGGCGGATCGGCACCTCGTGCTCGCGCGCGTCGCGCACCACCTGGGCGGGCGCATAGAAGCCCATCGGCTGCGCGTTGAGCAGCGCGCAGCAGAACACGTCCGGATGGTGGCACTTGATCCAGGCGCTCATGTAGGCGATGCGCGCAAAGCCGGCGGCGTGGCTTTCGGGAAAGCCATAGGAACCGAAGCCCTCGATCTGCGAGAAGGTCTTCTCCGCGAAGGCGCGCGTGAAGCCGTTCCGCTCCATGCCGTCCACCAGCTTGTCCTTGAAGCGCGCGACGCCGCCGGTCATCTTGAAGGTCGCCATGGACCTGCGGAGCTGGTCCGCCTCGCTCGGGCTGAAGCCGGCGCACTGGATCGCGACCTGCATCGCCTGCTCCTGGAACAACGGCACGCCGTAGGTCATGTGCAGTACCCGGTACAGGGATTCCTGCGGGTATTCGGGTTCCTCCAATCCTTCGCGGCGGCGCAGGTAGGGATGCACCATGTCGCCCTGGATCGGGCCGGGGCGGACGATCGCGACCTGCACCACCAGATCATAGAACTTCCGGGGCTTCAGGCGCGGCAGCATCGCCATCTGCGCCCGGCTCTCGATCTGGAAGGTGCCGAGCGTGTCCGCGCGCTGGATCATCGCGAAGGTGTCGGGGTCGTCGGCCGGGATATCCGCCAGATCGAGCCGTAGCCCGCGATGCTCCTCCAGCAGTCCGAAGGCACGGCGCATGCAGCCGAGCATGCCGAGGCCGAGCACGTCGACCTTCATGAATTTCAGCTCGTCGATATCGTCCTTGTCCCATTCGATCACCTGCCGGTCCGCCATGGCGGCGGGCTCGATCGGCACCAGGGAGTCGAGCCGGTCGCGGGTGAGCACGAAGCCCCCGGGGTGCTGGCTCAGATGTCGCGGATGGCCGATCAGCTCGCGCGCGATCAGCAGCGTCAGCCGCAGACGGCGATCCTCCGTGTTCAGGCCCAGCGCCTGCGCGTGCGACAAATCCACGCCCTCGTCGCTCCACCCCCAGATCTGGCCGGCGAGCTGGGCCGTGACGTCGTCCGGCAGTCCGAGCGCCTTGCCGACGTCGCGCACCGCTCCGCGCGAATGGTAGCGTGCGACGGCGGCGCACAGGGCGGCGCGCTGACGTCCGTAGCGCTTGAAGATCCACTGGATGATCTCCTCGCGCCGCTCGTGCTCGAAATCGACGTCGATGTCCGGCGGCTCGTTGCGGTCGGCGGAGATGAATCGCTCGAACAGAAGGTTGCCCTCCACCGGATCGATGGAGGTGATGCCGAGCACGAAGCACACGGCGGAATTGGCGGCCGAGCCGCGTCCCTGGCACAGGATGCCGAGGCGCCGCGCTTCCCGGACAATGGCGTTCACCGTCAGGAAATAGGGCGCGTAGTCGAGCTGGCGGATGAGGCTCAGCTCGTGCCGGAGCTGGGTGGCCACCTTCTCCGGCACCCCGCCGGGGTAGCGTTCGTCGCTCGCTTCGCGCACCAGCCGTTCCAGATCCTGATGATCGGTCAGGCCCGGGGTCTCGCTTTCCTCGGGATACTGGTAGCGCAGCTCGTTCAACGAGAACCGGGCGCGGCGCAGGATGTCGCCGGTGGCCAGCAGGGCCTCGGGATGTCGCGTCGCGAACAACCGCTCGACCTCGCCGGGGGTCTTGAGATGGCGGTCCACCGACCGGGCGCGGCGGAAGCCGATCGCGTCGATGGTGCAGCCCTCCCGGATGCAGCTCATCACGTCCTGCAGGATGCGGCGCTGCGGGTGGTGATAGAGCACGTCTCCGGTGATCACGGCCGGCACATCTCCCGCCCGCGCCAGCCGCTCGGTCAGGTGCAGGCGCTCCCAGTCGTCGGGCCCGCGTTCCAGCGTCAGCGCGCACCAGCACCGGTCGCCGAACGCCGCTCTCAGGCGCGCCAGGTCCGGCGGCAGCGTATCCGCCAGTGCCGACAACGGCCGCTCGGGCAGCATCACGGCGAGCAGGCCGTCCGTATCGTTGGCGAGATCGGACCAGTCGAGGAGGCAGGCCCCTTTGCCGCCGCGTTCCTTGCCGACCGAAAGCAGGGCGCACAGCCGCGCGTAGCCTTGCCGGTTTTCCGGGAACAGCAGCACCGACGGCGCATCGAGAAGATCCAGCCGGCACCCGACCACGAGGCGCAGGCCGGTTTCCCGGGCGCAGCGATGCGCGGCGACGATGCCGGCGAGGCTGTTGCGATCGGTGACGGCGAGGGCCTCGTATCCGTAGGCCGCTGCCTGGGCGAATAGCTCGTGCGGGTGGCTGGCGCCCCTCAGGAACGAGTAGTCGGTGCAGCACTGGAGTTCGAGGTAGCGCATGGGGTAGGGCGGCTTGGTATCATAGGAACATAACAGGAACATCGGGCGTCTGCCAAAACTCGTTCGCGGTTCGGCAAACGTTGCCGCGATCCCGCCACGGATCGCGTGCGTTATGAGGGCTCAGGCATCTGGAGGAGCGAGGCATGCGCTACGGTTCGAGAATGCTCGCGGCGACGGCGGTGTGGTTGCTGCCGGCGACCATCGCGATGGCGCAGCAGGCGCCTCCGAGCTCGCCCTACCGGGACGGCACCGGCAACTCGGAGATCGAGCGGCTGAACAGCTCCCAGCTCGATCAGAACTATCGGGGGCCGTACTATCAGGTGCCCCCCCGGCCGGTGATGCCGGGAACGCTGCGCGGGGCCTATCCGCCCGCCTACCGTCCCGTCGCCCCCGGCTATGCGCCGCCGGCCTATGGGCGTCCCGCTTATGGGGTGCCGGCATCGCCCGGCGCCGTGCCGCCACCGGTGCCGCCGCCCTATTGAGCGCGGAGCCGAAAAACGGGCCGGGTGATCGGCCGGAGGCAGTCCGGCTTCTTCCGGCCCGCAATGGTGGCGCCCGGCTGAACGGTCCGGTCTCCCGATCTCCCGAAGGTCGCGTTCGTCGGAACCGGCTTCAGGCCTTCGCGGCGTCATGATCCGGTGGCCGCGAGGGAGCATCGCGGTCTGAAAGCCGCCCCGGGGCCGATCGGAACGGCGCCTGAAGACCGGGCGTCCTCGGATGCGCCGAGGGTGCCGGCACGATCCGGCTGGAAGGCTCCCCGGCCGGAGAATTCAGAACAGCCCGTGCAGGAACCAGTCCATCCGTCCGGTGGCCGGATCGCAGCCGTCGCCGCGGCGGAACAACCAGAACCGGCAGCCATGCTCGTCCTCGATCCTGAAATAATCGCGCATGGCATGGACCTCCCCGTCGCGCCGCCACCATTCGCCCGAGATGCGCTCGGGGCCGGCCGCCCGGCGTACCTGATGACGATGCCGCCGCCAGACGAAGAAGAGCGGGGGATGGTCCGGCAGCTCCGACATCACCTGTACCGGCTGCGGCGGATCGAACAACCGCACCGGCCTCGGCAGCATGGACGGCCATCCCCCGTCGGCCTGCCATGAATGGCGGCGCCAATCCACGGCATTGACGGGGGCGGCGTTGACGGGAGGCGATGCGCCGGCCGGGTCCGGCCCGGCGGTGAGGCGCGCCGCGTTGTTCCGGTTGCCGCCGGGATCGAGCGGAGGAACGCGGCGGACGCTGCGCTCGGGCACGTCGCTTTCCATCGGATGGGCGCGCCATAATCGTCCCGCGCCCAGGCGGTTCTCCAGCGTGTCGATCAGGGCGGACAGCTCCCGTGCCGCCTCCTCGATGCCCCCTTGGGGGACGTTTCCGGAGGGGCCGTTTCCGTGGACGATGTTCCGGGGAACGATCTCACGCCCTCCGATCCCCCCGGGCCCGATTTCCCGGGAGGTCGCCTGCGGGAGCCGCTCCTGCGCCGCCCGGAGCGTTTCCACCACCAGCGCCACCAGGCGCATCCGTTCCACGCCCTCGCCGGGATCGACCTGTTCCAGCCGCTCGCCCAGGAGGCGGGTCAGATGCGCGGCGTCGCGGCTCGGCCGGGACAGGGACGCAGCGAGCCATGTCCAGCTGTCGTCCACGCGCCCGAAACCCAGCATCGTCCGGCGGACCCCGGATTGCCCGGCTTCCAGGCGGCGGCACAACGCATCCACCAGGATCGCGATGGCCGCCCGCAGGGAGTCAGGCGTGCCGATCGGTTCGGCGAACACCCGCCGTTCCTCCAACGAGGATGGCGGCGGCTCCGGTTCGATCGGTTCCGCGATGCGGCCCGTCGCCTGGTCCAGCCGGCGCAAGGGCTGCATGCCGAGGCGCCGGGTCAGGGCCCCTCGGGGCAGGGCGGCGAGATCGGCGATCCGGTGCAGGCCGAAGCGATGGAGCGTCACGAGGTCCGGCTCGGACAGCCGCAACGCTTCCACCGGCAGCGGCGACAGGCATCCGGACAGTCCGGCCATGCTGACGCGGGCGATCGCCTGGTCGCCATGATGCGCCATCGCCCAGGCGGCTCCCGGAGTGGGTGCCACCGCGATCCGGCCGGCATGGCCCTCGGCGGCCAAACCACGATGCAACTCGTCCAGAAGTGCTGGCTCGCCGCCAAACAAGCCCGCGCATCCGGTCAGGTCGAGCCAGATCCCGTCAGGGGGCAGGGCGCGGGTGGACGGGGTGAAACGGCCGCACCAAGCTGCCAGCTCGCGCAGGGCGGCGACGTCCCGGCCGGGATCGGCCGGATAGCATCGCAGGCCCGGCAGGCTGGCCTGCGCCAGGGCGACGGTGATCCCCGGCTGCAGCCCGGCGCGTCTGGCGAGCTGGCAGGTCGCCTCGACCAGCCGTTTTCCGCCGGCCTGCGCCACCGTGACGAGCGGATGCTCAGGCGCTGCGGCGCCCGAACGATGCAGCCGCTCCGCCGCCCAGAACGGCAGCCACAGGAACCCGATCCGCCGGGAAGGATCGGCGCTGGCTCCGGAGGTCGGGGACGTCCCGTTCCAGGGAAGTGATCCGTCCGGTCGCATCGCAAGCCTCCAGCCACCATGATCGGGACAGGCCGGTGTCCCGGCATCGCAGCAGATCGAGCCGCCAGGCGGCACGGCCGGGCCATGCATCGAGCGCGCCGTCATCCCTGCCGGGTGCCGGCAGAGCGGAAACCCGCCAGCGGCTGCTGGCAGCGCTCGGGGCCGACAGGGCGGGGTCGTCGAATCGCCTGCTGCGGCGGAGCGCGAACGCGGTGACGCCCGAACGGGCCGCCGCGAGCTGGAGACGACGAGAGGCCACCAGCCCGAACGGGCCGTCCACCTCGCCGACCACGGCGCCCAGAGCGGGATGGCGGAGCGCCTCCTCCATGGCGGCCAGCACGTCACGGCCGCACTCGGCCAGGATCACCCGTCCGGGTCCCAGCCCGACCCCCGCGAGACCGGGCGGAAACAGGTCGCGCCCCCGCATGGCCCAGAACACCGGGCCCCGCTCGTGCCGGGCCAGCAGGCCGGCGACCAGAAGACTGGGAACCGCGGCATGCTCGGTATCGGGACCGGCGCCCATCACCTCGTGCAGCGCCCCGACCGCGAGGCCGCCTGAGGGAAGCAGACTGTCGATCTCATGCAGCCCGAACCGCAGAGGCGGTCGTGAAGAAGGGTGAGGGCTTCCACCGGCATGCCCGGAGATCTGGGCGATGCGGTTCCGCAACGCGTGAAGAGTCGATCCCTCAAGGTGTTCCATCCACATCGGTCTTGGCCCCGGCATCATCCTGCATATGAGAACATAACAAGAACATATCGGATGCGACAAGGTCGGGAAATTTTTCCCAGCGATGGTTCATTCGATCCTAATTCTTCAAAATGCCTTCCAATTAACTGTTTTTACACAAAGGATGCTACACGGACCATACATGCTAAAGTTGATCTCTTGGTCTAATTTCACCTCTAAACCAACTGTCTTTCCAGCATTCTTGAGAGAACGACGCCTTCTGATCCTGTTGGGGCGATCAGCCCGAGCCTCAGAAACAGGTCGATCAGCACGAGATTGACGTTGAACTTGAACCGGTCGGTGTCCCGCACCAGCCGGAAGATTTCCGGCAGCGGCAACAGGATGAACTCCGCCACCTCGCCGTCATTGGCATGGGGGCGGAAATCCTCGGGCAGCCAGAGGTCGAAGCAGTGCAGCCGATCCCGCCGCAGCCCCTCGGGGCGCTCCATCGCGTAGCTGATGATGCTGACCGCTTCGGCCTGCCTCGCTAGTTCCGGCGGCAGGTTGCTTTCCTCATGCCCTTCCTTCTCGAGCGTATCGCGGACGCCGTGGCCCGCCGCGATGCCGCCTGCCACCAGATGATCAAGCTTGCCGGGGTCCAGGAGCTTGTCGTCCGCACGTCGTCCCACCCAGAGGTGAATCCCGTCGGCCCGGTCGACCAGACCGTTCAGGTGCACCCCCTCCGCCAGGATGCCGAAGGCGGGGATCGCTCCCCGGTCTATGCTGGTCAGCACCGGGCCGTCCGGCACCGCCCGGACGTCGAACGCCTCGCCGCGATGGCGAAACAGGCCGGCTGTTGCCAGCTCGCGCGCGAGCCCTGGGAGCCGCTCCGGGTCGTCGAGCACCAGGGCTTCCGGTTCATCGGCCACCCCTTTCTCCGCGAGGGCAGCGGCGATCGTGGCGCCGACCCAGCCCACGTCCAGGCTGCCGAGACGGAAGCGTTTGCGGTCGCCGGGCAGGCGCGCGCTGTTGCACCGGTCCAGGTGGCGCCCGAACGGACCTGGTGCCGCATCGATCGCCCGATCCGCATACCCGTCTCGGGGGTTCAGGGTCATGGGCGACGCTCCTTCGCGCTGGTTGATGCCGGACGCTCGGCGGCGGGACGCCTGGCTGGCCATGGTCCGGACCAAACGCCGCTGCTTTCAAAACGATGCGCGCGGACCGCCTCCAGGGCTCCCGCGACGCGGACCCCCGGTCGACGGCGCGGGGAGGGAACGGCGCGCGGATGCCCAGCCGCCGGTCCGCCGGAGGTCGTCCCGCCATGCCGGCATCCTCGGGACATTCCAAGGGTGGCTCCGCGCCGGGGAGAGGTTGCGGCTCGTCTTTCCGACCCGAAACCGTGGCCACGGCGCCGCGCTCGGTCGTCCCAGCGACATCCGCCCCTCCAAGCTTCATTGTGCCGCCGGATCCGGACGCCACATCGGGATCATGAGCTCATCGTCCTCGTCTCCACCCCCACCGGCCGGAACCGCCGCCGCCCGGCGTACCGCCCTGACCACGGTGACGGGGCTGCTGCCCTTTCTGTGGCCCCGCGGCGACTGGCGCACCCGCGGGCTGGTGTCGGTGTCCGTGCTGATGCTGCTGGCGGCCAAGGGCGCCAACGTGGCGGTGCCGATCATCTATGCCCGCGCCGTGGACCATCTGTCGCATCGCGATCCGACCGGGCTGCTGACGGTCCCGGTCGCGCTGATCGTGGGTTACGGCCTCCTGCGGATCGCCTCGGGCGGCTTCGGCGAACTGCGGGACGCGGTGTTCGCGCCGGTGAAGCAGCGGGTGATCCGGAGTGTCGCGATGCGCACCTTCCGCCACCTGCACGGCCTGTCGCTCCGGTTCCATCTCGACCGGCAGACCGGCGGCGTCACCCGTGCCATGGAGCGCGGCACGGCGGCGGTGGAGCTCGTGCTCAGGCTCGGCGTGTTCAACATCGTGCCGACCCTGTTCGAGACGGTGATGGTGGCCCTGGTCATCTGGCACCTGTTCGACTGGCGGTTCGCCCTGGCGACGGTGGCCACCGTGGTGGCCTATGTTTCCTTCACCGTGCTGTTCACCTCCTGGCGCATCGGCATCCGCCGGCGGATGAACGAGGTGGAAGGCGAGGCGAGCACCAAGGCGCTCGACAGCCTGCTGAACTACGAGACCGTGAAATACTTCAACAACGAGACCCACGAGGCCCGGCGGTTCGACGAGGCGCAGGCCCGCTACGAGCGCGCCGCCGTGCAGACCCAGGTGTCGCTCAACATGCTGAACCTGGGGCAGGCGGCCATCATCGCGATCGCCCTGGCGGGCATCATGCTGATGGCGGCCGAAGGGGTCGCCGCGGGAAGGCTGACGGTCGGCAAGTTCGTGCTGGTGAACACCTATCTGATGCAGCTCTACCTGCCGCTGAACTTCCTGGGCTTCGTGTATGCGTCGGTCCGCCAGGGGGTGGTGGATCTCGAACAGATGTTCCGGCTGCTGGGCGAGCACCAGGAAGTCCAGGATCGGCCCGAGGCCCGCGTTCTTCCGGCCCGGCTGGAAGAAGCACCCCCGGCGGCGATCCGCTTCGACGGGGTGCGCTTCGGCTATCATCCGGACCGGGAAATCCTGCATGGCATCGATTTCGCCATCATGCCCGGGGGCCGCACGGCGGTGGTGGGACCGACCGGCGCGGGGAAATCCACCCTGAGCCGGCTGCTGTTCCGCTTCTACGACGTCGACGCCGGGCGGGTGCTGGTGGATGGGCACGACGTCCGGGACTGGACCCAGGACAGTCTGCGCGCCGCGATCGGGGTGGTGCCGCAGGACACGGTGCTGTTCAACGACACCATCCGCTACAACATCGCCTATGGCCGGATCGGCGCCACCGACGCCGAGATCGAGCAGGCCGCAAAGCTGGCGCAGGTGCATGATTTCGTGATGCGCCTCCCGGACGGCTACGACACCCGCGTCGGCGAGCGCGGTCTGAAGCTGAGCGGAGGCGAGAAGCAGCGCGTGGCCATCGCCCGCACCCTGCTCAAGAACCCGCGGGTGCTGGTGCTGGACGAGGCGACCTCGGCCCTCGACACCCATACCGAGAGCGAGATCCAGTCCGCCCTGCGGACGGTGGCCGCCGATCGCACCACCCTGATTATCGCCCACCGATTGTCCACGGTGGTGGATGCGGACGAGATCCTGGTGCTGGCGGACGGGCGCGTGGCGGAGCGCGGCAGCCACCGCGCCCTGCTGGCCGAGGGTGGCCTGTATGCCCGGATGTGGATCGCCCAGGCAGCGGAGCAGCGCGTGGAAGACCGGGAGTCGGCTGGGCGACAGGCGCTGGAGGCGGCCGATTCCCGGATACCGGACCTGAGCCGCGCCTAGTTCGGGCGCCGCCGGGCGGGGAGCGTCGCCCGGCGGTGGCGGACTGGGCTGCTCGGTCCTATCTGTCAGGGTGCCGAGGGAGGACAGGATGCCGAACAACGAGGCTTCGCGCGGCGAGGGTGCCGCGGCGAACAGCGAGATGCGGCTGGGGCAGGACGGTTCGGTACCGGCCGAACTCAGCCATGCCGGCGCCGTCACCGACAAGGCCATCGAATACATGCTGGGCGAGAAGCTGCCGCCGCTGGCGATCGCGTCCGCGCTGCTGGGCGGCTCGCTGGGGCTGCTGGCCCGCACCATGGATCAGTCCTCAATGCTGCGGATGCTGCAGAACGCCATGGACAGCGTGCGGGCCGGAGAACTGCATCCGGTTCATGACCGCTCCGTCGGCCGGCCGGCGGGGTGAGGGCAGACGGCGCGAGTCGCGCGGTCCGGGCACCTCGCGCTTGACGGGACGGGCCGCCTTGGCCATAAGCCCGGCCTCACCAGAGTTGACGCGGTTGTGCCGCGCCGCTTGCCGTGGCCGCGGCCACATCGTTCTCGATCGTTTCCAGGGACCCAAACCATGTCGCGCCGCTGCCAGATGACCGGCAAGGGCGTGCTGACGGGCAACAACGTCAGCCACGCCAACAACAAGACCCGTCGCCGCTACCTGCCCAACCTGCAGGAGACGGCGCTGCTGAGCGACGTGCTGGGCACTCCGGTCCGCATCCGCGTGACCACGCACGGCCTGCGCACCATCGAGCATAATGGCGGCCTCGACGCCTTCCTGCTGTCGACCCCGAACCGCCGCCTGCCGGAAGAAGCGCAGGTCCTGAAGCGCCGCATCCTGCGCGCCCAGGAAAAGAAGCAGGCGACCGCGTCCGCCTGAGCCCTCCCGGCGGCCCCGGGGCCGCCGGATGCGTTCCAGCGCCGAACGTTCGAGCCGGCCCGCCTCCTCCGGCGGGCCGTGTTCCGTTCCGGGCTCTCACCCCGGCGGTGACGCGACGCTTCCACCGAAACGCCGCCGTACCCGCACGGCGGCCTTGCAAATCCCCATCGTCTCGCGCATGTGAGGCGCCATCAAGCTCAGCACGGCCGCGCGGTCCCACCGCCGGCCCGATCGGCGCACGGAGCCCGTTCAGGCCGAAAGGCCACGAAGCTCTCCGACGCGCCGTTTTGGCTTTCAGGAGATCCAGCGTGTCCGGCAGTTCCGACCTTTCCCTGATCCGCAACATCGGCATCACCGCGCATATCGACGCGGGGAAGACGACGACCACGGAGCGCATCCTCTACTACACCGGCGTGTCCCATAAGATCGGTGAGGTCCACGAGGGCAACACCACCACCGACTACATGGAGCAGGAGCGTGAGCGCGGCATCACCATCACCTCCGCCGCCGTGACCTGCGAGTGGAAGGACCACCGCATCAACATCATCGACACGCCCGGCCACATCGACTTCAACATCGAGGTCAACCGGTCGCTCCGCGTGCTCGACGGCGCCATCTTCATCATCGAGGGCGTGGCTGGCGTGCAGCCGCAGTCCGAGACCAACTGGCGTCTCGCGGACCGCTACAACGTCCCGCGCATCATCTTCATCAACAAGCTGGACCGTACCGGCGCCGACTTCTACCGCGCGTTCGACACGCTGAAGGAGAAGCTCGACATCGTGGCGCTGCCGCTGCAGCTGCCGATCGGCGCCGAGGACCAGTTCCTGGGCGTGGTCGACCTGGTCGAGATGAAGGCGATCATCTGGGAAGGCGGCGAACTCGGCGCGAAGTTCCACGACGAGGAGATCCCGGCCGACCTGAAGGAGAAGGCGGCCGAGGCTCGCCAGACCCTGCTGGACACCGCCCTCGCCATGGACGACGCGGCGATGGAGGAATATTTCGAGAAGGGTGACGTGGACGTCGCCACCCTGAAGCGCTGCATCAAGAAGGGCGCCATTTCCGGCGAGTTCCGCCCGGTGCTGTGCGGAACCGCGTTCAAGAACAAGGGCGTGCAGCCGCTTCTTGATGCGGTGCTCGACTATCTGCCGTCCCCCACCGACGTCGAGGGCATCCGTGTCGCCCCGCCGGAAGGCGAGGATGTGGACGAGAACGCGCTGGAAGTGATCCCGGTCGACCCCGAGGGCAAGTTCGCGGGGCTCGCGTTCAAGATCATCAACGACAAGTACGGCACCCTGACCTTCGTGCGCGTGTATCGCGGCGTGCTGAAGTCGGGCGATCAGGTGCTCAACACCACCAAGGGGCACAAGGAGCGTGTCGGCCGCATGTTCCAGATGCATGCCGACAAGCGCCAGGAGGTGAAGGAGGTCCATGCCGGCGATATCGCCGCGTTCGTGGGGCTCAAGGACACCCAGACCGGCGACACCCTGGCGGACTCCTCCGACCCGGTGGTGCTGGAGCGCATGGCGTTCCCGGTGCCGGTGATCGACATCTCGGTCGAGCCGAAGACCAAGGAAGGCGTCGAGAAGATGACGCTGGCGCTGCAGAAGCTCGCCGGCGAGGACCCGTCCCTGCGTCTCAAGACCGATCAGGAAACCGGCCAGACCATCCTGTCCGGCATGGGCGAGCTGCATCTCGAGATCATCATCGACCGCCTCCGCCGCGAGTACGGCGTGGACGCCAATATCGGCGCGCCGCAGGTGGCCTATCGCGAGACCATCTCCAAGCCCCACGTCGAGACCTACACCCACAAGAAGCAGTCGGGTGGTTCGGGCCAGTTCGCCGAGGTGAAGATCGAGTTCGCGCCGCAGGAGCGGAACGAGGGCATCGCCTTCGAGAACAAGGTCGTCGGCGGCACCGTGCCGAAGGAATATATCCCGGCGGTGGACAAGGGCATCCGCATCCAGTCCTCTACGGGCGTGCTGGCGGGCTTCCCGACGGTGGACTTCAAGTTCACCCTGCTGGACGGCAAGTATCACGACGTCGACTCGTCCGCGCTGGCGTTCGAGATCGCGGCCAAGGCTTGCTTCCGCGAAGGCATGAAGAAGGCCGGCCCCGTGATCCTGGAGCCGATCATGGACGTCGAGGTCACCACGCCGCAGGACCATGTGGGTGACGTGGTGGGCGACCTGAACCGTCGTCGCGGCATGATCCAGAACCAGGAATCCGCGGGTTCCACGGTGACGGTGCGGGCCCAGGTGCCGCTCAAGGAGATGTTCGGCTACATCTCCCACCTGCGTTCCATGACGAAGGGGCGTGCTTCCTTCACCATGCAGTTCCACCACTATGACCCGGTGCCCCGGAACATCGCCGACGAGATCATGGCCAAGAGCGCCTGATCCCGCTCCCGGACCCTGTTCCGATGAAGGCCGGCCCCCCGCTGGGCCGGCCTTCTTTCGTTCAGGAGGCGCGATCCGCCGGCCCCGGGCGCTTGTTGACCTGGCCGTTTCGGAACCGCATCGCCGCCGGGGCGTAGGAATGTCCGTCATCGGAAGGGGGGACGGGTCATGGGTTTCATCTGGGCGATCATCGTCGGCCTGATCGTGGGAGCGATCGCCAAGCTGATCATGCCGGGGCGCGATCCCGGTGGCATCATCGTCACCATCCTGCTGGGCATCGGTGGATCGCTGCTCGCCACCTTCATCGGACAGTCGCTGCACTGGTATCGCCCGGGGCAGGGTGCGGGATGGATCGCATCCATCATCGGGGCGATCGTGATCCTGGCGATCTACCGCGCGGTGATCGGCCGCCGGGCGGTCTAGGGTCTCCGCGGCATCGAACCAGAAGGGCTCCGGCGGTAGCGCCGGAGCCCTTTGTGTTTGTCAGCCGCCGTTCGACGGGTGTCCGGGCTGGTCCTGCGGTAGGCTCGCGCGGCGGATGAAGTCCGCGACATTGTCGTGCAACGCCTGCAGGCTCTCCTGGTGCGCGTAGACCATGTGGCCCGAGGAATATTGCTTGTATTCGATGTTGTTCTGAAGGTCCCGCGACATCGGCAGGTGCCGCATCTCGGTGATGCCTTCGTAGAACGGGGTGGCGAGATCGTAATAGCCGGCGTTGAGCAGCACCTTCAGGCGGGGATTGTATTTCAGTGCCGCCGCGAGATCGGGCAACACGTTGAGCGGGCCCGGCTGCGCCTGTGATTGCCCCGGCTGCTGATGCTTGGTGTCCCAGTCCTCGATCATGATGTCGGGCTTGTAGGTCTTGTCCTGCCCGTAGTTCAGCGACCGCCGGACATAGTCGTTGAAGGCCGATACGTAGGCCGAGCTGATCCCGGCCGATTGCGGGTCGTACTCGGCCTGCTTGGAGAGCGGGTCCATGCCGGGGCCAGAGAAGCGGGTGTCGAAGCGGCCGACATACTTGCCCTCATCCTCCTGCAGTTCGTGCTGGAACATGCCGACATTGATCCGCAGGTCCGCCTTGCGGATGTAGTCCACGGGCAGTCCGGTATAGTCGTGCAGCTTCTGGGCGATGGCGTCGCGACGGGCAGGATCCAGGGCCGCCCCCTGCTGGAGCGCCGCCGCGTAATCGGTGTCGGCGAACCGCTCCACGTCCGTCAGCAGGTGGGCGAGGTCGGTCTGCTGCCCGGGAAGCTTGTGGTGATACCAGGCGGTCGCGGCATAGGTGGGCAGGGCGACCACATAGGGCAGATCGACGCCGGGATTGGTTTCCGGGGCATCGCCGCTCGCATCGAAGCAGAGGATCTGCGACAGCAGGATCACGCCGTTGAAATCGACCTCCCGTTCCTGTTCCAGCTCGTTCACCACCACGGCGGCGCGGGGCGTGCCGTAGCTCTCGCCGAACAGGAATTTCGGCGAGTTCCACCGGCCATAGTGGCTGAGGAACTGGGTGATGAAGTCGGTGAAGGCCCGGGCGTCCTGGTCCACCCCGAAGAACTGCTTCTCCTTGTCCTTGCCGGCGATGCGGGAGAAGCCGGTGCCGGGCGCGTCGATGAAGACGAGGTCCGACGCGTCCAGCAGGCTTTGGGCGTTGTTCACCACCTTGTAGGGCGCCATCGGCGTATGGGTGTCGTCCGCCGTGACCACCCTGCGCGGGCCGAACGCGCCCATGTGCAGCCAGACGCTCGACGATCCGGGGCCGCCATTGAACAGGAAGGTGATCGGCCTGTCTTCGGGCTTCGCACCCTTCTTGAGATAGGCCACGTAGAACATCGATGCCTGAGCGGTGGGATTGCCGTCGTCGCCCGCGTTCCGGTCCTTCTCGCTGTCGGGCGCCGCGGAGTCGTCCCAGCCTTTCGCATGCACCACCAGCGTTCCGGCAACCGCCTGATAGGGCACCGGCTGGCCGCCGACCGTGACGCTGCCATCGGTGGTCACGGCATCGGTCTGGAGATGCGGCGGCTTCTCGACCGGGTCCTTGGCATGGCCCGCCGCGTCGCCGGCGCGGGAACCCGCGCTGGCGAACAGGAGCGGCATGGCCGTCGCCGCAAGAAGCATCAACCGGTTGTTCTTCATGACATGGTCCCGTTGGGCGGCCCCGGGCGTCGCGTTGGGACGCAGGCCTCGCCGATCCTCCGCGGGATGATGCCATTCCCATTACCGGCAAGGGAGAGCGTCACCCGGTCTCGCACGACGGAATGGAATTAAAACTTGCCCATCCGTGGGTGCATGGCGGTGGCGTGGGACGTCTTCAGGGCGGTGGGAAAGCGTTCCGCATGTTCCCGCGCGCCCGCCTGCACCGATGAGCCGCCCCAAGCTGACGACGGTCGCGGCAGTTGCGGGCGAGGCGGCCAGGCCCCCGGCTTCTTTCCCCGGTTTCGGCCGCTCATGTTGCGCTGGACCGCCAGCCATCCGGCCCCTCCAGCGCCCGACCTTCGGCTTCGAGCTTGCGCAGATGCGCCAGCAGATTGTTGCGGGCCGCCCGGAGCAGGTCCGGTCGCACCGTCCGGTAGGTGCGGGCCAGCAGATCGTCCACCGGCCGAGGGTGGTGATCGAGGCAGGCGAGGATCGACGCTTCTCGCGCCAGCCGGTGCTCGATCAGCGCGTCCATCGTCCGCTGCGGATGCTCGATGGCCGGGCCGTGGCCGGAAAGCATCAACCGGGCGTCGAGCGACCGCACGCGCTCGAGATTGTGCAGGAAGGCGGAAAGATCCCCGTAGGGCGGCGGAGGCACCACGGAAGTGGACCACCCCATCACGTGGTCCCCGGTGAACAGGATGCCTTCCGGATGCAGGAAGCACAGATGGTCCATGGCGTGCCCGGGCGTGTGCAGCACCCGCAGCCCGGCGACCTCGTCGCCATCGTCGAGCTTCAGATCCGGATCGAACTCGGTATCGGGCCCGTCACGATAGGCCGCGGTGGGGATCCCGGCTTCGCGCGCGAGGGTTTCGGCCCCGGCCAGATGGTCGCGATGAGTGTGGGACACGATCACGTGGGTCAGCCGGCCGGCCGCTTCCCGCAGAATGGCTTCAAGATGGCCCCGATCCTCAACCCCGGGGTCGATCACCGCCGTGCCGCCGGACCAATCCACCAACCAGCTGTTGGTGCCGTGATAGGTCATCGGTCCCGGGTTGGCGGCGACGATGCGCCGGATGCCCGGCGCGACCGGAAGGGGGATCCCGGTTGGCGGCGGCGGCTCTTGCAGGCGCCACGCCCGACGCCGCGGCGTGACCGAAGGGCGCTTGGGGTCCGGCACCGTCGCGGCGGCGGTCAGCCGAACGCTCCCACGTCGTGCATCACCGCGATGCTGATCTCGCGCAGAAGGGCGAACAAACGCTCCATCGGCTCGAAGATCTGCTGCTTCTCCCGGGTGTAGGCGGTGTCGGTGCGCGGCCCGTGCGGCTCGCGGAAATCGAGCTGTGTTCCTTCGTCTTCCTCGTGCGGGAACACCTCGCGCAGGTGGACCAGCACGTCGGGAATCTCCAGGCGCAGCACCAGATCGTCCAGCGCCTCGCGCGTGAAGCCGTGCCGTGGCGAGAAATACGGGATGCGGGTCGAGAGGAGCCAGATCCTCTCGATCAACGCGATCCGCAGGGCATGAAGCACGACCTCTTCCAGGCGCATCCGCGGTGCGTCGGGCCATGCCACGCGGAGCGCCAGATGGTCGGCCTGGATGCGGCGGAACATGGATTGCGTGTTGGCCCATAGATCGAGCCGTTCCAGCCCGGACACCAGCGCCACGAGGGCATCGCGGCGGCCGGGATCGTTCTCGTGCGCCGCCCGGTCCTGCCACACGCCCGGATCGAGCGTCAGCACCAGGGCCCGGAGCACGTCGCGATCCGAATGGGCCAGCGCATGGGCGGCGAAATCCAGGGCGCGCCGGAAGCGGGGACTCTTGCCCAGAAACGCCTCGAAGGTTTCCGGGTGGCGTGCCGCCGCCAGTCCCAGGCCCTGGATGGTGTTGGCGCACCAGCCGAGCTGCTGGAGGATCGCGTTGTTGGGGATGGCGCGCAACTCGCGCGGATGGCGGATACGGGCGGCGGCGCCGGTGGAGTCGCTCTGCCGGGACGCCGGACGCGATCCGGTGCGGTCGATCAGGGCCGGCCCGAACGCGCCCAGCAACGCCGCATAGCCCGGATCCTCCACCAGGCCGCTCATGCCGAGCGCGATGGTGGAAAAGAAGTCCGCGGAAAAGTCGGGCTCGTCGTAGATGGGGTCGCCTTCCGCCACCACGGGGGCAAAGACATGCTCGGCGATGGTACCGATGGTGGCGTCCGCCAGCGCCGAGGTGCCGAACAGCAGGTATCCGTCGCCGCCCTGGAAGGCGGACTCCTCGCGGCACATGATGCCGGCTTCGGCAAAGGCGCGCCGCGACTGCGGCGGCGACAGATAATCGAGGCGGTCCGCCAGCGAGAAGGGGTGCGCGCCACGGCCGATGCTCTCGCCGTGGGTGTCGAACAGGATCACCTCGATATCGGTGAGGCCGCGCCGCTTGAGGATGTCCGCGACCTTCAGCCGCAGCCGTTCGATCAGGTAAGTGGCGGCGAGCTGACCCACGTAGCGCCCGGAATCCGAATAGCCGAATTGCAGAGCGAGCTTGCCGGTTCGGCGGAGGTATCTGCGGTAATGCGCGGAATGCAGCGCCTCCTCGATGATGCGGGCTCCGTGCTCCAGCGCTTCCTGGGTCTCGAACAACGGCGAGATCTCGACATGCTCGTCGATGCCGAACAGCCGGGCGAGCCACAAGGCGGTCAACAGCGTGTAGCCGCTCTCGGTTTCGGCGATCAGGAAGCGCACCGGGCTCGCCCCGTCCACGTGCTTCACGATCTGCGCGACCGTCATCATCAGCTGGGCGGCGGACGCGCGCTCGCTCAGGATCGCGCCGAAATCCACCGGCACCGGCTGGATGTCGTCGAGGGCGTCGTTGATCGCGGCGAGCAGCGCCCGGCGCTGGGACGGGTTCTCCGGGCTGTCCTGGATCCCCAGGCGCTGCCGCGCGACGTTGTGGAGCTGGGTGGAGTTCAGGCGGACATGGGTGTGCGCGGCGCCCATGCCGTGCGACACGAAGCCGGCGCGGGCCACAGCGAGCGGCAGACGGTCCGCTTCCGGCGCCGCGTCAAGCGCGGTCGCGAACGGCGCGTCCAGCTCGGACGGTGAAAGGATCGCGTCGTCCCGCCGATCCACCAGCACTGCCGCGAATGCCGCCACGGCGTCCGGATCGCCCGTGGCCGGGCATCGTTCGATCTGCGAGGCGACGGTCTCGATCGCCAGGGCGATGCGGTCGAGCAGGGCTTCCGGAGGCGCCGAGAGCACCGCCAGCTGGTTCCGGAGCCGTTCCAGCTGCAGCCGCTTCATCCTCAGGCGGAGCCGCAACGTGTCGTACCAGCCGATGTCCGTGCGGCCGTCGGTGTCGTAGCCGACCCAGCTCGTGAGGATCACCGGGCACGGCAGCAGCGTGGCCCAGTTCTGGGGCCAAACCGCGGCCGCATGACGCAGCAGGGCGCCGTTCAGCATGTCGATGGCATCGCGGCCGCGTGCGATGGCGGCGGTGGCGAAGCCGAACTCGTCCTCGATGGTGGGCGCGGTCGGACGATGGGACGACAGGGCCGGCACGGTGGGGGCGCCCGACGCGGTGGCGGCCAATGCCTCGTAGACCGGAGGTGCCAGCGCGAAGGTCGGGTGCGCGGTGAACACGGCCGCGAACCGGACGCGTCCGACGGCCGCGCGGAAGCGGGCCAGCGGCACCGGACTGTCCTCGGGATCCGGTCGGATCAGGCGGGCGGCGATGATGTCGAGCCGGTCCGACAGGCGCCCGTCGCGGTCGAGCCCGACATAGCGCGCGAGGCGGGCCGCGCGGTCGGCGAAAGCGTCGTCGCGCAGCCGCGCGATGATGGCGCCCACCTGGTCGAGGGTCAGCGTGTTCTCGTCCAGCCGGCGCGAGATCTGCAGCGCCATGGTCAGCACCGGGTTGCCGAACGGATCCTCGTCCTGCCGTTCCACGATCTGTCGCGCCTGTGCGATCAGGGCGTCCAACCGGGATTCCGGCGCCGGGGTCTGGTCCATGGGCGCGGTGCCTTCTCGGTTGGAGCCGTGGAACGAATCGGGGCACCGCCGAACGCGGTCCGCGTGGCGGCCCGGTCGCGGCCATCGATGCTACCCGGCCCGAATGCGGCGGGCGCGACCGCCCGGGCCGGAACGACGCAGGCGCAGGTTTTCACGTCCGGACCCGCCTCGCAACAGCCGCCGGAGCCTGTGGCGCCCCAGGCGTCGGGGGCGCGTCCCCGCGCTCGCTAGGCGAATGATTTCGATGCTAACGGTCGCCGTCATGAGCACGAGGGCGGATAATAGCGGGGACGGCCCCGGGGGCGCCCGGACCGACGACAAGGCGGATCGCGATCTTGCCGCCCGCCGCGCGCTGCGGCGGCAGAAGCGTCTGGCGACCGGATTGCTGGGCGGCATGGCGGCGCTGGCCGTGGCCGGGATATCGGCCGGACCGGGCTTCTGGCCCCAGCTGCTGGCGGCTGCCGCCAAGGCGGGGCTCGTGGGGGGGCTCGCGGACTGGTTCGCGGTGACCGCCTTGTTCCGCCGCCCGCTCGGGCTGCCGATCCCGCACACGGCGATCATCCCCGCCCAGAAGGAGCGGCTCGGCCGGGCGCTCGGCAACTTCGTGGGCAACCACGTCCTGACCGAAAGCGAGGTCGACGCCGCCCTGGCGCGGCTGGATTTGCCCTCGCTGCTCGGCGCGGCGCTGGAAGATCCGGCGCTGGCGGCCGGGGTGGAGCGAGGGGTGGTGGCCGCGATGCCGCATCTGCTGGCGTCGCTGGAGGACGGACGCGCGCGGGAGTTGACCGCCAGGGCGCTGGGCCGCGTGCTGGACGGTGGCGCGGCCGCCCCCGCGGTGGCACGGGCGCTGCGGGCGCTGGTGGACGGGGACCGTCATCAGGACGTGCTGTCCTTTCTGCTCGACCAGATCAGGGCGCTGTTGCGCAGCCGTGAGACACATCTGCGCACGCTGATCGAGGAAAGGGTGCGCGAGCAGGGCGGCCGGCTGGTCGGCTGGGCAATCGGGGGCTCGGTCGCCACGCGGGTGCTGGCCGCCATCAATTCGGAACTTGACCGCAGCGACAGCGACGACAGCGAGCTCCGCGACGCGGTGACGGAATGGATGAGGCGCGAGATCGACCTGATCGAGACCGATCCGGACCGCGCGCAGGATCTGGGCGCCACCCTGCGCTCGGTGCTGACCCATGACAGCATCCGTGCCTGGGGCGCCGATGTGTGGCAGCGGTTGCGCGGAGCGCTGGAAGCGGATCTGCACGAACCGGACAACTGGGTCTCCCGCCTGTCCGGTGCGATGATGGCGCGACTGCGGCGATCCCTGGCGGAGGACCCGGAAACGCGTCGCCGCGTGGAAAGCTTCGTGCGCGCCCTGGTGCTTCGGTCGCTGCCCTCGCTGCGCGAGCGGATGGCGGGGTTCATCGCGCGAGTGGTCGGCGGCTGGAACGGCGCGGAGATCACCGACCGGCTCGAATTGAGGGTCGGACCGGACCTCCAGTTCGTGCGGATCAACGGCACCCTCGTCGGGTTCCTGGTCGGCGGGGGCCTGTTCCTGCTGGAGCGCCTGTTCGGGCCGGGCGGCCGGGCCGGAGGCTGAGCTTTCCCACAGGCCTCCGCGTGGGCGCGGCTATCGACGGAACGGTGCCGCGATCATCGCTTCTCCCCTTGACGCAGTGCGGCTCTGGCCTCATCTCCCGCGGGTAAACAGGACCATAATGGTCTGGAACCAGACGGGACGGAAAGGGGCACGGACACATCATGCTGAGGCTGTCCCGATTGACCGACTACGCGGTGGTCGTGCTGGTTCGTCTCGGCCAGGAGGATGGCGTCGCGACCGCCCCGTCCCTGGCGGGCTCCACCGGCGTGCCCGAGCCGACCGTGGCCAAGGTGCTGAAGGCGATGGCGGCGCACGGCATGGTGGCCTCGCAGCGCGGCGCGCGCGGCGGCTACCGACTGGCCAGGCCCCTGGACCGCATCCCGGTGTCGGACGTGATCGCCGCGATCGACGGGCCGATCTCGCTCACCGCATGCGTGGATGGCGCCACGGGAGGCTGCGAGGCGCAGCATTGCTGCCCGATACGGGGGCGGTGGGACGCCGTGAACGACGCCATCCGCGGCGCGTTGCGCAACATCACGCTCGCCGATATGCGGGGCGATTCCGTGCCCATGATTCCGGTCAGCGGTCGCGCGGCCGCCTCGCCCGGGACGGCTGAGGATCTTCCCACGACGGGAAGAGCGACCCGGCCCGCATCGGCCAGTCAACCCCGGCCGCGTGCCGGTTCGACCCGCATCCAACACGCTTTCGCCGAGTAGGGACGCTCATGCCTGCCGTTGCCGAAACCATCAGCACCGTCGAGACCCTCGGCCAGTCCACCTACAAGTGGGGCTTCGAGACCGCCATCGAGATGGAACTCGCGCCCAAGGGGCTGAACGAGGACATCATCCGGCTGATCTCCGAGCGCAAGGGCGAGCCCGAATGGCTGCTCGACTGGCGGCTGAAGGCATTCGCGAGCTGGCAGACCATGAAGTCGCCGGGCTGGGGCAAGATCGGCCATCCGCCGATCGACTTCCAGGACGTGCATTACTATGCGGCCCCGAAGAAGAAGGACGGCCCCAAGTCGCTCGACGAGGTCGATCCGGAGCTGTTGCGCACCTACGAGAAGCTGGGCATCCCGCTCAAGGAGCAGGCGATCCTCGCCGGGGTGGAGCCGCCGGAAGGCATGGGCGCCGCGGCGGCGGACATCGACGACGAGGAGAACGCGCAGCGTCCTGACCGGCCGCGGGTGGCGGTGGACGCGGTGTTCGACAGCGTGTCGGTGGCGACCACCTTCCGCAAGACGCTGGCGGAAGCCGGCGTGATCTTCTGCCCGATCTCGGAGGCGGTGCGCGAGCATCCCGAGCTGGTGCGGCAGTATCTCGGCACGGTGGTGCCGGCGGGGGACAATTTCTACGCGGCACTCAATTCCGCGGTGTTCACCGACGGCTCGTTCGTGTTCATCCCGAAGGGCGTGAAGTGCCCGATGGAGCTGAGCACCTATTTCCGCATCAATGCCCGCAACACCGGGCAGTTCGAGCGCACCCTGATCATCGCCGAGGAGGGCGCGTCCGTGTCCTACCTCGAAGGGTGCACGGCACCGATGCGCGACGAGAACCAGCTGCATGCCGCGGTGGTGGAACTGGTGGCGCTGGACGACGCGTCCATCAAATACTCCACCGTGCAGAACTGGTATCCCGGCGACGCGGAAGGCCGCGGCGGGATCTATAATTTCGTCACCAAGCGCGGCGCCTGCCGTGGCGCCCGGGCCAAGATCTCCTGGACCCAGGTCGAGACGGGCTCGGCCATTACCTGGAAGTATCCGTCCTGCATCCTGCAGGGCGAGGGCTCGGTGGGCGAGTTCTACTCGGTGGCGGTGACCAACAACCACCAGCAGGCCGACACCGGCACAAAGATGATCCATATCGGGAAGAACACCCGCTCCACGATCGTCGCCAAGACCATCAGCGCCGGCCGCTCCGACAGCACCTATCGGGGCCTGGTGCGGGTGCTGCCCAAGGCGTCGGGCGCGCGCAACTTCACGCAATGCGACAGCCTGCTGATCGGCGATCAGTGCGGGGCGCACACCGTGCCCTACATCGAGAACCGCAACATGTCGGCCAAGGTCGAGCACGAAGCCACCACCTCCAAGATCTCGGAGGACCAGCTGTTCTATTGCCGCTCGCGCGGTCTCGCGGAGGAGGACGCGGTCGGGCTGATCGTCAACGGCTTCTGCAAGGACGTGCTCAAGGAGCTGCCGATGGAGTTCGCGGTGGAAGCTCAGAAGCTGTTGCAGATCAGTCTCGAAGGAAGCGTCGGATGAGCCAGTTCCTTTCCATCAGCGGCCTCCGCGCCACCATCGACGATCAGGGTAGCCCGAAGGAAATCCTTCGCGGCGTCGATCTGGAGATCCCGGCGGGCGAGGTGCACGCCATCATGGGGCCGAACGGTTCCGGCAAGTCCACGTTGTCCTACGTGCTTTCGGGGCGCGAGGATTACGAGGTGACTGGCGGCGAGGTGTCGTTCGAGGGCCGGGACCTGCTGGCGATGGAGCCGGAAGAGCGCGCGGCTGCCGGGGTGTTCCTGGCGTTCCAGGCGCCGGTGGAGCTGCCGGGCGTCAACAACGCCAACTTCCTGCGCACCGCCGTCAATGCCGTCCGGCGTGCCCGCAACGAGCCGGAACTCGACGCGGTGCAGTTCCTGAAGGCGGCGCGGGCGGAGGCCAAGCGGTTGTCGATGGACGCCGAGATGCTCAAGCGGAACGTCAATGTCGGCTTTTCCGGTGGCGAGAAGAAGCGCAACGAGGTGCTGCAGATGGCGCTGTTGCAGCCGCGCTTCGCCATCCTCGACGAAACCGACAGCGGCCTCGACATCGACGCGCTGCGCGTCGTGGCCGAGGGCGTGAAGGCACTGCGGTCGCCGTCTTTCTCGGCGCTGGTGATCACCCACCACCAGCGGCTGCTGGATTATCTCGTCCCCGACCGGGTGCACGTGATGGCGCGCGGCCGCATCCTGAAGAGCGGCGGCCCGGAGCTCGCGCATCAGCTCGAGGCACAGGGCTATGCCGGGTTCCTCGCGGAGGCGGCATGAACGCGATCGGCGGTCGGCCGTCCCCTGCCGGCGGCAACAACGCGTCGGGATTTCTGAGCCGCTACGCGGAGTTGCGCGACAGCCTGCCGGGCGACGTGTGCGTGCGTGACGTCGCGGCAGCCCAGCTCGAGCGGGAGGGGCTGCCGCGCCGCGAGGTCGAGGCCTGGAAATACACCAATCTCCGGCCGCTCTGGGACACGTCGTTCGCGGGCGGCTCGGCGGTGCAGGAGGCCGACGCCGGCCCGGTTCTGGACGCGCTCTTGTCGACACTGGGTGACGAGAACGCGGCGTCGGCCCGCCTCGTGTTCCTGAACGGCTTGCTGTCCGACGGCCTGTCCCGGCTTCCCGGGTCGGTCACGATACGTCGCACCGTGCCGCAGCCGCTCCCGGCCGGCCTGCATCCGATGCTCGCCTTGAACCAGATGCTGTCGGCGGACGGCGTGGCGATCGAGGTTCCGGCCGGCCTTGATGGCGGCCGCCTGCTGGTGATCGGGCTCGGGTCGGCGGAGCATGCTCCAGCCGACTGGCATGCGCGCGTGTCCATCGCGCTCGGCGCGGGTGCGAGCCTGTCCGTGCTGCAGATCGACCAGGGAACCGGCTGCTACCTCAGCAACGCGGCCATCACCGTGTCCGTCGCCGAAGGTGCGTCGCTCCGGCACGCCCGGTTGCAGCGCGACGCCGCGTCGGCGATGTCGTTCGCCCTGGTGCACGCGCAGATCGCGGAGCGCGGCTCGTATGACGTGTTCAACCTGGCGCTCGGCGCGACGCTCGCCCGGTTCGAGGTGCATGCCAGGCTCGTTGGCGCGCAGGCGGCGGTGCACGTCAACGGCGCGCAGCTGCTCGACGGCGAGCAGGTGGCCGATCTGACCAGCGTCATCAGCCACGACGCGCCGAACTGCAATTCGCGGCAGACGGTGAAGAACGTCCTGCAGGGCAGGGCGCGGGGCGTGTTCCAGGGCAAGATCGTGGTGGCGCGCCCGGCGCAGAAGACCGACGGCTACCAGATGAACCAGGCGCTGCTGCTGTCGGAGCAGGCCGAGATCGATGCCAAGCCGGAGCTCGAGATCTACGCGGACGACGTGAAGTGCTCGCACGGCGCGACGGTAGGAGCGCTGGACGAGGAGCAGCTGTTCTATCTGCGCTCGCGCGGCGTACCGGTGCCCGAGGCGCGCGCCATGCTGGTGCAGGCGTTCCTGCTGGACGCGATCGAGCTGGTACAGGACGAGCCGTTCCGTCAGGTGCTGGACGACGCGATCGCGACGTGGTGGGCGGGTCGCGCGGCATGAGCGACGCGGCGGTCCTGCGGCGCGGCAACCCGATCGGCGACATCACGGCGCTCCGGGCCGACTTCCCGATCCTGGAAGAACGCGTCCACGGCAAGCCTCTGGTGTTCCTGGACAGTGCGGCCTCGGCCCAGAAGCCCGTGCAGGTGATCGACGCGATGGCAGGCGCGATGCGCGCGCAATACGCCAACGTGCATCGGGGCCTGCACTGGATGAGCGAGCGCACCACGGAGGCCTATGAGGGCGTGCGCGACAAGGTGCGCGTCCTGATCAACGCCCCGTCCCGCGAAGAGGTCGTGTTCACCCGCAACTCCACCGAAGCCATCAACCTGGTCGCGCATTCCTTCGGCTCGCTGCTGAAGCCCGGGCAGGCCGTGCTGATTTCGGAGATGGAGCACCACGCCAACATCGTGCCGTGGCAGATGCTGCGCGACCGCGCGGGGATCGAGCTGCGTGTGGCGCCGGTGACGGAGGCGGGCGAGCTGGATCTGGAGGCCTTCGCGGCCCTGCTCGCGGACGGGCGCGTCGGGCTGGTGGCCATCACCCACATGAGCAACGTGCTGGGCACCGTCACGCCGGCTGCGCGGATCGTGGCGCTGGCGCACGAGGCCGGCGCGCGGGTGCTGCTCGACGGATCGCAGGCGGTGGTGCACCGGCCCGTGGACGTGCAGGCCCTCGGCGCGGACTTCTATGTCTTCACCGGCCACAAGCTCTACGGCCCGACCGGGATCGGGGTGCTGTGGGCGCGCCGGGAGCTGCTGGACGCCATGCCACCCTTCATGGGCGGCGGCGACATGATCGGCACGGTGTCGTTCGAGCGGTCCACTTGGGCGGAGCTGCCGCACAAGTTCGAGGCCGGCACGCCCGCGATCATCGAGGCCATCGGGCTCGGCGCCGCCATCGACTACGTGCAAAGCATCGGCCTCGACCGGATGCAGGCCCACGAGGCCGAGCTGACCGAACACGCGCTGCGCCGACTGGACGGCATCGACGGCCTGCGGGTGGTGGGCCGCGCCGCGGAGCGGGGAGGGGTGATCTCGTTCACGATGGAGAACGCGCACGCCCACGACGTCGCCACCCTGCTCGACCGCGGCGGGATCGCGGTGCGGGCGGGCAACCATTGCGCCGAGCCGCTGATGCGCCGGCTCGGACTGTCCAGCACCGCTCGGGCCAGCTTCGGCGTCTACAACACGGTCGAGGAAGTCGATGTGCTGGCCGACAGCCTGGACAGGGTCCGTGGCTTCTTCGCCTGACACTGTTCTGTCCGAGGCCAACGCCGTGCCCGATGGGGCGTCCCTGTATCGCGAGCTGGTGATGACACGCGCCCGTCGGCCCGAGCGCGCGGGCGCACTCGACGATGCCGACGGCGAAGGCAGCGGAACCAATCCCCTGTGCGGCGATACCGTCCAGGTCTGGCTGCGCCGCGGCCCGGACGGCCTGGTGCAGGATGCCCGCCACAGGACCCGCGGTTGCGCCATCTGCGCCGCCGCCGCCGATCTGGTGGCGGATGCCGTCGTGGGAAAGGATGCCGGGGCGTTCGCGCTTCTGGAACGTCGATTCGGCACGATGTTGCAGGATGGCCCGGAAGCATTGTCCATGGGCGACCGCGGCGCGATCGGCTTCCTTCTGGCGCTCGGCGACCTACATGAGTATCCGTCCCGGCGGAAGTGCGCGCTGTTGCCGTTCTCGGCGGTGCGGCAGGCCCTGGTGCATCGCCCTGGCGAGCCGGATGGAGGAGCTGGATGAGTTCATCGCCCGATCCCGCGGCCCCCGAGGCATTACCCGAGGATGGTCTGCCAAGACGCCGGCCCAATTTCGGCGGGGAGCCTCCGGCTAGCTCGTCGCCGTCGCACGTGTCGGCCTGGACACCGGACGGCGAACAGCCGGGCAAGGTCGGGGAAACGGCGGTGCTGGACGCGATCGCGACGATCTACGATCCCGAGATTCCGGTGAACATCTACGAGCTCGGCCTGATCTATGCGGTGGACCTGCATGACGACGGCCGGGTGAAGGTGGAAATGACGCTCACCGCCCCGAATTGCCCGAGCGCCCAGGACCTGCCGGTGCAGGTGCGCGACGCCGTTCAGATGATCCCCGGGGTGGCCGAGTGCGAGGTCGAGATCGTGTGGGACCCGCCCTGGGACCCGACACGGATGAGCGACGAGGCACGCCTCGCGCTGAACATGTATTGAGGAGGTCGTCATGGACCTGACCCAGAGCTCGACGGACGCCAAGCCGGCCGCTCCGCGCCGTGCGCTGCCACCGCTGATGTCCCTCACCGAAGCCGCGGCCCGTCGTCTGCAGGCCCTCTACGAGGGAGGCAATGCCGGCCAGCTTCTGCGGATCAGCGTCGGAACCAAGGGATGTTCCGGGTTGTCCTACGACATGCACTTCGTGGACGGGGCGGGGCCGACCGACGAACGGGTCACCGATCGCGGCGTGTCGGTGCTGATCGACCGCAAGGCCTCGCTGTTCCTGATCGGCAGCGTGATGGATTACGAGGTGAAGGAGCTATCGGCTGGCTTCACCTTCACCAACCCGAACGAGAAGGGCCGCTGCGGCTGCGGCGAAAGCTTCCACGTCTGAGCGGGCTGGCTTCGCCGCGGGAGTGATCCGTTCTTCCAGACGCTCGCGACGTACCGAGAGGCCCGTCAGCGAGCCGGCCGCGGGAGCGGGCCATGCCGTTTCGCCGGCTTGCGGGTGAAGACGCACACGCTCTCCACGTTCGCCGACCACAGGAACTGGTCGATCACCGTCACGGCCGACAGGCTGAACCCGGCGGCCGCGAGGAACGACGCGTCCTTCTCCAGCGCCGCCGGGTTGCAGGACACGTAGGCGACCCTCGCCACGTCCGACGCGCACAGCGGCGCGATCTGAGCCCCGGCCCCTGCATGGGGCGGGTCGAGCACCACCATCTCCGCGCCGTTCAGCTCGCGCGGCATCAGAGGCTGCCGGTTCAGGTCACGCTGCTGCACGCTGAGCCGGCGACCGCCGGCTGCGGCCTGTAGGCAGGCGGCAGCGTAGGCATGACCTTCCGCCGCTTCCGTGCGCACCCGATCGCTCAACGGCAGGCTGATGGTGCCGCACCCGGCGTAGAGGTCCACCGCGCGGCGCGACCGGGGCGCGTTCGCGGGCAGTGCGTCTAGCACCGCGGCCACGATGGCCTGCTCTCCGTCGGCCGTCGCTTGCAGGAAGGCGCCTGGGGGCGGGCTGGTCTCGATGCCGCCGAAGCGATGATGGACCGGCCCCGCGACGCTGACCGGCTCCGGCGTCCCCCCGCCGGCGGGCTGCCAGGCGATCCGGCGGATGCCGTGGTCGGCGGCGAAACCGGCAAGCCGGGAACGGTCGGCATTGCTGAGCCGGCGGTCGGTGCCGAGCAGCAGGTCGGGCCCGCTATCCAGCAGATTGACCAGCAGGGTCCCGGTGCGTCGCAGCCCTTCCAGCGAGCCCAACACGGCGCGCAGCGGCTGGATCAAGGCGAAGAGCTCCGGCACCAGGACGTGGCACTCGGTCAGCGACACCACCCGGTCGCTGCCGCGCTCATGCAGACCGAGGAGCAGGAGGGCGCCCGCCCGCCGGATGGCGAGGTCCATGCGACGCCGCGTCCGCGGCAACGTCTGGTGGCGGCCGATCTGGGCAGGGAGCACGAAACCCGCCCGGGTGAGGGCCGATGCGACCAGGCCCGTCTTCCAGCGCAACGCCTCGGCGGGGTGCAGGTGCTGGACCACGCAGCCGCCGCAGCGACCGAACAACGAGCATGGCGGCTCGACCCTGAACGGTGACGGTTCGATGATCCCGGTCGCCAGGAGATGGCGCCCGTCCAGCGGACTCGCCTCCACGATTTCTCCCGGCAGGCCACCGCGCACGAAGCCACGGCCTTCCGGGGTGGTGGCGATCCCGTCGCCGTCCCGTCCGAGTTCCTCGATCCGCAGGCGCAGGGGCACCCCACCGGTGCCCGTGGTCTCGATGGTCGTCATGGCAGCAGCCGATGATGCGCGCCGTGGCGGCGGTCAGCCCCGAGACAGCTCGCCGCCGTCCGCGATCTCGTCCATCGGCGTGCGCGAGCGGAACGGCAGGCGCATGAAGGCCGGCACCTCGTCGCCGAAACCCAGCACCGACGGCCCCAGATCGTCCTGGCGGAAGCGGCGATCGCGGTCGCGGCCGCCCCGCCTGTCGTCGCGGAACCGGTCGTCGCGGGCGCGGTCGTCCCTGTTGCGGCTATCCTGGGACCGATCGTCGCGGCTCTCGCGCGGCTGCTCGTCGCGGGGGCGATCCTGACGCTGACGCTCATCCCGCTGCCGGTCGTCGCGCTGGCGGGCCGGCCGCGCGGTGACCTCGTCCGTGCGACGAGCCTCGGTTTCCGGCTCGCTCGCGGTGTCCGCCGCTCGCTTGTCGCCCGGGCGGTCGTTCTTGCGCCCGTCGCGACGCTCGTCGCGGCGGCCGTCCCGGCGCTTGTCGTTCCGGTTGCCGCCACGGCGACGGCGACGGCCGTCCCCGTCCTCGGGCGACCATTCCGCGGTCTCGATGCCCTCCACCGTGAGGGGCGGGATGGGCTTGCCGGTGAGGCTCTCGATCGCCTGGACGAAGGGGTAATCATCGGGCGCGGCGATGGTATAGGCGTGGCCGGTGCGCCCGGCACGGCCCGTGCGGCCGATGCGATGGACATAATCCTCGGCGTGGATCGGCACGTCGAAGTTGAAGACGTGGCTGAGGCCGCCGATGTCGATGCCGCGCGCGGCCACGTCCGAGCACACCAGGAGCTGAAGCTCGCCGGCCTTGAACTTCTCCAGGGTGGCGAAGCGGACGCTCTGCGGCAGGTCGCCATGCAGCGCGCCCACGGAGAAGCCGTGCTTGCCCAGCGACTTGTGCAGGATGTCGACGTCGCGCTTGCGATTGCAGAAGATGAGCGCGTTGGACACCGCCTCCGCCCGCAACAGCCGGCGAAGGGCACGGCGCTTGTCGAGCTCGTCCACCAGCACCAGGCCGGTCTCGATGGTGGTGGCGACCGACGACGGCCGGGCGACCGTGATTTCCTTCGGATTGCTGAGGAAGGTGTCGGCCAGCCGCCTGATCTCCGGTGCCATGGTGGCGGAAAAGAACAGGGTCTGGCGGTTCGGCGACAGCAACGACACGATGCGCTCGACGTCGGGAATGAACCCCATGTCGAGCATGCGGTCCGCCTCGTCGATCACCAGGGTCGAGGTCTGGGTCAGCAGGAGGCCGCCGCGCTCGAACAGGTCGAGAAGGCGCCCCGGCGTGGCGATCAGAACGTCCACCCCGCGCATGAGCGCTTCCCGCTGCTCGGCCATGCTTTCGCCGCCGATCAGAAGGGCATGGGTGAGCTTCAGGTACTTGCCGTACTGGACGAAATTCTCCGCGACCTGGAGTGCCAGTTCGCGGGTGGGTTCGAGGATCAGCGAGCGCGGCATGCGCGCGCGGGCGCGGGAGCCGGACAGGATGTCGAGCAGCGGCAGGGTGAAGGACGCGGTCTTGCCGGTGCCGGTCTGAGCGACGCCGAGCACGTCCCGGCCCATCAGCACGAAGGGGATCGCCTGGGCCTGGATCGGGGTGGGATGGCGGTATCCCATCTCCTCGACCGCCCGCATCAACGACTCGCTGAGGCCGAGATCGGCGAACAGCGGCTGTTCTTCCGCGGCCGACACGGGGGTGGGAACGATCAACGCGTCGATCGTCGCTGCATCGTCGGTGGCAGACGTCTCGCCCGGCGAAGCCTCCGCCGGAACGGTTCCGGACGCCGCTGCGACGGGCTCGTCGCTGGCGACCGCTTCGATGGCAACCGTGGACCCTGTGGCGGCCGCTTCCGGCGCGGCCGTCGTCTCATCAACGGAGACAGCATCGTCGGAGCGCGGCTCGACGTTCGCCGCCTCGGCCGCGGCACTCGTCAGGTCGGCCGTCTTGGCCGTCGAGCGGCGGGGCGCGCGGCGGCGGCGGACGGGCTTCGCCGGTTCGGCGTCCGGGGTGCCCGTGGGCGCCGGGACGGGATCGTTTCCGAGGGTGCTGTCGGTCAAATGGGTCTCAACAAGGCAGGAAGAAGCGGAACGGGAGCGGGCGCACTGACGGAAGCCGGGAGCCAGGCGTTCGACGGGGCTCGATGAAGCGGATCGGACCGGATCCCGCGATGCGCGAGGCCGGACCGCCAGGGGCTGGAGGGACTCGTCGAGCGCGTTCCCCTTCCGGCCGCTGCGCGTATCTCCGGCGCCGCACGATTTGTCAAGGTTGAGGCCGCGCCGGAGATACGCGCCAGAGATACGCGCCGAGGGTCGCCGGGAGCCGGGCGCAACCACGGCGCGCCGCCTTCGTTTCGCGAGGCAGGCGATCGGACCCGGCGGCGCCGGTTCCGAAACAATGAACGGAGCACGGGCCGCATGAGCTACAAGCCGCTGGCGATCGAGGATTACGGGCTGATCGGCGATTGTGCCAGCTGCGCCCTCGTGGGCCGTAACGGCTCGATCGACTGGCTTTGCTGGCCGCGGTTCGACAGCGCGGCCTGCCTCGCGGCCCTCGTGGGGACCGACCAGAACGGCCGTTGGCTTCTGGCGCCGGCCGACAGCGGGGCGCGGACCGAGCGGCGCTATCTCGACGACGGTCTGGTGCTCGAAACCGTGTTCGAGACCGACCAGGGCAGCGTCGCGCTGATCGACTTCATGCCGATCGATGTGGCGGCGCCCACGATCATCCGCGTGATCGAAGGGCGTCGTGGCGCGGTCGACATGACCATGAACCTGCGGCTGCGGTTCGACTACGGTACTTCGGTGCCCTGGGTCACGCGGCTGCCGGACGATGGCGGCATCACCTTCATCGCCGGGCCGGCCCTGGCGGTGTTGCGCACCACCGTGCCGCTGGAGGGCGAGGATTTCGCCACGGTGTCGCGGTTCACCGTGGCCGCCGGCGAGCGGGTTTCGTTCGTGATGACCTACGGACCGTCGCACCTTCCGGTTCCGGCGGCGCTCGATGTCGACTCCGAGCTGACGCGCACCAAGCGCTTCTGGTCGGACTGGACCGGACGCAGCGCGATCGAGGGGCCGTATGCGGACGCCATGAAGCGGTCGCTGGTCACGCTCAAGGCACTGACCTACGCCGCCACGGGCGGGATCGTGGCCGCGCCGACGACCTCGCTGCCCGAGCAGGTCGGCGGCCCGCGCAACTGGGATTACCGATATTGCTGGCTGCGGGACGCCACCCTGACGCTGATCGCCCTGATGCGGGGCGGCTACGATCAGGAAGCGCGCGACTGGCGCGACTGGCTGCACCGGTCCATCGCCGGCAGCCCGGAGCAGCTGCAGATCATGTACGGCATCGCCGGCGAGCGGCAGCTGATGGAGTGGGAGGTGCCCTGGCTGGACGGCTACGAGAACTCGCAGCCGGTGCGTGTCGGCAACGCGGCCGCGGGCCAGCTCCAGCTGGACGTCTATGGCGAGGTCGTGGCCGCGCTTTATCTGGCGCGCCGCCAGAACCTGCGCCAGCCCAGCCACGGGTGGTCCCTCCAGGTCGGGCTGGTGGAGCATCTGGAACAGATCTGGCGCGAACCGGACGAAGGCATGTGGGAGGTCCGCGGCGGACGGCAGCATTTCACCGTGTCCAAGGCGTTCTGCTGGATGGCGTTCGATCGTTCGATCAGGGATGTCGAGGAGTACGACCTCCCCGGACCGGTCGAGCGCTGGCGCCAGGTGCGCGACGAGATCCGCGACACGGTGCTGCGGGAAGGCTTCAACCAGGAGAAGAACAGCTTCACGCAGATCTTCAACGGCAGGGCGTTGGATGCCAGCCTGCTGCTGCTGCCGACCATCGGATTCCTTCCAGCCGACGATCCCCGCATGCTGGGCACGGTGGCCGCGATCGAGAAGGAGCTGGTCGCCGACGGTTTCGTGCTGCGCTATCGCACGGACGACGAGGTCGACGGCAATCTGGACGGGCTGCCCGGCAACGAAGGGGCGTTTCTCGCCTGCACGTTCTGGCTGGCCGACGTGTACGTGCAACAGGGCCGGATGGACGAGGCGAGAGCGCTGTTCGAGCGGCTGCTCGGGTTGCGGAACGATCTCGGGCTGCTGGCGGAGGAGTATGATCCGCGCCTGAACAGGCAGGTCGGCAACTTCCCCCAGGCGTTCTCCCACCTCGCCCTCTTCGCCACCGCGACCCACCTCAACGACCGCAACGTGCCGCTCCGGGGCGAGGCGGACGGCACTGCGGAACACAAGGCGGCCTGAGGGCCTCCATCCGGACCTTCTTCAGCCGAAATTGTGATCCAGGGCCGCGTCGATCACCACCAGGATGCCCAGAAACACCGACAGGGTGACCAGTCCCCGGAGCCGGTCGAACAGGGCCGGCTGCGGACGGATGGCCCGGCGCGCTTTCCGGAACGGGCCGAAGAAGGCGTAAAGGAACACGGCCGCCATCAGCAGCCCGAGGCCCTGCATGGCGTGGAGGTGCCAATCCGGGTTCGCGAACCCGCCCTCGCGGAAGAACAGCATCAGCCAGCCACTGATCAGCACCAGCGGCATGGCGTGCCACACCAGCAGGAAATAGCGTTTCAGCGTCTGCAGCTGGATGGAAACGCGCTGGGTGTTGTCCAGCAGGCGGAGACTCGGGTTCAGCACGAAGAGCGCATAGGCGCCGCCGCCGATCCAGGTCGCCATGCCGAGCAGGTGCACCGTCAGCACCAGGCCCCAAAGGGTGGCGCTGCCGGCACTGGCACCGGCGGCGCCCATCATGTGGCTGTTCATGGGTGGAAGCGTCCTCGAAGAGCGGGAGGGGTGGAGCGACGCCGACGCTGATCGCGCCCTCCGCGGTGGAACGCAAGGGTGGTGGCGGCCGCGCGGCGGCGAGAACCGTCCCGCGGCGGCCCGCGTTTCCCGATCATGATCGATCCGTCCGCGCTCCACCGGTTGTCGCATCCCCTGGCGTTGCCCACGCCCGAGGAGATGGCGCAGGCCGATCTTGCGGCGGGACGCGAGCACGGGGGCATCGCGCGGCTGATGGAGAACGCGGGGCGCGCGGTGGCCCGGGCGGCAAGAACAAGACTTAGGCCTTGCCGGGTGCTGGTGTTGTGCGGCCCGGGCAACAACGGAGGCGATGGCGCGGTGGCTGCCCGCCATCTGGCGCAGGCCGGCTGGCCCGTGGCGGTCGCGTGGCTCCGGGCGCCGAAGGCGGGAAGTGCGGCCGCCGACGCCGCGACGCGGTGGCGGGGGCCGGTGGTGCCGTTCCGCCCCGAGGAAGCGTCGAGGGCCGACCTGGTGGTCGACGCTGTGCTGGGGGCGGGCATCGACCGCGATCTGGACGGGATCGCCCTCGAGACGCTTAAGGCGGCGCGGCGGGTGCTGGCGATCGACGTGCCCAGCGGGCTGGACGGCGCGACGGGCGCCGTTCGCGGATGGGCGCCCCGGGCCGAACTCACCGTCACCTTCGTGCGCGCCAAGCCGGGCCACCGGCTGTTGCCGGGCGGGGAGCTGCTGGGCGAGCTGGTGGTTGCGGATATCGGCCTGCCTCCTTCGGTGGGCGACCAGGTCGCGGTACGGTGCTGGCACAACCATCCGGGTTTGTGGCGCCTGCCCGAGGTGGGTGCCGAGAGCAACAAGTACGGCCGGGGGGTGGTGAGCATCTGCGGGGGCGGGGTGATGCCCGGCGCCACGCGTCTCGCAGCCGATGGGGCGCGCCGGGCAGGAGCGGGATTGCTGCGGATCGCAGCGGAACACGGCGCCGACCTGTTCCGCGCCACGGAGCCTGGGCTGATCGTGGACCAGGCACCGCTGGCGGAGCTGCTGCAGGATCATCGTCGGCGCACCTGGGTGTGTGGCCCCGGCCTGACGGTGCCGGAAGTGGAAGCGAGCCTGCCGTTGCTGCTCGGGGCGGGGCGGCAGGTCGTGGCCGATGCCGGGGCGCTGGCCGCGGCCGGCGACCGGCCGGAACGATTGAGGGGCGTCGCCGTGATCACGCCGCACGCCGGTGAGTTCAAGCGGCTGTTCGGCGACCCGGGGCCGGACCGGCCCAGTGCGGTGCGGGCGGCCGCACGCCGCCTGGATGCGGTCGTTGTATCCAAGGGAGCGGACACGCTGGTCGCTTCCCCCGACGGCCGGCTGGCGATCAACACCCACGCCACGCCGGCGCTCGCCACCGGGGGGACCGGCGACGTGCTGTCCGGCGTGATCGCGGCGCTGCTGGCGGCGGGCATGGAAGCGTGGGAAGCCGCGGCCGCCGGGGTATGGCTGCACGGCGACGCGGGGCTGCGGGCGGGCGTCGGCCTACTGGCGGAGGATCTTCCGCGTCATCTTGGAGCCGCGACGGTGGCGGCAAGGACCGGATCCGGGGAGGGCCGGGGATCGGTTACCCTTGCCCGACGCGCCCGGGCGGGCTAAGCCGCGCGCTCCATGCCGTGGGTCCCGGGATCCGCGGTTCCGGAAGCGCTGCCATCCCGGCGGGCGTGGTGGAATTGGCAGACACGCCAGATTTAGGTTCTGGTGGCGCAAGCCGTGGGGGTTCAAGTCCCTCCGCCCGCACCAGGATCCGCATTTCCGGGATCGGCGTTCCGGCTCGATCGACGGCGTTCCTGATTTTTCTCCGTCCGTCCGGATGTTGCCGGGCGGGCGTTCTTCGCCGTTCGTTCTTGAAGGGATGCGGGCCCCATGCAGGTCACAGAAACGCTCAACCAGGGCCTGAAGCGCGGCTTCACGGTGGTGGTGCCGGCCGGCGAGCTGGAAGGCAAGCGGACGGCGCGCCTCACGGAGCTCGGCCGTTCCATGCGCCTGCCCGGCTTCCGCCCCGGCAAGGTGCCGTTGACCGTGGTGAAGCAGCGCTACGGCACGGCAGTAACGGGCGAGGTGCTCGAGCAGGCGGTCAACGACGCCACCCGCGACCTGTTGAACGAGCGCGGCCTGCGGCAAGCGACCCAGCCCAAGGTGGAGCTGGTGAAGGGCGCCGAACCGGACGCCAACTCGGACCTGGAGTTCACGCTCGAGCTGGAGTTGCTGCCCGAGATCAGCCAGCCGGACCTGTCGCAGCTGTCCCTGACCCGGCTGAAGGCGGAGCCCGACCAGGACACGGTGAACAAGGCCCTGGCCGACATCGCCAAGCGCCAGCGGTCGTTCGAGACGATCGAGGAAGCCCGCGGCGTGGCGGCCGGCGAGGTGATCACCGTCGACTTCGTGGGCAAGGTGGACGGCGTGGCCTTCGAGGGCGGCACCGCCAACGACGTCAACGTGGAGATCGGCGGCGAAGGCTTCATCCCGGGCTTCGCGGAGCAGCTCGAAGGTCTGGCGCCCGGCGAGAGCCGCACCATCAACGTGACCTTCCCGGCGGACTATCAGGCGGCCGAGCTGGCCGGCAAGGACGCGACCTTCGACGTCACGGCCAAGGCGCTGAAGCGTCCGGTGGAGCCGGCGATCGACGACGATCTGGCGAAGAAGATCGGCTTCGAGGGGCTGGAACAGGTCCGCGAGGCGCTGAGCCAACAGGTCCGGCAGGAGTACGAGCAGCTCACCCGCATGCGCATCAAGCGCGACCTGCTCGACCAGCTCAGCACGCGCACCGAGTTCGAGGCGCCCGAATCGATGCTGGACGCTGAGTTCAACTCCATCTGGCAGCGGGTCGAGCAGGACCTGAAGAACGGCAGCCTCGACGAGGACGACAAGAACAAGGACGAGGAAACGCTGCGGGCAGACTACCGCCGCATCGCCGAGCGCCGGGTGAAGCTGGGGCTGCTGCTGGCCGAGATCGGCCGCGGCAATGGCATCGTGGTGACGCCCGAGGAGATGAACCGCGCCGTCCGGGCCGAGGCCAGCCGCTATCCCGGCCAGGAACAGATGGTGGTCGAGTTCTTCATGAAGAACCCGCAAGCCGCCGAATCGCTGCGCGGCCCGATCTTCGAGAACAAGGTCGTGGACTACGTGCTGGAGCTGGCGAAGGTCGACGACCGCACGGTGACGCCCGAGGAGCTGGCCGAGGTGCCTCCCGCCAACGTCTGACCCCGGGGCCGCGTCGCGGCGGCAGGGCGATCGGCGGGGGCGCCGGAACCGTCTTCGGGGGCGGTTCCGGCGCCCTTCTTGTTGATCCATCGGCCGCTGCCCCTGGCAAAGGGCGGTGATCCGTCTATCTTGATCAGGAATGCCGGAAGGGACGGTGCTGCCGCCGCCTTCCGGTCCCGCCGCCCGGTCGGTGGCGGGGCGGCGCGAACGAGGCGCCGGCCGGTGCCTCGCGGGACCGCCGGGGGCACCTCCAGCTCAGGAACGAGGCAGATGTGGGATCGTCATCCCGTCGAGGTTTTCAATAACGCCCTGGTGCCGATGGTGGTCGAGCAGACCTCCCGCGGGGAGCGGGCCTTCGACATCTATTCCCGCCTGCTCCAGGACAGGATCATCTTCCTGACGGGCCCGGTGTACGATCAGGTCGCCTCCCTGATCTGCGCGCAGCTGCTGCATCTCGAGAGCGTCAATCCGAACAAGGACATCTCGTTCTATATCAACAGCCCGGGCGGCGTGGTCTCGGCCGGCCTCGCGATCTACGACACCATGCAGTACATCCGCAGCCCGGTGAACACGGTGTGCATCGGCCAGGCGGCGTCGATGGGCTCGTTGCTGCTGGCGGCCGGTGCGAAGGGGAAGCGGCTCGCGCTGCCGAACGCCCGGGTGATGGTGCACCAGCCCTCGGGCGGCGCGCAGGGACAGGCCAGCGACATCGAGATCCAGGCGAAGGAGATCCTGTATCTCCGGTCGCGCCTGAACAGCATCTACGAGACCCATACCGGTCAGACGCTCGAGGAGATCGAGCGGCGGCTGGAGCGGGACACCTACCTGTCGGCCGACGAGGCCCGGGAGTTCGGCATCGTGGACGAGGTCCTGCAGAACCGTCCGGTTCCGGCCGGCGAGGACAAGGCCTGACCGTCCGGGCGCCGACCGGCCGATCCGGCCGGCGCCTGCCACGTCTCTCGTCGTCTCAGGTCCGCCCGGCGCGCTCGCCCGGGCGCGCCCACCCGTCCCACGAGCGCCCGACGACGCTCTTGATGATCTTCCTTGGGCGGGTCTAATCTTCCGAGCTTGACCTGAGGCGACCGGCGGTCGTCCCGGGGTAGGAGTGGCCATGACAAAGCCGAGCGACTCGAAGAACACGCTGTATTGCTCGTTCTGTGGCAAGTCCCAGCACGAGGTCCGCAAGCTCATCGCGGGCCCGACGGTGTTCATCTGCGACGAGTGCGTCGAGCTCTGCATGGACATCATCCGCGAGGAGCACAAGACGCACCTCGTGAAGTCCCGCGACGGGGTGCCGACGCCCAAGGAGATCTGCAAGGTCCTGGACGACTACGTGATCGGCCAGTTCCACGCCAAGAAGGTCCTCTCGGTCGCCGTCCACAACCACTACAAGCGGCTGGCGCACGGCGCGAAGAACAACGACGTCGAGATCGCCAAGAGCAACATCCTGCTGGTCGGGCCGACCGGCTCGGGCAAGACGCTGCTGGCGCAGACGCTGGCACGCATCCTGGATGTTCCGTTCACCATGGCCGACGCCACGACTCTCACCGAGGCGGGCTATGTCGGCGAGGACGTCGAGAACATCATCCTCAAGCTGTTGCAGGCCGCGGACTACAACGTTGAGCGGGCGCAGCGCGGCATCGTCTATATCGACGAGATCGACAAGATCTCCCGCAAGTCGGACAACCCCTCCATCACCCGCGACGTGTCGGGTGAGGGTGTCCAGCAGGCGCTGCTCAAGATCATGGAGGGCACGGTGGCGTCCGTGCCGCCCCAGGGTGGCCGCAAGCATCCCCAGCAGGAGTTCCTGCAGGTGGACACCACCAACATGCTCTTCATCTGCGGCGGTGCCTTCGCCGGGCTGGAGAAGATCATCGGGGCGCGCGGCAAGGGGGCAGGGATCGGCTTCGGTGCCGACGTGCAGGGCCCGGACGAGCGGCGCACCGGGCAGATCCTGCGCGAGGTGGAGCCCGAGGACCTCCTAAAGTTCGGGCTTATCCCGGAGTTCATCGGCCGCCTCCCCGTGGTGGCCACTCTGGAGGATCTGGACGAGGCCGCGCTGATCGAGATCCTCACCAAGCCGAAGAATGCGCTGGTCAAGCAATATGGCCGGCTGTTCCAGATGGAGGGCGTGAAGCTCACCTTCAACGACGATGCGCTGAAGCACATCGCCATGCGCGCCATCGCCCGCAAGACCGGTGCCCGCGGCCTGAGATCGATCATGGAGGGCATCCTGCTGACCACGATGTTCGATCTGCCGGGGCTGGAGAACGTGGACGAGGTCGTGATCAACAAGGACGTGGCCGAGAACAAGGCGAACCCGGTGTTCGTCTACGGCAAGGAACAGCCGGCGGAACAATCCGCCTGAATCGGATGCGACCACCGGCTCGGTCTTGTCCCGGCCCGGTGGCGTTCCGACATTCTTCATCCAGGATGTTTATCGTCCCGGCACCGCGCGGCGGTGTCGTTCGGGAGGCTGCGCCGCCTGGCGGGCATCGTCCCGATGACTGTCCTCAAGGAGGTCGAACCCATGAGCGATGACGACAACAAGCCGCAGGACGCGGCGCCCGAGGCCGAGCGCTCGGAGGAGGTATCGGCCGCCGGCGGGGATGCACCGGCCTCGACCGCCCGCGGCGGCGAGAGCCTGGCCGTGCTGCCGCTGCGGGACATCGTGGTGTTCCCGCACATGATCGTGCCGCTGTTCGTCGGGCGCGAGAAGTCGGTGCGGGCGCTGGAAGCGGTTACCAAGGACGACAAGCAGATCCTGCTGGTAGCCCAGAAGAACGCCGCCCAGGACGACCCGGCCGCCGAAGACATCTATCGCTGCGGCACGGTGTCGACGATCCTCCAGCTGCTGAAGCTGCCGGACGGCACGGTGAAGGTGCTGGTGGAAGGTGGCCGGCGGGCGCGGATCAAGGAGTTCAGCGAGACCGACAGCCATTTCGAGGCGACGGTCGAGGAGCTGCCCGACTCGGCCGCTTCGGGCAGCGAGGTCGAGGCGCTTGGGCGCACGGTGGTCAGCCAGTTCGAGCAGTACATCAAGCTGAACAAGAAGATCGCGCCCGAGGTCCTGGTTTCGCTCAACCAGATCGAGGAGCCGAGCAAGCTCGCCGACACGATCGCCAGCCACCTCAACCTCAAGATCTCCGAGAAGCAGGAGCTGCTGGAGATCGTGCCGGTGCACGAGCGGCTGGAGCGGGTCTTCGCCCACATGGAAGCGGAGATCGGCGTCCTGCAGGTGGAGAAGCGCATCCGCAACCGCGTGAAGCGGCAGATGGAGAAGACGCAGCGCGAGTACTACCTGAACGAGCAGCTCAAGGCGATCCAGAAGGAGCTTGGCGAAGGCGAGGACGGCAAGGACGAGACGTCCGAGCTCGAGGACAAGATCAAGAAGACCAAGTTCAGCAAGGAAGCACACGACAAGGCGATGGCGGAGCTGAAGAAGCTCCGCGCCATGAGCCCGATGAGCGCCGAGTCGACGGTGGTGCGCAACTACCTCGACTGGATGCTGAGCATCCCCTGGAAGAAGCGTTCAAAAGTCCGCAACGATGTGGCCGAGGCCGAGACGGTGCTCGACGCCGACCATTACGGTCTGGAGAAGGTGAAGGAGCGCATCCTCGAATACCTCGCCGTCCAGTCGCGGGCAAACAAGCTGAAGGGCCCGATCCTCTGCCTGGTGGGACCGCCCGGCGTCGGCAAGACCTCGCTCGGCAAGTCGATCGCCAAAGCGACGGGGCGCAACTTCGTACGCATGTCCCTGGGCGGCGTCCGCGACGAGGCCGAGGTGCGCGGCCATCGCCGCACCTATATCGGTTCCATGCCTGGCAAGATCATCCAGGGCATGAAGAAGGCGAAGAGTTCCAATCCGCTCTTCCTGCTGGACGAGATCGACAAGCTGGGCGCCGACTGGCGCGGGGATCCGTCGGCAGCTTTGCTGGAGGTGCTGGATCCGGAGCAGAACAGCACGTTCGCCGACCATTATCTCGAGGTCGATTACGACCTGTCGGACGTGATGTTCGTGACCACCTCCAACAGCCTGCACATGCCGCAGCCGCTGCTGGACCGCATGGAGATCATCCGGATCCCCGGCTACACCGAGGACGAGAAGGTCGAGATCGCGAAGCGCCACCTGATCAGCAAGCAGGGCGACGCACATAGCCTGAAGCCGTCCGAGTGGTCGGTCTCCGACGATGCGGTGCGGGAGCTGGTGCGGACCTACACCCGCGAGGCCGGCGTCCGGAACCTCGAGCGCGAGATCGCCAACCTGGCGCGCAAGTCGGTCAAGGAGATCGTGACCGGCAAGGCCACCCAGGTGGAGATCACCGTCGACAACCTGGAGAAGTACGCCGGCGTGAAGCGCTTCCGCTATGGCGAGGCCGAGGCGGAGGACATGGTCGGTGTCGTGACCGGGCTGGCCTGGACCGAGGTGGGCGGCGAGATCCTCTCGATCGAGAGCGTGATGGTGCCCGGCAAGGGGCAGGTGAAGCATACGGGCAAGCTCGGCGACGTGATGCAGGAGAGCGTGTCCGCCGCGCTGTCCTACGTCCGCAGCCGCTCGGTGACCTTCGGCATCAAGCCGACGATCTTCGAGAAGCGCGACCTGCATGTCCATGTCCCGGAGGGAGCGACGCCCAAGGACGGCCCGTCCGCGGGTATCGCGATGGCGACCTCGCTGGTGAGCGTGCTCACCGGCATCCCGATCCGCCGCGACGTGGCGATGACGGGCGAGATCACGCTTCGGGGCAGGGTGCTCCCGATCGGCGGTCTCAAGGAAAAGCTGCTGGCGGCCATGAGGGCGGGGATCACGACCGTGTTCTTCCCCAAGGACAACGAGAAGGACCTGGCCGAGATTCCGGACGGGGTGAAGAAGCACCTCAAGCTGGTCCCGGTCGCCCACGTGGACGAGGTGATCAGCCAGGCGCTGGTCCGGCAGCCGGAAGCCATCGAGTGGGAGGAGCCGGAAGAGCCGGTGACGACCCCGGCCGGTGCCACTCAGGCGGCCTCCTTGCCGCACTGAAGATCAGGCACGACGAGCAAGCAAGGGGGCGGGGCCGAGGGTCCCGCCCCCTTCTTCTTGAAGCATGCCCCACTCGGTGCGGCGGCCGCTTGGCGGCGAGAGACGCCTGTAGGATAAGGGTTTGGCCAAGGTCCGGCGGCGCTCGTCCGGCCGGGGAATTGGGGCGGTTAGCTCAGCGGTAGAGCGTCTCGTTTACACCGAGAGGGTCGGCGGTTCGATCCCGTCACCGCCCACCATCCCCTCTGTCGGAGCGGCCAGGAACAGCATCTTCAACATCTTGCGGCGAATCGCTCCGAACCGGGTTGACGGGGTCGGGAGCCTTCCTTAGAACGCCGCTCACGCCAGTCAGCGGGTGTAGCTCAGTTGGTTAGAGCGCCGGCCTGTCACGCCGGAGGTCGCGGGTTCGAGCCCCGTCACTCGCGCCATGGTTCGGCTTTGTGCCTTGAACCGATCTTCCCGGTCACCGATGGCGTCCTAAGTCCGTTTGCTTTCATGTTGTGCGTCAGTCGGCCCGTCGCCGGGCTCAGGCTCATGATTCGCCACGTGTTTTTGCTGCGGCGCACCCTATGCGGAACATGTCGTTGGGTTTAACCTCCCGGCCTGCCATCTGCCGTGGGTGTTCGCGCGTAGATCGTTGAGAGAATCGGCATCCGAAGGCCGCGCCATGCATACGCTCCTGACCGACTACTTTCCGATCCTGGTGTTCATTGTGATCGCGGCCGGCGTGTCCGGTGCGATGCTCGGGGGGTCGCTGCTGGCCGGATGGCAGAAGCCGTATCCGGAGAAGGTGTCGGCGTACGAGTGCGGGTTCGAGGCGTTCGATGATGCCCGCCGGCGGTTCGACGTGCGGTTCTATCTCGTGTCGATCCTGTTCATCATCTTCGACCTCGAGGTGGCGTTCCTGTTTCCGTGGGCGATCAGCCTCGGCCATATCGGGATGTTCGGCTTCCTGTCGATGTTGGCGTTCCTGGGCGTCCTGACGGTCGGCTTCGTCTACGAATGGTGCAAAGGCGCCCTGGACTGGGAATAGGCAGGGCGGAAAGAGTCAGGACATGAGCGACACCACCACCCGTGCCGGCGCTCCCGTCGGCTTCGAGAACGCGAACGGCTTCCAAAGCGGGGCCCTGGTTCCCAGCGATCCGGCGGACGTCGCATGGAACCGTGAAGCCCTGTCGCCGGGGCCGGCCCAGGATGCCGTGATCAAGGGCATCACCGGCGAGATCACCGAGAAGGGGTTCGTGGTCGCGAACCTCGACAAGCTGGTGAACTGGGCGCGCACCGGCAGCCTGTGGCCGTTGTCCTTCGGTCTCGCATGCTGCGCCGTGGAGATGATCCACGCCTTCATGCCCCGCTACGATCTCGACCGCTTCGGCATCATCCCGCGCGGATCGCCGCGGCAGGCCGACGTGATGATCGTGTCCGGCACCCTCACCAACAAGATGGCGCCGGCCATGCGGCGCATCTACGACCAGATGCCCGAACCCCGCTGGGTGATCTCCATGGGTTCCTGCGCCAATGGCGGCGGCTACTACCACTACTCCTACTCGGTGGTGCGCGGTTGCGACCGGATCGTGCCGGTGGATGTCTATGTGCCCGGTTGTCCGCCGACGGCCGAGGCCCTCGTCTACGGGATCATGCAGCTCCAGAAGAAGATCCGTCGCACCGGGACCATCCTCCGTGGCTGACGCGGCGATCCCGCCGGGGGCGTCCGGCTTCTCGCCTGCCGATGCCTCCGCGGTGCAGGCCGGTCGTCTCGGCGCTCTCGCCTTCCGTCTCGGGACCCGAGTGCCGCACATCCAGAGCGCCGGGGTCGAGAAGGGCGAGCTGGTCGTGCGCACCCATCGCGACCGCCTCATTCCGCTCATGATCATGCTGCGCGACGACCCGGCTTTCGCCTTCGAGCAGCTGATGGATCTTTGTGGGGTAGACTTTCCGGAACGGGCCGAGCGGTTCGACGTGGTCTACAACCTGCTGTCGGTTACCCGGAACCAGCGCTGCCGGGTGATCGTCACCACCGATGAAAGCGCGCCGGTCCCCTCGGTCTACGAGATCTGGCCGGTGGCGACGTGGTGGGAACGGGAATGCTACGACCTGTTCGGGGTGCTGTTCTCGGGGCAGCCCGACATGCGCCGCATTCTCACGGACAACGGCTTCGAAGGGCATCCGCTACGCAAGGATTTCCCGCTGACGGGATACACCGAGGTCCGTTACGACGTGGATCGCCGCCAGGTGGTCTATGAGCCGGTGAAGCTGGTGCAGGATTTCCGGAACTTCGACTTCGTGTCGCCCTGGGAAGGCATGATGACGCTGCCGGGCGACGAGAAGGCGCACGAGACCCGTCAGGGCATCGTCGCGCATCCCGGCCAGCCGCGACGCTGAGGAAGGGCTCCGCCATGAGCGACATCGTCCTGCGCGACGACATTCCCGAGGTCCTGCAGCCGGATCAGGAAGGCGCGGGCCGCAGCGTCCGCACCGTCGAGATCGACAGCCATTCCCTCAATTTCGGTCCGCAGCATCCTTCCGCGCACGGCGTGCTCCGCCTCGTGCTGGAGATGGACGGGGAAGTGGTGGCGCGCGCGGTGCCCCATATCGGTCTGCTGCACCGGGGCACCGAGAAGCTGATCGAATACAAGACCTACATGAAGGCGCTGCCGTATTTCGATCGCCTCGACTACGTCTCGCCCATGTGCGAGGAGCAGGCTTTCGCGCTGGCGACCGAGAAGCTGCTCGGCATCGATATTCCAGAGCGCGCCAAGTGGATCCGGGTGATGTTCGCGGAGATCACCCGCGTGCTGAACCACCTGCTCAACATCACCTCCTTCGGGCTCGATGCCGGTGCGCTGACGCCGGCGCTTTGGGGCTACGAGGAGCGCGAGAAGCTGCTCGAGTTCTACGAGGCGGCTTCCGGTGCGCGGTTCCACGCCAACTATTTCCGACCGGGCGGTGTCGCCCGCGACCTGCCGGCGGGTTTGGAAGATCGCATCGCGGCCTGGGCGGAAGATTTCCCGCGCTTCATCGACGATCTGGAAGCGATGCTGACCGGCAACCGCATCTGGAAGCAGCGCACGGTGGGCATCGGCGTGTTCACGTCGGAGCAGGCGCTGGCGTGGGGTTTCAGCGGTCCCTGCCTGCGCGCGTCGGGCGTGCCCTGGGATCTGCGGCGCTCACAGCCCTACGACAACTACCACAAGGTCGAGTTCAACGTGCCGGTGGCGCGCAACGGCGACTGCTATGACCGCTATCTCGTGCGTGTCGCGGAGATGCGGGAGAGCGTTCGCATCATCCAGCAGTCGCTGCGGGCGATCGAGCCGGGCCCGGTGAAGATCCAGGACAACAAGATATCGCCGCCGAGCCGACGGGAGATGAAGCGCTCGATGGAAGCGCTGATCCACCACTTCAAGCTGTTCACCGAGGGCTATCACGTGCCGCCGGGTGCCACCTACACCGCCGTCGAAAGCCCCAAGGGCGAATTCGGGGTGTATCTGGTGGCGGACGGTTCGAACCGGCCCTATCGCTGCAAGATCCGGCCCACGGGCTTCGCGCATCTCCAGGCGATGGACGAGCTTTCCCGTCGTCACATGCTGGCCGACGCCGTGGCGATCATCGGATCGCTCGATCTGGTGTTCGGCGAGATCGACAGGTAACAGGGTCCATGTCCGGTCAATTCCCCGCAGAGAACATCGGCCACGGCCAGCCGGGTCATGCCCCGCGCCCGGGCGAACCGGCGCAACCTTCCGCGTTCGCGTTCGATGGCGAGAGCGAGTCGCTCATCACCGGCATCCTCGCGAAATATCCCGAGGGCAAGCAGGCGAGCGCCGTCATCCCGCTGCTCTACGTGGTGCAGAAGCAGCTCGGCCGGGAAACCGGCAGCGCCTGGGTGCCGCGCGTTGCGATGGACGTGGTGGCGGCCCGTCTCGGGATGCCGCCGATCCGGGTCTACGAGGTCGCGACATTCTATCTGATGTTCAACACCAAGCCGGTCGGGCGCTACCACCTGCAGGTCTGCACCACGACGCCGTGCTGGCTGCGTGGATCGGACGAGGTGACGCGCGCCTGCCGGGAGGCGACGGGCATCCGGCACTGGGGCGAGACCAGCGAGGATGGCCTGTTCACCATGACGGAGGTGGAATGCCTCGGCGCCTGTGCCAATGCGCCGATCCTCCAGGTGAACGACGATTATTACGAGGACCTGGATGCGGGGCGCACGGTGGAGTTGATCCAGGCGCTGCGTCGCGGCGAGCCGCCGGCGCCGGGTCCAACGATCGACCGCTTCGGCTCGATGCCGCAAGGCGGTCGCACCACGTTGCTGGACGTGCCGGACGGCGAGGGGCCTCCGCCCGCACACCCCGCCACGGTCGAGGCCTGAGGGCCGGGAATCGGAACGATGCTGAGCGACAAGGACCGCATCTTCACCAACATCTACGGGCAGAACGACTGGCGGCTGGCCGGTGCGCGCGCTCGTGGCGACTGGGACGGCACGGCCGCGATCCTGGCGAAAGGGCGCGACGCCATCGTCAACGAGATGAAGGCGTCGGGCCTGCGTGGGCGCGGGGGGGCGGGGTTCCCGACCGGGCTCAAATGGTCCTTCATGCCCAAGGTGTCGGACGGGCGTCCGAGCTACCTCGTGATCAACGGCGACGAGAGCGAGCCCGGCACCTGCAAGGATCGCGAGATCCTGCGCAACGAGCCGCACAAGCTGATCGAGAGCGCGCTGATCGCGTCGTTCGCGATGGGGGCGCACACCGCCTACATCTATATCCGCGGCGAGTACTACCGGGTGGCGCAGCGGCTGCAGGTCGCGATCGACGAGGCCTACGAAGCCGGACTGATCGGGCGCAACGCGTGCGGCTCGGGGTGGGATTTCGACTTCCACATCCATAGCGGGGCCGGCGCCTATATCTGCGGCGAGGAAACGGCGCTGCTGGAAAGCCTCGAGGGCAAGAAGGGCATGCCCCGGATGAAGCCGCCCTTTCCGGCGGCGATGGGGCTCTATGGCTGCCCGACCACGGTCAACAACGTCGAGAGCATCGCCGTCGCGTCCACCATCCTGCGCCGCGGCGCGTCCTGGTTCGCGGGTCTGGGCCGGCCGAACAATGTCGGCACCAAGCTGATGTCGATCGCCGGGCACGTGAACCGTCCCTGCGTGGTCGAGGAAGAGCTCGGCACGCCGATGCGCGAGATCATCGAGCGACATGCCGGCGGCGTGCGGGGCGGCTGGGACAATCTCAAGGCGGTGATCCCCGGTGGCTGTTCCGTGCCGATCCTGCCGGCCGCGACCTGCGCCACGGTGCTGATGGATTTCGACAGCCTTCGCGCCGAGCGCTCCGGTCTCGGCACCGCCGGCATGATCGTGATGGACAAGTCCACCGACGTGATCGCGGCGATCGCGCGCTTCGCCAAGTTCTTCAAGCACGAGAGCTGCGGCCAGTGCACGCCGTGCCGCGAGGGCACCGGCTGGATGATGCGGATGATGGCGCGGATGGTGGAAGGCCGGGCGGAGGTCGAGGAGATCGACATGCTCGATCAGGTCACCCGCCAGGTCGAAGGCCACACGATCTGTGCGCTGGGCGACGCCTCGGCGTGGCCGATCCAGGGCCTGATCCGGCATTTCCGCCCGGAAATGGAAGAGCGGATCGCGGCCTACAAGGCGCGGCACGGGCGTGCGGGGCTTGCCCCGACGCCAGAGAACCTGCCGGTGGCGGCGGAATAGGGCGGCAGAGATGGCCAAGGTCACGGTCGACGGCATCACCGTCGAGGTTCCGAACGGATCCACCGCGCTGCAGGCCTGCGAGGCCGCCGGCAAGGAGATCCCGCGCTTCTGCTACCACGAGCGGCTGAGCATCGCCGGCAACTGCCGCATGTGCCTGGTGGAGGTCGAGAAGGCACCGAAGCCGGTCGCGTCCTGTGGTTTCCCGATCATGGACGGCATGGTGATCAAGACCGACACGGAGGTGGTGCGCCGCGCACGCCGCGCCGTGATGGAGTTCCTGCTGATCAACCACCCGCTCGACTGCCCGATCTGCGACCAGGGCGGCGAATGCGATCTTCAGGATCAGGCGTACGCCTATGGCGGCGACCATTCGCGCTACGCCGAGAACAAGCGGGCGGTGAAGGACAAATATCTCGGCCCGCTGGTGAAGACGGTGATGACGCGCTGCATCCAGTGCACGCGCTGCGTCCGCTTCGCGTCCGAGGTGGCCGGCGTGCCGGAGCTCGGCGCCACGTCGCGCGGCGAGAACATGGAGATCGGCACCTACGTCGAGAAGGCGCTGACGTCCGAACTCTCCGGCAACCTGATCGACATCTGCCCGGTCGGAGCGCTCACCTCGCGGCCCTACGCGTTCACCGCGCGCCCGTGGGAACTGAAGAAGACCGACAGCATCGATGCCACCGACGCCACCGGCACCAACATCCGTGTTCATGCCCGCGGTCCCGAGGTGCTGCGCATCCTGCCCCGCACCAACGACGAGGTGAACGAGGAGTGGATGGCCGACAAGGGCCGTTTCTCCATCGACGGGCTGAAGCGCAAGCGGCTCGACCGTCCGTGGGTGAGGGCGCACGGCCGTCTGCATCCGGCGACCTGGCAGGACGCGTTCGTGGCGATCGCCCGGGCCATGCAGGGCGTTCCCGGCGAGCGCATCGGCGCCATCGTCGGTGACATGTGCGACGCCGAGAGCATGGTGGCGCTGCGGGACCTGATGACGGCGCTGGGCTCGCCCAACATCGATTGCCGGCAGGATGGCGCGCAGTACGACCTGTCGCGCCGCGATTTCTACACCTTCAACAGCGGCATCGCCGGCATCGAGGAGGCGGATGCACTGCTGATCGTCGGCGCCGACCCGCGTCACGACAGCCCGGTGATCAACGCGCGCATCCGCAAGCGCTGGCTGGCGGGCGCCTTCCCGGTCGGGGTGATCGGCGCACCCGCGAGCGATCTCACCTACGGCTACGAGGTGCTCGGCGATCAACCGTCGGTGCTGGCGGGGCTGATCGACGGCTCGCTCGCGTTCGCGGATGCGCTGCGTGGGGCCAAGAAGCCCATGATCATCGTCGGACAGGGGGCGCTTACCCGTGACGACGCGGCCGCGGTGCTGGCGGCGTGCTGGAGCCTCGCCGACGCGGTGGGCGCGCTATCGGCCGACTGGCATGGCTTCAACGTGCTGCATCAGGCGGCGTCCCGCGTGGGTGCGCTCGACCTGGGCCTTGTGCCCCGGGCCGGCGCGCGGTCGGTGGCCGGGATGATGAGCGGCGGCGTCGAGGTGTTGTGGCTGCTGGGCGCCGACGAGTTCGGCGCGGCGCGGATCGGGCCGGACACGTTCGTGATCTATCAGGGGCATCATGGCGACGCCGGTGCCGCGCGGGCGGACGTGATCCTTCCGGGCGCCACCTATGTCGAGAAGCCGGGCACCTACGTCAACACGGAGGGACGAGTGCAGACGGCGTTCCAGGCCGTGTTCCCGCCGGGCGAGGCCAAGGAAGACTGGCGCATCCTGCGCGCCTTCTCGGAGGTGGTGGGCCACACGCTGCCGTACGACGATCTTCCGGCGGTGCGGGCGAGGCTCGCGGAAGCCAATCCGGTGTTCGCCCGCCAGGGACTGCCGCGGTTCGGGGGCGGCACAGGCGTTGCGCCCGCGGGCGACGCCTCCGCCCTCGGCAGCACGCCGTTCGGCCGGGCCATGGGCGACTACTACCTGACCAACAGCATCAGCCGCGCGAGCCCCACCATGCAGGAATGCTCGCGAACCTATTCGCAGCCTGTGCTGCAGGCGGCGGAGTAACACGTGTCCCACTTCTTCCTGCACACCACGCTCGGGCTGGTGATCCTCACCGTGCTCGAGTGCCTGGCGATCCTGGTGCCGCTGCTGATGGGCGTGGCCTATCTGGTGCTGGCCGAGCGCAAGGTGCTGGGCGCGATCCAGCTCCGCAAGGGTCCGAACGTGGTGGGCCCGTTCGGCATGTTCCAGACCTTCGCCGACGCCATCAAGATGATGACGAAGGAAACGGTGATCCCGAGCGGCGCCAACAGGGTGCTGTTCCTGGTGGCGCCGTTCCTCACCTTCCTGCTCGCGATGATCGCCTGGGCGGTGATCCCCACCAACAATGGCTGGGCGATCGCCGACATCAATGTCGGCGTGCTGTACTTGTTCGCGGTGTCGTCGCTCGGCGTCTACGGCATCATCATCGCGGGCTGGGCGTCGAACTCGAAATACGCCTTCATGGGCGGCCTCCGCTCGGCTGCGCAGATGGTCTCCTACGAGGTTTCGCTCGGCCTGGTGATCGTGTGCGTGCTGCTGGTGGTCGGCAGCCTGAACCTCAACGACATCATCCTGGCGCAGCGTCATGTCTGGTTCTGCCTGCCGCTGCTGCCGATGTTCGTCGTGTTCTTCATCTCGGCCCTGGCGGAAACCAATCGCGCGCCGTTCGACCTGCCTGAGGGCGAGAGCGAGCTGGTGGCCGGCTTCTTCGTGGAATACAGCTCCCTGGCGTTCGGGCTGTTCTTCCTCGGCGAATACATGAACATGATCCTGATGTCGGCGATGACCAGCATCCTGTTCCTGGGCGGTTGGCTGCCGCCGGTGGGCATCGCCCCCTTCACCTGGATCCCCGGACCGATCTGGCTGATCGCGAAGATCTGCTTCGTGCTGTTCATGTTCATCTGGGTGCGCGCGACCTTTCCGCGCTACCGCTACGACCAGCTCATGCGTCTTGGCTGGAAGGTGTTCCTTCCCCTGTCCCTCGGCTGGATGGTGCTGACCGCAGGCTTCCTGCTGGCGACCGGGCTGCTGCCCACCACGACACCGCACGCGGCGGCGATCGCCGCTTCCGCGCAGACTCCACCGGCCGTCGAGGCGGCGCCTTCCGAAGGAGCGGGCTGATGGCCGGCCTCGACCGCATCGCGCGGACCTTCCTGCTGACGGAGCTGCTGGGCGGCCTCGCCACCACGCTCCGCTACATGTTCAAGCCGAAGGCCACGCTGAACTACCCCTACGAGAAGGGCGCGCTCAGCCCGCGTTTCCGCGGTGAACATGCGTTGCGGCGTTATCCCAACGGGGAGGAGCGGTGCATCGCCTGCAAGCTGTGCGAGGCGGTGTGTCCCGCCGAGGCCATCACCATCGAGGCCGAGCCCCGTGAGGACGGCAGCCGCCGCACCACGCGCTACGACATCGACATGACCAAGTGCATCTATTGCGGGCTGTGCGAGGAAGCCTGCCCCGTGGACGCGATCGTCGAGGGGCCGAACTACGAGTTCGCCACCGAGACGCGCGAGGAGCTGATGTACAACAAGGACAAGCTGCTCGCGAACGGCGACCGCTGGGAAGCGGTGCTGGCGCGCCGCATCGAGCTGGACGCACCCTACCGATGATCCTGACCCAGATCGCGTTCTATCTGTTCGCGACCGTGCTGGTGCTTTCCGCCGCCATGGTGGTGAGCGCCCGCAATCCCGTGCACGCGGTGCTGTTCCTGATCCTCGGCTTCTTCAACGCGGCCGGGCTGTTCCTGATCGCCGGCGCCGAGTTCCTCGCGATGATCCTCGTGATCGTCTATGTGGGCGCCGTGGCGGTGCTGTTCCTGTTCGTCGTCATGATGCTCGACGTGAACTTCACCCAGCTCCGCGAAGGCGTGCAGCGCTACGCCCCGGTGGGCGCCGCGATCGGTGTGGTGCTGCTGGCCGAACTGGTGTTCACCGTCGCCCGCTGGCAGGTGGTGCCACACCCGGCGCCCATCGCCGCCGGCAACGGGCTGCCTCCCGGGATCACCAACACCGAGGCGCTCGGGCGGCTGATCTACACGGACTACGTGTTCCTGTTCCAGGCGTGCGGGCTGGTGCTTATGGTGGCGATGATCGGCGCCATCGTGCTGACGCTCCGCGAGAGGCCGAGCGCCAAGCGGCAGGACGTTTCCAAGCAGCACGCCCGGATGCCGGCCGACACCATGGAGATGATGTCGCTGTCGCTCGGGGCAGGCACAACCGGCAATCATGCGCTGGCTGCCGGCCGGGACGGGTTCTTGCGGCCGCACGACGGCTACGGCGCCGTGGCCGACGAGGGTGGTCCGGGGGTGCGGGCGCCCGAGGACCATGAAGCCGACCATCATCACGGAGCCTGATGCGCCATGGCCACCAACACACTGATGGCACCCGGGCTGCAGGCGGTAGGGCTCGGCCCCTACCTGACCGTAGGCGCGATCCTGCTGGTTCTGGGCGTGTTCGGCATCTTCCTGAACCGCAAGAACATCATCATCATCATGATGTCGATCGAGCTGATCCTCCTGTCGGCCAACCTGAACCTGGTCGCCTTTTCCGGCGCCCTGAACGAGCTGTCTGGCCAGGTCTTCACCCTGTTCACGCTCACCGTCGCGGCTGCCGAAGCCGCGATCGGGCTCGCCATCGTCACCGTGTATTTCCGCAACCGCGGCTCGATCCAGGTCGAGGACGTCACCCTCATGAAGGGCTGAGATGATCACCGTCGCTTCTTTGTTCTCCGTCGCCGTCTTCGCGCCGCTCCTGGGCGCCTTGGTGACGGGGCTGCTGGGCCGGGTGATCGGCGACCCTATCTCCCGGATCGTCAGCGTCGGGCTGATGGTGGTGTCCGCCGGATGTGCCGTGGCGGCTTTGTGGTTCGGGCTCGCGGCCAGCGCCCAGGCCGTGGCCGTGCCCGTTTCGACCTGGGTGCAGGCGGGAGGGTTCCACGCGGCCTGGACGCTGCGCTTCGACACGCTCAGCGCGTCCATGGTCACCATGGTCAGCTGCGTCTCGATGCTGATCCACCTGTACAGCGTCGGCTACATGAGCCACGAGAAGAACCCGGTGCACCGGTTCTTCGCCTACCTGTCCCTGTTCACCTTCGCGATGCTGATGCTGGTGACCTCGGACAACCTCATCCAGCTGTTCTTCGGCTGGGAGGGCGTCGGTCTCGCGAGCTACCTGCTGATCGGATACTGGTACGACCGTCCGAGCGCCGTCGCCGCCGCGATCAAGGCCTTCATCGTCAACCGCATCGCCGACCTGTTCTTCATGGTGGGCATCGCCCTGCTGTTCCTGCTGTTCGGCACAGTGTCCTACGACAACATCTTCGCGACCGTGCCCGAGCATGTGGGCGCGAGCTACCGGCTGTTCGGCACCAGCTTTCCGGCTTTCGAGGTGATCGGCGTGCTGTTGTTCATCGGCGCGATGGGCAAGTCGGCACAGCTGTTTTTCCACACCTGGTTGCCTGACGCGATGGAGGGTCCGACGCCCGTGTCCGCGCTCATCCACGCGGCGACCATGGTGACGGCCGGGGTGTTCCTGCTCGCGCGGATGTCGCCGCTGATGGAGTTCGCACCCGTCGCCAAGGGGCTGGTGGTGGTGATCGGCGCGTCGACCTGCTTCTTCGCGGCGACCGTCGGGCTCGTGCAGCCGGACATCAAGCGCACCATCGCGTATTCGACCTGCTCCCAGCTCGGCTACATGTTCGTCGCCGCGGGGTTCGGCTTCTATCAGGGCGCGATGTTCCACCTGACGACGCACGCGTTCTTCAAGGCGCTGCTGTTCCTCAGCGCCGGTTCGGTGATCCACGCGCTGCACGACGAGCAGGACATGTTCCGCATGGGCGGGCTGGCCCGCAAGCTGCCGGTGACGTGTGCGGTGATGTGGATCGGTTCGCTGGCGCTCGGCGCGATCCCCCCGTTCGCCGGCTGGTGGTCCAAGGACGCGATCATCGATGGTGCCTGGATGGCCGGCGGTGGCCTCGGCGGCTTCGCCTGGACGCTCTGCACGGCGGTCGCCTTCCTGACCGCGCTCTATAGCTGGCGGCTGCTGTTCCTGGTGTTCCACGGTCGGCCCCGGGTGCCGGAGCTCCACGACCATGCTCACGAGAGCGGGCCGGTGATCCTGCTGCCGCTCCTGGTGCTCGCGGTCGGCGCGGCGTTCGGCGGCTGGCTGCTGCGGCCTTGGTATATCGGCGAGCATCAGGCTGCGTTCTGGAACGGCTCGATCTTCAACGCGCCGGACAACCACGTGCTGGCAACGCTCGAGCATACCCAGGGCCTGATCGCCCTCGTGCCGACGATCCTGTCGTTCCTCGGCGTCGCGGTGGCCTTCGTCTGCTACATGCTCAAGCCGGAGATCCCGGCCCAGCTCGCCCGGTCGATGCGGCCGCTCTACCTGTTCCTGTTGAACAAGTGGTATTTCGACGAACTGTATGATCGGCTCTTCGTCCGGCCGTACCGTGCGCTCGCGCGGCTGCTCTGGCATGTCGGCGACGAGACCGTGATCGACGGCGTGCCGCGCGGGCTCGCGAGGCTGACGGTCGGGGGTTCCAGCGGCATCGTCAGGATCCAGACCGGCTCGATCGCGGTGTATGCCTTCACCATGCTGATCGGTCTGGTGGTATTGCTGTCCACCTTCCTCCTCGTTCGCTGATCCCCGGGGCGCTGTCACGATGAACTGGACCCTCGCTCTGCCGGAGATCGTGCTCTCCTGTTCCGGGCTCTTCATTCTGCTGTTCGGCGTGCTGCAGAAGCGCTCCGAGCCCAGCTTCGCCTGCACCATGCTCACCCTGGTGGCGTTCCTGGTGACCGGCATCCTGGTCGTCGTGGCGCCGGACGGAGCGGGATATCACGGTCAGTTCGTGAATGACGGCTTCTCGCGTTTCATGAAGATCCTGAGCCTGGGCGCCGCCGGGCTCGCGGCGATCCTGTCGCTCGACTACAACCGGCAGGAAAAGACGGCCCGCTTCGAGTTCCCCGTGCTGCTGCTGTTTTCCACGCTCGGCACGCTGGTGATGGCATCCTCCGCCAACCTGATGACGCTGTATGTCGGGCTCGAGCTGCAGTCGCTCGCCATCTATATCCTCTGCGCCTTCGCTCGCGACGAGCTCACCTCCGCGGAAGCGGGCCTCAAGTATTTCGTGCTCGGCTCGCTCGCCTCCGGCCTGCTGCTCTACGGCATCTCGCTGGTCTACGGTTTCGCGGGCACCATGGAATACGCGGGGCTCCGGCAGGTGCTGACCGGGGGTGCGCCGCTGGCCGCCGGGCTCGTGATCGGGCTGGTGTTCGTGATCGTCGGGCTGGCGTTCAAGCTGTCGATGGCGCCTTTCCACATGTGGACGCCCGACGTCTATCAAGGCTCTCCCACATCCGTGACCGCCTTCCTGGCCGGGGCGCCCAAGGCGGCAGCCTTCGCGCTCCTGTTGCGGGTTCTGGCTCAACCGTTCGGCCATCTCGCCGGGCAATGGCAGCTGCTGATCGAGATCGTCGCGATCGCCACCATGTTCCTGGGATCGCTGGCAGCGATCGGCCAGCGCGACATCAAGCGGCTGATGGCGTACTCCTCCATCGGCCACATGGGCTACGCCGCCATGGGCATCGCGTCGGCGACCGATGCCGGTATCCGGGGCACGCTGGTCTATCTCGCGACCTATCTGATCATGAACGCCGGCACCTTCGGTTGCATCCTGGCCATGCGACGCCGGGGCAGGGCGCTCACCCGCATCGAGGATCTCGCGGGGCTCGGACGCACCGATCCCACCCTCGCGGTGCTGATGGCCGTGTTCATGTTCTCCATGGCCGGCGTGCCGCCGCTGGCCGGGTTCTTCGGCAAGCTCATGGTGTTCGCCGCCGCCGTCCAGGCCGGCCTGTGGGTCCTGGCCGCGGTCGGCGTCGTGACCAGCGTCATCGGCCTCTTCTATTACTGGCGCATCGTGAAGGTGATGTTCCTCGACGCTCCGGTCGCGGGCGCCTTCGACCATCGTGCGCCCTCCCTGAGCTTCGTGTCCGCCGTGACAGGCGTCGCCACGGTTCTCTTCCTGCTGGTGCTGGGGCCGGTCACCGGTGCGGCGCAGGCCGCCGCCGCCGCCCTGTTCGGATGATCAGGCCGGTCAGATGAGCGGGGTGGCATGGCGCCTGCAGTGCCATGACAGCCTGCCCTCGACATCGGACGCGGTGATCGAGGCAGCCGAGGCTGGCGAACCGGCCGGCCTCGCGATCCTGGCCAGGCGTCAGACCCGTGGACGTGGCAGTCGCGGCCGTTCCTGGGTCGAGCCGCCCGAAGGCAATCTCGCCGTGACCGTCCTGCTCCGACCGGACGACATGCTGGATGTTCCGGCGGTGTGGCCGTTCGTCGCCGGCCTCGCCCTGCATGACGCGCTGGTCGAGGCGGCCGGAATCGCGGAACGGGATGTCCACAGGCTGATCCTGAAATGGCCGAACGACATCATGCTGGACGGCCGCAAGCTTGCCGGCATCCTGGTCGAGCGCGGCGTTTCGGACGGCGTCACCGCGTGGCTCGCCATCGGCTTCGGCGCCAATCTCGTGCTGGCGCCCTCCGGCCCCGGCATATCGGCCGCTGCGCTGACCTCGCTCGGCGTGTGCTGTTCTCCGGAGCACGTGGCACACCGGCTACTCGCGGCCCTCGACAAGTGGCAGGACGCGCTGCGAGACCGCGGGTTCGGGGCCATCCGGTCCACCTGGTTGGAACGGGCGCACCCTGTTGGCACCGAAATACGGTGTGTTGTGTCGGGGATCTCGCGATCAGGCCGTTTTTCCGGCTTGGCGGAGGATGGAGCACTTCTGCTGCAGGACGCCGGGAACCTGTTGAGGGTCGATACCGGCCATATCCTGATGCCGGCGGAGGGCTGAGCAGGCCATGCTTCTTGTGGTGGACGCCGGCAATACCAATATCGTGTTCGCGCTGCACGACGGCAATCGCTGGCGAGGCATCTGGCGCATCGGGACCGACACTCGCCGGACATCCGACGAATACGCTGTCTGGCTCCTCAGCCTTCTCGGTCATGTCGGGATCAGCAAGGACCAGGTCGGCCGCGTCGTGATCGGGACGGTGGTGCCCGCCGCCCTCTATCCGCTCCGCCGTCTCAGCCGGGACTGGTTCGGCCGCGAGCCGCTGATCGCGGCGCTCAACCTGGATTGGGGCTTTGCCATCCACCTCGATCAGCCGAGCGAAGTCGGTGTCGACCGGCTGCTGAACGGGCTGGCGGCGCACCAGATCTATGGCGGGCCGGCGGTGGTGATCGATTTCGGGACAGCCACCACGTTCGACGTCGTGGACGCCGACGGCGGATACAATGGCGGCGCGATCGCTCCTGGGATCAACCTCTCGATCGAGGCTCTGCACCATGCGGCGGCCAGGCTGCCGCGCATCGCGATCGGCCGTCCCCAGGCCGGCATCGGCCGCAACACCGTGGCGGCGATGCGCTCCGGTATCTTCTGGGGATATATCGGCCTGGTCGAGGGCATCGTCGCCCGCATCAAGGATGAATTCGGCGCGCCCATGAAGGTGCTCGCCACCGGCGGATTGGCGCCGTTGCTGGCCGAAGGCACCGACGTGATCGAGCGCGTCGATCCGGAACTGACACTCGAGGGCCTGCGCCTGATCGCGGCCCGGAACCCCACGCCCAAACAAAACGACTGACGAACGAAGGAACAATAATGAATGACATGATGGATGGCCTGACCTTCCTGCCGCTGGGCGGGACGGGCGAGATCGGCATGAATCTCAACCTGTACTGCTGTGACGGCGATTGGCTCGCGGTGGATTGCGGGATCGGTTTCGGGGGCGCCGATACGCCCGAGGCCGAGATCCTGATGCCCGACCCCGCCTTCATCGCCGAGCGGCGCAACAAGCTGGTCGGGCTGGTGATCACCCATGCGCATGAGGACCATCTCGGCGCGGTGGCTCATCTCTGGCCTCGCCTTGGCTGCCCGATCTTCGCGACCCCGTTCGCTGCCGCCGTTCTTCGGCGCAAGCTGGGTGAAGCCGGGCTGCAGAACGAGGCCCGCATCACCACGGTGGCAGTCGGTGGCGACTTCTCCGTCGGCCCTTACCAGCTCGGCTTCATCGCCATGACGCATTCCGTGCCGGAAGCGCAGGCCTTGTCGATCCGCACCCGGCACGGGGTCGTGCTGCACAGCGGAGACTGGAAGCTGGATCCGCAGCCGCTGGTCGGCCGCGCGACCGATCTGGAGCGGTTCGCCGCACTCGGCCGGGAAGGCGTTCTGGCGATGGTGTGCGACAGCACCAACGCCCTGGTGGAAGGTGAGTCCGGATCGGAGGCCGACGTCCGTCGCAGCCTCACCGCACTCATCGCGGGAATTGAGGGACGGGTCGCGGTGACCTGCTTTGCCAGCAACGTCGCCCGCGTCGAAAGCATCGCTCTCGCGGCCGAGGCCGCCGGCCGGTCGGTCGCGGTGGTTGGTCGGTCCCTGCGCAATCTCGAGGCAGCGGCGCGCGAATGCGGCTATCTCACCGGCGTCCGGGACTTCCTGTCCGAACAGGATGCCGGGTTGGTGCCCGACGAGAACCTGCTGCTGATCGTCACCGGCAGCCAGGGCGAGCCCAGGTCCGCCCTGAGCCGCATCTCCGCCGATACCCACCCCAACATCTCGCTCGGCGAGGGGGACACGGTGATCTATTCCAGCCGCATGATCCCCGGCAACGAGCGGGCGATCATGGCGGTCCAGGACGGTCTGGTGCGCCGCGGCGTGCGCGTGCTGACCGACCGCGACCACATGGTCCACGTGTCCGGCCACGCCGCCCGGGACGAGATCCGTACCCTCTACGACCTGGTGAAGCCGCACTACGCAATCCCGGTGCACGGCGAGTGGCGTCATCTGACGGCTCATGCCGAACTGGCTCGCGAACTTGGCAGCAAGCCCGTGCTGCTGGAAGACGGTGACATGCTCAACCTGTCACCCGGTCGGGTCGAGGTGGTGGACAGTGCGCCCGTGGGCAGGCTGGCGCTGGACGGCAATCGCATCCTGCCGATGACCGGCGGTGTGCTTGCTGCCCGGCGCAAGATGCTCTTCAACGGCATCGTCATGGCCAGCGTGGCCGTCGATTCGGCCGGCCGGCTGCTCGGCAAGCCGAAGCTCAGCGCCCCCGGATTGCTGGAAGCCGACGACCCGGAAACGACCCGTGTGATTTCCGCATTCAGCGCGGGCCTGGGCGACATCCCACCCTCGACCCGTACGGACGAAGACGAATTTCGCGAAGCCGCGAAGACGGCCCTGCGGCGCGCTCTGGGCCGCAGGCTGCAGAAGCGTCCGCTGGTGGATGTGCACCTGCTGCGGGTCTGACGACGACCGTCGCCTAGTTAGCAGCCTCGAAACCAGACGAGGCTGCCCGATTCTCGGGCAGCCTCGTCTGGTTTGCTCATTTTGGCCCGCTCCGGGCTCTTTTTATTCTCGACCCGGATCCCCGGATCGGCCGATCATGATGGCGGAAGAGCTGATCTTCCTGCTGTCGTGACTGGCGTTTTCTCCCCAAACTTGGCCCACGCGCCGTTTCAGGCGGCGTGGGCTTTTTTTATCCTTGCGCGCAGCGATTGTCACGCAGTCGATCCCACTATTTCGTTCTATTTTACTTGTGCGCCGCAGCATTCTGTTGTGCTGCACTGCAATATAAACCAACCGCCGATCAGGACACGAGCGGCATCGGGATAGCGCCGCGGTTCCCCCGGGGGCCGCTTTGCTCTAGGGTCCGGGCCCTTCGCCCGCCTCCCAGGATCAACGACGCCCATGCGCCTGTCCCGCAGCTTCCTCCCGACACTCAAGGAAGTCCCGGCCGAGGCGCAGATCGCGTCGCACCGCCTGATGCTGCGCGCTGGCCTGGTGCGTCAAACGGCGTCCGGCATCTACGCGTGGCTGCCCGCCGGACTGCGCGTGCTGCAGAACATCGCCCGGATCGTCCGGGAAGAACAGGACGCGGTCGGTTCGCAGGAAGTGCTGATGCCGACGCTGCAAGCGGCCGATCTGTGGCGGCGCTCGGGGCGCTACGACGCCTATGGTCCGGAGATGCTGCGCATCCGCGACCGTCACGAACGCGATCTGCTGTATGGGCCCACCAACGAGGAGATGATCACCGACATCTTTGGCCAGATGGCGAAATCCTATCGCGACCTGCCGCGCAACCTCTACCAGATACAGTGGAAGTTTCGTGACGAGGTGCGTCCGCGCTTCGGCGTGATGCGCGGACGCGAATTCTACATGAAGGATGGCTACAGCTTCGACCTCGACTATCAGGGGGCGGTGGACAGCTATCGCCGGATGATGCTGGCTTATGTCCGCACCTTCCAGCGTCTGGGCGTCGTCGCGATCCCGATGCAGGCCGATACCGGCCCGATCGGTGGGGAGCTGAGCCACGAGTTCATCATCCTCGCGCCGACCGGCGAGAGCGGTGTCTTCTTCGACGGCGCCTTCGAGGATCAGGACTGGCTCGGCGAACAGGTCGATCAAGAGAACAGCGACTCTCTTCAGCGCTTCTTCGACCGGATGACCTCTTTCTACGCGGCGACCGACGAGAAACACGACGAGGTGCGCTGGGCAGAGGTGCCGCACGAGCGCCGCAGGGAGGGGCGGGGTATCGAGGTCGGGCAGATCTTCTATTTCGGCAAGAAATACACGGAGTCGATGGACGTGTCCGTCAGCGGTCCGGACGGCAAGCCGCTCCACCCCGAGATGGGCTCCTACGGCATCGGCGTGTCCCGCTTGGTGGGCGCTATCATCGAGGCGAGCCACGATGAGGCTGGCATCATCTGGCCCGACAGCGTCGCCCCGTTCCGCGCCGCCATCCTCAACCTCAAGCCCGGCGACGCCGCGTGCGACGCGTTGTGCGACCGGCTCTATGCGACCGATCCGCAGAACCTGCTGCTGGACGACCGGGCCGACCGTGCGGGTGCCAAGTTCGCCGACGCCGACCTGATGGGTCATCCCTGGCAGCTGGTGGTCGGACCGCGCGGCGCCGCGTCCGGCACCGTCGAGCTCAAGCGACGCGCCACGGGGGAGCGGGAGGAGATCGCCGCCGACGAGGCGCTCGCCCGCATCGCGGGGAACCGCTGATCTCCATGTTCAACGCCTTCGAGCGCGCCGTCGCCGGGCGCTACCTGCGGGCGCGCCGTGGCGAACGGTTCGTGTCGGTGATCGCGATCTTCTCGCTGATCGGCATCGCGCTCGGCGTGGCCACGCTGATCATCGTCATGTCGGTGATGAACGGCTTCAAGGTCGACCTCGTCAGCCGCTTTCTGGGTCTGCGCGGCGACCTGAACATCTATGGATACGGGCGCCCGATCGACGATTACCAGGCCATCGCCGCCACGGTGCGCAAGGTGCGGCACGTCACCGCCGCGACGCCCACGGTGGAGGGAACCGTGCTGATGAGCTCCGGCCCGTACAGCACCGGCGGCCTTGTGCACGGCGTCACGCAGGACGACCTGCGGCACATGCCGGCGATCGGCGGCAACATCATCGCGGGATCCCTCAACGATTTCAGCGGCGACGATGTGATCGCGGTCGGCAAGAGTCTTGCGATGCAAGGCAATCTCGACATCGGTTCGAAGCTGACGCTGGTGTCGCCCAACGGCGCCGCCACGGCGTTCGGCACCGTGCCGCGCGTCAAGGCGTATCGCGTGGTGGCCGTCTTCGATGCCGGGCTCAACGACTACAACACCGGCGTCGTGTTCATGCCGCTCGCCGCCGCTCAGATCTTCTTCCAGCTGCACGACCAGACATCGTTCATCCAGGTGATGACCGATAGTCCATCCGTCGTCCGCGAGGTGACCCACGACATCGTGCAGCAGGTGGAGAAGGACGAACCCGATGCGAGGCTGCGCGTGCTGGACTGGACGCAGAGCAACAACGCACTGCTCAACGCCGTCGAAGTCGAGCAGAACGTGATGTTCCTGATCCTGACGCTGATCATCCTGGTGGCGGCGTTCAATGTCATCTCGTCGCTGATCATGATGGTGAAGGACAAGACGCGCGACATCGCCGTGCTGCGCACCATCGGCGCCGGGCGTGGCGCGATCATGCGCATCTTCCTGATGTGCGGTGCCTTCGTAGGCGTGACCGGCACGGCCCTCGGCACCGTGCTCGGCATCGCCTTCTCGCTCAACATCGACCGCATCAAAGGCTGGGTGCAGACCATCACGGGCGTGAACCTGTTCAACCCGGAGGTTTATTTCCTCGAACACCTGCCGGCGAAGCTGATCTGGTCGCAGGTCATCGAGGTGATCGTGATGGCGCTCGCGCTGTCGTTGCTGGCAACGCTCTACCCGAGCTGGCGCGCCGCCAGGACCGATCCGGTGGAGGCGCTGCGACATGAATGAGATCGTGCCTGAGGCGCCCCTTGCGCTGCGAGGGGTATCGCGACGCTATGCCAGCGGCGACGGCACCCTCGATGTGCTGCGGGGCGCCGATCTGGTGCTTGCACCGGGCGAGATCGTCGCCCTGGTCGCCCCGAGCGGCACCGGCAAATCGACCTTGCTGCATCTGGCCGGGCTGCTGGAAAAGCCGCAGGAAGGCGCGGTGCTGCTCGCGGGGCGCGATGCCGGCCGGTTGTCCGACGCCGAGCGCACGGCGATCCGCCGTGACTCCATCGGCTTCGTCTACCAGTTCCACCATCTGCTGGCCGAGTTCACGGCGCGCGAGAACGTGGTGCTCCCGCAGATGATCGCCGGGCGCAGCCGGCGGGAAGCCGGCCGTCGGGCGGAGGAGCTTCTGTCGGCATTCGGGTTGTCGCACCGCATGGCCCATCTCCCCGGAAAGCTTTCCGGCGGCGAGCAGCAGCGTGTGGCCATCGCGCGGGCCCTGGCCAACCGGCCCCGGGTGCTTCTGGCGGACGAGCCCACCGGCAATCTCGACGTGGCGACCGCCGATGTGGTGTTCGACGAGCTGCTGCGGGTAGTGCGAGGCGAGGGTCTGGCGGCGCTGATCGCGACCCACAACGGCGAACTCGCTGCCCGCATGGACCGGATCGTCACCCTCCGCGACGGGCTGATCGTACCGCTGCACTGACCGGTCGGCCCTGCAACCAGCCCCGGCGGCAATGGTTGTTCGCGCTGGGACAGTCGGTTCCAGAAGCGGGGAGCATCCGGTGATGGCGGGAGCGGCGGCAACGGTCAACGAGTCGCTCGATCCGCGGGCGGCGGCCAGGGCGGCGCGGCTGCACTACGTGGAGCCGACCGGTCCCGGCTACACGCGCGAGACATTCAAGGACGGCTTCCGCTTCCGCAACCCCGACGGCAGCCTCCTGCGCGACGGTGACGAGATCGCGCGCATCCGCAAGCTGGCCATCCCGCCGGCCTATACCGACGTCTGGATCAGCACCGACCCGCGCGGTCACCTCCAGGCGGTGGGTCGCGATGCACGCGGCCGCCGGCAATACCGCTACCACGCCGACTGGCGGATGGTTCGCGACGAAGCCAAGTTCGGCAAGATGCTGATGTTCGGGCAGAAGCTGCCAGCGCTCCGGGACAGGGTCCGCAAGGATCTGGCTTTGCCGGGACTGCCACGTCGGCGGGTGGTGGCAGCGGTCGTGATGCTGCTCGAGAAGACCATGATGCGCATCGGCAACGAGGAATATCGCCGCACCAACAAGAGCTATGGGCTGACCACGCTGCGAGACCGCCATGCCTCGGTGCGCGGCTCTGCCATCGAACTCGATTTCCGCGGCAAGCATGGCATCGATCATCATATCGAGCTCAAGGATCGGCGGCTTGCCGGCATCATCTCGCGGCTGCAGGACCTGCGCGGGCAGGAGCTGTTCCAGTATCTCGACGAGCAGGGGGAGCGGCACGACGTCACCTCCCAGGACGTGAACGACTATCTGCACGAGATCACCGGCGAGGACATCACCGCCAAGGACTTCCGCACCTGGGCCGCCACCAATCTCGCGGCGCTCGCGCTGCAGGAATTTGAGCAGTTCGACAGCGAGGCCCACGCCAGGAAGAACGTGCTTCGGGTGATCGAGCAGGTGGCGAAGACCCTCGGCAATACGCCGGCGATCTGCCGCAAATGCTACATCCATCCCGCCGTCTTCGACGGCTATCTGGACGGTTCGCTCGTCGAGGCGTTGCGCAAGCGGGCGGAGGAAACGCTCGATGCCGGTCAGCAGGCGGGGCTCACGGCCGAGGAAGTGTCGGTGGTCGGCTTTCTCGCCCACCGGCTGGAGCAACTGGCGGCCCCGTCGCCCCGGCGTCGCGCACGGAAAGCGCCGGCCCCCCGGGTGGAGGGCCGGCGCTCGCGGGCCGCGAAGGCGGTCTAGGTCTAGATCACGCCCCGGAGGGCGGCCATCAGCCGGCGTTCAGCGCCTCCCGAACCGGCTCCCGGCGTCCGGCCAGCTTACGCACCACGACGTAGAACGCCGGCGTGAACAGCAGGCCGAACACGGTGACGCCCAGCATTCCGAAGAACACCGCGGTGCCGAGCGAGCGCCGCATCTCGGAGCCCGCTCCGGTGGCCACCGCGAGCGGCAGCACGCCGAGGATGAACGCGAACGAGGTCATCAGGATCGGGCGCAGCCGGGTTCGGGCGGCATGCACCGCCGCCGCAGCCGAACTGGCGCCCTCGTCCTCGGCCTGGCGTGCGAATTCCACGATCAGGATCGCGTTCTTCGCGGCCAGCCCCACCAGCACCACGAAGCCGATCTGGGCCAGGATGTCGATCGCCATGTTCCGGACCAGCAGACCGGTGACCGAGGCGAGCAGGCACATCGGCACGATCAGGATGATCGAGAGCGGCAGCTTCCAGCTCTCGTACTGGGCGGCCAACACCAGGAACACGAACAGGGCGGCCGCGCCGAACACCAGCAGGGTGGGCGTCCCCTTCTGCTGCTGCTGGAAGGCGAGCTCCGTCCACTCGAAGCCGACGCCGCGCGGAAGCACCTTGTGCGCCAGCTCTTCCATCCGGTGCAGCGCCGTGCCGGTGGCCACGCCGGGAGCGGCGGTCCCCATCACTTCCGCCGCCGGGAACAGGTCGTAGCGCGGCACGCGATAGGCTGAGGTGACGTCCCGGAAGCGCGCCACCGTGCCGATCGGCACCATCTCGCCCACGGCGTTGCGTGCCTTGAGGCGACCGATATCCCCGATCGACCGGCGGAACGGACCGTCCGCCTGGGCCACCACCTCATAAGTGCGGCCCAGATAGTTGAAGTCGTTCACGTATTGCGAGCCGAGATAGATCTGGAAGGTGTTGAACACGTCGGACGGCGTGAGCCCGACCTTCTCGGCCTTCTCCCGGTCGATATCGGCGAACACCGACGGCGTGCGGGTGTTGAACAACGTGAAGACGCCGGCGAAGTCACGGTCCTGGTTGGCGGCGTTCACCAGGGTCTGGGCTGCGCCTGCGAGGGCGTCTGAACCGAGACCCAGCTGGTCCTGCAGCATCAGCTTGAAGCCGCCCGCGTTGCCGAGCCCCTGCACCGGCGGCGGCGGGATGGACAGCACGAACGCGTCCTGGATCACCGACAAACGCCGGCGCAGGTCGTTAAGGACCATCGCCGCCGTACGGCCATGCATGTCATGGCCATAGAGGGTTGGCAGACCGGAGAAGATGGTGCCGTTGTTGGACGATACCGTGAAGGTCGTGGCGTCGAGCCCGGCGAACGGGACCACGTGTTCGACGCCTGGGGTGTTCAGGATGATCTCGGAAGCCTTGCGGACCACGGCCTCGGTCCGGTCGAGCGTGGCACCGGCGGGGAGCTGAAGCACGGTGATCAGGTAGCCTTGATCCTGTTCCGGCACGAAGCCGGTCGGAGCCCGCGAGAACTGCACGCCGGCCAGGGCGATCAGCGCGACATAGGCCGCCAGCACCACGCCCAGCATCCGCACCAGCTGGCTGGTGAGCCTGCCATAGCCGTCCGACAACCATTCGAAGCCACGGTTGAAGCGATCGAAGAAGCCTCCCACCAGCCGGGCGCCGAGGCTGCGCGTCGGAGAAGCGTGATGGTCATGCGCCTTGAACAGCACCGCGCACAGCGCAGGGCTCAGCGTGAGGGACACGAGGCACGAGATCACCGTCGACGCCGAAATCGTGACGGCGAACTGGCGGAAGAACTGACCGGAGATGCCCGACAGGAAGGCGGAGGGCACGAACACCGCGCACAAGGTGAGCGCGATGGCGATCAGCGCCCCGCCCACCTCGTCCATGGTGCGATGCGCCGCTTCCTTCGGACTCATCCCGGCGCGCAGGTTCCGCTCGACGTTCTCCACCACCACGATGGCGTCGTCGACGACGATGCCCACCGCGAGCACGAGGCCGAACAGCGAGAGGTTGTTGAGCGAGATGCCGAGGATGGCCAGGATGGTGAAGGTGCCGACCAGGGATACCGGGATCGCGATCACCGGGATCAGCGACGCGCGCCAGGTCTGGAGGAACAGGATCACCACGCCGACCACGAGCAGGATCGCGACGAAGATGGTCTCGATCACCTCGTGCACCGACTTGGCCACGAACACCGTGGGGTCATAGACCACGCGGTAACCGACGCCGGAGGGGAAATCCTTCGACATCTGCTCCATCGTGGACAGAACCGAGTGCTCCACGGCGAGCGAGTTGGCGCCTGGCTGCGCGAACACCAGCAGCGGCGTCGCCACGCCGTGGTCGAGGAAACCCGCCGAACCGTAGTCCTGCGCGCCCACCTCCACGCGGCCGACATCGCGGATGCGTGTCACGCGGCCCTGGTTGTCCGACTTCACCACGATGTTGCCGAACTCTTCCGGTGTGGAAAGTCGGCCCAGCGTCTGGATGTTCAGCTGGAACGCTTCATGCGACGGCAGGGGCGGCTGGTTCAGCACGCCGGCCGAAACCTGGACGTTCTGCGCACGCAGCGCCGCCAGCACCTCGGACGCGTTGAGGTTGTAGGCCGCGATCTTGTCGGGATCGAGCCAGATGCGCATCGCGTAGTCGCGGCCGCCGAACACCTGCACGTCGCCCACGCCCGGAAGGCGCGCCAGCGCGTCCTTCACGTGCAGCGTGGCGTAGTTGGAGATGTACAGCTCGTCGCGCGAATTGTCCGGCGACATCATGTGCACGACCAGCAGGATGTTGGGCGACGATTTGCGCACCTGCACGCCGAGACGCTGCACGTCCTCGGGCAGACGCGGCAGCGCGTCTTCCACCCGGTTCTGGGTCAGCATCTGCGAGATGTTGAGGTCGGTGCCGATGCGGAAGGTGACGGTCAGCGTCAGCTTGCCGTCGCCCGTCGACTGGCTGCTCATGTAGAGCATGTTCTCGACGCCGTTGATCTGCTGCTCGAGCGGCGTCGCCACCGTCCGCGCCACCGTCTCGGCGGAGGCGCCGGGGTACGTGGTGGTAATCTGCACGGTCGGCGGCACGATCTCGGGATACTGGGCGACGGGCAGCGTCGCGAGCGCGCCGAGGCCGATCAACGTGATGAACACGCTGAAGACCGTGGCCAGGATCGGCCGGTCGATGAACACGTGGGTCAGGCGCATGGAAGGTGTCCTGGGGATCGCGCCGGGCAGGCCCGGCGCGAAAAGGTCAGTCCGGGGCGATCGAGAGGAGGCCGATCAGTCCTGGGCCTCGATGCTGGGATCGAAATGGATGGCGCCGTTGCTGGGGGCCACCGGCGCGCCGGGCATGGCGTGCATCAGCCCGTCGATGATCACCCTGTCGGTGGGCGCCAGACCGCTCTTCACGACGCGCAGGCCGCCGCGAAGGCCGCCGATCTCCACCGGCTTCGGCACGACCTTGTTGTCGGCCGACACCGTCATCAGCAGGTGCTGGCTCTGGTCGGGCACCACGGCCGCCGCGGGCACCAGCAACGCCGTGCTCGGCTGCGACACCGTCAGGCGCAGCCGGGCGAATTCGCCCGGCAGCAGCGTCAGATCCGGGTTCGGCACCGTGGCACGCGCATGCAGCGTGCCGCTGGACCGGTCGAGGGCGTTGTCGATGAAGTCGAGCTTGCCGTGGCGGTCGTAGCCGCCATGGTCGCCGACGTTGATCGCCACGTCCGGCGCCGTCTTGTCGTCGGTGCCGCGGCCGCGCTGATAGGCGAGGAAATCGTTCTCGCTCATGTCGAAATCGAGATAGATCGGATCGAGCGAGACCAGTGTGGTCAGCAAGGTGGTGTTGCTACCGCCGCGGCTGCCGGACACGAGGGCGCCCACTGACACGCGGTGCGCGCTGATCCGGCCGGTGAACGGCGCCACGACGTGGGTGTACTCCAGATCGAGCTGCGCGTCGCGGATCGCGGCCTGTGCCGCGTTCATCGACGCGATCGCCGTGCGCTGGTCGGCGGAACGCTGGTCCACCGCCTGCCCGGTGCCGAAGTCGGCGCTCTTGAGCTGCTGCGCCCGCCAGAGCTCGGACCCTGAAAGCTTCAACCGGGACTGCGCGGTCTGCAGCTGCGCCGCCGCCTGTTCCAGCTTGATCTGGTACGGCCGGGGATCGATCACGAACAGGAGGTCGCCCTTGTGGACGATCTGACCGTCCGTGAAGTGGATCTCGGTGAGCAGGCCGCCGACCTGCGCCCGGATTTCCACCGCATCGACGGCCGAGAACTGCCCCAGGAAGCCCAGCTGCGGCGAGATCGGCCGGGCGAGGGGCGTGCTGACGGTGACCGCGCCGGGCGGCATCGGGGGCGGAGCGGCCATGCTGCTCCCGCCGCGATGCAGCAAGCCCACCGCGGCCGTGCCGAGAACGATGGCGGTCAGAACCGCCACCGCCGTGATCCGCCGTGCCGGAGGACGGGTTTCCGCGCTCCGCCGGGCCTCAAGCTCAACCAGCGGATCACCACCTTGGTGCATCTGGTCCATCCTGTTATTCTACCACTCGATATATTACCGATCGGTATGATATCTGGAGGGGCCAAGTCAAGCTGGCTAGGTGCGGTGCGGCAACGGTTGCATCACTGAACTGTGAGTGCGGAAGCGTTCGGTCAATGGGTCGGCCTCGGGAATTCGAAGTGGATGTGGCGCTGGCGGCGGCGCTGGAGCTGTTCTGGCGGCACGGCTTCGAAGGCACGTCGCTGTCGGATCTCACGCGCGCCATGGGCATCACGCGCCCCAGCCTCTACGCGACCTTCGGGAACAAGGAGGAGCTGTTCCGCAAGGCGCTCGACCGCTATCTCGGCACCTTCCTGTGCTTCCTCGTCGATGCGCTGGCGGAACCGGACATCCAGCGCGGGATGGAACGGCTGCTGACCGGCTGCGTGGACACGCAGACCGCCGCCGATCATCCCCCGGGCTGCCTGATGACCAACGGGGCCCTCGTCTGCTCCGACGATGCCAGCGGCGTGCGGCGTCAGATCCAGGAACATCGCCAGGAAAAGGAACGGGCGATCGCCGCGCGGATCGAACAGGCCAAGCAGGAAGGCCAGCTCCCTCCGGACTGCGACGCGGCGGCCTGCACCACCTTCATCACCACCGTGATGACCGGCATCAGCGTCCAGGCGGCATTCGGCATGAAACGCGAGGCGTTGCAGGCCGTCGCCCGCAAGGCCGCCCGCTGCTGGAGCGCATGAGGGCGTCGACGCCGGCGCTTCCGACCGCCGGCCGCCGGTTCTAGACTGCCATCCATGGCGCACAGCGATTTCGTTCATCTCCGGGTTCATTCCGCGTACTCCCTGAGCCAGGGGGCGATCCGGGTGCCAGAGATCGCCAGCCTGGCCCGGACCGCGGGCATGCCGGCGGTGGCCATCACCGATAGCGGCAACCTGTTCGGCGCGTTGGAATTCTCGCAATATTGCACGGCGAAAGGGGTGCAGCCGATCCTCGGCTGCCAGGTGGCTCTCGCCGGACGGCCGGACCGTCACGGCATCCGGAAGCCCGAGCCGGTGGTGGTGCTGGCCCAGGACGCTCGTGGCTTCGACAACCTTCAGCGGCTGTCCAGCGCGGGCTTCCTCGACAGCGACCCCGCCGACCCGTGCCTGACCATGGACACGCTGTGCGGCCATGCCGAAGGACTGATCCTGCTCAGCGGGGGCACCAGGGGGCCGATCGGCAAGCTGCTGGCCGAAGGACAGCAGCCCGAAGCCCGGCGGATGCTGGAAGCGCTGCGCGAGGCGTTCGGCGACCGGCTGATGATGGAGCTGCATCGCCACGGCCTGCCGGTGGAAGCCGCGATCGAGCCCGGGATGCTGGCGCTGGCCGACGAGCTCGGCCTGCCGCTGGTGGCGACCAACGAATGCTTCTTCCCTGCCCGCGCCATGCACGAGGCGCACGACGCCCTGCTCTGCATCGCGCAAGGCCGCACGATGGCGGAGCGCGACCGTTGGCGGGTGACGCCCGAACACTGGTTCAAGCCGCCCGAGATGATGCGGGCGCTGTTCCACGATCTGCCGGAGGCCTGCGACAACACGCTCGCGATCGCGCGGCGCTGCGCGGTGATGGCGGAAACCCGCAAGCCCCTGCTACCCGTCTGCCCCAAGGTGCGCGAAGGACAAACGGAAGAACAAACGCTGCGGGCGATGGCCGAGGAAGGGCTGGAGATCCGCCTCGACAAGATGGAGGCCACGCCCGAACAGCGCGAAGCCTACGGCGCCCGGCTGCGCTTCGAGCTCGACGTGATCGCGAGCATGGGCTTCCCCGGCTACTTCATGATCGTGGCCGACTTCATCCAGTGGGCCAAGGCGCACGACATTCCGGTGGGACCCGGGCGCGGCTCGGGCGCCGGCTCGCTGGCGGCGTGGGCGCTCACCATCACCGACATCGATCCGATCCCCTTCAACCTGCTGTTCGAGCGGTTCCTGAACCCCGAGCGCGTGTCGATGCCGGACTTCGACATCGATTTCTGCCAGGACCGGCGCGACGAGGTGATCGGCTACGTGCGCGGCGAATACGGCTCGGACCGCGTCGCGCAGATCATCACCTTCGGAAAGCTCCAGGCCCGCGCGGCGGTGCGCGACGTGGGGCGCGTGCTGGGCCTGCCGTTCGGCCTCGTGAACCGCGTGTGCGAGCTGATCCCGAACAATCCCGCCAAGCCGGTGACGCTGGGACAGGCCATCGAGGGCGAGCCGCGCCTGCAGGAGATGCGCGCGTCCGACGAGGCGATCCGCCGCCTGCTCGAGGTGGCGCTGCAGCTGGAAGGCCTGTTCCGCCACGCCTCGACCCACGCCGCCGGCGTGGTGATCGGCGACCGGAAGCTCGTGGAGCTGGTGCCGCTCTACCGTGACCCCAAGAGCGACATGCTGGTCACCCAGTACAACATGAAGTTCGTCGAACAGGCGGGCCTCGTGAAGTTCGACTTCCTCGGCCTCACCACGCTGACCATCCTGCAGCGCGGCGTGCAGATGATCGAGCGGCTCGGCATCACGGTGGATCTGTCGACGATCCCGCTCGATGACGAGCGCACCTACGAGATGCTGTCGCGCGGCGACACCGGCGGCGTGTTCCAGTTCGAAGGCGCCGGGATGCGCGACGTGCTCCGCCAGATGCGGCCGACGCGGCTGGAGGACCTGATCGCCGCGGTGGCGCTGTACCGGCCCGGCCCGATGGCCAACATCCCCGATTATTGCCGGCGCAAGCACGGCGAGAAATGGGAAGCGCCGCACGAGGAGATCCGCGACATCCTGGAAGAGACCTACGGCATCATGGTCTACCAGGAACAGGTGATGCAGATCGCCCAGAAGATGGCGGGCTACAGCCTCGGCGGCGCCGACCTGCTGCGCCGCGCCATGGGCAAGAAGATCCGCGCGGAGATGGACAAGCAGCGCGAGATCTTCACCGAGGGCGCCGTCGGCCGCGGCATCGATCGCGACAAGGCGGTCGAGGTGTTCGACCTGATGGCGCGGTTCGCCGACTACGGCTTCAACAAGTCGCACGCCGCCGCCTACGCGCTGGTGTCGTACCAGACGGCGTGGATGAAGGCGAACCATCCGGTCGCCTTTCTCGCCGCCTGCATGTCGCTCGCGCGGGAAAAGACCGACAAGCTCGCGGCCCTCCGGCGGGAGGCCGAGCGCCTCGGAGTGAAGGTGCTGCCGCCCGACATCAACAGATCGGCCGCGGATTTCACCGTCGAGGTGGACGCGGAAGGCCGGCAGGCGATCCGCTACGCGCTCGCCGCGGTGAAGAAGGTGGGGCTCGCCGCCATGCAGACGGTGGAGGCGGCCCGGGGCCAAACTCCCTTCGGGTCGCTCGCCGACCTCGCCCAGCGCGTCGATCCGCGCCAGCTCAACAAGATGCAGCTGGAGAACCTGGCCAAGGCCGGCGCCTTCGACAGCATCGACCCCAACCGCCACAAGGTCTTCGGCGCCGCCGAGGCCGTCCTGCGCCGCGCCCAGTCCCGCGCGGAGGAAGCCGCCAGCGGCCAGTCCGGCTTGTTCGGCGGTGCCAGCGCCCGGCCGGAGCCGCTGCGCGTCAACGAGGTGCCCGACTGGCCCAGCATCGAGCGCCTCGGTCTGGAAGCGGATGCGATCGGCTTCCACCTCACCGGCCATCCGCTCGATGCCTATGGCCGGCTGCTCAAGCGCCTGGGGGCGGTCAATTCGGCGCAGCTGGAAGCGTCGGGGCTCGCCGGCGTCCCGCGCGTGAAGATCGCCGGCTGCGTGATCGACCGCAAGGAACGTCCGACCCGCACCGGCAGCAAGATGGCCTGGGTGCGGCTGTCCGACGCCACCGGCTCCTGCGAGGTGACGTTCTTTTCCGAGGTACTCGGCCGCACCCGGGACGTGCTGGTGGCGGGGCAGGCGGTGCTGGTCACCGCCGATCTGCGTGTGGAAGGCGAGATGCTCCGCATCACCGCCGCCGACGCGGTGTCGCTGGACAAGGCGGCGGAAGCCGACCGGGGCGAGCTCCGGATCAAGCTCGACCGCGCGGAAGCCATCGAGGCCGTCGGTGCGGCGCTCGCTCGCGTGCGCGGCGGCCGAGGCCGCGTGGTGCTGCTGCCCTCCCTGGGCGACACCCAGGACGTCGAGGTCCGGCTGCCCGACGCCTACATGGTGACCCCGCGTCTGGCCCAGCACATCAAGACGCTCGCCGGCGTGGCCGAGGTCCGGGAGGGCTGATCACCCCTTCTGAGTCGACGACGGCGACCCGTCAGGAGGCGGCGCCGGGCGCCGATCCTTCCGGCCGGGCGGCGGCGTCCGGTCCCAGCTCCAGCAGCCGGGAGATCTGTTTCAGCGCGTCGAGCCCCGCGTGGCACACCGCCCGGTCGCCTTCCGGGGACGCGCCCGACGAACCGATCCCCCCGACGACCGCACCCTTGGCCGCGATCGGCATGCCGCCCGTCAGCGGCAGTCGGCCCGGAAACAGCAGGGTGCCCGGGTTGTCACGGGCGAGCTGCTCCAGCTCCGCAGTGTCGCCGCGGGTGATGGCGGCGGTGCGGGCCTTCAGGATCGCGGCCTCGGGGGTGTGCAGCCGGGCGCCGTCCAGCCGCTCCAGCAGGATCGGCACGCCCGCCTCGTCCACCACGGCGATGCTCACCTCCAGCCGTCGCCGCCCCGCCTCCTCACGGGCGGCGGCCATCATGATTCGCGCATCGGCCAGTTCGAGCGTCGGTCGGTCACGCATCGCGGCGATCCGGCGTCAGCACGGTGGCTTCGGTGACCAGATGGTAGAAGCCGCCGTCGAACAGCGTCATCACGGCCTCGGTCGCCGCATGCGACTCCGGGCGGATCGGGGAGGCGAGGCAATCCTCGATCGCCTTCATGTCCGGGAAATCCATTTCCAGGATCATCGCGATCGGCCGCGCATCCTTGTCGGCCGAGCGGGTCCGCTGCACGCGCACCGCCAGCACGTTGGGGAATCGTCGCCACAGCGGCTCCAGCTCGGTCGCGACCCGCCGGAAGAACTCCTCCTCCCGGCCTGGCTGGATGGTGCCCTCGTAGATCGCGGTTCGGGTCAGCATGGCGGTGCTCCGGAATGACTGCTCCACGAGCGCTGGAACGCGGCGCCGGGTTCCGCCCGGTCGGCCATCAGGCCGCTCCGACCGGCGATGCCGTGCGGTCGGAGCGGATCGACAGCCACCGCCGGATTCCCCGGTTCCAGGGCTCGGCCCAGAACCGCGCGACCGCGTCCGCCAGCAGGATCGACACCAGCAGAAACGTCGCCAGCCAAGGCAGCTTGAGGGCAGGTGCCAGCATGGCGGGCGGCAGCACCATCCGCATGAATGCCAGCGCCACGAGATGGAACAGATAGAGCTCGTAGCTATGCCGTCCGAGCCAGCGCATCGGGGCACCGGCCCGGCCCCGCGCACCACCATCCGGCGGCGTGCCCAGCATCAGCATGGCGGTGCCGAGCGCCATCAGGGTCACGCCCGGCACGTTGGTGACGCCGATCGACCGCCACAGATAGAACGCCGCCATCAGAAGCACCGTTGCCGCTTGCGCCGCCCGTCCCGTGGGGCTCCGCAGCCACTGCATCACCCCGCTCCGGGTGGCCGCTAGGGCGGCGAGGCAGCCGATGGCGATACCGTCCAGGCAGGCCGGGGTGGCATACAGGAACCCCGCTTCGTCGGACTGGTGGAAGAACCTCCAGGTCGGTCCCAGCAGGATGCAAGCGATCCAGACCGCCACGATCCGGCGCGGCCGCCGCAGTCCCGCGCAGATCAACGGGAAGCAGACATAGAACACTTCTTCCACCGACAACGACCACAGCACGCACAGGCAATAGCTGAACCAGCCCGCCCGCTGCATCAGCAGGTTCATGGTGAAGCTCAGGGCGGCGAGATTCGCGCGCAGGAACGATACCGGCGGTCCGGCCTCGGCGCGGTTGGCGAACATCGGCACGCCGGCCAGCCCGAGCAGCGTCACCGGCACGAGCAGCAACAGCAGGCAGGGCAGGATGCGCGCCACCCTCAGGCCGTAGAAGGGCAGGGGGCGCACGCGGTCGAGCTCGCCCCAGCGCCGGAGCGCGTTCCCCGTGATCAGGAAGCCTGAGACGGTGAAGAACATGGTCACGCCGTAGTTGCCGTTGCGGCAGACCGCCCGCACCAGCTCGGGCCCGAACAGCGTCCCGAGCGGGGATGCGGGCAGGCGGTAGGCGATGTTGAAATGGTGCAGCAGCACCAGGGCGATCGAGATGCCCCGGATCAGGTCGATCCGCCCGTTCCGCCGTCCGATGCTCATGCGCGCGCTGTCCTGATCCGGGCGCGCCATGCTTGCATCGGGCAGCGAATTCGCCCATATGCGCGCGATCCGGCGCCGTTTGCCGGAAATTCGCACGCGGAACCATCTCCTGGTGGCCGGACGCCCAGGCGCCCGGCAGGCCGTTCCGCGGAGGATGAACCAGAACGAGAAAGGGAGCACGCCGATGGCGATGCCCGACTTTTCCCTGCGCCAGCTGCTCGAGGCCGGTGTCCATTTCGGCCACCATACCCGCCGCTGGAACCCGCGCATGGCGCCGTTCCTGTTCGGGACGCGCAACCAGGTCCACATCATCGACCTGCAGCAGACCGTGCCGATGTTGGATCGCGCCCTGAAGGCGGTCCGTGACACCGTGGCCGGCGGCGGCCGTGTCCTGTTCGTGGGCACCAAGCGCGCGGCGGCCGAGCACATCGCCGACGCGGCGCAGCGCTGCGGCCAGTACTACGTCAACCACCGCTGGCTCGGCGGCATGCTGACCAACTGGAAGACCATCACCGGCTCGATCAAGCGCCTGCGCCAGATCGACGAGATGCTGTCGGGCGACACCCAGGGCCTCACCAAGAAGGAGATCCTGGAGATCACCCGCGACCGCGAGAAGCTCGAGCGCTCGCTGGGCGGCATCAAGGAAATGGGCGGCCTGCCGGACATCCTGTTCATCATCGACACGAACAAGGAAAAGCTGGCGGTCGAGGAAGCCAACAAGCTCGGCATCCCCGTGATCGCCGTGCTGGACAGCAACTCCGACCCGCAGGGCGTGACCTATCCCATCCCGGGCAACGACGACGCGATCCGCGCCATCACCCTGTATTGCGATCTCGTGTCGCAGGCGGTGCTGGACGGCATCTCAGCCGAGCTGGGCGCGTCGGGCCAGGATTACGGCGCTTCCGAGGAGCTGCCGGTGGAACTGGTGCCGGAAGCCTCGGCCTCCGAGCCGGCGACCGCCGCGGCGGAGTGATCCGTCCGAGGGACCGGGTGCCCGTCGCGCCGGTCCCGTCCGCCGCCCAATCGCGGGCGGCATTCCTTGTTCAGATCTGAACCGGAGCGCGCCCCGTCATCGAGGGGGCGCGTGTTCTGCTTGATACGGAGAAAACCACCATGGCGGAGATCACCGCGGCCCTCGTGAAGGACCTGCGCGAGAAGACCGGCGCGGGCATGATGGACTGCAAGAAGGCGCTGAACGAGACCGCCGGCGACGTCGAGGCGGCGATCGACTGGCTGCGCAAGAAGGGCCTCGCCGCCGCGGCGAAGAAGAGCGGCCGCGTCGCCGCCGAGGGCCTGATCGGCGTGGCGTCGGCCCCGCAGGTGGCGGCCATGGTCGAGGTGAACGCCGAGACCGATTTCGTGGCCCGCAACGACAGCTTCCAGGCGCTGGTCGAGCAGGTCGCCAAGGTGGCGCTCGAGGTCGGCGAGGATCTCGACGCGATCAAGGCGGCCACGCTGCCGTCCGGCCGCACCGTCGCCGACGAGCTCACCCACCTGATCGCCACCATCGGCGAGAACATGAGCCTTCGCCGTGCGCGCGTGCTGCGCGTCCCCTCTGGCGTGGTCGCCACCTATGTCCACTCGGCGCTGCGTCCGGGCCTGGGCAAGATCGGCGTGCTGGCCGCGATCGAGGCGCCGTCCGAGAGCGATGCGCTGGAGCTGCTGGGCCGACAGGTCGGCATGCATGTCGCCGCCACCCGTCCCTCCGCGCTGGACATCGACGCGGTCGACCCGGCGGCGCTGGAACGCGAGCGCGCGGTGCTGATCGAGCAGGCTCGTGCGTCCGGCAAGCCCGAGGCGATCATCGAGAAGATGGTCGATGGCCGCGTCCGCAAGTATTACGAGGAAGTGGTGCTGCTGGAGCAGGTCTGGGTGCATGACGGCGAGAGCCGCGTCAGCGCCGTGGTCAAGAAGGCCGGCGGCAAGCTGGTCGGCTTCGACCGCTTCCAGCTGGGCGAGGGCATCGAGAAGGAAGTGTCCGACTTCGCGGCCGAGGTGGCGGCGGTGTCCGGCGTGGGCGCCAAGCCCGCGGCGTGATCGCGGTCCTCTGACCTCGATCGTCTGAGACCGGCGCGGGAGCGGTTCCGATGGAATGGGACGCTCCCGCCCTGGTGCTTTCCGCCCACGCGCACGGCGAAGGCGGGGCGGTCGCCCACGTCCTGACCGCCGAACATGGCGCCTTCCGCGGCCTGGTGCGCGGGGGTGCCGGCCGCAAGGACGCGGCCACCTGGCAGGCGGGCAACATGGTGTCCGCCCGCTGGTTCGCCCGGCTGCCCGAGCAGCTCGGCACCCTTTCCGCCGAGCTGGTGCACCCCTCGGCCGCGCGGATCATGGCGCATCGCCTGCCGCTCGCTCTCCTGTCCGCGGCCTGCGCGCTCGCCGACGCGGCGCTGCCCGAGCGGGAACCGCATCCTCGCGTGTTCGACGGTCTCCTGGCGTTGCTGACCCTGTTGTCCGTCGATCCCTCCGAGGGAGCCCGCCGGGGCCCGGCGGCGTTTCTGCGGTGGGAAGCCCTGGTCCTGTCCGATCTGGGCTATGGCCTCGACCTGTCCGGGTGTGCCGTCACCGGCCAGACCACCGGCCTGCGCTGGGTGTCCCCCCGCACTGGGCGCGCGGTGAGCGACGAGGCGGCGGGCCCGTGGCGCGACCGGCTGCTGCCCTTGCCGCCCTTGTTCCTCGATCCGTCCGAGGACGGCACGCCGTCGCAATGGCGCGACGGCTTGCGCCTCACCGGGGCTTTCCTTCAGCGCGACCTGTTCGGCCAGCGGCACAGGCCGCTGCCGGCGGCGCGGAGCCGGCTTCACGATCTTCTCGACGCTGCGCCCGCGGAAGGCGGATCGGGCACATCGGCCTGATCGACGTCCGAGGCTCCCGTTCGCGGCCTTGTCGACGCAGATGGGTATCGGTCGGCCCGGGCGGCCCTCGATCCTGAACCAGCCTTCAAACGGCCGCGACATGGCTGAGCCCGGTGTCCACGACGCCTGCCAATCCGAACGCTTCCCACCGCCGAGCACGACCCATTTCCGGTTCTCGTTCCTGCGCGATCTGGCCGCCGATAGGCGCTCGACTACCGCCTGAAAGCCGGGCCACCAACGGCCGGGTGCTCGGCGAATTCGACCTCGACCATTCCGGGCGGACGGACTGCGCGGCCCGCGCGGCGGCGTGTCTGGCAACAGGATCAGCGGCCGCGAACTCCAAATCATCGATCGATACGGACGGGCGGCCTTGCACCGGCGACCTTCGGGCCATCTGCATCCACGACCGGAAACGTCCCGGCTCCGGCCGGGAGCCGTTTCTCCTCTACCAAATCTGCCTCCGCCGAAGCGGGCTTGTGGCATCGCTCGCGCACGACCAACGCGTTTTTGTTTGCGCTTGTTCTTTTCCTCTGACGGCCAGATCTCTGGCTAGGATGGCTCGGCCATGCCCCGCCGACGGGGGTCTAGGCGATGGCCGCCCGGGGCCGGGAGTGCACGCCCACCCCGTAGATCACCGCCGTGACGCCGGCGAGTCCGGCGGCCAGCAGCAGGGCGGGCGTGAAGGAGCCGGTCCAGTCCACCAGCGCGCCGGTGACGGCCGGGGCCAGCGCGCCCCCTACCGAACCGCCGACATTCTGGATCGCTTCCAGGGTCGCGACCTTGTCCGGGGTTGTCGCCACCGCCGCCAGCGCCCAGCCACAGGAAGAAGCGAGGCTGCCGGCGAAAAGCGCGACGCTGATCAGCGTCACCGCGATCGCGGTGCTTTGGACGTATCCCGCCGCCGCGGTGCAGGCCCCGGTCGCCAGCATCGCCACCATCAACGGCCATTTGCAGCTCGCCACAGCGTCCATCCCCCGCCGGGACAGCAGGCGCGACGCCAGACCGCCGAGCAGGGCACCCGCGAAGCCGCAGAGCTGTGGCACCGCGGTCCAGATCCCGGCCTGCCGCACCGAGAGATGCCGGCTGCGCTGGAGATAGTCCGGCAGCCAGGTCCCATACAGCCAGGTGAGGTAGATGACGCCTGCGAAGCCCACCGCCATCGCCCAGGTGGTGCGCTGCTTCAACAGGCTAGGCCAGCCGGCCATCGCTTCCGCACGGTCCGCGGGGCTGTCCTCGGCGTGCAGCGCGGCCCTGGCCTGCTCGTCCACGCCCTGCTGCTCGGGATCGCGATACAGCAGCACCCACAGCCCCGCCACCAGGAGCCCGGCGAGGCCGATGATCACGAACATCGGCCGCCAGCCATACGCCAGCAGCAGCGCCGTCAGCAGCGGCGGCGCGATGGCCGGCCCCAGAGCCGAGGACGCGTTGAACAGCCCGATGGGAAAAGCGCGGTCGCGGGCCGGAAACCAGTTCGTGCATACCTTTGTGCCGGCCAGATACATCGGCGCCTCGCCCAGGCCGAGCGCCGCCCTGGCCAAAAGGAAGCTGCCGAAGCCCCGCACGCCCCCGGCCGCGATCTGCGCCACCGACCAAAGCAGCATGCCGATCCCGAGCAGCTGCCGGGGTCCCTTCCGATCCACCAGGATGCCTGTGGGGATCTGCGCCACCCCGTACGCCACGGCGAACGAGGACAGCAGCAGGCCCATCTCGGCGTCCGACAGCCCGAGCGACTGGCGGATGGCGCCGTTGCCGATCGAGAGGGCCGAACGGTCGAGGTAGTTCACGGTGCCGGCGACGACCAGCAGCGTGAGCGCAATCACCCTCATGCGCCGCACCGCCGGGATACGCCCGACCCGCCGCAGCTCCGCTCGCCGTTGTTCTGCTTCGAGGGTGCTGCTCACGCGGCCGGTTCCGGAAGGACGGTCGAAGAAGCGTCCGAAGGTGGCAGGCGCCGGGGGCGCGGGCAAGCGATCGTGCCGCCGCCCTGGACAGCGCCCGTTTTCTCTGTTTGTTCTCGTTGCGCCGGACGGCCTGGGGCCTGCTAGGACGGGCCGGACCGAGGAAAGGGAAGCCGCGGATGCCGATGGATGCCAGCGGAGCGTTCGGGAACGTCGAGGACACGCGGCTCGCCGACGCGCTGAGCGAGCGCTACCTCGCCTACGCGATGTCCACCATCATGTCGCGCTCGCTGCCCGACGTGCGCGACGGGTTGAAGCCGGTGCACCGGCGGCTGGTGTACGCGATGCAGCAGCTCCGGCTCGACCCGAACGCTGGCTTCAAGAAATGCGCCCGCGTGGTGGGCGACGTGATCGGCAAGTACCACCCCCACGGCGATGCGTCGGTCTATGAGGCGCTGGTCCGTCTCGCTCAGGATTTCGCCGTTCGCTACCCGCTCGTGGAGGGACAGGGGAATTTCGGCTCCATCGACGGCGATAACGCCGCCGCCATGCGCTACACCGAGAGCCGTCTCACCGAGGTGGCGAAGGCGCTGCTGGACGGCATCGAGGACGACGCCGTCGATTTCGGTCCCACCTACGACGGCACCGAAACGGAACCGCTGGTGCTGCCGGCCGCGTTCCCGAACCTGCTCGCCAACGGCGCCGCCGGCATCGCGGTCGGCATGGCCACCAGCATCCCGCCGCACAATGCGGGGGAGGTCTGCGCCGCCGCCGCGATCCTCGTGCGCGATCCCGCCGCGACCCTGGACGAGCTGCTGGCGGTGATGCCCGGCCCGGACTTCCCGACCGGCGGGCTCGTGGTGGAGGACCAGGCCTCGCTGCGCCAGAGCTACGAGACCGGCCGCGGCGGGTTCCGAATCCGTGCCCGCTGGCACAAGGAGGAGGGGCGTTTCGGCACCTGGACCATCGTCGTCACCGAGATTCCGTTTCAGGTGCAGAAGTCGCGGCTGATCGAGCAGATCGCCGAGCTGATGGAAGCCAAGAAGCTGCCTCTGCTGGGCGACGTGCGCGACGAGAGCACGAGCGAGGTCCGGCTGATCCTGGAACCGAAGACCAAGGGCGTGGAGCCCGAGGTGCTGATGGAAACCCTGTTCCGGGCGACGCAGCTGGAAACCCGCTTCGGGCTCAACATGAACGTGCTCGGCGCCGACCGCGTGCCCCGCGTGATGGGGCTGCGCGAGGTGCTGCGCGCCTGGCTCGACCATCGCGAGGAGGTGCTTCGGCGCCGCTCGGCGCACAGGCTCGCCGCGGTGCTGCGCCGGCTGGAGGTGCTGGACGGCTTCCTGTCGGTCTATCTGAACCTCGACGAGGTGATCCGCATCATCCGCGAGGAGGACGATGCCCGGGCCTCGCTGATGGCGGCCTTCTCGCTGAGCGAGATACAGGCGGAGGCGATCCTCAACATGCGGCTGCGATCCCTGCGCCGGCTGGAGGAGATCGAGATCCGCAAGGAGCACGGGGCCCTTAGCGAGGAGCGCGACCGGCTCCAGGACCTGCTGCCGCTGGACGGCGACGACGAGGCGACGCGCCGGAAGAAGGAAGCGCGACGCTGGAAGCGGATCGGTAGCGAGCTCGACCGGATGCGCAAGCAGTTCGGGGACGGTGCCCTGGGCCGTCGCCGCTCCGAGCTCACCGTGCCGCCCCAGCCGGTGGACATCTCCGCGATCGTTGCCGTGGAACGCGAGGCGGTGACGGTGCTGTTCAGCCAGAAGGGCTGGGTCCGCGCCGTGAAGGGGCACGGCATCGACGCCGGCGCCCAGAAATTCAAGGAGGGCGACGGGCTTCGCCTCTCGATCGAGGCCTGGACCGGCGACCGGCTGTGCCTGTTCGCGACCGGTGGCCGCGCCTTCACCATCCGGGTCGCGGACCTGCCGCGTGGCCGCGGGGACGGGCAGCCGATCCGGCTGCTGGTGGAACTCGGCAACGAGGAGGACGTGGCAGCGCTGTTCGTGCTCCGCGACGGCATCCGCTACCTCGTGGCCGGCTCCGGCGGCCGCGGTCTGGTGATCGAGGCGGCGGATCTGGTGGCGGAAAAGCGCACCGGCAAGCAGGTGCTCAACCTCAAGGACGGCGGCCGGGCATTACTGTGCGTCGAAGCGGTCGGCGACCACGTGGCGTCGCTGGGCGAGAACCGGAAGCTGCTGGTGTTTCCTATCGAGCAGCTTGCCGTGATGAACCGCGGCGTCGGCACCACCCTGCAGAAGTTCAAGGATGGCGGCCTGCGCGCCCTCCGGGTGTTCGATTCCGGGACCGGCCTGGTGTGGCAGGACGGCGCGAAGGCGCGGTCGATGACCGATCTCCAGCCCTATCTCGGCAACCGTGCGGATGCGGGCCGGCTGGCGCCGAACTGGGTGCCCAGGCATTAAGGACCGGTCGGGCCGCGATGTTCCGCCCCGCGATGTTCCGCCTCGCGATGTTCCGCCCGGGCGGCTCGACGACCGGCGACATCCGCCGGTCGCGATGATCGTGTCCGGGCCGGACGCCCGCTCCGCCCGGCTTGCCCCGACGAGCGGCGCGGCGCCGCGCCGCCCGCTCAGGGCTCCGCGCCGGCCTCGGCTCCGATCGCCGACAGGTCGAGCTCGCGCCAGGCTCCGCGGCTGAGGATCTCGCTCGGCTGGAAACGGGCCTTGTAGGCCATCTTCCGGCTTTCGGCGACCCAGTAGCCCAGATACACGTGAGGCAGGCCCTGTGCCCTGGCCCGGTCGATCAGCCAGAGGATCGCGAGCGATCCGAGCGACCGGTCGGCGGCCTCGGGTGCAAAGAAGCTGTACACCGCGGACAACCCGTCCCCGAGCCGGTCGGTGAGGCAGACCCCGATCAGGGTGTCATCGGGTTCGCGGAACTCGACCAGGAACGTGTCGATCGGCGTGTCTTCCACCATCGCCCGGTAGTCGTGGAAGGTCATGGCGGCCATGTCGCCGCTGCCGTGCCGGGCCTGCTGGTAGCGCATGAACAGCGCGAACTGCTCGGTCGTCGCGCGCGCCGGCACCTCAAAACCCTCGACGCCTGCGTTGCGCCTCGCCGTGCGGCGATGGGTGCGGCCCGGCGCGAAGCGCTGCACCGGAATGCGGATCGGCACGCAGGCGTTGCAGGACGGACAGACCGGCGCATAGGCGATGTTGTGGGAGCGCCGGAACCCCGCTCGCGACAACCGGTCGTGCAACGACTCCGCGTCCGGCCCGCTGATCTCGGTGACGACCTTGCGCTCCACCCGCCCCGCCACATAGGGGCAGGGGAGCGGGGCGGTGGTGTAGAAGAACTGCGGGCGCTTGGGCGGCGTGTAGGTCATCGGGAACCCGTTGCTCGGCAACTCGAGGCCGGAAGCGCTCTCGCCGCCACCGGCATCAGGGATCGAGCTCCACTGTCGCCGAGGGCCGCTCGGGCACCTTCCCGATGGAGATGGTAGTGCCCGCCGCCCATTTCCGCATCAAATTCCATGCGAACGGCGACAACCAGCTGCCGGACTGCCCCGGGGTGAGGATGAAGCGGCTCTTTTCCGGATCGCCCAGGTCGTAGACCCCCCGATATGCGCCTCCGTGGGTCGCGGTGTAATCCTCCAGCGTGCCGCTGCCGCCCCGGAACAGCGTGGTGTCGTCCCCCGGCACCGGCACCTCCGCCCGCGCCAGCAGCCGCACGAGGGGGACGTTGTCCAGGAACGCGTTGGCGAACACCGCCCGGTGCGCGCGGTCCCAGCGCCAGGAGCCCGGGTCGGCGCCCTGCGTCCGCGCGACCGACGCGACGGCTTCGGCGAAAGCCCGGTGCAGCAGCGGCACGCAATCACCACCGCACCATGCGGCGCCGGTGCCCTCCAGGAACGATGCCGCGAGATCGGGCCATGCGCCGGCGGCGCCCACCGGCACATGGCCTTCGGCCTCCACCAGCGACACGAAGCGCTGGATCCACGCGTTGAAGATGAGGGGCTGCGGCGCAGCGGCGTCCATGCGGCCGTCCCAGCCTTGCAACAGGGTCCAGGCCTTGTCCGCCATGCCCCCCGGAGGCGGGGCGACCCGCGGATCGCGCATCCAGCGCCGCATGGCGGTGGCGAACGCGCTCAAATCGTCCGCCTGCATGCGGGTGAAATCTGCCAGGGCCGGGCGCCCTCCGGTCTCCAGCAGCGCGCGGATGCGGCGTGCCCGCCAGTCTCCTGGCCAGTCCCGTCCAAGAAAGACGGGGAAGTCCGGCGGCGCGGTGCGCTCGTTGCCATTGAGCAGGTGGCCGGACGGAGGATCCCGCAGCACGGGAAGATCCGGCCCCGAGGCGAGCCCGGTCCAGTCGAACGCGCCGGACGCGCCGTCGCGCGGCAGGCTGCCGTCGCCCGCGCGGCGGACCGGTACCGCCCCGGTGGTGAACAGCGCGATGTGGTCGTGGTCGGCCACCAGGAGGTTCTGCACCGGGGTGGTGATCATCGCGGCCGCCCGCCCGGCCGCATCCAGATCGGTGGCGGCGTCGAGGGCTGCGAGCCCGGGCGCGGCGTCCGGCTGCCTCAGGTTCAGCATGTCGGCCGCCACCACCGTCCCGCCGCCGTTCGGGCCCGGCGACAGGTCGCTGATCACCGGACCATGGCGGGTTTCCCGCACCCGCAGCATCTCGTCCGGATGACCCCGCACACGGATCCGCTCGGTGCGGACGAGGAAGGGTGCCGAGCCGTCCGGGGTGCGGTAGCGGTCCGCGCCGTCGAGCGTCTCGATGAAAAGATCCTGCGTATCGGCGCTGTTGGAGGTGAAGGTCCAGGCCAGGCGACCATTCTGCCCGATCACCAGGAACGGGGTGCCGGGCGCCGTGCTGCCCACCAGGCTCCGGTCCGGAAGGTCGATCCGCATCAGGTACCACACCGCCGGGAAACCGAGCGCCAGATGCGGGTCGCCGGCCAGCAGCGAATGCCCGGTGGCGCTGTGGGCGCCGTCCACCGCCCATTCGTCCGACGCTTCCTCCGGTCCGGTGAAGCGGGCGGGCCAGCGCGGCACCGTCCGGTCGAGCAGTGCCGCGAAGCGGAAGGGCGGGGACGGTGCGGCGTCCGCCGACGGTGCCGGCGTTCCGTCTTCCGAAGGCCAGAGCGACAGAAGCGACTGAACCGACGGCCGGGGACCGCCCTTGTTCTCGTCTAGCGCCGAGAGCCGCGCGAGCTCGGTGCGCCAGTTGCCCGAGAGCTGCAGAGCCATCAGCCGGCCCCACAGGAGGGTATCGGCCGCGCTCCAGGGCTCGGGCGGCCCGAACAGCACGAACTCTGGGGAGATGAAGCGGCCGCGATCGCGGATCGCCGCGTTCACGCCCCGGGCATACGCCTCGATCTCGGCCCGCACCGGGGCGGGTAGCGCTAGCACCGCGTTCTCCGCGATGCGCCTCAGCCCCAACGTCCGCATGGTGCGGTCGAAGGGCAGCGCGGCCGGCCCCGCGAGCTCGGACAGGCGTCCCGACCCGGCGCGGCGCATCAGCTCCATCTGGAACATGCGGTCGCGGGCGTGGAAGAAGCCGACCGCAGCGGCGGCATCGTCGAGATCATCCGCACGGATATGCGGCACGCCGTTGCCGTCCACGACGGCCGACACCGGATGATGCAGGCCCGGTATGCGCAGCGTCGCGTGGTGCGCCGGCAGGGTGTTCCAGAGCACCGCACCGGCCGCCAGCACCGCCGCCGGCGGCAGCAGGCACGCCGCCAGAAGCGCCCGGAGCCACCGGCGGCGCCCGACGCCGGGCCGCTTCGAGAACCGGCGCCGCGTCATGACGCTCAGCTCCGCAGCGCTCGCGCGGCCTCGATCGCGAAATAGGTCAGGATGCCGTCCGCCCCGGCGCGCTTGAACCCCAGCAGGCTTTCCATCATCGCGCCGCGATGGTCGAGCCAGCCGTTCCGAACCGCGGCCATGATCATCGAATATTCGCCGGACACCTGGTAGGCGAAGGTCGGCACCGAGAACCGCTCCCGCACCCGGCGGATGATGTCGAGATAGGGCATCCCGGGCTTCACCATCACCATGTCGGCGCCTTCCAGCAGATCGAGCTCGACCTCCCGCAGCGCCTCGTCGCTGTTGGCGGGGTCCATCTGGTAGGTCTTCTTGTCGCCCTTCAGCAGCCCGCCGGAGCCGAGCGCGTCGCGGAACGGGCCATAGAAGGCGCTGGCGTACTTCGCCGCGTAGCTCATCAGCCGGGTGTCCACGAAGCCCTCGGCGTCCAGCGCCGTACGCATCGCGCCCACGCGGCCGTCCATCATGTCGGACGGGGCCAGGATGTCGATCCCCGCCCGCGCCTGGTTGAGCGCCTGCGTCACCAGCGCTTCCACCGAAGCGTCGTTCACGACGTAACCGTTCTCCAGAAGGCCGTCATGGCCGTGGCTGGTGTACGGGTCGAGCGCCACGTCGCCGATCAGCCCGAGCGCCGGGAACTCCTGCTTCAACAGCCGTGCGGCACGGCAGATCAGGTTCTCCGGGTTGCCGCTTTCGCTGCCGCGCTCGTCGCGGATGTCGACCGGGGTGACCGGAAACAGGGCGAGCGCCGGGATGCCCAGTTCCATCGCCGGTTCCACGTGCCGGGCGAGCCGGTCGATCGACACCCGGCGCACCCCGGGCATGGCCGACACCTCGGTTTCCTGGTCGCGGCCCTCGATCACGAACACCGGCCAGATCAGGTCGTCCACCGACAAGCGGTTCTCGGCCACGAGGCGGCGGGTGAACTCGTCGCGGCGGTTGCGGCGGGGACGATGGATGGGGAAGCGGCCGGTCGTCATCTACGCGTCGTCCTGGGGGCTTGAGCGGAAGGAAGGGGGCGCGCGTCTGATTTACGGCCGACGACCCGCCTTGCCTACCAAGTCACGATGGCACGAAGACCCCGCCGTGATAGGATTCGGTAACGAAACGAGTGGTATCCGGTTAGGACCTGGCGGGTGGGGAAGGGAGTGTCGCCGTTGACCGGATCGCTGTGCAGGCCGGCCGAAGCCGAAACGGGTTCCAGAAGCTTCGTGTTCCTGCTGGTCTGGTTCGCCCTGAACGCGTTGGCGACCCGGGTCTTCTGCGCCGATCCCGAAGGCTACAGCTCGTTCTGGACGGCGAGCTCGGCACTCGCGGCTGGTTTTCTCGTGCTGCCGCTGCCTCGCGCCTTGTCGCTCGCGGCCTGCTGCTTCGTGATCAACATGCTGGTCAATCGCCTGGTCGTGATGGACGCCGCCGAGGGAGCGCTCGCCAGCCTGCTCAACCCTTTCCAGGCCGTGCTCGCCGCCTGGGGGATACGCCGGTTCTGCGGGGCGACCAGCGATCTCACCCGGGTGCGGCGGCTGATTCCGTTCGCGTTCGTGGCGCTGGCATCGGCCGGCATGGAGGCCGCCGTCGGGGTGCTGGTGGAGGTCCGCTGGCTCGGGGACACGAAGCCGGCGCCGAGTGAGTGGCTGCAATGGGTGTTCTGCGACGCCACCGGGCTGCTGGTGTCGATGCCGGTGACGATGTTGCTGGTGCGCTCGCGCTCCCGCCGCACGATCCTGCGGCTCCGGGGCGGAGCAGCCCTGCTGGCCATCGTCGCCACCGCGCTCTGCACCCTGTCGGCCTTCGCCCTGCCCCGATCCGGGCTGTTCCTGTTCCTGTTCCCATGTCTCGTGGTGCTGGCCGGCACGATCGGCATGGCGGGGGTGTTCACCGCCATCTTCCTGGTCGCGCTCTACGCCTCGGCGATGACCGCGCACGGCATAGGACCGATCGCCGGCCTGTCCCCCGACGGCTCGCTGCTGCGGGAGGGCCTCATGCAGCCCTTCCTGGCGTCGCTGTTCCTGGCGGTGCTGCCGATCAACGCGATGCTGGGCGAGCGGCAGCGAACCGAAGCGCGCCTGCGCATCGCCAAGACGAGGCTCGAGCATCTCGCGACCCACGACACCCTAACGGGCCTGATGAACCGGCAAAGGTTCCGTCGGCGCGTGGCGGCCGTGCTCGGCCGGGGCCACCTCGCCACGGTGCTGTTTCTGGATATCGATCATTTCAAGCAGATCAACGATGGCTTCGGGCACCAGGCCGGCGATCGCCTCCTGCGCGATTTCGCCGGACGGCTGCTGCTGATCGCCGGCGAAAGCGGCTGCGCGGCGCGCCTGGGCGGCGACGAGTTCGCCCTGCTGCTGCCCGATGAACAGGGCGGGGAGGGGGCCCGCGCATTCTGCGCGGAGATGATGGACCGCTTCCGGGTTCCCTACGCAGCGCTCGGGCACAAAAGGGTCACGGTGAGCGCCGGGCTGGCATCGGGCGCGGGCGTCGCGGCCGACGCCCTGCTGCACGACGCCGACATCGCGCTCTACGAGGCGAAGGCCGGGGGCAGGGACGATGTCCGCTTCTTCAAGCAAACTCCGTCCCCGGCGGCGGGGCGACCGGCGTCGTCCGGAAACGACGGCTTGTCTGCCCGCCTCCAGGAATGTCCGGCCGCCTAGGAGCGTCCAGCGGCAAGACGGCTGTGCCGCCGGCCATAGCCGAAATACACCGCCATCCCGATCAACAGCCACACCACCAGCCGGATCCAGGTGCGCCCGTCGAGGGAGGCCATCATGGCGGAGCAGGACAGGATGCCGAGCACCGGCACCAGCACCGGCCCCCCCGGCACGCGGAAGCGTCGTTCCCGGCCCGGCTCGCGACGGCGCAGCACCATCACGCCGATGCACACGATGATGAAGGCGAGCAGGGTGCCGATCGACGTCATGTGGCCCAGTTCGCTGATGGGCAGGAACGCGCAGAGCAGGCTGGTCAGCACCATGAAGAACAGGTTGGAGCGCCAGGGAGTCTGGAAGCGCGGATGCACGGCCGAGAAGAGCCGGGGCAGCAGGCCGTCCCGCGACATGGCGAAGAACACGCGCGACTGGCCCAGCAGCAGCACCAGCAACACGGAGGTGAAGCCGCACAGGATGCCGATGGTCACCGCCAGATGCAGCCAGCCATAGGGCGTCTGGGAGATCGCGGTGGCGACGGGGGCGGGATCGCCCAGCATCTGCTTGTAGTTCAGCATGCCGGTCAGCACGAACGAGAACGCGGCATACGCCGCCGTGCACACCGCGAGGCTGCCGAGGATGCCGATCGGAAGGTCCCGGCCGGGATTGCGGGTTTCCTGCGCCGCGGTGGACACCGCGTCGAAGCCCACGAAGGCGAAGAACACCGTGCCGGCGCCGCGCATGATCCCCGACAGGCCGTAGTGACCGAAGGTCCCGTCGTTCGGCGGGATGAACGGGGTGTAGTTGGCCGCCTTCACGAACGGGATGCCAAAGCCCACCACCGCGAGAATCACCGCGATCTTCACCAGGACGATCACCGCGTTGACCCGGGCCGACTCCGTGATCCCCCGCATCAGCAGCAGGGAAACGGCCACGATCACCACCACGGCAGGCAGGTTGACCAGCCCGGCGACGGTGGCGCCATCGGCCAGCTTCACCGTCTCGAAAGGCGACACGCAGAGCCGGGCCGGCAGGTGGATGCCGAAGCCGTCCAGCAGCTTCACCGCGTAGCTCGACCAGGCCACGGCCACGGTGGCCGCGGCGACGGCGTATTCCAGCACCAGATCCCAGCCGATGATCCAGGCCACCAGCTCGCCGAGCGCCGCATACGCGTAGCTGTAGGCGCTCCCCGCGATCGGGATCATGCCCGCCAGCTCGCTGTAGCAGAGCCCGGCGAAACCGCAGCCGATCGCGCCGATCAGATAGGACAACACCACCGCAGGCCCCGCATTCTCGGACGCGGCGATGCCGGTCAGCGAGAACAGGCCGGCGCCGATGGTGCAGCCGATGCCGAGCAGGATGAGGTTGAACGGCCCCAATGCCCGCTTCAGGCCTTCCGCTTCGGCATCCGGCTGATCGAGCGGCTTGCGTCGTCCGAGTCCGGACGGAACGATGGCGGCCATGTCGGCCATGGAACGTTTCCTTGTCGGTGATTGGAACCGGGTCCGGGCGAGGAAGGGGCGATCGGGCCGGCTCCTGCGCGGCGGCTGGCTGGTTTGTGGGCAGCGCAGTTCCCGCGCCGGCCCGGTTCGATTAGATTAAGACACAACGAAGCCCGGCCTTGCAGCCGTCATGCCACCCGGTTCGACCGCCGCCCTCGCTCCCCGCACGGGCGGCCGCGCCATCGCCCCAGGACGCGACCGCCCATGCCCGACCAGCTCCCCCACCAGATCGTGCCGTCCACCGATGCCGGCGGCCTCCGTGCCTTCTTCGAGCGCAGCCTGGCCGACGCGGACCCGGCGCTGTCGGCGGCACTCGGCAAGGAGCTGGTCCGCCAGGACGATGGCATCGAGCTGATCGCCAGCGAGAACATCGTGTCGCGCGCGGTGCTGGAAGCCCAGGGCTCGGTGCTCACCAACAAATATGCCGAGGGCTATCCCGGCCGCCGCTACTATGGCGGCTGCGCGGAGGTCGACGTCGCCGAACAGCTCGCGATCGACCGGGTGCGGCAGCTGTTCGGCGCCGCCTACGCCAACGTGCAGCCGCATTCGGGCGCCCAGGCCAACCAGGCCGTGTTCCTGGCGCTGCTCAACGCCGGCGACACCATCCTCGGCATGAGCCTCGCGTCGGGCGGCCATCTCACCCATGGCGCGGCTCCGAACCTGTCCGGCAAGTGGTTCAAGGCCGTGCAGTACGGCGTGCGGCGCGAGGACGGGCTGCTCGATTACGAGGAGCTGGAGCGCCTGGCGCGCGCGGAGAAGCCACGGCTGATCATCGCCGGCGGTTCGGCCTATCCCCGGGTGATCGATTTCGCCCGAATCCGGCGGGTCGCGGACGAGGTCGGCGCGTTCTTCATGGTGGACATGGCGCACTTCGCCGGGCTCGTGGCCGCCGGGCTCTACCCGTCGCCGCTGCCGCACGCCCATGTGGTGACCTCCACTACGCACAAGACCCTGCGCGGTCCCCGCGGCGGCCTGATCCTCAGCAACGATGCGGAGCTGGGCAAGAAGTTCAACTCAGCGGTGTTTCCGGGCCTCCAGGGCGGCCCGCTGATGCACGTGATCGCGGCCAAGGCGGTGGCGTTCGGCGAGGCGCTGCAGCCGTCTTTCAAGGACTACCAGCAGGCGGTGCTCGCCAACGCGCGCACGCTGGCGGAGACCCTCGTGGAGCGCGGGTTCGACATCGTGACCGGCGGCACCGATTCCCACCTGCTGCTGGTGGATCTGCGGCCGAAGAAGGTGACCGGCAAGCTGGCGGAGGCCAGCCTCGAGCGGGCGGGCATCACCGCCAACAAGAACGCCATTCCGTTCGATCCCGAGAAGCCCGCCATCACGTCCGGCATCCGGCTCGGCAGCCCCGCCGCCACCACGCGCGGATTCGGGGTGGCGGAATTCCGCGAGGTCGGGCTGATGATCGACGAGGTCCTGAGTGCTCTCGCCGGCTCCAACGACGGCAGCAACGAGGGGATCGAGGCGGCGGTCCACGAGCGGGTGCGCGAGCTGTGTGCCCGGTTCCCGATCTACAACCGCTGATCGCCCGGCCGGGGTGGCCATCCGCCACCCCGCGGCCTTCACCTAGCTGACGATCGCAACGCGCCGCCGGACCTGACCGGCTGCCCGCGGGCCGCGTTCCGCTCAGGCCGGGATCTCGTCCTCGCGCAGCAGCCGCGCCAGCCTGACCGCGGTATGGCCCCGGCTCGGGCGCAGGCTCGGCATGACCAGCATACAGTCCGGAAACGGCGTGCGGATATCCTCCCCGCCGTCGCGGGCGATCACCGTGCCTTCCTCGGCCACGATGTCGCTGCCGCGATAGGGGCGGGTGAAGCTGAAGCCGCCGGTGGCCGCAGTGACCACGTGGGTGACCTCCGCCAGCCTGGGCCTGCCCGGCTGCTCCGGCCGGCCCGACATCAGCCCCGCATGCAGCAGCAGTGCCCGCACCGCCCGGCGCGCGATGTCCACCGTTTCCGGCTCCCAGTGCGGTCCGGCCTCCAGCAGGCAGGCGGCCGGACCGGTGTCCGGGCGGTCGGTGAAGCCGCGATAATCGATCAGGCGCGGTCCGCTGCGATGCCCCGCATCCGCGATCACCGTGGCCGGGATACCGATGCGGGTGCCGAGGCGCAGCCCCTTGGCGGTGGGACCGCTCAGGATCAGGGCCTCGGACGGCCACAGCATGGAATGGAGATCGAGCAGCAAGTCCGCCTGCTCCACAAGGGGCAGCACTTCCCGCGCCCGGCGCAGCTCCGACGAATCGCGCGACGAGCCGAGGATGGCCGGATCCCAGAGCCGGTTCATGTCCTCGTCCACGAAGCGCGACGCGGTGGGGCGTTCGCGATCGAAGCGGCTGAATGCGTCCAGGTTCAGGAACGCCACCGACAGGCGTCCCTTCTCGGGCGTGAAGCCCCCGCGCAACAGCTCGTCGAGCACGATGGCGCCGGCGAACTCGTTGCCGTGCATCAGCGCCGACAGCACGACGTGCGGCCCGGCACGGCCGCTGTCGAACCGCATCACGCCGGGGATGCCGGCGTTGCCGGCGCGCCAGGGCGACAGGTCCGGCGGCCGGAGATTCACCGCGAAGCGGGGCAGGGGCGGCGGCACGCCGAGCGAGGGCGGCAGGATGTCGGCCGGATCGCTCACGCCGCTCTCGTCAGCGTGTCGGCCACGCGGCGCACGAAGCGGTCGCAGGCGGCGAGCTGGTCGAGCGCGATCCATTCGTCCGGCTGATGCGCCTGCGCGATGTCGCCCGGCCCGCACACGATGCTGGCGATGCCGTTCTGCTGGAAGATGCCGGCCTCGGTGCCGTAGCCGACTTTTCCGGTGGCGTTCGCACCCCCGCATTGGCGCACGAGATCGACCAGCGGATGATCCTCCTCGATGGCCAGCGGCGGCAGCTCGTTCAGCGGCAGGAACCTGAACCCGGCCTCGGGCGACACGTGCCGCATCGCCGGCTCGATGGTCTCGGCGGCGTGACGCCGGAGGCGATCCAGCTCGGCGAACGCGTCGTCGCCCGGCACGGTGCGCCATTCCATCTCGAACGACGCGTCTTCCGGGATGATGTTGAGGATGGTGCCGCCCGAGATCAGGCCCACATGGATGGTGCTGTGCGCGGGCAGGAAGCCCTCTACCCGGCGCCCCTCGCGTTCGAGTCGCGCCGCCTCCCGCCCGATCCAGCCGATCGCTTCGGCGGCGGCATGGATCGCGTTCACCCCCTCCGCCGGCCGGGAAGAATGGCCCGGGCGTCCCTTCACCTCGACCCGCACGGCCAGGCGCCCCTTGTGCGCCACGATCGGTTGCATCCCGGAAGGTTCGCCCACGATGCAGAGGGCCGGCATGCTTCCATCGGAGCGGGCCTGCTCCATCAGCACGCGCGCGCCGCCGCAATCCACTTCCTCGTCGTAGGAGACGAACAGGTGCAGCGGCCGTCGCAGGTCCATCGCGACGATGTCCGGCACCGCGGCCAGGCACGACGCCACGAAGCCCTTCATGTCGCAGGCACCGCGGGCATAGGCGCGGCCATCGGCCAGACGCAGCGCGAACGGGTCGCTGTTCCAGCGCTGGCCGTCCACCGGCACCGTGTCCACGTGGCCCGACAACGCGATGCCGCCCGCCAGGCCCGGACCGATGGTCGCGTGGAGGTTGGCCTTCAGGCCGGTCGGATCGTGGCTGAGCCGGAACGGCACGCCGTGCGCCGTCAGGTAACCGGAGATCCAGTCGATCAGCGGCAGATTCGATTCGCAGCTGGTAGTGTCGAACGAAACCAGCCGTTCCAGGATGTCGATCGTGGAAAGGCGGCGCGCGTCGGGCATGGACGCGAGCCTACACCCCGGCGGGGCGGGCAATCCATAGCCCGTCCCTCCGGCACGACCGTCGCGATGCCGGGCCCGGACCACCGACGAGGTGCCCATGGCAGGGCGACGGCGGCCACGTCCGGACCGGATTGGCGCGTTCCGGTCCGCTTCTGCTAGGCAGCAGCATCTCGTTTTTCCGGTTTCCGTGTTTCCGATGCTGACCCGCTCGGCCGCCCGCGGCCTTCATCGTGCCTGGCGGATGCTGCCGCCCGTCCAGCGGCGGCTGCTTCTGGCGCGGGGGGCCGCGCTGCTGGCGCCCCGTCCCGCGTCGCCGCCGCCCGCCGCGTACGGCGTTCTGGTGGCGGGCGAGATCGACCGGGCGTCCGGCCTGGGCGAAGGCGCTCGCCTGATGGCCGAAGCCCTCCGGACGCTCGGCGTGCCCGTCGGCACGATCCGCGCCGGCTTGCGAGCGCCCGGGAAAAGGAACGATCGGGCGCCGGCCGCCGAGCACACCGCCGCCGCGTCCCCGGAAGCCATGCGGGAGCCGGGGCCGGACGCCGCCCTGGTGATGCACGTCAACGCGCCCCAGCTTCCGGCGGCCCTTCTGGCGCTCAGGAACATCCACCCCGGACGTCGCCGGTTGGTCGGATACTGGGCCTGGGAACTGCCGACGCTGCCGCGCGACTGGCATCCGGCCGCGGCGCTCGTGCACGAGGCCTGGGTGCCGTCGCGGTTCACGGCCGAGGCGCTGCGGCCGTTGATGCCCGGGCGGGTCCGCGTCGTGCCGCATCCCCTTGCATGCGTGCCCCCCGTGCGCTCCGCGCTGGACCGGCAGGCGTTCGGCCTGCCCGCCGACGCGGTGGTGGTGTTGTGCTCCTTCAGTCTCGCTTCGTCGTTCGAGCGCAAGAATCCCCTGGCGGCGATCGGAGCGTTCCGCCACGCCTTCGGCGACCGGCCGGACCGGATCATGCTGCTGAAGGTTTCGCATGTGGATCACCATCCCGCCGACCTGCGGCGGCTGCGTGAGGCGATCGGGGGCGCCCCCAACGTCCGGCTCGAAACGCGCATCCTGCCCCGGCCGGACGCCCACGCCCTGACGGCCGCCGCGGACATCGTGTTGTCGCTGCACCGGAGCGAGGGCTTCGGTCTGGTGCCGGCGGAAGCGATGCTGCTGGGTAAGCCCGTGGTGGCGACCGACTGGAGCGCCACGACCGAATTCCTGGATTCCGGGTGCGGCTGGCCGATCGGATACAGGCTCGTGCCCGCGGTGGACCCGCGCGGCGTGTTCCAGGCGCCGGGAGCGGTCTGGGCGGACGCGTCGGTGCCGGACGCGGCGATCGCCCTTCGGGTCCTGGCGGAGGATGCGGGGCGGCGCAAGGCTCTGGGCGATGCCGCGCGCGCCCGGGCCTCGGAGCGCTTCGGCGCCGATGCCCTCGCCGACGCCCTGCGGGGCATCGGCCTTCCGCCCCTGCCAGCGGGAGCCTGAGCGATGGTCGATCGCCCGAAGCGACGGGCGCTTCCGCCGGACGTCGCGGAGCATCCTGGATCGCGCCGCGCGACGCGGCGCCTCCGGCTGCCGGCGGGCGGCTGCCGCGTGCTGGTGCTGGCTGTCCAGCAGGCGGAACGCGAGGGATGAGGCTGATCTTCCCCACGACCGGCTCCCCTGAAGCCTTCCTCCGGCGGCGGGGCGGACGCGCATGAGCGAGAGCGTTGCTCCGTTCCGGCGGCGCGAATCGCGAATCCTGGTGTGGCAGTGGGGCCGTCGGGGCGCAGGGCCCCGAATCGCGGTGGAACTGACCCGGGCCATGGACGCGGTTCCGGGGTGCCGGGCGCTGATGTCGCTCTCGACCGGGGCCGAGATCCTCGACATCCCGGACCGGCCTCGATGCGATCTTCCGGTGCGGACCTACAACTCCACCCCGAGCTTCATCCGCCGCTTCCTTCTGGCGCCGCTGAGCGCGCCCCGGCTGCGCAAGCGCGTCGCCGCGTTGCGGCCCGATCTGGCGATCTGCGCCATGCCGGCGCCGCTCGACCTGTTGATGGCGACCGTGCTCCGCAGGCTGCGCGTGCCGGTGGTCGTGGTGGTGCACGATGCCGACCTGCATCCGGGCGATGGCAGCCGGGTGCAGATGCTGTTGCAGCGTCGCCTGCTGAACCAGAGCGCGGTCGCGGTGGCCCTGACCGGGCATGTCGCGGCACGGCTGCGGGAGCAGGGCCTGGGAATGCCGGGTGCTGGCGCCGCGGCGGGCAGCGTGCCCCGGCTGATGAGGGCGACCCTGCCACCGCTGAGCTTCGGCGTCGCGCCCACCGCGCCCTTGTCCCACGGCGGCCCGCTGCGGCTGCTCTTCTTCGGGCGGCTGCTGCCCTACAAGGGGCTCGATCTGCTGGCGGAAACGCTGGCGCGCGATCCCGCCCTGGGGCGGCGGCTCGCGGTGCGGGTCGTGGGGCAGGGGCCGGACGATCCCGCCCTGGCGGTCCTGGCCCGGCTGCCGGCCGTGACGGTCGAGAATCGCTGGGTGCCGGAAGAAGAGATCGGCGACCTGATCCGGTGGACCGACGCGATCGTGCTGCCCTATCGCGAGGCCAGCCAGAGCGGCGTGGCGGCGGCGGCCATCGCCGCGCGACGCTGGGTGGTGTCCACCCGGGTCGGCGGCTTGGCGGAACAGTTCCGGGACGAGCAGCTCGCCCTGCTGTGCGAGCCCGACCCGGCCGATCTAGGCCGCACTCTCCATCGGCTGCTCGACGCCCCGCCGCCGCTGCCCCCGTTGTCGGTGCCGGCCGACGAGCAATGGCGCCGCATGGCCCGCTCCCTGATGTCGGACCTGCGCACGGCGTTGCATCTCCCGGCCTGATCGCGCGGCCGGCGCCGGTCTGGGCCTTCTGCCGGCGGTGCCCTACATCGCCGCGGCCGGATGCGGCGACTCGTCATAGGCGCCCCAGACGGACTGGTCGAAATTGATGATGGAGCCGGTCATCAGCCCGGATTCGTCCGACGCCAGAAACGCCACCGCCCTCGCCACCTCGTCCGGGTCGAGCAGGCGCCCGAAGGGCTGGGCCTCGGCGGCCCGGCGCAGCCAGTTCTCGTCGGCGCCATGGAATTCGCGCTGGACCTGGTCCTCCCCGTCGCTCGCCATCCAGCCGATATTGAGGGCGTTCACCCGGATGCGGTTGCGCAGCAGCGCGTGGGCGGTGTTGCGGGTCAGCGTCGCGAGCGCTCCCTTGCTGGCGCAATAGGCGCTGATAAATCCCTGGCCGCCCATGGCCGACATCGATCCGACATTGACGATGCTGCCGCGGATGCTGTCGCGCCGCATCAGCCGGATCGCGTCCTGCATCAGGAAGAACGGTGCCCGCACATTCACCGCGAAGATGCGGTCGAACAGCTCCGGGCTGGTGTCGAGGATGGTGCCGCGATCGGTCGCACCCGCCGCATTGACCAGCACGTCCACCCGGCCGAAACGCCGATCGGCCTCGGCGATCACCGCACGGCAATCCTCGACCCTCGACAGGTCAGCGGCCACGAAATGGGCCGGCATCCCGAACTCGGCCTGCAGCCGCTCGGCCTGCGCGAGCCCCTTCTCGCGCGACCGGCCGCAGATCACCACGCCGCCGGCACCGCGCGAGGCGAAGCGGGCGGCGATGGCCGCCCCCAGCCCCTGGGTGCCGCCCGTGACCACCGCGAACCGGCCCTCCAGTCCGTGCGCGGCGTCCATGCGGCGATCGCTCATGGCAGACGCCGGGAAGCCTGCGCCGCGAGTGCGTCGACGAAACGGTCGGCCGCCCATCCCTCGGCAAGAGCACGGCGCATCAGCTCCTGCTGGCTTTCGGGTGCCAGGCCGCCGACCGGCGGATCGCTGTCGAGATTGGTGGGGAAGCTGTAGCCCTCGGCCGATGCGGCCACCACGTTGTCGATCGCGGCGGCATCGAGTGTGCCCTCCGCCCCCAGGCGTCCGAGCACGGGAAACAGCGCCGCGCTCATCCGCTGCCGGTCGATCGACTCCATCGCCCGGCCATAGGCCGACGAGACCTGCAGAAGATTGGCCATGCGGCGGATGTCGCTGGACCGGTTGTGCCCAGCCGCGTGCAGCAGGGCGGGATTGAAGAAGGCGGCGTCGCCCTTGCGCAACGGCAGCTGGACATGGTTCCCCGCGAACCAGTCGCGGATCGCCGGGTCCTGGGCCGCCAGATAGCCGGGCGCGTAGCTCTGCGAGAAGGGCAGGTAGCAGGTCGGACCGCTTTCCACCGGCATGTCGCAATGGGCCACGGCGCCCTGCAGCGTCAGCATCGGCGAGAACAGGTGGACGTGGGCGGGATAGCGCTCCACCACCGCGGCGGACTGGAAGCCGAGATGGTAGTCGCGATGGGCGGTCTGCGCCGCGCCGCCGGGATTCACCACGTTCAGCTGCGAGGTCATCTGGTAGCACGGACCCAGCCACGCCTCGCTCACCAGCGCGATCATGTCGTTGCCATAGTAGCGCGCGAAGGTTTCGGGATCCTCCAGGCAGAGCTTCTCGAGCGCGTTCCAGATGCGGTCGTTGGCACCGGGCTTTGCGAAATGGTCGCCGGACTGTGTGCCCGCGGCGCGCTGCGCGGCGATGATGCGTTCGAAGGCGGCCGTCGCCGTGTCCACCGGCGCGGGATCGGCGAACGCGCCGGCGAGCACGACGATGCCCGACCCGTCCCGCAGGTTCGCCACCCATTCCGCCATGATCTCCCGGCGGCCGGAGGGGTCCGCGGCGATGCGGCGCAGCGCCGCGCAATCATAGATCGGCACGTTCTGTTCGATCGTGGCGGCCAGCGGCACGTCCTCCGTGGACAGGCGCCGGTCGAGATGCTGCTGCAGTTCCTCCAGCGAACAGGAACCCGCGCCGAACCAGTTCCGTCCGGCGCGCAGGGCAGCGAGGTTGTCGGTCTTCATCGGTCGTGTCCTTCCGTCGCGATGTTCGCCTGGGCCGCAGCATCCCCTGGACACCCGCGAGCCGGGAGGCGCCAAATCCCTCAGGAAACCCTCGAGACGCGTCGCCGGCGCCATGCATCCCCACCCCCTGAAGGACATCGCCCGCCAGGCCGGCGTGGGGCTCGCCACCGTGGACCGAGTGGTGAATGGCCGTGGCGGCGTGCGGCCGCAGACGGCGCGTCGGGTCGCCCAGGCGATCGCCGAGCTGGAACAACAAACGCTGGAAGCGACTCTGCATGGGCGCCGCTTCACCATCGACCTGGTGATGGACGCGCCGCTGCGGTTCAGCGACGCGGTGCGGGGTGCGCTGGACGGGCTGCTGCCGTCGCTGCTGCCCGCGGTTCTGCGCGTGCGCCACCATCTGAGCGAGCGGGCGGAGCCCGGCGAGATCGCGGCGGTGCTGCGCGCCATCGCCCGGCGCGGGAGCCACGGCGTGATCCTGAAAGCACCCAACCATCCGATCACGGCGGCGGCGATCGATGCTCTTCGGGGACGGCGGATCCCCACCGTGACCCTGGTCACCGACGTCGCGGCCTCCGCGCGGGTCGCCTATGTCGGCATGGACAACCGGGCGGCCGGCGAGACCGCCGCCTTCCTGATCGCCGCCTGGCTGGGCGCTCGGCCGGACGGTGCCGGCGGCGGGGTGCTCGTGGCCCTGTCCAGTCACCGCTTCCTCGGCGAGGAGGAGCGGGAAGCGGGCTTCCGCGCGGCGCTGGCGCGGGACGCCCCGGCCGTCACCGTCACCGGCCTGGCCGAAGCCAGAGGGCTGGACCGCGAAACCCGCGCGCTGGCGCTGGACGTGCTGGAGGCAGCACCTTCGGTGCGGGCGGTCTATTCCATCGGCGGCGGCAACGCGGCCATCCTGTCCGCCTTCGACGCGTTGAAGCGGCCATGCGACGTGTTCGTGGGGCACGACCTGGATGCGGACAACAGGGCGCTGCTGCGCTCGCGCCGGCTGCAGGCGGTGCTGCACCACGATCTGGCACGCGATCTCCGGGAGGCGTGCCTCGCGATCCTGCGCGACAACCGGGCGCTGCCGCCGGGTCCGGCGCCATCCCTGTCCGCCTGCGCGGTGATCACGCCGTTCAACCTGCCGGAAGAATGACGCGGGCAGGGGCGCCCGAGAGGCGGGAGATGCGTCAGCCGTTCAGCAGCGTTCCGGGCTCGATCACCGAGATGCGCTCGCGGGTCAGCTTCTCGATCTCCCGCAGCATCGGCCGCTCGCCCGCCGAACAGAAGCTGATCGCCACGCCCGAGGCCCCGGCGCGCGCGGTCCGACCGATGCGGTGCACGTAGCCGTCGGGCTGCTCGGGCATGTCGAAATTCATCACATGCGTGATGTCCTCGACGTCGATGCCGCGCGCCGCCACGTCCGTCGCCACCAGAACACGCACGCTGCCCTTGCGGAAGCCCGCCAGGGTGCGCTCGCGCTGAGCCTGCGAGCGGTCGCCATGGATCGCCGCCGCCTGCACCTTGGCACGAGCGAGCTGCGCCACCAACGTGTCGGCCCCCTGCTTGGTGCGCACGAACACCAGCGCGCGGCGCACGTCCGGGCGCCGCAGGAAAGCCTCCGCCAGCGACAGCTTCCGCGCCGCTTCGGCGAACACCACCAGCTGCTTTGCGCCCGCAGCCACGGTGGCGGGCGCCGCCATCTCCACCCGCACCGGCTTGTGCAGTAGCCGGCGGGCCAGCGCGGAAAGCGCGTCATCCATGGTGGCGGACACCATCGCGGTCTGCATCTGCTGCGGCAGCAGGTCGAGGATCGCGGCGATCTGTTCCACGAAACCGAGCGACAGCATGCGGTCCGCCTCGTCCAGCACCAGCGTCCGGCAGCCATCGAGCCGCACCGACCCATCCGCCGCCAGATCCAGCAGGCGCCCGGGCGTGGCCACCAGCAGCGAGACGCCACCGCGCAGGCGGCCGGCCTGGCGTTCGCGCGGCACGCCGCCATAGGCCAGCTCCACCCGCAGGGGCGAGTCGGCCGATAACGCGCGCGCGGCGGTGGCGGTCTGCGAGGCGAGCTCACGGGTCGGGGCCAGGATCAGGGCGCCGCACCCGCGCTCGGGCGGCGGCTCCGCTTCGATCAGCCGGTGCAGCGTCGGCAGCAGGAAGGCCGCGGTCTTTCCCGTGCCGGTCTGGGCCAGCGCCAGCACGTCGCGCCCGGCCAGCAACGGCGGCACGGCGGCGGCCTGCACCGGGGTGGGCTGCGCGAAACCCATCCGCGCCACCGCGGCGAGCAGCAGGGGTGAAAGTCCCATGGCCTCGAAGGAAGCGGGCGTGTCGTGTTCCGGCATGCGGCGATCCTCCGGGATGCCCGCGGGAACGTCCCGGCCGGCGGTTGGCGGGATGCCCTCGCGGGGCACCGGGGTCAAGCAGAGGAGCCGCCGCTCCGCCGGGATCGCCCGGGCGGCCGGCGGACGACGCTATCGCAAGGACCCCGAGATCTTCATGGCAAAGCCAGCCGATCGGCCACGCCGCGAGACCTATTCCCGGGCACATCCTGCCGAACGCGCCCGTGCGACCGAACCCCCCGCCGAGGATCGGTGCGCCATCGGCATCGTCATGCCCTGCCGGCATCGCCGGCCCCCGGGGAGGGGCGATTGACCGGCGCGGGAGCGGTTCGGCACAAGCACGCCATGCGCGGCGTCATCATCTCCGAAGGTTTCGCCGGACTGCAGGCGCAGGCGCTCGGCCTCGCCGCGCGGGCGGGGCTCGAAGCCCCCACGGTGCCCCTGTCGGCCGGACGTCCCTGGCGATGGTTCCCCGCGGCGGCATGGCCGGACCCCATCGGGGCGGTGGGTGGCCTGCCGGAGCTGCCGGATGGGCTCGTGGTGTCGGTGGGCGGCATGGGCGCCGCCGTGGGCGCGGCGCTGCGGCGCCGGCAGAACCGTCAGGTCGTGCAGATCCAGAATCCCCGCATGCCGCTGAAGCGCTTCGATCTGGTGGTGGCCAACCGGCACGACGAGATCGAAGGTCCCAACGTGCTGCTGTCGCGCACCGCGCTGCACGGCATCGGGCCGGCGGTGCTGGCGGCGGCGCGCGCGCGGTGGATGCCCCGCTTCGAGCATCTTCCCCGGCCCCTGGTGTCGGTGCTGGTGGGGGGCGCCAACGGCCGCTTCCGGCTGGGCGAGACCGAGGGCAGGGCCCTGGCCGGATCGCTGCGGGCGATGATGCGCGACCAGAAGGTCGGGCTGGCGGTGACGCCCTCGCGGCGGACCGCGCCGGCCGTTCGCGCGATCCTGACCGAGGCGCTGGCTCCGGAACGGGCGATGGTCTGGGACATGACGGGCGAGAATCCCTATCTCGGCATGCTCGCCTGCGCGGACGCGATCGTGGTGACGGCCGACAGCATCAGCATGGTGTCGGAAGCGGCGGCCACCGACGTGCCGGTGTTCCACGTGCCCCTGCCGGGCCGCTCGCGGCGCATCGGGCTGTTTCTCGGCGCGCTGGTTGACGCCGGGCGTATTCGGCCGTTCAACGGCCGGCTGGATCGCTGGCCGGTCACGGTGCTCGACGACACCCCGCAGGTCGCGCGGGAGATGTGCGCGAGGCTCGGCCTGCCGATGCCGGTCGAGGGGGTGGCCGCCGCGGCAGGCGTGGGCGGAAGATAACGGAAAGAACGGTCTGAGATGCTGGACATCCGCACCTACGACGCTCAGGCGGGCGGCAACGTCCTCTACAAGGCGCTGGCCCACCCGCTCGCGGCGGAGGCGGTGGCGGCCCTTGGCGACAGGCTGCGGCGGATCGGCCCGATCGCCTTGTTCGATCCCTCCGGCTCGGCCGCCATGCTGTATGCGCTGCATCCGGATTTCCCCCGCCCGGCGGCATTGTTCGTGCAGGACGTCGAGGCGGTCGGGCAGCAGCGCCTCGGCCTGCCGGCCCGTGCGCTGCTGGACGTCGCCGAGAGCGACGCGCCGGTGCTGCTGGTCACGGCCTTCGATGCCGGGCGCCTGGTGGACCAGATCCGCCATCTCCTGCCCCCGCACATGCAGGTGCTCACGCTCGACGATGTGCGGCTGCCGGCGGCGATGCTGACCAACGGACGGCGCTATCTCGACAAGCTGAACTTCGCCACCAACTACGCCTTCTTCCGCGACGAGGACGGGCTTTCCACCCGTCTGGTCACCGCGAACTACTGGCACTCCTACGGCGCGAGAGCGGTGCGGCTCTGGTTGTGGCTGTTCGACCGGCAGGGCGCGCCCCTCGCGCAATGGGAACAGGACGTGCCGGAAGGCCCCGGCGGCATCATGCTCGACGCGGCCGAGGTGCGGCAGCGGCTGCGGCTGCCGCCGTTCACCGGCCAGCTCTTCATCCACGCGATCGGCGTCGCCGGCCACGACGTGGTGAAATACGCGCTCGACACCTATGCCGGCGACGAGGGCCGGAGCCTGTCCGTCACCCACGACGCCAATGCCTGGCCGTCCGACCGCTACGCCAACCTGCCGGCCCCGCGCGAGGACGAGCGCGTAGTGCTGTGGCTGCAGAACAGCCACGCCGCCCCGATCCCCGCCGGGGCGGTCAGCCTGGACCGCATGGGCGCCGAGACGCCGGTCGCGCTGCCCATGGCGGTGGGACCGTATGCCACCGTCGCCGTGGACGTGGCCGACCTGCTGCCGGGGCTGCACTGGCCGGCGCAGATCGAGGTCCGGACCGGCCGGCACGTGGTGCGTCCTCGCTACGAGGTGACACGCGGCGGCCGCACCCGCATCGCCCACATGAACGTGGAGCGGGCCGATCTCCGGCCGGATCCCAACATCCCGACCCTGCCGCCCACGCTCGGGCGCGGCTATCTGCTGCCGTTTCCCGTGCTCGATCCCGCGCGCTTCCGTTCCATCGTGCAGCCGACGCCGATGGCCGAACGCCAGGACACGCTGCCGCTGCGTCTCGACGTGTTCGACCGCGAGGGCCGCAAGGTCGCCGAGCGCTTCCTGGGCTGCCTGCCGCGGAACCACGACGTCGCGCTTGACATGGCCGAGTTGGGCGCGCCGGAAGGGCACGCGGAGCTGGTGTACGACTTCCGCGACGGCGGCACGGCGGATGGCTGGATGCATGCCCTGGTGCGCTACGAGGACAAGCGGTCCGGCCATGTGGCGGAATCGAGCTTCGGCGCCCACATCTTCAACACCGCGATGACCTATCGCGGTGAGCCGCAATCCTATTCGGGACCGCCGCCCGGGCTGTCGACCCGCCTGTTCCTGCGCTGCGGGGATGAGCGCGGCCACAGCTTCGCGGCACTCATCTATCCGGCGTCCGGCCCCTGGCACGCCCGGTCGCAGACGCGGCTGATGCTGCATGACGGGAGCGGGGAAGTGATCGCCGAGCGCCCGCTGAAGATCGCGCAATCCGGTTCGCACGTGGTGTGGCCGCACGAGGTGTTCGGGGCCGATCTGCTGCGCCAGGCCGGGCCGCGCGGCTACGTGCTGATCCGCGACGGGAGCTGCCGGTTGTTCGGCTATCACGGGCTGATGAACGAGGTCGGCGGCTTCTCGCTCGACCATATGTTCGGGTTCTAGCCCCGGCCGGGCCTAAAGAGCGCGTCAACGAAAACCCCGGCACCGCGCGTCGCGGATACCGGGGTCCTGCATTCACGGGCCGGACGCGCCGGCCGCTGGAACCGCGCGCATCGCCTAGTCGGGCGGGACGGCTTATTCCTCTTCTTCGGTGTCCACCAGGAACACCGCGAACTCGTCCTTCTCGTCCTCGTCGAGTTCCTCGTTCTCCACGGCTTCTGCCAGAGCCTCCTGCCAGATCACCGTTTCCGCGGCATCGGCGGCGCGCACCGAGAGGCTGGCCTCGCCGTCCCAGAGGGGTTCGCCGTCGCGGTGGAACTCGCTCAGCGATTCCTTGATGTTGCCGCTGTCCAGCTCTTCCTGCGCGAGAGCCAGATCGTCCTCGGGGAACACCAGCAGCGGCTCACCCGCCATCTCGATCACGAAGAGCGGCATTCGCTGGTTCCTGTGTCGGAACCGGCCCGAGCCCGAACGCGCAAGGACCGGCATGGAGAAGGGGATCGGCGAGAGGATGGTGGGTGCGACAGGGATTGAACCTGTGACCCCCGCCGTGTGAAGGCGATGCTCTACCGCTGAGCTACGCACCCATCCGTCTGCGGTGGGCGCCTTCTATGGGATTCGCGCGCGGCCGGCAAGAGGCTAACCGCCGGGCCGCGCACCCCCAGCCGGGCCCGGCGGATCGAGGCGCAGCACCGTGATATCGAGCCCGATCCGATGACGCACGGCAGGGGCGCCGAGCGGCCGCAGCAGGGCCAGCAGCGCGTCGAGGCGATAGGGATCGTTCTGCCCCACGGCACCGTGCACCGCCCACACGCGCCCACCCGCCGCAAGGGTTTGCGCCGCCAGGGCCGGGTCCTTGGTCCAGTCCCGGGGAGCGAAGCCATTCGCCGGCAGATACAGGTCCATCATCGACACGGTGGCGGGATCGTCGGTGACGATGAGATCGCCCGGCCGGAACTGCGGGCGCAGCCAGGCGGCGGCATCGTTCCACACCGGCTTGGTTTCCGTCCGGTAGAACGGCCACAGGTTGAACACGCAGACCGCCGCGAGCACCACGCCCCCGGGCGGCAACACCCACCGGCGTCCCGGTGCCGGGATGCGCCGCGCGAGCATCGCAGCCCCACGCCCCACGAACAGCAGGAAGACCGGCCCGCTCCACAGCAAGTAGCGCGGCATCCAGACCGAGGAGACCAGCGTCGACAGCCCGAGGCACACCGGCAGGGTCAGCAGCGCCACCAGCGCGACCCGGCCGGCCCGATCGCGCCATGAGCCGGCAAGGATGCCGACGAGACCGGCGGCCGCCACCAGGAGGTCGAGCCAGTCGATGCCATCCACCGCCAGCGCGCTCGGAAACACCCGGAAGCGGATCAGGCTGGTGATCCGCAGCCCGTACACCCCCACCACCGACGTGCGCAGATTGTCCCACCCCAGCGGCGGGACCCAATCGAGGCCGGAGCCGAGGTCGCCCCGGGTCAGCAGCGTCATCGCCACGAGGAACGGCACGTAGCAGCCGATGACCAGCAACTGCACCACGATCCAGCGGCGGATGAAGCCCGCGCGGCCGGGCCCCGGCACCGTCGCGGCGATCAGCGCGGCGGCGAGGTTGGCGGCCAGCAACCAGAACAGCGCGACGCCCAGCGTATCCAGCGCCGCGGCGCTGCCGAACCCGTAGCGCAGCCAGGCGCCCCTCACGGACGATCTGCGGAACGGTGCCGCGGCCTCCGCCGGGCTCCGGGACAGGCACATCAACCCGTCCAGCGCCAGCAGGATGAAGCACAGCACCAGGGTGTAGGAACGCGCTTCCTGGCCGTACTGGACCTGGAACGGCGAGAAGCAGCACAGGATGGCCGCCACCGCCCCGCAGACCGGCCCGGCGAACACCAGCCCGACCCGCCAGAGCAGGGCGCACGACACGGCGCCGAACAGGGCGGCGGGCAGCCGCAGCACGAACTCGTCCGTACCCCAGGGCACCACCCACGAGGTCAGCACGAAATAGAGCGGCATATGGTGGAACGAGAGCGAGTCCCGCAGCAGCTCGCCGAACGGCAGCGAGGAGCGATGGACCGTGGTGACCTCGTCCAGCCAGAACGGCTTGCTGCCCAGCCCGAACAGCCGCGCCAGGAAACCGAGTGCCAGGAACAGCAACCACGGCCCGATCCCGCGCAGCCATGCGGCCGGGCCGGCATGCGGACGGGCGGGGACGGAACCGCCGGGAGGAACGATGCGCGTCGCGCCGTGTTTGAGGACCGAACCGTCTTGGGGAGTCATCCAGTCCATGGCCGAGCAGCGATCGAGGAATCCCGGCTTCACATGGAAGCCGGTGCGGAACAAGCACCGGTCCGTGCGCTTCGCGCCCGGCGGCCGCGTCCGCGCGGCGACGGCGATCGCTCTCGCCGCGGCTCTCGGCGCCTGCACCACCGAAGGCCCGGTGGCCGGCACGGGGTCGCCCGGCGCCGCGCCGGGCTACGGCTATGTCTGCTACGCGGGCGTCTATCAGTGCCGGGTGCCGACGCAGGTGCCGTTGAACTCGCCCTGCTCGTGCCCCGGGATCGGCGCGCCGTCCTTCGGCACGGTCCGCTAGGCCACTCTCACCGACGTTCCGGCGGCGACAGGGGCGATGGCGGCCGCCATCGCCCCGCTCCGGCGGGCCCATAGCCGCATCGTCACGAAATAGCCGCCGCCGCTCAGAAGCAGGACGATCACCGGCACCGGCATGGAAGCCGGCACGATCCACAGGGACAGCGCGACGCCGATCGCCGTCCACAGCATGGCCGCAGGATTGACGCCGCCGGCGTACCAGTAGCGCCCGTGCGGCTGCAGCAGCGCCGGCACGTCCGGCCGCAGCCGCTTCAACAGCAGGTAGTCCGCGAGCAGGATGCCCGCCACCGGCGAGAACGCCGTGCCGAGCAGGATCAGCCAGCCGGTATAGCCCTGCGCCAGCGATGGAAACGACGACAGCGCGATGCCCAGGATGCTCACCGCGACCGTGGCGCCGAAGCGGCCGATACGCTCGAACACGTTCAACAGCGACAGGCCGCCGGTGTAGAGATTGAGGACGTTGATGGTCCAGTTGTCGAACACGATCACCAGCAGCAGCAGGCAGAACGACAGCGGCGTGGGCGAGATCTGCGCCATCAGCGCGAACGCGTTGTCCAAGTGCCCCTCGGTGGCCCCGGCCGCATAAGCGCCGATCGTGCCCACCACCGCCGCGCCCACGCCCGAGGCGGCGAGGGTGCCGATCCACATGTCGCGGCGCGAGCGCGAGTAACGGCAGAAATCGGCGGCGTCGGTGATCATGGTGAGCCAGGTGGAGGTGGCGGTGTTGAGCCACGTCACGAACAACAGCCACTGGAACCCGTGCCCGGCATAGCCGAACACGGCGGCCGGGCGGAAATGCGGGTCGGGATAGACCACGAAGCTCCACAGCACCCAGCCCAGGATCACCAGCTTGAGCGGTAGGGCGATCCGAGACAGGATCTTCAGCGACCCGTAGCCCACCACCGCCACCAGGGCTTGCAGGAACCCGAACACCAGACTGATCACCAGCAGCGAATGGGCCGTGCCGGTCCAGCGATCGAGCACGGCGACGATGGCGAGCGATCCGGCGACGGTCTGGAACGCGAACCAGTAGACCGAGGCGACGGTGCGCAGCACTGACGGCAGCAGCTTGGCACCGCGGATGCCGAACGCCATGCGGGCCGCGACCTGTCCCGGAACGCCGTGATCCACCCCGATGGTCGCCATCACCACGTAGGCCAGGAACGCCAGCAACGTCCCGCCCGTCTGCGCCAGGATGGCCGCCCAGACCGGCAGGCCCGCCGCGACCGACATGCCGGCCACCAGGATCTGTCCCGGGTTGAGCTGGAAGTTGATCAGGATGCAGAACAGATCCTGCCAGCGCACGGTGCGCAGATGCGCCGGCACCGGCTCGATGCCGTAGCGCTCGATGGTCGCGGCACGCGGTTCGGACGCATCGCTCACGGAACGTGCATCTTCGGAGGCAAGGCTGGCAGACATGGGTCCTCCGGCGTCGGCGTTTCCAGGGCGGCAGCAAGAGATGTGCCAGCGCTCCAGCGTCGCTGTTAAAGCACTCCCCACGGCAAGGGCGGGAATGGCGAGACCGGACGGCGCGGGCACTCGGACACCGGGTAGGAGCGAGGAGGAAAATCCGCCTCGGGCCAGGCGGCTGCATTCGTTCATCGCCGGGCGCGGGGGAACGGCGCTCCAACGCCCGATTTGTCCCACCCGGGCGCGAAAAGATGCCGACGCGGCAGCCTTCTCGGTCCGGCGGGCGAGGGCGTGATCCTGTATAGGTGATCGCGGCGCGCGAGACGCGACAGGAGGCGGACGGTGAAACGACCTAGCGAGCCGGCAGGCGACCCGCCGGCGGCGGACCTGTTCGGGTCGCCCGCATCCCGCGGCCCCGACGAGACGATGCACGCTGGCCGGAATGGCCGCCCGGCGGCGCACTCCTCACCGCGGTCGCCGCCGCCGCCGACCCAGCCGCTCGCCGACCGTCTCAGGCCGACCCGCCTGGAAGAGGTGGTGGGCCAGCCGCACCTGCTGGGCCCCGAGGGCGCGCTGCGGCGGATGCTGGAACGGGGCGCGCTGCCAAGCCTGATCCTGTGGGGCGGCCCCGGCGTGGGCAAGACCACCATCGCCCGGCTGCTGGCCGAGGCGGCGGGGCTGCACTACGCCCAGCTGTCGGCGGTGTTCTCCGGCGTCGCCGATCTGAAGCGGGCGTTCGAGGAGGCGACCCGGCGCCTCGCAGCGGGCGGGCGCGGCACGCTGTTGTTCGTGGACGAGATCCATCGCTTCAACCGGGCCCAGCAGGACGGTTTCCTGCCGGTGGTGGAGAACGGCACGGTGGTGCTGGTGGGCGCCACCACCGAGAATCCCAGCTTCGCGCTCAACGGCGCGTTGCTGTCGCGGTGCCAGGTGCTGGTGCTGCGGCGGCTGGACGACGCTGCGATGGAGGCGCTTCTGCGGCGCGCCGAGGCGCTGGCGAGGCGGCCGGAAGGCGAAGGTCTGCCGCTCACGCCGGAAGCGCGCGCGTCGCTGCGCGCCATGGCCGACGGCGATGGGCGCTACCTGCTGAACATGGCCGAGCAGCTGCTGGCGCTGCGTGATCCCGCGCCACTCGACGTGACGGCGTTGTCGGCGCTGCTCGCCCGGCGCGCGGCGCTCTACGACAAGGACCGCGAGGAACACTACAACCTCATCTCGGCGCTCCATAAATCGATGCGCGGATCGGACCCGGACGCAGCCCTCTACTGGCTGGCGCGCATGCTGGCGGGTGGCGAGGATCCGCGCTTCCTGGCCCGCCGCCTGACGCGCTTCGCCGCCGAGGACGTGGGCATGGCCGATCCCCGGGCGCTGCCGCTCGCGGTGGCGGCCTGGGAAACGTTCGAGCGGCTGGGCTCTCCCGAAGGCGAGCTGGCGCTGGCGCAGCTGGTGGTGCATCTGGCGACGGCGCCCAAATCCAACGCGGTGTATGCCGCCTTCGGCGCCGCGATGCGGGCGGCGAAGGAGACCGGCAGCCTGCCGCCGCCCGCCCATATCCTGAACGCGCCCACGAAGCTCATGAAGGACATCGGCTACGGGCGGGATTACCGCTACGACCACGACCAGGCCGACGGTTTCTCCGGCCAGAACTACTTCCCCGACGGCATGGCGCGCCGGCAATTCTATCGTCCCACCGACCGTGGCGAGGAGCGCGAGATCGGGCGCAGGCTGGACAGCTGGGCGCGAAAGCGGGAGAGCCCTCCCGCATGAGCGTCGTGCAGATCACCGTCACCGAGGACGAGAACGAGATCCGGCTGGATCGCTGGTTCCGCCGCCACTACCCGCACCTCACCCAGGGCGCGCTGCAGAAGCTGTGCCGGACAGGACAGGTGAGGGTGGACGGCAAGCGGGCCGACACCTCCACCCGCCTGCTGCCGGGCCAGGCGGTGCGCGTGCCCCCGATCCCGCAGGCGGCCAAGCCAGCGCCGGCGCCGGTTCCGGTGGTGGACGAACGCGACGTCAAGGAGATGACCCGGATGGTCGTCTATCGCGACGACCACGTGATCGTGCTGAACAAGCCGTCCGGATTGCCCGTGCAGGGCGGTCCCGGCATCACCCGGCACGTGGACGGGCTGCTCGACGCGCTGCGGTTCGGCTCCGAGCACCGGCCCCGCCTCGTGCACCGCATCGACCGCGACACCTCGGGGCTGCTGCTGCTGGCGAGGACGCCCGGCGTCGCCGCCAAGCTCGCGGCCGCGTTCCGCACGCGCGACGTGCGCAAGCTGTACTGGGCGGTGGTGATCGGTCGCCCCACGCCGCCGGACGGGGTGATCGACCTGCCGCTGGCCAGGCTGGGCGCCGGCCCGGGCTCGCTCACCATCGCCGCGCAGCGGGACGAGGACGACGCGGCCCATGCCCTCACCGAATATGCCACCCGCGATTCCGCCGGCCGCAAGATGAGCTGGCTCGAGCTGTCGCCGATGACGGGCCGCATGCACCAGCTGCGGGTGCATTGCGAGGCGCTCGGCACGCCGATCCTGGGCGACCCGAAATACGGGGTCGAGGTGCCGCACCCCGACGGCTTCGCCGAGCGGCTGCATCTGCATGCGCGCGCGCTCGAGCTGCCCCATCCCGCCGGCGGCCGCCTCGTGGTCGCCGCCGAGCTGCCGCCGCACATGCGCGAAACCTTCAAGGCGCTCGGCTTCACGGCCGGGGCCACCCCGGCCGCGGTGCGACGCTGATGAAGCGCGACGCCGCCACCGGCCGGCGCGGGGGCGGGCTCGTCCGGCTGGTCCGCCTGCTGGCCGTGCTGCTGGGCATCCTGGTGCTGGCCGGGGCGGGGATCCAGTCGCAACTGAACCAGGATGCGATCCGGCGCCGCATCGAGATGGCGGCAGCGCGGCAGACTGGGCGCGCGCTGGCGATCGACGGCTTCGCGCTGAGGCTGTTGCCCACGCCGCAGATCTCGGCGCGCGCCGTCCGCTTCGCCGACATGCCGGCCGGGGCGCGGCCCGACATGCTGACGACGGGGCCGGTGACCCTGCACCTGTCGCTGCTGCCCCTGCTGCGGCACGTGGTGCGCTTCGACGTGGTCCGGGCTTCCGATGCCGCGCTGCTTCTGGAGCGCGTGGCCGACGGCCGTGCGAACTGGCGGATGCAGCCGCCGTCTCCGCCGCCGGGAAACGGTTCCGCCGTCACCCACCCCCACGAACGCTGGAAGATCGAGCTCGGCAGCCTCCACCTGGAAGACGCCCGGGTGGAATGGCATGACCGCCACCCCGGGATCGGGGTGCGCCCGCTCGATGGCGCCGTGTCCGGCTTGTCGGTCGACGCGGACGGCCTCGATGGAAACCATCCCCGGGCGACCGGCGCCGGGCGTCATGACACGGCCGGCTTCGCCTTCACGGCGAGCTCGGGCGATATCGGCTTCCTGTTCGCGCCCGACACGCGGGACCGGCAGCCCTGGCCGCTGCGCGTCGCCGTGACCGAACGGCTGGGCGGCCGTGTGGCGGCACAGGCGACGGCCGACGCCACCCTCCAGCGCATCGGGGCGGGGATCGCCGCCACGGGCCGGATCGATCTACGGGCGGCCGATATCCGGGACCTGTCGGCGCTGTTTCCCCATGCGGTTCTTCCCGAGGCCCACGACGCGACGCTGGCGGCGTCCGGCAGCCTGGACGCCGCTGGGCGCTGGGCGCTGACCTCACTGGCGGCCTCGGCCAGAACGGTGCGCGCTCCAGCCGGGGAGGCTGGATGGCCACGAGCCCTGGTGCTGGACGCGATCGACATCCGGGCGCCCCGGCCCGACGCGCCGCTGGCCGTGGCCGCCACCGGGCGGTGGCGGACGGCGGGGGAGCACGGCCGAACGCCGGTCGAACGTCCGGTGCATCTGTCCGGCCGTGCCGGCACCCTGGCCGCGTTGCCGGGATGGCTGTCGCCCCCGGGCGGCCCCCGAGGCGATCATGGGGGCGACGACCTGCCGGACGTTCCGGTGGCGCTGGACGGCGGCTACGGGGACGCGAGCATGTATGCCGGCGGCCGGGTCGGACACCGCCGGCTGAGCCTCGACATCGACGCGACGGTGCCGTCCCTGGCCACGCTGGTGCCCCACGCGCCGTCGCTGCACCGGGCGCATCTGGTGGCCCGGCTGGACGCGGAGAATGGAGAGCTCTTCCGCGTATCCGCGATGAAGCTGACGTCGCGGGAAGCCACGCTGGCCGGAGAGGTCTCCTTCCAACGCGGTGCCCGGCCCTCCTTCACGGTTGCGCTAGCCGGCGAGCGGATCGACCTCGACGGGCTGCTGGCGGGGGTTCCCTCGGCGTCCGGCCAGGCGAAGCCGGACGAGGTGCCGGGGCCGGCCTCGCGCCCATCGCCGTCCCCCACCCCTGCGGCGAACGGGTCGGGAACGGCGGCGGAAGCATCGGACGGGGGGAAACTGCCTTTCGCGGCGCTCGATCTGGCGGATCTGGACGTCACGCTCCGCTCGGCCCTGCTGCGGCTGGGTGGCGCCGATTATCACGATCTCGACGCCAGGCTGCTCCTGAAGAAGGGCGTTCTGCGGATCGCGCCCCTGCGGGCGGTGGGCCCTTACGGCGCGCTGGATGCCAGCCTCGATGCCGATGCCGGGCGGACCAGCCTCGGCATCGCCATGCACCCGCTGATGCTCCCGACGGACACCGTCGCGCATCTGCTGGGCATGACGCCGTCGCTGCACGGCGTGGTGGAGCTGGTAGGCGCCCTCGCCGGCCAGGGCGCAACCCGCGACGCGCTGCTGCGCGCGCTGCAGGGCGATCTCGGCCTGTCCATGGTCGACGGCACGATCGACGACTCGTTGCTGCGGCAGTTCGCGGGCCGGTCGTTCGGTGGCGATGGCGGAGGACAGACCGCGCTGCGATGCCTAGCCCTGGTGACCGGCACGGCGGACGGGCGCATCCATCTCCGGCAGGGGCTGCTGCAATCGAGGCGGGTGACGCTGTCCGGCCATGGGACGATCGAGCTGCCGGACGGGGCGCTGGACCTGCATCTGCTGCCCACGGTGGCGATCGGCAGTGCCGGCGCGGCGATGCCGGTGCGGGTCGGCGGCACGCTGGAAGCGCCGACGGCGTCGCTCGACCCGGCGGCGCCCGGCGGACGCTTCGCGCTGACCATCGGCCCCAGGGCGCCGTTGGCCGATCCCTGCGGCCCGGCCCTGGCGGCGGCGAGAAGCAACCTGCCGGGACCGGGGCCGGGGGCGGACATGCCCGCGCCCAAGGCCAGGCAGCGGCCGCTCGACATCCTGCGCAACCTCGGGATCCTGCGATGAGCGGCAACGCGAACCGCCGCCTCTGGAGCGAGGCGAGCGTGTCGGGGGACGCGGGCCACTGGCAGGTGATGCTGGATGGGCGCCCGCTGCGGGTGCCGGGTGGCGGGGTGATCGACCTTCCGACGACGGCGCTGGCGGAAGCCGTGGCGGCGGAATGGCGGGCGGCGGGTGACGGACGGATCGGCGGCTCCTTCGCCCCGAACGCCGTGCCCCTGACCCAGCTGTGCAACACCATGCTCGCGCGGGTGCGCCCGCACCGGGACCGCGCCGTGGCGATGCTGCTGAAGCACGGCGAAAGCGACCTGCTCTGCTATCCCGCCGATCACCCCGCCTCGCTGGTGTCGCGCCAGCGGGCCGAATGGCTGCCCTGGCTCGACTGGTGCCGGGAACGTTTCGGGGCGTCGTTGCTGGTCGGGCCGGGGGTGATGCCGGTGCAACAGCCGCCCGACGCGATCGATGCCCTGCGCGAGGCGCTGACGCGCAGGACGGATGCGGAGCTGACGGGCCTCGGTCTCGCGGTGCCGGTGCTGGGAAGTCTGGCGCTCGGTCTGGCGCTGGCGGAAGGGGCACTGGATGCCGCGGAAGCGGCGCGGATCGCCACGCTCGACGAGCAGGTGCAAGCGGAGGAGTGGGGCGAGGACGCTGAGGCCGCCGCCCGCCTCCGGGCCCTGGGGGCCGAGATCGCGCTCGCCGAGCGGTTCATCCGTCTCGCGGGAGCGAGGACATGACGGAACACCACCGGACGCAGAGGTGGCTGATCGTCGGACGGGTGCAGGGCGTGGGGTACCGCGACTGGATGTGCCGGGCCGCGGGCGCGCTGGGCGTCGCGGGCTGGGTTCGCAACCTCGGCACGGGGGAGGTCGAGGCGCTGGTGCGGGCGCCGGGAGACGTGCTGGACCGGCTGCGCGAGGCATGCCGAAGCGGGCCATCCGCCGCCATCGTCGCGGAGATCCGGGAACGGGACGTCGCGGAGGGAACCGATTCGGTCGGGTTCGAGCGGCGGCCGGACGCGACCGGGCGTTGATCGCACGGCATCGGGCGGAATGACGCGTGCGGGCGCGGACGGGCCGCGTCCGCCGCACCCTGGGGCAGAGGGCGGTCGGCTCGGGCGCGCAGCCAGTCAAAGGGCGTCGGGTTGGGCCGGTGTAGCGGCCGACCGGTGCCGACCGTGGCGGGACGTTTCCGGACCTGAGCGGGTCCCGCTTTCCCGCCCGGATGGCGGGGCATGCCGTATTTTCGCCTCCGTGGCCGGTAGGGTGCGCCGTTGTAACACTCGAAGCGTGATGATCGGTTACACGCCGGAACATGTTTCGGGACTACCACCGCCAGGTGATCGACGGGGGACGCGAGACATGGATCCAACGGACACGAAGATGAAGGTTGCTCCGGGCGGACGCAGGTTGAGGCGCTCGCTCGCGATCGTCGCGGCCCGGTGCGCGATGGCTTCCTGGGCGGTGGTGGCGCTCACTCCCGTGGTCGTCGTGATCCTCGCCCTGAGCTGACGCGCGGGCCCGGCGCTTGAAGGGGCCGCCGGTCGCGGCCACAGTTCCGGCATGTCTTGCACAACGCCTGGAGCTTCCTCATGACCACCAGCACCGCGGAGCGGGTCGCCGATCATCCGATCGAGCCGTTCTTCCTGGAGCGCTGGTCGCCGCGCGCCTTCACCGGCGAGGCGATCCCGGAGAACGAGTTGTTCACCCTGTTCGAGGCGGCGCGGTGGGCGCCCTCGTCCTACAATTCCCAGCCCTGGCGCTTCGTGTACGCGCGCCGGGACACGCCGCACTGGGAGCCGATGCTGGCCCTGCTGAACGAGTTCAACCAGTCCTGGGCCGCGCAGGCCGGGGCTCTGGTGATCGTGTTGAGCAACTCGGTGATGTTGCCGCCGGGCAAGGACCGGCCGGTGCCGTCGCACAGCCACTCCTTCGACGCCGGCGCCGCCAGCATGGCCCTGGCGCTCCAGGCCGCGCGGTCGGGCTGGGCGGCACACGCGATGGTGGGTTTCGACATCGACCGGGCCTTCGCGCAGCTCAATGTGCCGCAGGGCTACCGGGTGGAAGCGGCGATCGCGATCGGGCGGCGCGGCGACAAGTCGACCCTTTCCGAGGCGCTGCAGGAGCGGGAAGCCCCGAACGGCCGGAACCCGATCGGCCAGTTCGTCAGCGAGGGTCGTTTCAAGCCGGAGTGACATCCACCGCCCGGCCTCCCGCCGGGCGGCTTCGCACACCCGTCGAGGCCCCGGATAGCGGGCTGCGGGGGCGCCCAACCCAAGATCAGGGATGCGTTGCAGAAGCCGCGACATCCGGCGTGCGCGATGGGCGCCCGATACCTTGAGGCGACTGCAGGCGCATATCGCGCCTCGGGCGTCCGGCAGCGGCCTCGTGAAGAAGTGCGATAGGCTCGCCGACACACCAGGCCGCGGCTGATGCGCCGGGAGGCGCGGGCCAGCTCGTCGACGATGATCGTTAGCGTCTCGCGGGCCGGTTCCCGCGCCGACACGGGACAGACATTGCGACGACCGGGTGCCTGCCCACCACCGGCTGCGGGTGAATGGCCGCCGCCAGCATCCATCGGGCATCCGTCGCCACGCCCCGGGGACGGATCGCTCCCGGGCCGGAGCGTCAGGGCAACAGGACGGTCGCGGACGCCTGGGCGGCGATTCCCTCGCCACGGCCGCAGAAGCCGAGGCGCTCGGTGGTGGTGGCCTTGACGGAGATGCGCTCCACGTCGACCCGCAGCAGCTCGGCCAGCCGGTGCCGCATGGCGGTGGAGACCGGTCCGATCTTCGGACGTTCGCAGATCAGGGTGACGTCGGCGTTCACCAGCACGCCGCCGCGCGCCAGGATGCGCTCTCCCGCATGCACCAGGAACCGGGCGCTGTCCGCGTCCTTCCAGGTGTCCTCGCTCGGAGGGAAGTGGCGGCCGATATCGCCCTCGGCGAGCGCGCCGTAGATCGCGTCGCACAGAGCATGGATGCCGACATCGGCGTCGGAATGCCCGGCGAGCCCCCGGTCGTGCGGCACCACGAGACCGCACAGCACCAGCGGCCGGGGCGGCGCATCGGTTTCGGTGAAGGCATGCACATCGAAGCCGGTGCCGGTGCGCGGCAGCAGCGCCGGGCCGATCAGGCGCTCCAGTCGCACGAGATCCTCCTCGAAGGTGAGCTTGATGTTGTCGTCGCTGCCGGGCACCAGGGCCACGGCGTGGCCGGCGCGCTCCAGCAGCAGCGCGTCGTCGGTGAGATCGGTGCCGGCCGCCTTGCGGTGCAGGTCGCGAAGCAGCGCGAAATGGAAACCCTGCGGCGTCTGCGCGCGATACAGATCGGCGCGGGGCACGGTTTCGGCGATCACGCCGTTCTGCCCCCGCTTGAGCGTGTCGGCCACCCGGACGGCGGGAATGGCGCCCGGGTGCGAGGCGAGCGCTTCCAGCACCGCGCGGATCACCGCCTCGGGCAGGTAGGGCCGGGCGCCGTCATGCACCAGCACGAGGTCGGGCTTGCGGTCCTCCGGCAGGGCGTCCAGGGCGTCCAGCCCGGCGCGGACGCTGTCCTGCCGGGTGTCGCCGCCGGGCACCACGGGCAGATGTTCCAGGCCGGTGAGGGCGTCGGCCAGCATGGCCGCATCCCCCACGGGCTGGAGCAGCCCGACATGGGGGATCAGCGCCTCGGCGGCGTGCCGGATCACCGGGCGGGCGCCCAGGGAGATGAACTGCTTCGGTTGGGCGCCGCCGAAGCGTCGTCCGACGCCGGCCGCGAGGAGGATGGCTGCGACACGCATGGGGCGGAGCAATGGGGCGGCGTCTTTCCGGGGTCAATACGTCTCGGCGGTTCGTTTCGTCCGGAGCGGCCTGCCGGGACCGGACGTGCCCGGCGGGACGACGCCCGAAATCTTCTCCGTCGATTGCAACGGGCTGCTGCGGGCGGTAATCTGCACAAATCATGAGCAGCTTCTCGCAAGACGGGCAGACGACGGCGCGACCCGGGTTCACGCCGGCGATCCGGCCGATCGACCTCGGACGTGGCGTGCGCATCGAGACGCCGGTGATCCTGGCGCCGATGTCGGGCGTGACGGACCTGCCGTTCCGGCGGCTCGCCCGGTCGCTGGGTGCCGGGCTGGTGGTGTCCGAGATGATCGCGTCCTGGGCGATGGTGCGCGAGAACGCGGCGACGCTGCGCATGGCCGAGGTCGCGGGCGACGGTCCGAACGCGGTCCAGCTCGCGGGGTGCGACCCGGACGCCATGGCCCAGGCGGCGCGGATCGCGGTGGATCGTGGCGCGGACCTCGTGGACATCAATTTCGGCTGCCCGGTGAAGAAGGTGGCCGTCGGTCAGATGGCCGGTTCCGCGCTGATGCGCGACGAGGTCCTGGCGGGGCGGCTGCTCGACGCGGTCGTCCGCGCGGTGGACGTGCCGGTGACGCTGAAGATGCGCATGGGATGGGACCACCAGAGCCTCAACGCGCCCGTGCTCGCCCGTCTCGCCGAGCGGAGCGGCATCCGCATGGTCACGGTGCACGGCCGCACCCGGCAGATGTTCTATACCGGCCGCGCCGACTGGCAGTTCGTCCGCCGGGTGAAGGAGGCCGTTTCGCTGCCGGTGATCGTCAACGGCGACATCCTGGATGCCGAGGACGCGCTGGAAGCCCTGCGCCAGTCCGGTGCGGACGGGGTGATGATCGGCCGCGGCTGCTATGGGCGGCCCTGGCTGCCGGCACAGGTGGCGCACCGGCTGGTGACGGGCGAGACCGTGGCGGACCCCGACATCGCTCAGGAGAAGCGGATCCTGCTCGCCCACTACCAGTCGATGCTGGACCATTTCGGCCACCATCCGGGCCTCCGCCTCGCCCGCAAGCACGTGTCCTGGTATTCGGCCGGCCTGCCGGGTTCGGCGCAGTTCCGGTCCGCGATCAACCGGATCGACGACGCGGCGACCGCGCTGTCCCTGATCAACGGTTTCTACGATCCGCTGATCGAGTCGGGGTTCCGCCGCGAGGGCAGGCGTGCCCTGGCCGAAACCGCGCAGCCCGCGGCGGAAGCCGCATGAGGCAGGCGGTTCTGAGCCGACGCCGCAAGCCGCCGGTACCCGTGCTGGGCGAGGGTGCGCAGATCGCCGCCCGCGCGGGCGACCGGGAGCCGGACGCCGCCGCGATGCTGGAAGCGCTGCCAGAGCCGGTGCTGCTGATCGGCCCCGAGGATCGCATCCGCTTCGCCAACGGCATGGCGGAGCCTTTCTTCGGGCTGTCGAAGTCCCAGCTCCGCGTCCACGGGCTGCGCGACCTGCTGCCCGGCGACCACCCGTTGTTCATGCTGATCGGTCAGGTGCGCGCCACCGGTGCCACGGTGGCCGAACACGGGCTGATCCTGGAAGGTCCGCGCCTGATCCGTCGTGCCGGCGTGACGGCGCACGGCACCCTGCTGGCCGACGACCCGGACGCGGTGCTGCTGACGCTGCACGACGTGTCCGGCGCCCAGGCGCTCGACCGGCAGCTCAGCTTCCGCAATCCGGCGCGGTCGGTGTCGGGCATGGCGGCGATGCTGGCGCACGAGGTCAAGAACCCGCTTTCCGGCATCCGCGGCGCGGCCCAGCTCCTGGAAAGCACGGTGGCGGACGGCGACCGGGAGCTGGCGGTGCTGATCCGCGACGAGGCGGACCGGATCAAGGCGCTGGTCGAGCGCATGGAGATGTTCAGCGAGAAGCCGATCGAGCGGCGGGCGGTGAACATCCACCGGGTGCTGGAACATGTGCGCACGCTGGCGCAGAGCGGGTTCGCTGCGCATCTGCGCTTCATCGAACAGTACGATCCCTCGTTGCCGCCGGTCTGGGGCAATCGCGACCAGCTGGTGCAGGTGCTGCTGAACCTGGTGAAGAACGCGGCGGAAGCCATCACGGCGGGTCCCGGCACCGGCGAGATCACGCTGGGCACGGCCTATCGGCACGGCGTCCGGCTGGCAGTGACGGGACATGACCGGCGGGTCCACCTCCCGCTGCTGGTGACCGTGCGCGACACCGGGCCCGGCATTCCGGAGAGCATCCGGCCGCATCTGTTCGAGCCGTTCCTGACCACCAAGCCTTCCGGCAGCGGCCTTGGGCTGGCGCTGGCCGCCAAGATCGTCGGCGACCATGGCGGCTCCATCGAGATCGAGAGCCGGCCCGGCCGGACCGACGTGCTGCTGCACCTGCCGATCATGCCCGACGACGGCGACGGCTGACCGCTCCCCGCCCGCCTTCCTTATCTCCGCCCGCGTCCCGCCCGAGTATCCCGCATGACGATGCCGACCGTTCTGGTTGCCGACGACGACCGCTCCATCCGTACCGTGCTGACCCAGGCGCTCGGGCGGTCCGGCTATCAGGTGAGGACCACCGGCAACGCGTCCACGCTGTGGCGGTGGGTGGAGGATGGCGAGGGCGATCTCGTGATCACCGACGTGGTGATGCCGGACGAGAACGGGCTCGACCTGATCCCGCGCATCAAGCGCGTGCGGCCGGAGCTGCGCATCGTGGTGATGAGCGCGCAGTCCACCCTGATGACGGCGGTGAAGGCCACCCAGCGGGGCGCGTTCGAGTACCTGCCGAAGCCGTTCGACCTCAAGGAACTGCTGTCGGTGGTGGACCGGGCGCTGGTGGCGCCGCAGCCTCGGCTCCCGGACGCGGCACCCCCGCCCGAGGGCGAGGACCGGCTGCCGCTGATCGGCCGCTCCATGGTGATGCAGGACATCTACCGCATCATCGCCCGGCTCACGACTTCCGACCTGACCGTGATGGTCAACGGCGAGAGCGGCACCGGCAAGGAGCTGGTGGCACGCGCGCTGCACGATTACGGGCGGCGTCGTACGGGACCGTTCGTGGCCATCAACATGGCGGCGATCCCGCGCGAGTTGATCGAGAGCGAGCTTTTCGGCCATGAGCGCGGGGCCTTCACCGGCGCCACCAACCGCAACCAGGGCCGGTTCGAGCAGGCGGCGGGCGGCACGCTGTTTCTGGACGAGATCGGGGACATGCCGCCCGAAGCGCAGACGCGGCTGCTGCGCGTGCTGCAGGAGGGCGAGTTCACCACCGTGGGCGGCCGCCAGCCGATCAAGGCCAATGTCCGCATCGTCGCCGCGACGCATCGCGACCTGCGTCAGGCGATCCGTGCCGGCGCGTTCCGCGAGGACCTGTTCTACCGGCTCAACGTCGTGCCGATCCGGCTGCCGCCCCTGCGCGAGCGGCCGGAGGACATCCCGATCCTGGCGCGCCACTTCCTCGACAAGGTGCAGCAGAGCGGGCTGCCGGCGAAGCGGCTGGCCGACACGGCGGTGGAGCGGCTGCAATCGCATCGCTGGCCCGGCAACGTCCGCGAGCTGGAGAACCTGATGCGGCGCCTCGCGGCCCTGTATCCGCAGGAGACCCTCACCGGGGAGGTGATCTCGGCGGAGCTGCTGGAAACCGCCATCCACGACGAGCCGGTGCCGGCGGGCGGCGAGCCGGAGCGGCTGGCGGCGGCGGTGGAGCGGCATATCCGGCAGTTCCTCAACGCCAGCCACGACGGCATGCCGATGCGCGACATCTATGACAAGGTGATCGCCGAGGTGGAGCGGCCGCTGATCCAGATGACGCTGGCTTCCACCAGGGGCAACCAGATCAAGGCGGCGGCGATGCTCGGTCTCAACCGCAACACCCTGCGCAAGAAGATCCGCGATCTGGAGATCCCGGTGGTGCGGGGGATCGGCTAGCCGATCCCGTGAGGCTTCCCGGCCGGCGGGCTGCCGCGATCGACCGTCCGGGCGGTGAGCCGCCGCGGCGGGACGGAAGGCGCCGGGTGAGGGCGGTCGTGCTCGGCCGCACCGGCACGCTGGTTCTCGCGGCCGTGGCGCTGGCGCTGGGGCTGGCGAGCTTCGTGGTGCTGTCCGGCGGCATGTCGCTGGCACGCCGTCCGCACCTCGAATACACGCTGTTCGCTTGCAATCTCTGCGTGCTGGTGCTTCTGGCGACCGCGCTCGGGCTGCGCGTGGCGCGGGTGATGGCCGACCGGCGGCGCGGGCTCGCGGGGTCCAGGCTGCACGTGCGGCTGATGCTGTTGTTCAGCGTGGTGGCGGTGACACCCACCATCGTGGTGGGCATCTTCGCCGGGTTGTTCTTCCATTTCGGCATCCAGATCTGGTTCTCGGACCGCGTGCGGTCGGCGCTGGACGAGGCTTTGCAGGCCTCTTCCGGCTATCTGTCCGAGCACAACAACAACATCCGGGCGGATGCCCTGGCGATCGCGGGCGATCTCAGCCAGGCCGACACCTTCCGCTACGCCGATCCGCGCGCGCTCGGCCAGATGCTGGTGGACGAGAAGAACAGCCGCGGTCTGAACGAGGCCGCGATCTACGACGCGCTCACCAACGAGATCGTGCTGTCGACGGGGATGCTGGGCGGCCTCGGCGTGTCGGTGCCGCCGGCCGCGGCCACCATGCTGGCCCGGTCGGGGGACGTGGCGATCCTGGACAGTCCGGACGGCCAGACGGTGAGCGCGGTCACCGGGATCGGCGGCCCGAACCCGTCCCTGATGCTGGTGATCTCGCGGCCGGTGGATCCCGTGATCCTGGAGCACATGCACAAGACCCAGCGGGTGGTGGCCGACTACAATCGGCTGGCCCAGCACCGGTCGGGTCTTCAGCTCACCCTGGTGATGATCTTCGCGCTGGTGGCGCTGCTGGTGCTTTCGGCGGCGGCCCTGATCGGGTTGCTGCTGGCCAATCAGATCGCGCGGCCGGTCGGGCTGCTGATCCTGGCGGCCGAGCGGGTCCGGGAGGGCGATCTGGGCGTGCGGGTGCCGGAAGCCGAGCGGGACGACGAGGTGTCGGGGCTCAGCCGGGCCTTCAACCGCATGACGGACGAGCTTTCGTCGCAGCGACGGGAGCTGATGGAGGCCTACGGGCAGATCAACGAGCGCCGGCGCTTCACCGAGGCGGTGCTCAGCGGCGTGTCGGCCGGGGTGATCGGGCTGGATGAGGACCAGCGCATCGAGCTGCCGAATCGCACGGCGAGCGCCCTGCTGGACACGGATCTGGAGTCGATGATCGGGCAGCCGCTCCTGGCGCTGGTGCCGGAGTTCGAACCTCTGCTGCTGCTGGCCCAGCGGCAGCCCGACAAGGCGCAGACCGGCGAGGTGCAGCGCATGGCGGGGGGCAGCAAGCGGACGCTGCTGGTGCGAATCGGCCCGGAGATGCGCGGCACGGTAACCGAGGGCTACGTGGTCACCTTCGACGACATCACCGAACTCCAGTCGGCGCAGCGCAAGGCGGCGTGGGGCGACGTGGCACGCCGCATCGCGCACGAGATCAAGAATCCGCTGACCCCGATCCAGCTTTCGGCCGAACGGCTGAAGCGCCGCTTCCTGCGCGAGATCCAGAGCGACCCGGATACCTTCAGCCAGTGCGCGGACACGATCGTCCGGCACGTGGGCGACATCGGTCGGATGGTGGATGAATTTTCCGCATTCGCGCGCATGCCGCAGCCGCTGATCAAGCCGGAGGATCTGTCGCGGATCGCCCGGGAAGCGCTGGTGCTCCAGCGCGGCGCGCACCCCGAGCTCCGCTTCACCACCGAGATGCCCGATCGCGGACCTGTGGTGCCCTGCGACCGGCGGCTGCTGGGACAGGCGCTGACCAACCTGCTGCAGAACGCCGCCGACAGCATCAACATCCGCGCGACCGGGCAGCAATCGCCGGTGGCCGCGATGGAGGACGGACAGCCCGCGGCGCATCGCGGCTTCATCGACGTGGCGATCGTCCAGCGGGAGGACGTGGTGGAACTGCGCGTGTCCGACGACGGGGTGGGGCTGCCCGTCGAGAACCGGGCGCAATTGACCGAGCCCTACGTGACCCACAAGCCGAAGGGGACGGGGCTGGGGCTTGCCATCGTCAAAAAGATCATGGAGGACCATGGCGGCACGGTCATGCTCGGCGATCGCCCGGGCGGGGAAGGAGCAGTGGCGACGTTGATACTGCCTTTGAAAGTCCCCCATGGCGCATGAGATCCTGATCGTCGATGACGAGCCGGACATCCGGCTGCTCATCGAGGGCATCCTCAGCGACGAGGGCTACGAAACCCGTGTCGCCAGCGACGCCGACAGCGCGATCGCCGCGTTCCGGGCCCGCCGGCCGTCGCTCGTGATCCTGGACGTCTGGTTGCAGGGCTCGCGGCTGGACGGCCTTGGCATCCTCAAGGCGTTGCAGGGCGAGGAGCCCAGCGTGCCGACCGTGATGATCTCCGGTCACGGCACCATCGAGACCGCGGTGCAGGCTCTCCAGCACGGCGCCTACGATTTCATCGAGAAGCCGTTCCAGTCCGACCGGCTGCTGGTGGTGGTCCGGCGCGCGCTGGAAGCGGCCAAGCTGTCCCGGGAGAACGCGGAGCTGCGGCTCCGCGCCGGCCCGGAAACCATCCTGAACGGCAACAGCTCGGCCATCGCCGCCGTGCGCACCCAGATCGACCGCGTGGCGCCTACCGGTTCCAGGGTGCTGATCTCGGGCGCCGCCGGGGCCGGCAAGGAGGTCGCCGCCCGGATGATCCATGCCCGCTCGCGTCGCGCGGAAGGACCCTTCGTGGTGCTGAACTGCGCCACGCTGGCGCCCGCCCGCTTCGAGGAGGAGCTGTTCGGCATCGAGGGCGTCACGGACGGGCAGGGGCCGTCGCGACGCACGGGCCTGCTGGAACGGGCGCATGGCGGCACGCTGCTGCTGGACGAAGTGGCGGACATGCCCCTGGAGACGCAGGGAAAGATCGTCCGCGCCCTGCAGGACCAGACCTTCGAGCGCATCGGCGGCGCGGCCCGGGTCAAGGTCGACGTCCGGGTGCTGGCGATCACCAACCGTGACCTCCAGGGCGAGATCGCCGCCGGCCGGTTCCGCGAGGACCTTTATTATCGTCTGGCGGTGGTGCCGCTGCGGCTGCCCAGCCTGCGCGAGCGGCGGGACGACATCCCCGAGCTGGCCCGGCTGTTCCTGTCGCGCTCGGCAGAAACGGCCGGTCTGCCGCGGCGCGACCTGTCGGTGGACGCGTTGTCGGCCCTGCAGAGCTACGACTGGCCGGGCAATTCGCGCGAACTGCGCAATCTGATGGACTGGCTGCTGATCATGGCGCCGGGCGGCTCGGAGGCGATCCGTGCCGAGATGCTGCCGCCGACGATCGGGCAGGGCGCTCCGGCGCTGCTGCGCTTCGATCCGACGGCGGATGTGATGGGCCTGCCGCTGCGGGAAGCGCGCGACCTGTTCGAGACGCAGTATCTTCAGGCCCAGCTGCTGCGGTTCGGCGGCAACATCAGCCGCACGGCGGGCTTCGTCGGCATGGAGCGCAGCGCGCTGCACCGCAAGCTCAAGCAGCTGGGCGTCAGCTCGGAGGACAGGGCGGCCGCCGGCTGAGCCCGGCGACGGGAAAGGGCTGCCCATGATGCGGGTTCCTCGGCTGGTCGTTCGATCAGGCGGCTGCTAGAAGATGCGCTTACCCTCTTGACGTTCGCCCGGACCCGCTTCCGTCGCGAAATGTCGGCAACAAGAAGAAGGCCGCGACATGCCCAAGGACAGCTCGCAGAACGTGCAGGACGTATTCCTGAACCACGTGCGCAAGTCTAAGACGCCGGTCACCATCTTCCTGGTCAATGGCGTGAAGCTTCAGGGCATCATCACCTGGTTCGATAATTTCTCCGTCCTGCTGCGCCGCGACGGCCACACGCAGCTCGTGTACAAGCACGCCATCAGCACGGTGATGCCGGCGGCACCGATCGCGCTGTTCGACCAGGCGCGGGACGGTGCGCCGGAGGCCGCCGGCGAGCAGGGCTGAGGCGACCCGGCTTCGTGGGCAGCAACACCACCGCCGCCGCGCCGACCCGCGCCGCGGTCGTTCTGCCGTGGGAGCGGCCGGATCCGCGAGTCGACGCGCGCGCGGCCGAGGCCAGGCTGGAGGAAGCGGTCGGCCTCGCCGCGTCCATCGGGCTCATCGTGGTGCGCAAGGGCGTGGTGACGATCCGCACCCGCCGGCCCGCCACCCTGATCGGCACCGGACAGATCGAGGCGCTGAAGGAGAGCATCGAGAGCGAGTCCGTCACCGTCCTCATCATGGACGCGAAGCTCACGCCGGTGCAGCAGCGCAACCTCGAGCGCGGGCTCGGCTGCAAGGTGATCGACCGTACCGGCCTGATCCTGGACATCTTCGGCGAGCGCGCGGCCACCCGGGAAGGCACGCTTCAGGTCGAGCTGGCACACCTGGAATATCAGCGCAGCCGGCTCGTCCGGTCATGGACCCATCTGGAGCGGCAGCGCGGCGGTTTCGGCTTCCTGGGCGGTCCCGGCGAGACGCAGATCGAGGCGGACCGTCGGCTGATCGGCGACCGCATCACGCGGCTCAAGGCGGAGCTGGAACAGGTGAGGCGGACCCGCGGCCTGCACCGGAATGCCCGCAAGCGGGTGCCGTTTCCGGTCGTGGCCCTGGTCGGCTACACCAACGCCGGCAAATCGACGCTGTTCAACGCGCTCACCGGGGCCGCGGTGATGGCCGAGGACCAGCTCTTCGCGACGCTAGATCCGACCATGCGCGGCGTGCGGCTTCCCTCGGGGCGGCGCATCATCCTGTCCGACACCGTGGGCTTCATCAGCGATCTGCCGACCGAGTTGATCGCCGCCTTCCGCGCGACGCTGGAAGAAGTGGCCGCGGCGGACATCATCCTGCATGTCCGCGACGTCGCTCATCCGGACACGGCCGCCCAGCGCACGGACGTGATGGCGGTGCTGGACGGGCTGGCCAAGGACGGTCCGCTGGCCGCGGATTGGCGCCGGCGGGTGATCGAGGTGCTGAACAAGGCCGACCTCGTTGGCGGCCCCGATGCCGTGCCACCCCGGGATGGCGCGATCCCCATATCCGCCATCACCGGGGATGGTCTCGACGCCCTTCGCGAGGCGATCGACCTCAAGCTGTCGGCCTCCCTGGAGGAGGTGGATGTCGGGGTGCCGGTGGCCGACGGCGCCGCGTTGTCCTGGCTCTACGACCACGGCGAGGTGGTGGCGCGCGACGATCAGGAGGCGCGGATCAGGCTCACGGTGAGGTTGTCGGAAGCCGATCTCGCGCGATTCCGGCAACTGCACCCGATCCCAGACAACGATCGCTAGGGGCCGGAACACCGGGCCTTGCGCGGCGTTCCGGCTGAACGGAAACGCCACACAACAGGAGGGGAAGGTCGTGAACAACCCCTTTTCCACCCGCGACCTTCTCGAGATCCTCCAGGTGATGCGCGCGGCCGCCCGCAGCGAGATCATGCCGCATTTCAGGCGGCTCGATACCGATGCGGTGCGGGCCAAAACCGGCCCCTGCGACCTGGTCACGGTGGCGGACGAGGCCGCCGAGACCGTCATCTCGGAGGGCCTGCGGCGGCTGCATCCAGGTGCGGCGGTCGTGGGAGAGGAGGCGGCTTCCGCCGACCGGTCTCTTCTGGAACGACTGGTGGATGCGGATCTCGCATTCACCGTAGACCCGATCGACGGCACGTCGAACTTCGCGGCCGGGGTGCCCATGTTCGGGGTGATGGTGTCGGCGCTGGTCCGCGGCGAGGTGGTTGGGGCGGTGATCCACGATCCGGTCTGCGACGACGCGATGATGGCGCTGCGGGGTGAGGGGGCCTGGCTCGAACGTCCCGACGGCGATCGCGTCGACCTCCGCGTGGCACCCCCGGTATCTCCCGACGCGATGACGGGCAATGCCAGCTGGCGCCATCTGCCGCCGACGCTGCGCGACCGGGTCGCGTTGAGCCTGCCTCGGGTGCTGGCCAGCTGGGATTATCGTTGCGCCGCGCACGAATACCGGATGCTGGCCTCCGGGCACTGCCACTTCCTGCTCTTCAACGGGCTGATGCCCTGGGACCACCTGCCGGGCTGGCTGCTGCACAGCGAGGCGGGCGGCTACGGCGCGCATTTCGATGGCAGCCCGTTCCGGCCCGGCACCCTGGACGGGGGACTGCTCTACGCTCCGGACCGCGACAGCTGGCTGGCGCTCCGCGAGGTCCTGTTCGGAGACGCCGTCTAGCGTCTCGCACGGACCGGGCCGCCCTGGGCAACGCTGGTGCTTTACCGACGTCGATCCCGAAGCAACACGCCGGAACCAGCGGTTCCGACGCGAGGGCGTCCAAAAGGGGATCGCCGTGCCCGGCTCGTGGAGCACCTTCTTCTAGCCTTCGGGCTCCGCCAGCTTACGCTTGACCGCCTGCCACTCCGCTTCCAGTTCCGCCAGCGGCAAGCCGGACATCGACCGGCCGGACGCTTCCACCGCGGCCTCCATCGCCGTGAAGCGCGTCACGAAGGAGCGGTTGCTGCGGCGCAGGCTGGCTTCCGGATCGAGCTTCAGCTTGCGCGCGAGCTGTCCCAGGGTGAACAGCACGTCTCCCAGCTCCGCCTCGCACCGATCGGCGTCCTGGACCGCGATCTCGTGACGCAGCTCCGCGATCTCCTCGTCCAGCTTGGCCAGGACCGGCTCGGGACCCGGCCAGTCGAAGCCGGTGCGGGCGGCGCGTTTGCCGAGCTTCACCGACACGTCCAGGGCGGGAAGGCTGTGAGTGACGCCGGAGAGGGTGCCGCCAGGGCGCCCGGTACCGGCACGCTCGGCCGCCTTGCGATCCTCCCAGGTGTCGTCGGTGAAATGCTCTTCACCGAAAACGTGCGGATGACGCCGCACCATCTTGTCGGCGACCGAGCGGGCGATGTCGGCGAAGGTGAAGCGGCCGTCTTCCTCCGCCATCCGCGCGTAGTAGACGATCTGGAGCAGCAGATCGCCGAGCTCGTCCACCAGTGCGGGCCAATCGCGACGAGCGATGGCGTCCGCGACTTCGTAGGCTTCCTCGATCGTATAGGGGGCGATGCTATCGAAATCCTGGTCGCGATCCCACGGGCAACCCGTGGCCGGGTCGCGAAGCCGCGCCATGATCTCCAGCAGACGGAGGAGTTGGCCGGATGGATCGGCCCGGTCGACTCCCCCGGTCACGCGGCACCAAAAGTTCGATAATGCATATTATGCCAACTCAGATGGAGAGCTCGGGGGGTTCATGCTGGCTGTGGCGATGCGACGTGGGTGGCGAGCACGCTGCCGCTCTCGTGATCCAGCTCGAGCAGCTTTACGTCATAGCCCCACAGCCCGGCCAGATGACGAAGCACCGTCTTCGCGTCCTTCTCGTGCAGCAGATGTCCGGGCCGCGTCCGGTGTTCCAGCCGCAGGCAGCGATCGCCCGCCAGATCGACATCGACCACCTCGATGTCGGCATAGAATTCCGATGGATCGTACGAGCGTGCCAGCGAACGCCGGATGGCCCGGTAGCCATCGTCGTCGTGGATCTCGTCCACCAGCAGATAAGGCCGGTCGGTGACGTCGTGCAGCCGGAACATCCGGAACTGCCGGATCACGGCCGGTGACAGGAACTGCTGGATGAAGCTCTCGTCGCGATATTCCGCCCAGGCGCGACGGAGCGTGCCGACGGGATCGCGGTTGCCGGCGAAATCAGGGAACCAGCGCCGGTCCTCCTCGGTCGGATCGGCGCAGACGCGGGCGATGTCGGTCATCATCGCGTAGCCGAGCGCGTAGGGGTTGAAGCTGGCGCCCCCGCCGGCATCGAAGCCCGGCTGGTTGATGACGTTGGTGGTGGAATGGATCGCCTCCAGATAGGCGGCGTCGTCGATCCGGCCCGTCTCGTGCAGGCGCGACATGATGTGGGTGTGCACCCAGGTGGCGCAGCCCTCGTTCATCATCTTCACCTGGGGCTGCGGGTAGAAGTACTGTGCGATCAGCCGGACGATGCGGATGATTTCCCGCTCCCAGCTGCGCAGCTTAGGTGCGTTCTTTTCGAGGAAATACAGCAGGTTCTCCTCCGGAAGACCCAGCCTGCGCCGGCGCTCCCCCGCGTCGTCGGGGCGCCCGGCGACCGGCTTCGTGGGCAGCGTGCGCCACAGATCGTTGTAGGCGCTTTCCTCGTGCTCGCGCCGCTCGCGCTCCCGTTTCTGTTCCGCGCGGAGGTCGAGGAGACGGCTGCCGCCGTGGCGGTGGATGCCCTGGTTCTGCAGCGCGTGGGCGGCATCCAGCACCCGTTCCACCGCCGATGCCCCGTGCCGCTCCTCGCACCGGGCGATGAAGCCGCGCGCAAATTCCAGATAATCCAGGATGGCCCCAGCGTCCGTCCAATCACGGAACAACCTGTTGTTCTTGAAGAAATGATTGTGGCCGAACGCCGCATGGGCGGTGACCAGCGCCTGCATGGTCGCGCTGTTCTCCTCCATCAGATAGGAGATGCACGGGTCGGAATTGATCACCACCTCGTAGGCAAGCCCCATCAGGCCGCGCCGGTACGCGTTCTCGTGGCCCATGAAGCGCTTGCCCCACGACCAGTGCCGGTAGATCAGCGGCATGCCGTGCGCCGCGTAGACGTCGAGCATCTGCTCGGAAGTGATCACCTCGAGGCGGTTCGGGTGGACGTCCAGCCCGAGCTCGTGCTCGGAGATGCGCTCGATCGCGTCGTAGCAGCGACGCAGGATCGGGAAGTCCCAGTCGGCGCCGCGATAAAGCAGGTCGCCTCCGCCCGCGGTCATGGAAGCCATGCTGGGTCCCTTCCCGGCCGGGAAACGTTCAGGTCGCCACCGCCTCCGGACGCCGTCCGAACAGCTCCCGGAACACGGGGAAGATGTCGCGCTTGTCGGAAACCTGCCGCATCGCCAGCCTGGGATCGGCTTCCGCCACCTGACGGTATCCCCGCCAGAGATCGGTCTCGCCGCGGATCACCGCCCCCGAGCTCGCGATCTCGATATAGGCGAAATGCTGCACCAGCGGCAGGATCCGGTCCTGCAGCAACGCCCGCGAGACCGGCGTGTCGGACGCCGCGTTATCGCCGTCGGACGCCTGCGCGACGTAGATGTTCCAGCCGTCGGCTGGAAACCTCTCGTTCTGCACCCGCAGAAGTTCCAGCAACGCGCTGGACACGATGGTGCCGCCGGACCGTGGATCGTGGAAGAAGGCTTGTTCATCCACCACCTCCGCCGCGTCGGCGTGCCGGATGAACACGAGCTCCACGTGCTTGTAGCGGCGCTCCAGAAAGACGTGCAGCAGCAGAAAGAACTGCTTGGCGAGGTCCTTCATGCGCTCCGTCATGGAGCCGGACACGTCCATCAGGCAGAACATCACCGCGCGGGTGCTGGGACGCCGCACCGCGTTGAACCGGCGGTAGCGCAGATCCACCGGGTCGATCCAGGCGATGCGCCCGAGCCGGCGCTGCTGCTGTTGCAGAAGCTCGCGAAGCGAGGCGACCTCCGCCGTGGCCATTTCCCACGCGGGACTGCCTTCCGGAAGCGACTCCAGCCTGGCGAGCAGCCCGTCGAGACGACGCTGGTTTTCCTCGATCTCGCTCGCTTTCGGACGGCGCAACCCGATCCTGCGCGCCATCGACAGCCGCATGGTCCGGCTCATGTCGAGCTGGGACGGCGCTCCGTCGCTGCTGAGCCCGGCACGCGACGGCACGTCCTGTTCCGTGGTGGAGATGTCGCGCTTCACCAGATCCGGCAGCTCCAGATCGTCGAAGAACAGATCCAGAAATTCCTCGCGGCTGAGCACGAACCGGAACTCGTCCTGGCCGCCACCGCCCTGACCCGCTTCGGCCCCCTGCCCGCCGCTTCCACCGCGCCCGGGTGGCCGCTGGAGGCGGTCGCCGCGCGAAAAGCTCTTGTTGCCCGACAGGATGAGGTGCCGCTCGCCGCCGGTGAAGACGACATGCAGCGAAGGCTCGTGCAGCACGTCGGAGGGAATGGAGACCGCGCCTCCCTGCCCCACCTCGCGCAGCCGGCCGGCGGCTACCGCATCGCGCGCCGCCTTCTGGACCGCCCCGCGGGCACGCACCAGCACCCGCTGCCGGTTCTCCAGGCTCTTGCCGTGAGGGTTCTGCCGCCTGTCGATGATATCCACGTAAGCATCTCGTCCCCGTCCGCCCCGAGGCGGACCGAAAAGCAAGTTCCCGCCCGGAAGCGGGCCGAAAAACGGGCCGCGGTCATGCCGGGAGGCGAACCGCTTCCCGACGGACGACCAATCGGAAGGTGGCCATCCCGCGAGCACCATGCCGAAGAAGACGTGGCGTTCATGCGGACTGCTTCACCCGCATGTACCATTCCACCAGCCGGCGCACCTGCCGCTCCGTGTAGCCCCGGGCCACCATGCGCTGCACGAACTCCTCGTGCTTCTTCTCGCTGTCGCCGTCCTTCTTCGAACCGAAGCTGATCACCGGCAGCAGATCCTCAACCTGGGAGAACATCCGCTTCTCGATCACGTCGCGGATCTTCTCGTAGGAGGTCCAGGACGGGTTGTGGCCGCCGCCGGTCGCTCGCGCGCGGAGCGAGAACTTCACCACCTCGTTGCGGAAATCCTTCGGGTTGGCGATCCCCGCCGGCTTCTCGATCTTGGTGAGCTCGGCGTTCAGGAGATCCCGGCTGAGCATCTGTCCCGTGTCGGGATCCTTGAAGTCCTGGTCCTCGATCCACGCATCCGCATAGTCGAGATAGCGGTCGAACAGGTTCTGGCCGTAGTCGTGATAGCTTTCGAGATAGGCCTTCTGGATCTCGTTGCCCACGAACTCGACATAGCGACCCGCGAGCTCGGTCTTGAGCATGGCAAGATAGGCGGCCTCCGTGTCACCCGGAAACTGTTCGCGCTTCACCGCCTGTTCCAGCACGTACATCAGATGCACGGGGTCCGCGGATATCTCCACGGCATCGTGGTTGAAGGTGGCCGACAGCACCTTGAACGCGAACCTCGTCGACAGGCCGTCCATGCCCTCGTCGACGCCGGCGGCGTCGCGGTACTCCTGCATGGTCTTGGCCTTGGGGTCGGTTTCCCGGATGTTCTCGCCGTTATAGACCCGCAGCTTCGCATAGGGCGTCGAGTTGGCGTGCGGCTTCAGCCGCGACAGCACGGTAAAGCGCGCCAGCATCTCCAGCGTGTTCGGCGCGCACGGGGCCTGCCCCAGCGCCGAGGACGAGATCAGCTTCTCGTAGATGCGCGTTTCCTCGGCCACGCGCAGGCAGTACGGCACCTTGATCACGCACACGCGGTCGAGAAAGGCCTCGTTGGTCCGGTTGTTGCGGAAGCTCTGCCATTCCGCCTCGTTGGAATGGGCCAGGATCACCCCACCCCAGGGGATGGAGCCGATGTTCTCGGTGCCGACATAGTTGCCCTCCTGCGTCGCGGTGAGCAGCGGATGCAGCATCTTGATCGGCGCCTTGAACATCTCCACGAACTCGAGGATGCCCTGGTTGGCGCGGTTCAGGCCGCCGGAGAAGCCATAGGCGTCGGGATCGCTTTGGCTGAAGTTCTCGAGCTGCCTGATGTCCACCTTGCCGACCAGCGCCGACACGTCCTGGTTGTTGTCGTCCCCCGGCTCGGTCTTGGCGATCGCGATCTGGCGCAGCTTGCTCGGATGCAGCTTCACCACCCGGAACCGCGACAGGTCGCCGTCGAACTCTTCCAGCCGCTTCAACGCCCACGGGCTGGCGATGCCGGTCAGGGCGCGACGCGGGATGCCGTAGCGCTCTTCCAGGCTCGGCCCCATCGTGTCGGGATCGAACAACCCGAGCGGGCTTTCGAACACCGGGCTGAGGTCGCGGCCGGCCTTGAGCACATAGATCGGCTCGCGCTCCATCAGCGTCTTCAGCCGCTCGCCGAGCGACGATTTGCCGCCGCCCACGGGGCCCAGCAGGTAGAGGATCTGCTTGCGCTCTTCCAGCCCCTGGGCCGCGTGCCGGAAGAAGCCGACGATGCGCTCGACCGTTTCCTCCATGCCGTGGAAGTCGGCGAAGGCCGGGTAGATCCGCATGGTGCGGTTCATGAAGATGCGTGCGAGTCGTGGATCCTTGGAGGTGTCCACCGTTTCCGGCTCGCCGATCGCCCGCAGCATCCTTTCCGCGGCGCTGCTGTAGCAGCTGCGGTCTTCGGCACATTGTTCCAGATAGTCGCCGAGGCTCATCTCGGTCACCCGGCGCTGTTCGCGCAGGGATGTGGCGAGGGTGAAGACGTCGTCCAGCGGTGCCATGAGCCAAGCTCCCAGACCGCGACACCCACCCGCCGGACGGAGCCGGCGCCTTGGCGCCGCCCGTTTCCGACCTCGAAGCACAGCCCCGATCCGCCGATGGTCTGGTTTTGGATCGAACAGGCTGCTGGCGTGCGGCTTTCCGACAAGAACGGCCTCCGATCGGCCGCCACAACCGGAGGCTATCGGTTCCCAGAAGCGGGTTTCAACTAAATAGCGGCGTCGCTGCCGCATCGCGTCATGTGTTGATCACACATCCGTCGAAACCCGGCTCCACGTCCGGCGGCAGGTGCCGCTGCATCCAGTCCCAGTCCAGATCCACCCCGATATGGGTCAGGATGGTGCGCCGAGCGCCGATCCGCCGGCGCCATTCCAGCACCAGGTCCAGATGCGCGTGCGCCGGATGCGGCGCTCGCTGGAAGCAGCCGACGATCCAGGTATCCACGCCGGCCAGCACTTCCAGTGCCGCCTCGTCGAGGAACATCACGTCGGTGCAATACGCGAACCGGCCGGTGCGCAGCCCGAGCGTGGTGCCCTGGCCGTGGCGCTGGGTGAACAGTTCGAGCCGCAACCCCGCCGCCTCGATCACCGAGCCGGCTTCCACCACCACCGGCTCAATCACCGGCCGGTAGAAGCCCGGCGGTGACCAGGGCCGGAACGCGTAGGCGAAACGCCCCGCGATCTCGGCCATCACCGGCTCGGTGCCGAAGGCCTGGATCGGCCGGTTCAGGACGCGGTTGAGGCTCCGCACCTCGTCGAGGCCGGCAACGTGGTCGGCGTGGGCGTGGGTGTAGAACAGCGCGTCGATGCGCCCGATGCCGCAGCCGATCAGCTGCGCGTGCAGGTCCGGCGCGGTATCCACCAGCAGGCGGCGCCCGTCGTCGCCCTCGATCACGATGGAGGACCGGGTGCGGCGGTTGCGCGGCTCCCGCGGGTCGCACTGCCCCCAATCGCCCCGTCCATCCCGGCCGCCCAGCATGGGCACACCGGCGGAGCCGCCGCTGCCGAGCATGGTGACGCGCATGCGGTTCAGCCGACCTTGAACAATCGCCGGAAATTGCCGGTGGTGATCTCGGCCAGGCGCTCCGCTGCCACCCCCCTTTCCTCGGCCAGCCGACGGGCGGTATGCGCCACGAAACCCGGCTCGTTTTGCTTGCCCCTCACCGGCACCGGCGCGAGATAGGGCGCGTCGGTTTCCACCAGCAGCCGGTCCTCCGGCACCGCCCGGGCGATCGCCCGCAACTCGTCGGATTTCGGGAAGGTCAGGATTCCCGAGAAGCTGACATAGCCGCCCAGCCGGACCCCGCATTCCGCCAGCGCGGCGCCCGACGAGAAGCAATGCAGCAGAAACGGAAACGAACCGTCCTCGGCATGCGCGCGCTCCAGCATGGCGATCATGTCCTCGTCCGCCGCCCGGGCGTGGATCACCAGCGGCAGCCCGGTTTCCCGCGCCGCGGCGATGTGGGCCCGGAAGCTCCGCTGTTGCGCGGGGCGGACGTCCGGGGCGCCATGGAAATAATCGAGGCCGCTTTCCCCGATGCCGATCACCCCCGGCGCGGACGCGGCCAGGGACGCCAGCCCATCGGCGTCTTGGTCCTCCGTGTGGGCGTTGTCCGGATGGGTCCCGATCGTGCACCACACGTCCAGCGTCGGCCGGCTGAGCGCGGTCAGTCCGATATTGACCGCGGCGCGCGACAGGCGGGTGCCGATGGTCACCAGCCCCGACAAGCCCGCCTGCTCGGCGCGGTCCAGGATCGCGTCCCGCTCTTCCTCGGGCAGCAGGTCGAGATGGCAGTGGGAATCGATCAGCATCGAGGACTCAAGCCGCCTGCTCGGCGAAGCGCGGGAAGATGCCGCTCGGCGCCGGTAGCACCGTGCCGCCCGGCAGCGGGACCGCAAGCCCGGCCAGGGAACGGGCTTCGACCGGCACGCCGAGCTGATCGAGCATCCGGCCCATGCTGTCCGGCATGAAGGGCTGCAGCACGGTCGCCACCGCGCGGAGGGTATCGGCCAGCACCCGCAGCACGGCGGCCATCCGGTCCGGATCGGTCTTTCGCAACGCCCATGGCGCCTGCCGGTCGACATAGGCGTTGCCGGCCCGGACCACCTTCCACACGGTTTCCAGCGCCTCGTGCAGCGCTTGCCGGTCGATGAGCTCCCGGAGCTGGTCCGGGAGGGCCGCGGCGAGCGACAACAGCGCCTCGTCGTCCTCCGTCGGCGCCGCGATCGCCGGAAGCCGTCCGCCGAGGTTGCGCGCCACCTGCGACAGGGTGCGCTGCGACAGGTTGCCCAGATCATTGGCCAGCTCGACGTTCAACCGGCCGATCAGCGCGCGGCGGCTGAAATCGCCGTCCGAGCCGAACGGAACCTCCCGCAACAGGAAATAGCGCACCGGATCGAGCCCGAACTCCGCCACCAGCGCCCTCGGATCGATCACGTTGCCGACCGACTTGCTCATCTTCTCGCCTTCCACCGTCCACCACCCGTGGGCGAACACGCGGCGCGGCGGCTCCAGCCCGGCCGACATCAGGAAGGCGGGCCAGAACACCGCGTGGAAGCGCACGATCTCCTTGGCCAGCAGATGCAGGTCCGCCGGCCAGAACCGCCAGAGCGGGCCATTCTCGTCCGGGAAGCCGAGAGCCGAGATGTAGTTCACCAGCGCGTCGACCCAGACATACATCACGTGATCGGGGTCGTTCGGCACCGGGACGCCCCAGCGGAAGCCCGAACGGCTGATGCTGAGGTCCTTCAACCCCTGGCGCACGAAGCTCAGCACCTCGTTGCGGCGGCTGGGTGGCCCGATCACCTCCGGATTGGCGTCGTAGAATGCCAGCAACCGGTCCTGCCACGCGGACAGGCGGAAGAAGTAGGACGGCTCCTTCACCCAGGATACCGGCGCGCCGGTCGGCGCCAGCCGGGTGCCGTCCGGCAGCGTCGTCAGCTCATCGTCGTTGTAGAAGCTCTCGTCCCGGAGCGCGTACCATCCCTCGTAGGCGCCGAGATACACGTCGCCGCTCGCCACGAGCCGGTCCCAGAAGGCCGCACAGGCCCGCTTGTGCCGCGCCTCGGTGGTGCGGATGAAGTCGTCGAACGAGACGCCCATCGCTTCCGCCATCGCGCGGAAATCGGCGGACAGCCGGTCCACATGCGCCTGCGGATCGACCCCGGTGGCCACCGCGGCCTGCTCGACCTTCTGGCCGTGCTCGTCGGTGCCGGTGAGGAAGAATACGTCGAACCCGTCCAGACGCTTCCAGCGCGCCATCACATCGGCGGCGATGGAGGTGTAGGCATGGCCGATATGGGGAGCGCCGTTCACGTAGTAGATCGGCGTGGTGATGAAGAAGCGTCGGCTCATGATCCGCCCAGAAGATGGAGGCCGGACAGGATCGTCTGCCTCTTGTCGAGAGTGAAGCGTTCGGCGTCGTCGCGCATCGCCGCCAGCCGCGACCAGAGCTCGCTCCCGTCGGCGAGTCCCCGCCCCTGCGGCAGCGACGCCCCGCTCCGGGCCGCCCGGCGGATGCCGTCGCCCAGCACCGCGGCCGCCTGGTCGAAGAATGTGGCGATGCCGTCCGGGCGGCGCAACGCCAGCTCGGCCAGCTTGAACTGCTCGGCCTCCCCGGCGCCCGCCAGCACGGTCTCGATCCCGGCCCGGAGCTGCGCCGCCGCATCGTCCGCCAGCGCGAGCGCCCGCCCGGGAGAGCCGCCGGACAGCGGCAGCAGTTCGTCGATCCCGTTTCCGGACAGGTCCGGCCGCAGATGGCGCAGCGCCGCCGTCATCGCGTCGCGGTCCAGCGGCGGCAGCCTGAGGGTGCGGCAGCGGCTGCGGATCGTCGGCAGAAGCCGCCCCGGCGCGGATGCGGTCAGCAGCAACAGGGTGCGAGCCGGCGGTTCCTCCAGCAGCTTGAGCAGAGCGTTGGCGGCATTGCGGTTCAGCCGGTCGGCGCCGTCCACCACCACCACGCGCCAGCCGCCCTCGGCGGCGGTGCGCCGCAGGAACTCCGCCACCCGGCGCACGTCCTCGATCACGATCTCGTCCCGCCGGACGCCGCGCTTCTCGTCGAAGGCTCGCGCCACCGTCAGCAGGTCCGGATGGCTGCCCATCGCCACGCGTCGGAACAACGGCAGGTTCGGGGCCACCGCCATGGTGGCGCCTTCGCCGCCGGCCAGCAGCCAGCGCGCGGCCCGGAAGGCCAGCGTTTCCTTGCCGACGCCCTCCGGTCCCGCCAGCAGCCAGGCATGATGCAGACGGCCGCCGCGATGGGCGGCGAGCAGCGTGCCTTCCGCCTGCTCGTGCCCGAACAACCGCGCCTGTTCCCGGGGTGCCGCGACCGTCACGTCGGGAACAGGGTCGGCAAACGCTCCCGCAGCGTCCGCATTATCTCCCGGTGCAGCTCGTCCGGCGTCACCGCCCCGTCGAGCACCGCGATCCGGCCCGGTTCGGCGGCGGCCGCGGCGCGGAAGCCCTCGGCCACGCGCAGATGGAAGTTCTCGGTCTCGGTCTCGTAGCGATCCGGCGTGCCGCCCCGCCCGGCGAGACGCGTCCGCGCCACATCGCGCGGCACCTCGATCAGCAGGGTCAGGTCGGGCGTCAGCCCGGCGAGGCCGCAAAGCCGCCGGATGAAGTCCAGCATGGCGGGATCGGCCCTGCCCTGCCCGTAGCCCTGATAGGCGAAGGTGGAGTCGAAGAACCGGTCGCTGATCACCACACGATCCGCGGCCAGCGCCGGCCGGATGACCCGCTCCACGTGATCGGCACGGGCGGCGAAATGCATCAAGGTCTCGGCCCGTGGTGCGAGCGGCAACCCGCCCCCCAGAAGCAGCTCGCGCAGCCGTTCGGCGCCGGGGGTGCCGCCGGGTTCGCGGGTCACCACCACGTCCCGTCCGGCCGTCGCCAGCGCCTCGGCCAGCAGCCTGATCTGGGTGGTCTTGCCGGCGCATTCTCCGCCTTCGACCGAGACGAAGGCCGCCGGCATCAGCCGGAAACCGCGTGCTCGAGCACGGCAAGCGCACGGGCGGGAAGCGACTTCCGTTCCACGCCATGCGCCGCCACCAGCGTGACCTCCGTGGGCGCGGCCTGGCCATTGGCGATCAGCAGGCGTGCCACGGGCTGGCTCTTTCGCACCGGAGCGGCCACCGGCGACTGGTAGTCGAGCGTCACCTTGACGCGGTTCTGCCAGCCATGCGGCAGGGTGAGCACGACATCGGACGCCGCCGTGGCGGGGACGGTGGGCTGGGTGCCGAGCCAGACGGGGATCTCGCCGATGGACTGCCCGGCCGCGACGAGCCGCACATCCTCGAAGTTGGCGAACGCCCATGCGAGCAGGCGCTCGCCTTCCTGGATCCTCGCCTTTGAGGTCGGCATGCCGTTCAACGCCATCACGACCCGGCGGCCGTCGCGCTCCGAGCTCGCGCACAGCCCGAACCCGCCCGCGTCGGTGTGGCCCGTCTTGAGACCGTCGGCCAAACCCTTGTCCACGAGCACGTTCCGGTTGCCCTGGGCGATGTTGTTGAACTTGTAGTCTTTTTCCGAGAAGAAGTGGTAGTATTGCGGGAAGTCGCGGATCAGGTGGGTCGCGATCGTCGCCACGTCGCGCGCCGTCATCAGGTGGTTCGGATCGGGCCAGCCGGTGCAGTTCTGGAATTGCGATCCGGTCATGCCCAGGCGGGCCGCTTCCTTGTTCATCAGCACGACGAACTGCGCCTCCGAGCCGGCGATCCCTTCGGCCAGCACGATGCAGGCATCGTTGCCCGACTGGATCAGCATGCCCCGGATCAGGTCCTCGACCGGCACCTGACCACCGAGCGGCACGAACATCTTGGAGCCCTGCATCCGCCACGCCTTCTCGCTGACGGGAAGGGTCTGGTCCATGCGCAGCCGGCCCTCCTTGAGCATGGAGAACACGATATAGGCCGTCATCATCTTGGTGAGCGACGACGGGTGCATCCGCTCGTCCGCCGCCTTCTGCAGCAGCACCGCGCCGGTGTTCAGGTCGGTGATGAAGGCCCAGCGGGCCTGGGTGTCCAGCGGCCCGATCGGCGTCTCGGCCGGCGATGTGCCTGCGGGCACGGCTGCCCCCGTGGGGGAATCGCCGTCATCGTCGTCGCCCGGCTTGGCGACGTCCTTCTTCGGCGCCGCGTGCCGGTTGTGAGGCTTGGCTGAGGCGGCTCCGCCGCTCCCGAGGAACAGGCCCGCCCCCGCCATCCACGCGGCACTTCCGAGCCAGCTTCTCCTGCCCGATACGCCCAGCCTGATCACGCCCCGCCTACTCCACGATGATCCGGGCTCCCGTTACCCCGGCGCGGCGCGCCCGGTCCAGAGCGGCATCCGCGGCCGGAACGTTTCCCCAGGGACCTCCACGCACGCTGAAGCTCCGCGATCGGCCCACGCCCTCGGTCTCGACCTCGCCGCCGATGCTCGCGGCCACCGCGTCGGCAAAGCGGCGCTCGCTGAAATGCCCGGCATCGATCCAGAGCTCCGTCGCACGGGCCGGCACGCGCTCGACGCCCACGGGAGGCGGCACGAAAGCCGCGATGCCCGGCTCCGCCATCGCCGGGGGCGACGCGTCGGGCCGCGAGAGGGGCTCCATGGTGCCCCCGGGCGGCGGCAGGTCCTGCTGCTGCACCTGCGCCACCGGCGCCGCCTGCAGCGCGAGAGCGGGCGTTCCGGCCAGCGCCGCGACCGCTCGCCGGCTGGTGTCCTCGTCTTCCTGCAGCGCCACGCGCATCGGCTGCCCAGGCCTGCCGCCGAGCAGGCGCACCGCGGAAGGCGATAGCCCGAGAATCCGCCCGGGGTCCGCCGGCCCCCGATCGACGATCCGGATGCGCGCCCTGAGCCCGGTATCGAGGTTGGTCACGAACAGATAGCAGGGAAGCTGCAGCGTTTGATGGCTGCCCACGGGATCGGCAGCGCCGACGCGCTCGCCATCGGCGGCCAGGCCGCCATGAGCGGGCGGCGAATAGCCGGTCGCCAGCCCGGTCGCTTCGTAGGTGAAGCTTTCGCGTGGGTAGAACCAGCTGCCTGCCGCCCCCTGCCAGGGGGACCCGAGCTCGTAATGGGCGACGGCGCGCGGCGCGGGTGGAGCTTTATGCGTGCAGCCAGCGGCCGCGAGCAGACAGGCCAGCCCGCACCAGGACCGGATCATGCCGCGCCGTTGCCGATCAGGCCAACGGCCAGGCTGTAGAAGTCGGACGGGTTGTAGCGCCGGATGACGTTGAAGTTCGGATACACCATGAAAGCGGCGCCGCCCGCGCCGTCGGGCAGCAGCAGCGAGCCGGAAACGTCGGCGCGGGAAAAGCCGCCGCCATCGTCGCGGCGGACGCCTGCCGCTTCCCAATCCCCCAGCGGGCGAGGATTGCCGCGGCCGGTCCGCGCCGGGTCGATCGGGGCCGTCAACCGCACCTCCTGGCCCCATGGCTCGCCGCGGCGCCATCCGGAACGCGAAAGATAGTTCGCGATCGAGGCCAGCACGTCGGCCCTGTCGGTCCAGATGTCCCGCCGCCCGTTGCCCGACCAGTCCACGGCGAAGCGCAGATAGGAGCTCGGCATGAACTGGGGCTGGCCCATCGCGCCGGCATAGCTGCCGAGCATGCCGGCGGGGGTCACGTCGCCGTGGTCCAGGATGCGCAGCGCGTTCATCAGCTCGGAGCGGAAGAAGCTCGCGCGTCGCCCGTCGAACGCAAGGGTCGACAGGGCGTCCACCACCTGGAACGTCCCGGCCCGGGTGCCGAAGTTGGATTCGAGCCCCCAGATGCCGATCAGGATCCGGGGATCGACCCCGTATCGCTGCCATATGGCGGTCAGCAGCGACAGGTTCTCGTCGTAGTTGGCGCGGGCCTGCTGCAGTCGCGTCGGGGTCACGGTGCGCGACCGATATTGGCTCCAGGTCAGGGTGAATTCCGGCTGATGCCGGTCGAGCTGGAGAACGCGCGCGTTAGGGGCCGAGAGCGCCAGCGCGGCATCCAGCGTCTGGGGGGAAATCCCCTTGGACAGGGCTTCCTGTCTCACCGCCGCCAGGAAGCTGCCGTAGTCGCTGGCGCGCGTCGTCCGCGAGCGCGTCGGACGGGCCGCCCATGCCGGAGCGACGCCGAGACAGGCCGACGCGAGGAGTGAACTGGTCAGAAAACGCCGCTGGATCATGCCGCTGCTGTGCCACAGCGCACGCCCGACCGGCAACGGCCGCTGGCGGCGGCGGGGTGCAGCCTCGCCGTCTCCTTGTCCTCAGGAGGTCCGGTCGGGCGACGGCGAGCGGCCTTCCCGCGCCCCGTAGAGCAGGTAGTGCAGAAACGGGTTCATCCGCGACGCCACCACGTCGGGATTGGCGTTGCGGTAGCCGATCGTGTCGAAGAACGGGTTCGGATCACGACCCTCCTGCCAGCCGTTCTCGAGGTAGTGGCGCACCGGATCGACGCCCACCATCGCGACGTCGGGATGCTGCTCGCGATACCAGTCCGGGTCGAACAGGAGGGAGCCCGGCTCCACCGGGGTGCCTGTGACGCTCACCAGCGCCGGAACAGGGGCCGCGTCCGCCACCGGCACTTCCGGAGCTGCGTCCCGAGCGATTTCGACATCCGCCGCCTCGACGGCGCCGCCCGGACGCTTCACGACGCTCCGGGAGCCGCGGATGGCCGATGCCCGACGCTGACGAGCCTCCTGTGCATCCGTGTTCCTGCTCAACGACATCTCCCTGCGTCTCACCACGAGGGACACTAGCGGATCGTGCGCCGGCCGCCACACCGATTCGCGGCGGGATCGGGGGAAACCGGGCTGGAAGCGTCTCGTTTGCCCGGAAGCGACAGGAAAAGCGGATCGAGGGGGCGGGCCGGATGGCGGACACAGGAACGGGGGCCACGGCACCCCGCCGGAGGCATATCGGCCTGTGGGCCCTCGGCACCTTCTTCGTGCTTCTCCTGGCCCTCATCCTGTTGTGGCGCTGGGACTGGTTCATTCCGCTCGTGGAAAGCCAGGCATCCGCCGCGACCGGGCGGCAGGTGAAGATCCGCCACCTTCATGTCCATCTCGGCCGGACGATCCGGGTGGTGCTCGACGACGTCAGCGCCAGGGGTCCGGAAGACAAGGACGCGCCGCTGGCGACCCTCGCTCACCTCACCGTCTGGCTGGAAGCGTGGCCGGCCATCCGTCACTTCCAGATCGTGCTGCCGCTGGTCGACCTGGATCATCCCGTGATCCATCTCGCATCGACCCCGGACGGGCGGAACAACTACGGCATGCCGGCGTCCAAGCCGTCCAAATCCACCAGCGCGTCGAGCACGCCCCAGATCGGCGTCATCAGGATCGAGGACGGCGAACTGCACGGCGTCATGCCGAACCTCAAGGCGGCGTTCGACATCAACGTCGCCACCCGCGGCACCCCGGACCCGACGCAACGGCCGATCGATCCCACCCACGGACAGATCGTCGCCGCCGGCAAGGGCACCTATGCCGGGCAGCCGGTGAAGGCCCGCTTCGTCGGCGGCGCCATCCTCAGCCTGCGCGACCAGGCCCATCCCTACCCGATCGATCTGACGGTGGAGAACGGCCCCACCGGGGTCGAGCTGCAGGGCACCATCCAGCAGCCCCTGACCTTCGGCGGCGCCAACCTCAAGCTACGCTTCGCCGGACCCGACATGTCGCTGTTGTATCCATTGACCGGCGTGCCGATCCCGCAGACGCCGCCCTACAAGGTGGTCGGCAACATCGACTACAGCCGCCAGCGCATCGTGTTCCGCGACTTCGCCGGAACGGTCGGATCCAGCGACCTCAACGGCACCATCTCGGTGACGCCGGGCAAGCCCCTCGCCGTGGACGCGGCACTGACCTCCCGCCGGGTGGACCTGAACGACCTCGGCGGGTTCATCGGGGCGCAGCCAGGGAGTGCCTCGAAAGGCACGGCGCCGAAGCAGAGCGCCAGCGCGGAATCCAGCGGCAACGTGCTGCCGGACAAGAAGATCAACATTCCCAAGCTGAAGGCCGCCAACGTGCACCTCACGTACGAAGGCCGGCGGATCGAGGGCCGCTACGTGCCGCTCGACGACATCTCGGTGCTGCTGGACATCCGCGACGGCGACATCCTGCTGCACAAGCTCAATTTCGGCGTAGGCACCGGCACGCTCGCCAGTTCGGCCCACATCACCCCGGTCGGCGACAGCACCCGGACGGAAGCCCATGTCGACGTGCGGCGGGTGGATCTGTCCCACCTCCTGGCGGCGACGCACGCCTTCAAGGGCAAGGGCGTGCTGGGCGGCCAGGCCAACATCAAGACCGAAGGCGCTTCGATCGCCCAGATGCTGGCCCACGGCAACGGTGGGCTCACGCTGGTGATGTCGGGCGGCGGCAACATCAGCGCCCTGCTGCCCGACATCGCGGGCCTGGAGTTCGGCAACGCGCTGCTGTCGGCACTCGGCTTTCCCAACCGGGCGGACGTCCAGTGCTTCATCGTTGACATGCCGCTCCGCGACGGCATTCTCGACACCAGGACCCTGCTGCTGCAGACCAGCGAGGCCCGGTCGGTCGGCGAGGGCAAGGTGGATTTCCGCAACCAGACGCTGGACTACAGCCTGACCACCCGGTCCACCCATTTCAGCATCGGCTCGCTCCCCGGTCCGATCAACATCACCGGCAAGCTCGGCAAGCCTTCCATCCGCCCGGGCACGGAGGTGGTCGCCCGGGCTGGGGCCGCCACGGGGCTGGGCATCCTCCTGGCGCCCCTCGCCCTGCTGCCCACCGTGCAGTTCGGGGTCGGCGAGGCCGGAGCCTGCCAGGACGCCCTGTCGCAGGCGCGGAACCGCCCGGCGTCGGGCGGTGCCGCCGCGGCTCCGGCCAGAAAGGGCCGCCATCGGCACTAGGCAGCCGCCAGGGCGCCGGCCGGCACCCGAAAACGGGTGACGGCCGGCTCCCTGGAAGATATGGCATCGTCCCGGCGCTTCGTTTCCGACCGGGCGGAGGCCCCGGCTCGCGGGCCGGCCGGTCACCCAGGGGCGGCGCGACAGCGCGGCCCGGAGCGAGCATGTCCGCGATCCGATGAACGCGCTTTCTGTTTCCGGCCTGCTGAAGGCCGCGGGCGCGCAGCCGATCCTGCAGGCGCTCGCCATCATCGCGGGCACCTTCATTCTCGAGGATGCGGCCACCGTCCTCACCGCCATGCAGGTCCAGGACGGCAGCGTTCGCCCGGTCGTGGCCCTCGTCGCCCTTTATGCGGGCATTGTGCTGGGTGATCTCGGGCTATACGGCCTGGGGCGGCTCGCCACCCTGTCGAGCTGGATCCGCGGCCGGCTTCCACCGGACAAGCGCCAGCGCAGCCGCGCCTGGATCGAGAAGCATGTGTTCCGGATCGTGTTCGTCAGCCGGTTCGTCCCCGGCGCTCGATTGCCGACCTACACCACATGCGGCTATCTGGAGGCCAGCCTGTTGCGCTTCGCGCTGGCGGCCATCTGCGCCACGTCCATCTGGACCACGGCCCTGTTTCTCGTGTCGCTGCATGTCGGGAAGTTTCTGATGGACCATTTCGGCGCGTGGCGGTGGTTCGGTGCCGCCGGGTTCATCGCCATCATCCTGTTGATCAGCCGGCTGGTCGCCCGCCTCCAGGAACCGGGCCGATGAGCGAGACCGCCATTCCCGGCAGCGGGCCGGCCCGGCCGCGCCCGGTTTCCTCGTTCGAGTTCTGGCCCGGCTGGATCTTCTACACCCCCGTCGTGCTGTTCTGGATGCTGCTGGGCCTCCGCTACGGCAACTGGGCACTGCCCACCGCCGCCAATCCCCGCATCACCACCGGGGGTCTCTGCGGGGAAAGCAAATCATCGATCCTCGGCATGGCGGGTCCGGTCGCCAGCCGGTGGATCGCGCCCTTCGTCACCGTGACGGCCGGCCACGAGAGCGCCGCCGACGCCGTGTCCCTGCTGGATCGCGCCGGGCTGTCTTTTCCGGTGGTGGCCAAGCCGGATATCGGCTGCAACGGCACCGGCGTGATGTTCGTAAACGGCCCGGAACGGCTGGCCGAGGTGCTCGCCCTGTTTCCGCGCGACGTGCTGCTGTTGTTGCAGGCCTACGTCCCGCATCCCGGGGAAGCCGGGATTTTCTACATGCGAGCGCCAGGCGAGGCGCAGGGGCGGATCACCTCCATCACCTACAAGCAGGCCCCGGTGCTGACCGGCGACGGTCGGAGCACGCTGCGCGAACTGGTGATGCAGGACGACCGCACCAGGTTGATCCCGGAGATCTACCTGCCCCGGCTCCGGGACCGGCTGGATGACGTGCCTGCCGCCGGCGAGGCGGTGCAGCTCGTGTTCGCGGGCAACCACTGCAAGGGCTCGATCTTCACCAACGGCATGCACGACGCCACCGAGGCCCTGCGGCTTCGGATGGACGAGATCCTGCGCGACGTGCCGGACTTCCATTTCGGCCGGGTGGATGTGCGCTTCGACTCCCGCGCCAGGCTGCGCGACGGAGCGGACTTCCTGATCATCGAGATCAACGGCGTCGGTTCGGAGGCGACCCATATCTGGGACCGCGACACCACGATCGGCCAGGCCTATCGGGACCAGTTCGCGCACTACGCCGAGGCCTTCCGCATCGGTCACGAGATGCGCCGCCGCGGCGCCCGGACAACGCCGCCGCTGCGGATGCTGCATCACTGGCGGGTGCAGCGCCGCCTGATGGCGTCCTACCCCCTGAACGACTGAGGCCGGTCCTCGCGCGCAGTAAAGGCCGGCCCGGCGCTACTGCCCGCCGGCAGGTGGCGGCAGGCCGCCGGTGCCGAAGATGTACTCGCTGACCTGCTGCTCCAGCGTCACCATCGGATGGGTGTCCGTCAGCAGGCCGCCCGCGGGGATCGTCGACCGGGCATGGCCAGGGGTCACCAGCAGGGCGGCCGGCGACGCGAGGCTGGTGCTGCCGATGGACAGCGAGCTGTCGGTCGGCAGATGCAGCTGGTCGTCGAGCTCGAACACCACGTCCGACACCATGGCGACCGGATCGAGCGTCACCGAGCGGACACGGCCGACGACCACGCCGGCCATCGCCACCTCGGCGCCGGCGTCGAGGCCGTCCGAGGACAGGAACCGGGCCTTCAGGGCGTAGCGGCCCCCTGGGGCGGTATCCGTGCCTTGGAGGGCGTAGGCCAGGAACCCCACCGCCACGGCGATCACGCCCGTGCTGGCCACCACCGCGAGAGCGCTACGACGAGCCACCTGTTCCCCATCCCTCCGCGGAGGGCGCACCCTATGCAGGGTGCCGGACGGCCGTCAATGAAGCCGCTTGCGGCACCGCGCCGGATGGGCCACCACACCCGCCGACGTCGCAGGGGAAGAAACGACCGCCATGACCATTTGGCAGGCCGCATGCATCGCCGTGCTGCAAGGACTGACGGAGCTTTTCCCGGTGAGCAGCCTCGGCCACGCCGTGCTGTTGCCGGCGCTGCTCGGCTGGAACATCGACGAGAAGGCGATCACCTTTCTCCCCTTCCTCGTGTTCCTGCACGCCGGCACGGCGGCCGCCCTGCTGCTGTTCTTCTGGCAGGACTGGTACGTGCTGCTCAACGGTGCCAGCGGCCGGGGCGAGAAACACTACGTCAAGGAAAGTCGCCACATCCTGTTGCTGATCGTGGTGGCCACCATCCCCGCCGTGGTGATCGGCGCGTTGCTCGAGAAATTCCTGCGGACGCTGTTCGGCACGCCGTCGATGGCGGCCTTCTTTCTCGTGGTCAACGGCACCGTGCTGCTTCTGGGCGAGAGGCTGCGTCGGCGGACCACAGTGGTCGCCGTGCCCACCATCGCGGCGCTCCGGCTGCGCGACGCCTTCATGATCGGCTGCTGGCAGTGCCTGGCGTTCCTTCCGGGGATCTCGCGCTCGGGCACCACCATGATCGGTGGCCTGCTTCGCGGCCTCGACCACGAGGGCGCGGCGCGCTTCTCCTTCCTGATCGCGCTGCCGATCATCGCAGCCGCGACGCTGCACCAGACGGTGTCGCTGCTGCACGCCCACGTCATGCTGCAGGAACTGCGCCTCAACCTCCTCGGCGCCTTCCTGGCCTTCGTCGCCGCGTTCGCGAGCACCGCGTTCCTGATGCGCTATTTCCGCGGCCATGACCGATGGGCTCTGGCGCCGTTCGCCTTCTACAGCATCACGGTCGGCATCGTCGGCCTCGCCCTGCTCGTCGCCGTTTGACCGGATCGACTGAAACCATGAAGCGCAACCTCCTCTCGGCGATCGCCGCGGCCGCTGCCCTGGCGGCCGCATCCTGGTCGTCGGCACACGCCGCCAGACCGAATATCGCGGTGCAGCCGATCTCGCGGATGAGCGAGGGCTGGTGGCGCGATCGTTTCCAGCAGAAGCAGCGCGAGCTCCGTCCCGATGTGCAGCTGGTGTGGCTGGGCGATTCCATCACCCAGAACTGGGAACGCGAGGGGCCGGAACCGTGGCGGATGTTCCGCCCGGTGTGGAACCGGTTCTACGGCGATCGCCACGCGCTCAACCTGGGCTTCAAGGGCGACAGCACCTGCCACGTGCTCTGGCGTCTGGAGCATGGCGAACTCGACACCATCCATCCCAGGCTGTTCATCACGCTGATCGGCGCCAACAATTTCGGCCACATCCATACCGACGCCGCCCAGACCTTCGCCGGGATGCAGAAGATCCTGGGGCTGCTGCACGAGCGCGATCCCCAGGCCCGCGTGCTGCTGCTGGGCGTCCTGCCCTCGATCCGCTCCGCGTGGGTGGACGAGAACACGCGGCAGCTCAACGCCATGCTGGCGGGTTACGGTCACGACCACTCCGATTTCGTCACCTATCGGGACGTCTCGGGCCTGTTCATGCGCGACGGTCGGGTGGATGCCGGACGCTTCCTCGATCCGCACCTCACGCCACCGGACCCACCGCTGCACCCGACGGCGGAAGCCCAGGCGGCGATCGCCGCGGCCATCGAGCCGGACGTCGCGCGCATCCTCGGCGACCACATCCACCGCTGAGCCGGGGCCGGAAGCGGGCGCGTCCTCCGACGCGGCAAGGGTTCGTCAACCTTGTCGGGTTATGGATGTTGCTCCCGCCGCTTCCTCCACCGAGGCCATCATGACCCGCCCCGCCGGCCCGCACGTCTTCATCGCGACGCCCTGCTACGGGGGCCTGGTCACTCAGGCCTATATGGAATCCGTGGTCGGGCTCATGGCGGCGGCTCCGGGGCGCGAGCTGGCCCTCACCCTGGCCATGCTCGGACAGGACGCGCTGATCACGCGCTGCCGCAACACGCTGGTGAGCCGCTTCCTGTACCGGACGAGCGCCACCCACCTGTTGTTCGTGGACGGCGATATCGGCTTCACCCCGGACGCCGTTTTCCGGTTGCTGGACGCCGCCCTGCCGGTATCGGCGGGCCTGTATCCCCTCAAGCGCGCGCGCTGGACCGAAACTGCCCTGTCACGCCTGCGACGAGGCGAATCGCCGGACACCGCCGCGCTGGATTATGTCGGCGCGGATGATCCCGCCGACGCCGCGCGCGGGCCCGAGGGCTTCGTGCCGGCCCGCTATGCCGGAACGGGCTTCATGATGATCGCCAGACCCGTGATTGAGCAGCTGGTGCAGGCCCATCCCGAGCTCACCTACCGGCATCTCCACGCGGACGCCGCAAGCGACGCAACGCCCCAGCATGCGCTGTTCGACTGCCTCATCGACAGGAACACCGGGACCTACCTCAGCGAGGATTACGCCTTCTGCCAGCGCTGGCGCGAACAGGGCGGCCGGGTGTGGATCGACACGCGGAGCGTCCTGACCCACACCGGCACGGCCGAGTTCCGGGGAGACCCGTCGCGACGGTTCGAGCCTCCCATGCCACACGCAGCCTGAGGCCGCCTCGCTTCAGGCGGCCAGCAGGCTCGGCGCGACCGGGCTGCCGACGGCGGGAAGCATTCTGCGGGCAGCTGCCAGACGCCGTGCGCTGCGGGCCAGCCAGCCCTTGCCGTAGATGCCGAAGTTGCGCAGCGACCGGTAGTCCCTCACCTGCGCGGCATAGAGCAGCACCAGCAGGGCTTCGGCAGGCGGCAACACCCGCAGCGCAGCCAATGTCTGCTCTCCGATGATCCCGTCCACGGTGGTTCCAAGCACGGCCTGGAGCGCGGAAACATCCAGGCAGGCCGTGACCCGCGGCGCACCATCGAAGGCACGGACGGCGGCGAGCGTGCCGTTGCCGGGCAGACCGTCGGCTTCGACGTCGAGCACCTTCTGCAGCAGCTTCACCGCCGTGCCGGTGCCGCGATTCCAGCCGCTGTCGATCAGCATCAGGTCCAGCCCTGCCGGCATGGCGTCGCCCGCGATCCGGTTCCAGTACAACCGGAACATCGCCGCATGCACCTCGTCCGGAAGGGCCTTCATCCAGGCGCGCGTCACCATGTGCCGGACGAAGCCGATCGCCGCCGGTGCGCCGACGCCCTTGTTGGAGCCGATCAGGGAACCGACGCCGGTGCATCCGCTGGACCAGTTGCCGCTGTCGCGCGGGTCGTCGACGTAGGACCCTTCTTCCTTGATGACGAACTGCCGCGCCGCCTCGAAATCGCTCTGCATGAAATGTTCCGGTCGCCGAATAATGGAATCAAATGGTCATCACGCGATAAGCGATCACGTCATGACAGGCCGGATGATACCCGACCCTATCCCTCGGCCCGCTCCGGGGCGGGTCGCGCGAAAACGGCCTAAAGAAGGCGTCACGTCGGCTGGATTATTGAACATCCGCATGACGAGGCACGGCCTGAACGGTGCGAGGAGAAAGCTCGCGACGCTGTGGCGCCGTCGACGGCCGGTGACATGGAGCGATTCGGCGGAGCAGCGACCAAAGCTGCGGAACGATCGTCCCGCCGCCTGTCATCCGAATTCTTGCCGATATGTCGGGAGGCCTATGAAGGCCTTGATCATCTTACGACCGCGCGATCACGGCCTGCGGGAGAAGATGACCTTGATGGTCGGAGTGAGAGGATTCGAACCTCCGGCCCCTGCGTCCCGAACACAGTGCTCTACCAGGCTGAGCTACACTCCGGCTGGACGGGCGTATAACCGGGGACGAACCGGCATGCAACCCACCCCGTCCGAACCGGCGGGACCGACGATCACAGCAGCGCCGGATCGCCCTCCTGCACGGCTGGAACATGGGCTTCCAGGGCGGCTAGCGCCTCGCTGACGTCGCCCACCAGCGTGAACAGCTCGCGGGCGCCGGGCTCCGCGAACCCACGCTCGATCGCCGCGTCCACCACCGCGACCAGCTCCCTGCCCCACCCGGCCACGTCGATCACCAGGATCGGCTTGTCGTGCAGGCGGAGCTGCCGCCAGGTCAGCACCTCGAAGAACTCGTCGAAGGTGCCGAGCCCGCCCGGCAGCACCAGAAACGCATCCGACTGGGCATACATGCTCTGCTTGCGCGCATGCATCGAATCCGTGATCTCCAGGTCGGACACCCTCTCGTGCATCACCTCGCGCGACGACAGGAAATGCGGGATGACGCCGCTCACCTGTCCGCCCGCGCGGAGGACGGCGTCGGCCACCTCGCCCATCAGGCCTACGTGCCCACCGCCATAGATCAGGCGCCAGCCATGTCGCGCGATCCCCTGCCCGAGAAACGCGGCGGCCTCACGGAATGCCGGATCGTGACCGAACCTCGATCCGCAGAACACGGCGACGGCCTGGAAGCGTGATGACATCGTGTTCGGGAGCCTCGCGTCGGGTGGACGATCCACGATAGCGAACGGAGCGCCGACGTTGAACCAGAGACCGGCCCGGCGTCATCGCCCCGCCGGCGTCGGCTCCGCCCCGCCCCGCCCCGTCCGGGCGACCATGATCATGCAGGAGGCCATTCCGATCATCGCGCACAGCGCCGCGGCGGCGAACGCCGCCCCGTAGCCGGCCAGTCCGGCCAGCAGTCCCAGCACCGGCCCGCTGGCGCCCAGCGCGATATCCAGGAACACGCTGTAGGCACCGAGGGCAGAACCCCGATGCTGCATGCCCACCTTTGCCACCGCCTCGACACCCAGCGCGGGAAACACCAGCGCGAACCCGGCTCCGGCGAGGATGGCGCCGAGCAGGGCCAGAGCGGCCGCCGGCGCCAGCCACAGCATCAACAACCCCAGCGTTTCCACCGCGAAGGAAAGAACCGCAACCCGCAACCCGCCGCGCCGACCGATCTGCCCCGCGAACACGAACCGCGTGACCACGAAGGCCACGCCGAAAGCCGACAGCGCGACCGCCGGGGTGTCCGCGCCCGTGCCGTACCACTGTCGCTGGCCGTAGAGCAGGGTGATGAAGGCGGAGATGGCGCCGAACCCCACGGAGCCGAGGGCGAGAGCACTCCCGAACGGCGCCACCATTCGCAGGATGCGGGCGAAGCGCGGCGACGCTTCCGCCACCTCCCCGGTGTTGGGTGCCGGCAATCCCTTGCGGGCCGCCGCCATGGCCAGCCCGATCCCGCACAGCACGATGGACAGGACGCCGAGCGGCACCAGCCCGCGCGTCGCCGACATCGCCAGCCCGAGTGGCGCCCCGATCGCCAGCCCGCCATAGGACGTGATGCCGTTCCAGGAGATGACCTGGGCGGTCCGGGTCGGTCCGAGCGCCGCGATGCCCCAGGTGATGCATCCCGTCGCCGTCCAGCTTTCCGCGAACCCGAGCAGCAGCCTGGACACGAACAGGGCGGCCAGACTGGGCCAGGTGACCGTGATCCCGCCGCGCAGATAGGCGTTCGCGAACACCCCGCTGACCAGCAGCATCACGCCCGACAGCGCGCAGCTGGCCAATCCCCACAACACCGCCGGACGGGAGCCGACCTTGTCCGTCATCCGCCCCGCGGACGGCCGGCTGAAGAAGGTGGCGACATATTGCAGGCTGACGGCGAAGCCTGCGATGACGGCGCTGTAGCCCAGCTCGTGATGCACCAGCGACGGGATCACCGCGAGCGGCAGGCCCATGGAGATGTAGCAAAGCAGGTTGAACATCACGATGGACAGAATGCGCGGCGTGACGGCGGCGCTCAGCCTGGTCGGCAGGTAGAAGCGGGGCATCGGTGGGGCTCGACAGGACCTGAGGCCATGTTGGGCCCGGAACGGCGTTTCGCAAAGCCGGCTTCGCTTATTCCCGCCGTGGATCGGCAGGTCGCAGCCGCGCTTTCGACCCCACCGGATGCCGTGCGGCGTCTGTCCCCCAACCACCCCGGTATCGGCTCGCGGGGCGGTTCCGGCTGGTCGTCGGCGAACGATGGCGGCGCGGGAGTGAAGCCGACACCGAGCCGCGGCCGGGGATCGCTCCCCGAAGCGCTCATCACGCGGAGCCCTGGCAGGATAACCCTCGACATCCCGCCGTTGCGTCCCCTCGATGACGGCCGGGACCATCCGTGGCCCCGGGGAAGACAGCGAGCAGGCCTCCGTCGACCCTGCCACGGGCACCATTCAAACAGCCGGCGGCCTCGCGCGCCGCCTGAACCAGGGTCATAATACCCGCATGAGCAACGGCATCGTCACCCTGTCCAGCCGCATCGCCTACCAGAACCGTTGGCTGAGGCTGCGAGAAGACATCATCCGGCGGCCCGACGGCTCCGAGGGGCTGTATGGCGTGGTCGAGCGCGGCGAGTTCGTGGTGATCGTCGCCCGGGATGCCGACGGCTCGGTGGCGATGGTGGAACAGTTCCGCTATCCGATCGGCCGGCGCCTGTGGGAACTCCCCATGGGCATGTGGGAGCACAGGCCGGACGCCGGAATGGATCAGGTGGCCGCGGGCGAGTTGGAAGAAGAATGCGGCCTGCTCGCCGAGAGGCTGGAGCACGCCGGCATCGTGTTCCAGGGTGCTGGCTACTCCAACCAGAAGGGCCACGTCTTCCTGGCGAGCGGCCTCCGCCGGACCGCAACCCGCCGGGAGCAGACCGAGCAGGACATGGAGTTTCGCATGATGCCGCTCGCCGAGCTCGAGCGCATGATCCGCGAGAACGAGATCACCTGCATGGTCACTCTCGCCGCGATCGGCATGCTGCGGATGAAGGGCATGCTGTAAGCGCGCGGACCGACGGGAGTGGTTTCCATATCACAGTCTGTTACGCGAGTTCACGCATACTGGCGCGGGCCATGGTGCATTGGCGTCCGGGTTGTTACGACTCCGACACGCGGCGCCGCCGCCGCGGGAAGGAGCTCCAGATGCCGTGCAGTCGCCTCGGGCTCTTGCGCCATGCCCTGCTGACATCGGCCTGCCTGGCCGGCGGCGCCCCCTATGCCCGGGGAGAAGCCGCGGCCGCCGGCACCGCTGCCGACCACAAGATCGCGGACGGTGGAGAGCAACCCGCCGGTTCCGAGCAGGTCAACGTATTCGGCCAGGGCTCGACCCGGCAGCTGACGTCGGTGTCCTCGAAGATCATCGGCCAGGCCGCCCCCGGCACCAACCCGCTCAAGGTGCTCGACCGCCTGCCGGGCGTTTATTTCCAGTCGGCCGATCCGTACGGCGCCTATGAATGGTCCGCCAATCTCTACATCCGCGGCTTCGCCCAGTCCCAGCTCGGCTTCACCCTGGACGACATCCCGCTCGGCGACCAGCAGTTCGACAACTATGACGGCCTGTCCATCACCCGCGCGATCATCTCGGACAACGTCGCGCGCGCCAACGTGTCGCAGGGTGCGGGCAGCGTCGCCATCGCGTCGACCAGCAATCTCGGCGGCGCGGTGCAGCTTTATTCCGACGACCCGAAGGACCGCCGCGGAGGACATCTCGAACAGACGTTCGGTTCCAACGATACGTTCCGTACCTTTCTGCGCCTCGACAGCGGCGTGCTGAACCGCACCGGCACCAAGTTCTTCGTTTCCTACCAGCACACCGATCTCGATAAATGGAAAGGCAGCGGCTATAATCTGTCGGATCAGGTCAATGCGAAGCTCGTGCAGCCGGTGGGCACCACCGGGAGCCTGAAGCTGTACTTCGACTGGAGCGCGATCCGCCAGTTCGACTACCAGGACCTGTCGCTGAACTATCTGCAGACGCTGGGCAGCCACGTCGACAACTATTATCCGAATTATGCCGCCGCCTACCGTGCCGCTCAGGGTATCTTCACCCGGAACGAGCAGCTCACCAACGATCCCCTCGATGTCTCCTACTACTCGGGCACGGCGCGGCGTCAGGACATCCTCAGCGGGCTCACCTACGACACGCTGATCGGGGATGTGCTCGACTGGAAGAGCACGATCTACGGACACGGCAACAGCGGCTATTCCACCTGGGCGACGCCCTACACGCCGTCCCCCAACGGCGCGCCGCTTTCGGTACGCACCCAATCGCCTTCCATCGAGCGCTACGGCGCGCTCTCGTCCGCGTCGCTCGATCTGGGGCGGCACACGATCGAGGCCGGCCTCTGGTACGAGTACGTGCAGACCGGGCAGGCGCGCTACTTCTCGCAGGCACCGCTGCTCGGCCAGGGCACGCTGGGCGACCTCAACGACCATACCCCGCGCGACCCCTTCGCCCAGGCATGGGGCTACCTGTTCGACACCAACACGGTGCAGGTGCATATCCAGGACACGTGGCGGGTCACGGATACGCTCAAGCTCAACGCCGGCTTCCGGTCCCTCGTCACCCGCACCGCCAGCAACGTCTACGCGCAGAACCCCGCGTTCAACGGCGGCAACCTCGTCGGCAGCGGCGCCCTGACCGCCTCCGACGGCTTCCTGCCGCAGTTCAGCGCGAACTGGCGCTTCCTGCCGCGCCACGAGCTGTTCGCCGACATCTCCCACAACATGCGCGGCTTCCCGGTCGACGGCTACGGCACCAACAGTTCCAACACGCCCTGGAGCGCCAACGCCGCTGCGTTCAACCGCATCCGGGACACGCTGAAGCCTGAAACCTCATGGGTGTACGAGGGCGGCTATCGCCTGACCACGCGGCCGGTGACCGCGCTGCTGTCCGTCTATCACGTCGATTTCTCGAACCGCCTGCAGACCATCTCGTTCGGTCCGATCATCAACCCGACCACGGCGGTGCAGAATGTCGGCGGCGTCACAACCAACGGCGTGGAAGGCAGTGCCACCATCACGCTGCTCCGTGGCGTCTCGTTCTTCAACTCGGTAAGCTACAACCGCTCCACCTTCGACGACAGCCTCACGACATCCGCGGGCGAGTATCACCTGCGCGGCAAATCGGTGCCGAACTATCCGACCTTGATGTACAAGACCAGCCTGAGCGTCGAACGAGGACCATACGAGGCGCATATCGACGGCGACTACGTGTCGCACCGCTATCTTTCCTATCTCAACGACGCTTCGGTGCCGGGCTATTTCATCGCCTCTCTCGGCGCGCGGTATACGCTAGGGCGCGACGTGCTGCATCTGGGCCCGATGCGGAAGGTCACGTTCCAGCTCAACGCCTACAACCTGTTCAACAAGCGCTACATCGCCACCACCGGCGAGGTCGGCAACTCGCTGTCCGGCGACTACCAATCCTTCCTGATCGGCGCGCCGCGACAGTTCTTTGGCACGGTGGGCGTCGACTTCTGAGCTCTCGACGGATTGCCGCACCACTGCGCCTTCCGCCTCGCTCAGATCGCCTTCTCTGGCGTCCACGTCCGGGCGGTTTCGATGGCGAAGTCCCGGTAGCTCCGCGGGAGTCTGCCGAGCAGGCGCGACAGCCGCTCGACGCCATCCGGCGAGGTGGAAGCGCCGTCCTGCTGGTAGCGCCGCATCATCAGCCGCATGTCGCGGGCGAACCATGCGGGCGCCACCGCCCTCAGCCGGCCCTCCAGGCCCGCCAGATCGTCGCCACCGTAGCGGATCGTCCGGCCCAGCACCTCCCCCCAGATCTCGGCCAGCGCATCGCCGTTCAGCACGTCGGGCCCGACCAGATCAAAGCGCTCCGCGGGAAGCCTGTCGTCCGACCGGTGCCGCCGCATCAGTTCGATCGCGGCGGCCTCCGCGATGTCGCGGACATCCACCATGGAGATGCCCCGCGTCCCCACCGGCATTCCATACAGACCCGGGCCGCGTAGCGCCTCGGCCAGCCGCAGATCGTTCTGCATGAAATAGTTCGGCCGCAGGATGGTGGCCCCCAGACCGCGCCGCTCGATGGCCCGCTCCACCAGATATTTGCTGGCGTAGTGGGGGACATCGTCGAACAACTCGCTGTTGAACACCGACAGGTACACGATGCGCTCGATGCCGGCCGACTGCGCCGCGTCCAGTGCCAGCAGCGCCTGCGTGAGCTCGTCGGCGACGTTCGGCACCAGCAGAAACAACGTCCGTACGCCGCGCAGCGCGCTCTCCACCGCATCCGGATCCGACAGGTCGCCCGGCACGGCCACGATACCCGCCGGTGCCGGCTTCTGCGTGTTCCGGGTCATTATCCGGATCTCGGCCACGTCCTCCTGCTCGCGCAGTCTCGCCACGACCGCCTTGCCGACCGTGCCGGTTCCTCCCGTGATCAGGATGGTCATCGTTGTAAGCTCCTCGTCGACCGATCGTGGGGGCGGCCCGATGCCGTCCGCCTTCCTCGGCGCCTTTCCGAGATGCTCTGTTCCCCAGGCGGATTGGAGATGCGAATATCGGACCACCCTGTCCCGCTGGTGGAACGGCACGATGGACCTTGCGGCGCTATCCGACTTCAACCTGGTGGCCAGGCATGGGGGCCTCGGACGTGCCAGCCGTGCGTCCGGCATCCCCAAGACCACGCTGTCGCGGCGTATCGCGGCCCTGGAGATGTTCCTCGGCACCCCGCTCATCGACCGCGGTCCCACTGCCATCCGCCTGACCGAGGCGGGAGAAGCGCTGCACGCGCGCACCGGCCCGCTGCTCCGGGAGATCGGCGAGGCAGGCGCCGCCGCGCGAGACGGAGCGACCGAGCCGGCGGGACGCCTGCGGATCAGCATTCCGCTGCTGTTCGCCCAGGCGGCCGCCGGGCAGCTCGCGGCGATGATCGTCGCCCGTCACCCGGCGATCCGGCTCGACATCGTCGCGGAGGACCGGCGCGCCGATCCGGTCCTCGACGGCTTCGACCTCGTGATCCGGGTGAACCCGGCGCCGGACGAGGCTCTCGTTGGCCGGTGCATCCTCCGCGACGAGATGCTGCTGGTCGCGCCCGCGCACACCGCCGTCCCGGCCCCCGATACGCCTGCCGGGCCGGTCGCGGCCGTGGTGATGGGCACGGTTCCGGAAGGCGGATGGCGCCGCCGGGAAGACGGCGCCATCTTCACCCCCAAGCCGATCGCCCAGATGTCCGGCATTGGCCTGGTACGCGATGCCGTGCGGGCCGGTGCCGGCACGGCCGCGCTCCCACGGTCGCTGGTCGCCGCCAATCTCCGGGAGGGCCGTCTCCGGTGCTGGGGGCATCTCGACGTCCCGCCGGTGGAACTGTGGGCGCTTCGCCCCGCCCGGCGCTTCCAGACCCGCAAGGTCCAGGCCCTTCTGCAGGCGATCGACGAGTTGTTCCCGGGCGGCGCATTTTCGTTCCACGCCGACCAGTCGGAGCCGCGCTGACGCGGGGACGCAGACTCCAAACGGGGCACCGGCGCCTTTACGCCACCTTTACGGCCCCTGGCCCGCTCCCGCATCGCGCCTTTAGCGTCCCCCCACCTATGCATCGTGTCCTTGACCCGTTCGGGACACCACCATGCTCGACCTTTTTCTCGCCTGTGCCGGCGCCGGAATGATCCTGATGCTGGCTGGCTACGCCGCCTTCTGCGACCGGATCTGATCCGATGCTCGACCTCGTGCTGGGCGGCATCGTGACCGCCTCGCTGTTCGTCTACCTGGTCTGGGCGCTGCTGCGTCCGGAAGATCTGTAAGGCCCCGGTCCCATGTCGATCCTCGGCTGGGTCCAGATCGTCCTCGTTCTGGCCCTCGTTCTGCTCGCCGCCGTTCCGCTCGGACGCTTCATCGCGCGCGTCCTCGGCGGCGAGCGCACCTTCCTGTCGCCCATGCTGGGCCCGGTGGAGCGTGTCACGTTCCGGCTCGCCGGCATCGATCCCACCCGGTCGATGGGCTGGCGCGGCTACACCGTCGCGCTGCTGATGCTCAGCGCCGTCCATTTCCTGCTGCTCTACGCGGTGCTGCGCGCCCAGTACTACCTGCCCTTCAACCCGCAGGGCTTCACCGGCATGTCGCCGCGGCTCGCCTTCAACACCGCCGTGTCGTTCGTCACCAACACGAACTGGCAGGCTTACGCGGGCGAGACGACGCTCAGCAACGGCGCCCAGATGTTCGGCCTCACCGTCCACAACTTCCTGTCCGCCGCCGCCGGCATCGCCGCGGCGGCCGCCGTGTCGCGCGCCTTCAGGCGGGTCCGGGGCGACGGTCTGGGGAACTTCTGGGCCGATCTCGTGCGCATCACGCTCTACGTGCTGCTGCCGCTCGCCATCGTCGTGACGATCCTGCTGATCGCGCTCGGCGTGCCGCAGACCATGCTTGGCAGCATCGACGTCACTACGCTCGAAGGTGCGAAGCAGACCCTGGCGATCGGGCCGGTCGCGTTCCAGGAGGCGATCAAGCTGCTGGGCACCAACGGCGGCGGCTTCTTCAACGTCAACTCGGCGCACCCGTTCGAGAATCCGGGCGTGCTGAGCGACATCATCGAGAACTGGTCGTTGCTGGTGATCCCGTTCGCCATGCCGGTGATGTTCGGCTGCATCGCCGGCCGCCGGCGCGATGGCGCTGCGCTGCTGACCACCATGATGGCATTGCTGCTGGTGTTCACCGGCTGCATCTACGCTGCGGAAACGGCAGGCAACCCGCTCCTGCATGCGCTCGGCGTCAGCGACGTCATGGGCAACATGGAAGGCAAGGAAGTCCGGTTCGGTCAGGCGCTGAACGCCCTGTTCGCCGCTTCCACCACCGCCACCTCGACCGGCGCCGTGATCGCGATGCACGACAGCCTGATGCCGCTGGGCGGTCTCGTCACGCTTCTGCTGATGCAGCTGGGAGAGGTGGTGCCGGGCGGCGTCGGTTCGGGCCTCTATTCCATGCTGGTGTTCGCGCTGCTGGCCGTGTTCGTCGCGGGCCTGATGGTCGGACGCACGCCGGAATATCTCGGCAAGAAGGTGCAGGCGCGGGAGATCAAGCTCGCCATGCTGGCGGTGCTGATCCTGCCGCTGCTGATCCTGGGCGGCACTGCGATCAGCCTGTGCACGGCGAGCGGCCTCGGATCGCTCGCCAATGCGGGGCCCCACGGCCTGAGCGAGATGCTCTACGCCTGGACCTCCGCCACGGCGAACAACGGCAGCGCGTTCGGCGGCCTGTCCGCCGACACCCCGCTGCTCGATTACGGGCTCGGCATCGCCATGCTGTTCGGCCGCTTCGCCTTCCTGGTGCCGGTGCTGGCCATCGCGGGTTCGCTCGCCGCCAAGCCGACCGTGCCGCCTTCCGCCGGCACCTTCCCCACCGACGGTCCGCTGTTCGTGGGCCTGCTCGCCGGCGTCATCCTCATCCTGGGCGGTCTCCAGTTCCTGCCCGCCCTGTCCCTCGGTCCGCTGGCGGAGCATTTCGCGATGCTCGCCGGCAAGACCTTCTGAGGTTCATCCTTCCATGGACGTTCCCGTTTCTCCGATGTCGGCCCAGGACTCCGCCGGGCCGGCCGGGACCATCGCGCTGTTCGACGGCCCCATCCTGCTGCGCGCCACGCGCGACGCGTTCCGCAAGCTCGACCCCCGGCATCTGCTGCGCAACCCGGTGATCTTCGTCACCGAGGTGGTGGCCATCCTGGTCACCGTGCTGGGCGGCCGCGATCTCGTCACCGCTCATGCCGGTGCCGGCTTCGCGCTCTCCATCGCGGCCTGGCTCTGGCTCACCGTGCTGTTCGCGACCTTCGCCGAGGCCGTGGCCGAAGGCCGCGGCCGGGCCCGTGCCGACACGCTACGCCGCGCCCGCACCGACGTGATGGCCAAGGTGCTGGTCCGGCCCGACGACCGGGCCTTCTGGAAGCCGACGCCGGCCAACGAGCTCAAGCGCGACAGCATCGTGCTGGTGGAGACCGGCGACCTCATCCCGTCCGACGGCGAGGTGGTGGAAGGCGTCGCCAGCGTGAACGAGAGCGCGATCACCGGCGAAAGCGCGCCGGTGATCCGCGAAGCGGGCGGCGACCGGTCCGCGGTCACGGGGGGCACGCAGGTGGTGTCCGACTGGCTGCTGGTGCGCATCACCGCCGACCCCGGCGGCACCTTCATCGACCGGATGATCTCGCTGGTGGAAGGGGCCGCGCGCCGCAAGACGCCCAACGAGATCGCGCTCGACATCCTGCTGGCCGGCCTGACCATCATCTTCCTGATCGCGGTGGCGACCCTGGTGGGCCTCGCCCACTATTCCGGCAGCGTGCTCGGCATTCCCGTGCTCGCCGCCCTGCTGGTCACGCTCATTCCCACCACCATCGGCGGCCTGCTGTCCGCCATCGGCATCGCCGGCATGGATCGCCTGATCCGCTTCAACGTGGTCGCCACCTCCGGCCGCGCCGTGGAAGCCGCGGGCGACGTCGATCTGCTGCTGCTGGACAAGACCGGCACCATTACCTTCGGCAACCGCATGGCAGCCGGCTTCCATCCGGTGCCGGGCGTGGATAACCGGGAGCTGGCGGACGCCGCGGCCACGGCCTCGCTCGGCGACGAGACGCCCGAGGGACGCTCCGTCGTGTCGTTCGCCCGCGAGCGGCATGGCGCCGCCCCGGAGCTGCCGGCCGACGCCGTTCTGGTGCCCTTTTCCGCAAACACCCGCGTCAGCGGCCTCGACAGCGGCGGCCGGTCCTGGCGCAAGGGCGCCGTGGACAGCGTGCTGGCCCTGTCCGCCGTGCCCCCGCCCCCCGAATTCACCGCGGCGGTGGACCGCATCGCCCGCGCGGGCGGCACGCCGCTCGGCGTGGTCGCGGATGGCCGGCTGCTCGGCGCCATCGAGCTCAAGGACATCGTCAAGCCGGGCATCCGGGAAAGGTTCGCCGCGCTGCGCCGCATGGGCATCCGCACCGTGATGATCACCGGCGACAACAAGGTGACCGCCGCCGCCATCGCCGCCGAGGCCGGAGTTGACGACGTGCTGGCGCAGGCGACGCCGCAGGACAAGCTCGACTATATCCGCAAGGCCCAGGCCGACGGTCGTCTCGTCGCCATGTGCGGCGACGGCACCAACGATGCCCCTGCCCTGGCGCAGGCCGATGTTGGCGTCGCCATGCAGACGGGCACTCAGGCCGCGCGCGAGGCCGGCAACATGGTGGATCTCGACAGCGACCCCACCAAGCTCATCGAGGTGGTGGAGATCGGCAAGCAGCTGCTGATCACCCGCGGCTCGCTCACCACCTTCTCCATCGCCAACGACGTCAGCAAGTATTTCGCGATCCTGCCCGCGATCTTCGTCGCCACCTATCCCGGCCTGCAGGCGCTGAACGTGATGCGGCTGCACTCCCCGCAGAGCGCCATCCTGAGCGCCGTGATCTTCAACGCGCTGATCATCGTGGCCCTCGTGCCGCTCGCGTTGCGCGGCGTCGCGTTCCGTCCATTGGGGGCGGCCGCGCTGCTCCGCCGCAACCTGCTGATCTATGGGCTCGGCGGCCTCGTGGCACCGTTCGCGGGCATCAAGCTGATCGATCTGGCACTGACCATCCTGGGAGTGGCCTGAGGCCATGCAAGAACATCTTCGTCCCGCCCTGGTCGTGGTGGCGCTGTCCACCGCCCTGCTGGGCATCGCGGCACCGCTCGCCTTCGTCGGCGGCGCCCAGGCGCTGGCGCCGCACGCCGCAGGCGGCAGCCTCCTGACGCTGAACGGCAAGATCGTCGGCTCCTCACTGATCGGGCAGAACTTCACCGGTGCCGGCTATTTCCACGGGCGTCCGTCCGCGACCACGGCGCCCGACCCCAAGGACAGCAGCAAGACGGTGCCGGCGCCCTACAACGCCGCATCCTCGTCCGGCTCCAACCTCGCGCCGACCTCGGCTGCCCTGGTGAGCCGCGTCAAGGCAGACGCGGCCGGAAACTCCGACATCCCCGCCGACGCCGTCACCACCTCGGCGTCCGGTCTGGATCCGGACATCTCGCCCGAGAACGCCGCTCGCCAGGTGGCGCGGGTGGCGGACGCGCGGCACCTCGCGCGCCCGGCGGTGCAGGCGCTCGTGGACCGCTGGACGACCCCACCGTTGCTCGGCATCTTCGGCGCCGCGAGGGTCGACGTCCTGCGCCTCAACATGGCGATGGATGCCGCCTCGCGCTGATCCCGCGCCGGACGGCGTCGTCCGGCCATCGTCTTCCGGGTTCCATGGCCGATAGCCGTTCCGATGACCGACCCGACCCGGACGCCCTGCTGGCCGCGTCGATCCGGGAAACCGCGGGGCGCCTGAAGATCTTCCTGGGCGCCGCGCCGGGCGTCGGCAAGACCTGGAAGATGCTCAACCAGGCCCGGGCCGCACAGACCGGCGGCATCGACGTGCTGGCCGGCGTGATCGAGACCCACGGCCGGTCGGAGACCGCGGCCCAGCTGGAAGGGATTCCGGTGCTGCCGATGCGGCAGGTGCCGCACGGCGGGCAGATGCTGGAAGAGTTTGATCTCGACGGGGCGCTCGCCCGGCGGCCGGCCCTGCTGCTGGTGGACGAGCTCGCCCACACCAATGCGCCCGGCAGCCGGCACGGGAAGCGGTGGGAGGACGTGCAGGAGCTGGTGCGCCAGGGCCTGAACGTCTGGACCACCCTCAACATCCAGCACATCGAGAGCCTGAACGAGGATGTCGCCCGCATCACCGGCGTGCGGGTGCGGGAAACGCTTCCCGACCAGGTGCTGGAGGATGCCGACGAGATCGAGCTGATCGACCTGCCGCCATCCGACCTCCGCACCCGGCTGCGCGACGGCAAGATCTACCGGCCGGACACCGCCCGCCGGGCGCTCGACGGGTATTTCAAGGAAGGCAATCTCGCCGCCCTGCGCGAGATCGCCCTGCGCCGCGCCGCCGCCCATGTGGACGACGACGTGCGCGGCTGGATGCGCGACAACCGGATCGCCGGCCCCTGGCCCGCCAGCGACCGGGTCATGGCGGTGGTGGGACCCGACGAGGCCGGCGAGCCCGTGGTCCGCTACGCCAAGCAGCTCGCCGACGCCCTTCGCGCCCCCTGGGTCGCCCTGCTGGTGGAACCCCCGCACCTGCCGCCGCGGCGGCGGAACTTCATGCCGCTCGCGGGCCGCCTCGGCGCCGAGCTGGAAACCCGGACCGGACGCGACCTTTCCCGCCTCGCGCTTGAGCTCGCGGCGAGCCGGAACGTCACCCAGATCGTGGTCGGGCGCGTGGATCCGGAAGGCCGCCGGCGCTGGACGGCGCCCTTCCGTCCCTCGCTGGCCGCCCGACTGCTGCGCCGGGCCGGACCGTTCGGCCTCCATGTGGTGCCGTCCGAGGCGGCTCCACGACCCAGGCGCCGCATCGAGTTCCAGCGCGACCGGATGGCCTGGGCCGGCGTGTTCCTGCTGCCGCCGCTCGTGACGCTGGGCGGCCTGCGGCTGCGCGAGCTGATCGGCGGCGAGGCGATCGGCATGGTGTTTCTCGCCGTGGTGGTGGCGACGGCGACCCGCGGCGGGTTGTTGTCCGCGCTATGCTGCGCGGCCCTGGCCTTCCTGTGCTGGGATTTCTTCTTCATCCCGCCCGTGCACACCATCACCATCGCCAACACCCATGACGCCGTGTCGCTGTCGGTGTTCCTGCTGGTGGCGGGCGTCACCGGCACGCTTGCCGGGCGGGTGCGCGCCGAAGCGCGGGCCGGTCAGGCGCGGGTGGACAGCCTGCGGCGCATCGCCAGCTTCAGCCGCTCGTTCGGCGCCGCCGCGACCGAGCCGGAGCTCCTGGCCGAGATGGCGCGGCAGGCGGCCGCCGTGGTCGGTACCGCCGCGGTGCTGGGCGCGGGGGACCCGTCCGAGGGTGGCAGTGCCGCAGGCGAGCTGCACATCTTGGTGTCGGTGCCGCCGGACGCCGATCTCGACGAGCGCAGCCGCGCGGCCGCCCGCTGGAGCGCGATGCACGCGGTCGAGGCCGGGCGCGGCACCACGACGCTGCCCTCGGCAGGGTGGCGCTTCGTGCCGGTGAAGGTCCGCGGCGACGGCCCGCGGATCGTGCTCGGGGTGCGGGAAGACGCGGAAGGCGAACGGGCCGCGTTGGACGACACCGCCGTCCAGGTGATCGACACTTTGGCCGATCAGGCCGCCACCGCACTCGACCGGCTGCGGCTCGCCGCCGGCGCCGCGCGCGCCTCGGCTCTGGAAGACACCCAGAAGCTGCGCACTGCCCTGCTGAACTCGCTCAGCCACGATCTGCGCACGCCGCTCACCGGCATTCGCGGTGCCGCCGAAACGCTCCGGGCGAGCTGGGACGCGCTGAGCGCCGAGGATCGCTGGGATCTGCTGAGCAGCGTCGAGGACGATACCGCGCGGATGACGCGCTTCCTCGCCAACATCATGGACCTCACCCGCCTCGAAAGCGGCCAGATCGTTGCCCGCCGCGAAACGGTGGAGCTTTCGCATGTGGTGGAAGCGGCGATCGCGCGGGTGCCGGGCGCCCTGCACACCACCGTCTCCATCCCCTTCCTCCTTCTGCAGGCCGACGGGGCGCTGCTGGAACAGGTGATCGTGAACCTTCTCGACAACGCCGTGAAATATTCTCCCGCCGGAGCCCAGATCGCGATCCGCGCCGAGCGCCGCGACGAGGAAGCCGTCATCGAAGTGGCGGACGAGGGCATAGGCGTGTCGGCGTCCGAGCTGCCGCATCTGTTCGACAGCTTCTTTCGCGCGCGGCACGGCGACCGCGTGCTGCCCGGCACCGGGCTGGGTTTGGCCATCGCGCGCGGGCTGGTGGAAGCCATGGAGGGCACCATCACCGCCGTCAGCCCGCGGCCCGACGTCGCCCGCGATGCCGCTCCCGGCATGGTCATGACCATCCGCCTGAAGCTGGCGAGCGAGGACACACTCTCCCCCAGGATATCCGCATGAAGCCCGGTGTCGGCAGCGCCGTGATCCTGGTGGTGGACGACGAGCCGCAGATCCACCGCTTCCTTCGCCCGGCGCTGGAAGCCGCCGGCTACGGGGTGGAACGGGCGGACAATGGGCGGGAAGGCTTGCGGCTGTCGGCGGCGCGCGCGCCCGACCTGGTGCTGCTCGATCTGGGCTTGCCCGATCTCGACGGCCAGAAGGTGCTGCAGCAGATACGCGCGTTCTCGAAGGTGCCGGTGATCGTGCTGTCCGCCCGCGACCGGGATGCCGAGAAGATCGCCGCGCTCGATGCCGGTGCCGACGACTATGTCGAGAAGCCGTTCAGCGTGGGCGAGCTGCTCGCGCGCATCCGCACGGCACTCCGGCACGTGCGCGCCCGCGACGCGGCGCCGGAACGGCTTGAGGCGGGTGAGTTGTGCGTGGACCTGGCTGCCCGGCGGGTGACCCTTTCCGGCCAGGCGCTGCAACTCAGTCCGCGCGAATATGCCCTGCTGGCGTTGCTGGCATCCAATGTCGACCGCGTGCTCACCCACCGTCAGCTGTTGACCGCCGTGTGGGGCCCGGCGCACGAGGAAGACGTGCAGTATCTGCGGGTCTACGTCGGCCAGCTCCGCCAGAAGCTCGGCGCGATCGGGCCGTCGCTCATCCAGACCGAACCCGGGGTCGGCTACCGGCTCGTTCTGCCCGAGACATGATACGCCCCACGCAACGAGTACGGGCGGACGGGCGTTGGACTGCCCGATGAGAACGGCTGCGAGGTATATCGGCATGGCATCTTCCCGCGGACGCCTCCTCGGGATGCTGTCCCTCGTCCCAGCCGGCGCGGTGGCCCTGCTGCTGTCCGGATGCGAGGACACCCCCGCTACGTCGCCGGCTCCTGCCGCCACCGCCGTCGCCGCCGCGCCTCGCCCCGCCGCGACAGCCGCGGGGGTGGCTGCATCGGGAACGGTGCCCCTGGCGAACGATCCCTCGGCCCCGGCGGATACCCCGCTTTGCGGAACGGCCGCACGCGAAGCGAACGACATGGGCAGGAACATCCTCGCCAGCCAATATGCTCAGGCAGGCATCTGCAGCAGCTTCGCCTGCTACGACCCGGCCACCGCGACCTATATCGGGGCGGACGGTTATCGCCACGTCTGCCGGTAGCGGCGATCTTCCGCCCCGCCGAGGCGTTGCTGCCGGACGACCAACGCTCGTTCCACCATCGCTCGCCCCGCCAACGCTTGCCCGGAGAGCCCAGCATGCGCCGCAGCGCTTCCGCCGCCGCCGGCTCCGCCCCCATCGGAGCCGGCACCGCCTACAATTCGTCGCGCTTCGAGGACGAGGCCGACCGTCACGGCCTGCCCAGGCGCACCGCGCGGGCTCTGTCGCGGTTTCTCGACGCCCCCGTCGCGACCGGTTCCGATGCCAGCCGGCGGCTCAAGCGCATCCGCCGGCTGGCATGGCTGCTGGATGCGGCCCTCCGGATCCCAGGAACCCGTTTCCGCTTCGGGATCGGCACCCTGATCGGCCTGCCGCCTGCCGCGGGCGACGCCGTGCTGGCCTTGATCTCGCTCTATATCGTCTGGGAGGCGCACCGTCTTGGCGTGCCGAAAGCGGTCATCGCCCGGATGCTGGGTAATGTGGCCGTGGAAGCCGTGGCGGGGTCCGTGCCGGTGCTCGGCGACGTGATCGACGCGACCTACAAGGCCAATCTGCGCAACATCGCGCTTCTCGAAGCCCATCTCGCCGATCCGGCGCGGGTGGCCATCCCCGGAGCCCGTCCATGATCCGCCAGCGCGTCGCCTTCCTCGCACCCGCCGCCACGATGTTCATCCTGCTGGGCGCGGCCGGCACCAGGGCGCAAACGGTTCCGACGACGACCGATCGCTCCACCACCACGCCGGCCGACGCTCGCCCCGACTCGACCCGCGCGGCACGGGCCGCCGCCGGGGAGAACCGGTCGCCGGACCGCGCCGTGCCGTTGCGCGGTGCCGCCGCGAACAATCGCGTGGAAGCCATCGACCATCAGCTGCTGCACGACGAAAAGGATCGTCCGGGCCTCCCCGGCCAGTCGAGCGCCCGGCATCCGGTGACGCCGGGCGGCGCCCGGCCCCCGAAGCGCTAGCCGTCCCGCCCGAGATCTGGCGGCGCGACGCCGGACCGGGCAGAACACCCGCGGCGCCGGCGCGGACGCCCGTTGCCGGGGGGAATGTCGGTGAGACGCCGATGAGGATCATCAACAAGCTGCTGGGCACCGCCCTGTTCGATTTCGGCGGTGTGATCGTGTTCTACGCCTTGCTGGCGACGCTCGGATTACGGGCCGCCATTATCGGCACGCTGATCTTCGTGCCGATCGACGCGCTGAGGCGGTGGAAGCTCAGGATCGGCTTTCCGCGCCTCTATATCCTGACCACTGCCCTGGTGCTGGTGTTCGGCACCATCGACGTTTTCAGCAAGCACGTGTTCATGTTGCGCTACGAGGGCGCCGTCAACCGGCTGATCCTGGCGGTGTTCTTCGCGCTGGGCGCCCGGGGTCGTTCGATCATCGAGGAGCTGGTGCTGCAGCAGCAGCCGGATCTCTCCTTCCCGTTCATGCGGCGCTACTTCTCCCTGATCACCGCGAGCTGGTCCGTCTACTACCTGTTGTCCGCCGCCTTGTTCCTGTGGATCGGGCTGCACACCTCGCTGGTGAAGGGCGTCGGGATCCGGCAGGCGATCGGCATCGGTGGCGCGGTGTTGATGGCCCTGTTCTCGTTCAGCGGACCGTTCGCCCTAACTGTTTTCCAGGCGCTCAGGCTGATGCCGCGTGACCTCAAGTGGCCCAAACCCGTCGACGCGGCCTGATCTTCCGCCGGCGACGGGCCGCCATGGTGACTTTGCAGCTCATCCTGCTCCGCCTACGGTGCGCCGACTTCGAATTCGAACATGTCGCGGAGGATCATGATGTCGGGTGTTTCTGGGGCGTTCGTCGTGATCGCCGAGTTCCGGGTGCAGCCGGGCAAGCGGGACGAGTTTCTGGTGGCCTGCCGGGAAGACAGCCTTCGTTCCACGACCGACGAGGCCGGCTGCCGGCATTTCAACGTGCTCACGGATCCGGAGAACGAGAGCACGGTGGTGCTGCACGAGGTCTATGACGACAGGGCGGCGTTCGACACCCATCTCGCCACGCCGCACTGGGCAGCGTTCGACAACGCCGTGAAGAAGTTCGACGTGGCAACGGTCGGCGTCCGCTTCTTCGATCACCACGCGGGCTGACGAACCTCGATGCGCTGCCTCACCTAGCGGACTTCGTCGGCCCGAAGCCGCGAGGGGTCTGCCGGAGGGGGATCGCGAAGCGATCCCCGAAGCGCATCGTCGCCTTCCGGGTGGCGATTTTACCGCCCTGCCGGGATGAGCCGGTCGGCCCGCAACTGGTCGAACAGCGCGAAGAACGCGTCGTCCGTCGGCTGATAGGCGGTGAATCCCAGGCGACGGCTCTTGGACATGTCCGTGACCACCTCGATAGGACGGCCGAGATCGGCGTCCGTGTGCCAAGGAGATGCCAGTCGGTCCAGCACCGGCTCGGCCAGACCATCCCGGTGCGCGATACGGCTCCAGACTTCAGCGTCTCCCGCCATCTGCTCTTCCAGCGGCCGGACAACGCCGTCGAACGGGACGAAATCGAGCCCGAAATAGGCGGCCAGTCGTTCCCACATCCACTGCCAACGGAAGACGTCACCATTGACCACGTTGAAGTCCTGGTCATGAGCAGCCGGCGTCTCGACCGCCCAGAGCATCTGCTGCGCAAGCACGCTCGCATCCGTCATGTCGGTGAGGCCGGTCCATTGCTGTGCGACACCGGGAAAGCGGAAGGGGCGCCCGAGCTCGCGACACAGCGTCGCGTACACCGCCAGGGTCGTACCCATGTTCATGGCATTGCCGACTGCCTTGCCGATCACGGTATGCGGACGGTGGACGCTCCAGGTGAAGTCGTCGCGGCGGGCGGCAGCGAAGACTTCGTCCTCCTGGGCGTAATAGAAATTGTCGACGTCGAGCCGGCCCTGCTCCTCGCGGAACGGCGTCTGCGGCAGCGTCCCTTTGCCATAGGCCTCGAATGGCCCGAGATAATGCTTCAGGCCGGTCACCAGCGCGACATGACGCTCGTTTTCTGATTTGGGCAGAGCGTTCAGCAGGTTGCGGACCATGGCGCCGTTGACGCGGATATTCTCCTTCTCGCTGTCTTGCCGTGCCCAGGTGGTGATGAACACCGCGTCCGGATGCACGGTGGCCAAGGCTCGCGCGGTGCCTTCCGGATCCTGCAGATCGGCCGCCACGGGTAGCACGCCGTCGCCGGCCGATGGCCGACGGGACAGGGCATGAACCTGCCAGCCTTCCTTCTTCAGCAGAGCCCCCGTGGCGCTTCCCACGATGCCGCTCGCTCCAACCACCAGCGCCGTCTTCGTCGTCATGTCTTACCGGTCCGTCTCCATGTCATCGGAAGCTGGGTAGGGTATTGGGTGTCTTCCAGACGGCACTGATCGGGAACGTAGGCACCAGATGGTAACCAGGACCGGGCCGGGAACAGCGGAAGAACGATGGCGCGAGGATTGCGCGCCAAGGCGGGTCCTTGGACTGTTTGCCACCAAATGGACCAGCATGGTGCTGCATACGCTGCATGTCCGGCATCATGGCAGCGCGCGCACTGGCGTTCTGATGCGCAGCCTACCGGGCATTTCCAAAAAGATGCTGACCCAGACGCTGCGCGAGATGGAGATGCGGGGTTTGCTGACCCGGCATGTCGAGAGCGTGGTGCCGCCGGCCGTGGAGTACCGGCTCACGCCCATTGGCGAGCGTCTCGTTGAACCGGTGGAGTTGCTCTATGACTGGGCTCGCCGCAATGCAGAAGCACTGGATCTCTTGGGCCAACCGCCAGGAAACAGCGGCGTCTGAGGCAGCGATTGAAACTCTGTCTACAGGCTCAGCTGTAGAAGGTTGGTCAAGGCTTCCGATGCGGCTCATACAGCACATTGATGCTGCATGATTTAATTCCGCCCTCGTCTTCTATTCTTTGCAGTATC
>JAMZEJ010000007.1 GCA_024508355.1 Rhizosaccharibacter radicis
TGCCATGCCGAGGCCGGCCGAGATGGAGGTGGAGGAATGGGCGGCGCCGAACGGGTCGTAGGGGCTTTCCGAGCGCCGGGTGAAGCCCGACAGCCCGCCCGGCTGGCGCAGGGTGCGGATGCGCCCGCGCCGCCCGGTGAGGATCTTGTGCGGATAGGCCTGGTGGCCCACGTCCCAGATCACCCGGTCGGACGGCGTGTCGAACACCGCGTGCAGCGCCACCGTCAGCTCCACGACCCCCAGCGACGCCCCCAGGTGACCCCCCGTCACCGATACCGCGTCCACCGTCTCAGCCCGAAGCTCGTCCGCAACCTGCCGCAACTGCTCCCCACTCAGGTTCCGCAAGTCCAACGGCGATAGAATACGGTCAAGAAGAGGGGTCCGGCTGCCGGCCGGCGCGGGGCCGGCGGTGCGCGCGGACGCGGCGGGGGAGACCGACGGGGAGGTGGCGGCGTCGGTTCTGTCCGTCATGGTGGCGTTTCCTGGCAGGCCCCGGAGGAGGGGCGGCATCGGCCGTGAACCGGCTCCGGGTCCCCCGGGGAGTCGTTCTCCACCCTTCTCCATGGAAGGGTGCGCAGGGGTGAAGCTCTATAAGCATTTTGTTGCAGGCGGGAAGCACCACCGCCGCCACTGTTGCAGAAAAGCCATGGCAGCACTGCCACGAACATTTGGACCGGCGGGCGGCAATGGCTTATAGGCAAATCCCTCGTGCCGTCGCCGTTGCTGTCAGCGGCTGCGGTCACGGAGTCGCGGCCCGTCGTTCCGGAGCGCCGGAAAGGGTCCGGTGCCGGTTTCCGGCACCCGGCGCGGGTCGTCATGGTCGATCGGGACCGCACTGGCCCGACATCAGGAGCAGAGCAATCTATGGCCGTACCGTTGATGCAGGCCGTGCGGGTCGGTTCCTATGTGGTCAAGAAGCACCTGGCGGGCGTGAAGCGCTACCCGCTGGTGCTGATGCTGGAGCCCTTGTTCCGCTGCAACCTGGCCTGCGCCGGCTGCGGCAAGATCGACTATCCGGCGCCGATCCTGAACCAGCGCCTGTCCGTTCAGGAATGCCTGGACGCGGCGGACGAATGCGGGGCGCCCATCGTGGCGGTGGCGGGCGGCGAGCCGCTGCTGCACAAGGAGATGCCCGAGATCATCCGGGGCCTCCTGGCCAAGAAGAAGTACGTCTATCTCTGCACCAACGCCCTGCTGCTCGAGAAGAAGATGGAGGACTACGCGCCCTCCCCCTATTTCTCGTGGGACGTGCATCTGGACGGCGACGCGCAGATGCACGACGCCTCCGTCTGCCAGGACGGCGTCTACGACCGCGCGGTCGCGGCCATCAAGAAGGCCAAGGAGCGCGGCTTCCGCGTGTCCATCAACTGCACGGTGTTCGACGGGGCCGATCCCAAGCGGCTGGCCGACTTCTTCGACCGCGTGATGGCGATGGGCGTGGACGGCATCATGACCGCCCCGGGCTACGCGTATGAGCGCGCGCCGGACCAGGAACACTTCCTGAACCGCCAGAAGACCAAGCAGCTGTTCCGGGACGTGTTCCGCTACGGCAAGGGCAAGAAGTGGAAGTTCACCCAGTCGCCCTTGTTCCTGAACTTCCTGGCCGGCAACGAGAATTACCATTGCACCCCGTGGGGCAAGCCGCTCCGCAACGTGTTCGGGTGGCAGAAGCCCTGCTACCTGCTCGGCGAAGGCTACGCCAAGACCTTCCGCGAGCTGATGGACGATACCGCCTGGGAGCAGTACGGCACCGGCAACTACGAGAAATGCGCCGACTGCATGGTGCATTCCGGCTACGAGTCCACCGCCGTGGCCGACGCGATGAAGCGGCCGCTGCACCTGATCAAGGTGGCGCTCACCGGGCCGCAGACCGAAGGGCCGATGGCGCCCGAGATCTCGCTCGCGAACCAGCGGCCGGCCGAATACAACTATTCTAAGCACGTGGACTCGCGGATGCAGGAGCTGGCCGTCAAGAAGGCCGCCACCCGCAAGCCCGCCAACAGCCCGGCGGCGGCCGACGCCGCCGACTGAGGCGGCGCACCACCACTCGGCCCGGACATTCCACGAGAGGGGGAGCGGTGCGCCGCTCCCCCTTTTCTTGTTTTCGGCTCGGTCGCGCGGATCAGCCGTGGCGGCGCGAGATGTCGAGCAGGGTGGCGGTTTCCAGCTCCTTCTCGTTCAGCCTGTGCCGTCCCAGGTCGCGCAGGCTGACGATGCCTACCATCCGATCGTCCTCGGTCACCGGCATGTGGCGCACATGGTGCTTGTCCATGGACGCCATCACCTGGTCGATGCGGTCGCCCGGCGCGCAGGTGATCACCGGGCTGCTCATCACGCTGCGGACAGGCTCGTTCAGGCCGGCCGCGCCGGTACGGGCGAGCAGCTTCACCAGGTCGCGCTCGGAGAAGATGCCGGCGATCCGGTCGCGGTCTTCCACCACCACGGCGCCGATACGGTGCTCCGCGAGCAGGGCCACGGCGGCGGAAACCGGCTTGTCCGGCCGGATGGAGATCACGGTACGTCCCTTCCGGGCGAGGATGGCGTCGATCAACATCGAACAAGAGATCCTTCGGCTGTGTGGTTCGCGGCAGGCAGGCGCGGCGCGGGGAAGAGTGGTTCCGGCGCCGATCGCCGTGTTTCCGTCCCGCCCCCGCGGGGCTGCCGGCCGCTCGGGAAACAGTTTGACATCGCCCTGGTCGTTACCGAAGCTCCGGCCGGGCGGGGAGGTTCCATGCGTTCCCGCTTCATCCACCGCTCCTCATCTTCAGGACAGGAAACGGTCATGATCGACAGGGAAGGCACCCGGGCCATGGGCCTGGGGCGTGAGGTCGCCGAGCAGATGGGCATCACGGACCCCAACAAGCAGTTCCAGATCGAGCAGCTCTTCGCCGAGATCAGCCGCGAGGAGCGCGGGATGCGCACCGGTCCGGGTCCGGAAACGGGCATCCTGCCGCATCGTCCCATGCTGCAGAACAAGTAGCCCTCAGCCCGCCGCGGCTCGGAGGCCAGCGGCCGCCGCCAGCGGGGCCAGCGGCAGCGCCGCCGCCGTGAACGCTCCCAGCAGCAGCAGGTCGGCCGTCGGTGAGGCGCCGGACAGGACCGCGTCGGACGCCGCCGCCCCGAAGATCAGCGCCGGCGTCGCCAGCGGCAGCACCAGCAGGGGCAGCAGGATGCCGCCGCGGCGCGCGCCCAGCACGATCCCGGCGCCCATCCCGCCCAGCAGGCTCAGGCACAGGCCGCCCATCAGCAGGCCGCCCAGCGTCACGGGCAGCCCCGCGGCAGGGAACCCCAGCATCATCCCGAGCGGCCCCGCCGCCAGCAGGATCGGCAGGCCGGTGGACAGCCAGTGCGCCGCCATCTTGGCCAGCGCCAGCCCGGCCGGCGGCAGGCCGGCCAGCAGCAGCTGATCGAGGGTGCCGTCCTCGCCATCCGCGCCGAACAACCGGTCGAGCGGCAGCAGCGCCGCCAGCAGGGCGCACACCCAGAGGATCCCCGGCGCCATGCGCCGCAGCAGGTCCGGCGACGGCCCCAGCGCCAACGGAAACAGCGCGCCGGCCAGCAACAGAAACAGCACCGCCCCCAGCGTGTCGGCCGCGTGCCGGACGGCCTGACGCAGCTCGAACCGCAGCACGGCCAGAAACCTCGCCGCCGCTTCGGGCGCCTGCGGTTCTCGATCCCGGACGGGAAGGAGAAGGCCGGGCGGCTCCGGCCGGGAACGCGCGCCCGGGGCGAGCGGGGCGGCCGTGTCCGCGCCGCGCGGTTCATCCGCGGGTGGGATCAGGGGCAGCCACGCTGTCGCTCCCCCGGGCGCGCCGGCGGCGGCCGGTCTCGCGGCCTGAGGGGGCGGTGCCGCGAGCGGGGCCGACCCGTCGCCGGCGGCCGCCGGTGCGGGCGTGAGGTCCAGCACCGTTGCCCCCGGCAGGGGCAGGGGAAGATGGGTCGCCGCCACCACCATGCCGCCCGCCGCGCGATGCGCCGCCAGCAGACGACCGAGCCGGTCCACCGACCGGGCGTCCAGCCCGAGGCTCGGTTCGTCCAGCAGCCAGACGCGCGCCCGGGAAAGGCACAGCCTGGCCAGCGCGGCACGGCGCTTCTGCCCGGCCGACAACAGCCGCGCCGGCAGGTCGGCCAGGCCGCCCAGCTCAAGGGCGTCGAGCGCCGCGTCCAGGTCGCCGCCCCCCAGGCGGGCGAAGGGCAGCAGGTTCTCGCGCAGCGTCAGGCCGGGCTTCAACGCGTCGGCATGGCCCAGAAAGGCCAGCCACCCGTCCGGCACCGGAGCCTCGTCCAGGCGCACGGTGCCGGCATCGGGTCGGACCAGCCCGGCCAGCACGCGAAGCAGGGTGCTCTTGCCGATGCCGTTGGGGCCGGCGAGCAGCAGCGCCCCGCCCGGGACCAGCCGCAGATCCACCCCGTCCAGCACCAGCCGTTCGCCGCGCAGCACGACGATCCTCTCCGCGACCAGCGCGCCGGTCCGCACCCGCGGTGGCGGCTCGGGCGCCGGCGGCTGCCGCCGCTCGCCGGCCGTCCTCCCTGCGTCCGCGACCGGAGCCCGGACGGATCGGCCGGGAACGGGGGGGCCATGCGGGGACGGGTTCACGGGCGACACGATGTCACGGACATGGACCGGAGCGACGACCGGGCCGATCCGCCGGTGCGGTTCGGGCCATTCCCGGGAGGGCGTGCCGGCGCCGGGCGGGTGGAACCGGGCGGATCATGGGGGCGATGGCCTTTCGGAAAACCGGAAGCGGGTGCTGGCGGAACACCAGTTCTGCGCCGGGAGCCGCTTGTTTCGGACGGTTCAGTGGGTATGTTCAGCCCCGACCAGGAGATCAAGCCGCCACCCCGCCGAAGCGCTGTGCTTCCGCCGGTTCGAGGCCTGCGCTCGCCCCCCTCGCTCGCGGGGAACTCTCGGAGGGATGCATCCATGAAATCCGTCGGACACGATACGCTCGGCACCCGTCGCACGCTGGAGGTGGAAGGCCGCACCTACCACTACTTCTCCATCCCGGAAGCGGAGAAGCGCATCGGAGATGTGTCGCGCCTGCCGGTGAGCCTCAAGGTGCTGCTGGAGAACGTGCTGCGCTTCGAGGATGGCCGCTCCTATTCGGTGGCGGACGCCGAGGCGGTGGCCGGGTGGCTGGAAAAGGGCCAGAGCACCAAGGAAGTGCCGTTCAAGCCCGCGCGCATCCTGATGCAGGATTTCACCGGCGTGCCGGCGGTTGTGGATCTCGCCGCCATGCGCGACGGCATCACCGCGCTCAAGGGCGACCCGCAGAAGGTCAACCCGCTGGTGCCGGTCGATCTGGTGATCGACCATTCGGTGATGGTGGACGTGTCCGGCACCCCGGACAGCCTGCAGAAGAACGTGGAGATCGAGTTCGAGCGCAACGGCGAGCGCTACGCGTTCCTGCGCTGGGGCCAGGAAGCGTTCGAGAACTTCTCCGTGGTGCCGCCGGGTGCCGGCATCTGCCACCAGGTGAACCTCGAATACATCGCGCAGGCGGTGTGGACCGGGACGGTGGACGGCGAGACCTTCGCCTATCCCGACACGCTGTACGGGACGGACAGCCACACCACCATGGTGAACGGCATGGGCGTGCTGGGCTGGGGCGTGGGCGGCATCGAGGCCGAGGCGGCCATGCTGGGCCAGCCGATCGCCATGCTGATCCCCGACGTGATCGGCTTCAAGCTGACCGGCCGCCTGCCGGAAGGCGCCACCGCGACCGACCTGGTGCTCACCGTCACCCAGATGCTCCGCAAGAAGGGCGTGGTCGGCAAGTTCGTGGAGTTCTACGGCCCGGCGCTCGACCACCTGCCGGTCGCGGACCGCGCCACCATCGGCAACATGGCGCCCGAGTACGGCGCGACCTGCGGCTTCTTCCCCGTGGACGCGCTGACGCTCGAATACCTGCACCAGACCGGCCGCGACGCGCACCGCATCAAGCTGACCGAAGCCTATCTGCGCGCGCAGAACATGTTCCGCACCGCCGAGACCCCCGATCCGGTGTTCACCGACACGCTGGAACTCGACCTGTCGACCATCGAGCCGTCGCTGGCCGGGCCGAAGCGCCCGCAGGACCGCGTGTCCCTCAAGAACGCCACCAGCGCGTTCGAGGCCGAGCTGACCAAGGGCCTGGGCGTTCCGGCCAACGATGTCGGCGTGAAGGCCCCGGTCGCCGGCACCAACTACGAGATCGGCCACGGCGACGTGGTGATCGCGGCCATCACCTCCTGCACCAACACCTCCAACCCGGCAGTGCTGATCGCGGCCGGGCTGGTCGCGAAGAAGGCGCGCGCGCTGGGCCTCAAGCCGAAGCCCTGGGTGAAGACCTCGCTCGCGCCCGGCTCGCAGGTGGTGACCGAGTATCTGGACCGCGCCGGGCTTTCGGCGGAGCTGGACGCGCTCGGCTTCAACACGGTGGGCTATGGCTGCACCACCTGCATCGGCAACTCGGGGCCCCTGCCGGACAATCTCGTGGACGCGATCGAGAACAACAAGCTGGTCGCGGTGTCGGTGCTGTCGGGCAACCGCAACTTCGAGGGCCGCATCAGCCCCAACGTGCGCGCGAACTATCTCGCGAGCCCGCCGCTGGTGGTGGCGTACTCGATCCTGGGCACCATGCGCGAGGACATCACCACCGCCCAGCTCGGCACCGGCCCGGACGGCAGGCCGGTCTATCTGCGCGACATCTGGCCCACCAACAAGGAGATCGCCGACCTGATCGCGACCTCCATCTCGCGCGAGCAGTTCATCGAGCGCTACGGCCAGGTGACCAAGGGCACCAAGGAATGGCAGGCGCTGCAGGTCGCCACCGGCTCCGAAACCTACAAGTGGGACGGCGGCTCCACCTACGTGCAGAACCCGCCCTATTTCGAAGGCATCACCATGGAGCCCGCCGCCAAGGGCGACATCGAGGGCGCGCGGGTGCTGGCGCTGCTGGGCGACAACATCACCACCGACCACATCTCGCCCGCCGGCTCCATCAAGAAGAGCGCGCCGGCCGGCGAGTACCTGCTGGAGCACCAGGTCGGGCAGAAGGACTTCAATTCCTACGGCTCGCGGCGGGGAAACCACGAGGTCATGATGCGCGGCACCTTCGCCAACATCCGCATCCGTAACGAGATGGTGCCGGGCGTGGAAGGCGGCGTCTCGAAGCATTATCCGTCGGGCGAGCAGAGCTCCATCTACGACGTCGCCATGCGCTACAAGGCGGAAGGCGTGCCGCTGGTGGTGTTCGGCGGCAAGGAGTACGGCATGGGCTCGTCGCGCGACTGGGCGGCGAAGGGCACCATGCTGCTCGGCATCCGCGCGGTGATCGCGGAGAGCTTCGAGCGCATCCACCGCTCCAACCTCGTCGGCATGGGCGTGCTGCCGCTGCTGTTCGAGGAAGGCACCAACCGGCAGTCGCTCGGCCTCGCCGGCGACGAGCTGATCGAGATCAAGGGCCTCGACAAGCTCAGCCCGCGCATGAAGCTCTCGATGCGCATCACCCGCGCGGACGGTTCCACCCAGGACGTGCCGCTGGTCTGCCGCGTCGATACGCTCGACGAGGTCGAGTACTACCGTCACGGCGGCATCTTGCAGTACGTGCTGCGCGGCATGGCCCAGGCCGCCTGATGCGCCGCGCCGACGCGCGGGCCCGTCATCTGGTTCGAGCGCCTCGCTGAACGCAGGCGGCGTCGGAACGAACGGCGACGCCGGTCCGGAGCGATCCGGGCCGGCGTTCGCCGTTGCGCCGTCCGCGTCCCCCTCCGCGGCCGCCATCCCCGCACCGATCGTTGCCGTGCGGAGCCTGAGCAAGCGTTTCGGCGACCACACGGTGCTGGACGCGGTATCGTTCTCGGTGGCGGCGGGCGAGCTCGTGTCGGTGATCGGGCCGTCCGGGTGCGGCAAGTCCACCCTGCTGCGCTGCCTCAACCTGCTGGAAGTGCCGGACGACGGCGCGATCGAGCTGGTCGGCCACGCGATCGACCGGCGCGGCGGCGGCCGGTGGCGCCGCCGGGACAACGCCGCCGCGCACCGGCTCCGCGCCCAGGTCGGGATGGTGTTCCAGGGCTTCAACCTGTTCGCGCACCGCACCGTGCTGGAGAACCTGCTGCTGGCGCCCCGCGTGGTGCGGCGCCAGCGGCCGGAAGCCGAGGCGATGCGGCTGCTCGACAAGGTCGGGCTCGCTTCGATGGCGCATCGCTATCCCGCCACCCTCAGCGGCGGCCAGCAGCAGCGCGCCGCCATCGCGCGTGCCCTGGCGATGACGCCCCGGGTGATGCTCTACGACGAACCGACCTCGGCGCTGGACCCCGAGCTGTCGGAAGAGGTGCTGGGCGTGATGCGCGCGCTGGACGCGGACGGCATGACCCAGATCGTCGTGACGCACGAGATGCGCTTCGCCCGCGCCGCGTCAGACCGGGTGATCTTCATGGAGAGCGGCCGGATCATCGAGGAAGCGCCCCCGGAGCGGCTGTTCACCTCCCCGGCCGATCCGCGCACCCGCCGTTTCCTGCGGACCGAATTGTGACCGCTCCGGGACCGGTGCCGCGGGCGAGCGCGACGGCCGCTGGCATGGGCACCGCTGGCGACGCACGGTCCCGGGCCATCCCGCTTTCCGGCATGACCGGGATGGCGATGGGGCCGCCCGGCCACCGCACCCCGGTGCGAACCGCTTCCGCGACGGCGGGGACCGGGTCCCGCACCGCCGGACGAGAGGGCGGGGCCAGGCACAGGGCGGGCGGGAAGCCTGGACCGGGCGCCGCGTCCGGCCATCGTCCTGGGCTCCTCTTGCCGGATGCGGATCGTTCCGGACGGGCGGCCGACGGGCGTCGCATCGTGCCGGGCCGCAGGCATCGGCCGGTGGCGGAGGACGTTCGGCCCCTTCGGCAGCCATCGCCGGCGACGTCCCAGGGCACCCGGAAAGGGCGTGCGCCTTTGCCCCGGAGAATGCCGATCCTGCTTCTGCTGTTATCGCTTCTGCTGCTTCCGGTGTGCGCCCGTGCGGACGGACCGCCGCTGCGCTGGGCGGCGGATGCCCAGTCCGGCGCGCCGTTCGTGTTCCACGACCCGGCCGACCAATCCGTGCTCACCGGCTTCGAATACGACCTGATGCAGGCGCTCGGCCGCCGGCTGGGCCGCACCATGGTGTTCGTGCAGAACGACTGGGACGGGCTGATCCCGGGGCTCAACCGGGGCCTGTACGACCTGGTGATCGACGGCATCGAGATCACGCCGGAGCACGAGGAAGCGGTGGCGTTCTCCTCGCCGTACTACGACACCGCCGAGCGCATCGCCGTGCGGCGGGACGCGGCGGGGCTCGGCTCCATCCAGGCCCTGCGCGGCCACACCGTCGGCACGCTCAAGGACACCACCAGCCTTCGCCTGCTGGAAGCGGCCGGCGGCATCCGCATCCGCTCCTACGAGGACGAGACCAACGCCTACACCGATCTGGCCAACGGGCGGCTGGACGCGGTGATGCTCGACGAGCCGATCGCCCAGTACTACGCGGTGCCGGACGCGCGTCTGCGGTTGTCCGGGCCACCCGTCGGGCATCTTTCCTACGGGATCGCGATGCGGCGCGACGATCCGGCGCTCCGGGCGCGGGTGGACGCGGCGCTCGACGCCATGCGCCACGACGGCGAGCTGCGGCGCATCCTGCAGCGCTGGAACCTGTGGACGCCCGCCATGGCGGCGACCGACGACGCGGCCCCGGGGCCGGCCGCGGCGCCGATCGCCTGGGAGCACTGGCTCAAGGCCGCCGCGCCCGCCGCCACCTGGCGCGACCGGCTGCGGCGCTACGCGAGCTTCCTGCCGCTGCTCGGGCGGGCGGCGCTGATGACGTTGTCGGTGTCGGCATGCGCGATGGTGCTGGCGGTGGCGCTGGGTCTGGCGCTGGCGCTGATGCGGCGCGACGGGGCGGCGCCGTTGCGCTGGATCGCGGTCGGCTACATCGAGATCGTGCGCGGCACGCCGCTGCTGATCCAGATCCTGTTCATCTTCTACGGGCTGCCGGCGCTCGGCGTCCGGCTCGATCCGTTTCTGGCCGGCGTGGTGGCCCTCGGGCTGAACTACGCCGCGTACGAGGCGGAGAACTACCGGGCGGGGCTGCAGGCGGTCCCGCACGGGCAGTTCGAGGCGGCGCTGGCGCTCAACATGAGCCACGGGCAGGCGCTGCGCCACGTGGTGGTGCCGCAGGCCTTCCGCACCGTGCTGCCGGTGATGACCAACGACTTCATCTCGCTGCTCAAGGATTCCTCGCTGGTCAGCGTCATCACGCTGAGCGAGCTGAGCCAGCTCTATGTGCGCCTGTCCACGACGTACTACGATTATCTCGGCACCGGGCTGATGATCGGGAGCGCCTACCTGCTGCTGGGCCTGCCCTTCGTCCGGCTGGCCCGCTTGTTCGAGCGCCGCCTGGCGCGCGCGGTCGGGGGCGGGCGTTTCTAGAAGGGCTCAGGCGCCGAAGCGGGCGCGATAGTCTCCGGGGGTCGCGGATAGCAGCCGCAGAAAGCTGCGGCGCATGGTCTCCTCCGATCCGAAGCCGCAACGCAGCGCGATCCGCTTCGCAGGCAGCCGAGACTCCGACAGCATCCGCCGCGCCGCGTCCACCCGCAGCCGCTCCACAGCCCGGGCGGGTGAGATTCCCGTCGCGGCCAGATAGTGCCGACTGAAGGAGCGCTCGCTCATCCCGGCTTCCTGCGCCAGAACCGGGAGCGACAGGTCCTGGGCGAGGTGCCGCGCGATCCAGTCGTGCAGCGCACCGAAGCGGTCGTCCGCCGTTTGCAGCGACAAGGCGGCGCTGAACTGCGCCTGTCCGCCCGGACGCTTGAGGAACACCACCAGGTAGCGCGCCACCGCGAGCGCCATCGCGCGGCCGAGATCCTCCTCCACCAGCGCCAGTGCGAGGTCGATCCCGGACGTCACGCCGGCGGAGGTCCAGAACGAGCCGTCACGCAGGAAGATCGGATCCGGCTCCACGCGCACGGCTGGATGCCGCCGCGACAACTCGGCGCAGAACGACCAGTGCGTGGCGGCGCGACGGCCGTCCAGCAGGCCGGTCGCGGCCAGCAGGAACGCGCCGGTGCAGACGGTGGCGGTCCGGCGCGCATCCACCGCATAGCGGCGAAGCCAGCCGACGAGCGTCGCGTTCGTCGCGGCGTCATCGACGCCCGGTCCGCCCGCGATCACCAGCGTGTCCAGCGGCTCGCCGACTGCAGAAAGCGGTTCTGCCGAAAGGGTGAGCCCGGCCGACGCGGCGATCGCGCCGTTCCCGGGGGCCACCATCTGTGTCCGGTAGGGCGGCGCGCCACCCGCCTGGATCACGAGGTCGTTGGCCGAGGTGAACACCTGCAACGGTCCCGACACGTCGAGCAGTTGCACCCTGGGAAACGCCACGATTGCCACCTCGCGCGGTGGTCCGTTGCGGTGCTTTGGCGGGAAAGGTGGGGTCTTCGGCATGTCTGCCAGACGGTGCGCGCGCAGGCTCGCCGCTGTCCACTCTTTGTCGCCATGGAGCCAGCATGATCCCGCACGATGTTCCCCTCCGGATCGGGTCCCTCCTGTTCGACGGCATCGACCAGATCGACCTGACCGGGCCGTTCGAGGTGCTGTCGCGCCTGCCCAACGCGACCCACAGGCTCTACGGCCGGTCGCTCTTGCCCGTGCGCGACGTGAACGGATTGCGTCTCCTGCCGGATGCGACCCTGACGGACGCGCCGTGCCTCGACGTGCTGCACGTGCCGGGCGGCTTCGGCCAGGAAGCGTTGATGGAAGACGAGGCGGTGCTCGGCTGGCTGCGCGACCAGTCGGCCGGTGCGCGACGTGTGTTTTCCGTGTGCACGGGCGCGCTGTTGTGCGGCGCCGCCGGGCTGCTTCGCGGAAGACGGGCCACCACGCATTGGAGCGCGTTGCATCTGCTGCCGTTCTTCGGTGCCGAGCCGGTGGAGGCGCGCGTGGTGGCGGACGGGTCGTGGCTGTTCGCCGCAGGTGTCACCGCCGGGATCGACGGCGCGCTGCAACTCGCGGCCGACCTGCGCGGGATCGAGACGGCGCAATGCATCCAGCTCGCGATTGCCTACGCGCCGGAGCCGCCCTTCAACAGCGGCCTGCCCGGCACCGCGCCGCCGCCCGTGCTGGCCGAGGCGCGGCAACGGGTCGCGACGATCACCCGGCAGCGTGAGAACACGGCACGGCGCGTCGCGGACCGCTTGGCGCGGGGCCTGTTCTGATCGTTTCGGGCTGTTTGGCAGAAAACGAGGGAAGGATGGCGAATGCGCCACCTTCGCCGTCGCTAGGTTTCGGCGGACCGGCGGTGTCGATGCCGAGCACGCCAGCCGCCGCAGCCAACCAGGAGTTTCTTTCCATGGATATCGCCCACATCCACGACTTCACCGCCGCGATGACGCGCAAGGACCTCGACGCCATGCTGTCGCACATGGCGGAGAACATCGTGCTCCGCACGCCGCTGCTGCCGGAGCCGGTGAAGGGCAAGACGGCGATTCGCGAGGTCGTGTCCGGGCTGCTCCGCGTCGTGGAGTCGTTCAATTTCCGCGAGATCATGCAGGGGCCGGAACACGTGTCCTCGTTCTTCACCGTGCGGGCCGGCGGCCACGAACTGGACGGCATGGACTATTGGCGGCTGGACGACACCGGCCTGATCCAGGAAATGACCGTGCTGTGGCGGCCGCTGCCCGCGATCGCGGCGGTGGCAAGCTTGCTGAGTTGAGCCGCCACCGTCCCCGGGATCGTTCAGAAGCTCCGGGGGCGCCTGCGCCGAGGATGGTCAAGCGATCGTTCCCTCCTGCCGCCGATCCGCGCTGCGGAGACGGGGTTCAGGCTGGCAAGCGATCGCAAGGTGGCCGCACCGAGCGGTACACCGGTCTGCGTGCCGTTGTGGAACGACGGGCGGATGGCGAAGGCCGGGCTCAACCAGGACCGGCTCCGGGCGGACGGTGATCCGGGCCGGGCCTTCCCGCGGATCCAACATCCGCCCCGGCCCGGGCAAGCCCGGCGCGGGACTGACGACGCGCGACGCACGGCCCGACCGGAGGCCGGTGCTGGGCGTCGCGCCGGTTCTAGGGTCGGGAGCCGCCCGTTCCCGCCCTCAGGGCGCCAGTTCCTGCGCCGACAGATCGGTGTCCGCCGTGTGCACGATGTCGGTGGCGGAGCGGGCGAGGAACACCTGGTAGTGCCCGGCCTTCACGCGCCAGCGGTCGCTGTTGCCGTCGAACTCGGCCAGCAGGCGGGGATCGGCGGCGAGGGTGACAGTGCGGCTCTCGTGCGGCCGGAGAAACAGCTTGGAGAAGCCCACCAGCCGGATCGGCGCCTCGCCCCGCCCGTTCAGCCCGAGATAGAGCTGCGGCACGGCGGCGCCCGCGAGGTCGCCGGTGTTGGTCACGGTGAAGCGCGCGCTCAGCGTCCGGCCGCCCGTGACCACCGGCTCGCCGAACGAGAAGCTGGTGTAGCTGAGGCCGTGGCCGAACGGGAACAGCGGCGTCTGGTTGGTCTTGCTGAACCATTTGTAGCCGACGGCGGCACCCTCGATGTCGTAGTTGATGTGGAAGTTCTGGTTGCTCGCGGTGCCGGCATCGAGCACCGGGCGCGGCAACTGCTTTTCCGAGGCCGGGAAGGTGATGGGCAGGTGCCCGCTCGGATTGACGTCGCCCCACAGCACGTTGGCGATGGCCGCCCCGCCGCCGGAGCCGGGATACCACGCCGACAGCACCGCTCTCGCCTGCTTCAGCCACGGCATCAGCACCGGTCCGCCGGTTTCCAGCACCACGACCGTGCGCGGGTTGGCACGGGCCACCGCCGCCACCAGTGCGTCCTGGTTCGTTCCGGTGATCGGATCGGCCGGCAGCGACAGGCTGGACGCGTCGAAGCTTTCCGCCAGCCATTGATTGACGAACACGATGGCCACGTCGGCCTTTGCCGCGATCCGTGCCGCGGCGGCGGGATCCTTGCCGCTGTCGAAAGAGAAACGCGCATCGGGCGCTTCCTGTTTCATCGCGGCCAGCGGCGAGGACGGGTTCCAGATGATCGGATGCGGGAAGTTGGTGCTGGGATCGACCGGATCGGCCGGACCGCCCACCGGCCAGACCTCGGAAGAACCGCCGCCTTCCAGCACGCCCTTGTCGGCGTTGGAGCCGATCACGGCCACGGAGCCGATCGTCTTGGACAGCGGCAGCAGCTTGTTGGCGTTCTTGAGCAGCACGATGGCTTCCTGCTCGTCCGCCTGCGCCACCGCGGCATCGTTGGTGGCGTCGATCGGGGCGATGGCGGTGATGGGATTGTCCACCAGCCCTTGCGCGAACATCGAGCGCAGGATCCTGTGCACCATGTCGTAGAGCCGCGCCGGCTTCACCGTGCCGTCATTCACCGCGTCACGCAGCGGCTGGGCGAAGAACTGGCCGCCGTTCTGCTGATCGAAGAACGCGCCGGACTCCTGGTCGAGCCCGGCATTGGCGTCGGTCACGGCGTGCACCGCGCCCCAGTCCGACATCACCCAGCCCTTGTAGTGCCAATCCGTCTTCAGGACCTGGTTCAGCAGCACGTCGTTGCTGCACGCGTAAACGCTGTTCACGCGGTTGTAGGAGCACATTACCGAACCGGGCTTGCCGATCTCCAGCGCCAGCTCGAATGCGAGCAGGTCGCTCTGTCGCGCCGCCGCCCAGTCGATGTCGGAGGACGCGCTGTTGCGGCCGGTTTCCTGGTCGTTGAGCGCGTAGTGCTTCACCGTGGACACCACGTGCTGGGCCTGGATGCCCCGCACCTCCTCGCCCACGATGGTACCGGCCAGCAACGGATCCTCGCCGGCATACTCGAAGTTGCGGCCGTTGCGCGGCTCGCGCGCCAGATCGACGCCGCCGGCCAGCAGCACGTTGAAGCCCTCCTGCCGCGCTTCCCGTCCGATCATGGAGCCGCCCGCGAAGGCCACGTCACGGTTCCAGGTGGCCGCGGTTCCCAGGCCGGACGGCAGGGCGGTGGAATAGCCCGCGGCACCCCGGATCGGTTTGCCGTCCGGCCCGACCGGGTCGGCGACGCCGATGCCCGCGTCGCTTTCCTGCAGGTCCGGCAGGCCCAGCGACGGCACGCCGGCCACGAAGCCGGCCGAGCCGATCGCCCGGGCGGGTGGCACGTTGGGTGGGGTCTGCCAGCTGGCGGGCACGGCGTAGTCGCCGTGCACCAGCGCGAACATCTGGTCGGCCGATAATTGCTGGGCCAGCAGGGTGGCCCGGCGGTCGGGCGACAGGGTCGGGTCCATCCAGGGGGCGCCGCCCGCATAGGCGGGCTGGGTGGTGATGCCGGCCGCAACCGCCGACGGCCGGGCCGCGGTCTGTGGCGCCGGTTGGGCTCGGGCGGATGGGGCAGGGCCAGGCAAGGCGATCGCCAGAGCCGTGCCGGCCATCAACATGGTTCGGCGCAGCGAGCTGCGGCCGATCGGGGTCGTTCTCATGGTTTCCTCCGCGATGAGGCGGCAGGAACCGGACCAGTGGCGGCCCGCGGTGCCGGAACCGGATCGGTCCTCCGCAGCGGGCGCCGTGGAGATTTCTTCTTCTCGGTCGCCGGCTGGCCCGGACGCTAGGCCGGTCCCCGGTTCGTAACAAACCATGTCGGCAACACGTTGCGGTGATGGTGCGGCACGACAAATCCCGCCTGCAGGGCGGCGCTACCGGGTTTGGACAGGGAATGCTTGCGGGGCGGTCGCGCCGGCGCTAGGAAAGCCTCCTTCCTTCTATCTTCCGCTTTTTCGGGGGGTGGCCTTCACGGGCCGCCTTTTTTGCTTTGGATCCTGATCTTCCGCTTCTGACTGGCCTGGAAGGGCGCATCGCCGCATCGGTGGCGCCCACGCTCGCCGACATGGGCTACGAACTGGTGCGGGTGGCCGTGCTGGGTCGCGAGGTGCCGACCGTGCAGATCATGGCCGACCGCGCGGACGGCTCCCTGATCGGCGTGGAGGATTGCGAGCGCATCTCCCATGCGGTGGGCGCGGTGCTCGACGTGGACGATCCGATCCCCGGTGCCTGGACCCTGGAGGTCAGTTCGGCCGGCATCGACCGCCCCCTGACGCGGGAAAAGGACTGGAACCGCTTTTCCGGCCATCTCGCGAAGGCTGAAACCAATTTTCCCGTAGACGGCCGCAAGCGCTTCAGCGGCATCGTGCTCGGGGCGGCGGACGGGCAGGGGCGGCTGCGTCTCGACGACGGCGGCGAGGTGGCGTTGCCGCTGGCCGAGCTGCGCCGGGCGCGGCTGGTGCTGACCGACGCCCTGATCGAGGCGTCCGCCCAGATGATGGGCGTCCCGGCCGTGGTGGAGGGGGATGCCCCAGGGGACGCACCAGGGGAGGGGGCGGCCGAGGCCCCGACGGACGCTCCGGCGTCCCGGGGAGCGATGCTCCAGGCGGACGGGCGGCCCGGCAGCCGGAAGGTCGGGGGCGCCCGGGTGGGCGGCTCGCGCACCGGAGCCGGCGGGGGCGCGGGCACGCGGGGGCGCCGCAAGCCGCATTGAGGATTATGTGGCGCGTCCGGTTCCGGACGCGCTCGTTGCCGAAGGGCCGGCGCGCTGCCGGCCGACGAACCAAGAAGCCTGAACCGAGGGTTTTCCGATGGATACTGCCGTTTCACGCCCCGAGCTGCTGCTGGTCGCCGACGCGGTGGCCCGGGAGAAGCTGATCGACCGCGAGGAAGTGCTCGAGGCGATGGAGCAGGCCATCCAGAAGGCGGGCCGCGCCAAGTACGGTCACGAGAAGGACATCCGCGCCACCATCGACCGCCGCACCGGCGACGTGCGGCTGTCGCGCTGGACCGAGGCCGTGGAAGTGGTGGAGAACGAGGAAACCCAGATCCCCGTTCATATCGCCCGCAAGTTCAAGCCGGAAATCCAGATCGGCGAGCATCTGGTGGATCCGCTGCCGCCGATCGATTTCGGCCGCATCGCCGCCCAGACGGCCAAGCAGGTGATCGTGCAGCGGGTGCGCGAATACGAGCGCAAGCGCCAGTACGAGGAGTTCAAGGACCGGGTGGGCGAGATCGTCAACGGCACGGTCAAGCGCACCGAGTACGGCAACCTCATGGTGGAGATCGGCTCCGCCGAGGCGCTGCTGCGCCGCGACGAGCTGATCCCGCGCGAGAGCTTCCGCAATTCCGACCGCGTGCGCGCCTATATCTACGACGTGCGCGACGAGCCGCGCGGCCCGCAGATCTTCCTGAGCCGCACCCATCCGGCCTTCCTGGCCAAGCTGTTCGCGCAGGAGGTGCCGGAGATCTATGACGGCATCATCGAGATCAAGGCGGTCAGCCGCGATCCGGGCTCGCGCGCCAAGATGGCGGTGATCTCGCGCGACAGCTCCATCGACCCGGTCGGCGCCTGCGTCGGCATGCGCGGGTCGCGCGTGCAGGCGGTGGTGCAGGAGCTGCAGGGCGAGAAGATCGACATCATCCCCTGGAGCAACCAGGCCGCGACCTTCGTGGTGAACGCGCTCGCCCCGGCCGAGGTGAGCAAGGTGGTGATGGACGAGGAGGCGGGCCGCGTCGAGGTGGTGGTGCCCGACGAGCAGCTTTCGCTCGCCATCGGCCGCCGCGGCCAGAACGTCCGCCTCGCCTCGCAGCTCACCCGCTGGGACATCGACATCCTCACCGAAGCCGAGGAAAGCGAGCGCCGCCAGGAGGAGTTCCGCCGCCGCACCGGCACGTTCGTGGAAGCGCTGGACGTGGACGACGTGATCGCCGGCCTGCTGGTGACCGAGGGCTTCAACACGGTGGAGGAGCTGGCCTTCTCGCCGGTGGACGAGCTGGCGGAGATCGAGGGCTTCGACGAGACGGTGGCCGAGGAGCTGGTGCGCCGCGCCGAAGGCTTCCTGGCGCGCCGCGAGGAGGAGCTGGTCAACAAGTGGCGCGATCTCGGCGTCGCCGACGATCTGGTGGAGCTGGCGGTGTTCACCTCCCAGCAGCTGGTGCTGCTGGGCGAGAAGGGCGTGAAGACGCTGGACGACCTAGCCGACCTCGCCGGCGACGAGCTGATCGAGATCCTGGGGCCGGACGCGTTCGACGCCGATGCCGCCAACGAGATCATCATGGCGGCCCGCGCGCACTGGTTCGAGGGCGAGGACGGGGGTGCCGGCGAGGATATCGGGTCGGACGCCGCCGCGGGCGAGCATCCCGCCGGGGAAGAGGGTGCGGTCGCGGGACACGAGGGTGACGGGCACGAGGTTGACGAGCGGGGGGGGCAGTCCCACGTCTGAGCCCGGACAGGACGAGGGGCGTCCCGAAGGTCCATCGGACCTCGGAAGCGCGTTCCGGCACGGGCTGGCCGCTGGTCAGCCCGTCGCGCCCGATGCCGTCGCGACATCGAACCCCCCCGGGGACGAGGAAGGCGAGGCGGATCCCGACCGGGGCCCGCTCCGGCGCTGCATCGTGACGCGCGACAGGCTGCCACCGGGGCGGATGATCCGCTTCGTGGTGGGCCCGGACCGGGTCCTGATCCCCGACCTGGCCGCACGGCTGCCAGGACGGGGAATCTGGTTGAGGCCTGCTAGGGATGTGCTAGAAACCGCCCGGACGCGCGGGGCGTTCGCCCGGGCTGCGCACGGGCCGGTGAAGCTTCCTCCCGATCTGCTGCCGATGCTGGAAGACGCTCTGCTGCGTCGAGTGGCCGATGGCCTCGGGCTGGCGCGGCGTGCCGGCCAGGTGGTGTTCGGTTTCTCGAAGACCCGCGAATGGATTACCGGCGGTCGTGCCGGCCTGATCGTTCAGGCCGTGGACGGCAGCCGGGACGAGCGTTCGAGGATTCTGTCCGGGGCGCGGGGTCTGCCGGTTCTGGCCGTCATGACCGGGGAAAGATTGGGTGCGGCCTTCGGTCGCGACCATGTTGTGCATGCGGCGCTGGCGCCCGGGGCTTTGGCCGAACGCCTGCTTGCCGATGGAGAACGTTACGCGGGGATCGCCGGTCTGGCGGCTCCGATGTCGCTGGGGCAACCCGGCGATGGCTTGAAACAGGCGGGTGCATGAGCGAAGGCAAGGATCAGGATCAAGGCAAGGGGCGTCTGTCGCTCCGGCCGGCGGCGCGCGCCGATGTGGGGCGCACCGTCGATGGCGGCTCTGTCAGGCAGAGCTTCAGCCATGGCCGGTCGAAGGTGGTCCAGGTCGAGGTCCGCAAGAAGCGCGGTCCCGGTCCGGCTCCGGCGGGGAGCCCCCCCGCCGCCGGCACGCCGGCCGCCCGTCCGGGAGCCGGCGGGGCGTCCCGCGTGCCCGGCATCGGCCGTGCCCTGACGGCATCCGAGCTCGCCACCCGGCAGCGCGTGCTGGAACAGCAGCGCCAGGACGCCGCGCGCCGCGAGCAGGAAAAGATCTCCATCCTGTCCGCGGCCGAGGAAGCCCGTCGCCGCGAGGACGAGGAACGGCGGGTTGCCGCCGAGGCGGAGGCCCGCGAGGCCGCCGAGGAGGAGGAGCGCGTTCGCGCTGAGGCGAGAGCGCGTGCCGCCGCCGAGGCCGAGCAGGAAGCCGCCCGCCAGCAGGCCGATCAGGCGGAAGCCGAGCGCGCCGATGCCCAGCAGGCCGATGCCGCCCGTGCGGCCGAGCCGGAGGCCGGCCGTCCGGCGCCGGCGAGCGCCACGCCCGCCGCGCCGCGGACGCCGGCCACCGGTGGCATCACCGTGCTGAGCCCCAACGCGCCGATCCCGGGCATGGAGCCGCTGCGCTCCATCGCGTCGCGCGCCGTGGGTCATGCGCCGGTGGTCAACACCCGTCCCGCGCCGAGCGCGCCGGCGGAAACGCTGCGCCTGCGCACCCCGGCGCCCGGCGAGGATGACGGCCGCCGCGCCGGCGGCCCCGTGCGCCGCCCGGGCGGCAGCGCCCTGCCGCCGCGCAAGACCCCGCTCACCATGCCCAAGAAGGGCGGCGGCAGCGATCGCCGCATGAGCGGCCGCGTGGACGTCCAGGCCGCGATCGAGGGCGACGACGACAAGACGCGTTCGCTGGCGTCCGTGCGGCGCCAGCGCGAGCGCGAGCGCCGCCAGGCGGAGCTGGAGCGGCTGCGCTCCGATCAGGTGCGCGTGGTGCGCGACGTGGTGCTGCCCGAGGCGATCACCGTCAGCGAGCTCGCCAACCGCATGGCCACCCGCTCCAGCGACGTGGTCAAGGTGCTCATGAAGATGGGCGTGATGGCCACCGTCACCCAGACGCTGGATGCCGACACCGCCGAGCTGGTGGTGCAGGAGTTCGGCCACCGGGTGCGGCGCGTGTCCGAGAGCGACGTGGAGCTGGGCATCGAGGGGGTGACGGACGACGACACCGACCTCAAGCCCCGGGCGCCCGTGGTCACGGTCATGGGCCATGTCGATCACGGCAAGACCTCGCTGCTGGACGCGATGCGCGCGACGGACGTGGCGGGCGGCGAGGCGGGTGGCATCACCCAGCATATCGGCGCCTATCAGGTGGAAACCCCGGCGGGCAACCGCATCACGTTCATCGACACGCCTGGCCACGAGGCCTTCACCTCCATGCGCGCCCGCGGCGCGTCGGTGACGGATGTGGTGGTGCTGGTGGTGGCGGCCGATGACGGCGTGATGCCGCAGACCATCGAGGCGATCCGCCACGCCAAGGCGGCCAACGCCCCGATCATCGTCGCCATCAACAAGAGCGACAAGCCGGGCGCCAACCCGAACAAGGTCCGCCAGGAGCTGCTCCAGCACGACATCGTGGTGGAGGACATGGGCGGCGACACCCAGGACGTGCAGGTCTCGGCGCTCAAGCGCACCGGCCTGGACAAGCTGGAGGAAGCCATCACCCTGCAGGCCGAGATCCTCGACCTGCGCGCCAACCCGGACCGTTCCGCGGAGGGCTCCGTGATCGAGAGCCGTCTCGACCGCGGCCGTGGTCCGGTGGCCACCGTGCTGGTGCAGAAGGGCACGCTGCGCACGGGCGACATCGTGGTGGCCGGCACCGAATGGGGCCGGGTGCGCGCGATGCTCGACGACAAGGGGCGCCAGATCAAGGAAGCCGGCCCGTCCATGCCGGTGGAGCTGCTGGGTCTCGGCGCGGTGCCGGGTGCCGGAGAGCCTGTGGTGGTGGTGGAGAACGAGACCCGCGCCCGCGAGATCTCGGAATTCCGCCAGCGCAAGCTCAAGGAGAAGCAGGCGGCGGGGCTGAGCGCCGCGCGCGGCACGCTCGACCAGATGCTGGCCCGGATCCAGGCCGGTGCGCAGAAGGAAGTGGCCGTCCTGATCAAGGCCGACGTGCAGGGCTCGGCGGAGGCTCTCCAGGCCACCGTGCAGAAGCTCGACCACGAGGAGGTCAAGGTCCGGGTGCTGATCGCCGGCGTGGGTCAGATCACCGAGAGCGACATCCAGCTGGCCAAGGCGTCAGACGCGGTGATCGTGGCGTTCAACGTCCGCGCCACCTCCCAGGCGCGCGAGATGGCGCAGCGGGACGGCGTGGACATCCGCTACTACTCGATCATCTACCAGGTGTCGGACGACATCGAGCAACTCGTGAAGGGCAAGATCGCGCCGAAGCACCGGGAGAAGTTCCTGGGCTACGCCGAGATCCGCAAGGTGTTCGACATCACCAAGGTGGGTAAGGTCGCGGGCTGCTACGTCACCGAGGGCGTGGTCAAGCGTGGCTGCGGCGTGCGGCTGCTGCGCGACAACGTGGTGGTCCACACGGGCGAGCTGTCGCAGCTCAAGCGCTTCAAGGACGATGTCCGCGAGGTCGCGCGCAACTACGAGTGCGGCCTGTCCTTCGCGGGCTACAACGACCTGCGCGAAGGCGACATGGTCGAGTGCTACGAGATGGAGCTGGTTCCGGCGTGAGCCGCTCCTCCCGTTCCAAGGTGAGCCTGACCGGGCCGGTGGGGAAACCCGCCGGCCCGTCTCGCTCGGGAGCCCTGCACGGCGGGGGCAGGCATGCCGGTCATGCGGCCGCCGGTCCGTCGCAGCGTCAGCTCCGGGTGTCCGAAGAGATCCGCCACGTGCTGAGCGAGCTGTTCACGCGGGTCGAGTTCCGCGATCCGGAGCTGGTGGGCGAGCGCATCACCGTGACCGAGGTGCGCTCGAGCCCGGACCTCAAGCACTGCACCGCCTTCGTGGCCAGGCTGGGCCGCTCGGACATCGACGCGCTTCTGCCGGCGCTGCGCCGTGCGGCGCCGTTTCTCCGTTCCCAGCTCGGCCACGCGCTGCGCCTCCGGGGGGTGCCGGAAATCCATTTCCAGCCCGACACCGCCCTGGACTACGCGATGGAGATCGACACCCTGCTGCGGTCGCCGGCCGTCGCGAAGGATCTGCAGGCCGCGGATCCGGAACGGGATGCCGACGAGTCGGACCCGGAACACGCTCCGCACGATTGATCGTGCTTGGAGAGGGCCGACGATGGGGCGGCCCGGCGCACGCCGGCCGGCTTCTGCCGGGCGGCCCGGATCGCGTCTCCGCCGCACGCCAGGACCCGTCGGCTGATGCCGGTCCGGCCCGTCGGCTTGCTGACGCTTTCCCGAGCGCGCCTCGTCGTTCCGGCGCCCGCATCGCCGGTCGCGTGCGTGCCAGGGGGGCGTGGTCCGGCGGGAACTGCCGTCCGGCGCGGCGGCGAGCGTTCTAGCTCGCCTCGACCGTCAGCCTGTGGGCGCGGTCCCACCGCCTCAGCCAGGGCAGCGCCACCGCGCACAACACCATCGAGCCGACGCCGAGCAGGGTCAGCCGCCCGAACAGGGCGTGGTAGATCGGCAGCGTCTGGTCCGGGCTGACATGCTCCAGCCCGGGCGGCAGCGCGGCGAGGTTGGCCACCATGCTGCCCAGATACATCGCCACGCCCACCGCCACGAAGAAGGCGCCCATCATGAAGGCACCGAGGCGCTGGGGGGCGTAGCGGGCCACCATGGCCAGCCCGAGACCGCTGGTGAGGAGTTCGCCCAGCGACTGTGCGGCGTAGCCCCAGACCAAGGCCCACGGTGATACCAGCGCGCTGCCGCCCGAGAACGTGCAGCCCCACCACAGCACGAAGGCCGCGGTGACGCAGCCGAAGCCGAGCAGGAACTTGCCGGCGATCGGCAGATCGCTCCCGCGGCTGCCGAGCCGGTTGTAGACCACCGCCAGCACGGGGCTCATCACCATGATCCAGATCGGATTGAGCGCCTGGAACTGGGCCGCCGAGAAGGAGAACAGCGTGACGCCGAGCACGCGGAAATCGGGCGACACGTTGCGCAGCGCGAACAAGGTCAGCGACGTCGATTGCTGCTGATAGAAGATGAAGAACAGGATGATCTGCAGGGTGAGCAGATAGGCCACCAGCAACCCGGGACGCTCGGGCCGGGTCGCCCGCTGGAAGATGAAGGTCCAGGCCGCGAGGATGGCCAGGCCCGCCAGCCAGACGCAGGTGCGGGCCAGCGCCGCGTGCCGCAGCACCACCGCGACCGCCACCACGGCCACCACGATGCCCAGTCCCACGAGCAGCGCGGTTCTCGCGGGGACCGGACGTTCGTCGGGGGCGGAACCGATGCCGCGCAACCGGCCGCGCAGCACGGCGTAGCCGCCAAGCGCCAGCACCAGTCCGATCGCGCACACCCCGAACGCGACCGGCCAGCCGAACCGGTCGCGGAGCCACGGCGTGAGAAGCTGCGACACGGTGGCGCCGATATTGACGCCCATGTAGTACAGGGTGAAGGCGGCATCGAGCCGCTTGTCGTCGTTCTCGTAGATGCGGCGCACGAGGTTGCCGGCGTTGGGCTTGAACAGCCCGTTGCCCACGCACACCAGCGCCATGGCCATCCCGAGCCAGCCGGCGTCGCCGCCCGCGACCTGGGTGGTGAGCAGCCCGTAGCCGAGGGCGAGCCCTGCGGCGCCCAGCACCATCGCCCGGCGCGAGCCCAGCACCTGGTCGCCGAGCCAGCCGCCGATCGCCGGGGCGGCGTATGTGAGGGCGGCGAACGCTCCCCACAGCAGGGTGGCGTCGCGGTCGGCGTAACCAAGCCGGTTGACCAGGAACAGCAGCAGCAGGGCCTGCATGCCGTAATAGCCGAAGCGTTCCCAGATCTCGACCAGCAGCACGACCTGGAAAGACCGCCGCCGCGAATCCGGCTGTCGAGGCCGGTCGGCAGGATCAAGGACGGTCGGATCGAGGGCTGAGACGGCCATGGAGCGCTGATCTAGCGGTTGGCCGCGCGTCCGTCGATGGGACGATGCATGGAGCGCTCGCCGCCGCTCTGGCCCGCACGGCGCGCGGTCTCTTCGGCTTCCGGTAAACCACTACTGCACGTCTTCACGGCAAGTTAACGATCGTTATATCACGAACTTATTTAATCCTTAATTATCCTCGTCTACTAATGGCGTCGGCGACGACGGTTGTTTCTTTCCATGACAGGTGCCGGTGGCCCCGGAGACCTCCCTGATGTCGCGAGCGGTGCAATGGCAGGCAAAACAATGCTCAGAATCCCGTTTCTGCGTCCCAATCCGCCGCGGATGAGCGCGATGGCGGAAGCGCTCGCCCGGATCGAGGATAGCGGCACCTTCACCAACTACGGCCCGATGAACACCCGCTTCGAACGGGCGCTCGAGGACAGGATGTTCGGCACGCCGGACACGGTGGTCACCACCTGCAACGCCACCATCGCGCTGCTGCTGACCATCAAGGACGCGGTGGTCACCAGGGGGCGGCAGCGCGCGCGCTACGCGCTGATGCCGGCCTTCACCTTCGCCGCCGCCGCCCAGGCCGCAGAATGGGTCAGGCTGACGCCCCTGTTGTGCGACATCGATCCCGCCGACTGGGCCGCATGCGCCCGGTCGGAGGAGCGGCTGATCGCCAGGCATCATGCCGACATCGCGGTGATCGTGCCCTACGCCACCTTCGGCAATTGCGTGGATCTCGATCGGTACGACTGGATCAGCCGCCGCTACGACATTCCGGTGGTGATCGATGCCGCCGCCTCCCTCGGCAGCCTCGATGGGGAGGGCAAGGCGTTCGGCAAGGGATGCCGCCACCCGGTGATCTTTTCCATGCATGCCACCAAGGCGTTCAGCGTCGGCGAGGGCGGGGTGGTCTATTGCGAGGACCGCGCCACCATCCGGCGGTTGCGCGACATGGGCAATTTCGGCTTCGGCGCGCCCCGCACCGCCACGATGCCCGGGCTCAACTCCAAGCTGACCGAGATGGCGGCCACTGTGGCGCTGGCTCAGCTCGACCGCCACGAGGGCGTGATCAACCGGCGCGAGGAGATCGCCGCCCGCTATCGCGCTGGGCTCCCCGGCTGGACGTTTCAGCGCCGCAACGGCATCCGGCAGGCCAACAGCCTGATGCCCGTGGTGCCGCCGGACCAGTATCGGGGCACCCGGAGCGAGCTGATCGCCGCCCTGGCCGCGGACGGTATCGGCGCCATGGCATATTTCTCGCCGCATCTGGGCGAGCACCCGCATCTCGTCGGCCGCGTGGTGTCCGATACGTTGCCGGTGACGGATTCCCTGTCCAAGCGCGTGCTCGGTCTGCCGAACTGGGAAGAAATGACGGACGCGATGGTGGACGACGTATGCGACGCCCTGCATCGCATCTGCGGCACCGACACGGCCGCCGTTCGCCCCTCGCTCAGCCGGATGGACCAGATCGCCCGGCAGGAGCGGTCCATCGCCGTGGTCCTCGCTCCGGGCCGGAACGGCGTTCCCGCTGCCGAGCCGCTCGCGGCCCAACCGCTTTCGCCGCCGCCGCCGGCCGTAGCCGGTCGCGAAGGCATGCCGGGGGTGGCTCCATGACCGCCGCGGACCGGCCCACCGAGGTTCCCGCGCTTCGGGGAAGCGGCGCGGATCGATCGGAAGTCGGCACCCTGGTGGTAGGTGGCGGTCCCGCCGGCACCGCGGTCCTCATGGCCGCGTCCCGGAACGGCCTGTTGCCGGAGATGCTTCGTCGGGGCCTGGTGGTGCTCGACCGTCGCGACCGCATCGGCGGGGGTGCGCTGAACGAATACGCCATTAATTCCGATAGCGCCGCCGACACGTTCCTGTCCGTGCTGGACGGCCATCCGGACGGTCTGCTGGACGGGGTGGCGCTGTCGGAGGAAGCGCAGGCCATCCGCCGGCTGGGCCGTGGCGCCGTGCCCCTGGAGCTGGCCGGCCGCCTGCTCGATCGTGTGGGAGAAGCGCTGGGCCGCCATCTCCGGAATCAAGCTTGCGGGGCGGCGATGACCGGCTGGCATGCTGTCCATACCCGCCGGCAGGATGACGGGCGCTGGCTGACCCTTGTGGAACAGACGCCCCGCCCGGGCGTGAGTCGGGATACCCGCCCGAGCCCGGCCACTCTTCGCGGCGCGAGGCGATGGATACTCAGCACCAACGTGCTGGTGACCACCGGTGGCTCGCAGCCCGAGGAACGGATCGCCGAGGAACGGGTGGGCGGATGCCACCTGCCGAAGAGCCGGCTGATGCAGTCCGACGCGGTGGTGCGGTCCGGCGGCGCGGAGATCATCCGCGAACGGTTCCGCGGCCGGGCGGCGCCGCTGGCGGTGGTCGTGGGCGCGTCCACCAGCGCCGTGTCCAGCGCGCAGGTCTTGTTGTCGTCGATGCCGCCGGACGGGCGCGTGGTGGTCCTCGCGCGCGAGCAGCTGAGGGTGTTCTACGCTTCCGCCGCGGAGGCGCGGGCGGAAGGCTACAGCTTCGACCCAGAGCGCGACGTATGCCCGCTCAGCGGCTTCGTGTTCCGCTTCGGCGGCATGCGGTTCGACAACCGCGAGTTGGTGATGCGCGCCTTCGGGCTGGGCGGTCGCGAACCGGAACCTCGCCTGAGCATCCGGTCTTTGCGGGACGGAGCCGGACCGGATCCGGAGGTGCAGGCCTTGTTCGATCGCGCCGATCTGGTGGTGACGGCGCTCGGCTACCGGCCCAACGCCCTGACGGTGCTGGATGCGGGCGGGCGGCCGATCCCGTTGCTGGCGCATCAGGGATGGCGGCAGCCGATGGTGGGCGATGGAGGCTGCCTGCTGGATGGCGTCGGCAACGAGATTCCGGGCCTGTTCGGGATCGGCCTCGCTTCGGGCTTCCGGCCGCCGGCCGCCATGGGCGGCGAGCCCAGCTTTCGCGGCCAGTCCAACGGCTTGTGGCTCTGGCAGAACGAGATCGGCCGCCTGCTGGCGACCGGGATGGTTGCCCGGCTCCGCGCCGGCCCGCCCACGGTTCCGGCGCGCCCCGCCCGCGGCAAGAAGATGCGTCACGACGCCCTGGCATCCTGATCGCGGTCGCGGCGGGACGATCTTTCGCCGGCCTCCGCGTTGCGGCCCGGCGCGGGCGAGGCGGTCACGATCCTGGGGCTTCCTCCGCGCTCAGGGGAGGGCGCGCGTGACGGATGCTGAACTGGACGAATTGCTGGCCGATTGCCCGAGCCTGTTCCACATGGCCGAGGCGGGGAGTTGGCCGTCGATTCGTCGGCACGGGCTGCTCAGCACCTCCGCGCTGCTCGACCTCTACGGCGTCGAGGGGACGGCGCGCGCGGCGCTGGAGGACCGGCGGCGCCCCGGGACAACCCGGCTTCGCCGCGCCGGCCTCGACGACGCGGTCGTGCGCGACCAGAAGCCGATGGACGATCCGTCGCTGCTGCGGTGCCTGCAGGACGGGCTGCGCCCCGTGGATTGGTATCGGCTGCTCAACGGCAAGGTGTTCTTCTGCCTGTCGCGGCGCAGGTTGGACCGGATGCTGGGCGCCCGGTCCTACCGCACCCGGGCGCACGACGTCATCGAGTTGCGGAGCCGCCCGCTGGTGGAGCGTTATCGCCACGCGATCACCTTGTGTCCCATCAACAGCGGCGCCACCCGCCCTTTCCCGGCACCCAGGGGCAACGACAGCTTCCTGCCGATCGATCGCTATCCGTACCGGTATTGGCGGGCGCGGCGGCCCCGCGGGGAGCGGGTGGTCGAGCTGGCGGTGGGCAGGGCGGTGCCCGACCTCGAAGCCTTTGTGGTGCGTGTCCACCGCGTAAACCCGGCCGGGGCGGATATGGTGGTTTTCGAGCAGCCGGCGTCGGCCCGCGAGGCCGTCAGCGAGCACAAGCCATCTTCAGGCGCGGGAAGCGAGCCGGGCGCAACGGATCCGCGGGACGCCCGTCGCGGCTGACCCCTCCCGACCCGAGGCGGTCGTCGCGCCGGATCGGCGGATGCAGGGTCCTGCGGGAGCCACAGCCCTCAGCCGGCGCCGGGTGATAACCGTCCGGACCGGGCGGCTCCGTCAATCGATCGGGAACCGTCGGGCATCTAAGACCGGGTCGGCAGCAGCGGTTTTCCGCTTCTCGGTGGCCGGCATCCGCGCGGTTCCGGGGCGGCCCGGGCGGCCGTTGCCGCCGCGCGGTGTCCTCGGCTACACGCACCCCTCCCCGGACGAGGTTGGTGTTTTCATGCGGCGCAAGCGCGGACGCGTTCTCAATGGCTGGCTCGTGGTCGACAAGCCCGCCGGCATGACGTCCACGGACGTGGTGAACCGCGTCCGGCGGCGGTTCGACGCCCAGAAGGCGGGCCACGGCGGCACGCTCGACCCGCTGGCGACCGGCCTGCTGCCGGTGGCGTTCGGCTTTGCGACGAAGACGGTGCCCTACATCATGGACGGCACCAAGCTCTACCATTTCACCCTGCGCTTCGGGGAGGCGCGGGACACGGACGATGCCGACGGGCAGGTGATCGCCACCTCGGACGTGCGCCCCACCGACCAGCAGATCGAGGAGGCGCTGCCGCGCTTCCGCGGCGACATCATGCAGGTGCCGCCGATCTTCTCCGCCATCAAGGTGGCCGGCGAGCGCGCCTACGACATGGCGCGCGAGGGGCGGGCACCGGTGCTGGAACCGCGTCCGGCGCGGATCGACCGGTTCGACCTGATCGAGCGCGTCGACGAGGACACGGCCGTGTTCGCCGTGCAGAGCGGCAAGGGCGTCTATATGCGCTCGCTGGCGCGGGATCTGGCCGAGGCGGTGGGCTCGGTGGGACACATCACGGTGCTGCGCCGCCTGCGGGTGGGCCCGTTCCGGGAAGCGGACGCGATTCCCCTGGACAAAATCATGGCGAGCGAGGACAACGCGCCTGCCTCGCCGGAACTGCTTCTGCCGGTCACGACCGCGCTGGACGACATCCCGGCGCTGGCCCTGACCCCGGAAGAAGCGACGGCCTTCTCGCACGGACAGGCGATCAGCCTGGTCGAGCTGATGGGCCGTATCCCGGCCGACGCCAATCCCGATGGAGGGATGGCGATCGCCCGGGACGGAGGGCGCGTGATCGGTCTTTGCCGTCTCGAGGAGGGGTGGCTCAGGCCGGAACGCTTGTTCTGACCTTCCACCGGAGTGCGATCGATGTCGATCACCGCGGAGCGCCGCACGGCGCTGATTTCCGACTACAAGACCGGCGAAGCCGACACCGGCTCGCCCGAGGTGCAGGTGGCGCTGCTGAGCGAGCGCATCACCAACCTCACCGAGCACCTCAAGACCCACGCCAAGGATTTCCATTCGCGTCGCGGGCTGCTGATGCTGGTGGGTCGCCGCCGCCGGCTGCTCGACTACGTGAAGCGCAAGGACCAGAGCCGCTACGAGGCCCTGATCGGCCGTCTCGGCCTGCGTCGCTGATCGTCTGCTGAACGGAGCGGCCTTCCGGTCGCGGCGCCGGAAGCGCCGATCGGAAGCCGCCCGTTCCTCCTGCCGCCTCCCGGAGACGGCGGGTTTCCGGGATCCTCCTTCCCTTCCGGGAGCGTGATCCCGCCCGGCGCCAGGTTCCCCGGGAACTGGCCGCCCAAACAGCCACCGCCCGGATGCGGCCGGCGTTTCAGGCCACATGGGGGAGACCCCTCCATGCCGTCCGAGATGCCGTCACACCCATCCGGCAACGCCCATGGAGCGTGACCTCATGTTCAACTACTTCCGCAAGGAGATCGAGTGGGGCGGCCGCACCCTCGTTCTCGAGACCGGCAAGATCGCCCGCCAGGCCGACGGCGCCGTGGTCGTGACCTACGGCGACACCGTGGTGCTCTGCACCGCCGTCGGCGCCAAGAGCGTCAAGCCGGGCCAGGACTTCTTTCCGCTCACCGTGAACTACCAGGAGAAGGCGTTTGCGGCCGGCAAGATCCCGGGCGGCTTCTTCAAGCGCGAAGGCCGGCCGAGCGAGGCCGAGATCCTGAACTCGCGCCTGATCGACCGTCCGATCCGGCCGCTGTTCCCCGACAATTTCCGCAACGAGGTGCAGGTCGTGGCGACCGTGCTCAGCCACGACATGGAGAACGATCCCGCGATCGTCGCCATGATCGGCTGCTCGGCCGCGCTGACCCTGTCGGGCATCCCGTTCTTCGGCCCGATCGCCGGCGCCCGCGTCGGCTATATCGGCGGCCAGTACGTGCTGAACCCGACCCTGGCCGAGATCAAGGAAAGCCAGCTCGACCTCGTGCTCGCCGGCACCGCCGAGGGCGTGCTGATGGTGGAGTCCGAGGCGTCCGAGCTGAGCGAGGAGATCATGCTCGGGGCCGTGACCTTCGGTCACCAGGCCGGGCAGGCGGTGATCGACGCGATCATCGCGCTGGCCGAGCATGCCGCCAAGGAGCCCTGGACCCTGCCGGAGCAGTCCGACGAGGAGAAGGCGCTCGCCGCCCGCGTGGACGCGCTGGGCCGCGCCGGCATCGCCGAGGCCTACAAGGAGCGGATCAAGCAGAGCCGCTACGAGAAGGTCGGTGCCGCCAAGAAGGTGGTGACCGAGGCGCTCAAGGCCGAGGGCCTGGACGCCGAGAAGGCCAAGCCGATGCTCAAGGCGCTGGAAGCCGACGTGGTGCGCGGCGCCATCCTCGACACCGGCCTGCGCATCGACGGCCGCGACACCAAGACCGTGCGCCCGATCGTGAGCGAGGTCGGCATCCTGCCGCGCGCGCACGGCTCGGCGCTGTTCACCCGCGGCGAGACCCAGGCGCTGGTGGTCACCACGCTCGGCACCGGCCAGGACGAGCAGGTGATCGACGCGCTCGAGGGCGAGTACCGCTCCAACTTCATGCTGCACTACAACTTCCCGCCCTACTCGGTGGGCGAGGCGGGTCGCATGGGGTCGCCGGGTCGCCGCGAGATCGGCCACGGCAAGCTGGCCTGGCGCGCCATCCACCCGCTGCTGCCGGGCAAGGAAGCGTTCCCCTACACGCTGCGCGTGGTGTCCGAGATCACGGAGTCGAACGGCTCCTCCTCGATGGCGACCGTGTGCGGCACCTCGTTGGCGCTGATGGACGCGGGCGTTCCGTTGAAGCGTCCGGTGGCCGGCATCGCCATGGGGCTGATCAAGGAGGATCGCGGCTACGCGGTGCTGTCCGACATCCTGGGCGACGAGGACCATCTCGGCGACATGGACTTCAAGGTGGCCGGCACGGAAGCCGGTGTGACCTCGCTGCAGATGGACATCAAGATCACCTCCATCACGCCGGAGATCATGAAGATCGCGCTGGAGCAGGCCCGCGAGGGACGGCTCCACATCCTGGGCGAGATGAGCAAGGCGCTCACCGAGAACCGCACCGGCGTCGCCGCCAACGCGCCCAAGATCACCGTGATCAACGTCCCCAAGGAGAAGATCCGCGACGTGATCGGCACCGGCGGCAAGGTGATCCGCGAGATCGTCGAGTTCTCCGGCGCCAAGATCGACATCGGCGACGACGGCACCATCAAGATCGCCGCGACCTCCGACGAGCAGGCCACCAAGGCGATCGACCGCATCCGCGGCATCGTGGCGGAGCCCGAGCTGGGTGCGATCTACACCGGCAAGGTCGTGAAGACCGCCGATTTCGGCGCCTTCGTGAACTTCCTCGGCGCCCGTGACGGCCTGGTGCACATCTCCGAGCTGGCGCAGGGCCGGGTCGCCAAGACCACGGACGTGGTCAACCAGGGCGACAGCGTGAAGGTGAAGGTGCTGGGCTTCGACGACCGCGGCAAGGTGAAGCTGTCCATGCGGGTGGTGGACCAGGCCACGGGCGCGGACATCACCGAGCAGGTCGGCGCCAAGGGTGGCCGCGAGGGCGGCCGTGACGGCGGCTTCGAGGGCGGGGACCGCGGCGAGCGCCGCGAGCGCCGTCCCCGCGGCGACCGCAACGACGCGGCCGAGTAAGGCCCCGTCGCTGGATCGGGACGTCCCTGGGTGCGCGCCCTTGCGCGCCCGGGGTGCCGCCCCGATCTGTTGACACCATCAACGCCGCCGGCCCCGTGCCGCGGCGCCAGGCTTGAAGGCGCGCGTTGGCCATGAAGTCCATCAACCCGATCCGCATGGGGGGCGCCGAGATCCTGCCGCTGGTCGAAGGCGGCAAGGGCGTGTCGGTGTCCACCGGCATCTCGTCCGGACATTGGGCGGCGGCCGGCGGCGCCGGCACCGTGTCGGTGGTCAATGCCGACAGCTACGATGCCGACGGGCGCGTGGTGCCCCAGATCTACAAGGGCCGCACCCGGCGCGAGCGGCACGAGGAGATGGTGGACTACGCCATCGCCGGGGGCATCGCCCAGGTCCAGGCGGCGCACGAACTGTCGGGCGGCAAGGGACGGCTGCACGCCAACATCCTGTGGGAAATGGGTGCCGCCGAACGCGTCATCACCGGGGTGCTCGAAGGCGCGCGCGGGCTGATCAACGGGCTGACCTGCGGTGCCGGCATGCCCTACCGCCTCAGCGACATCGCGGCCCGGTTCGGCATCCACTACTACCCGATCGTGTCCTCGGGCCGTGCGTTCAACGCCCTGTGGAAGCGGGCCTATTCCAAGACGGCCGAGCTGTTGGGCGGGGTGGTATACGAGGATCCCTGGCGCGCCGGGGGCCATAACGGCCTCAGCAACAACGAGGACCCTCACAAGCCGGAGGATCCGCTGCCGCGCGTGCTGGAGCTGCGCCGGCTGATGCGCACCTTCGGGCTCGGCGACACCCCCATCATCATGGCGGGCGGCGTGTGGTGGCTGGAAGAATGGGAGGACTGGATCGACAACCCCGATCTGGGCCCGATCGCCTTCCAGTTCGGGACCCGCCCGCTGCTGACCCGCGAATCCCCGATCCCCGAAAGCTGGAAACGCAGGCTGCTCGACCTCAAGGAGGGCGACGTCTTCCTGAACCGCTTCAGCCCCACCGGCTTCTATTCGTCGGCGGTGAACAACGAGTTCATCAGGGGCCTGCGCGCCCGCACCGAGCGGCAGGTGGCCTTCACCGCCGAGCCGGTGGGCGAGCACGTGGCGAGCTACGGCGTCGGGCCGCGCGGACGCCCGGTCTATCTGACGACCGCCGATCTGGCTCGCGTGCGCGGCTGGGAGGCCGAAGGCTTCACCGAGGCCCTGCGCACCCCGGATGCCACCCTGGTGTTCGAGACGCGCGAGGCCGCCTCGCAGATCGTGGCCGATCAGGTGGCCTGCATGGGCTGCCTGAGCGAGTGCCGCTTCTCCAACTGGAGCCAGCGCGGTCCGGACTACACCAACGGCCACAAGGCCGACCCACGCTCCTTCTGCATCCAGAAAACGCTGCAAAGCATCAGCCACGCCGCCGACGACGATCTGGCGGCGCTCGACAACAACCTGATGTTCAGCGGCCATAACGCGTACCGGTTCGGCTCGGACCCGTTCTATTCCAACAACTTCGTCCCCACGGTGAAGCAGCTGGTGGAGCGTATCCTCACCGGGCGCTGACCCGCTGGGGGCCGGTACAGGCAAACCCGCCCGCACGGGCTGCCGGCCGCGGGGTTTTGCTGTCGGATCGGCGTCTGGCCCGAGTTGCCGGCTGCCGTATCGCCGACCCGCTCGGGAGGTCCCGGCAGCATCGTCGTCGGCGTGCGGCGCCGTGCGCTTCATCTGCCGGACCATCGGCGCTCGGCGGCCCGACAAAGGTCGGCCCTCTCCTGCCCAGGTGACTGTCGCCGGTGATCGTAAGATCGGCGCGCGAGCCCGGCCGGCACCCGGAAGCGCGAAGCCGACCGCTGCCGGGAAATGTTCCTGAAGCGGCCCGTATGGAGACGGTGAAAAATCTCGCCGCGACGGCGCATGGCGCGAACCGTCGCGGCGATGGTCTTCCGTCAGCCTGGAGTCCGGACCGGCTCGCGTTCTAGGCGATCTTCGCCCATTCGGACGGGGCATCGGCCGCCCGTTGATCGGCGCGCCGATACGGGCCGGCCGACAGGATCTGGATCACCAGCGTGCCGGGACCCGACGGAGCACGATCCCCCAGGGGAAGCAGCGCGTTCCCGTCGGTCCAGCGGCACCGGCCTCCTTCGGGGCCGTGCCAGCCATCCAGGGCGTCCTGTCCGAGATGGGCGTCCAGCGCGATCGTGTCGGGGCCGATCCGCAGGGACACCTCGCCGATCAGCACCCCCAGCCTGCGCCTGTCGTCCAGGAACGGTCCCACCACGTCGCTGGGCCGGCTGCTGTTCGAGCGGATCCGGATCGTCGTGGCGGTTTCCGGCAGGACGAAGCTGAACCGGTCGCCCTCGCGATCAACGGGCAACAGCTCGCGGCCGTCATCCGTCACCAGGTGGAGACCGGTCTCCGAGGTGATTTCCGGCGCCGGTGCCCTGCGCGGATGTCCTGCCCGCTCCGCACGCCCGGCGATCCGATCGAACACCGGTTCGACGAACGCGCGATCGACCCCGAGGAGGGCGGCGGCGTCCGCGGTCCAGCTCCTGCCGCCCGCCTGCCGCAGACCGACGACGGTGCCGACCTGGCGGAAGGTGGCGCGGTTGCCGGTGTCGAGATAGCTCTCGGTCAGCACGCCGTCCGCCATGATGACCGAATGGCGGTCGGTCTCGATATGGTAGCTGTGGTAGCTGCGGATCGAGCGGTCGTAGAAGATCGAGCGCTCGTTCACGAGCATCCGGACCGGCACGAAGCGGCCGTCGAGGAACAGGCAATGTTCCGGGGTGACCAGCATGTCCTTGAACGGCACGCCGTCCTCGATGGCGCCGGCCAGGATACGCACGGGATACCCGGCGAGATCGTCCGGCAGGGCCGGGTCGGCGACGGCATGGGTGCGGCCGATCCAGACGAGCGGCGACCGCTCCTCGATCCCGTTCCGGAACGTCACCACGCTGTCGCCGAGCCGGAGGTCCTGGACGGGCACCGGCCCGTCGGCGGTGAGGATCATGGAGTCTTCGAGGAAGCAGACCAGGATGCCGCCATTGCCGTCGGAATTGGTGATGTTGGTGTAGGTCGTCAGGGCGCCGTTCGGGTTGAGGCCGAACGGATTGCCTCGCACCACCAGGCTAGGTCCGGTCGAGATGTTGATCACGCCGAGATTGATGTCCTGGCCGATCGTCGTCTGGTTCAGGGCGGCGTCGTAGTAGGCGGAGATGGTGGAGGCCTGCGGGAAATCGACGGCGAAACCCGGGGGCGGCGTGGTGGTGGGTTGTCCGTTGCTGTCCACGAAGCCGACCGGGACGGACAGGACGCCGACGCCGAGCGTCGACGAATCGACCTTGATGGTGCCGCCGTCCGGACCGACGGAGATGCTGTTGAGGGCGTTGATGTTGGCGATGTTGGTGTTGAGCTCCAGAACGCCGCCATCGACCGTGATGCCGGACAGCGCCTTCAGGGAGGCAAGGCCGCCCGCCACCACGCCGGTCGCGCCGTTGCTGATGACGATCTGATTGAGCGCCTGCGCGTCGGCGAGATCGCTCAGATTGACCACCACGGGATCTCCCGCCGGTGTCTGGGCGTCGCGCGTGATGAGGATGTTGCCGCCGACGTTGAGGTTCAGCGTCTGGTTGACGGAGTAGTCCAGCACTTGGTTGTACAACAGGTTCAGGCTCACGAGGCACCTCGCATTTCCACTAGCCCTCGCAGAGTTGAACGACTGTGTGCAGGTGCAAGTAACTTCATTGTTATGACTTATCTAGCGAGATTTATAGCTTAGATCTGGAAACCGTCCAAATATGTAAACAATAATGGCGAATACATTTACTGGACAAAGCCGGGTTGAACCGCCTCCGTCCCGACATCCGCCGGTTACGATTGCGCGTTCTTGTTCCACGCCGCCTGGTCTTCAAGCTCGGGGAGAAGGTGCCGTCGGTCGCGGCATGCCGAAGGGCCGGGCGATGGGAACGTGGCATACCGACCGGCTCCGAATTCCCGATTCGCGCTCGGTCCCGGCGGCGTCGTGCTGCCGGCTGGGGCTCCGTTTCACCGTCATGGTTCCGGCGGATCCCCGCCAGCCACCGGTCCGCTTTGGCGGCCGGACGCCGCTCAGGAACGGTCCGGGCGCCCGCATCGGCGAGGATCGGCGTCCAGTGCTCGCGCCCGACGGTGGCGGCCGGTCTTCGCGCCCAGGACTGGCGTCCGGTATCCACTGCCCGGACCAGCCGGAACGCCGTCATCGCGGCGAGGGGCGCCGTGCGTTCGCCGCCGCCGGGGCGATCGGTTCCTGCCGGCGGCCTCGCGCGGCGAGCGTTCTTTCTTTCGGGTCGGCGCCCCGCGATGGGACACCGCGTGCCGCTACGGGCCGGCGGGTGCCCCGTCAGTTTGCAGCGTCCGTGCCCCCGATGCCGGCGTCGGGCACGCTTCCCGCAGCTGCCGCCACACGATGTCTCGCGTGAACGGGGTTTCGGTGAAGCGGACACCGGTGGCGTCGAACAGGGCGTTGGCCAGCGCGGCCGGCACGGGGTTGAAAGGGCTCTCGCTCATGGACTTGGCGCCGAGCGGCCCGGTGCTGTCGTGGGTGTCGGCGAAGAACACCTCCGTGCGCGGCAGGTCGGCCAGCCGGGGCACGTGGTAGGAGCGGAAGGCCGGGTTCTCGACCCCACCGTTGCCGTCCAGCCGGATGCGCTCGAACAGCGCGGCGCCCAGCCCCTGGGCCACGCCGCCTTCCACCTGCCCGCGGCACTGCATCGGGTTCAGCACGTGGCCGGCATCCGCGGCGTGCACCGAGCGCAGGATGCGGATGGTGCCGGTGGGCGGATGCACCGCCAGCCGGAAGCCGTGCACGTTGAAGCACACCGTGCGCGGCGTGCCGCTGGCATGGCCGTCGGCCTCGAGCGGGGCCAGCGCGGAAAGCGGCAGGTGCCGGACCCCGTCAGACAACGTATCGCCGTCGAGCCGCCACGTGTCCGGGGCGCCTCCGTGCATCGCCGCGGCCTGCTCCCGCAGCAGCGCCAGCAGGCGCCGGGCCGCGTCCTGGGTGGCGAGGCCGGCGATCGCGGTGCCGGTGGAGCCGAACGCCCCGGTGTCGTGGTCCAGCAGCGCGGTGTCCGATTGCCGCACCGCGATCCGGCAGGGCGCCGTGCCGAGCGTCCGGGCGGCGATCTGGAGGTGGGTGGTGGTGGAGCCGTTGCCGAACTCGGCGGTGCCCACCACCAGCTCGAACCTGCCGTCCTCGCGCAGCATCAGGCGGACGCTGGCCTTGTGGCCGAAGGGCGGCGCGCTGTCGATCATGGCGGTGGCGCTGCCGGTGCCGACCCGCCAGTCCGGATCGGTGGCGATCTCGGGCGGCAGCGGCTCCTCCCGCGCGGCGTCCAGCGCCGTCCTCACGTGCTCGAGGCACTGGTCCAGGCCGTAGGAGCCGTATTCGACGTCGTGCAGCGCGAAGCGCGTGGACGTCATGGGATCGCCGGGCTTCACCACGTTCAGCTCGCGGAACCGGACCGGGTCCATGCCGAGCTCGCGCGCCACCGCGTCGACCGATTGTTCCAGCCCGAAGATCACCTGCCCGAGCCCGAAGCCGCGGAACGCGCCCGACGGCGGGGTGGTGGTGTAGACCACCTGCGCGTCCACCTTCTTGTTGGGACAGCGATACAGCCCGATCGACTCGTTGGTGGCGTGGTAGAGCACCGCCGGGCCATGGTTGCCGTAGGCGCCGGTGTCGCTCAGCACCCGGAGCTCCATCGCGGTGAGGATGCCGTCGCGGCGGGCTCCGAGCCTGATCCCGATGCGCATCGGGTGGCGGCAGGGAGCGGCCTCGAACTGCTCGGTGCGCGTGAACTCGATCTGCACCGGTCGGCGGAGCCGCAGCGCCGCCAGCGCCGCCACGTCCTCGCACAGCATCTCCTGCTTGCCGCCGAAGCCGCCGCCCACCCGGCCGCACAGCACCCGCACCTTGTTCCGGGGCAGTTCCAGCACCCGCGCCAGCGCTTCGCGGGTCAGAAACGGCACCTGGGTGGAGGAGCGCACGGTCAGCAGGCCGTCCCCGTCCACCTCGGCGATGGCGCTCAGCGTTTCCAGATAGGCGTGGCTCATGCGCTGCGTGCGGTATTCGGCCCCGTGCACGATGTCGGCCTCGGCGAAGCCCGCCGCCACGTCGCCGATCTCGTCGCGCACGGTGCCGACCACGTTGCGTTCGGGATCGGCGATCCGGCTCGCCGCCGCGTCCTTGCGATGGATCGCCGGCGCCCCGGGCAGCAGCGCCGCTTCCGGGCTCAGGACCGGGGGCAGCAGCTCGTACTCCACCCGGATCAGCGCCCGCGCTTCTTCGGCCTGCGCCACGCTGTCGGCCACCACCGCGGCCACGCGCTGGCCCACGTGCCGCACCACGTCGTCCAGCAGGCGCGTGTCGTCCGGGCTGTCCACGTATCGCTCGTGCTGCGCCGAGGAATAAAGCAGGTCCGGGGCATCGCGGTGGGTGAGCACCAGATGGACGCCCGGGGCGGCGCGCGCGGCCTCCGCGTCGATGTGGCGGATGCGGGCGTGCGGATGCGGCGAGCGCAGCAGCACCATGTGCAGCAGCCCGGCCGGCGCGGCCGCATCGAGGGTATAGCCGGCGCGCCCGCGCACCACGTCCGGCCCAGCGGGTGGCGGCAACGAGCGCTCGTCGCGCGGCGATGCGGCGTCGGGCAGGTCCAGGCTCGCCACCGCGTCGGCGATCGGGCCATAGCCCGTGCAGCGGCAGATGTTGCCCTTGAGCGCGCGGCCCAGCTCCTGACGCTGTTCCTGGTCGAGGCTCGCCGCGGTCACCAGCATCCCCGGCGTGCAGAAGCCGCACTGGAAGGCGTTGTGATCGAGAAAGGCCTGCTGCACCGGATGCAGCGTGCCGTCCCGCTCCAGCCCGCGCACGGTGGTGACGCTGCGGTTCTCCGCCCGGAACGCGGGCAGCAGGCAGGAATGCACCGGCACGCCGTCCAGCAGCACGGTGCACGCGCCGCAATCGCCGGCATCGCATCCCTTCTTGACGCCGTGATGCCCCGTCTCGCGCAGCGCGGTGCGCAGGCACTGGCCGGGCCGTGGCGCCAGGGTTTCCGGCAGGCCGTCCACCGTCAGCCTCATGTCGCGAGCTCCGCCCGGATCTGTTCGGCGAGCCGCAGCGTCATGTGCCGCCGCCAGTCGGGTGCGCCGTGCGGATCGTCGTACCAGCCGGCGGCGGCGCCGGCCGCCTCCACCGCCGCGCGGAGCACGTCCGGCGCGGGCGCGTCGGCGAAATCGAGCCGCAGCGGGCGGGGCACGGACGCGGTGATGGTGAGGGCGAGACCGCCCGCCTCCGTGCATCGTCCGGCCAGCAGTGCCGCCGAGCGCCCTTCTTCCGTGAGGGAGGCCTGCCGCACCGCGTAGCGCGCGTGCAGCCGGTCGCGGCCGATCCGCAGGGCGCGCAGCACCTCGCCCGGCGCCAGAACCGTGCGTTGGGGCGCCAGGATCAGCCCGGAGGCCGGCAGCAGCCGGTCGGTGCCGTCCGGACACCAGATCTCGCACACGGCGTCGAGCGCCACCGCCAGCGCCGCCATGGGCGCGGCGGGCAGGGCGAGGCACAGATTGCCGCCCACCGTGGCCATGTTCCAGATCTTGAACGAGCCCCACAGCGACCGGCAGCAGCGACGCACCAGCGCCGCCGCCGCCCACGGCGCGTCCGCGGCGTGGGCGTCCAGCGCGGCGAGGGTGCAGGTGGCGGAAAGCCGCAGCTCCTGCGCGCCGTTCTCGATCGGCGGCCAGCCGAGGCCGGCCAGATCCACCAGCCGGCGCAACGTGCGCTGCGGCTCGGAGAACAGCCAGGTGCCGCCGCCCAGGATCGCGTCGCCCTCGCGGAACGGGGGCAAGCCGCTCCGGTCGCGCGGGCGGGCGATGTCGGTGATCGTGTTCAGGTCCATGGAAGCAGGCTCATGTCGCGGAGCCGGTCAGCAAGATCGGTGCCACCGATCGGACGAACGCCCCGAGGGAGCGTCTCGAGGGGGCGTCCCGACCCGGCGCCCGACGACCCGATGACGCCCGCGAGGGACCCTTGCGCCTCGCGCACCCGGCAGGTGGATCGCGGTCACAGGCAGGCGGTGATGCCGCCATCCACCGCCAGCAGATGGCCGTTGACGAAGCTCGACGCGTCGGACGCCAGAAACACGGCGGCGCCCACCAGCTCCTCCGTGCGTCCCCACCGCCCGGCGGGCGTGCGCCGGGCGAGCCAGGCGGTGAACTCCGCATCCTCCACCAGCGCCCGGTTGAGCTCGGTCGCGAAGTAGCCCGGCGCGATGGCGTTCACCTGCAGCCCGTGCCGGGCCCATTCCGTGGCCATGCCGCGGGTGAGCATCTTCACCGCGCCCTTGGTGGCGCCGTAGGGCGCGATGTTCGGCCGCGCCAGCTCGCTCTGCACCGAGGCGATGTTGATGATCTTGCCGCGTCCCCGCCCGATCATCCGCCGCGCCGCTGCCTGTCCCATGAACAGGACGCTGTCGAGATTGGTGCGGCGCAGGCGCTCCCATTCCGCGGCGGGGAAATTCTCCAGCGGCGCCCGGTGCTGCAGCCCCGCATTGTTGACCAGGATGTCGAGCGGGCCGATCTCGCGCTCGACGGCCGCGATGCCCGCTTCGGCGGCGTCGGGATCGGCCACGTCGAACGGGCGGACATGCACGCGGGCGCCGGCGCCTTCGAGGGTTCCGGCGGCTTCTTCCAGCGTCGGCCGGTGCCGGCCGTTGAGCACCACCGCTGCCCCGTGCCGCGCCAGCCCGGCCGCCAGCACCAGCCCGATGCCGCGCGACGAGCCGGTGACGAGGGCCAGCCGATTCCGCAAGGAGAACAAGGCTTCCGGACCGGTGCCGGCGTGCTGTCCCGCTTCGCCGTCGGCAACGTTTCCGCCGAGGCGGGACGGCAGGACGGGTGGCTCGCTGGGCATCGGTTCGGTCTCCTCCGGCCGAGCCTGTTACTCCGGCGCGCCAGGCGCAAGCCGCCCCGGCGCTGGGAGGCGCCGCCGGGTGCGGCGGTCGAGCCGGCCGGTCGCCAGCGGCCGCGCACCCGCTCCGGTGCCACCCCTGGTCCGGGCGCCTCGGGATGACCATGTGCGCGGCGCCGGCCGGGGCCGCAGGTCCCGGCCGGAATCCACCCTGCACAGGATATCAGCCCGATGAGCGACGCCGCCACTCCGTATGAGCCGCCGAAGGTTTGGAGCTGGAAGCAGGGCGGCGGCGGCCAGTTCGCCAGCATCAACCGCCCCACCGCCGGCGCCACCGCCGAGCGCGAGCTGCCGGTGGGCCGCCACCCGCTGCAGCTCTACTCGCTGGCCACGCCCAACGGCGTGAAGGTGGCGGTGATGCTGGAGGAGCTGCTGGCGCTGGGCCATTCCGGCGCGGAATACGATGCCTGGCCGATCCGCATCGGAGAGGGCGACCAGTTCGGCAGCGGCTTCGTCGCGGTGAACCCCAACAGCAAGATCCCCGCCCTGGTGGACCGGAGCGGTCCGGAGCCGGTGCGGGTGTTCGAGAGCGGCTCGATCCTGGTGTATCTGGCGGAGAAGTTCGGCGTCCTGCTGCCGTCGGGCGGGGCTGCCCGGGCGGAAGTGCTGAGCTGGCTGTTCTGGCAGATGGGGAGCGCCCCGTTCCTGGGCGGCGGCTTCGGGCATTTCTTCAGCTACGCCCCGGTGAAGCTGGAATACGCGATCGACCGCTACGCCCTGGAAAGCAAGCGGCAGCTCGACGTGCTGAACCAGCGCCTGGCGGAAAGCCGGTTCCTCGGGGGCGAGGACTACAGCATCGCCGATATCGCCTCGTGGCCCTGGTATGGCCAGCTGGTGCAGGACCGGTCCTATCCCGGGGCGGCCGAGTTCCTGGCCGTGCATGAATACCCGCACGTGCGCCGTTGGGCGGACGAGATCGGCGACCGGCCGGCCGTGAAGCGCGGCCGCATGGTGAACCGCCTTTCCGGCGATCCGGCCGAGCAGCTGCACGAGCGGCACGACGCGGCGGATTTCGAAACGCGCACGCAGGACAAGCTGAGCGCCTGAGCCGCTGGGAGCCTGAGCCGCCGGGCGCCCGTTCAGGCAGGGCGGTAGAACGGATTCTCGATGAGGCCCGCGAAGTCGATCCGGCCGTCGCGTATCGGGAGGGCCCCCCGGATCTCGGCTACGGACAGGGGGCCGGGCACCGAGACTTCCCGTTCCGCCAGCTGGCCTCCGGTCAGGCCGAACATGCTGGCGGGCTGGTTTCGCATCATCGGGCGGCCGTCCGGCAGGATGTTGGGCGCCCGGCCGGCGGGGGGGCTGCACCGGGGACGACAGATAGTGAGCCACCGTGTCCCTCCCGTGCGGCTGCGGATCCAGGACGAAGACGTATCTGCGATTGAAGACCTCGGTGATCGGCAGGCTGGTCGTGGTGGAGCTGTAGTTGGAGGGTCCGCCGCGCTGGTGCGCGAACAGGGACGAGTTGCGACGCTCTTCCGGAGGGGTCGACGGCATGAGCTTCCCTCCTTCCTGAAACACGGCGTCGAGCGACTGGTCGGACGCGCGGTAGAGCGGGAGATAGGGCCGCGGCGATGCTGCGGCAGCCTCGGGGTGGGACACGACGTAGGCTGCGGTCAGCCTGTCGTTCCAGGAAGCAAAGCGTTCGGACGCGGGGGTGTGCGCGACCAGACCGAGGTCGGCGGCGGTCGTCGGGTGTGGAAGGCGTGGCACGGGTTCCACGAGGCGCGGCCGCTTGGTCGTGGGCATGTCGTGATCCATCCCGGAAGCGGCAGTTTCCCGAGGACGCTTGGCGCTTCTGACCGGACCAGCTTCTGCGCCGAGCGCGCTCGGCGGGGTACGCAATGCCGCGGCCCCGAAGGCTGCCTCATCTGTGACCGGCGCATCGCGGCCCGATGACGGCTCGCGGCCGGTCAGGTCCGTCAGGGCCTCCTCGCGACCGGACCCTTCCGGAATGGAACTGCTGGAAACGCGACCGATCGAGGGCGAAATCTGTTCCTCCGTTCCGGCGTTCGGCTCTGAGAGCGCGTCGCCTGCGCTCGCATCCCTGACGTGGCGAGGCCCTTCCAGCAGCCGCTTTCCGTGGGTCGAGGGCGAACGCATCCGCGCCTGGGATGTGCTCGCCCGGGAGCATGATCGCAGACCGCGTGGCGGCAGGGTGTCGCCCTCGGCGGTTCCCGCGACGCTCCGGAGCCTCGGATTGACAGGGTGGAGCGGACCGCCTTCTTGCCGCCCATGCCGATCGCTCCTCCCGTTCCGCCGGAAACGCCGCCCACCGGGAACGGGGTCGCGCTGCGCCGCCGGACGGATGCCGCGCGGCTGGTGCCGGTCCTGCTGCTCGGCGTCGCGCTGCTGACCGTGCTGCTGGTGGCGGGGCTGATTCCGGCAGGACGCTGGCAGGGCGACGAATATCTGCAGCGCTGGGTGGTGCGCGAATGGGGCTGGGGATTTCTGCGGCAGCGCCTGCTGGGAACGAGCCCGCGCCCGGTCCCCGAGCTTCTGGGCTTCGGCTATATCGGGCTGACCTATCGCCTGCGCAGCCCGCTGATCGAGGCGGTGCTGGGCTTCTCCTGGGCGGCGGCCGCGCTGTGCGTCGGCTTTGCCGTGTGGCGCTGGCGGCTCTGGCGCGGCGGGGTGCTGGTGCTGTCGGCCTTCGCGCTGACCATGCAGCTCCGGCGCCCGTCGGAGATGTTCTTCTGGCCGCTGGGCGCGTTTCCCTATCTGATCGGCGGCGGCGCGCTGGCCGCGGCATCGCTGCTGCGGCGCATGGCGCTTCCCGCCCCGCGCGGCGCGCGGGCGGGGGTGGCGGCCGAACTGTCGCTGCTGCTGCTGGCCGAGTGCTGCAACGAGGTGGCGGCGGCCGTGGTGCTGTTCTACGCAGCACTGGTCCTGCTGCTGGTGCGTCCGGCCGGCCCGTGGCGGCGGGGCCAGCTTCTGTTCAACGCGGCGGTGGCCCTGCTGGTGCTGGTGGGAGTGCTGCGGGGGCGCATCGTGCCGCAGGACCTGGCGCTGCATCACGGCGGCGGGCTGTTCTGGTCCGGGCTCGCGGCGGCCGGGGACGCGGCCGGGATCTTCCGCAGGCTGTTGCTGCTGGCGCCGCTGCCCAACGTCCTTCCCGCCCCCGCCGCGCCGCTGGCGGACAGCCGGACGTTCGAGATCGCGATGCTGCTGGGGTTCGGGCTGGCATGCGTCCGCGATCCGGGGGAAGGCGCGCCGGAGCGTCGGTTGGCGCTGTGCTGGGCGGCCTCGCTGCTGGGCGGCTGCGCCCTGTCGGTGCTGATGTCGATCGAGCAGTTCGGCGGCTATTGCTGCGAACGCCACGCCAGCTTCCAGACCCTGCTGGTGCTGCTCGCGGTGATGGTGCTGGCGGGATGCTGGCCGATGCGGGCGCCGCGCCGGCGGCTGCTGCCGCTGGCGCTGCTGCTGGGGGCGGGGCTGTGGGCGATGATGCCGGCGCTGCGGGCGGACTACGCGTCCATGCCCAGGGTGCTGGCGAACCGGGCGGCGAACTGGCGGGCGCTCACGGCGCCGGGCGAGCGGGCCGTGTTCCGGCAGTCGCCGCCCGGCCGGCTGGGCGATGTGGACCCGCTGCCGCCCGGCACCTTCACCCTGATGCCGGGGCCGAACGCCGATCTTCCCTGGCCCGCGGTGAGCGCCCTGCACGGGTTCCAGAAGCGGGTGCTGACGGTGGTGCCCGATCCCTGAGCCGCGGTTCGGGCGCCCGGGGGCTTGGAGCGGCCGGCTCACTCATGGGAGGGCCGGCGCGGCGGGGCTCCTCTTCGCGCCGGTCCGTGCGGGACGCCGCGGCACCCGACCGGCCGGCGCTGCCCGCCGGGGGTCGTCAGTCCATCAGCACCCGGGTGAGATAGGTGGCTTCCAGCGCCTGTTCGTGGGCGATCTCCGGCAGGTTGGCGGTACCGGCGTGGCCGCCCTCGGTGTCCTCGTAGTAGAAGAAGGGCTGCTTCAACTGTTGCAGCGTCCAGGCGAAGCGGCGCGCATGCACCGGCCCCACCCGGTCGTCCTTGGTGGAGGTGAAGATGAAGGGCTCGGGGTAGCGGACGCCGGCCCGCAGGTTGGCGAGCGGCGAGATGCCGCGCAGGAACGCCGCCTCCTCGGGCCTGCTCATGGAGCCGTACTCGTCCACCCAGGACGCGCCGGCGGCCATGCTCTCGAAATGCTCCATGTCCAGCAGCGGCACGCCGATGATCACCGCGCGCCACAGATCCGGATGCTGGGTGAATTCCACGCCCATCAGCAGGCCACCGTTGGACCGGCCGCGGATGCCGAGCCGGCGGGTGGACGTGATGTGCCGGCTGATCAGGTCCTGTCCCACGGCCGCGAAATCGTCGAACACGCGCTGGCGCTGAGTCTTGCGGCCGGCCTCGTGCCAAGCGGGCCCGAACTCGCCGCCGCCGCGGATGTTGGCCAGCACGTAGACGCCGCCTCGCGCCAGCCACAGCTTGCCGATGGCCCCGGTGTAGGACGGCACGCTGGAAACGCCGAAGCCGCCGTACGCTGTCAGTTCGGTCGGATTGTTGCCGTCGTGCTTCATGTCGCGGCGATGGACGATGAAGTAGGGGATGCGGGTGCCGTCCTTCGAGGTGGCTTCCAGCTGCTCCACCACCAGGCCGGTGGCGTCGAACTGGGCGGGCAGGCTCTTCACCACCGACGCGGTGCCGGCCACGGCATCGGCCTGCCAAAGCTGGCTCGGCGTCAGGAAGCCCGCGATCTGCAGAAAGAAGCCGTCGCTGTGCGGCCCGGCATCGGCGAGCTTCACCGCCACGTTGTCCGGCAACGGCAGGCGGGTGCCGGTCCAGCGGCCGCCGGCGGCGGCGGGCGGCGCGAAGCTCCAGCCCTGGCCGCGCACGTTGTCGAACACGGCGGCCACCACGCGGTTCCGGGTGGTGGCCACGGCTTCGGCATCCACCGACTGGCGGGGACCGGGGGCGAACACCAGCTCCGGCGCCGCGTCCGGGCGGTCGAGCGGCAGGGCGGCGAGGCTGCCGGCCGGGATCGCCGCTCCGGAGGCCGGGTGCCAGTCCTCGTTCAGCTTGGCGATCAGGCGTCCGGCCACGAGGCCGACCACGTCGCTCTTCGGCGGCAACGGCAGCAGCACCAGCCCGTGCGGCGTCACGAGGCGGTACTCGTCCGCGAAGAAGCTCACGCCCCGGCGGATCAGGATCGCACGGTGGTTGCTTCCGTCCGTGAAGCTTTCCGGGCCGTCGGACACGTCCGAGCGCGTGCCCCGCGCCACCTCCGCCGCGGCGGCCAGGGGTTGTCCCCGGCGCACGCGCTTGACGATGAACGGGTAACCCGACGCCGTGAGGTCGGGCGACGAGGCCGCCCCGTCTTTTCCGGCGCCATCGCTTGCCGTCCAGTCGCGCGACACCAGCAGGGTGTCGGCATCCTCCCACGCGATCTCCTGCTTGGAGCGCGGCAGCCGGAAGCCGTTGGGCACGAAGCGCTCGTTGCCGAGGTCGAACTCGCGGGCCGTGGTGGCGTCCTCGCCCGCATCCGACAACAGCACCAGGCAACGATCCTCGGCCGGCTCCAGGCAGGTGATGCCCTTCCACACCCAGTTCACGTGTTCCGCCGCCGACAGCGCGTCGAGATCGATCACCGTGTGCCAGTCCGGCGCCGGGCTGCGGAAGGCGGCCGGGCTGGTGCGCCGCCAGATGCCGTGCGGATGGGCGGCGTCCTGCCACAGGTTGAACACCTGGCCGCGCAGGGTTTCGGGCGCGGGGATGCGGTCGTGCGACTGCGCGATCCGCAGCGCGTCGGCGTGGAAGCCCGCGTAGCGCGGATCATGTTCCAGCACGGAAAAGGTCTGCTCGTTGCGCGCACGCACCCAGCTCAGCGCTTCGGGGCCTTCCACGTCCGTCAGGAACGCGGGCGGCGCGGGAAGCGGGGGCGGCGGCCCCTCCGCGCGCCCGGCCGCCGGGGCGAGCAGCACCCCGCTCAGCGCCAGCAGCATGGTGGCGACCCGCGGCGAGGCCACCGGGGCGGCCGGCCTGGCGCTGCGGAAGCGGAACCGCGGGCGCGGCGCTCTGGATGGACGCGGGGCCATGGGGAATGCTCCGGGCTGGGTGGGAAAGCGGCGCGTCCGGGAAACGGCCGGCGCGCAGCATGCCCGCCGTCGGCGAAAGCACAAGGGCGGCCGGACAATCGCGGGCGGACCGATGCGGTCGCGAGGCGTCCGATGCTCCGGGTCTCGGGAAGGCACGGCCCGGCGTCATAGCCGCGGATCGATCCTCCGCCGGGACCGGCTGCCTCCCCTCAAGGTCAGCTCTCGACAGGCGAACCCCTGGACCGTGCCGGTTCCGGCCGCCCCGCCGTCTCGGGGCTGGTTCCGGGCCCGGGGAGCGGGCAGACAGGAAGCGTCCTCGCTACGGAAAGCGCCGCCCATGATCTCCGCCGCCGATGCCGCCGTGCCGACCGCGTTTCTTCGCGTGGAGAAGCGCGGGCGCGCCGGCCGGATCCTGCTGGACCGGCCGCGCGCATTGCATGCGCTGGACGAGGGCATGGTGCTCGGGCTGCATCGCGCACTGGAGGAATGGCGGCACGACCCGGCGGTCGATCACGTGGTGTTCGCCTCGTCCACGCCCGGCCGCGCGTTCTGCGCGGGCGGCGACATCCGCGCCGGGCGGGAACTGGCGCTGGCCGGCCGGCCGGACCTGGTGGAACGCTATTTCGAGCGGGAATACGCCCTGAACGCCGTGGTGGCGTCCTATCCCAAGCCGACCGTGGCGCTGGTGGACGGCGTGTGCATGGGCGGCGGGGTAGGGCTCGCGCTGCATTGCCGGCACCGGCTGGCCACCCCCGCCTCGGTGATCGCCATGCCGGAAACGGCGATCGGCTTCTTTCCCGACGTGGGCGCCACCTTCCTGTTCCGGCACCTGCCGCCGGGGCTGGCCGCGTGGCTGGCATTGACCGGCGGCCGGCTGGACGGCCAGGCGGCGGCGGCGCTCGGGCTGATCGATGCCGCCGTGTCGCCGGACCGGCTCGCGGCGATCGACACGGCGCTGGACGGGCCGGGCGCGGTGGCGGCCGACCTGCTGCCCGGCGGCGACGCTGCCCGCCGACCGGTGCTCACGCCCGGGCAGGAGCGGCTGGCGGCCTGGTTCGACCCGAAGCACGGGCTGGACGGGATCCTGCGCCGGCTGGAAGCGGATGGCGGCGAGGAAGCGCGGCGCCAGCTCGCCCTTCTGCGGAGCATGTCGCCGTTCAGCCTGCGCGTGGTGGTGGAACAGTTCCGGCGGGCCGCCGGGCTCTCGCTGGCGGATTGCCTGGCGCTCGATCTGCACCTCGCCCGCCGCCTCACCGCCCGGCCGGATTTCGTTGAAGGGGTGCGGGCGGTGCTGGTGGACAAGGACCGGCAGCCGCGCTGGCGACCCGCGCGGCTGGAAGACGTGTCGGACGACGAGGTCGCGGCGGTGTTCGCCGGCCTGGAAGACTAGGCGCCGGGAAAGGCCGGTCCGGGGATGGGATGCAGGCTGACGGCCCGTCCCCGGCACGTCCGGCCCATCTTCGTTCGACCCAGGGCAGCATGCATCAGGCACGAGATGGGCTGGAGGGCGGAAAAGAGAAGGCAGGCAGGGCGGCCGAACGGCGGCGCGCGCTTCGCGGGCGCGCAGCGACGGGGCCATGCCCGGCCCCGGGCCGGACGCGACGGCCGTCTGGGTGGATGATGTCGGCGCTGCGACCGGGACCGGCAAACACGGTGATCGCCGCAGGCACCTTGGAGACGAGCCGGGCGGGCGATTGCCTTCGCGGCCGGACGGCTCATTCCAGCGGGGAACGCTTGCCGCCGATCTTGTCGGTGGTCTCCATCGGCACCCGGCAACCATTCAGGAAGAGGCTGAGCAGGTTGAACCAGGCGATCATCAGCACGAGCTTGCGCGCGCCGGTATTACCGTGCGTGTCGCGCAGCCGCTGCAAGGTGGCATCGGTCAGGGTGCCGGTGCCGCTCAACTCGTCGGTGGCGGCGCAGACCAGCGCGTAGGCGGCCGGCACGATGCCCCCCTTCGTCCCGATCGCATCGATGTCGGCCTGGGAGAGCCCGTTGTTGAGCGACATGGGGACGTTCGCCTGCCACTCGTAGGGCACGTTGAGGATCGTCGCCGCGCGCAGGATGATGGCCTGCCGAAGCCTGGGGTCGACGTCCTCGGCGGCGAACACCGCCCGGACGAGGCCGAGCGCCGCGTCGCACATGTCATCGGTGCCGGCGAACATCTTGACGACGTTCAGGGCCTTGGCCGGGTCGTAGCTGTTCCCGAGAACGGAGCGGATGTGCTCGTCATCCGGGAGCGGAATGGCGACGCTGGAAACGTAGGGGGTCGGTCCGGGCATGAGGGCTACTCCGTGCGGAAAATGCGTTGAGGGAAAGAACGGACGCCGGCTGGTCAGGGCGCGCGCGCGAGCCTCGAAAGGAGGTCGGCCGCCGCGACCAGGGTGGCGCGCTCCTGCTCGGTCAGCGTGGTGCCGATCGCCGCGGCCAGCCAGCGATCGCGACGCCCGCGGACCGCATCGAGCGCGCGCTGGCCCTCGCCGGTCAGCGCGACCCGCACCCGGCGCCGGTCGTCGCGATCAGGCCGGCGGGTGATGAGACCGGCCGCCTCCAGCTCCTTGAGCGCCTTGGCGAGGTTGGAGGAACGAAGTCCCTCCGCCGCGGCCAGGGTCCCGGGCGTCGCATCCTCGCCGTAGCGATCGATGGCACCGAGCAACAGCAGGCGCGACCAGCTCTCCTCGTCCGCATCGGCCTCGCGGCGCAGGCGGCGTGCCATCTCCATGACCTGGCGGCGGATCAGCGAAGCAGAGGCAACGTCCATTACCTATATTTATATAGACAAATGGAGATGTCAATGGCGGCCCTACCTTGGGAGGGCGATACGTGCTCCGGCCCCTGTCTTTGTCGGGCGCTTCACTCGTCGCGCGTTTCGCGGCAGCTCCGACGACCGCCGCTACGCCGCCCACGTCTCCCCAACTGTCTCGCCAGCACCGCTCTTGCCGCCGACGGCTTCAGGCTGCACGGTCGGACGGGGCACGATCTCCCGCCGGCGATATCGCCCGACCGCGGCGCCGTCGACGAAGGTCGGGCGGTCCAGCCCCTCGGAGGTCCTGTCGTCGATGCGATGCCGATAGCGGTCGGCATATGGTGGGCGGACGGTACCGCCTCCTCCTCCTCCTCGATGCTCAGCAGGATGAAGCAGCCGATGTCGCAGGAAGATCGCCCGCCGGGGACGACTCGATATTCGGAAGAAGAATTCAGGGCGAGCCTGACGGCCGACCGTCCGCCCGCGGGGTTGCGGCGCGCGCTGGCGGCGCTCTGGTATGCGAGCCGGGGCGAACGGGAAGCCGCGCACGGGCTGGTCCAGGAGGGCAACCGCGAGGAGGATGCCCATGTGCACGCGCTGCTGCACCGGGAGGAAGGCGATTCCGGCAATGCCGCCTACTGGTATCGGCGGGCGAAGCAGCCGGTGGCAACGGGAAGTGTGGACGCGGAACGCGGTGCCCTGCTGCGCAAACTGCTCGCCGCGGACTGAGCGATCGGCCAGCGTGCGGGCACCGGATGGCCGGTGGCGCGACCGGTTAAACCGCCACGCCGCACCCCCGGCGGAACTCCCGGCGCGGCGAGCCGGGGGGTCAGGTGCGGGGGGAGATCAGGTGAGGCCCTGGCCGTCGCCCGGGCGCATGATGCCGCTACCGCCGCCGGACCCCGCGTTCCGGATCAGCCATTCCTCGGCTTCCTCGCGGGTGGGGAATTCGCGCGGCGTGTGCAGCACGTCGCCGCCAGTGATTTTCACGGCGAAATGCCCGTTGGGCAGCTCGATCACCTCGGTGAAGGACATCGGAAGAACCTCGTGGTTGAACCCGTGCGTCCTGAACAGCGCCGGTCGGAAGCGGTTCCCGGCGGCGAGGCGGCCGGGAACCGCTGGAAGCCGCCGACGGGGCCGGTGACCGGATACCCCGCCGCCCGATGTCCGGACCGCCCCGGTGGCTCGCTCTACAGGTCGGCGCTCACCGACAAGGTGTAGGCGCGGGGCACGCCCTGGGTCAGCACGCCGCCGAGTGCAGAGTCCCAGTAGCGCTCGTTGGTGATGTTGTTGACGCCGACCCTGACCGTCACCGGATGCCTGGCGGTCACGAAGGTGTAGCGGGCGCCCACGCTCGCCACCGTCCAGGGATGGAGCTGGAGGGTGTTGCCGACGTTCACCTGCTGCGAGCCGGTGCGGATCACCTGGCCGGTGAGGGTGCCGCCCCGCAGGAAGGGCAGGTCGTATTCGAGATTGGCGTTCAACAGGTAGTCGGGCACCCCGATCGCCTGGTTGCCGTCGTTGGCGGCCGTGCCGGTGCGGCGCAGGCGGGCATCCGTGTAGGTGGCGCCGCCGATCACCCGTAGGCCGTGGAGCGGTTCGGCGTTGATCTTCCATTCGAGGCCGCGGTTGCGCTGCTGCCCGTCCACCACGAAGGTCAGGGTGCCGTCGCCGTTGGCGCGGGAATAGGAGTTGGGCTGGTCGATCTGGTAGATCGCGAGCGACGAGCTGACGCGCCGCAGATCGATCTTGGCGCCGACCTCGTACTGCACGGAGGTGAAGGCCGGGAAGATCTGGCCGATATTGGTGACCACCCCGGTGGCCACCGGACCGGGCTGCAGTCCCTCGATCCGGTTGAAATAGATGGAGGTCTCGCGGGTCGGGTGGACCACCACGCCGACCACCGGCGTGGCCCTGCCAGAATCGTAGGTGCTGGTGCGGCCGCCGCCCCCGTAGGCGTAGCCGTGCGTCACGATCTTCTGCTGGCGCACGCCCACGATCAGCAGGGCGCGGTCGTCCAGGAAGCGCAGCGTGTCGGAGCCGTAGACGCTCTGCAGACGGGTGCGGTTGATGGGGAACGGATCGTTCAGGTCGCCGCCGACCAGGGATGTCGGGTTGGGCGCGGCATAATAGATCGGCCGGTAAAGGTTGTCCGCCTGCGCGGCGCTGAAGGCGTAGGCGTAGCGGCCGACCTCCCAGAGCGAGGAGCCGCCCAGATTCAGTTCGTGATGGACCGGCCCGGTATCGACCCGGGCGCGGACGCCGCCCCGCACGCTCTCGTTGTCGTCGGTGCGCGGCACGGCGAGGCGGCCGCTGGTGCCGGCGCCGGTGCGGCCGTTCGAAACGGTGAGGGTGGAGTAGTCGCCGTTCTCGTCGCCGTCGCGCAGGCCGGCGGCCGCGTAGAGCGACACGTTGCTCAGCAGGTCGTAATCGGCGTGCAGGATGCCGAACCGGTCGCGCAGACGGGTGAAGGCCCAGGGCTGGCCGTAGTTGGTGGCGGCCCGCGGCGGGGTCGGGACCCGCGTGGCGGTGGGCGACAGCAGGATCGCGGTGCGGCCCCAGTTCACGCCCTTGTCCTGGTAGTCCACGTCGAGCGACACCCGCAGCCGGTCGCGGCGCCAGTCGAACGCGCCGCCCACCACCAGTGTGTCGCGATGCTCGTCGTCGATGGCGTCGTGGCCGCTCGATCCGGCGACGTTGATGCGGGCGCCGAACTGGTCGTCCGCGCCGAAACGCCGGCCCATGTCCACCGCGCCGCCGCCGATGCTATCGCTGTCGTAGGACCCGGTGACCCGCATCAGCGGCTGCGCGCCCGCGCGCTTCATCACGAGGTTGACGCCGCCGCCGATGGAGGAGCCGCCGGGGGCGGCGCCGTTCAGGAAGGCGTTGGCGCCGTTGAGCACCTGCACCTGCTCGAACAGCTGCGGGTCCACGAGCTGGCGGGGTGCGATGCCGTAGAGCCCGTCGATGCCCACATCGTCGCCATAGACGGGGAAACCGCGGATCACGAAGGTTTCGGAGAAGTTGCCGTAGCCGAGCGAGGTGCGCACGGAGGGATCGTTCTGCAGCACCTGGCCCAGCGTCTTGTCCTGCTGGTTCAGGATCAGGGCCGAATTGTAGCTCACGATGCTGAAGGGCGCGTCCAGCCCCGTCATGGTGCCGAGCGCGCCGAGCTGGCCGCCCTGGGTCACCTCCGTCTGGTTGCGCCGCTTGGCCTGCACCAGGATCTGCTCGTCGGTGTCGGGAACGCTGGTGGTGCGAGCGTCCGGGGCGGTGGGCGCGCGGGCCGTATCGGCCGCCCCGGTGGCGGGAGCCTGGCCCGGCGCGAGGGTGTAGCCGGCGGTCGGTGCCGATGGATCGGCCAGCGCGGGGCCGCTCGCGCCGGCCGTGGCGAGGGTGGCGATGGCGGCGAGGGCCGGGCGAAGGCGCATGGGGGGATGGGCTCCGGAGCAGCGACGGGCGTCGCGGTCGTTGCCTAGCCGGACGAAGTGCTGGTTGTAAATGACAATGATTATCATTATCGGCGCTGTGTCGCGGCAGCCACGGCGGGATGGCGTCCGGGAAGCACGGCCGGCGGGAAACCCGTTGCGGAGAACGGGTTAGAAGCCCTGTGTTTGTTGACAGCGCGAAACGCCGTCGCTAGTGAGCGGCAGCGCCCGCCAGGAGGTGCGAACCGATGAACGAGGACGGAACCGGCCCCAGCGCATCCTTCGATCGGCGGCTGAGCGCGGCGCGTGCCAGGCAGGGCCTGGATTCGCAGCCCGCGATGTCCGCGCCCTCCACCAGCGAGAAATCTCCGGTCGCGATGTTTCTGCGGGTGGGGGTGGAGCTGGTGTCCGCGGTGGCGGTGGGCGTGGCGATCGGCTGGGGGATCGACCGGCTGCTCGGAACCAGGCCCTTCCTGCTCATCCTGTTCGCGTTTCTGGGCGGCGTGGCGGGGATCATCAATATCTGGCGCCTGGTGGCGCCGGCACCGGAACAAGGGCGGGCGCCCTAACGACTTCCGGCGGAGCGGGGAAGAACGACGTGGCGGCCGAACACAAGATCGACGCGCTCGGACAGTTCGAACTGCATCCGGTGTTCGGCGAGCTGGGCCGCGCGCTGCATTTCAGCAACTCCAACCTGCTGATGGTGATCGCGTCCGCGCTGATCCTGCTGCTGCTCTATGTCGGCATGAGCAAGCGGGCCATCGTTCCGGGCCGCCTCCAGGCGGCGGCCGAACTGTTGTACGACTTCATCTACAACATGGCCCACGACCAGATCGGGCACGAAGGGCGTCGCTTCTTCCCGCTGGTGTTCACCTTGTTCACCTTCATCCTGTTCGGCAACTACCTTGGGCTGGTGCCCGGCTCCTTCACCTATACCAGCCACATCGCGGTCACCGCGGCGCTGGCGCTGCTGGTGTTCTTCGTGGGGCTGCTGACCGCGCTGAAGGTCCAGGGCGTGAAGTTCTTCGCGCATTTCATGCCCGAGGGCGCGCCGGTGGCGCTGGCGCCGCTGCTGGTGCCGATCGAGATCCTGTCCTTCCTGTCCCGTCCCGTCAGCCTGTCGGTCCGGTTGTTCGCCAACATGATGGCCGGGCACGTGATGTTCGAGATGTTCGCCGCCTTCACCATCATGCTGGGCGGCCTGCACCTGATCGGACCGGTGCTGGGCATCGGGCCGGTGGTGGTGAACATGGCCCTGATGGCGCTGGAGCTGCTGGTCGGCGGCCTGCAGGCCTACGTGTTCGCCATCCTGACCTGCATCTATCTTCGCGAGGCGGTGGCGCACTGAGCGCCCGGCCCCGCAAGGTCCCCGTCCAACCCTTTCTTTTTCGCACAGGGAACGTTCTCTCATGGATCTTCAGTCCGCCCGGGAAATCGGCGCCGGTATCGCCGTGATCGCGCTCGCGGGCGTGGGCATCGGCATCGGCAACATCTTCGCCTCGCTGGTGTCGAGCATCGCCCGCAACCCGGCCGCCCGTCCGCACGTGTTCGGCCTCGGCATCCTGGGCTTCGCGCTCACGGAAGCGGTGGCGCTGTACGCGCTGGTGATCGCCTTCATCATCCTGTTCGTCTGACGCCCCGCGCGCCGGGAGGCCTTCATCGTGACGCGTTCCGTCCTGCGCCGCCTTCCGTCGCGCATCCTTTCCGCTTCGGGCGCGCTGCTGGCGCTGGGTGCCCCGCGCGCCTTCGCCGCCGGCATGCCGCAGCTCGATTTCGGCAACCCGCTCACCAAGTGGCAGGTGGTGTGGGGCGCGGTGATCTTCGCGGCGCTCTACCTGCTGCTCAGCCGGTCGGCGCTGCCGAAGGTGGCCTTCGTGCTGGCCGAGCGTCGCGGGCGCATCGAGGCCGATCTCGACGCGGCCAAGCTGATGCGCGACCAGGCCGATGCCGCGATCGACGCCCTGCGCCGCGCCCGGCATGACGCGGCGGCGGAAGCCAACGCCATCGTGGACAAGGTGGTGGCCGAGGCCCGGGCCCAGGCCGCGACCCGGAACGCGGAGATGAACGCCCGGCTCGAAGCGCAGATCGACGCGGCGGAGCGGGACGTGGCGGAGTCGCGCGCCAGGGCGCTCGCCTCGTTGCCAGCCGTCGCGTCCGACACCGCCGCGGCCCTGGTGGAGCGGCTGCTCGGCCATCCGGTCGAACAGGCCCGGCTATCGTCGGCCGTGGACGCGGTGCTCGCCGACCGCCGCGCCGCCTGACACCGATCAACGCGTCCCGCTTTCCGCTCGCTGTTTCGAGGTTGCATAGCCCGTCATGAACGCCACCGACCTGCTGCACGAGCCGCTGTTCTGGTACACCGTGGCGTTCGTGCTGTTCTTCGTCCTCGTCGGACGGCGTATCTGGCGGCCGCTGGCGGCGATGCTGGATGCCCGCGCCGCCGCCGTGCGGTTGGAGCTCGACGAGGCGGCCCGGCTGAAGCGGGAAGCGGAAGCCATGCTGGCGGAAGCCCAGCGCGAGCGCGACGCCGCCATGGCGGACTCCGAGCGAATGGTCGCCAATGCCCGCGCGGAAGCGGCCCGGATCGCCGAGGCCGCGGCGCGCGAGGCCGATGCCAATGCCGCCCGCCGAGAACGCATGGCCCAGGACCGCATCGGCGCCGCCCAGCGCGCCGCGGTGACCGAGGTACGCGACACCGCCGCCACCGTCGCCACCGAGGTGGCCCGCCGCATCGTGACGGAAGCCCTGGACGCCGACGCCGATGCGGTGCTGGTGGATCGGGCCATCGCGCGTCTTCCCGCCGTCCTGACTCGCGGCGCCGCCTGACGCGGATCGCCGGAAGATCGCTTCTCGCGGGTCGGGGGGCGGCCGCCGGTTCCAGGGCGCGGTGGTTCTGCCGCGATCCTGATCCCTCGACGCCGATCCTCGTCGGTTGCCGACCCGCCGGGCGCATGATGCCCGGACGGGATCTGCTCGTGCTGGGGTTCCTGTGGACGGGCACGCCGGCCGCATCGCCCCTCCGCTTCCGGGGATATTCCGGCATCCCTCCCGCCGCGCCCTCACGGCACTCCGAACTGAACCGTCGAGTGGGTCAGGCACCGCTCCGACCACCCGACCGGCGGATCCCCCGGGCGGACGGATCATCGCCACCAGCGGCCTGATCGGGATGAGGCCGCCCTTTCTATGTCCCTCGCGCGCTCCGGAGGGTGATCGCGGCGCCGGCTTGCCGAGTGCGGGGGGCGGGGGGCATATCGGTCGCCGCCGGCATTCCCTGCCGCGCCCGAACCGCCGACGGGCCGGCTCGCCGCCGCGCCTTCTGGAGCGCCTGTCATCGTGCCCGACGCCGACCTGACTTCCCGTCCCTTGCTGACCGTGGTGGCCGCCGTGCTCAACGAGGAAGAGAATATCGGCCCGGTCTGCGCCGAGATGGCGGAAGCACTGGCGCCGCTACGGCCGTTCGAGGTGGTGTTCGTCAATGACGGCAGCACGGACAACACGCTGGGCGCGCTGCTGGCGGCGCGCGCGATGCTGCCCGAGTTGCGGGTGCTGAGCCACGATCGCCGCTGCGGCAAGACCGCCAGCCTGCGCACCGGGATCGAGGCGGCGCGGGGGGAATGGATCGCCACCATCGACGGCGACGGTCAGGACGATCCGCGCGAGATCCTGCCGATGCTGGCCATGGCGCAGGAAGGGTGGGGGGAAGCGATCCGCGCCAACCGGCCCCGCGGCGCCGGGCCGCTGGTCGTCGGCGTGCGGCACAAGCGCAACGACAACCTGTCGCGGCGTTTCGCCACGCGGTTCGCCAACGGCCTGCGGCGCCGGCTGCTGAACGACGATTGCCCGGATACCGGCGCGCCGATGAAGCTGTTCCGGCGGGACGATTTTCTCCGTCTGCCCCCGTTCGAGGGGCTGCACCGTTTCCTGCCGGCCCTGTTCCGGCACTATGGCAGCCCGCTGCTGCTCAAGCCGGTGCATCACCGGGCGCGGCTGCATGGCCGGTCCAAATACACCAACCTCAACCGGGCCGTGGTGGGCATCCGCGACACCATGGGCGTGATGTGGCTGCGCAACCGCATCCGCCGGCCGGACCAGGTGACGGAAAGCTGACCCGCGCCGCCTGCGTCACATCTTCTCCTTGAAGCCGCGCGCGACGAGCCACCAGTTCACCGGATAGGTGGTGGCGAAGCCTCCCAGCATGGCGATCTGCATGAACAGCCAGTAGCTCCAGCTGGTCGGATGCAAGCCGGGCAGCAGCCATGCCCGCAGCCCCATCACCGCGAACATGCCGACCTCGTAGGCCAGCAGCGACAGCGTGTCGGCCTTCACGGCGGCGATCAGCCCGTCGCGCAGGCCGAGGCCCTGCATGGGGGCCACGGAAAAGAACTGGAACACGATGCCCAGCGCATAGGCGAGAACGAAGCTCAGCAGGAGGCTGCCCGCGAACGGGGAGCCCGCCACCGCGAAGCCGGTGCCGAACGCCAGCCAGTCGCCGAGCGTGTCGCCCAGCGCGCAACCCGCGCCGCAATGGCAGGCGCCGTTGAAGGTCGCCTGCCACATCGGGGTGTCGCCGTGCCTGTGGTCGTGGTGGTGCCCTTGGTGGTGGCCGTGCTCCTCGTCGTGGTGCTCGCGACGAGGGGCCGGGGCCCGGCCGAACCAGCCATAGAAGATCAGCCCCGCCGGGCCGAAATACAGCAGCGTCACCGGCCACACGGCGTCCATGATCGCCATGGGCTGGCGCCGGCCGAGCAGGAAGATGTCGGCCGTCACCAGCAGGGCGCTTCCGATCGACAACAGGACATGGAACAGGGCGACGTGCTGGAGCCAGTCCGGCGGCATGGGGCGGTTCCCGGAAGATGCTGGGAAGCAAGGGCTGGGCGGCGGCAGGGTTCCCGGCCGGAACCGGATGGCGGCGCGGCGGAAGCGGTCGGGCCGCGCGGGTGGGCGTGATGGCCGGGCGATGGCGGGAGCCGACGCGGCGCCCGGTTCCGCCCGGTGCGGCGATGGTCTAGGAGTTCGCCGCGATCCCCGCCGCCCCGGCAGCGGGTCGACGCGCGCCCACCGGAACCCTTCCCGGGCGGGCGCATCCGCCCATCCCATCGGGGCCGCGTGCCTCCCTGTTCCGCGGAGCGCTCGCCCATGGTCCTGTCCGTCCGGCATTATCTGTTCATCGCGATCACGGTGCTGGCGCTGTTCCTGCCCGGGCGGGCGACGTTGCCGCCGCTCGATCGCGACGAGCCGCGCTACATGGAAGCCAGCGCCCAGATGCTGCGCTCGGGCGACTGGGTGGACGTGCGGTTCCAGGACAAGCCGCGCTATCTGCAGCCGGCCGGCATCTACTGGCTGGAAGCGGCGTCGGTGGCGCTCACCGGAACGCTGGAGAAGCGCGAGGTGTGGGCCTACCGCATCCCCACGCTGCTGGCGACCATCGGTTCGGTGCTGCTCACCGTGCGGCTGGGCGCGCTGTTGTTCGGCACCCCGGCCGGCTTGTTCGCGGGCGTGCTGCTGGCGGTGTCCGTTCTGGAAACCGCCGAGGGCCGGATGGCCACCATCGACAGCTGCCTGCTGCTGGCGGTGATGCTGTGCCAGACCGCGATCCAGCGGCTGTGGGGCGACCGGGACGCTTCCTCGCCCACGCCCGCCCGCTGGGCGGCGCTGTTCTGGGCGTCCATCGGGGTGGGGCTGATGCTGAAGGGGCCGGTGATGCTGATCCCGGGCCTGGGCACCCCGGTCGCGCTGGCGCTGGTGGAGCGGCGGACCGATTGGTGGCGGCGGTCGCGGCCGGGCTGGGGCGTGCCGTTGGTCCTGGCGATGGTGCTGCCCTGGTGCGTGGCGATCTGGCTGGTGAGCCACGGCATGTTCTTCGAGCGCGCCGTGGGCAACAATTTCCTGGGCAAGGTGGCGTCGGGCCAGCAGGCGCACGGTCTGCCGCCGGGCTATCACCTGCTGGTGTTCGCGGTGGCGTTCTGGCCCGGCTCGATCTTCGCGGTTCTGGCGATCCCGTTCGTGTGGGCGCAGCGCCGCGCGCCGGCGGTGCGGTTCCTGCTGTGCTGGATCGTGCCGCACTGGCTGGTGTTCGAGCTGATCGCCACCAAGCTGCCGCACTACGTGCTGCCGACCTATCCGGCGATCGCGGTGCTGGCCGCGGCCGCCCTCGCGTCGCCGGCGGGGGTGGGCTGGCCGCGGCCGCTATGGGGCCGGGTGCTGGTCGGGCTGTACGGCCTGGTATGGCTCACGCTGGGGGTGGTGCTGTGCCTCGCGGGACCGGTGCTGTTGTGGCGGCTGCAGGGCGTGGTGTCGGTGCCGGCGATCGTGGCCGCGGGCCTGGCGATGCCGCTGGTGCTGTTGTCGGCGTTTCTGCTGCTGCAGCGCCGGCCGCAGGACGCGTTGCTGGCGGTGTCCGGCGGAGCGGCGGTGGCGTATTTCGGGATCTTCCTGTGCGTGGTGCCGAACCTGTCGGCGATCTGGCTCAGCCCGCGCATCGCCGCCACGGTGCGCGCGGTGCGCCCTTGTCCGACCAGCGTGCTGGCCTCGACCTCCTTCAGCGAACCGAGCCTGGTGTTCCTGGCAGGGCAGGACACGCGGCTGGTGAACCCGGACGGGGCAGCGTCCTTCCTGGCGGGGGACCGGAGCTGCGGGCTGGCGCTGGTCGGCACGCGGGACAGGGCGGCGTTCGACGCGGCGCTGGCGCGCGAGGGCATCGGGGTGCGGCGGCTGGCGCGCGTGGAGGGCATCAACTATTCCAACGGGCGGCATCTCGTGCTCGACCTGTTCGCCGTGGCGTCGGCAACCAAATGATGGTGCCGGTCACCATGATTCCCGGATAGTCTTCGGGGGCTTTGCCCGTTCCACGGTGCTCTTCCGGGCGTTTCGGTTGTCCATCGGAGTGGCACGGAGCTTGCGGAGAGCGCACCAGTCTCCATCCACGAAGGAAATCCTGCCGTGACGCCGTCCTGGACCATCGACACCACCGCGTGGGACGGCCAGGGCCGCCGCGTGGGGGTAGAGCGGGGGCGCGACCTCGCGACGCTGTGCTACGTGCTGCTGATCCTGGCTTATTTCACCGCCGGCCTCACCGGCGTGGTCGCGGCGGCCCTGGCGCATCTCCGCCGCCGCGCGGCCTCGCCGCTGGCGCGGTCGCATCTCGACCATCAGATCAGGCTGTTCTGGGTCAGCCTCGTCGTGTGGCTGCTGATCGCGTTGCTGCACGCGCTGGTGCTGGCGTTCGGCGCGGTCACGTTCGGGGTGGGGCTGGTGTTCATGGTGGTGCCCTGGGCGATGGGCGTGGCGTGGCTCTGCTGGAGCGTCTGGCACATCGTCGCCGGCATGCGGCGCTTGAGCCGTTCGCTGCCGATGCGGTGAGGCTGGCGCAGCTCCACACGCGGCCGATCGCGGGATGTCGGGCGTTTCGATGCCGATGTGATATGAGAACCGGAGAACGCGACGGTCCGGGATCCCTTGGACATGGCGATCGTCAAGGTTGTCATGATGCAGGGGGTGAGCGCTCGATGCTCGCCCAATGGATCAACCACTACAGCACCCCGTTCGGGCTCTCGAACCTGCCGGTGATGGACAACGGTCCGCGGGACCGGAAGACCATCGATATCCTGAAGACCGCGGAGTCGCGCGGCATGAACGTCATGTGGGGCTATGACACGCCGCACGACTTCCGCCGGAAGGGCGGTCATCTCGGCAACATCATCAAGGGAATCCGGGACGCCATCGGCGGATACGATTTCGCCCTGCCGGTGGATTGCGACGAATTGCTCGCCGTGGTCGCGCCGAGGGGGTGAGCATCGAGCGGGCCGACATCACGGCATCCCGACGTCTCGGCCTTCGCGCACGGTCCTCTCTACCACTACGTCTGGAGAGGCTGGGAGGAGAACAGGGCACTGGATTGATGGCGCGTCCGGATCGCTCCGGTCCTGCGGCCATCCCGGTCCGCAACGGCGTCCGCCGCCGGGAAACCGGGATCGGCGAACTCAACGCAGGTTGCGGCCCTCGTCCCAGCCGCGCCAGACATAGTGGTAGAGAGGACCGTGCGCGAAGGCCGAAACATCGGGATTGCGCGACAGATAGGCTCCCGCGTCCCAGACGCTTTCCTGCGCCGATTTCCGGAGCCTCGTCACGCCCGGCCACAGCCCCGGAACGAACAGCTGCAGCTTCTCGTCGTATTGGCGCCGGTAATCTTCCTCGCGCAGGAACAGATTGCGGATCAGATGAGCACCCGGCACGCCCGGCGTGCCTTCGCGCTCCCTGAGCTGCTCGTCCGACAGATCGCGCAGCGAGGGATCCAGCTTCATGCGGGAATGGTGCCGCAGCTCGTCCAGCGGCCGGTTGTGCCAGTGCAGATAGGTCAGCCGCGTGGCGTGGAAGCCGGGCTCGTGCCGTGACACTGGCTGGTGCTGCCCGTTATCGATCGTCTCGATCGTGTCCGCCACGAGGAAACCTTTGTGGAAGCTGCGGTCGATCGCGAACCATCCCGGCTGTCCGGGAACGTTGAACAGGCTCATCTCCATCCGGAGGGCACGCCGCGTGACGCCGATCAGCGCGTTCAACTGCGCATGGATGTCCGCCCGGTCGATGCTGACGCCGTCATCGGTGAAGACGCCGAGCAGCTCGTCGCAATCCACGGGAAGCGCGAAATCGTAGCCGCCTTCCCGGTCCCATATGCTCCTGATGATGTGCTTGAAATGGCCGCCCTTAAAATGGAAGTCGTGGGGCGTGTCGTTGCCCCAGATCACGTTCATCCCGCGCGCCTGAGCACGCTTCAAGGTCGACAGCACGGTCTCGTCCGTGGAGCCGTTGTCCATGACGGTGAGGTTGCTCAGGCCGAACAGCGTGGCGTAGTGGGTGATCCATTGCCGCAGCAGCGTGCGCTCGTCACGCTGCATCATGACAACCTTAACGATTGCCACATCCAACTCCTTCCGGTCCGGTGAAGACGGCGCATGCGAGCGGTAGCCCCGCCCACCGACAACGCGATTATAGAGCGGGGGATTGCGGCGCCTAGCTCTGCCGGGTTGGGTAATCCGGTGCGGCCGGGCGGTGCGGCGGGATGAGCCGGCAGGCTGCGGAAATCAGTCCGGCGACGCGACGAAGCGGTGCCCGTCGGGGTCTTCCGTCAAACCCGCGTCGTTGCTCGGCCCGTGCAGCACGATCCGGGTGGCCGCGACGTCGTTGGGGCCGGTGTGTCCGGGGCGGATGGCGGGAGTGCGATATCCGAGCAGTTCCAGATGGGGCCCCGGTGCGTCCGGCACCGCCACCGGCACGACATCCGCCACCACGCCAGGCGCGGCGTCGAGCCGCTCCTGTTGTGGTCCCTGGTTGAGCGACCGGCCGGACGGCCGGAAGCCGAGACCCGCCAGGAACGCTTCCGCGCGGGCGATGTCCGAACAGGCCATCGCACTATGGTCGATCCCGAGGCAGGGGCGCGCGGCCGCGGACGCCCGTCGCCCGCGCGGAGGCGCCTGACCGGATGGGAACTGCAGCAGTTCCAGCGGATGGCCCTCCGGATCGCGGAACTTGAACGCGGTCACGCCGCCGGCCTCGGCGGGCAGGGTCACCGGACCGCCAAGGCTGATCGGGGTCCAGTCCGCACAGCGGCCGAGCGCGGCCATCGCGGCGCCCATGTCGGCGACCACGATCGCCAGATGCTGGAACCATTGGTCGTGGCTGGTGCTGTCCGGCGGGTAGGGCCGCCCCGGCTCGTCGAAGCGGACGAGTTCGATGAGCTCCTCGCCCAGGCGGAGGTTGCTGACCGACATCCCGCCGGCGACCCCGTAGGAAGCTGCCGGGCGCCGCGTTCCGCCGTCCGGCAGGCAGCCGAAGGCATCGCGGTAGAAGCCGGCCAGACGATCGGGATCGGCGCTGGTCAGGGAGAAGCGCCGGATCGGCGGAAGGGCGATGGTCACGGCCAGGTGGCGCCGCGGCGGTTCAGGAACACCGCGTAGAGGGTGTGGGAGCCGCCGATGAACAGCCGGTTCTTGTGCGGGCCGCCGCCGAAGCAGAGGTTGGACACCGTGTAGGGGATCCTGATCTTGCCGAGCAGGGTGCCGTCCGGAGAGATGCAGTGCACGCCGTCGCCGGCGCTGCTCCAGAGGTTGCCGTCCTCGTCGACGCACATGCCGTCGCAATATCCGGGCTCGATCTTGTGGAAGATCTCGCCGCCGGACAGCCGGCCGTCCTCGTGCACGTCGAACACCCGGATATATTGCCGGGGATCGGGTTTGGTCTGGTCGCCGGTCTCGGCGATGTAGAGCCGGCGCTCGTCCGGCGAGAAGGCCAGGCCGTTCGGTCCGTCGAAATCGTCGGCCACCACGCGCAGCGCGCCGGTATGCGGGTCGAGACGATACACCGCTGGTCTCTGTTCGCTCTGCTGCCGCCCGCCCTCGTAGTCGTTGAGCAGGCCGTAGAGCGGATCGGTGAACCAGATCGACCCGTCGGACTTCGACACGATGTCGTTGGGTGCGTTCAGCTTCCGGCCTTCGTGACGGTCCACCAGCCGGGTCACGCTGCCGTCGAGTTCCGTCCGGTAGAGGCAGCGTCCGTGATGCGAGCAGGCGACGAGCCGCCCCTGCTGGTCGCGGCATTGTCCGTTGGCGTAGTCCGACGGCGAGCGCCAGACCGACAGCCCTTCGCTCTCGCTCCAGCGCATCGTGCGATTGCGCGGCAGATCCTGGAACAGCAGGCAGTTCCAGTCGCCCATCCAGACCGGCCCCTCGATCCAGCGGAAGCCGGACGCGAGCTCCTCCAGCGGCGCGTTGCCGAGGACGTAGCTCCCGAAGCGCGGATCGATGATCTCGAAATCATCCTGGCCGGCCATGGGATCAGCGCCACCGGCAGGGCTGGTTCCGTGTGGGAGGCTGCTCGAACTGCACGATCATCTGAACGCAGGGCTCGTCTCCCACCACGCCGCTGAGATGCCCGGTGCGCCCGTCCTGCTTGGTGCAGTTCTGGTCCTCCCCGAAATGCGCCTCGCCGGGTCCGAACTCCAGCCGCTTGCCGTCCATCGCCTCGACGTACCAGCGGCCGCTGAGCGGGATGATCCATTGCGGCTTGGGGTTCTCGTGCCAGTCGCCGAACCAGCCGGGCGGAAGCACGGAAAACACCACCGACACTTCCGCGGTGGTCTTGTGCCCCTGCCATTGCGCGGACGAGGACAGCGACTTCCAATTGAGCTCGGTCATCGCGCATCGCGCGAACCGGCTCATCCCGTCCCCATCCGTGTAGAGGTGCCAGTAGGGGATGGTCGGCTTGGGGCCGGGGGGCTGGTCGCTCATGGCGCGGTTCCGGTGGAAGCGTCGGGCGCAACGGGCGCGCCGCCGACGGTGGCGGTGCGATAGGGATGCGAGGAGGAAAGCGGGTCGTCGAGGAAGCTCTGCAGGCTGCCGGTGCCCAGCGTGATCACCAGGAAGCCGCCGGCCAGGGAGAAGTTCTTGAGGAAGTCCCAGAACAGTTCCCGGCCCTTGCTCTTGCCCCCGGACCAGAAATCGCCCGGCTGCCAGAAGCGCTTCCACAGCAGCGCCGTCACCATGCAGTAGCCGGCCATGACGAGGGCGGCGAGCCGGTCCCACCATCCGGTCAGGATGGCGAGCGGCATCAGGATCTCGGTCGCGAGGCCGGCCATCAGCAGGATCGTGGCGGCGGGCCGGGAGGATACGATCTCCTGGGCCTGTCCGACGGCGCCGTTGAAGTTCAGGATCTTGTCCAGGGCGCTGAAGGGAAAGAACAGCACCACCAGCAGGTAGCGGACAGCCAGCGCCGCGATGAAGCTGAGGCCCGTCATCCGGCGAACTCCCTTTCCAGGCGCAACCCGTCGCTCATGCCCGCGGCACTAGCGTTTCCAGGCGCCCATGGTTGCGCGCAACGCTTTGCAACGACATCGCGTTGCATGCCGGCCGGCCGATCGGACGCCGGTGGCAGGATCGACGGAGCCGGAAAACGACATGACCGAACGTTTCGACGTGATCATCGTGGGATCCGGACCCGGAGGCGGCGCGATGGCCTGGAAGCTTGCCCAGACCGGCAAGCGCATCCTGATGCTGGAACGGGGCGAGTATCTCCGGCGGGGCCGGGAGAACTGGGACAGCAAAGCCGTGTTCGTGGACGCCGCCTATCAGGCGCCGGAAACCTGGTACAGTTCCCGCGGCGACACGTTCCACCCGGGACTGCACTATTTCGTCGGCGGCAACAGCAAGTTCTACGGATCGGTGCTGCTGCGGCTCCGGGAGCGCGATTTCGACACCATCCGCCATCCCGACGGCATCTCTCCCGAATGGCCGGTGAAGTACGATGTGTTCGAGCCGTACTACCAGGCGGCGGAGGAGCTCTATCACGTGCACGGGCTCCGGGGGGAAGACCCGACCGAGCCCCCGTCGCCCAAGCCCTATGCCTATCCGCCCGTCAGCAACGAGCCCCGTATCCAGCAGCTGTTCGACGGCCTCAAGCGCATCGGCCACCACCCGTTCCACCTGCCGGTGGGCGTGCTGCTCGACGAGAAGGACGGCCAGCCGCTCCCGCACAGTCCCTGCGTGCGCTGCGACGCGTTCGACGGCTACCCTTGCCCCACCAACGGCAAGGCGGACGCGCAGATCATGACCGTCGACCCGGCGTTGCGCGATTATCCCAACCTGACGCTGATGACCGGCGCCTACGTGGACCGGCTGCTGACCGATGCGTCGGGGCGCAGCGTCACCGGCGTCGAGGTGCTGCGCGGCGACGCGCGCGAAACCTATTCGGCCGACATCGTGGTTGTCGCGTGCGGGGCGCTGAGCTCAGCGTTGCTGATGCTGCGCTCGGCCAACGACAAGCATCCGAACGGTCTGGCGAACGGTTCCGACCAGGTGGGCCGCAACTACATGCGGCACAACAACTCCACCGTGATGGCGGTGTCGAAGGTGCCGAACCCGACGCGGTTCCAGAAGACGCTCGGGCTCAACGATTTCTATTTCGGGTCCGACGACTGGGACTATCCGCTCGGCCACATCCAGATGGTCGGCAAGTCGGACGGCGTGCAGGTGCACGGCGAGGGGCTGCCCAAGTTCCTGCACTGGCTGCCGGAGATGCCGTTCGACTACCTCGCCAAGCATTCGATCGATTTCTGGCTCACCGCGGAGGATCTGCCGCTGGCCGAGAACCGCATCTACTACAAGAACGGCAAGGTGCATCTCGACCTGACCGAGACCAACATGGAAGGGTTGAAGCGGCTCAAGCACAAGCTGCGGTCCATGTGCGACGATCTGGAAATTCATCCGCACCTGTTCGATCGCGCACTGTATCTGGGCAAGAACACGCCGATCGGCGGTACCGCGCACCAGTCCGGCACGCTTCGCTTCGGCACCGATCCGGCGACGTCGGTGCTCGATCTCGAGTGCAAGGCGCACGAGCTGGACAATCTCTACGTCACGGACGCGAGCTTCTTTCCGTCCATCGGCGCGGTGAATCCGACGCTCACCATCATTGCCAACGCGCTGCGGGTCGCCGACCACATCGCGGCGCGGCTGAACTGAAGATCGAGGCGCGGGAGCCGGCCGACGGGCCGGTGGTCCCGCGCCCGTCTCAGCGGTGGTTGATCGCGACCGCTCCCGTGCCGTCGAACCACGCCTCCCCGTGTCCGATCATGACCTGATCTTCGTGCACGAACATCTCGTGCGGCACCGCGTGGCGCAGCGCGGCGAGGATGTCGGGCGTAAAAACGCGGGTCCAACGCGCCACCAGCGCCGCCCTGTCGGGGATGGTGGCGCGGTGCGAGGCGTTGATGCGCAGCGGACAGGAAACGAAGCCTGAAGCTTGCTCTTTCCGGCCGTGCAGCACGTCGGCGATGAAGTTCCGGATCCTTTTTTCGAAGGCTTCGTCGGTCTCGGCGGTGATGTCACCATAGCGACGGGCCGGAAACGGTCCTGACACCTCCCAATCGAAAATCAGCGCCACCGGCAACGAGCCTTTGGGACCCGTCCATGTTCCTTGCAGCCCCGTCGCCTGCCCGAAGGGCACCGCGGGCCGGGGTGCGGGGCCGTTGCCGACCAGATGCAGCCGGAACGTGCCGCCGCCTGGCTCGCGCATGACGAACTGGTCGCCGTCCATGGACACCTGCAAGGGAATGTCCACGAGGGTGCGGACATAGAAATAGTGGGCGGCGACCAGCCTCTCGCCGTCGCTCAGGGTCAGGGCGCCGCCGATCCGATACGGGCCGATGCTGCCCCGGACCTCGCAGGTGCGCTCCGGCATCGTCGTCGCGATGGCGGGCAGCGACAGCCCGGGCGCCGCGAGCGCGGTCGCGAGCAGCCAGCGCCTCATTCGGCATCGGCTGGGGTCATCGGACGACATTCCTGCCAGGACGCGGTAACCCGGAGCCTCGATCCCCTCAGGGCCGAACGCAAGACCGGCCCGGTTGACGTGGAAGGGCGCTCCCGCATGATCGTGCCGAGTGCCCGGAAGCGACCGATCGATGCTGGAACCCGCCTATGGATCGAGGAGCGGCAAGGGCCGGGCGCACCGGCTGTTCCATCCGCTCTGTGGCGCCACGCCGGACGTGCTGCTGCCCTTGATCCTCGACGCGGCGCTTCATCGCGGCATCGCGCCCGGCCGGGCGCACGTGCTGGGGGTGGCGCTGCTGATGGCCGGCATCCGGCTGCCTTTCACGCTGGGCGAGGCGGTGGCGGCCTCGGCGCTCGACCGATGGCGTCCCGCCGGACCGCCGCCCGTGTTCATCGTCGGCCATTGGCGTTCCGGCACCACCCATCTCGCCAACCTGCTGAGCCGGTCGCCCGCCTTCGGCATCCTGTCGCCGATCTCCGTGGGGCTGCCGGCCGAGGCGCTGGGGCTGGCGCGGGTGGCGCGGCCCTTCATGGAGCAGTTCTTTCCCCACACCCGCCTGATCGACGATCTGGCGCTCGCGTCCGACCTGCCGCAGGAGGACGAGCTGGCCATGGCCAACCTGTCGCTCCTGTCATGCAACCACGGTGTCTACTTCCCGTACCGGCTGACGGAAGCGTTCGACCGGGGCGTGTTCCTGGACGGCGTGGGCGAGCGGTCGCTGCGACGCTGGGGCGGGCGGCTGCGGCACTACGTGCGCAAGATGGGCTGGCTCGCCGGCGGCCGGCCGGTGCTGATCCGCAATCCGGCCAACAGCGCGCGCATCCCGCTGATGCGCGCGCTGTGGCCGGACGCGCGCTTCATCCACATCCATCGTCATCCGGCCGAGGTGGTGACGTCCAGCCGGCGTGTGTTCGACACGCTGCTGCGCGAGTTGTCACTGGGCGCGCCCGTGGCGGATACCGGCGCCCTGGTCCGCCGGGTCTATCCGCGGCTGATGGAGACCCTGGACAGGGATGTCGCCGCCCTGCCGCCGGGACAGTTCGCTGAAATCCGGTTCGAGCATCTGCGTCGCCGGCCGATGGAGGAACTGGGGCGAGTGCACCGGGAGCTTTCGCTGCCGGGCTTCGAGGACGCGGCGCCGTTCTTCGAGCGCTATCTCCGGACGGTCGAAGGCCACGTCCCACGCGCCAGGAGCGACGCGGTGCCACCGTCCGAGACCGCCTGGCTGCGCGAACGCTGCGCGCCCATCTTCCGGCGCTGGGGCTACGCCCTTCCGGAAGACGGCGATCTGCCTGAAGCGGCATGAGGACGGCGGAAAACCCGCTCCCGGATCTTCTGGCTCCCCGTCGCGCCGGCGGTCATGGTTGACGGACCGGGTGGGAATGACGATCGGAGCATCCATGACCGCGCACCAGCCCACCTGCCGCCGATCGAGGCCCCGCAACCCGGAGTGGAACCGATGAGCGTTTCCTCCGGCCTGTTCCGCGGACTGTGCGCGTTTCCGCTGACCCCCACCGATGCCGACGGCACGGTGCGGCGGGAGGCGCTGGCCGGGCTGGTGCGCCGGCTGGGGGCGGCGGCCGTCGATTCCGTGTGCGTGCTCGGCAGCACCGGCACCTTCGCCTATCTCGATCGCCGGGCGCGCCGCGCGGCGATCGAGAGCGCGGCGGCCGAGCTCGGCGGCCGGGTGCCGCTGATGGCCGGTGTCGGCGCCCTGCGCACGGAGGACGCCGTGCTGTTCGCGCAGGACGCCGCCGCGATCGGCGCCGACGCGCTGCTGCTGCCCGCCATGAGCTACACGCCGCTGGTGGACGAGGAGGTGCTGGCGCTCGCGGCAGCCGTGTGCGCGGCGACCGCGCTGCCGGTGTGCTTCTACGACAACCCCTCCACCACCCGCTTCGCCGCCACCCCGGTCCTGGCCGGGCGGCTGGCCGGGCTGCCGACGCTGAAGGCGATGAAGCTTCCCGCTCCCCCGCCCCGCGAGGTGGGCGCCCAGCTGGACGCGTTCCGTGCCTGTGTGCCGGCGGGATTCTCGCTGGGCCATTCGGTGGACTGGCACGCCGCCGGCGCGCTCGCGGCGGGAAGCGATGGCTGGTATAGCGTGCTGGCCGGGTTGTTTCCGGAGATCTGCCTGGCCATGCTCGCCGCGGTTCGGGAAGAGGATGTCGGCGAGATGGACATCCTGGATCGCCGCTTGCGGCCGCTCTGGGCGCAGTTCCGGACCCATGGCAGCCTGCGCGTCGTGCACGCCGCCGCAGAGATCCTCGGGCTGTGCCCGTCCATCCTGCCCCGGCCCCTGTTGCCGTTGCCCGACGCGGCGCGACAGGAGGTGGTGCAGGCGCTGCGCCACGCCGGCCTGGCGTGACCGGCATCGTCGCGGCCGCGAGCATCGGGACGCGGCGACCGCCCTGCCGGCGCGGGCTCGTCCGGACGAGGTCGGCCGGTCGGCCGGGCGCGGAACTGCATGGGGGTGTCGGATGGCGCCCGGGCCACGGCGTGGTGCCACCGTCATCGGCCCGCGCGGGGAAGGAAACCCGATGATGCATGCCTTGCATCACCTCCGGCATCGCCCGGCCCTGAGCGGCGGTCTGGTGGTCGCGCTGATCGCCGGGCTCGCCGCCGGCGCTTGGCTGCGCGAGCCAATCACCTCGGTCCTGATCGGCTGGAACCTCGGCGTGCTCGGCTACGCGGCCATGCTGGCGCGGGTGGTCTGGCGTTCCTCCGTCGACGGGCTGCGGCGCTCGGCGGCGGAGCTCGACGAGGGACGCTGGAGCGTGCTGCTGATCACCGTGGGGGCGTCGGTGGCGTCGCTGCTGGCGATCGTGGCGCTGCTGGCGCGGGTGCATGGCCACCCGCATGCCGGATGGACCGAGGCGCTGGCCGGGCTCACCGTGATCCTGTCCTGGTTCTTCGTGCACGCGGTGTTCGCCACGCACTACGCGCACGAGTTCTGGCGCGAGCCCGGCGGCGGCCTGCAGTTTCCGGGCAACGACCGGCCGGACTATGTCGAGTTCCTGTATTTCGCCTTCTGTCTGGCGGTGGCGAGCCAAGTGAGCGACGTGACCACGGAAAGTGCCGCCATGCGCCGTCTGGTGCTGGTGCACTCGCTGGTGGCGTTCCTGTTCAACACCGCGGTGGTGGCGCTCGGCGTCAACATCGCCGCGTCGCTCGCGGGCTAGGGACGGGGCGACCTCCGGGAGCGGACGGCCGGGTCGTGCGGAAGTCGTCGTCGTCCCGACCACCCGGCCTCGGAGATCACCGGATGAAGTTCTGCCGCACCGGGCTGCTCGACATCGCCTATCTGGAAGGCGGTCCGCCCGACGGCCCTCCGGTGCTGCTGCTGCATGGCTGGCCAGACGATCCCCACGGGCTGGCGGAGGTGGCGGCGGGGCTCCAGCATCGCGGCTATCGCACGATCGCGCCGTGGCTGCGCGGTTTCGGTTCCACCCGCTTCCTGTCGGACACGACCCTTCGCGACGGGCGGTCGCTGGTGCTGGCGCAGGACGCGCTCGATCTGCTCGATCGTCTCGGCATCGGACGCTGCAGCGTCATCGGACACGACTGGGGCGGGCGCGCGGCGTACAATCTGGCGGCCATCGCGCCCGGGCGCCTCGTTTCGATCACGGTTCTCGCGATCGGCTACGCCCCCAACTGCCGTTTCATCATGCCCGGCTTCGAGCAGGCGCGTCGCTGGTGGTACCAGTGGTACATGATGTCCGACGGTGGTGCGCAACGGGTGCGCGACGATCCGGTCGGCTTCGCGCGCCTGCAATGGGACAGCTGGTCGCCGCCGCACTGGTACGACGAACCTTCCTTCCGGCGCGCCGCCGAAAGCTTCGCCAATCCCGACTGGGCGGCGATCACCCTGCACGGCTACCGGTCGCGCTGGCTGCCCGAGCCCGTGGATCCTCGCTACGACGAGGTCGCGCGCCGCGTATCCGCCGTGAGCCGTCTTCGCGTTCCGACCCTGATGATCCAGGGCGGCGAGGATCGCTGCGATCCTCCGTCGGAATCGGAGCGGGACGCGCGATGGTTCGATGGCCGCCACGAACGCGTGGTGCTGCCGCGCGTCGGGCATTTTCCAGGGCGGGAGGCGGCGCCGGATGTCGTCGACGCCTTCGTCGCCTTCCACGACAAGGCCGGCTGAGGCGGCCCTCCGGCGACAGGCGGCGGGTCGTTCCCGGTCCGGAGGCGGCCAGGCATCCCGGGCGCACCACACAATTCCCGAACATCCGGCTCCTGCTGGGGATCAAGCGGAAGGCGGCCCGAGCGACCCAGGTGGCCGCCGACCGCGCCAGGAGGCGAGTCGGGGAAGACGACGGCCCGCCCGGTCCCCGTCCGGTCAACGCACCTTGCGGACTGCGCCATAGGCGGCGCTGGTGGTCATGGACGCGTAGGCCCGCAGCGCGGTGGTGACGCGGCGCTCGCGCGGCTCGGCCGGCTTCCAGGCGGCGTCGCCCGTCGCTTCCATCGCGGCGCGGCGCTCGGCGAGCTCGGCGTCCGGCACCGCGAGATGGATGCGGCGGTTGGGAATGTCGATCTCGATCCGGTCGCCTTCCCGCACCAGCGCGATGGTGCCGCCCTCCGCCGCCTCGGGCGACACGTGGCCGATCGACAGGCCCGACGAGCCGCCGGAGAACCGGCCGTCGGTAACCAGGGCGCAGGCCTTCCCCAGCCCCTTCGATTTCAGGTAGCTGGTGGGATACAGCATCTCCTGCATGCCCGGGCCGCCGCGCGGGCCCTCGTAGCGGATCAGCACGATGTCGCCGGCCGCCACCTTGTTGCCGAGGATGCCCTTCACCGCGGCGTCCTGGCTTTCGAAGATGCGCGCGGTGCCGTGGAACACCAGGATGCTCTCGTCCACGCCGGCGGTCTTCACGATGCAGCCGTCCTCGGCGAGGTTGCCGTACAGCACCGCCAGGCCGCCGTCGCGCGAGAAGGCGTGCGCCGCGTCGCGGATCACCCCCTTCTCGCGATCCAGGTCCACCGCCTCGAAGCGCCGATTCTGGCTGAACGCCGTCTGGGTCGGCACCCCGCCGGGGGCCGCGGAATAGAACTCGTGCACTGCCCGGCTCTCGGTGCGGCGGACGTCCCAGCGGTCGAGACCGGCGGCGAGGGTCTCGGCATGCACGGTCGGGGTGTCGGTGTGCAGCAGCCCGGCGCGATCGAGCTCGCCCAGGATGCCGAAGATGCCGCCGGCGTGGTGCACGTCCTCCATGTGGACGTTGGCGATGGCCGGCGCCACCTTGCACAGCACCGGCACGCGGCGGCTCAGCCGGTCGATGTCGGCCATGCTGAACTCGACCTCGCCCTCGTGGGCGGCGGCCAGAAGATGCAGCACCGTGTTGGTGGAGCCGCCCATGGCGATGTCGAGCGTCATCGCGTTCTCGAAGGCGCGCCGGTTGGCGATGGCGCGCGGCAGCACGCTGGCGTCGTCCTGCTCGTAGTGGCGGCGCGCCAGATCCACGATCAGGTGGCCCGCTTCCAGGAACAGCCGCTCGCGGTCGGCATGCGTGGCCAGCGTCGAGCCGTTGCCCGGCAGCGCCAGCCCCAGCGCCTCGGTGAGGCAGTTCATGGAGTTGGCGGTGAACATCCCCGAACAGGAACCGCAGGTCGGACAGGCCGAACGCTCGATGGTCTTCACCTCGTCGTCGGAATAGCGGTCGTCGGCGGCGGCGACCATGGCATCCACCAGGTCGAGCTTCTTCTCCGTACGGTCCGGCCACACCACCTTGCCGGCTTCCATCGGGCCGCCGGACACGAACACCGCCGGGATGTTGAGGCGCAGCGCGGCCATCAGCATGCCGGGCGTAATCTTGTCGCAGTTGGAGATGCACACCATCGCGTCGGCGCAATGGGCGTTGACCATGTATTCCACGGAGTCCGCGATGATCTCGCGCGAGGGGAGCGAATACAGCATCCCGTCATGGCCCATGGCGATGCCGTCATCCACCGCGATGGTGTTGAACTCCTTGGCGACGCCGCCGGCCTTCTCGATCTCGCGGGCCACCAGCTGGCCGAGATCCTTCAGATGGACGTGGCCCGGCACGAACTGGGTGAAGCTGTTCACCACCGCGATGATCGGCTTGCCGAAATCCCCGTCCTTCATGCCCGTCGCGCGCCATAGGCCGCGGGCGCCCGCCATGTTGCGGCCATGGGTCGTGGTGCGGGAACGATAGGCGGGCACGGCATGGTCCTCACGGCTGTGCGCGCCGGGGGGCGCGGTGAAGTGCGGAAGATCGGAGCGTCCGGAGATGGCGTTTCGATGCCCCGGAAAACAGGGTTCGGCAAGCGGAACCGCCCGGCGGACGGGAAAAAGCCGCCGATCGGCACCCGGCACGCCGTTCGGGCGGCGCGTGCGGGAGGAACCACGACCGCTTCATGAACCGGTTCGCCGGGCAGGGACGCTCGCCGGGCGGCGGTCGCCCGGCGCATCTTCCCCCCGCGCATCGCATCCTGGTGCATCGCACTCGGGCCCATCGCACTCTGGCGCGCTGCGGCGGGAAACCGCCTAGGCTGACCATGCAACCACCGGCGAGCCGACCCGCATGATCCCGTTCTCCCGTTTCCCGTCCTTCTTCCGGATCGTCCGCGGCGCCGAACGTGCCGGCACGCCGCGCGGCCGGCGGCGCGCGTGGCTTCCCGCCCTGCTGCTGGCGCTGGTCCCCGTCGCCGCCCGGGCGGAACCGCCGCGCCTCGTGCTGCTGGACGATGACGGGTTCGGCCTCGCCCAGTGGATGGTGATCGCGTCCCCGGACGTGCGGGTGCTGGGCATCACCAGCGTCAGCGGCGACGTGTGGCAGAAACAGGCCACGGCCCAGCAGCTGCGCGGGGTGGAGATCGCCGGGCGCACCGACATCCCCGTGGTGGCGGGCGCCACCTATCCGTTGCTCAATTCCGAGGCGCTGACCGAGCGCTGGGAAGCGCTCTACGGCAAGCTGGTGTGGAAGGGCGCCTGGATGAAGCGCTGGGTGGAGCCGACCGAGCAGAAGCTGCCGCCCTATCACGGACCGGACGTCGTGCCCGACCTGCCGGAAGGCAATCCCACCCACAAGGCCGCGGACGGCATCGCCGCCGAGTTCCTGGTGCGCACCGTGCGGGCCCATCCGGGGCAGGTGAGCATCATCGCCACAGGCCCCTTCACCAACCTCGCACTGGCGCAGCGGCTGGATCCGGAGTTCGCGTCCTTGGCGAAGGAGCTGGTCTATATGGGCGGCAGCCTCAATCCCCGGCAGCGCCTGCCGGGCACGGCGGCCGAACAGTTCGCGCGGGAATTCAGCAACTCGCCCCGGCGGGAGTTCAACATCCGCTTCGATCCCGAGGCGGCCAGCATCGTGATGCGGGCGCCCTGGCGGCGGATCGTGATGGTGCCGGTGGACCCGTCCACGCAGACCGAGCTGTCGCCGGCGCTGCTGGCCCGGCTGTCGGCGGCCGATACGCCCGTGGCGCGCGCGTTGCGAGGCCGGCCCACCGGCTTTCCGTTATGGGACGAGATCGCCGCGGCGGTGTGGCTCGATCCCAGCCTGATCCGCCGTTCGCACGCCGCCTTCGTGGACACGAACACCCAGTTCGGCCCCGGCTACGGCGACATCCTGAGCTGGACACCCGGCTACGAGCCCGGGCTGGGCGAGCAGAAGGAGCAGGTGGTGGAGGAGGTAGACGTGCCGCGCATGGAGGCGATGATGCAGCGCCTGGTCGCGAGGCCGGCATCCGGCGCGCCTTCTCGCTGACCGGTCCCGGCATGCCGGGACCGGCGCCGGGCCGCCCGCAGCCGGGTGGAGGCGAGGCCGCGCGGCGGGCCGACGCGGGCGGGGTCGTCGCGATCGCCGCCGGGGAGCCTTCTACGGCGGGATGACAGGGGGCGGCGGGAACCGCCGCGGAAGCGCCCGGGGATGGCGATCCTCGTCGGGTGCGCCGCGGGCCGGACGCGGAGGCGGCGTCCGGCGGCAGGATCCCGGCCGTCGGCGGTGGCTGCGCTGGACGGAGTCCGGACTTGGGCGGCTCGCGTGGGAAGTGATCGCACCGGAAACGATCCTGCCGGAAACGATCCCCCCGGGGCAGACGGTTCGGAGCGCGGCCGGCCCGACGCGCCGCCGGGCGGCGCCGGGAGATGCGCCGCGGCCGGAACCTCTCCCCGGTGCCTGACCTCCTGGCGTGACGAGCCGGGACGGGCAGGCGGACGGCGCGGAGGGCCGTGGCCGCCCATCCGCGCCGTGGAGCCGCCCCGGCCGGAGCGGGATCGCCGGACTACCGTTTGCAGGTGGTGCCCCCGGACGGCCGAGGCGCCGCCCGGATGAAGTCGATCAGCTCGGGCGCGCGGGGGGCAAGGGGCGCCACGGTGTCCTGCTCGTCGTAGCGGGCGGCGAGCAGTCCGCGGCACAGCGCGCCGTTGAACTCCATGTTCACCACCACCCCGCGCAACCCCGAAAGATGGACCGCCAGGCGTTCGGGCGCGACGGTGCGGTTGTGCTCGTCCACCAGCGCCGGATCGTCCGGCCCGAACGGCCCGGGCACGGCGCGCTTGGCCAGGTAGTGGCGCACGGCCTCCGCGTGGGCGGCGAGCGCGGACAGCTCCCGGACCCGCAGCGACGTCAGGCGGGATGCGACCCACCCGTCGGCGAGCAGGGCCTCGGCGAGGGCGAGCTGCCGCCGCCCGAACGCCTTGCGCTCGAAGGTGCGGCGCACGGCCTCGAGCGAGCTGCCGTCGGCTTCCGCGCCGAAGGCGTCGCGGAAGGAGCGGTCGGCCGCCATGGCGCCGTTGATCTCGGCCGCGAACATGTGGTCGTCGAGCGAGACGGACACGCCCTTCACCCAGGGAAGCGCCCGCACGGCGTCGCGCATGTCCTCCGCCATGATCCAGGCGAAGTTGGCGCTGCACCAGTAGGTCGGCAGCCGGAAGCCGATCGCCACATGGTCGCGATCGTCTACCGACAACGACGACACGAAGCCGAGCGACAGCACGCTCTCGTCCAGCTCCGGGTCGGTCACGGCGTGCAGCCGCTCCCGGAGCTGCTCCAGCCGGGGCTCCGCGCGGGGATCAGCGAGGCTCGCCATCGCGCGCTACTCCGCCGCGACCGCGTGCCGGGACAGCTGCTCCCCGGCGAAGAAGCGCTTCTTGGCGGGGATGTCGATGTCGTAGAGCCGGGCCATGTTGAGGCCGAGGATCTTGTGCTTGATCTCCCGGGTCAGCTCGACGTTCTTCTCGCGCGACACGCTGTCGGGCAGGTCGAACGCCACGAACTTCTCCACCATCCAGCGCGGCGACCAGATCGCGTAGTCGCTGCCGTAGCAGATCTTGTCGGGGCCGATCCAGAACAGCAGCTCGCCCAGCACGTGGGCGAAATATTCCGGACGCTTGTGGATGAAGGGCAGCACCACCGCGAGCCCGGCATAGACGTTGGTTTCCTGGGTGGCGATCCAGCAGAAATCGTCGAGGCGCGGCAGGCCGCAATGCTCCACGATGAAGTTCAGCTCCTGGAAGGAGGTGGCAGCATCGTCCACGTCGGCGACGTCGAACGCGTCGCGGTTGAGCGGCAGGATGGTCGGGCCCTTGTGGACGTGGATGTTCCTGACGCCCATGTCGCGCGCGACCTCGAGATAGCGCGAGGCCCAGCGGTCGGTGAGGCGCCAGCCCTTGCTCTCGCCTTTCCATTCCGCCGTGTAGAGCTTGATGCCCTTGAGCTTGTACTTCTCGATGTTCTCGCGCAGGCGGTCGAGCCCTTCCTCCTCGTCGCGCGGGTCGAACGCGCCGTTGACGATGAAACGCTCCGGGTACCGCTTGGTCAGCTCGTACTGGTCTTCGGTGGTGTTGAAGCCGCGGGTGAAGAACTCCTTGAGATAGGTGGGCTGCAGGATGGCCATGTCGTCGTAGCCCTGCACGAACAGGTCGTCGTAGAGCGTCGCCTCGCCGTAGCGGTAGAACTTCTCCCTGGGCCAGAGATATTCCGGCGGGCTGAGCTGGTGGTAGCCGTAGAAGCAGTCGATGAACTGCCTGCCATGGATGTTGCGGTGGTTCTCGACGGAAGCGTCCCAGTTGTGGATGTGCCCGTCGACGATGAAGAATTCCTCGCCGTCCGCGGTGGTGTACATTTCCCGTTTCCTCGATGGGGTTCGTTCTGTTTTTGTTGGCCGGATCAGGCGAACTGGATGCCGCCGTCGATCATCACCGACTGCCCGGTCATGTAGTCGCTGTCGGGCGAGGCGAGATAGGACACGAACTTCGCCACGTCCTCCGGCACCGATACGCGGCCGAGATGGATCAGGTCGGAATATTTCCGGATCGCGCCCCCGCGTTGCAATCCCTCCGATTCCGACAGCTTCTCGTCGATCAGGTCCCACATCGCGGTGCCGACGATGCCCGGGCAGTAGGCGTTCACGGTGATGCCGTGCCGCGCCCATTCCATCGCCGCCGCCTGGGTGAGGCCGCGCACGCCCCACTTGGACGCGGAATAATGCCCCAGCATCGCGAAGGGGCGATGGGCGACGATGGAGGCGGCCCCGATGATCTTGCCGCCGCCGCCCTGCTCGATCATGCGCTTGGCCGCAGCCTTGTAGCACAGGAACACGCCGCGCAGGTTGATCGCCATCATCCGGTCCCAGTCCTCGACCGACACTTCCAGCAGCGGCAGCACCTGGGCGATGCCGGCGTTGGCCACCATGATGTCGAGCCGGCCCAGCGTGCCGGCCGCGTCCTGCACGATCGCCTCCACGTCGGCCTCGGCGGACACGTCGCCCAGCAGCGCGGCGGACCGTCTGCCCTTCTCCCTGATCAGGCCGACGACTTCCTCCAGCCCGGCCGCGTTGGCGGCGACGTCGTTCACCGCCACGTCGTGCCCGTCATCGGCGAGGCGCAGCGCAATGGCGCGGCCGATCCCGCGCGAGGCGCCGGTCACGAGGGCGTTCCGGCCCGTTTCGGTGTCGGACATGTGGTTCTCCTCCCTATGTTCTTGTTGCCGTGTGTTCTTGTTGCCGGCGGGGCTCCGGCCCCGCCGGGGCATCTTCAGGGGATCAGCACGGCGCGGCCGTGGATCCTGCCGTGATGCAGGTCCTTCAGCGCCTGGTTGGCGTCTTCCAGGCGGTATTCGCGCGTGCGCAGCGTGACCAGGCCACGATCCGCCAGCTCCATCAGTTCCACGAGTTCCGCGTAAGTGCCGACAAGGTTGCCGACGATGGTCTTCTCCGAGGTGATCATGTCGATGGTGGGGATCTCCACCTTTCCGCCGTAGCCCACGATGTAGTAGGAGCCGCCGGCCCTGGTCATGGCGAGGCCCTGCGACACCGCCGTGCCCTCGCCCACGAAATCGATCACCGCCTCCGCGCCCTTGCCGCGCGTCAATTCCAGCACGCGGTCCACCCCGTGCTCGTCGGCCGGCACCGTCTCGTGGGCGCCGCACTGCCTGGCCAGTTCCAGCGACGCGGCCGAGCGGTCCACCACGATGATGTCGGCCGCGCACAGCGCCCGCAGCACCTGGATGCCGATATGGCCGAGGCCGCCGGCGCCGATCACCACTGCCTTCTCGCCTGGTAGCAGGTGGCGGGACGCCTTCTTGGCAGCCCGGTACGCGGTCAGACCGGCGTCGGTGTAGGGGGCCACGTCCTTGGGCGACAGGGTGGAGGGCAGCCGGATCAGCGAGCGCGCGCCCGATCTGAGATACTGCGCATAGCCGCCATCGGCGTTGATGCCGGGGAAGCGGCTATCCTCCGCGTGCATGTCGTCGCCCCGCCGGCAGGCCAGGCAATGGCCGCTGGTGACCAGAGGATGACAGATCACCGCGTCGCCCGGCCGCACGCCGGTCACGGCGGAACCGATCTCCTCGATCCAGCCCGCGTTCTCATGGCCCATGATGTAGGGCAGCGTCACGTGGGCGTGGCCGCGCCAGATGCCTTCCACCACGTGGAGGTCCGTGCGGCACACCCCCGCGCCGCCGATGCGGACGATCACGTCGGTGGGACTCTCGATCCTGGGTTCGGGAACGTCCTCGAAGCGGACCAGCTCGTCCCGGCTCAGGGTCTCGTCGTACTCGTGCAGCACCGCTGCCTTCATCGTCGTTCTCCGACAGTCTCCGCGGCGCATCTTCGGGGCGCCTGCGGGACGGAGGTGGCAAGGGTCGTGCCAGCCTGTCCGACCCGTGCGCGCGCGGGTGGTGCGTCATGCGCTGTTCCGTTCCGGAACAGCTGCTGTTCCGCGCTGCAACAAGCGGAACAACGCTGTTTGCACGCGCGGGCCGGAGGTGCATGATCCCGGCAACGAACGAGGACGCCGTCCGTGGTTCGCGAGACGGCGCCGGGGAAGCGCTGCATGGCCATTCTCGACAGGATCGACGCCGCCCGCGCGCGGCTGGAGCGGCATGGGGAGGTGCCGGACGGGCTGGTCTCCGCCGCGATCGGCGCCAGCTGGCACCGATGTCTGGAGGCCGGGCTCGATCCCACCCGCGCGCCCCTGCCGCCCGACATCGATCCCGGCGCCTGGCACGACGCCCGCGGGGCGCACGACAGGGTGCGGCGGTTCGCGCGTCGGGAGATGGAGGCGCTGCACGGCCAGATCGCCGGCTCGAACTTCCTGGTGGCGTTCGCCGCCCCGGACGGCACCGTGCTGGAAGCCCTCGCCGACGGATCGTTCCAGCGCCCCGCCCGCGATCGTGCCCTGGCGCCCGGCATATGCTGGCGCGAGACCCTGCGCGGCACCAACGCCCTCGGGCTGGCGGTGGCGCTGCAGCGCGCCGCCACCGTGCACGGCGCGGAGCATTTCTTTCGCGACGACGCCGGTCTCACCTGCATGGCGGCGCCGGTCCGCGGGGCCGATGGCGTGCTGGCCGGCGTGCTGGACGCGTCCACCTCCTGCCATACCCGGCAGCTCCATACCGGCGCGCTCCTGTCCATGGCGGCGGCGCAGATCGAGAATGCCCTGTTCCGCGACGCCCACCGCGCCGCGGTGCTGCTCGCCTTCCACAATCGCGAGGAGTTTCTGTTCACCTCCAAGGCCGGGCTGCTGGCGCTGGACGAGGACGGGCATCTGCTGGGCGCCAGTCCCCAGGCGCAGACGATGCTGCATGGCCTGCCCGCGGCCGGCGCCGCGACGGCGGATCTCGCCTTCGGGGCAGTGTTCGCCGGACGCTTCGGCGAACTCGTGGGCGGCCGGGCCGGGGGCGAGCCGTTCGCGCTGCGCGACCGTTCCGGCGCCGGGTTCGTGGGCGCCGTGGTGGCGCGTCCCGTGGTGCCGTCCCGCGACGCGCCGGGCGGGTCAACGGCATCCCCTGTCCGCAAGGTGCCGGTTCATGCGACGCCGGCTCGTGCGATACCGGACCTGGAACCGGCGCGGCAGGGCCGTCCCCCCCGGGATCGGCGCGGGGATGGGGCGCGCGCGCGGGGAGGGCAGGTCTCGGCCCGCCTCATCGACGCGTCGGGCCGGGAAACGATGTCGCAGCGATACGAAACCGACGTGCCCCTCCCCGACAACGGCACGATCCCCGCATCCGGCGCGGTCGTGGCCGGTCGCTTCGTGGCCGAGGATCCGGCGCTGGCGCGGGCGGTGGCGACCGCGTCCGCCGCCGCCCGGCGGGGATGGCCTGTGCTGATCGCGGGGGAAACCGGGTCGGGGAAGGAGGAGCTGGCGCGCATCGCCCACCGGGCCAGCGGCCGCGGCGGACGGTTCGTGCCGGTGAACTGCGCGGCCCTGCCGGGCGAGCTCGTGGAAGCGGAGCTGTTCGGATACGCGGAAGGCGCCTTCACCGGCGCGCGCCGCGGCGGATCGGCCGGGCTCGCGGCCGAGGCCGATGGCGGCACCCTGTTCCTGGACGAGATCGGCGACATGGACGGTCGCGCCCAGGGCGCCCTGCTGCGTCTGCTGGACGACTGGGTGGTGCGTCCGGTGGGCGGCGGGGCTTCCCGCCGGCTGGACGTGCTGCTGGTGGCCGCCACAAACGTGCCGCTGGACGCGGCGGTGGAGGCCGGCCGCTTCCGGCGCGACCTGTTCCACCGGATCGCGGTGGTGCCCGTGCAGCTTCCCCGCCTGGAAGAACGGCGGGACTTCGCCGCGGTGGCGCGGGCGGTGCTGGAACGGCTCGATCCCGCCCTGCGCCTGGGCGGGGACGCGCTGTCCGTGCTGGCGGGTCGCCGTTGGGGCGGCAACATCCGGGAGCTGCGCAACCTGCTGACCCGCGCCGTTCTGCAGGCGGATGCCGGGACCATCGACGCGTCGCTCCTGCGGACCCTGCTGGAGACTCCGCCGGGAGCTTCCGGCGTGGTGTCCGTTCCCGCCGGGCCGCCGGCCGCGCTCCCGGGGGCAGGATCGGACGCCCCGGACGGGGTTGCCCGGCTGGACCGGCAGATGGCCGACGCCATCCGCCGCACCCATGCCGCCTGCGGACGCAGCGTCAGCGAGACCGCGCGCCGGCTGGGCGTGTCCCGCAACCGGGTCTACCGTGCCCTGCGTGCCGCCACGGTGCGGGACCAGTGGCCGGGAGGCGAACGATCCGGCCGGCCTGCCTGAGCGGGTGGCGCGGCCGGGATCGCGGTGCCGGCGGGGAACCGGCTGGGCGCCCGAGGATCGTGGCGATGCCGCGGGTGGAGGCCGCAGGGCCGGAACGGTGTCGGCTCACGGGCGATACGCGTCGCAGGCCACCTCCACGGCGGCACCGCGCACCAGGGCGGAAACCCCGGTGGTCATGCGGGCCGGATAGGCGCCGTCCCGGAAGAAGCCCAGATAGATCCGGTTGAACGCCACGAACTGGTTCATGTCCGTGAGCGCCACCTCGCACCTGAACACGTCGCCCATGCCGGCTCTCGCGGCGCTGAGCTCGCGCGCGACGTTGAGCATGGCGTTGCGGGCCTGGGACGGGAAATCGGGCGGCAGCTGGCCCTGGGCGTCCAGCCCGATCGCACCGGACGCGTACACGACGTTGCCCGCCCGCACCGCGGCGGAGAACGGCTTGGGCGGCCCGCCGCCGGAAAAGAACTGCGGCCGCTGAGCCATCGCCGGTCCCGACAGGAGCAGGGCCGTCAGCAGTGTCGTCGCGGCGCCCCGTGGAAAGTCTGGCATGGCCCGTCACTCCCCCCTCGCACGCAACAGGAAAGGTCGCGGGGGTTCCGTGGTTCCACCGGGGTCCGGTGCTGTCGCGACGCGCCCGGGGCGGCATCACCGTCTTTTCCGGCCGGGCCGAGGCGGGAGGATCGCCCCTGGTCGCCCGCGATCGTCATGACCATGGATTCTCATGACCGATGCTTCCGGCGGATGAGAGGCCTGCCCCTCAGGGGCGGGAGCCGGCTAGCAGGATATCGATCAGCCGGCGCGCGCTGTCGGTCCAGCCGGGATTGTTCGACAGGTAGGCCAGACCGGCGATGGCGCGCAGGAGATCGAGCGGCTCGACAGTGTCGCGGAGCTCGCCCGCCGCCACCGCGCGCGCCACCAGCATGTCGATCGCTTCGATCACCGCGACGTTGCCTTCGGCCAGCACCGTGCTCCTGCCGCCGCCGGCAGTGTCGAGCGCCGGGGCGATCAACCGTTTGGCGGCGATATAGTCGATGAACAGCAGCATCCAGGCGCGCAGGGCCGCGAGCGGTGCTTCCGCGGCGGAAAGGTCGCGCGCCGCTAGGCCCAGGGAGGCGATCTCCTCCCGATATACCGCCTCGATCAGGGCCGACCGGTCCGGGAAATGCCGGTAGAGCGTGCCGATCCCGACGCCGGCGCGGCGGGCCAGCTCGTCGAGGCGCAGCTCGGCCGCTCCTTCCGCGAACATCGCGCGGGCTTCCCGGATCAACCGCTCCCGATTGCGGCGCGCATCGCTTCGTTCGCCTCGCATCGAATGCCTCCGGACATGGGGTGTTGCAAACGGAGAGAATCTCCGGATAATAAAGCGGAGTTGTCTTCCGTTTAAGACGAGGCGACGGTCGGGGCAACAAGCGCCCGGTCCGGCCGCCCAGGGGGTTACGCGATGAACAAGCCATTCGGAGCGGAGAGCACGACGGACGACGTCCTGGCAGGCGTGGATCTGCATGGTCGGCGGGTGCTGGTGACCGGGGTGTCGGCGGGGCTGGGGGTGGAAACCGCCAGGGTCCTGGCCGCCCACGGCGCCCACGTGCTGGGCGCGGCGCGCGATCTCGGAAAGGCCGAAGCCGCGACGACCGTCGTGCGGGATGCCGCGCGTGCCGGTGGCGGCGAATTCGAGCTCATTCGGCTCGATCTTGCTGATCTGTCGAGCGTGCGGGCTTGCGCCGATGCGCTGCTGGAGCGGGGGGACCGCCTCGACCTGCTGGTGAACAATGCCGGCGTGATGGCGACGCCGCAGGGCCGCACGACGGACGGCTTCGAGACGCAGTTCGGCACCAACCATCTCGGGCACTTCGTGCTGGCGAACCGGCTGGCACCGCTTCTCGGCCCGGGCAGCAGGCTCGTGAGCCTCAGCTCGGCCGGTCACCGTTTCTCCGACGTCGATCTCGACGATCCGGGCTTCGAGCGCACGCCCTACGATCCGTGGGTGGCCTATGGCCGCTCCAAGACCGCGAACATCCTGTTCGCGGTGGAGTTCGACCGTCGCCATCGCGGGCGTGGGGTGCGGGCGGTCGCGGTGCATCCGGGCGGGATCGTGACCGAGCTTGCCCGTCATCTGGATCCGGCGGTGCTCGAGGAGCGGCGCCGGAAGATCGACGCCGACCGGGCCGCCCGCGGCGAGGAGCCGTTCCGCTACAAGAGCGTGCCTCAGGGTGCGGCGACCAGCGTATGGGCCGGCGTGGTCGCGGACACCGACACGGTCGGCGGCCGCTATTGCGAGGATTGCCGGGTGGCCGAGGCGATCTCGCCCGATCGCCCCACCGAGGCTACCGCCTACGGGGTTCGGGCCTATGCGGTGGATCCCGCGTCCGCGTCCGCCCTGTGGGCGCGCAGCGAGGAGTGGGTGGGCGAGCGGTTCGAGGAGATGCAAGCGAGTGGGCACGCTTCGGCGTAGGTCACAGGGGAAGGCGTGGCGTTTATCCGCTTTCGGTAGCGTCCCGGACGCGGACACGCGCCCGGGTCGGGGAGTGGGTTGCGGGGTAGCGGCGGCGCCACCCGTCGGCGAGGATCGCCGGTTCTCGCTCCATGCGGGGTATGCACCGCCGGGGCGGATGGCTCGTCGCCGCCAGCACGCGATCAGGGCGGTGGGCGATAACGGCCCGCTGCTTATTCTTCCTCGTCGCCGTCGGGAGTCTGGCCGATGCGCGACAGGAATTCGGGGTCGCCGAACTCGTCGGCCTCCTCGTCGTGATACACCCGCACCACGTCGGCGCCGGCCACCAGCCCCGCCTTGTAGGCCCGTTCGGCGCGCCGCAACGCATCCTCGGGCGAGCGGCAGGCGAGCGGGGTGCCGGGCTGCAGGCCGGCATAGCCGCTGACGTGATAGGGCTGGTAGATGATCCGTGCGGTCATGCTCATGCCGCGCAATCCTCGCGATGGAAGAACCGTCCCGCCCCAGGAGGGCAGCACATGTTCTCCATACGTTCCTACCCAGGGACCCCGCAAGGGGAACTCGCAGGTCAGCCCGGCCTGCGTTCCGGTCAGGCGGCGCGGGACAGCCGCGCCCGGTAGGAATCCAGGATCACGGCGCCGATGATCACCAGGCCGGTGATGATCTGGCGGATGAAGTCGGTGACGCCCATCAGGATCAGGCCGTTGCTCAGCACGCCGATGATCACCGCGCCCAGCAGGGTGCCCACCAGCGAGCCGCGACCGCCGGACAGGGAGGTGCCGCCGATGATCACCGCGGCGATGGCGTTGAGCTCGAACCCGACGCCCAGGATCGGATTGGCGATCGACAGCCGCGTCACGTAGACGATGGCGGCGATGCCGACGCACAGACCGGTGACGGTGAAGGCGGCGACCTTGGTGGTGAAGGGGCGGTGGCCGCTGAGCCGGACGGCTTCGTCGTTGTTGCCGATGGCATAGATCATCCGGCCGAACACCGTGCGCGTCAGCACCACCCACCCCACGAGCAGCAGCAGCAGCGCCAGCAGGAACATCAGCGGCAGCCCGAACAGCGTCGCGGTGCCGAAGGCGATGAAGCTGTCGGGGAAATCGTAGATCGTGCGGGCACCCGTGACCTCCAGCGCCGAGCCGCGCGCGACGTTGAGCATGCCCAGCGTCACGATGAAGGAGGGGATGCTCCAGAACGACGACACGAAGCCGTTCAACGCGCCGGCCACCGCCCCCACCGCCAGGGACGCGGCGATGCCGAGAAACACCGCCAGCGGCTCGGAAAGCCCGTCCCCCTTCATCACGGTGCCGGCCACCACGGCGCACAAGGCCATCACCGCACCCACCGACAGGTCGATGCCGCCCACCAGGATGGCGAAGGTCATGCCCGTCGCCAGGATCAGGTTGATGGTGATCTGGGTGAGGATGTTGCCGACATTGGCGCCCGACAGAAAGTCGGGTGCGGCCAGCGCGAAGAACAGCACCATCGCCAGCAGGGCGATGCCGATGCCCGCGTCGCGCAGCAGCAGCCGGCTGCGGCGCCAGCGGATCGCCGGCGGCGCGGCGGTGAGGGCATCAGGCATGGAACGGGCTCCCGGCGGAATGTCGGGCCGCGGGGCGCGGCGGGAACGGGCGGCGCGAATGCGGGGAACGCGGGGTCGTCATGACGCCGCCTGCCGCATGAAGCGGCTGTAGGCCAGCGCCAGGATGCGCTCCTCGGAGAAATCGGCCCGTGCCACCTTGCCCGCGAGATGGCCGCGCGACAACACCAGCACCCGGTCGCACAGATGCATCAGCTCGGGCAGCTCGGACGACACCACCAGGATCGCGCGGCCCTCGGCCGCCAGGCGTCCCAGCAGCGCATAGATCTCCGCCTTGGCGCCCACGTCGATGCCGCGGGTCGGCTCGTCGAGCATCAGCACGCGCGCCTCGGCGAACAGCCATTTCGCCAGCACGATCTTCTGCTGGTTGCCCCCCGACAGCTCCACCGCCGGCTGGTGCGGGCCGCTGAGCCGGGTGGCGAGCTCGGCGGCGTAGCGGCGGCAGGCGTCGGCCTCCGCGCGCGGACGGAGGAAGCCGCCGTTCGCAACGCGTTTCAACGCGCCCAGGGTGGTGTTCACCGCCGAGGACATCGGCAGCACCAGCCCTTCCGCCTTGCGGTCCTCGGTGAGCAGCCCGATGCCCGCCCGGGTGGCGTCGCGGGGAGCCCGGATGCGCACCGGGCGCCCGTCGCGCTCGATCGTGCCGGGTCGCTCGCCATCGGCGCCGAAGATCGCGCGCAGCACCTCCGTGCGGCCGGCGCCCACCAGTCCCGCGATGCCGAGGATCTCGCCGTAGCGCAGGGAGAAATCGATGCGCCCGTCCGGCGGCGCGTTGCGCGGCAGCAGGGAGCGCACCCGCAGCGCCTCCGCGCCGAGCGTCGCGCCGGACACCGGCGCCTGTTGCGCCAGCGTCCGCCCGATCATGGCGCGCACCAGGGATGGCGGATCGGTGTCGACGGTGCGTTCGGTGGACACCAGCCGCCCGTTGCGCAGCACGCTGACCCGGTCGCACAGCGAGAAGATCTCGCCCAGATGGTGCGACACGTAGATCATGGTCATGCCGCGCGCCTTCAACGCGTGGATCTGCTCGAACAGCCGGCCGGCCTCGCGGGGCGTGAGGGTGGCGGTGGGCTCGTCCAGGATCAGCACCCGGCCTTCGCCGCGCAGGGCGCGCGCGATCTCGAGCAGCTGGCGCTGCGCGATCCCGAGCTGTTCCACCGGGGTGCGCGGCGACACGGCATCCAGCCCGACGCGGGCCAGCAGCGCGCGGGCTTCCTCGTCCATGCGGCGGCGATCGAGGAAGCCCCCGCCGCGTCGGGGCAGGCGCTCGAACAGCAGGTTCTCGGCGACGCTGAGCGCCGGCAGCAGGTTCAGCTCCTGGTGCACCACCCGCACCCCGGCGCGGATCGCGTCGATCGGCGCGGTGGGCGCGTACGGAACGCCGTCGAGCCGCATCTCGCCATCGTCGGGACGATGGATGCCGGCCAGCAGGCGGATCAGGCTGGACTTGCCGGCGCCGTTCTCGCCGGCCAGGGCGTGCATCTCCCCGGCCGTGATCTCCAGGGACACTCCGTCCAGCGCCACCACGCCGGGAAACCGCTTGCCGAGCCCGCGGAGCGACAACGCGCCCCCCGCGCCGGCATCCGGGCCGCCGTTCGCGCCGCTGCCCGCGGCCGCCGCGGGGATCGCCGTCATGGCCAGGAGGCCCGCGCGGCTGGGTGCCCGGCTCAGCCGGCGTCCCGGCCCTTGATGAGCTTGACCGGGGTCTTGATCCAGCCGGTGAGCGTCTGGCCCTGGACTTCCTTCAGGGCGTTGTCCACGCCCATGGCGGCGAGCTGGGCGCCGAACTGGTCTACCGTCGCCAGCACCTTGCCGTTCTCGAGCAGGGGGCGGATCGCCGGGATGTTGTCGAAGCTGACCACCTGGATCTTGCCCGAACGCCCGCTGGCGTCGATCGCCTTGACCACGCCCAGCGCCATCGAGTCGTTGGCGGCCATCACGCCCTGGATGTCCGGATGCGCGGTCAGCATGTTGGCGAACACGCTGTTGGCTTCCTCGGTTTCCCAGTGCGCGGTGCGGCTGTCGAGCAGCTTGAGGCCGTTGGCGTTGATGGAGTCCATGAAGCCGAGCCGGCGCTGCACGCCGTTCTCCGCGCCCGGATTGCCTTCCAGGATCACCACCTTGCCGCCGCGTCCGAGCTTGGCCGCCAGCACGTCGGCCGACAGGCGTGCCCCGTCGCGGTTGTCCGGACCGACGAAGGCGATGTCCACACCGCGCTTCTTCATGGAAGCCGGGTCGAACGCCACGTCGATGTTGATCACCTTGATGCCGCTCTTGATGGCGCGCGCGATCGGCGGTAGCAGCGCGCGGCTGTCGGCCGGGGCGATCACGATGGCGTCCACGTGGCGCGTCACCAGGTTTTCGACCGCCGCGATCTGGCCGTCGATGTCGGTCTCGCTCTGGATGCCGACCGGGATCAGGGTGAAGTCGCCGCGCTCCTTGGCGTGCTGCACGGCACCTTCCTGCATGTCCTTGAAGAACTCGTTGGCGAGCGACTTCATCACCAGCCCGACCACCGGCTTGTGGTCGGCGGCCAGCGCCGGCGTGCGGATGGCGGCGAGGGTGCCCGCTCCCACGAGGGCGGACACGAAGGAACGACGGAACATGGACGGCTTCCCCGAAACGGTTCTTGCTTGATTCGTTTTTGTTCTGCGGCCGGACTGCGCCGGCTCTTCCCGCAGCATAGCAGGGGGGTGCCGGGCGTCTATACCGGCCCCGCTCAACGTCCGTTCCGGCGCAGCAGCAGCACGAAACCGTCTGTTCCGGGCGCCTCGGCGGCCGGGCGGAAATCGCGCTGCAGCCGCTCGCACACCGGTGGCAGGGCGTCCGGGGAGCCGCACCAGCCGGGCGGGATCAGGACCGCATCCGGCCGGCGGGCGAGGGCCGACAGATAGAAGGCGCTGGCGCCGGTGCCGAACACCGTCCTGACGTGGCCGGGAAAGATGTAGTGCCCGAGCGGCTGCAGCCCGGCCATGAAGAACGGCACGTCCGATGCCTCGATGCTCAGCACCGGCCGGTCGCCGGCGAGCGACCGCAATCTTTCGAAATCGGCCTGCGCCAGCGCCCGACCGAGGCGCTGGTTGCGCACCACGTCGTGCCAGCCGCCCACCGCCGACAGCACCAGGAGCGGCACCAGGCCGATCGCCAGCCACCGCCGGGACCAGTGCCGCCACAGGCACGACGCCATGATCGCCACCGGTGCCAGCGCCAGCAGGAAGTAATGGGGAAACGGATGTCCGGACGCGAGGCAGGCGAGCCACGCCGAGATCGCCCACCAGAACAACAACGAGCGCCGCCATCGCGACAGGACCGCCACCGGGCGCCGATGCCACAGCAACAGCACAGGCGACAGCACCAGGCCGAACAGCGCGAACATCGCCGTGGCCTGCAAACGAACAACGCCGGGCGCACCGTAATGGCGGAGATAGGCGAGCTGCGGTCGCAGGTAGTCCGTCCAGATCGCGGTGCTGGACCAAATGAAGGGAACCAGCGCCACCAGAAGCCCGATCGACAGCCCCGCCAGCGCCGCGCCGGCGCGCGTGGCGACGGCGCGCACGGCCGTCGCGGGCGGGGGCCGGGAGCGTGCGGGCTCGCTGCCGGCGATGCCGTCGTCCGCGCGCTCCCGGCTCGGGTCGGGCCGGCGCCGCGGACCGGGGGCGAGCACCGCGATCGCCGAGGGGATCAGCAGGCTCGGCCCGGCGAGATAGTTGGTGTTCACCGCGACCGCCGCGAGCGCGAACGCGCCCACCAGAAGCACCGGCCGCTCCCGCTCCCGACCCAGCGCCATCAGGATCAGCGCCCCCAGGATCAAGGGCAGGTAGACGCACTCGGCATTGCCGGCGAGCACGGCGAACCGCGCCCCGCCCAGCACGAGCATCGACAGGGCGACCGCGAAGGCGCCCCGTGTGAAGCGGGCGCCGATCGCCGCGATCAGGACGCAGCAGCCGAGCGCCAGCACAGTGAACTCTCCCGGCCAACCGCGCCCCGGGAGGCTCCAGAGACCGTAGAAACCGTAGAGCAGCACCGGCTTGTGATCGAACACCCCGCGATAGGGCACCACCCCGTCATGCACCATCGCGTGACCGATGATGGCGTACATGGTGGGATCGTGATCGGCGTAGGGCAGCCGCAGATAGCTGTTGAGATAGATCGCCACGAGGATCGCCACCGGCACCGCAGCAATGGCCACACAGACGGCGACCCGGGCCGAAACGCCCCCGACGGTTCTCACGCGGGGCGCCGGGAGATGGCCGGCCGCCACAGGAAACACCTCACCATCGCACGCTCCATTCCCGGCCGGACCGGAGCGGCATAGCACGCCGGCGGGGCGATGGCGGGGTGCTTGCCGGCGGTGGCGGCGTTCGCGGCGCGGGATCGCGCGGCGCTTGACGCCGCAGCGCGCTTGGGTCTTCTGCTGATCCACATGACCGGGGTGTCCGCACGCGCGGGCTGAGATCAAACCCGTCGAACCTGATCTGGGTCATTCCAGCGAAGGGAGTTGTTGCATGGCGCTTTCGCGCTCGGGGCGGCCGTATCCGGCCGCGCCTTTCCTGCCCGCATCCCTGTTGTGCTGCGCTCTGGCGACCACGGCGCGGGCGGCGCCTGCGGGGGTGGCGGGCGGTGCCGAGGACATCACCGTCAGCGGCCATGCCGGGTTTCCGTCCGTCAACGGTTCGGTGGGATCCCAGCCAGGCGGCGGGTTGATCCGGCCGCAGGACGCGACGCTCAGCACCAGCGAGGTGGGGGCCGACTTCATCGCGCGGCAGGCGCCGACCGCCAACGCGTTCGGGCTGGTGGCCGCGCTGCCGGGCGCCAACGTGGCGCAGGCCGATCCGCTGGGATTGTCGGCGTCCAACTCGCTGTCGCTGCGCGGGCTCGGATCGGACGAGATCGGGTTCCTGCTGGAAGGCATGCCGCTCAACGACGCCGCCTATTTCACCGGCTATCCCAACCAGTTCTCCGATTCCGAGAATCTCGACCACATCTCGCTGCAGCAGGGATCGGCCGGCCTCGACGCGCCGCTGGTGAACGCGGCGGGCGGGCTGCTGTCGCTGGGCTTCCGCGATCCCGGACGGGATTTCGGCGGCGTGGTGGAAGGCTCCTACGGGTCCTACCACACCAACCGGGAGTTCGTGCGGCTCGACACCGGCGAGCTGGGGCACAGCGGCATCCGCGGCTTCGTGTCCTATTCGCACACGGCGGCCGACAACTGGCGCGGCTCCGGGCGCGACAAGCGCCAGCACGTGGACCTGAAGTTCCAGCGCGACTGGGACAACGGCGACCACGCCGGGCTGGTCGCCACCTGGAACGACACCGTCACCAGCGCCTACGAGCAGCCGACGCTCGCGGACTGGAAGGCATATGGCCGTTCCAACAACTATGCCGGCTCCTTCGATGGCGGCGACACCAGCTATTGGCGGCTGTTCCAGCAGCCCTACCGGCTGTTCTACGCCACCGCGCCGCTCCGGCTGACGCTCGCGCAAGGGCTGGTGCTGACCGCCTCGCCCTACGCGCAATACGGCTACGGCGCCGGGCTCGGCGGCACGACGCTGCCGGAAACCGGCCTGTTCCAGGGCACCGAGCCGATCGCCGGCAGCGTCGCCAACCCGAACGGGCAGGGCGTCGCCACCGCCACCTACAAGCAGGCGACCTACCGGGCGGGCCTGGCGCCGAAGCTGAGCTGGACGCTGGGCGACCACACGCTGTTCGCCGGCTACTGGTACGACTACGTGGACGACCGCGAGCCGGCCCCGTTCGGCATCGTGTCGGATGACGGCACGCCTACGGACATCTGGAGCAACAGCGCGCGCTCGACGCTGCTGCTGCCGGACGGGCGGCAGCTGCTGGCGCAGGACGCGCACATGATCGCGCAGACCAACGCGATCTTCCTCGGCGACACGATGTCGCTGTGGAACAAGCGCGTGACCCTGGAGCTCGGGTTCAAGGACGCGCTGTCCACGCGCACGGGATGGAACGCCATCCCTGGGGCGCGCTATCGCACCGGCATCAACTCCGCCGAACCGCTGCCGCATCTGGGCGCGCGCTGGCAGATCGACCGGCGGAACCAGCTCTTCATGAGCGTCGGCACCAATTTCCGCGTGCCGGCCGAGACGGTGCTGTTCGACAGCTTCGACCCCGCGAGCGGCACGCAGACCGGCGCCGCCAACACCGGGCTGCGCGACGAGTACTCGATCTCCGAGGAGCTTGGATACCGCTATTCCGGCGATCTCCTGATCGGCAGCGTGACCTTGTTCAACTACAACTTCACCAACCGGCAGGTCGCCACCATCGCGGACATCAACGGTGCGCTGGTATCGTCCACCCTCAACGCGGGCGGCCAGAGCTCGCGCGGCGTGGATGCGGAGATCGGGCTGCGGCCCTGGCATCATCTGAGCCCCTACCTGTCCGGCGAATATCTGCACGCCACCATCGACAACGACATCGCGGTCGGCGGCGACCTGTTGCCGACCGCCGGGCACACGGCCGTGCGCAGCCCCACATGGCAGGGAGCGGCCGGCCTGTCCTATGACGATGGCCGCTTCTTCGGCGTCGTCACGGTGAAATATACCGGCGCGCAGTACGCCACCTTCACCAACGACGAGCGCATCGCCGACCACACGCAGGCCGACCTGTCGCTCGGTGTGCGCCTGCCGTCCGTGGGACGCGCGCAGCACCCGGAGTTGCGGCTCAATCTCGTCAACGTCACCGACGAGCAGGTGCTGTCCGGCGTCGCCACTCCCACCCCGAATGCGCGCGACACCGTGGGCCGCTACGGCACCATGATCGCGGGTTCCGCCCCCACCTACTATGTCGGGGGCGGCTTCGCGGCGCTGCTCACCGGCACGGTCGGCTTCTGAGGATGCGCCCGATGAACCGCTTCCGTCCGATCCTGCGCGCGCTTCCCGTGCTGGCGGCACTGCTGCCAGCACCGGCGGTGGCCAACGACAAGCTGACGCTGCTGCTGGACTGGTTCGTCAACAGCAACCACGAGGCGATCCTGACCGCGGAGGCGAACGGCGATTTCGCGCGCCACGGGCTCGACGTGACGCTGATCGCGCCCGCCGACCCGAGCTCGCCGCCGCGTCTGCTGGCGGCGCACCAGGCCGATCTGTGCGTCAGCTACCAGCCGAGCCTCGGCAGCCTGGTGGAAGGTGGGCTGCCGGTGCGACGCGTCGGCACGCTGCTGGACACGCCGCTGAACGAGATGCTCGTGCTGGCGGACGGGCCGATCCGCAGCCTCAAGGATCTGAAGGGGCGCCACATCGGCATGGAGGTCGGGGCCGCCAACGAGGCCGCGCTCGGCGTGATGCTGGCCGAAGCCGGGCTGAAGCGCTCGGACGTGCAGGTGACCGAGATCGGCATGCAGATCGAGACCGCGCTGATGTCGCATTCGGTGGATGCCGTGCTGGGCGCCATGCGCAACTACGAGCAGATCGACCTGCAGCAGCGGGGCGTGAAGGTGCGCGCCTTTCTTCCCGAGGAGCATGGCGAGCCGCTCTATGACGAGCTGATCCTGCTGGCCCGCGCCGACGAGGTGAGCGATCCGCGCATCCCCCGCTTCCTCGACGCGCTGGCGGATGCCACCAACACGCTGCTCAACCACCCGGAGGAGATGTGGGCGAAGGCGATCGCCAAACGCCCCGACCTGGACACGCCGCTCAACCACGCCGCCTGGATGGCGACGCTGCCGCGCCTGGCCAAGACGCCGGCGCTGCTGGACCGGAAGCGCTACGAGAGCTTCCAGCGTTTCATGAAGGCGCAGGGGCAGCAGGACGCGGTGCTGCGGGTGGAGAAGATCACGGCCGAGGAATAGGGGCGGCGATCGTGTCCCCGGGGTGTTCGTCCCCTAGAATACACCCCGAGCAACAGCAGCCAGAAGGCAGAGGCGCGACCATTCGCATCACAGGCTACTTCGCGGCCCGTACACGTCTAGTATACACCCCAGAGAACGAAACATTGTATCCCCCACAGCGGTCATTATCGATCACAGCAACTTCTTTCCCCGTATACACCATCCTGACCTTACAGCTGTGCGCATCATCGCTTGTCTCAAAAGTGATGACGTTCCGAACTGACTTCGCTTCGGCTGTGAACTCTCCGAAATGAGGAGATAGCGACAGGCTGCCTTTCCAGACGGAATCTCCCTTGGCCTTGAGACGGTCGCCATCGGCCCATAACCAGATATCGGAGCTCCGTGAATGCCATCGACCGCTCCAAAGACGCAGCGGCACTTCCGGCAGTTCCTGACGTCTCAGATCCGTTGCCAGGAGCCATCCGAAATCCACATTGGAACGATCTCTGATCGTCCGAGAGATATGTGTACCACACACATAAACTTTAGAACCCGCTTCCTCAACGGGAGGTCCGACGACGATGACCAGGTCGCCAGCGACAACGTGAGGCTTGTCCGAAAGCCCACAGTTGTCATACCCACACTCCGGACTCACCTTGAAGATAGAGTGCGGCTTGATAGCCCGTGCGAGTGAGATGCTTGGCAGATCGCCTGTCTCGTTCTGCGTGTGCAACCCACCGCAGAAGCGGTGGCCACTCGCCAGAGCAGGTGTGATGGAACCGAAGCTCAATACTCCGAACATCAGTAATTTTACAGGCAGCATCGCGAACTCGATCAAAGGTGTTGGTGAATTGTTGCCAAACTCCGGTTTCCGGGGAAGAAGATCGGCGAGGCTGTCGGAGTGTCCGGTCAGAACAGCGCGATGCAGGCCGCTCCGCCGGCCATCAGCAGACCGCCCACGATGCGGCCGGCGGACAGGGCGTGCGGCGGCATGCGCAGCAGGCCGAAATTGTCGATCAGCAGCGACGCGCAGATGTTGGCGGCGATCAGCACGCCGTTGAACGGGCCGGCGCCGACCTTGTCCACGAACATCAGCCCGACCACCACCGCCACCGCGCCGGTCAGGCCCCCCAGCGGGGCCCACCAGGGCATCTCGCTCACGCCCTCGGCGGTGGGAAAGGGCCTCGGCATGATGGCGAACAAGGCCACGGTCGCGAACAGGATCAGCCCGAACGACACGCTGGACGCGAGCCAGGCGTTGTTGAGCGCGTTGCGCAGCGCGCCGTTCATGGCGTTGCCGGCCGCCTGCAGGACACCGGCACCGACGATCAGGGGAAACAGCCACAACGCGTTCATGATGCCGACCTCGGGAAGAAGAGACTGGGAATGAAGGTCCGGGCGCCGGCGGGGCGCGCCGGGATCACAGCAACAGCAGCCCCGCCAGGGCGAGCAGCAGGGCGGGTGGCATCACCAGCGCGCCCCGCGACAGGAAGCGCCCGAAGCTCACCTCGAGCCCTTCGCGGCGCAGCGCCGACAACCACAGGATGGTGGCGAGCGAGCCCGTGATCGACAGGTTCGGGCCGAGATCGACGCCGATCAGAAGCGCGTCGGTCATCGGTTGCGGCAGATGTCCGGCCTGCACCGCGGATCCGGCCAGCAGCCCGGCCGGCAGGTTGTTCATCACGTTGCACAGGACCGCCAGCACCGCTCCCGCCCCGAACGGCCCGCCTTCGGGCGCGGTCTGGGCGAGCCGATGCAGGTGCTGGGCGAGCAGGGTGACCAGCCCCGTATGGCGCAACCCGGCCACCAGCACGAACAGGCCGGCGACCAGTGGCAGCACCTCCCAGGACACGCCGCGCAGGGTCGGCAGGGGCGACTCCCGCTTGCGCACCCACACCAGCGCCGCGGTGGCCAACCCCGCGAGCGCGGTCGGCAGGCCGAGCTGCAGCCCGAGGGCGGACGCGCCCAGCAGCACCAGACCGGTGAGCGCGATGCCGATCGCCGCCACCACCCCGCCGCCGGGCAGCGAGGGCTGCTCCACGTCCGTGCGCACGGGCCGGCGCAGGCAGCTCCGCTCGATCAGCAGCAGCACGATGAAGGTGGCGGCGACCGACAGCGCGGCGGGCAGGATGAAGTGGCCGATCCAGCTGGCGAGCGGCGGCATCCGGCTCGCGTACAGCACCAGGTTGGCCGGGTTGCTGATGGGCAGGATGAAGGACGCCGCGTTGGCGATGAAGGCGCAGATCAGCAGGAACGGCAACGGCTCCACTTCCGCCGCGCGTGTGGCGGCGAACACCGCGGGCGTGAGCACCACGGCGGTCGCGTCGTTGCTGAGGAAGGCGGTCACCACGGTGCCGACGCCGTAGATCAGGCCGAACAACCGCAGCGACGATCCGCCCGACATGCGGACCGCGCGCACGGCGAGCCAGTCGAACAGCTGCTCGCGCCGGGCCACCTCGCTGAGCAGCATCATGCCCACCAGGAACAGATAAACGTCGCCGCCTTCCGCGACCGCGGCGATGGCTTCGTGGAACGGCAGCAGGCCGGCCACCACCAGGATCGTGGCGCCGGTCACCGCCCAGATCGCTTCGGGCAGGCGCCAGGGCCGGACGATCACCGCAGCAGTGGCCAGTCCCGCCACGATCCAGGTGGCGAGAACGGAAAGGGATATCGCGTGCATCAGGGTTCCGTGGCGGCGAGGGCTTCGGTGCCGGCTTCGTCGCCCGCGCTGCCGTGGCCCGTTTCAGGCATGAAGACGAAGAAGAAGCCTAGGGCGGCCGCCGCGATCGCGGCCAGCAGCAGGAAACCGGCCGGAAAACCGAACCATTGCACCACGTAGCCGCCGACGATGGTGCTCATCGAGCCGCCGATCCCGACCGCCAGCGCGGTGAGGCCCTGCATCAGATTGAACCGTCCAGTTCCGCTCGTGAGGTCGGACGCGATGATCACCGCGATCACGCCGAAGATGCCGGCCGCCACGCCATCGAGCAGCTGGATCGCCACCACGCCGACCGGGTTGGTGGTGAAGGAGAACAGCACGCCGCGCACCGGCAGGATGGCGAGCGCCACCGCGAAGATCGGCTTGCGCCCGATGCCGCTCTTCATCACCCGGCCCACCGTCCAGGCGACCGCCACCATCACCGCCTGCGCGCAGATGATGCAGGCGCTGAGCGCCACCGTGTCGATGCCGGGATGGGTTTTCGCCAGCACCTGTCCGGCGAAAGGCAGCATCGCCGCGTTGCCGAAATGGAACAGGAAACAGGTGACGAGGAACGCCCGCACGCCCGGCCGCCCGAACAGCGACCGGATCGGGATCGGCTCGCAGCGATTGTCCGGGCTTTCGCCGCCGCGGGCCAGCTCGTGGTCGATCTCGTTCGGCCGGATCAACGCCGCGGCCGCGGCGCTCGCCACCGCGAAGGCGCACACGAGATAGAAGATCCAGTTGGTGCTGAGATATTGCCCGAACGCGCCGGCGAGCCCCGCGGCCACGAAGGAACCGGCATGGTTGAAGCTCTCGTTGCGGCTGATCCGCGACGGCAGCAGGCGGCGTCCGACGATGCCCAGCGACAGGGCGGCGATCGCCGGGGGGATCACCGCCGACGCAGCGCCCAGCAGCGCCTGCGCCGCCACCACCGGCCAGAAGCCGTGGGACAGCACGATCAGCAGGCACCCCAGACCCACGAGCAACCCCGAGACGCTGATCAGGGTGCGCTTGAAGCGCGACGAATCCACTAGCAGGCCGGCGGGCACCTGGCAGATGGCGGCCGCGACGTGGCTCGCCGCCATGGCCACGCCTATCGCCCCGGGCTGCCAATGCCGGTCCGCGCTCAGGAACACCGAAAGGTAGGGCCCGACGCCGTCGCGGACGTCGGCCATCAGGAAGGTGACGGAATCGAGACCCAGCAGGGAGCGAGAGCTCGGCCGCGTTCCGTTCCCGCCCGCGCTCGATTTCGTCGTGCCGGTCGCGGTGGAACAGGAAGTCCGGCTCGGCGCGACATCCGCCGACGCGCCTATCGCATCGCCCACCGAGCTGCCCTCCCGAAACACGATGTCATCTGTTGTAACGTTATGTTGAACCCGCAACGGTTCGGCGTCCTATCGCGAGGAGAGCACGCCGGTTGCCGGGCCGGATGTGCGCGAATGCAACTCGATCGAGCGCTCGTCGACTGTTATGACGGCAATCGCCTCCGGGAGGGCCGGGCCGACGTATCATGTCTGGAACGGGTGCCGGAACGGCCGGATGGGAAGATCCCTCGGCAACGAGGAGATGGCCATGCGGCGGAAAATCCGTTTAGGATCGAATTGTTGGATGAATGCCGACAGTTGAAAGCAACCGATGCCGTCGCTCGGGGACCGACCCAGAACAAGTTTTGGGCTCATGGCCGTCAGGTCGCTGAAGACCTGCATCCGGTTCTTGCATCGGGTTCGCGGCGGCGCGCGACCGGGCTCGCGGGACGCGCTGGACCGTAGCGATCAGCTCATCTGTTCCTCCGACATCTTCTGGGAAGCCGATGAGGACGGGCGCGTGACCTTGTTGTCGCGCCACAGCGAGGGATTTCCGATCCCCGTGATCGGGCGTCTGGTGAGCGCCCTGTCGTCGGCACGTCCCATGCGCCAGGGAGGTCCGGAACCGGCGCCCTGCGCCGGTCCGCCATCCATCCGCATCAACGGGGTCGCGCTTCGCGATGCGGAGGGGCGTTTCGCGGGTTTCCGGGGGGCGATGATGTCGACGGCACCCGGCGTGGCGGAGGCCGATCTGGCCTCGCCCGCCAGCCTCGACCTCGTCACCGGGCTGCCCGGACGGCAGGCCACGCTGATGGCAGCCGAGCGTGCCGTGGCCGCCGGCCACGATCATCTGTTGCTGGCACTGGTCGATCTGGACGGTTTCGCCGCGGTCAACCGGCGGCACGGCGTCCAGCACGGCGACGGGCTGTTGCGCCTGGTCGGCGCTCGCCTCCTGGGCGCGAAACGACCGAACGATCTGGTCGGGCGCACCGGCGACGACGAGTTCATGATCATGCTGGGAGGTCGGGGGGAGCCGGATCCAGCCGGGATCGGCGAACGGCTGCAGGACGCGCTTTCCCGACCTTACGCCCTGGGCGATGGGCTGGTGGTGCGCCTCGACGTCAGCATCGGCATCGTTTCTGTCCTCCGCCGCCAGGGGGAGGCCGGCGAGCGCTCGACGGTGGAGGCCATGATGCGGGATGCGGCGGACTCGCTGGAAAGCGCCAAGAAGGCGGGCGGCGGCAAGGTTGTGGTGGTGCGTCCGCACCCGCCAGCGGTCGGGTCGGAGCGCCGGGATGCCGTCGACCGGCTGCGCATCCTGGCGACGCTGCCCGCGGATCTCCAGACGGCGTTATCGCAGAACGAGCTGCATCTGGTGTTCCAGCCGATCCGGCGCTGCAAGGACGGCGAGGTGATCGCCGTGGAAGCGCTGCTGCGCTGGACGAGCCCCCGGCACGGTTCGGTGCCCCCGGACATGTTCATCCCCGTGGCCGAAGAAACCGGACAGATCGTGCCCATCGGCAACTGGGTGCTGAGGCGGGCCTGCGCGATCGCCGCCGCCGTCCCCGGAACCTGCCGGCTGCACGTCAACGTGTCGCCCCTGCAATTCCGGGACGCCGATTTCGCCCAGATCGTGGCCGACGTGCTGGCCGATACCGGCTTTCCCGGCGACCGGCTGGTGCTGGAGCTGACCGAGCAGATGCTGCTGGCCGAGGCCACCGGCGCGCACGAGATCATGCATCAGCTCCAGGCCATGGGGATATCGCTGGCGCTGGACGATTTCGGTGCCGGCTTCTCCAACGTGGCCCACCTGAAGGATTTCCGCTTCGACCTGTTGAAGCTGGACCGCATGGTGCTGACCATCTCCCCCGATCGCCGGGAGCGGGTCGTAGCGGCCTTCCAGGAGATCTCGCGCGCCTTCGACACGCCGCTGGTGGTGGAAGGGGTGGAGCGGGAAGAGGACTGGGCCATGCTCCACCGGCTGGGGGTAGAATACGGCCAGGGCTTCCTGCTCGGCCTTCCGGTGCCCGATATCGAGACGGCCTGCGTTTCGATGCCGGGTTGAGCCGCAGCCGCCGGTTATTCCGCCGCCAGCACTCCCGCCGTGCCGGAGGCATCGCGTCCCGCCTCCGCCACCAGCGTGAAGGACCGCAGCCTCGCTTCGTGGTCGAAGATGTTGGCGGTCACGATCAGCTCGTCGGCGCCCGTGCGCGCGGCCAGGGCTCGCAGCCCCTCGCGCACCCGGTCGGGCGCCCCGATCACCGCCACGGACAGCGCCTGGCGCACCTGCGCTTCCTCCAGCGGGGTCCATAGCCCGTCCATGCTGTCCACCGGAGGCCGCAGCTTGCCCGGCACGCCGCGGCGCAGCGCCACGAAGCTCTGCATGAAGGAGGTGGACAGCCGGTTCGCTTCCGCGTCCGTGTCGGCCGCCACCGCGTTGACGCCCACCATCGCGTAGGGCCGGTCCAGCGCCTCGGACGGTTCGAAGCGCGACCGGTAGATGTCCAGCGCCGCCATCATCGCGTCCGGCGCGAAATGCGAGGCGAAGGCGAAGGGCAGCCCCAGCATCGCCGCCAGCTGGGCGCTGAACAGCGACGAGCCTAGCAGCCAGATCGGCACCGTCAGGCCCGCACCCGGCACCGCCTGCACCGCCTGGCCCGGCTCGGGGCTGCGGAAGTAATGCTGCAGCTCCAGCACGTCCTGGGGAAAGCGGTCCGCGGATGCGGGATCGCGGCGGAGGGCCGCCGCGGTGCGCCCGTCCGAGCCCGGGGCACGGCCGAGCCCGAGATCGATCCGCCCGGGATGCAGCGAGGCCAGGGTGCCGAACTGCTCGGCGATCGCCAGGGGGGCGTGATTGGGCAGCATGATGCCACCCGAGCCGATGCGGATGGTGCTGGTCCCCGCCGCCACGTGGGCCAGCGCCACGGCCGTCGCCGCGCTGGCGATGCCTGGCATGTTGTGGTGCTCGGCCATCCAGAAGCGGCGGAACCCGAGCGCCTCGGCGTGCTGCGCCAGGGAAAGGCTGCGGCGCAGCGCGGTTCCGGCGTCGCTCCCCTCCGGGATGGGCGACAGGTCAAGCACGGAGAGCGGGATCATCGGAAGCGACGCCTTTCCTGATGCGCGCTCCCGCCCGGTCCGTGCCCCGGGGAGTCGACCTGGAGGCTCAGGCGGCGGCGGGACGCAGCACCGCGCGGCAGAACCACGCGGCCACACCGAGAAAGCACATGGCGCCCAGGATGGTGGCCACCGGCTCGAAACCGCCGCCCACCATCGCCAGCACGTCGTCGCGGCCGCTGGCGCCGATCGCCGCGGCGATCGCCACCCCCATCAGGCTTTCGCCGACGATGAGGCCGGACGCCAGCATCACCCCGCGCCTTCCCGTATCGTCCAACATGGGATCGCCGCCGTCCGACACCAGGGCGGCGCTCGTCGTGGCGGCCGTCGCGCCCGCCCGGCGCCGCCGCACCCGCCCGATGCCCCAGGACAGCAGCGCCCCGATCACCAGGGTCACCGACACGGTGGGCGGCAGGTAAAGGCCGATGCCGACCGCCAGCACCGGCAACTGGCCGCCCCGGCGGCGCAGCAGCAGATCCGCGACCACCAACGCCACGCCCAGCGCGGCTCCGGACAGGATCATGGTCCAGTCCAGCTGGTGCAGGAAGATGCCGCGCGCCAGGGTGGCCAGCAGCAGCGCTTGCGGCGCCGCCAGCGCATGCGACGGGTCCATGTCCGGGCGGGGCATGGCGCCGGGGAAGCCATAGGCGCCGTGCAGCAGGTTCAGCACCGGGGTGATCACCAGGGCGCCGATCCCCACCCCCAGCAGCAGCGCCACCTGCTGGCGCCAGGGTGTGGCGCCCACCAGCTGGCCGGTCTTGAGGTCCTGCAGGTTGTCGTTGGAGATGGTGGCCGCCGCCAGCATGGCCGCGGTGACGAACAGCACGGTGCCGATCGCCAGCAGCCGGCCCTCCTGGTCGAACGCGGCCGGCAGCGCGCCCGCCGCGTCGAGCACCAGCAGCAGCACCGACACCAGCACCACCGCCACGATGGCGATGCCCGAGATCGGGCTGGCGGACGAGCCGACGATGCCCGCCATGTAGCCGCACGCGGCGGCCACCAGGAAACCGAACAGCAAACAAAGCAGCACGCAGGCGCCCGCCAGCGCCAGCGCAGCACCGGTGCCGATCGCGCCGGACAGGAACGCCGCGAAGCAGGCGCCGAGGCAGCCGAGCAGCGCCAGTCCCAGCACCGCCATCACCGCGGGGGGCAGATCGGTTTCCAGCCGCGGATCGCCGGCCGCCGTCGCAAGCGTGCGCCGCGCAGCACCGGAGAAGCTGGCCCGGAGGCCGCGCGTCACGGGTCCCAGCAACCCCAGCAGCGTCCAGACCGCCGCGACCCCGATGGTGCCGGCGCCGATGAAGCGCACCTTGTGGGCCCAAAGCTCGGTGGCGAACGCCCCGGCGCTCACCCCGGCGGGGTGGGGGGTGAGGGCGGTCAGCAGCGGCACCGCCACCAGCCAGCTCAGCACCGCTCCCAGCAGCATCGCCAGGCCGCCGGTGATGCCCACGAGATAGCCCGCCCCCACCAGCGCCAGGGAGAAGCCGGTGGCGAGCCGGAAAACCGCGCCCCCGACGCCGAACGACACGCTGGCGCTGTCGCCAAGCACCCGCAACCCGGAACTGGCGAAGGCGAACAGCGCCGACACCGTGCTGCCCGCCAGCAGCGCCTGCAGTCCCGAGCCGGCATCCGGAAGCCGTTCCGCGCGCGTGCCAGCACCGTCCCCGGAGCGGGGGGAGGGCGCGGCGAACGCTCCGGCGCCGGCCGGATCGTCAGCCGCGGCATCGCCACCCTCGAACCGGACGCTTCCCGGGCCTGCGCCGACCGCTGCGGGGGCCCGTGCTCCTCCACCCTCGCTGCCGGCGCGCAGGATCTCCGCCGCCGCCGTGCCCTCGGGGTAGGGCAGCCCACTTTCCACCACCAGCGCCCGGCGCAGCGGCACGGTGAACAGCACGCCGAGCATGCCGCCCGCCGCGCACAACAGGGTCACCGGCCAGAACGGAAACCGCGTCCATACCCCCGCCATCAGCAGCCCGGGCAGCACGAAGATCACAGAGCTGAGCGTGCCCGCGGCCGAGGCCTGGGTCTGCACCATGTTGTTCTCGAGGATGGTGCTCCGGCCCAGCAGCCGAAGCACGGCCATGGAGATCACCGCCGCCGGGATGGAGGATGCGAAGGTCAGCCCGATCTTGAGGCCCAGATAGATATTGGACGCAGTGAACACCGCGGTGAGCAGGGCGCCCAGCACGAGGCCCCGGAGGGTCAGCTCGCGGGGGGCGGCTTGCGCCGCCGGGATCGGGCGGAGGAGGGACGCGAGGGGCATCGGCGGCTCGGATCGTTGCGCCGGTCGTTCTAGACCATTTCGGAGCGGGTGGCTGCCGGCCGCACCAGGATGGGTCGACCGCCGCCCGCACCCGCGCATGGGGCCAGCGGAAGGAAGCCGGCGAAAGCGCCGCCAGCCGCGCCGCGGCAGGGGAGCGGACGCCACCATCGTCACCGGCAGGCGGCCCCGGGGTTGCCGGACGCGCCCGCGCGGTCAGGTCGCGGCGGGAGGTGCGGCGCCGTCCCGGGGGCGGACCAGCCACACCACGGCGGCGCCCGCCAGCATCACCGCGCTGGTGACCAGAAACACCGGCCGCATGCCGAGATGCCCGCCCACCGCGCCCCCCAGCATCGGTCCCGACACCTGCCCCACGTATTGGGTGGTGATGCCCCAGGCCAGCACCTGCCCGGCGATGCGTTCGGGCACCGCGTGCCGCACCACGGAGGTGATCGCGGGCATCAGCCCGGCCAGCGCCGCGCCCATCAGCAGCCGCAGCAGCACCAGCTGCCAACCGGCCGTCACCAGCGCCTGGGGCAGCAGCAGCAGCGCGCAGCCCACCAGCGCCGACAGCACCACCGGGCGTGCCCCGACGCGGTCGGCGAGGCGCCCCACCGCCGGGGCGGCCAGCACGCTGCCCAGCGCCGCCGACGACATGGCGAGGCCCGCCATCATGGTCACCCGCCCGGCGGGCACCAGCTGCGCCATGAACACGGTGATGATCGGTTCCACCGACATGTTGGCGAGCGTCAGCAGCGTGCCCGTGCCCAGCATCGCCATCACCAGCCGGCGGTCCGGCACGTCGCGCCAGGACAGGGGCGCCCGCGCGGCCCTCGGCGGGCGGGGCGCTTCGCGGATCAGGGCGATGGTGGCCAGGGCCGACAGGAAGATCAGGCCGCCCGCCAGAAAGAAGGTGCGCCGGATGCCGATCAGGGGCGGCAGCACCCCGCCCAGCACCGGACCGGCGAGGTTGCCGGCCATGATCCCCGAGGACAGCACGCCCAGCGCCCAGGCCGAGCGTCCGCGCGGGGTCTGGGTGGCCACCAGCACGGTGGCGCCGGACGCGTAGCCGCCGAGAAAGCCGGCCAGCAGCCGGAGCCCCACGAGCTGCCACACGTTCGACACCGTGCCGATCAGCGACATGCACAGTGCCATGCCGAGCGACGCGCGGATCAGGATCGGCTTGCGGCCCCACCGGTCGGCGAGTAGGCCCCACAGCGGCGCCACCAGGCCGGCGGCGAGGTAGGTCGCGGCGAACGCCGCCGCCGACCATTGCACCACCGCGGCATGGCCATGCATCCCGAGCTGTTCGACGTAGAGCGGCAGAAACGGCAGCAGCAGCGTCATCGCCAGCACGGTGGTGAAGGAGCCCAGCACGCAGACCCAGAGGTTGCGGCGCCAGAAGGCTCCGACAGCGTCCGTCGCCGGATCGGGAGGGGAGCGGTGGGTCGGCGGGGCCAGGCTGAAGCTCCTTCGTGAGCAGGCGGTCGCGCGGTGATAGGCCGGAACCCACGAACGGCGAAGCAGGCGGCCGGCGAAGCATGCGGGAGGGCGCCTTCGGAAGCGCACCGGGGCGGCAGGTTCCATGTTCCCGCGCATGGCCGTTCGCGCAATGGGCGGCGGCATGCGCCGGCCCGGTTCCAGCGGCCCGCGACAAGCCCGATCGCCGCCCGGCAGGCGGGCGGACGCGGGCGTTTCGCGGCCGGTGGTCGGGACGCGACGGAAGCGGGATGCCGTCGAGCACCGACCTCGGAAGAACGCGACCCACGGCACGACGGGAGGGTCGTCGCCATGCGGAGACGGCGGCGTCGCCGGTCGTTCCGGCGCGATTCTGGTCGGTCCGTGGCCGCCGGCGGTGGGTCGCGGTGCGAAGCGCTGGCGGATCGCACCGCGCGGGCGGCCCTCGGGGATCGGGCGTCCCAGCGATGGGCGGGCGTCGGGCCGCAACTCCCCGAGTATATGTGCGGCGCACCCCCCGGCTCCCCTCGAATGTGACAAATATCCCGATTGTCACGCGATCTTCCCATAAACCGCTTGATCTCGACCCGCTTGGCGATACGATATGCACACATAACGAGACCGGACCGATCGAACGGCCGGCCGGAGGACACGATGACGGGCATCAGCTGGAGCCTTCCGCGGCGTCGCGGGAGTGCGTGGTGAGCGGCGCGGTCGGCGCCGAGATCGCCGGCGCGGCGATGCCTGCGGGCGCGATCGCGATCGATTGCGCGGCCCTGTCGAAATCGTACGACGGCGTGATCGTTCTGCGGGACATCTCCGCGCGCTTCGAGCGCGGCACGGTGAACGTGCTGGCGGGCGAGAACGGCGCCGGCAAATCCACGCTGTTCAAGATCATCTCCGGCCAGGTCCGGCCCGACAACGGCACCCTCGAACTGTTCGGCGAGCCCGTCCGCCGCTTCGATGCGTCCCACGCCCAGTCGCTGGGCGTGTCGATCATCCCGCAGGAGCTGGCGCCGATCCCCGACATGCGGGTGTGGCAGAACCTGCTGGTGGGCAGGGAGAAGGTGGGCGCGCTCGGCCTGTTGCGCCGGCGCGAGATGATCGACGAGGCGGCTCGCGAGATGGAGGCCGTGGGGCTTTCCATCGATCCGACCGCGCCGATGCGCTCGCTCAACGTCGCGGCCACGCAGATGATCGAGATCCTGAAGGCGACCTCGCGCCAGGCCAGGATCATCCTGATGGACGAGCCTTCCTCCTCGCTCAGCTCCCGCGAAACCGAGCAGCTGTTCCGGGTGATCCGGCGTCTGCGCAACGACGGCGCCTGCATCCTCTACACCAGCCACCGCATGGAGGAGATCGAGGAGATCTCCGACACGGTGGCGATCATGCGCGACGGCGCCATCATCCGGCACGCTCCCACCAGCACGCTGACCGAGTCGCAGATCGTGGCCGACATGGTCGGGCGCGAGATCACCGAGCTGTTCCCGGACCGCACCATCCGGGGCGGCGGCGGCCCGGTGCTGGAGGTCGAGAATCTCCGCGTCGCCGGCTACGACTCCTCGGTGTCGTTCTCGGTCCGCGAGGGCGAGATCCTGGGGCTCGGCGGCCTGGTGGGGGCCGGACGGTCGGAGATGCTCGAAGCGATCTTCGGCACGCGTCCCGCCACCGGAACCGTCAGGCTAGACGGCGAGCCGATCGTGCTCGGCCGGCCCGCCCAGTCGATCCGGCGCGGCATCGCCATGGTGCCGGAGGACCGCAAGCAGGCCGGCGTGCTCACCTCGCTGTCCATCCTGGACAACGTCACGCTGCCGCATCTGGACGGCTTTACCGGCGCGGGCGGCCTGCTGGACACCGCGCAGCGCCGCACCAGGGCGCTGGACGTGCTGGGGCGGACCCGCGTCGCCTACGCGTCGCTGAACCAGAAGGTCGGCCACCTGTCGGGCGGCAACCAGCAGAAGGTGGCGCTGGCGCGCTGGCTGGTGACCGGCATGCCGCGCCTGCTGATCCTCGACGAGCCGACGCGCGGCATCGACGTGGGCGCGCGCAGCGAGCTCTACCGCCTGATCAACGATCTGGCGGCGCAGGGCGTGGCGGTGCTGCTGGCGTCGTCCGACATGCCCGAGCTCATCAATCTGAGTCACCGGGTGCTGGTGATCCGCGGCGGCGGCATCACCGGGGAGCTGGGACGACACGAACTGCAGCAGGAAGCCATCCTGCGCCTCGCCATGGGAAGAACGACCGATGCAAGCCGATAGTCTGGCCGTCCGCGCGGCGCCGTCGCTTTCGGCGGCGAAGGTCGGGCGCTTCGCCCTTCGCTACGCGCTGGTGATCATTCTCGCCGTGTTCCTGCTGGTGCTGGCGGCGACCAACCATACCTTCCTGACGCTGTCGAACCTCAACGTCATCCTGATCCAGGTGGCGGCAAACGCCCTGCTGGCCACGGGTGCGACCTTCGTGATCCTGACGGGCGGGATCGATCTGTCCGTCGGCTCCATCGTGGGGCTGTCGGGCGTGGTGGGCGCCCTGTTCGCGCAGAACGACGGCGTCGGCAGCTGCGTGGAAGCGGTGCTGCTCGGCATCCTGGCGGGCACGGCGATCGGCGCCTTCAACGGCGCGCTGGTGGCGTTCGCGCGGGTGCCGCCCTTCGTGGCGACGCTGGGCAACATGACGGTCGCGTCCGGCCTCGCCTTCGTGGCCAGCGACGGTCAGCCGATCTCGGGGCTGTCCGACCTGTTCCTGTCGATCAGCGGCGAGTTCCACGGCATCTCCATCCCCGTGGTGGTGATGGTGGTGGTGGTCGCCGTGGCCTGGGTGCTGCTGGCGCGCACCCGCTTCGGGATGCACATCTACGCGGTGGGCGGCAACCCGCACGCGGCGCGAGTGGCCGGCGTCAGCCTGCGCACCAACCGCTTCGCCGTGTATGCCATCTCCGGCATGCTGGCCGGCGTGGCCGGGGTGATCCTCGCGGCCCGCGCCACGGCGGGCATCGCCACCAACGGCACCGGCTACGAGCTGAACGCGATCGCCGCCGCGGTGATCGGCGGCATCAGCCTGGCCGGCGGCCGCGGCTCGATCATCGGCACCGTGTTCGGCTTCCTGATCATCGGCGTGCTGGATAACGGGCTCAACATCATCAACGTCTCGCCGTTCTACCAGCTGATCGTCAAAGGGCTGATCATCATCGGCGCGGTGTTCGTGGACAGCGTGGTGAACGGCTCGGACGATTGAAGCGTCGGCCCCGCCACGATCCCGGCCGCGTCCCGCGCGGCCGGAAACAACAAGCAACGAGTCAAAACGGAGGAAAACCATGAACGTCACCCGGATCCGCCAGCTGCTGGCCGGTGCCGCCGCCATTGCCGGACTCGCCGTCGCGGCGGCCCCCGCGCGGGCCGATGCCCAGCACCCGGTGATCGGCTTCACCGCCTACGACATGTCGTCCTTCATCTCGCTGGGCAAGCGCGGCGCGGAGGCGGTGGCGAGCGCCAACGGCGCCAAGCTGCTGTGGAACAGCGCCGGCATGGACGTGAACCAGCAGATCTCGCAGTTCCAGCAGTTCATCAACCAGAAGGTGGACGCGATCGTGGTAGCGCCGGTCAACTCGGCGACCCTGACCCCGCAGATCAAGGCGGCCAAGGACGCCGGCATCCCGGTGATCGTGACCAACCTCACCGCGAGCGCGGATGCCACGCCCTTCATCGTGTCCTATGTCGGGCCCGACGACGTGAAGGCGGGCGAGCAGGAAGCCCAGCATCTGGTGGACGCCATCCACGGCAAGGGCAGCGTCGTGATCCTGCAGGGGCCGCTGGGCCAGTCCGGCGAGATCGACCGCACCAAGGGTATCAAGAACGTCCTGGCGAAGAACCCCGACGTGAAGGTGCTCGCGATGCAGCCCGGCAACTGGGCCCGCAACAAGGCCTACGGCATCATGCAGGACTGGCTGTCGCGCTATGGCAGCAAGATCGACGGCATCATCTCGGAGAACGACGACATGGCGATCGGCGCCATCCAGGCGCTCAAGGAGAAGAACCTCGCCGGCAAGATCCCCGTCAGCGGCGTGGACGGCATCAAGGACGGCATGCGCGCGGTGCGCGACGGCAACCTGCTGGAAACCAACCTGCAGGACGGCCCGCTCGAGCTCGGCATGGCCGTGCAGGTCGCGGTGAACCAGGTCAAGGGCAAGCCGGTGCCGAAGGAAGCGATGTTCGTGATGCCCGAGATCACCAAGGACAATGTCGGGCACTACTACGATCAGATGTACGGCGACTTCAGCGGCTTCCTGAAGCAGCTGCCCGCGCTGATCAACAAGAACCTCGAGTCCGGTCACTACGCGGAGCAGTGATCGCGGCGCAGGGCCCCGCTCCGGCGGGGCCCGCCCGGCGGCCCGGAGGTTGATCAGGCGCATGGCCGACGACGGACAGCGCACGCGGGACGTGGATGGACGTCGCCAGCGCATCCTCGATTTCCTGCAGCGGGAAACGTCCGCGCAGGTGATCGAGCTGGCGGAACGCTTCGGCGTGAGCCGCATGACGGTGCATCGCGATCTCGACGCCCTTTCCGAACAGGGCTTCATCCGCAAGGTGCACGGGGGCGCCAGGGCGCGCTCGCTCAAGCTGGTGGAAACCGACTTCGCGCAGCGCTGCACGGTGGCGTTGGCCGAGAAGCGGGCCATCGTGCGGACGGCGGCGGCCCTGGTGCAGCCTGGCCAGATCGTCGCCATCGACGATTCCAGCACCTGCCGGATGCTGGCGGACGAGCTGGCGGAGATCGACGGGCTGACCATCATCACCAACGCCCTGGGCATCCTCGATCGTCTGCACGCCGTGCAGCATCTCACGGTGATCGGGCTCGGGGGCACCTACAAGCCGCACTATAATGGCTTCTTCGGCATGGTCACCGAGCGGGCGATGCGTGGCCTGCGCGCCAACATCGTGTTCATCTCGGCGCAGACCATCGGCGAGGACGCGGTGTTCCATCCCGACGAGCTGATCGCCAAGAACCAGCGCAGCTTCATGGCGATCTCTGATCGCCGCGTGCTGATGGCCAACAGTCAGAAGTTCGGCGCTACGGCGCTGCATCGGGTGTGCGACGTGGCCGCCTTCGATGCCGTGGTGACGGACGCGGGGATCGACGAGAACGAGCTGGACCGGCTGCGCGACGCGAAGCTGGACGTCCTGGTCGCCGATCCGTCCACATGAAAGCGGCGAACGCCGCGCCGACCCGGGAGGACGACATGGGTAGCAGTTTGTCGAAGTTCTACGATCTCAGCGGCCAGGTGGCCGTGGTCACCGGCGGCGCGCAGGGGATCGGTCTCGCGATCGCCACCCTGCTGGCCGAACAGGGCGCCACGGCGATCCTGGTGGACCGCAACCCCGACGCCGACCGGATCGCCTCGGCGCTCGGCAACAACAGCCGCGGCCTCGCGGTCGACGTGCGCGACGATGCGGCCGTCCGATCCGCGGTGGACGGCATCGCCGGGCGCGAGGGCCGCATCGACATCCTGGTCAACAATGTCGGCATCGCGCCCATCGGGGCCGCCGCCGAGTTCGGCACCGCCGACTGGGACATGACCTTCGCGATCAACCTGCGCGCGGCCTTCCTGTTCTCCCAGGCGGCCGGGCGGCACATGATCGCCCGGAAATATGGGCGCATCGTCAGCCTGGCCTCGCAGGCTGCGCTGGTGGCGCTCGACGGCCACGTCGCCTACGCCGCCAGCAAGGCCGGCATCATCGCCATGTCCAAGGTGCTGGCGCTGGAATGGGGGCCGCTCGGCATCACGGTGAACGCGATCTCGCCGACGGTGGTCAACACCGAGCTCGGCCGCGAGGTGTGGGCGGGCGAGAAGGGACGCGTGTTCCGCGAGAAGATCCCGGTGGGCCGCTTCGGCGAGGTCGACGAGATCGCCCACGCGGTGCTGTATCTGGTGAGCGGTGCTGCCGGCCTGATCAACGGCGAGAACCTGGTGATCGATGGCGGCTACACGGTGGTCTGACGGGCGGGCCCGGCCGGAGGGCGCGGGCGGAGCATGCGCTCCGCCCGCGCCGCGGCGTATCAGCGGTAGCGCGCGAGCCAGTGCGCGTAGGGCGGCGGCAGCACCCAGGCCGGGTCCTTGATCTCCAGCTCCTTGGCCGCGCGGTAGGGCCAGTGCGGGTTGGCCAGCAGCGGGCGGCCCAGGAACACCAGATCCACCTTCTGCTCGCGCACCAGCGCGTCCGCTTCCGCAGGCTCGCTGATGAACCAGCTGGTGCCCACGGGCAGGCCGGTTTCCTGCCTCACCCTGGCGGCGATGTCCGCCATGAAGTGCGGTCCCCACGGGATCTTCGCGTCGGGCGTGTTGAAGCCGATGGACACGTCCAGGAAGTCCAGCCCTTCGGCCTTCATCCGCTTCACCAGCTCGATCGCTTCCGCCACCGTCTGCTCGTCGTTGCCGTCGAACTCGATCACCCCGAGCCTCGCGGTGAGCGGCAGGTCGGCCGGCCACACCTTCCGCACCGCGCGCACGGTTTCCAGCAGGAAGCGGCCCCGGTTCTCGGCCGAGCCGCCATACTGGTCGTCGCGCTTGTTGGCGTGCGGCGACAGGAAGCTCTGGGCCAGATAGCCGTGCGCCAGATGCAGTTCCAGCCATTCGAACCCAGCCGACAGGGCACGCTTCGCCGTTTCCACGAAGTCGTTCTGCACGCGGGCGATGTCGTCGAGCGTCATCGCCGCCGGCACGCGCGGCAGGCCGCCGCCGAACGGCACGGCCGACGCGGCGATGGTGGCCCAGCCGTGCGGGTCGTTCTCCGGCAGGTGGTCGTCGCCTTCCCAGGGACGGTTGGCGCTGGCCTTGCGGCCGGCATGGGCGATCTGGATGCCCGGTATGGCACCGCCCGCCTTGATGTCGGCCACGATCGGGCGCAGCGCCTCGGCCTGTTCCTCGTTCCACAGCCCGAGATCGCCCCAGGTGATGCGGCCTTCCGGCGACACGGCGCTGGCTTCCACCACCAGCAGCCCGGCGCCCCCGCGGGCGAGGGTGGCGTAGTGGGCACGGTGCCAGTCCGTCACCACGCCGTCTCGCGCCATGTACTGGCACATCGGCGACACGGCGATGCGGTTGCGGAGCGTGACGCTCTTGAGGGAAAAGGGCTCGAACAAGGACGCCATGCGCGCCGCCTCCATCGTAAATCGTTCCGACCGGGCCGCGGCGGGCCCGGGCTTTAAGTTCGACATTCCTCGAACCATTTCAAGGGGGGCGGCCGGACCCGTCCCCGAGGAGATTCGCGCGATGGGAGCGATGCAGCATCCGCCGGAAGAGGACATCGTCCTGACGCGCGTGCTCTATGCGCTGAGCGACGAGGGACGGCTGGCGATCGTGCGCCGCCTGGGGGCGAAGGGTGTCGCCACCTGCGCGGAGCTGGAGGACGGCCGGCCGAAATCCAGCATGTCGCACCATTTCCGGGTGCTCCGGCAATGCGGCGTGGTCCGCACGGAGGTGGCCGGCACCAGCCACCTCAACAGCCTGCGGCGCGAGGAGCTGGACCGGCGCTTTCCAGGCGTCCTCGCCGCGATCCTGGCGGTTTGAGGATCGCGGCGCGACTGGCGCCGAAGCGTCGGTACACGCGGAGGAAGGCAGGCGGCGGTGTCGGGCAGCGCCGTCCCTGCCGTGCCCTTCTGCTTCCGCCGCGATCGTCTACCGGCCGCCGTCCCGGATCACGGGGGTACGGCGCGAGGCGAAGTCCAACCGCGCGAGGCGCCGCCGGTCATTCCCCGGCGGCTGCGACGGTCACAGCGTTTCGAGGAAGCTCTGGTAGCCGTCGGCGTCCATCAGCTCGTTGAACTGTTCCGGATCGTTCGGCTCCATCCGGAAGAACCAGGCCTCGCCCTCGGCGTCGCGGTTGACCAGGCTCGGATCCTCGCCCAGCAGCGGGTTGTTCTCCACCACGGTGCCGGCCAGGGGCGCGTACACGTCAGACGCCGCCTTGACGCTTTCCACCACGGCGCAGCTTTCGCCGTCCGCCAGCTCGCGGTCGGCGTCCGGAAGCTCGATGAACACGACGTCGCCCAGCGCCTGCTGCGCGTGGTCGGTGATGCCGACCGTGGCGGTGCCGTCATCCTCGAGGCGGACCCACTCATGGTCCTTGGTGAAGCGCGTCTCGGCCATGGATGATGTGTTCCCTTTCGGTGTGCTCGATGATGACCGGCTGGTCCCGCTGACGCTAGGCGGCGCGGCGGGGATTGGTTCCCGCGGTGCCTATTGGCGCAGGTGGCTCTGGTTGTAGCTGAGCTGTGCCGGCGTCAGCTGGAAGCCCACCTCCAGGCGATAGGAGGTGCCGTCCCGGGTGCGCGACACCGGCAGGTCCAGCACGGTCGGCTCGGTGCTCAGCGCCACCCGGGTGCCGTTGGGCGGGAAATGCGCCACGGCCGTGAGCGACTGCTTGTTGAGGATGCGTCCGTCCCGGGTCACGGCGATGAAGTAGGGGATGGTGATGTCGCGTCCCGGGGCGGCGGGTCCACGCGTCACCGCCATGTCCACGTGCACCACCGTGTGCAGCTGCGTGCCGGGGTTGTTGTTGGCGCACTTGCCGGCCACGCCGGTGATGCTGCCCTGCGAGACCAGGGTGGTGAGGTCGGCGTCGTGCCCGCCATAGTCGCTGTAGTCGGCCGCGTCCGCCAGGATGCCCACCGGCGCGCAGGTGGGCGCGAAGGCGTTCTCGTCCGACGGCCCGCATCCCGCCGGCAGCGCGGCCAGCAGGCCCAGGGGGAGTAGGCGCAGGGCTAGCGGGCGGCCGCGCCATGCGGCGACCCGGCGGCCGGACGGGCGGGCGGCCTGGACGCCGGGACGGGAAGCGGGGATCGGCGGCATGGAAGGTTCATCCTCGACTTTGGACCGGCCGTCCCTGTAAGCCAGGAACCGCGACGCCACGACGCGCCTGGACCGCCGCGATCCGGGGGTGGGATGGCGTCGGCGAGGCTGCGGCGCCATATAAAGGTTGCCGTCCGTTTGGGGAACACGATGCCGGACCAGATGCTCGATCAGCCCGCCGCCGCGCTGCGGGCGCCGACCGCCTCGGTCGCCGATACCGGCTCAGATGCCGTTCGGCCCCGCTTGAAGGTGCTGCTGGCCGGCCCGCGCGGCTTCTGCGCCGGGGTGGACCGGGCGATCCGCGTGGTGGAGGAAGCGCTCCGCCGCTACGGCCGGCCGGTCTATGTGCGCCACGAGATCGTGCATAACCGCACCGTGGTGGAGGCGCTCGAGGCCCAGGGCGCCATCTTCGTCGAGGAGCTGGACGAGGTGCCGCCCGACGGCCACGTGGTGTTCTCCGCCCACGGCGTGCCGAAGACGGTGCCGGCCGAGGCCCAGCGCCGCAACCTGCTCTATCTGGATGCCACGTGCCCGCTGGTGAGCAAGGTGCATCGCGAGGCCGAGCGCCATTTCGCCGATGGCGGCGCGGAGAGCCGCCACATCCTGATGATCGGGCACGCCGGCCATCCGGAAGTGGTCGGCACCATGGGCCAGCTGCCCCCCGGCGCCATGACCCTGATCCAGGACGCGGAGGAGGCCCGCTCCGTGCAGCCGGCCGATCCGGCGCGGCTCGCCTTCATCACCCAGACTACCCTGTCGGTGGACGACACGGCCGAGATCGTGGAGATCCTGCGCGCCCGCTTCCCTCTGATCGAGGGGCCGAAGCGCGAGGACATCTGCTACGCCACCACCAACCGGCAGGAAGCGGTCAAGGCGATCGCCCCCGGCTGCGACCTGGTGATCGTGATCGGCAGCCCGAACTCCTCCAACTCCCAGCGCCTGCGCGAGGTGGCCGAGCGGGTCGGCGTGCCGCGCGCGGTGCTGGTGCCGCGCCTGCGCGATCTCGACTGGTCGGTGCTGGACGGGGTGGAAACGCTGGGCATCACCGCCGGCGCGTCCGCGCCCGAGACCCTGGTGCAGGAGATGGTGAACGCGCTCGGCGAACGCTATCGCCTCGACATCGAGGAACGCACCGTCAAGCAGGAAGACGTGATCTTCAAGCTGCCGGCCCCCCTAGGCTGATCGATCCCGCCGGGTGCCGGGGCGGTTTGCCTGCTCCCGGAGGCCGGCGGCTCCCGTCACGGAGCGCCTGGTCCGGCACCCGTGACTCGGTGCTCCTGATCCGGCCCAGGCGACGGTCTCCTTCCGGAGGAGAACGGCGGCCGTCGGGGGCCCGGCGCTGATCCTTCCCCATCGAGCAGGCGTTTCCACCACGACCCTCCGTGGCCGCGCCTGCTTCCAGCCGGGCGGTGCCATGGCGGTCTACACGGATGTTTCCGACGAGGCGTTGACCGCCTTCCTGCGGGACTACGATCTCGGCGGTCTGGTGGCCTTCCGAGGCATCGCGGAAGGGGTGGAGAATTCCAACTTCTCGCTGCGCACCGGTGCGGGCGATTTCATCCTCACCCTCTACGAGAAGCGCGTCGATCCGGGCGAACTGCCCTGGTTCATCGGGCTGATGCGCCATCTGGCGGCCCGGAACGTGTCCTGTCCGCTGCCGGTGGCCGGACGCGACGGCGAGCCGCTGCGCGTGCTCAACAACCGCCCGGCGGCGATCACCACCTTCCTGCCCGGCGTCTGGCCCCGGCGTGTGCGGCCGGACCATTGCCGGCCGCTGGGCGAGGCGCTGGCGAGGCTGCATCTCGCGGGACGGGATTATCCGCCGGAGCGCCGCAACGCCCTCGGCCCGGACAGCTGGCGCCCCCTGCTCGACCGGTCGCGGGACGGCGGCGATGCGGTCCAGCCAGGGCTGGTGGCGGAACTGGATCAGGCGCTCGACCGCATCCTGCCCGCATGGCCGCGTGCGCTGCCCCGGGGGCAGATCCATGCCGATCTGTTTCCCGACAACGTGTTCTTTCTGCAGCGCGAGGTGTCCGGGCTGATCGACTTCTATTTCGCCTGCACCGACCTGCTCGCCTACGACCTGGCCGTGTGCGTGAACGCCTGGTGTTTCGAAGCGGACGGGCAGTTCAACGTCACCAAGGCGCGCGCGCTGGTGGCCGGTTACGAGAGCGTGCGGCCGCTTGGCCCGGAGGAACGGGATGCCCTTCCCGTGCTGGCCCAGGGTTCGGCGATCCGCTTCGCGCTGACACGGCTGTTCGACTGGCTCAACACGCCGCCGGGCGCGATGGTGACGCGCAAGGACCCCATGGATTATGTGCGGCGGCTGCGCTTCCACCTCGCGGTGGACGGCCCTGAAGGATACGGCCTTTGAGTGCGAGCGACGCGACCGGCACGATCGAGACGGCGACATCCACCGACAACGGGGGCGACGCTGGAGGCGACGCCGGCGCCCGGGAGACGGTGGAGATCTGGACCGACGGCGGCTGCAAGCCCAACCCGGGGCCGGGCGGCTGGGGAGCGCTGCTGTGCTACCGCGGGCACGAGAAGGAGCTGAGCGGGGGCGAGGCCGCGACCACCAACAACCGGATGGAGCTGACGGCCGCGGCCGCGGCGCTGGAGGCGCTCAACCGGCCGTGCCGCATCGTGGTGCATACCGACAGCGAATATGTCCGCAACGGCGTCACCCGGTGGAGCACCGGCTGGGTGCGCCGCAACTGGCGCAACGCATCGGGCGATCCGGTCGCCAACATAGACCTTTGGCGTCGTCTTCTGGATGCCGCCAAGCGGCACGAGGTGGAATGGCGCTGGGTGCGCGGCCATTCGGGCGACGTGAACAACGAGCGTGTGGACCGCATCGCGACCGCGGCCCGGATCGTCGCGGCGGGCGGATGACGCGGCGCGGGTGCGGTGGGCACCCGCGCCGGCCGGAAACGACTAACGGCTCTTCTTGTAGAGCTTGGAAGCGATCTCGAAGATCTCCTCCGGGGCGTAGTTCGGCGCGAAGGCGCCGTAGTTGCCGTCGAGTTCGGGGATCTTGCCGCCCTCGGGCAGCCCGTCCACCACTTCGAGATTGCCCGGCGGGTCGCCCGGCAGCGCCACCTCGTCGTTGCTCCACACGCCCGCCGCCTCGGCGTAGTCGCTCGGGCTGAAGCGGTACAGCCGACGGTGCGAGCCCTCGTCCAGGTATTTCTGGCATTCCGGGATGCGGTCGAGATTGATGTTGGGCGTGGGCAGCATCTTCTCGATCTCGACGCCCGTCAGCTTCTTCAGCGCCAGCGCGTACGAGTGCGCATGCACCGAACCGCGCACCAGCAGGTAGCCGCAAACCTCCCGGCCCGTCGGTTCCTTCTGCGACTCGTAAACCCGGAGCTTGTGCAGGCGGGCGCCGCATTCGAGATGGAAGTTGTGCAGCAGGTCGATGATGATGTTGCCCGTCGTGGTCACCATGTCCACGTTCCAGGACTGGTTGTTCGAGTTCACCGGCACGGCGCCGCCCCCGTAGGAGAAGAACCCGCCAGCCGAACGGACATCCTGCATCTCGGCGAACGGCGCCTTGCTCACGTCCACGTCCGGGGTGTCGTCGCCTGAGCCGTTGTTGAGCATGGCGACGCCGGTGCTTACCAGCTCGACGTGCCCCAGCTCCTCGGCGAAGATGCTGGATACGAGCGAGTAGAAGGGCCGGAGCTTCGACTTGTTGCGGAAATTGAAGCTCTGGAACATGTAGTTCCCGAGCGTCGACATCTCCCCGTACTTGCCGCCCAGCAGTTCCTGCAGAGCCGCAGCGGCGTTCGGATTAGGCGACTTGGTTTCCGGCAGCGCGGCCTGGAGCCGGTCGATCCTCATGAACATAGCGCGATGGCCTCTCGGGAAGGGACGTCCAGGACGATTACGGCCGGCCTTACCGGAAGTTCATCTTTGTTACGACAACCAAGCGGAAAGTTTGGCGACACTTCCGGAAGATGACGCTTCATCCACGATACGGAGCGAAACATCTGCGGCGGTTGCGCGGTGCAACATGGTTTGGTTCCCTGGCGGCCGATGGAACGGCTCAGCCCTCCGCCGGCCGCAGAGCCGCAACTTCCTCCGTCCGGAGGCGGCGGCTTGCGGAGCACGGTCTATATCCTGCTCGCCTTGCTGGTGGCGGCGGGTGGCTGGGTGCGCTTCAACGACCGGATCGCGGAGGTGTCACCTGTGCTGGCCGCACCCGCCGCCCCGGCGTCCCAGGCGATCGCAGCGGCGCACCAGATCAAGGGGCTGGTGGAGCTGGGCATGGTGCCGTCGTCCGAGACCGGCGCGGCCGTCTCGGCCATGAAGCTGCCGGCGCCGGAAGCCGCCTCCCTGACCCGCGCGCTCGACGAGGACCGGGTGAGGCTGGTGCGGCTTCCCTTGTTCGACACCGGTCTCAGCACGCCGGGCGGCCGTCTCGTGCAGGTCAGCACGGCCGGTTTCACCCAGGTGATACGCCTGTCGGACGCCCCGCTCGCGGTGGTCCTGCCGATCAACAGGGTGGGCGAGGTGTCGTTCCGGATGCTGGGCGGTTCCGCCGATCCGGCCGCGCCCGCCGGTGAAACCCGCCTCGCCGCGATCGGGGCGCTCACCCTCAGCGGACCCGTGCACCTGCCGGATCTGCACGCGGGCGATCAGCTGACCGTGGGGGTCGTCGCGCAATGAAGAACCTGCTTCCGGCCGCCACCCGGCTGATGCCGGTGATGATGCTGGCGTTCCTGACGCTGGCCTCGATCCAAATCCTGTTGTCGCTGCACCTGTCGCCGTCCGCGGTGCTGAACGCGGTTCTGTCCGCCATCACCCACGGCGGACTCGACTTCGCCATCGTGGGCGGCGTTCTCTGGGCGCTCACGCTGGGCGGCCTCGGCTATGAATGGCGGGCGGCCCGGCGCGACCGCCGCATGTCTCCGGGCGAACGCGCCCGGCTCAAACCTCGGGGATGGATCATGGACGTTCTGGCCCGGCTCACCAACCGCAAGGCGCTGGAGGACATGTTGTCCACCCAGGACCGGTCGGAAGTGATCGACGCCGCCGCGCTCTCGGCCGCCCTGCGGGCCCGGGTGATCGGCCAGGACCAGGTCTGCGAGGACGTGGCGCAGCAGCTCCGGCGGCGCCTGGCGCTGCGCGTCCGCGGCAAGCCGGTCGGCATCTTCCTGCTGGCCGGACCGCCCGGAACCGGCAAGACCTATCTCGCCAAGCGTCTGGCGCAGGAGCTGAACCGCAAGCTGCTGCATTTCGACATGACGCAGATGAGCAGCCCGCACGCCGCCACCCAGCTTTTCGGCAGTCCGAAGGGTTATGTCGGCTCCGAAAGCTTCGGCAAGCTCACGGGCGGCCTGAAGGACGTCCCGGATTCCGTCGTGCTGCTCGACGAGATCGAGAAGGCGCATCCGGACGTCTTCAAGAAGTTCCTCACCGCCTGGAACGACGGCCACGTCACCGAGGCGTCCACGGGCGCGCTCGTGTCCACCACCCGAGCGATCTTCGTGCTCACCTCCAACATCGCGACCGACGAGCTGGCCGAGATCGCCCGGCGCTACGAGGGCGATCCGGACGGCATGCGCGCCCAGTCCGTGGCGGCGCTCCGGTCGGCCGGGTTCGCGCCGGAGGTGCTGAACCGTTTGGACCGCATCTTCGTATTCAGGCCGCTGGAAGGGCTCGACGTGGCCAGGGTGGCGGCGCTCGAGATGGAAGCCATGATCAGCTCCTACGGGCTGGACATCGCGGCCGGCGGCATCGACCCCGAGTTGTTGTTCGAGGTGATGCAGAAGCAGGGGCGGCTGGGGCAGGGCGCCAGCGCGCGCGACCTGGTCCGCTCCATCGAGGAGATGGTCAGCGACGGTCTGATAACCGCCCGCCAGCAGGGCGCGCGCTGCGTCCGGCTGCGCAAGACGGACACCGGGGTGTCCGCCGAGGCGGCCGATCTGCCGACGCCCGCGGTGGAGCCGGCCATGCGGGCGCGGCTGTCCTGAGCACGGCGCGGCACCGCCGGCCGGCCGTTCCGCGCGGCAAACGGAAGCCGCGGGCGTGAGCGCCGCGGGAAGGCTGTGGCGCCGGGCGCCCGCCTGGCGGGTCTGCCTGGTCGGCGCGGTGGCCTGCACGGTGCTCGCGGCCATGTTCCCGCCCCCGCTACCGTCGGCGGACGGGCTCCGGCGCCTGGCGGCCCGCGCGGGCCTGCCGGGCGCGCCGCCCGACGCGGCCGGCCCGTCGCTCCCGGGCGCGTCCGATACCGGTCAGGCGCGCTTCAAGCCCGCGCCCGATCCGGCGCCGGCCGGCTACAGCGCGGTGGGCAGCCCGCCGCTCGGGGAGGGGCGGTCGGGTCCGATCCCGTTCGCCGGCCGCATGCTGCCGCTGCCGCCGGGCTCGTGGCAGGAGCTGGTGCTGGCGCGCAGCAACGACGCGCCCCCCTTGCAGTTGTCGGTGCTGGACCGGGTGGCGGAAGGCAGGCTGACCGGCCTGATGCTGGTGGAAGCCACCGCGCCGATGACGGATCTCGGCATCGTCGAACAGCCCACCGCCTGCGTGTCGCCCGAGATCGTGGCGCGCCGCATCACCGCCGGCGACACCGCCAGCGATCCGTTCACGCATGAATGCTGGGCGCTGACCGCCGCTTCCCTGGCCCCCACTTCCCTGGCCCCCACCTCCCTGGCCGGCGACACCTCGCGCGCGCGGCAGAACCCCCTGATCGACCGCGCGCTCCGGCGCCTCGCGGCGAACAACGTCGCCGTGCCCGACACCATGATGGCGCTGCAGTTCGTCCGCACCGACGCGCACGGCGCCATGGACGTCACGATCTTTCTGCCGGCCCGCGGCCCGGTGACGCGCGCTGCCACCCGGCCCGAACAGGAATGGGCCGACCGTTACCTCGCCCTGCTGCGCAAGGGCTTCGCGGGGACGCTCGCCGGCGCCGACATGAAGGAGATCGGCCGGCGGGATCCCTGAGGTTTCGCCGGCTCCGTTCGGCACTCCCCGCCGGGCCGGGCCGCCGTAGCCTCTCTGGCAGAGCGCGCCGGTCATGCGCATCTGTCGCTGGAGCGGGTCCGCCGCGTCCGCGATGTTCCGAAGGTGCGGCGCCGTCATGCCGTTCGGGTGCCCGCGCCGGATCGTGGTTCCTCGGTCGCGCCTGCACTCGCGGCTGGTCCCTGGCGGCTGGTCTCAGGCGGCTCGTCTCAGTCCGGTGGTTCTGCTCGGAGAGGCGATCGCGGCGCGCCTCAGGGCCCCGGGCCATCGGCCGCGAGGGAGACCTGCCGGCAGGTCGTTGCAGGGCCGCCGGGAGAAGGCGGCTCCCCTTCGCGGTCACCGTGCCGCCGGGCCAGCCTAGAACAGGCCCGCCACCACGTCCTCGTAGCGGCCCAGCACCAGACGGCGCTTGATCTTCATGGTGGGGGTCAGCAGCCCGTTCTCCACCGTGCAGGCCGGGATGGTGGTCCAGCGGCGCACCTGCTCGAAACGACGCAGCTTGTTGTTCACCCGCCGGATCGCGGCCTCGTGGTCCAGCGGCGTGCCGCCGGCATCCTCGGCCGGCACCACCAGCAACGCCACGTGATGCCTCGCTTCGCCGGCCACCACCGCCTGGGCGATCTCCGGCTCCGCCATCAGCAGGCTTTCCAGCTTGGCGGGGCTCACCATCTCGCCGCTGACCAGTTTGATGAAGTCGCGCTTGCGGTCCACCACCCGGATGCGGCCGTCCTCCAGCGTCGCCACGTCGCCGGTGCGCAGCCACGGCAGGCCGCCTTCCTCCGCCGGCTCGAGCGCCCGGGCGGTGGCCTCGGGATCGTTCCAGTAGCCGGTCATCACCAGCTCGCCGCGCAGCAGCAGCTCGCCATCCTCCTCGCAGCGCGCCTCGATTCCCGGCAAGGGACGTCCCACGCCGCGCCGGTCGTTGTCCCAGGGCAGGTTCACGCTCACCACCGGACCGGCCTCGGTCTGGCCGTAGCCCTGCAGCACCGGCACGCCCAGGGCCAGGAAGAAGCCCGACAAATCCGGGTCCAGCCGCGCGCCGCCGGACACCATCGCCACCAGCCGTCCGCCGAAGCGGTCGCGGATCTTGGCGCCGACCAGCCGGTCCAGCGCCCGGTGTGCCACCCGCTCGTGTGGGCGCAGCGCCGGGCCGTCGAGCGTGCGGAGGCCGAGCGCCAGCGCACGGGCGAACAGGGCGCGCTTCCAGCGGGGCTGGCGCTCGAGCTCGCCGGTGATGCGGGCGCGCAGCACCTCGAACAGCCGGGGCACCGCCGTCACCACGGCGGGCGAGAACTCGCGCAGCTCGGCCGCGATGCGGTCGGCGCCGCGGCTGTACACCACTTCCATGCCCAGCGACGGCAGGATGTAGTTGCCCACCGTGTGCTCGTAGGAGTGCGACAACGGCAGGAAGCTCAGATAGCGCTCGCCGTCGAGCTTGAGACGCGACACCGCCTGGCGGACGCCGTCCTGGTTCGACAGCATGCAGCGATGGGGCAGCATCACCCCCTTGGGCAGGCCGCCGGTGCCGGAGGTGTAGATCAGGCAGGCGAGGTCGTCCGGCGCCAGAACCGCCACGTCGCGCCGCAGCCGCGCCTCGTCGCCCGCGAATTCCGCCAGCTGGCGCCACGGCGTCGCCGGCGGCTCTGCGGCCTCGGCGCCGGTGCCGATCGCCGGCGGATCCATCAGCACCAGCAGCGACAGGCCGTGCGCCGCCTTCGCGGCCTCCCGGATGCGCGCCGCCAGCACCGGGGTGGACACGATCGCCGCCCGCGCGCCGCTGTCGCGCAGGATGTGGGCGTGATCGGCCACCGTGTTGGTGGTGTAGGTCGGCACCGCCACCGCGCGCAGCGACAACAGCGCGGTTTCGGCGAGCAGGAACTCGGGCCGGTTCTCGGACACGATCACCACGCGGTCGCCGGCGGCGATGCCCTTCGCGCGCAGGGCGCCGGCGACGTCGGCGACGATGCGGGCGAACTGCGCGCAGGTCAGGCCCTGCCAGCTCTCGTCCTGCCAGAAGCGCAGCATCGGCCGCTCCGGCCGGGCATCCGCCAGGGCCAGCAGCAGGGCGGGCAGGCTGTCGGGTCGGTTGACCATGGAAAGAACTCGTCCGCTCCCCGGGGCGGCGGCGCCGCCGGTGACGGTTCCGCATTCAGGATTCGCTCTTAATGGGAGCCGGGACGTTTTCCAAACCGGCGCCGGGGCGGGTCCCGCGACACGGGGTGTCCCGCACCTTCGGGCGGTCGCGGCGGGGACGCCCCAGAGCCTGGTCCGGCCGCGCGTCGCCAGGGCAATGCGGCGGCGCTTCCTGCACCCCGGCGATCACCCTGGCACCCACCCGCCGTTTCGCGTGGAAAACGCCGGATTTCCCGTCAGCGGATGCTTGACGAAACCGGAAGCGCCTTCCACAGCCCGGACATGAGCATCCCCGAAACCAGCGACGGCCCGGGTTCCGTTCGTTCCGACACGCGGTTGCGGCGGATCCGCCGGATGCCGCTGTGGTCGCGGCGCCTGTGGCTGCGGCGCGTGGTGTGGTGGGGCGGGGCGGTGGCGATCGGGCTGGCCGCCATCCTGTTCGCCGACGCGGCGGACGGCGTGGCGGCGATGCGGAAGGCCATCATCCGGCACGATCCGCGCTGGATGCTGCTGGTGGCACCGCTGGGCTTCGCGCTGTCGAGCTTCCTGACCCGCTCGCTGTTCCGCGGCGCGCAGGGCAGCGGCATCCCGCAGGCGATCGCCGCCCTGCACATGACCGACACCCGCCAGATGGACCGGGTACTGTCGCTGCGGATCGCCGCCGGCAAGGTGCTGCTCACCGTGCTCGGCATCTTCAGCGGCGGTTCCATCGGCCGCGAAGGGCCGACCGTGCAGGTCGGCGCTTCCATCATGCTGGCGCTGGGGCGGCTGGTGCGGGTTCCCGATCAGGCGAGCCGCCGGGCGCTGATCCTGGCTGGCGGGGCGGCCGGCATCTCGGCCGCGTTCAACACGCCGCTGGGCGGCATCGTGTTCGCCGTGGAGGAGCTCAGCCATTCCTTCGAGGCACGCACCAGCGGCACCATGCTCACGGCGGTGATCCTGTCCGGCATCACCTCGCTCGCCCTGGTCGGCAACTACAGCTATTTCGGCCACACCACCGTCGCCCTGCCGCTCGGCCGGGCCTGGGAAGCCGTGCTGATCTGCGGGATGCTGGGCGGCCTCGGCGGCGGGCTGTTCAGCGAGATCCTGGTGCGCGCGGCGGACGGGCTGCCGGGAGCGGCGGGGCGCTTCCTGGTCCGGCGCCCGGTGCTGTTCGCGGCCGGCTGCGGGCTGGCGCTGGCGCTGATCGGACTCGTCTCGCACGGCGCCACCTACGGCACCGGCTACGAGCAGGCGCAGCAGCTGGTGAACGGCACCTCGGACCTGGGCGCCTCGTTTTTCGCGCTGAAGTTCATAGCCTCCGTGCTGTCCTATCTGAGCGGGGTGCCCGGCGGCATCTTCGCGCCCTCGCTGTCGGTGGGGGCGGGGATCGGCGGCGCGATCTCGGCCTGGCTGCCGCACAGCCCGGCGGGGGCCGTGGTGCTGCTGGGCATGGTGGGATATTTCAGCGGCGTGGTGCAGGCGCCGCTCACCGCCACCGTCATCGTCACCGAGATGACGGACAATCAGGGCCTGACCGTGCCGCTGCTCGCGACCGCCTTTCTCGCCTATGCGGTGTCGCGCACCGTCTGCCGGCGCCCCCTGTATGGCGCGCTCGCCACGCGGTTCCTGCGGACGCAAACGTCGTCCGCCGCCTCGGGCGCCGAACCGGCATCTTCCGGTCCGGCATCGTCCGAGCCGCTTGCCTCCACCTCGGCGCCTTCCGCCACGCGTTCGTCTGGAATGCCGCCGGTCTGACGCGGCGCCGTGGACCATTCCGTGGCTTGTTCTCGGGCCCGGGCTCGGGGAACATCGGGAGAAACGGGCAGGACGCGTCGATGAGCAAGGTGCCGATCACCACCGGCGTGGAGGAGCTGCACGTTCATGCCCGGCACACCGGCCATCGCGGGCTCGATCTGGTGCTGGCGCTGTGCGCGATCGCGATCTCGGTGATCTCCTTGTTCGTGGCGGTGGAGCACGGCCGGACCGAGCGGCAGCTCGTGGCCGCCAGCACCTGGCCGTTCCTGGAATTCCAGGATCGGCACGAGGGCGCTGTCGGTGCCGAGGAGGTCCAGTATGCCGTCCGGAATGCCGGGGTGGGCCCGGCGAACCTGGTGTCCACCCGGTTGTTCGTGGACGGACGAGAGGTGCGCGACCTGCCCGAATTGTTGTCGGCGTGCTGCGGTCTGCCCAAGCAGGATCTTGCCGGGATGCAGGCGCTGGGCCTGGAAAGCGATGCCGGCCTGCAGGGGATCCTCGATGCCCGCGAGACGCTGGACATCCTGAGATGGGATCAGAAACATGCACCACCATTGTTCTGGAGCCGTCTCGCGAAGCTGCCGCAGCACCTGACCTTCGAGGTCTGTTACTGCTCGGCGCTGGATCAATGCTGGATCACCGCGCTCAAGTCGGGTGCCGAGCCGCACCGCGTGGAGAACTGTCCTTCCGACCGGAAGAACTTCAATCCCGAGACATGAGCCGGCCGCGCGAAACCGCCCCGAGGGCCGGCAAGCCGGTCCCTGCCCCTTAGCATTCCGATGGAGCTCCCGATGAAGAACAGCACCGCCGCAAGGGCGGGGCGCCACGGCGCGAGGGCAGGTGCGGCGGTTCTGCTCGCCGCCGGCTCGCTCGCCGCGTTCGTCGCCCCCGTGACGGCCGCGCCGAGTTGCGCCGTGCCGGCGGGCGTCACGCCGATGGCGCCTTTTCCCCCGCCGCCGTCGCAGGTGGTGACCAGCGCCACCGTGAGCCATTACGTGCTGTCCCTGACCTGGGCGCCGGAATGGTGTCGTCTCAACGGCAGCAAGCCCGACGCTCAGACCGAGTGCGCCGACCATTCACGCGGTTTCGTGGTGCACGGGCTGTGGCCCACCAGCGATGCCAAGCCCTATCCGCGGTTCTGCCGCACCGTGGGCGCGATCGATCCGGCGACCTTCGGCACCGCCTGGTGCCTGTCGCCGTCGGCCTATCTGCTGCAGCACGAATGGGAAGCGCACGGCTCCTGCTCGTTCCCGACGCCAGCCGCCTATTTCGGCGAGGAGGCCGCGCTGGTCGGGGCGTTGACGTTACCGGACCTGGATCGGCTGCCGACCCCGGTCGGCACGGCCGGCGACGTCAGAGCCGCGTTCACCCGGCTCAATCCGTCCCTCACGCAGGACATGATCGCGGTGCAGTCCGACCGCAAGCAGAGGCTGGGCGAGGTGCATGTGTGCTACGGGCTGGATTTCCATCCGGCCCGCTGTTCGCATGCCGATTACGGCGCGCCCAACCGGGTGCCGATCCGCGTCACCCCGCGCGCCGGCTAGCGCGGAGATCGCGGTCCCGGGGGCGGCGGCGGGGCGCCCCCGGGGACCATCGGCTCCGGGATCAGTTCCTTAGATCGTCGGGAACCTTGCCACCGTTGGCCGCGAGCTTCTGCATCACCGCGCGGTGCAGGGCGATGTTCTGCTCCGCCGATCCGTCCGCGCCGGCATGCACGCCGAGCTCCTGTCCGAGGCTCTTGCGGGCCTCCAGGCTGGAATCGAGGTCGAGGAGCTTCAGCAGGTCGACGATGGAGCTCTGCCAGTTCAGCGACTGGTTCTTCTGCGCGGCGAGCTTGCTCAGCACTTCGCCCACATCCACCGACTGGATGCTGCCACCCGCGCCGCCGCCGGCCGAGGGTGCGGGCGCCGTGGGGGCGGCCGTGGGCGCAGCACCCGGCGTGGCGGGGGCGGGCGCGCCCGCGGCGGGGGTGTCGGCATGGGCGGCGGGCGTCAGCGCGCTGCCGGCGTAATGGATGATCTTCTCGACGATCGACCCGAACAGGCTCATGGGGTTTCCCCTCCCGGATAAGAGCGTGAGCCTGTGCGAACGTCCCGATCGTCCGGCGGATCGTTGCCCGACGATAACGGACGGCAAAAAGCGCGTAGGCTCAGGTTGGGGGCGGCGCGCTCACCAGGGACATCACGGTGCGCACCAGCTCCTCGAGCCGGAACGGCTTGTCGAACACGGCAGCGAAGATGTCCTTCTCCCGCCTGCCGATATCGGCCTGGGCGCCGCTCATCAGCACGATGGGCACGCGGGCCAGAGCAGGGCGGCCCCGGATCGCCTGGGCCAGCTCCAACCCGTTCATGGCGGGCATCATGAAATCCGTGACCACGACGGCGGGACGGAAGGCCGGCTCGGCGTCGAGCAGCGCCAGCGCGCGGCGACCATCCGCGGCGCAGCGGACGTCGCAGCCCTCGTCCTCGAGCGCGTAGCACACGATCTCCGCGATCAGGAACTCGTCGTCCACGACCAGGATGGTGGGTGGTCCCATGCGGCCTAGCCCCGCGCCGCCGGTGGATCAGACCCGGGGCCTGGGATGCGCCGTCCCGGGAAGGACCGACGCCACCTGTTCGAATGCCCTGACCATGCTCACCCCATCCGCGCCGATCACCAGTTCCCGGAGCGACGGGTCGTAGCCGCTGTCGCGTGCCTTCAGAACGGACAGCACCCGCCGGAGTTCTGACCGCAATTCCGTGAGTCGCAGCATCAGGATGTTGTCCACGATGCCGCTCAGCTCGGGTATCGGCGCCTGCGAGTCCGAGCCGAACAGGTCGCGCATCTCCCACGATCCCAGCACGGTGACCTCGCGCGACTGCAGTTCGCTCATCAGGGCACCGAAGAACGAGACCACCCGGCCGGGGGCAGCGGCGGTGCGGGCCATGGCGCTGATGCTGTCGACGAACACCCGGCGGATGCCGTTCTGCCGCACCTCGGACAGCATCGCGTGGCCCAGCCGGTCCAGCAGCTGCTCGGATTCGTGCTGCCAGCGCACCACCACCGCCCCGGTATCGATCAGGCGGCGGAGATCGATGCCGATGGAGGCCGCCTTGTTCGCCAGCCGGCCCGCCTGCTCGTAGAAGCCGAACAGCAGGGCGGGTTCGTCCGGGGTCGCCTGCGACAGGAAGCTCAGACCGAGCGTCGTCTTGCCCGCCCCCGAGGGTCCCATCACCAGGGTGGTGGAACCGGTGCCCAGGCCGCCGGCCAGCATCCGGTCCAGCTCGTCGATACCGGTGGAGATCCGCTGGTCTCCTACCGTCAGGGCGTGGGTCTCGTGCCACTGGCGCGGCAGCACGGCTTCCAGGCGCGGGTGCACGACGATGCCGCTCGACCCGATCTCGACGTCGTGCAGGCCGCCCAGAGCGGCGCTTCCCCGGGTCTTGAGCAGCCGCAGCCGGCGCACCGAGCGGCTGGCCGAAAGGTCGCTGCCCAGCTCCATCACCCCGTCCACCATGGTGTGCTCCGGGCTGGTGGCATCCATGAAGGAGGAGGTGATGAACAGCACCGTGCAGCCGGCGAACGCGGCGTGGCTTTGCAGCCTGGCCACGAAGCGCTTGGTGTCGAACGGGCTTTCGGCATGGGCGGCGGCGTTCAGCAGCCCGTCGATCACCAGCAGGGTGGCGCCCTGACGGCCGATCTCCCGGCGCAGCAGCCCCACCACTCCGTCCAGACCGTCCTGTTCCAGCGCGTCCAGCGCGCTGACGAACTGCATGGAGGTGCCGACCTGCTCGCGATCGAAGAACTCCAGCGTGGACAACAGCTGGAACAGCCGGTCGTGCGGCTCGGCCAGCAGGGTGGCGAACACCACCCGTCCCCCCGTGCGGGCATGATGGAACGCGATCTGGTTGGCGAGGATGGTCTTTCCCGATCCGGGCAGCCCCTGGATGATGTAGGAGCAGCCCGCCAGCAGGCCACCGGCGAGGATGTCGTCCAGCCCGGGAACACCGGTGGGCAGTCGCTGCAATGACGTCACGAGTCGGTTTCCGGCGCGGCAGGAACGAGGATGCCGCCCCGGGGGGCGGCTGGATTCCCGGATATCATGATTCGCGAGGCTCGTCCGGTCGGGAGCGCATCCGATCCGCCCCGTCCGGCAGCCGTTGTTCCGGTCGGGGAGCGGCCGGCCGGCGCGGCATCAGGCATCCGTGTCGTTGGCGACGATCTGGTCGTCGAGGCGGGCGGCCGCGGCGGCGCGAAGGGCGTCGCGGACCAGCGCCCGCCAATCCCCGTCGGCCATCGCCGCCGGGCGTATCGCCTCCAGCACGGCGGAGGCCGCGTCAACCTCGTCGGCCGGCGGCTCCCGACCGGTGGCGGCAAGCGGCTCGCTCACGGGGCCGCCGCGCCCGCGGCCGTGGTCGGCGCGATGCCCGTGGCGGGACCGGCCGTCTCGATGGCCCGTTCCTGGGCGGCCGGCACCACCGGCAGCCGGATGGCGCTCGGATGCGCGGCATCGTGCAGCACCGACACCGTGGCCGGGATGTAGTCCGCCGGCCTGGCCAGGAAGATGTTGGGCACGAACCGCTGCGGGTTGCGGTCGTAGAGCGGAAACCAGCTCGACTGCACCTGCACCATGATGCGGTGTCCGCGCTGGAACACGTGGTTGGCGGGCGGCAGGGCGAAGCGGTAGCGCTGCGGCTGGTTGGACGGGATCGGCGACGGGTGCTCGAAGCTGTCGCGGTAGCGGCCCCGGAAGATGTCCATCCCGATCGGCAGCTGATATCCGGCCATCTCCGGCTGCTCGGGCATGTCGGCCGGGAACACGTCGATCAGCTTCACCACCCAGTCGCCGTCCGTTCCGGTGGTGGTGCTCCACAGATCGGCCTCCGGCCGGCCGCTGATGCGCACGGGCGCCGTCAACGGGTCGGTCTCGAAGACGAGCACGTCCGGGCGGTCGGCGAACGGCCGCTGGTCGCTGGTGAGCCATGGCTTCCAGCGGTCCTTGTCGCCGAACGCCACCGGCCGGGGCAGGTAGGGCACCGGCTTGGCGGGGTCGGACACGTAGCTGTCCGCGCCGCCGGCGGCGTCCGGAGCGGTGAAGGACAGGGTCCCGTGGCGGCCGAGGAAGATGGGGACGAGGGGCGCATCGCATCCCTTGTCGCAGGCCACGGGCCAGCGCGCGAAGCGGTCCCAGCGCTTGTCGCCGGTGTCGTAGATCAGCGCGGCCGGTACGCCGACATGCGGCGCGCCGGGGCGCAGGAACTGGTCGAAGAACGGGCGCAGCACCTCGTGGCGGTAGTCGAACGCCGTGTCCGCGTGCCAGTCCAGCACGCCCAGATGGCCGCCGTCGTAGTTCACCTGGCTGTGCCGCCACGGGCCCAGGATCAGGTGGTTGTTGCCGGCCTGCGTGGTGCCGCGGAGCGCCAGCCAGCTATGCACCGCGCCCCACATGTCCTCCTGGTCCCACAGCCCTTGTTCCCACAGGGTGGGAACGCCCGACGGGTGGGCGGCCACCAGACGGTCCAGCGCCTGGTCCTGCCAGAAGGCGTCGTAGGCCGGATGCACTTCGGTGCGGTGCCACCAGGGATACTGGTCGAGCCCGTTGGCGGTCGCGTAGGCGCCGGCCGAGCCCGCGCGCAGGAAGGTCTCGTAGTCGTCGTAGCCCGGGCGCGGCACCGGCAGGCTGCCGCCGCGCGCCGACATCTGGCCGGTGAAGTAGTCGAGGCTGTTCTGCCGGAAGGCGCCGTAGTGGAACCAGTCGTCGCCCATCCAGCCGTCCACCATCGGGCTTTCGGGGGAGGCGACCTTGAGCGCCGGGTGCGGGTGCAGCAGCGCCATCACCACCGTCCAGCCCTCGTAGGAGGAGCCGAGCATGCCGACCCGCCCGTTGCCCTCGGGCAGGTTGTGCGTGAGCCACTCGATCGTGTCCCAGGCATCGGTGGTGTCGTCGGTGTTGGACCGGTTGAGCGGGCCGATGGGCGGCCGCGTCATCACGTACTCGCCTTCGGAGCCGTATTTGCCGCGCACGTCCTGGAACACCCGGATGTAGGTGCCGTCGGCGAAGGCGTCGTCGCCCTGCGGCAGGGTGCCGGCCAGGAACGGGCTTTCGCTGTCCTCGTCGCCCCGCAGGGCGCGCTTGGTGGCGTTGTAGGGCGTGCGGGTCAGCAGGATCGGCAGGCCGTGGGCGCCGTGCGGCACCACGATCACCGTGTGCAGCTTCACCCCGTCGCGCATCGGGATCATGACGTCGCGGCGGTCGTATTCGTAGCCCAGCCGGTTCGGTACCACCCGTCGCGGGATGTCGCCCCCCGGCGGCGGCATGTCGTCCGGCAGGGGCTGCAGTTCCGCCGGCGCTCCGGCGGCAGCCGGACCGGCGCTTCCGCCCGGACCGGCGTTTCCGGCCCCGGGAAGGGGAGCGGCGGCGGCCAGCAAGAGCAACGTGCCGGCCGCGACATCCCGGAGCTTCGTCTCGCGGAAGCCCGAACTCCGTCGCACCCGCCTGTCGTTCCGCATGAAGCCGCCACGTCCTGTCGTTCAGGCGTCGAGGCTTATCCCACGGCGTCCGAACCCGGAACCCCCGTCGCTCCGGAGCGGCAACGACGGGCGCCCGCGCGATCGACGCCCGGCGCGGCGCGTCGTGGCCACCTCCGCAACGGGATGGAGCCGGCGGCCGGAGCGGCCTCGACGCGCCACCCGGTCGGCAACGAGGGCTGGAACGGGGCCCGGATTCCGGCCTGATCCGGTCGCACCCGGGAGCGCACGGATGGGCAGGGGAGCGACTTCGCGGCGGCCGGGAAGCCGGTCCCGGCGGCGGTGACCCGGCAAGCCCGAGCATGGTTCCTCCCGCTGCCGCTGGGATGTTCCTCAGGCGCCGGGCGCGGACAGTTCCACCGCCCACCCGAGGCGCACGCTGTTGCCCGGCGCGACATGCAGCAGATGCGGCTTGTTTCGGAATTCTCCCTCGAAGTTCTCCGGCGTGGACAGTCCGGCCCAGGGTTCGATGCACAGGAACCCGGCACCGGCAGCCGGGCCGCCCGGCTTGGTCCAGATGCCGAGCTGCGTCATGCCGTGCCACGATACCCGCAGCCATTCCGCCCCGCCCGGCACCTCGAAGCGCACCGAGCCGCTGCGCACCCGGTCCAGGATCACCGCGTCGTCGTCGAAAAGGGCGGGGTCGAGATCCAACACCCGGTCATGCACGGGCGTTCGCTCCCCGTCCGGCCGCAGCAGCCCGCCGCGCACGCGCCGGATCGGATCGGGCTCGTCGCGCTCGAACACCAGGCGATGCGCGTCCGGCGCGGTGCCCGGCGCCAGCGGCCAGCTGAAGGCCGGATGCGCCCCGAGCGAGGCGGGCAGAACCGCGTCGCCGGGGTTGTGCAGCGCGTATTCCACCCGGACGCCGTTGTTCTCGGCCAGGTAGGTGATCTCGAGGCGAAACGGGAACGGGAAGTGTTTCCTGGTGTCCTCGTCGTCGCGCAGCTCCAGCGTGCAGCCGGTCTCGTCGCGGTGCGTGAAGCGGAAGCGGCGGTCTCGCGCGAAGCCGTGCTGCGTCATCGGGAAGGTCCGGCCATCCACCCGCAGCGTGTCTTTCGGCAAGCGTCCGACGATGGGAAACAGCACCGGCGCCCGCCGCGGCCAGGCGGGGCCGGCCTGCCACAACATCTCCCGTCCGTCCGCCGTCCGGCGCAGCGACAGCAACTCGGCCCCGTCGGCGGTCACCGCCACCTGCAACGCCTCGCTGCCGAACCGGTGGTGGTCCGCGGCGCTGCTCCCGGCCCCGTCGGGCACCGCCCGGACGACGGGGAACATGGCCTGATGGTGTCGGGGAAGCATGATCGCGATCTCCGTGTGGTGGGGCCTCTGGGCGCCGCTCGACGGGTTCCCGCCCCGCTTCCGGCCCCGCTTCCGGCATGGCACGCGGAAAGTGCGCGGGCGTTGACCTCGGAACGGCGCCGGGCAACTTCCCCCTTGAACGAGCGTGGAGCCGTCCGGCTGCATCGGCGCGTCCGGGGGCGGTTCCGAAATGGCGACAGCCGCCGCCGGGGATCGCCGGAAAAGCCGGAAACGGGCTTCCGGACCGGCGGCCTGTGAGCCGAAGATCGGGAAACAAGACCGGGAACCGGAACCGCGGCAGTCCGGCGAACACAGGAGGAGAACGCGATGGACGCCTTGCTGGTGGAGGTGACCCGGGGCGACCGGGTGGAATCGCGGCACGCCGGAGCGGCGGTGGTGGCCGACACGGGCGGCATGGTGCTGTTCCGGGCCGGCGACGTCGACGCCCCGATCTATGCCCGCTCCACGGTCAAGGCGATGCTGGCCGTGCCGCTGGTGGAAAGCGGCGCCGCCGACCGCCTGGGGCTGACACCTCCCGAGCTGGCGCTGGCCTGCGCTTCCCACTCGGGCCTGCCCATCCATGCCGACACCGCGGCCGCCATGCTCGCCAGGGCGGGTCGCGACGAGGGATGCCTGGAATGCGGCGCGCACTGGCCGACATCGCCGTCCGCGGCGCAGGCCCTCGCGGGGGCGGGCCGGCAGCCATCGGCGCTGCACAACAGCTGTTCGGGCAAGCATGCGGGCTTCGTGTGCCTGGCGTGCGACGCGGGGCATCCGGTGGGCGGCTACGTGGAGCCGGAGCATCCGGTGATGCGGCAGGTCACCCAGGCCATGAGCGACCTCACCGATTGCCGGCTGGACGAGGAGAACCGCGGCATCGACGGCTGCGGCATCCCGACCTACGCGCTGCCTTTGCGGGCACTCGCCACCGGCTTCGCCCGCTTCGGCTGCGGCACCGGCCTGTCGGCGGATCGCGCGGAGGCGGTGCGCCGCCTGCGCGAGGCGGTGGCGGCGCATCCGGAGATGGTCGCAGGCGAGGGCTGCTTCGACACCCGCATGATCGAGGCGTTCGGCCCGGCGCTGTTCAGCAAGATGGGCGCGGAAGGGGTGCAGGTGGCGGCGCTGCCGGAACTCGGGCTCGGCATCGCGGTGAAGAGTGCGGACGGATCGGCCCGCGCGGCGGAAGTGGCGATGGCGGCGCTGCTGGCGCGCTACCTCCCGGCGGACGACGAGCGTCATCCGGTGCTGGACCGGGCGATGCGTCCGGTGCTGCGCAACTGGCTCGGGCGGGAGATCGGCGGCCTCCGGCCGGCCGGAGCCTTGTTGCCGCGCCGGACCGGGGACGCCGCGCGGGTGTGACGGGGCGGTTGCCCGGGTGGCCGCCTGCTGGCCGGAAGCGCGACGCGCTTCCGGCCTTTTTCATGCCCGAAGCGCGGCGGAAACAGGACGGCGCAAGTCTTCATTTGGATGCGACTGATTATCAACTTCGATTTACTATGAGGGGTGAGGAAGCTCACAGTTGTTTGCTTGAAAATCATTCGCAATCGCCGAAACGAACCGCCGCTGGTCGAAGTTTATGCTTGGACGAAGGGCGATGGACCGGTATCTACCTCTTCATCGTCTGTTCCCGTGGGGCCGGTTCATTCCGGCCGGGCGGAAGCGCGGACCAGCCCAAGGAGTTCTTCCCCATGTCCATGACCCAGACCGCCGACGTCGCCTGCACCAAGTGCAAGTTCTTCGACGACCACGTGGCCAAGGCCGCTTCCGAGGGCCTGTGCCGCTTCAACCCGCCGGTGTCGCAGCCGAGCGCCGAGGCCCACGGCCTGTGGCCGGTGGTGTCGTCCAATGACTGGTGCGGCCATTTCAGCGCCGACAGCCGGACCGCCGGCACGGCCGACTGATCCCGGGTTTCATCGCCGGATCGACACGCGAAGGGCGCCCTCGGGGCGCCCTTCTTCGTTGTGGCGCCGTGGCCGCCAGCGACACGTCATCATCCGGCAAGGCGGCTCTTGCCCCTTCCTTTCGATGTTGTAACATTTGGGCATGGCGCCGACACTCGTGCTTCCTGCCATCCGGGCCGGATGGCGCTTCTTCTCGAGCTGCATCAGCGCCACGGCGAAGTCGTCGCCGCGCCGGCACCGCCAGGGCCGCGCCGCGGGTCCTCCGGCAACGGTGCTGCTCGCTCTCCTGTCAGCCGGCTGCGCCACGGAGCCGCGCGGCCGGTGCACCATGGTGGAACAGGCGGTGATGCCGGTGGTGAACAACCGCCGCCAGCCGATCGTGCAGGCGACCATCGATGGCAGGACCGTGCTGTTCATGGTCGATACCGGCGCGCGCTTCTCGATCCTCAGCCCCCAACTCGTCACCGAGCTCGGCTTGTGGCCGGACGAGAACCGCAAGACCCGGTTGCTGGGAGCCGGGGGCATGATCCAGGCGGCGCCCGTCGAGGTCCGCGACATGGTGATCGGCGGCCGACATGCCCGCCATGCCGAGTTCCTGGTCGCCGGGGGGAACATCCACGTCAACGACGGCAGGATGTTCGGGGGCATCTTCGGTGGCGATTTCCTGGCGAGCTACGACGTGGACTTCGATCTGCCGAACAAGCGTATCGCCCTGTATTCGGAACAGAACTGCGGAAACCATCTGGATATCGGCTGGCCCGATCCCGTCTACGAGATGCCGTTCTCGCTAGAACACGACACCGCCATCCGCGTGACCATGAAGGCGAACGACCATGCTTTCGGGGCGATCCTCGATAGCGGCGCGAGTGGCACCATCCTCGATCTCGCCGCCGCCCAGGCCGCCGGCGTGCCCGCGTCGGCGACGGCGGCCGACCGGCACTTCACGTCCGAGGGCATCGACGAGAACCAGACCCGCACCGTGCTGCACCGCTTCGCGTCGATGTCCATCGGCGCGGAGCGGCGTTCGCCGTATCCGATGGCGATCGGGGATATCGAGAGCGGCCCTCTGCTGGGGGCCGATTTCTTCCGCACCCACCGGATCTGGGTGTCCTATGCGCACGAGCTGCTATGGATTCATCCGGTCGGGCATGTGCACCAGGTCGAGCCGGCCCCGGCCGTCGTTCCCATCGATCCGTTGCATCCGCTGGCCGCGGCGGCCCCGGTCGCTCGCGACGGTCGTTGATCCCGATCGTCGCCGCGAGGCCCGCCTGCGCCGGTCGCCGCGAGCCGGCACCACGCGGTCAGTCCTCGTGGCGGAACGACCGGTTCTTCTTGATGTCGCCGCGCTTCGCCTTGCCTTCCAGCCGCCGCTGCCGCTCGCCGAAGGAGGGCCGGGTGGGGATGCGCCTCGCCTGGCGATGCGACGCTTCCCGCAGCAGCTCCACCAGCCGCTCGATCGCGTCCTCGCGGTTGCGCTCCTGCGACCGGAAACGGCGCGCCGTCATCACCAGCACGCCGTCCCGGCTCAGGCGGCTGCCCGCGAGCATCTCCGCCCGCGCGCGCACCCGGTCCGGCAGGCTGGGCGAACCGCGCAGGTCGAACCGCATCTGCGCCGCCGTCGCCACCTTGTTGACGTTCTGCCCACCCGGTCCGGACGCCAGGATATAGGTGAAGCTCAGCTCGTCCTCGTTCAGCGCCACGCCCGGCGCGATCTCGATCCGCCGTCCTGGCATCCCTGTTCCGGCTCCCGTTCTCGACCATCACGGCGGCGCCCGTCCTCGGGCAACTTCGCTCGCGCACCATGCCAGGATCGGCTCCCCCGCGCATGTCCCTTGGTAGCGCCTACGGGTAGCCTCCATGGTTGGCATTTCCCGGGGATAGCGTGCCAGCACCAGCGCATGACCCGCTCCGGCGCCTGCGTCGATTGCCGACCTCGAACGCCTCCAAGGCTGCCGGGAGCAGGTGGGGCCGGACGTGGACGGTGTGTCGGATACGCTCGACGCCGACTGTGCTGTTCGGAAAGTCGGAACAGCAAAAAACGGTAACTCCGGAGAGTAGAGACAAGTAAAATTCCTGGCGTCGGAGGATGTCTTCATGGGGTTTGTTGAAAGAGAAATTGACCGTATCAGCGAAGCCTTGGCCGAACCTTCAAATCGAGGGCGCTATGCGGAGCTATATGCGGCACAGCAGGCTCTGTCGTGGGCACTGGAGCCGATTGGCTTTGCGGCTCCCTTTCAGATGATCATGGGCATTCAGGCAGGGACAAAAGATTGTTCGGAGCGTAATCGTCCGCCGTCGTCTTGAGATAGTCGCGACCGTTGTGGGTAGCGACGACAACCCACACGCTTCTGTTGTTTGCAGCCGTCCAGAAGTTCCAGGTTCCAGACTTGATGTGGCTGATCGCTGCCTCCTCGCTGATCTTCCAGCGCTGGCCCTCGTAGACCCCACCAACATTTTCGATTCTCTCATGTGCATTCTGACGATTCCGCTTGTTGATGCACATGATTTGCGCGGTCTGGGCCATAGAGCGTCCAAGCAGCTGCGTCTCCGCGACGCTATCGGCAGATAACGGACACGGCAATTACAATAACGCACCGTCGAGCGACCGGCTGAGCGATGCCGAGTTCGCGTTCATCGCCGCCGGCGAGGGGGCGCCGCGGCCGACCTCGTTCCGGACCGCGCCCAGACAAACGATGCGGCGCGTGGGGCGCCGTGCCGCACCCGGCGCTGCGACGTGACGCGTTCAGAGCTGTTCGGCCTTGAAGGTGTCGCACTGGTGGAGGTCGCCGGAATCCAGCCCGCGGCGGAACCAGCGCACCCGTTGCGCGGAACTGCCGTGGGTGAAGCTGTCGGGCTCCACCGTGCCGCGCGTTTCGCGCTGCAGCCGGTCGTCGCCCACCGCCGCGGCGGCGTTCAATCCCTGCTCGACGTCACCGGTCTGCAGAATGTGCTTCGCCTCGTCGGCCTGCTTGGCCCACACGCCGGCGAAGCAGTCCGCCTGGAGCTCGACCTTCACCGACAGGGCGTTGCGGCCGCTGTCGCTCATCTGCGCGCGCGCCTGGTCCACCTGGTCCATGATGCCGAGCTGGCTTTGCACGTGGTGTCCGACCTCGTGCGCCACCACGTAGGCCCGGGCGAAATCCCCGCCGGCGCCGAGCTTGTCCTGCAGCTCCCGGAAGAAGCCGAGGTCGAGATAAACCTTGTGATCGGCCGGGCAATAGAACGGCCCCACCGCGGTCTGCGCGAAGCCGCAGCCGGAGCGGATGCCGCCGGTGAACAGCACCAGCGTCGGCTGCTGGTAGGATTTTCCCAGCTGGCGGAACTGGTTGCCCCACACATCCTCCGTGGACGCCAGCACGCGGGATACGAACCGCTTCTGGTCGTCGTCGCCCGCGGCGGCCGTCCGGGTGGGCGCGGTCTGGCCGCGTCCGTCGCCGGTGTCGGGCGGCGCGGAGGAAGGGCCGGCCGACTGCGTTTGCGCCGGGCCGCCGCCATTCAGGATGCTGAGCACCAGGCGCGGGTCGATGCCGAAATACAGCGCCCCCAGCACCACCACCACCGTGCCGATGCCGCCGATGCGCACGCCCCGTCCGCCGAAGCCTCCGCCGCCGCCGATCCCACCGCCGCCGGAGCCCGTGGCGCCGCGTTCGTCGTCGACGTTGCTGCTTTCCCGTTCGTCGTCCAGGCGCATCGGCGTCGTGTCCCTTCGTCGGGCGGCCGCCGGGGGCGCGGCTACCGCGTTTCCGGCCGCGTGCTGCGTCCGGATCGCTCGTGCAACGTCCGGCGTCGGGGGCGGGTTCGGTGGCGGCGGGAACCGTGGGGCTCTGGAGCCACCATCAAGGTGCGCCGTTCCCCGGAGAGGACGGGCCGGCCTGACCACCGCCCGGGGCGGGAGCGGGTGCCTTCCTCCCCGGACGGACGATCACTGCCGGGCTGGAACCTCCCGGCCGGGGGCTTTCAGCCCAGCAGCAGATGCATCCCGAACAGCTCGTCCTCGTCGGTCCAGAAGCCGGCCGGGCGCCATCCGGCCCGGGCCGCGAGCGCCACGAAACCTTCGCGGGTATGCTTGTAGCTGTCTTCGGTGTGGATGCTTTCGCCAGCCCGGAAGCGCACCAGCGTTCCGGCCACGCGCGCTTCCTGCGCCGCCCGGCTCACCAGATGCATCTCCATCCGGCCCTCGTGCGAGTTCCACACCGCCCGGTGCGCGAAGCCCTCCGGATCCAGCGTGCCGTCCGCGAGACGGTTCACGTGGCGCAGGATGTTGAGGTTGAACGCCGCGGTGACGCCCGCGGCATCGTCATAGGCGGGCAGCAGCCGGTCTGGGCTCTTGCGCAGATCGGTGCCGATCACGAAGCACGCCGGACCGCCCTCGCCGGACGACAGGGTATCGCGCGCCTGCGACAGGAAGCGCAGCACGGTGTCGGGCCGGAAATTGCCGATGGTGGAACCAGGAAAGAAGCCGAAGGCGGGGCGTCCGGCCGCCACGGCGGGAAGGGCCAGCGGTTGCAGGAAGTCCGCTTCCACCGCCTGCACGGGCAGGGCGGGATGGGACTGCCGCATGCGCTCGCCGATCGCCAGCAGCGCGCCGGGGGCGATGTCGACCGGCACGTAGGCGCCGAAACGTCCGGGTGCGGCATCGATCAGCCGCAGCGCCTTGCTTTCGTCCGCGGCGCCATATTCCACCAGCGCGGCGCCGGCCGGTGCCGTCGCCGCGATCGCGGCGGCGTGGCGGTCCAGCAGGGCCATCTCGGCGCGGGTGACGTAGTATTCCGGCAGCCGGGTGATGCGGTTGAAGAGCTCGCAGCCTTCCGCGTCGTAGAACAGCTTGGCCGGCAGCGTCTTCTGCGCGCCGCCCAGCCCGGCCAGGATCTCGGCCACCACCGCGGGATCGGGCGCCGGGGCGACGGCAAGCGTTTCGTTCATCGTCGGCGCCTTCAGATGTCGCGGGCGAGGCGCAGCCCCGTGCACTGCCAGCGCTTCTCGGGCTGGAAGAAGTTGCGATAGGAGCGCCGGGCATGCCCCGGCGGCGTCGCGGAAGACGAACCGCGCAGCACCATCTGGTTGATCATGAACTTGCCGTTGTATTCGCCGATGGCGCCCGGCACCGCGCGGAAGCCCGGGTAGGGCAGGTAGGCGCTGTTGGTCCATTGCCATACGTGGCCGTGGAAGTCCGGCAGCTCCGACGCCGCCGCTTCGAGCTCGTGCTCGGTGGGCAGCCGGGCGCCGGCCCAGCGGGCGAAGGCATCGGCCTCGTACCAGCTCACGTGGCGCACCGGCTGTTCGGGGTCCACCGCCCCCAGCCCGCCCGGCGTCACGGTGAGCCAGCCTCCCGCACCGTCCGGCCGCCAATGCAGCGGCGCGTCCCATTCCTCGCGGGTCGCGGTGGCCCAGCCGTCGGACATCCACAGCGAGGCGGTACGGTAGCCGCCATCGGCCATGAAGCGCAGCCAGTCGGCATTGCGCACCAGCCGGTCCGACAGGGCGTGCGGCTGCAGCAGGGCCTGGTGACGGGGAAACTCGTTGTCGAACCCGAAGCCCTGGCCGTCATGCCCGATCATGGCGAGGCCGCCCGGCCGCTGGAGGAACCGTGCCTCGCCCGGCTCGGGGGCCGGCAGGCGCCAGCCGGGGATCACCGGCAGCCCGTCGCCGCGCCAGGCCAGGGGGTTCTGCGCGAAGGCGTGCAGCATGTCGGTGACCAGCAGTTCCTGATGCTGCTGCTCGTGATGGAGGCCCAGGGTCACCAGCGTGTCCAGCGACCCGTCGGCATCCGCGTCCCCCTCGATCAGGGCGGCCATGCCGCGATCCACGTGCGCCCGGTAGCGCCCGACCTCCTCGACGCCCGGACGCGTCACCAGACCCCGGGTGGCCCGGGGATAGCGGGCGCCGAGGGCCTCGTAATAGGAGTTGAACAGGAACGAGAACGCCTCGTCATAGGGGCGGTAGCGGCCGCCATCGCGGGGCAGCAGGACGAACTGTTCGAAGAACCAGGTGGTGTGGGCCCGGTGCCACTTGGCGGGGCTCGCGTCCGGCATGGACTGGATGGTCTGGTCCTCGGGCATCAGCGCCGCCGCGAGGAACTCCGTGTGGTCGCGCACGGCACGGAAGGACCGGAGCAGGGAAGGAGGGGTCTCGGCCGAGAAGGAAGCCGGCTTGAGCGAATGCGACATGAACGCGCCTTCGGGTTTGGCCGTGTCAACGAACGCCGCTCCTACCGGTTCGCGCGTCCGTGTCGGCCCCGTTTCCGGGGCGAGACTAGCATTCCTGTCATGCGGCGCCATCCTCGCACCCGAAAAGCAGCAACCGAGGCCGGCGCGCCGTCGCAACATGCGGCACGGACGGGGGCACCGACGGGGGCACCGACGGGGGGCACGGGCGCGGGCACGGTCGGCGCCGGACGCGGCATCGTCCGTCCGATGCGGGTCACGCCAATGCTTGGTTCAGCTCACCAACTCCCTCCCAATCGACGGCGTCCCGGCAGCGGAAACACCGCGCTGGTGCCGGATTTTCGCACCGCCGGGGGGTGGCCCGCGCCTTGCTGCCGGGGACGGCGACGGCGGCTCACCGGTCCGCCCGGTCGAAGGAGCGCCACTCTTGCCCGTTCTGTTTTCTCGAACCTGCTCCGCCCGCGCGAGGCGCCGTCTGGCCTTGTTGATGCTGGGCACGGCGCTCGGCGGCCATGATTTCGTGTCCACGGCAGCCGCCCGTGCCGATCGGCCGGCGATTTCCGCCGCCGGCGGGGCCGCCACGCCGGTTTCCGCGTCAGCGGCCCCCGCCGCCCCGCCCTCCGAGCCGACCGCCCTGCCTTCCGCCCCGCCGTCGGCGTCGCGGACCCTGATCCGATATCCGACCAGCGACGGGCACGACGTGGTGTTCGAGGCGCACGGCAATCTCTGGTCGGTGCCGTTGTCGGGCGGCCCCGCGCGCCGCCTGACAACAGGGCCGGGCGACGACATGATGCCGCGCTTCTCGCCGGACGGACGCTCCATCGCCTTCACCGCGTCCTATGGCGGCAACCAGGACGTCTACGTCATGCCGGCCGGGGGCGGGGAAGCGCGGCGCCTCACGTTCCATTCGAGCCTGCCGCCCGGCGATCCCACCCAGCGCCGCCCCGACAACCTGGTGCTGGGCTGGACGCCCGACGGGCAGGACGTGGTGTTCCTGTCGCACGATCTCGCGCGGTCGGCGCGGCAGCTGCGGCCCTTCAAGGTGCCCGCGGCGGGCGGCCTGCCGGTGCCGCTGCCGTTCGACCATGCGGGACAGCTCGCCTTCTCGCCCGACGGCGGCCGCATCGCGTTCGACACCACCTTCAACGAGTTCGCGACCTGGAAGCGCTATGACGGCGGCTTGGCGCCCGCCATCGAGCTCTACGACGTGGCGAGCCGCGCGGTGCGCCCGGTATCGCCCTCCAGGGGCGCCAACACCGCGCCGATGTGGGTCGGCAACAAGCTCTACTTCCTGTCCGATCGGGACGAGCACCGGCGCGCCAACATCTGGTGTACCGACCTCGACACCGGCCAGAGCCGGCAGGTCACGCACTTCGCCGACTACGACATCGATTTCCCGTCCTTCGGCGGCACCCCCCAGGCCGGCGTCATCACGTTCGGCCAGGGCGGCCGGCTGTGGGCCATCGACCTGCCCACGGAGCATCTGCATCCCATCGACGTGACGGTGCCCGACGACGGCACCCGCACCATGCCGCGCAGCATGAAGACCGCGGGCCAGCTCCGCGACAAGGACACGTCGCAGAGCCAGCGCCCCGACTTCGCCTTGTCGCCCAACGGCGGCCGCGCGGCGTTCTCCGTGCGCGGCGACATCGTGACGGTGCCGGCGGAGAACGGCGCGATCCGCGACCTCACCCGCACCAGCAACGCCGACGAGGATCACCCGGCCTGGTCGCCGGACGGCCGCACGCTCGCCTATACGACCGACATCACCGGCGAACAGCAGCTCGCGCTGCGGCCGGCCGCCGGCGGCCCGGAACGCATCCTCACCCGGTTCACCGACGGCTTCCTGTATGCGCCGGTATGGTCGCCGGACGGGCGCCGGCTCGCGGTGCCGGACGACGAGCACCGGTTGTGGCTGGTGGACGCCGCCACGGGCGCCGCGCGGCAGGTGATGCAGGACCCGGCGGCCGAGATCCTCGACCCGGCCTTCTCGCCCGACGGCGGATGGCTCGCCTACAGCACCACCCGTTCCACCGGCCAGCACGCCCTGCACCTGTTCGAGATCGCCACCGGACATGACAGCGTGGTGAGCTCGCCCATGAGCAGCGACTACCTGCCGCGCTTCTCGCCGGACGGTTCGCTGCTGGTGTTCGCGTCCGACCGCAACGAGGTGCCGACCTTCTCCGACCGGGAGTCGGACGCGGTGATGGTGAAGTCGGCCGGGCTGTTCGCGGCGACGCTGCGGCGCGACGCGCCCGGCCCCCTGCCGCCGCGATCGGACGAGGGTGCCGCGGCGGCGGCGGACGATCCTGGTGTGAAGGCGCCGGCACGGGCCGCGGGCACGGGCAAGGCGGCCGCTCCGTTCCGCGTCGATCTCGACGGGCTGATGGACCGGATCACGCCGATCCCGGTGGAGCCGACGGAAATCGACGCCATCGCCATGAACGGGTCGCGCATCTTCTACCACACCAGCCCGCCGCAGGTGGTGGAGGCCGCGCTGCCGGGCGAGAAGACGGCGCTGAGGGTCTATGATCTCGACGCGCGCAAGGACGAGCTGGTGGTGGACGACGTGGATGCCGCCATCCTGTCCGGCGACGGCAAGCGCGTGCTGTTCAGGAAGGACGGCGGCTGGCACGTGGCGGATGCGAAGCCGAACCATCCCAACGACAAGACCCTGAAGCTGTCGGATCTGCGCATGCCGGTGGATCCGCGTGCCGAATGGAAGGAGATGTTCGATAATTCGTGGCGCATCGAGCGCGACCTGTTCTTCTCGCCCACCATGAACAACAACGACTGGCGCGGCATCCACGACCATTACGCCAGGCTTCTGCCGCTGCTGGGATCGCGCGCCGACCTCAACTACCTGATCGGCCAGATCATCGGCGAGCTCGCCAACTCCCACACCTATGTCGGCGGCGGCGATGGCGGCGATCGCGCGGACCTCGTGCCGACGCCGCTGCTGGGGGTGGATTTCGAGCTCGACGCCGCGAGCGGGCGCTACCGCTTCGCGCATGTGCTGCGGGGCGACGACAGCCGGAGCCGCTACCGTGCGCCGCTGAACCGGCCGGGGCTCGATATCCGCGACGGCGATTTCCTGCTGGCGGTGAACGGGGAGGACGTGCGTGCGCCGGCCAATCCCTATGCCGTCTTCGCGGGACTGAATGCCGGCCCGATCACGCTGACCGTGTCGCACGACGCGTCCGGCGGGACGCGCGACGTGGTGGTCGACCCGGTGCATGACGAGATCGCGCTGCGCGAACAGGACTGGATCGAGCGCAACCGCCGCACCGTCGACCGGCTTTCCGGCGGCAAGGTGGGCTATGTCTATCTGACCGACATGTCCGGGCTCGGGCTGCAGCAGTTCGCGCGGCAATTCTTTCCGCAGACCGACAAGCAGGCGATGCTGATCGACGAGCGCGGCAATGGCGGCGGCTTCGTGGACCAGATCGTGCTGGAGCGGCTGCGGCGCACGCTGGCCGGAGGCATGGTGAACCGCCAGAAATACGCCGATGTGCATCCGTCCGCGGCGCAGTTCGGTCCCAAGGCGATGCTGATCGACGAGTACGCGGGTTCCGACGGCGACATGTTCCCGTTCTTCTTCCGGCAGGAAGGGCTGGGCAAGCTGGTCGGCAAGCGGACCTGGGGCGGCGTCCGGGGCATCCGGGGCGATTGGGGCCTCATGGATGGCGGCTACATCACCATCCCGGAATTCGCGTCGTTCGGACGCGATGGCCACTGGATCCTCGAGAACCACGGCGTCGATCCGGACGTGGTGGTGGAGAACGCGCCGGACTCCGAGCGCACCGGCCACGACGCGCAGCTGGAAGCCGGGGTGAAGCTGCTGCTGGACCAGCTCCGGAACGCGCCGGACGCCGGACGGCTCGCGGCACCCCCGCCGCCCTCACCTGCCTACCAGCCGTCCGGCGACGTGCCACCGGCGTTTCTCGGCCAGCCGGGGCAGGCCGGGTCGCATTGACCGAACCCGGACCGGTCGGCCGCGCGCCGGCCGGTCCGGCGGGGCGCCGCTGGAAGCGACGGTGAAGCTGCTGTGCGGGCTGCCGCGGACCATCGTCGATACGGGGTGCTGGCCGGCGGCCCCAGCCGCCTGCCAGCCGCACGGCGATGCCGCGCGCGGTCCTCGGTGCTGGCGTCATGCCTCCGGCCGCGCCCCGGGGCCGAAAGGCGGGTCGTCTCGCAACGACGGCGGTTCGGCATGGAAGGATGGTGTCGCGCGGCGATGCGACCGGATGGCGGCCCGCCGGCAGCAGCACCTGGAGCCGCCGGGCGGGACCGAACCTCCGAAGCCGCCCGTGGACCGGCACCCGCCGGCGCTGTCGCCACGGCCGTCGGGTCGTCCCGAACGATCTACGCCCCGGAACTCCGCCGCCCGCGCCCAACGGTTGAGGCGCTTGCCGGCCGCATCCGCGTCGGCTGGTGTCGGTTCCTCGTCGCGGGCACTCTTACGCAGCACCCCGGGAGGCCGGAACGGAGTGGCCGGAAGAAGCCTTCCTCAGGCGCTGTGGCGCTTGCGCGACGAGCCGGCCCCGCGCTTCTCCGTGTTGCGGCGGAACGGGCGCTCGCCCTGGGGCCGGTCGCCCTGAGAACGCTCCCCCTGGGGACGCTCATTATAGGGACGATCGCCGTTCGGGCGGCGGCTCGGCGGCGGGCTGCGGCGGGGGCCGGGGCCGGCACCGCCGGCGGGGGCGGAGGACGGCTCGATCCGCACCTCGTCCGTGTCCGTCGCCTCGATGCAGGCCCGGAAACGGTCGGCCATGGCTGGGGCGATCTCGAAGCGGGTCTCCGCGTCGGCGATGCGGATCAACCCGATATCGCGCTTCTTCACCCCGCCCAAACGGCAGATCAGCGGCACCAGCCATTTCGGATCGGCCTTGTCGCGCCGGCCCACGGGCATCGCGAACCACGCCCCGTCCATCGCCTGCGGCACGTCGCCGCCGTCGCGGACGGCATGCTCGGCCCTGGGACGCGGTTCGCGCACCGGACGCTCGGACGGCAGGGATACCGGCCGGAGCTCTTCCGGATCGGGCAGGCGCTGGCGATGGAAGCGCAGCAGGGCCGCCGCCAGGGCGGCCGCGTCCCGGTTCTCGCAGAGCTGCTCGATCAGCGCCGCGTCTTCCGGCGCGGCTTCCTCCGCCAGCACCGGATCGGCCAGCAGGCGCTCGCCGTCGCGGGCGCGGATCGCGTCGGGCGAGGGCGCCACCTCCCAGGCCGCCTGCACCTTGGCGCCCATCAGCAGCCGCTCTGCGGCGCGGCGGCGCAGCAGCGGCACCAGCATCACGCAGGTGCCCTTGCGCCCGGCGCGGCCGGTGCGCCCGGAACGGTGCAGCAGCGTCGCGGGGTCTGTCGGCAGACCGGCATGCACCACCAGCTGCAGATCGGGCAGGTCGATGCCGCGCGCGGCCACGTCGGTGGCGACGCACACCCGTGCCTGGCCGCTGCGCAGGGCTTCCAGCGCGCGTGAACGCTCGTTCTGGCTCAGCTCGCCCGACAGCGCCACGGAGGCGAAGCCGCGCTCCATCAGCGAGCCGTGCACGTGGCGCACCATCTCGCGGGTGGAACAGAACACCATCGCGGTGGGGCTTTCGAACCAGCGCAGCACGTTCACCAGCGCGTGCTCGCCGTCCTGCGGCGCCACCAGCACCGCCCGATACTCGATGTCGGAATGCTGGCGGCCGCCGCCGGAGATGTCGATGCGCAGCGCGTCGCGCTGGTAGCGCCGCGCCATGGCGACGATCTCGCGGGCAATGGTGGCGGAGAACAGCAGCGTCCGGCGCTCGGCCGGGCACGCTTCCAGGATCTGGTCCAGCTCGTCCTTGAAGCCGAGATCGAGCATCTCGTCGGCCTCGTCCAGCACCACCACCCGCAGCGCCGACAGGTCGAGCCGGTTGCGGCTCAGATGGTCGCACAGCCGCCCCGGGGTGCCGACCACGATGTGGCAGCCGCCTTCCAGCGACCGCGCTTCCCGGCGCACGTCCATCCCGCCGATGCACGACACCACGCGGGCGCCCGCCTCGGCGTAGAGCCATTCCAGCTCGCGCTGCACCTGAAGCGCCAGTTCGCGGGTGGGCGCGATCACCAGCGCCAGCGGGCGGGTGGCGCGGCCGAGCCGCTCCGCGTCGCCCAGCAGCGTGCCGGCGGCGGCGAGGCCGTAGGCCACCGTCTTGCCCGACCCGGTCTGCGCCGACACCAGCAGGTCGCGCCCCGCGGTCTCGGGTTCCGCCACCGCTGCCTGGACGGGGGTCGGCTCCTCGTAGCCCTTCGCAGCCAGGGCGCGGGCGAGGGCGGGATGGGTCTGGGGAAACGGCATGCGTGCGATCGGTCCGGCGCTGGCACGGCAGGAAGCCCGCACGCGGAGGGCGGGAGCTGGTAAGCGCGGGGCGCTGCCGGGGTGAGGCGGGTGGATAACGCGGTTCCAGCCCGTTCCGCCACTAAAACCCGCAGCGCGGCGCGCAAGACCCTGCCCGGGCGGGTCGCGGCGTGCATGCGGGCTCCCGTCGGTGGCGGTCCGTTCCCGGCGTGGCCGGGTGGGATCGGCGGCCGGCCGGACGCTCTCGCCGACCCGGGGGCGATTCCCGCTGCTGAGGATCGGAGGCGCCGGAACAGGAGGGTGGCGCCCGCCCGGCATCTGGCTTCGGCCTCGCTCGCAGGCGTTCGTGATGCGGGGGCGGCCGGGGAGGTTTGCCGGGGAAGGTTTCGAGGCTCAGGCCCGGCGCGGCCATCCCCGGGCGATGGTCTGGCCGTGATATTGTCGCCCGCCTTCGATGCGGGGGCAGGCCGCGTGGGCCGAGCAGTGCGGGGCCAAGGCCGTTCCTGGCGAGCCGTTAGCCTTGGAGGCGACCCCGGTGTGCGCGCGGGGCCGACGATCCGGAGCGGATCGCGCCGGATCGCCGCCGGGCGCAGCCTCGTCGCGGGTCTGGGGCGCCCTGGCGGGCAAGCCCGGACCCGCGGTCGCGTCTCAGTTGGCGGGCGCCTTTTCCTTGCCCTCGGCCGGGTTGGATACCCCGACGATGTCGGGCGTCTTGCGGGCGGCGAGCGTCTGCACCTGCGCAGTGTCGATGCGCCGGGTGCGCTGGAACGGCGGCAGCGGCTCCGGGCGTCCGCTCTTCAAGGCCCGGGCGATGCCGTCCAGCACGCGCATGTCGGCCATGCCTTCCTCCACATCCGGTTCCGGATCGAGGTTCCGGAGGATGCAGTCGGAGAAATAGCGCATCTGGCCGCCGAAGTGGTCGGTGCTCTTGAAGCTCTTGTGGCTCTTGCTGTCGCCGACCGCCGAATACTGCTCCAGCGGCATGCCGAACATGAAGCCGGGATTCATCTGGATGCTGCCAGCGGTGCCGACCGCCGTGTAGCTGTCGATGGTGTTCGCGGCGTAGCTGATCGTGAACTGGGCCAGGCGGTTGCCGGGAAAGCGCAGCGTCACCGCCACCGTGTCGTCGAAACCATCGAAGCGGTGGCTGACACCGACGGCGGACACCACCTCGGTCGGCTCGGCCTCGAACACGTAGCGCGCGGCGTTCACGGGATAAGGTCCCATGTCCAGCACCGGTCCCGCCTCGAAGCCGCTCCGGGCGCGGTGGTTGGCAGGATCGATCATCTGCGCGAACGCACAGGAGAACGTCAGCACCTCCCCGATCTCGCCCGACCGGATGCGCTCGATCAGCGACAGCGTCGCCGGCTCGAAATGCAGGCGGTACGCCACCATCAGCTTGGCGGTGGAGCGCTTCTGGGCGTCGGCGATGAGCTGGCCCTGCTCGCTGCTGATCTCCAGCGGCTTCTCGATCAGCACGTGGATGCCCGCCTCCAGGGCCGGCACGGCGAACTCGGCGTGGCGCCAGTTCGGTGTCGCGAGATAGATTGCGTCGATCGTGCCGGAAGCCAGCAGTTCGCCGAAGCGCTCGTACGGATAGATGGCGGAGATGCCGTACTGCTCGGCCACGTCGCGCGCCTTGGCCGCGTCGCCGCTGACCAGGGCGACCAGCTCCGAATTGCCCGTATAGGCGATGCCCGGCAGCATCGCTTCCTGCGCGATGTCGCCCAGCGCCACCACGGCGTAGCGGACCTTCCGGTCGGGTTCGAGACCGAGAACGGATTTGAGGCTCATGCGGATGACTCCGGAAGCAGGCCCCGGATGGGGCCGCGGTCCGGTGCAAAGCCCGTGCGACCGTCCGGGTTCGTTCCCGGACGTGAACGTGACGGGATCGCGCCGCGCGACGCCCTTCGGCTCCGGCCATGACGCGAAGCCGGATCGGGAGAAGCCCTCCATCCGGCGTGGCGGCACCCAAGCGGGGCATTCGATCCGCAAAGCCGAGCGTCCCCGCGTTTCGGGCGTATCGCCCGCCCGGACGCCGAGCGTGAGCCACTCCCAGCCCGCGCAACAGGCAGCCGGGAGGCGCGGACCTGTGCCCTGACCGCGCCGCCGGAAGATCGGGGAATTTTGGACAGACCGCGGCCGTCGTTGCCGATCCGGCCGCAGGCGAGAAGGCGAGAAGAAGCTGGCGCGTCCTCGGCCCCGCTGCCGGCGTCGGCCATCCGGGCCGCGTCAGGCCCGGAACAGGGCCAGCAGCAGCTCGATCACGATCAGGATCACGATGGTGAACTCCATCAGCGCGCCCCGGGCCGCAGAGGCCTCCTCGTAGAGGGCGGCGTAGGTGTCGCGGATGATGGAAAGCTTGCGGTCCACGGCGGCGCTGACCAGCGGCACCCGGAACAGCTCCAGCGCCGCCCCGTAGATGCGGGCAAGATACACGTCCTCCGTGACCTGGAGCGCGTTGTCGGTCTTCTCGGTCAGCTCCGTGACTTCCGCCACCAGCGCGTAGAGCCGGCGGGCCAGCAGGCCGAAGCGGCGGGACGAGCCGAAACCACCGGCGCGGCGGGTTTCCTCCACGAGGTCGTACATGCGCGGCAGCTCGTCATCGAGCAGCTCGTCGTAGTAGCGCATCTCCAGGAGCTGGGCGTTGGCGACCTCCAGCACGTCCAGCACGTCGCGGTCGCCGCGCGGTTCCACGATGAAGGCGCGGTCCCAGGTCAGGATCGCGAGGTCGTCGGTGTAGAAGGAGAAGCGGTGCGCCAGCAGGTCGGCCCGCGCCCCCTCGCTCAGCGGGCGGGTTTCCCCCGACAGCAGCGGCACCGGGTCCAGGTCGCGCAGGATGGCATCGGCGTCGGCCGGCCTGTCGAAGGCCCGCACCAGACCCACGAGGTAATCCTCCACCAGCACCGCCGGGTTGGGACGTTCCAGCGCGGTTCCGACGACGCGGCGGAGGGTGTCGAGCGCATCGGACCAGAGGCTCGCGTCGGATTCCGGGCCGAGGCGGGTGTTGAGCCGTTCCGCCAGCGCGCAGAACTCCGGCCAGGACAGGTCTCGCGCCTGCACCCGCACCGACAGCGACACCACGCCGAAATCGAACAAGCGTGCCGCCAGCTGCACCGGACGCTCTTCCACCAGCGCCGCCGGCACCTCGCCCAGCGACAACAACAAGGGCGGCACGTCGTAGGCGACGGCCTTGGGCGGCGTGGCGCTCAACCGGTCGCGGCGGCCGGCCTCCTCGCCAGCATGGGCCCGCCAGGCCGCTTCCGCCTGGGCGAGGTCGATGCCGTAGGCCAGCTCGAACAAGCGGAACACGATGATCTCGCCGGTGGCGACGCGCATGGGGCGAACTCCGAACTGGCCGGGACCGACCGGGCGTCAGGGCGCCGGTCGATCCCGGTCGGAAACCTGATCCGGCTCGGCGCTGACGCGCGCCACCACGGCGTGGATCGGATCGCGCCACGCAGGATCGTCCGGCGGGGGCAGCACCGATCCGGTCTCGATCAGATCGAAGCCCGCGCGCTTCAACAGCACGTCCAGCAGCTTCAGGCGGTCGGCATCGTCGAGCGCCTGCCACAGCGCCACCGCCTTGGTGGGAAAGAAGCGATCGGAGAAGGTGATGACGAAAGGCGCCCCCGGGCGCAGCATCCGCTTCACCTCGCGGAACACGCCCACTGGTGCGGTCAGATATTGCACGGCCGCGCAGCACAGCGCGGCATCGAGGCTCCGGTCGGCCAGCGGCAGGCTGGGCGCGAGGTTGAGGTCACGCACGAACCGCTCGTCGAGCCGTTCGTTGGCGTCCAGCTCCTCCTGGTTCATGCCGTGGCCGATCACCCGCTCGAAATCCATCTCCGGCGGCAGGTGGCTGATCCAGGAGCTCATCAGGTCCAGCACGGTGCCGCCCTCGGGCAGCACGGTACGGTAGAGCTGGGTGACGGCGGCGATCGCGCCGGCATCGAGATGCTCGACGAAGCGGGGCGACGCGTAGAACAGCGCGTCGGGCTCCGGGTCGGCGCGGGTGAAGGCCTGCGGGTGGAAGCCGTCGAGATCGCTCATGAGGCGAGGAATTGGCCCGGCCCCGGCACGCTGTCCAGCCGCCGACGCGCGCGAAACTTTTGAAAGAAATATCCGAGAAAGGTTCCGGCTCAGCTGGCGGGCCGGTCGCCTTCCAGGGCGGCCAGCGCCCGGAGCAGGGTCATGGCGGTGACGCGGCGCGAAGGCGGAAGGCGGCGCAGCATCTGGAGGAACGATCGTTCCTCGGCTGGCGGGATGGACGGGGACCGCGATCCCGGAGGCGGTGTCGGGGCGCAGCGGGCGGCGGCAGGATCGCCCGGCGGCGCGGCGGGAGTGGCCCCCTGGGCGACCGTGCGGGAAACGGACGGAACGACAAGGCAAGCCGATAAGGCCTGGTCGCCGCCTGCTCGGCCCTCGCCGGCCGAAGGGCCGGCATCGCGCCCCGGCCTGTTCAGGTGGCGGGTGGCGCTGGCGGAAGGCACGAAAGGCGGCACCGGCCGCACCGGCAGGCCGTCACCGTCGAGCAGGCCGAGCTTGCGCAGGCGCGAGCGGATGCCCTCCTCGGTGCGGCCGTGCTGGCGGGCCATGACGCCGATGGTGCGGCCCGCTGCCATGCTCTGGTGGAGGTGGCGTTCTTCCTCCGGAAGCCAGGGGTCGCCCACGTGCGGCGGGGTGGCGGGGACGGTGCGGCGGGGAGCCGGATCGGCGTACGACAGCAAGAACGGGCTCCATCCTGGAGGAAACGGGACCGGCGGGCGGCTGTGTCGAGATTGCCCCCGCTTTCCCTAAGAACCTCCTAATGCGGTCCGTCGCGCGGGCGGTCTTCAGCGATCTCCGGCCAGCCAGCGATCGATCGCATCGTGCGCGGAGGCGACGGCCACCTTGAAGGAGCCGCGCAACCCTTCGCTGCGGGCAACCCCGTGGGCGGCGCCGTTCGGCGGACCGTCCGGGGGAAAGATCGCCCAGTTGCGCCCACGATCGACTTCTAGGCCGACCACGAAGCGACATTCCCGATAGGTCAGGGTTTGTTCCATGGACCGTCCTTCCTGCGCGGGAGCTCCCGTGATGATCGAGGCTCCGTTCCGGCTGAGTAACGCCAGGGTCGTGGTCGCGTTCGCCCGCGCGGACCCTGTGCGCCGCGAACTTGAGTTGTTGTTGAACGCAAGGGCCCGAGCTATGCGCTCGGAAGGGTGACACGCTTCGACACGAACCCGATCGGCGGCACCTCCCGGAAGGAACGGTCCCAACCTCATGTCCGACTACAACAAGCCCGCCGCGACCGTCGCGGCGATGATCGATGCCGCCGTGATCAAGAACCGCCTGCCCGCGCTGGATCTTCTGGTCCGCGGCGCCCTGGCCGGGGCCTATCTCGGCTTCGTCACGTCCATGGCCTTCCTGGTGGCGGCCCAGACCGGGCAGCTCATCGTGGGCGCCCTGCTGTTTCCCGCGGGCTTCGCGCTGATCGTGGTGCTGGGGCTCGAGCTGCTGACCGGCAATTTCGGCATCATGCCGGTGGGGCTGTTCGCCCGGCGGATCCCGCTGGGCGGCCTGCTGCGCAACTGGGTGCTGGTGTTCGCGGGCAACCTGATCGGCAGCCTGATCTACGCGTCGCTGTTCTGGGTGGCGGCCACCTCCTGCGGCCACACCACGGGTGCTGCGATCGGCGACAAGCTGCGCGCGCTCGCGGTGAGCAAGACCTCCTACTACCAGGCGCTGGGCTGGGCGGGCCTCGCGACCGTGTTCGTGAAGGCGATCCTGTGCAACTGGATGGTGAGCCTGGGATCGGTGATGGGGCTCGCTTCCAATTCCGTGCCGGGCAAGATCCTAGGGGCGTGGCTGCCGATCTTCGTGTTCGTGGAGCAGGGCTTCGAGCACAGCGTGGTGAACATGTTCGCCATCCCGGTAGGGATGATGCTGGGCGCGCCGGTGTCGGTCGGACAGTGGTGGCTGTGGAACCAGATCCCGGTGACCCTGGGCAACATGGTGGGCGCGGTGATCTTCACCGGCGGCGCCCTGTTCCTCACCTACAGCCGCATCGCGGCGTCCGAGCAGACGCCAACCGTCGGCCGCGGCTGACACGCCGCCGGCCTGCCGCTACCCCGGGGCGGCGGGTCCTCGCCGGGGATCCGTGCGAGCGGATCCCGACGGCCGATCCGGCCGGCGCGGCGCCCGGGATGCCGCCGGCGTCGGCGTCGTATCCCGGACCACGGCGCTCAGCGACGCGCCACGCCGTGCGCGGCCTGCCAGCGGCGCATCTCGTCGATCTCGGTCCGCTGGGCCTTCACGATGCCGGCGGCCAGCCGACGCATCTGCGGGTCATGCCCGTAGCGCAGTTCCACTTCCGCCATGTCCACGGCGCCCTGGTGGTGCGGCAGCATCATGGCCACGAAATCCTTGTCCGGATCGCCGGTCATCGGGGCCGCGTCCATGTCGTGCTGCATGCGCGCCATCCCGTCCATCATGGTGCGATCCGCCGGGGAGGGCCGGGCGCCGTGTACCGCCGGCGCGGCCGGCATCGCCATGCCGGGCATGTCGGCGCTCATGCCGCCGGGAGACGCCTGGACCGGGGACGCCTCGCTCGGGGACGCCTGGCCGGAGGATGCCTGGGCGGGAGCGGCCAAGCTGGGCGCGACGAGGGCGGATGCCCCGATGCCGAGGCCGGCGAGCAGGACCAGGGCGGGAAACGGCGTACGGACAGGATGCATCGGAACTCCGGATCGTTCGGAAAGGGCGGTTCGGGGGGCGTCGCGCCGGCTATGCCGGGGGCGGCCGCGCCCGTCCGGTCCGCGCGGGGCGCAACCATGCCGTTCCGCCGTTTCGGTCGCAACCGGGCGGCGGATCGCCTATAGCTCCCGCATCATGCAGGTCGATTTCCACAAGATGCACGGCGCCGGCAACGATTTCGTCGTGCTGGACGCGCGGAAGCGGGCGCTGCCGCTCGCCCCGGCGCGGATCGCGGCGCTGGCGGACCGGCGACGCGGCATCGGTTTCGACCAGCTCGTGCTGTTGCAGACCGACGAGCCGGACGCGACCGGCGCCGCGGATGTGCGGGTGCGCTTCTTCAATCCGGACGGCTCCGAAGCCGGTGCGTGCGGCAATGCCTCGCGCTGCGTCGGGCGGCTGCTGTCGGCGGAGCTGCACCGGCCGGCGATCCGGCTGCGCACCGCCGCCGGGCTGCTGGAAGCGGTCGCCGACACCGACGGCACGGTGACGGTGGACATGGGGGCGCCCCGCTTCGGCTGGGACACGGTGCCGCTCGCCCGGGAGGGCGACACGCTGCGGGTAGTCCTCGACGGGCTGCCGCCGGAGCTGCCTCCCGGCGCGGCGCTGTCCATGGGCAACCCGCACTGCTCCTTTTTCCTGCCGACCGCCGCCGCCGTCGATCCGGTCCTGGTCGGGCCGGTGGTGGAGCGCCATCCGATGTTCCCCGAGCGGGTGAACGCGGGCTTCGCCGTGGTGGAGGCGCCCGACCGGCTGCGGCTGCGGGTGTGGGAGCGGGGTGCTGGGCTGACGCTCGCCTGTGGTTCGGGCGCCTGCGCCGCGGCGGTGAACGCCCACCGGCTGGGGCTTTGCGGCCGGGCGGTCACGGTGGAGCTGGATGGCGGCGTGCTCGGCATCGAATGGCGCGCCTCGGACGACCACGTGCTGATGAGCGGGCCAGCGGTGCTGAGCTTTTCCGGGCGGGTCGAGCTGGAGGAGTTCGCCGCGTGAACGCGTTTTCCCGCCCCCCGGCGCCGGAAAGCCTCCCGGCGCACGATGCGGCCGTTCCGGCCACCGGCACTGATCTCCGGCCCGGTGCCGGCGCCGGCGTTTCCCTCGCCGGGGCGGACGGCGCGCCGGAAGCGCAGGGCCGTTCCGTCGCGGGGGCGCCCGTTCGTTCTTCCGCGGCGGCCGCCGATCGGGGTGTTCCGGCGGGCGCTCCCGGCGGCCCGGAGATCCTCACCTTCGGCTGCCGTCTCAACACCTACGAGAGCGAGGTGATGCGCGGCCATGCCGCCCGGCAGGGGGCGGCGCTGGGCGAGCTGGTGATCGTCAACACCTGCGCCGTCACCACCGAGGCCGAGCGCCAGGCGCGCCAGGCGATCCGCCGCGCCCACCGCGACCGCCCCGGCGCGCACATCGTGGTCACCGGCTGCGCGGCGCAGATCGATCCCGCGCGCTGGGCGGCACTCCCCGGCGTGTCGCGGGTGCTGGGCAACGAGGACAAGCTGCGGCCCGACGCCTGGACCCCGGCGGCGCTCGGCGCCGGCGACCGGGTGTCCGACATCATGGCCGCCACCGAAACGGCGGCGCACCTGGTCACCGAGTTCAGCGGCCGGTCCCGCGCCTTCGTGCAGGTGCAGCAGGGGTGCGATCATCGTTGCACCTTCTGCATCATCCCGTTCGGGCGCGGCCCCAGCCGATCGGTGCCGATCGGCGCGGTGGTGGAGCAGGTGCGCGCCCTGGTGCGATCGGGCTACCGCGAGGTGGTGCTGACCGGGGTGGACGTCACCTCCTACGGCTCGGATCTGCCCGGACGCCCGGCGCTGGGCCAGATGGTGCGGCGCCTGCTGGCGCTGGTGCCGGAACTGGAACGGCTGCGGCTGTCCTCGCTCGACCCGGTGGAGATCGACGAGGATCTGTGGCGCCTCCTGGCCGAGGAGCCGCGGCTGATGCCGCACCTGCACCTGTCGCTGCAGGCCGGCGCCGACCTGGTGCTCAAGCGCATGAAGCGGCGTCACCTGACCGACGACGTGCGCCGGGTGGTGGACCGGGCGCGCGCCCTGCGGCCCGGCATCGGCTTCGGTGCCGACGTGATCGCGGGGTTCCCGACCGAGACCGAGGCGCTGTTCGCCGACACGCTCGATTTCCTGCGCGAGCTGGCGCTGCCGTACCTGCACGTGTTCCCCTACAGCGAACGCCCCGGCACCCCGGCGGCGCGCATGCCGGCGATCCCCGTCGGCGAGCGCCGCGAGCGCGCGGCCCGGCTTCGGGCGCTGGGGGCGGAGAACGCCGCCTCGTTCCATCGCGGGCTGGTGGGGCAAATCGTGCGCGTGCTGGCCGAGACCGCCGGGGGCGGTCATTCCGAGCAGTTCGCCCCGGTGCGGCTGGTGGGCGAGGAGGGCGCCGGGGACGGCCGGACCCCCGGCGAGGTGGTGGAAGCGCGGGTGACGGGGATCGACGACAAGGGCGTGGTCGCGAAGGCGGCCTGATCGGGCGGGAGGGCGGACCGGGCGCATCCGGCCGCGCCGCTGGGCAAGGGTTTGGAACCGCGACATTCATGCCCTCGGTCCTTCCTTCCGCGATCGGTCGACAGGGTGGGATCAGCCTGTCGACCGCGGAAAGCGCGGCCGGGCTCGGGCATGCGCCTCAGGCATGCGCCATCCCGCCGTCCACGGTGATGTCCGCGCCCGTGATGTAGCTGGCATCCGGTGACAACAGGAAGCCGATGGCCGAGGAGACCTCCATCGCGTCGCCCCAGCGGCGCATCGGAATCATGTCCTCCACGTGCCGGCGGATCGCGGGGTCCTCCGTCGCCCGGGCGGTCATGGGCGTGACGATCGGGCCGGGCGACACGACGTTCACCCGGATGCGCCGTTCCATGATGTCCGGCGCGGTGCCCAGCGACCGCGCGTAGGCACGGACGAAGCCCTTGCTGCCGGCATAGAGCGCGTCGCCGGGCTGCCCCTTGCGTCCCGCGACGGAGCCTACGAACACCACCGACGCGCCGTCGCACAGCAGGGGGAACGCCCGGACGAAGGTTTCCACCGCCGCCCTGACGTTGAGGTCCAGCAGGCGGTCGAGTGCCGCACGCTCCGAACCGTCGGGAGCGGACGCGTCCGACATGCCGGCGCCGATCACCACGCCGTCCAGCTCCCCGCGCAGCTCCGACACCGCCCCGAACAGCGAGCCGAGAGCGGTGCGATCGGTGAGGTCGGCCGCAAGGCAGGTTCCCCGGTCGCCGAGTTCGCCCGCGAGGCTCGCGAGACGGGACCCGTCCCGGCCCACGCCCACCACGTGGTCGCCCCGCCCTGCCAGCAGCAGGGCGGTCGCCCGGCCGATGCCGCTGGTCGCCCCGGTGACCAGCACGGTCCGGCGCGCTTTCGTCATCGTACCTACTGGAACCATGGCTTCGACTCTCTTATCAACGAACGTTGATAAAGGAGAAGGGTCGGGAAATGTCAACGACCGTTGATAAAAAGGGTCGGCGATCCACCGCGGCCGAAACCCGAGAGCGCATTCTTGTGGCGGCCCGGATGGCCTTCTCCAAGGCCGGTTACGATTCCGTCGGCGTGCGGGAGATCGCGCTCGCCGCCCGCACCGATCCCGCGATGGTGTCGCGCCTGTTCGGCTCCAAGGAGAACCTGTTCACCCTGATCGCGTCCGAAGCCTTCCGGGTGGCGGCGCCGTTCGACGGGCCGGTGCGAGGCATGGGTCAGCGCATCGCCGCCGACCTGCTGGGACCGGTGGTGCCGCCCGATCCCGACGAGTTCGACAACTTTGCCTTCCTGCTGCGATCCATCGGCAGCCCCGTGGCGGCGCCGATCCTGTCGGCCGCGATCCACCAGAGCTTCATCCAGCCTTTGTCGCGCCGGATGAGCGGCCGGGAAGCCGAGCAGCGCGCCGCCCTGCTGACGGCCTACGTGCTGGGGGTCGCGGTGTTGCGGGTGGGGCTGGGCTCGCCCGCGATCGAGCGGTCAGGGCCGGAGATGGTGTCCGTGCTGCTGGGGGAGGCGCTGCAACGCTGCCTCACGCCCGCCATCCCCTGACGGCCGCCGCGCCGGAACGACCCCAGGCCGGTTGCCCCGGGCTACCCGCCTGCCCGACCGCACGGCGAGACTGCGGACAGGGCGCAGTTGGGTTGCATGATTCCCTTTGCTGATCGGGAGTGATCGGCATGAGCGACTTGGGTCGGCTGAGCGATGAGGCATGGGCGGTGCTCGAACCCCATCTGCCGAAGAACCGGCCAAGTGCACTGCGCGTGGATGATCGTCGCATCATCAGCGGCATCTTGCGCGTGTTTTAGATGTTTACGTGAGAGGGACTAATAAACACACAGTAAATCCATCTTCCTCTGGCAACCGAGGCGCTGCGATTGATGTCTGGGAGGGGAATCTGCGAGGAACTGCATCCCTCAAACTACAACTGAGGCCGACAGCATGACACAAGCTTATCGTCAGAACATCGAGCTAAAAAAGGAAATAATCGATGTCGCACTTTCTCTGTCTCGTGAAACAAATTATGATATCTACTACTTACTATCGATTTGCTCGGGACTTGGGTTGGATAAGGCACAATTTTACGACCAATTGTTGTCAGCAATGGCATTGTTATTTGTGAGCGGTAAAATTGAATATAGTGAATGCTCTTACGCCGCTGGCGCAATAACCACGGAAGAGCATTGGGTACTACCCCCAACGGCATTCGACATATGTCGAGCGATCGAGGAAGGTGAGGTGCGGGACCCAAACAACCCGGGCTTAACTGACGAAGAGCTGATATTCCGCCCAATACTCAGCACGTTGCTCGAGTTGAATATCCTCGTACCGGTCGGCTCTTAGTGCCTGTTCGATGGGGATCAGGTTGGGTTGATCGGGGCCTTTGTGGCGGCGCGCATGGCGGCGCAGGTGGCTACGACGTCGAGGCGACCGGCACGGTCGCGCAGCAGGCCACCCCAGTCGGTGAACCAGCCGAAGGTTCGCTTGACCGCCCATCGCCTCGGCAGCACGGTAAATCCCCGGTGACCGGGCAGTCGCGCGACGACCTCATGGCGCATGGCGTGCAGATTGAACCATTCGTAGCTTCGCTCGGCCGTGAAGGCACCGTCGCGGATCGCGACACATAGGCTGGGCCAGGCCGCCTTGCCGCCGTCAGGCGCGAGCAAGGTGTCGCATATAGGGCGCATACGTGAGCGCGCTCCGCGGGTCTGCGTCCCGGGAGCACATCCCGGGCTTATGGCCGCCCTCGTTCCATCCGGCCCGATTCTGCTCTAAGGCTGCCCCCGTTGTCCGGGGCCCGCACCGGCGCCGGCCGCCGTCCGGCCCGCGTCCCCGGGAACCGCGCTGTCCGCCTCGCCGCCGGACGCCGCGGCGGGATGGAGGATCGACCATGGCCCTTGGCTTCTTTTCCCGCCTCAAGGAAGGGCTGTCGCGCTCGACCCAGAAGCTGGGCGGCAACCTCTCGGCCGTGTTCACCAGGCGCCGGCTGGACGACGCGGCGCTGGACGAGCTGGAGGAGGTGCTGATCGCCGCCGATCTCGGCCCCGCGGTGGCCGGGCGGGTGATCGAGAGCTTCCGGTCCAGCCGCTTCGGCGCCGAGGTGACGGACGCCGAGGTGCGCGACGCGCTGTCGGCCGAGATCGCGCGCGTGCTGGAGCCGGTCGCTGTGCCCTTCACCCCCGATCCGGCGCGCCGGCCGCACGTGGTGCTGGTGGTGGGCGTCAACGGCACCGGCAAGACCACCACCATCGGCAAGATGGCGCTGCAGTTCGGCCGGCAGGGGCTGCGCACCATCCTCGTCGCCGGCGACACCTTCCGCGCCGCCGCCGTGGAACAGCTGCAGATCTGGGGCGAGCGCGTGGGCGCGCCGGTGATCGCCGGGCCGCCCAATGCCGATGCCGCCGGGCTCGCCTTCGAGGCGCTGAAGAAGGGCCGCGCGGAAGGCGCCGACCTGCTGCTGATCGACACCGCCGGGCGGCTGCACAACAAGGGCGCGCTGATGGAGGAGCTCGCCAAGATCATCCGGGTGATGCGCAAGTTCGACGAGACGGCGCCCCATTCGGTGCTGCTGGTGCTGGACGCCACCACCGGCCAGAACGCCATCGAGCAGGTGCGCGTGTTCAAGGAACTGGTGGCCGTCACCGGCCTCGTGGTCACCAAGCTCGACGGCAGCGCGCGGGGCGGCATCGTCGTGGCGCTCGCCGACCAGTTCAAGCTCCCCGTGCACGCCGTCGGCGTCGGCGAACAGGCGGAGGATCTGCGGCCGTTCAGCGCGGCGGACTACGCGCGCGGGCTGGTGGGAGAGGGGCTGAAGCTGCACAGCGGGGCGGTGGTGGAGCAGGGGGAGGATTAGGGTGAGCCGGAAGCTGACGGTCCGCTTCCGGAGCTAGGCGGAAGAAGCGGACCGCTCGAAAATGGCCGATGCTCGCGGCCTTGTTCCGATCATATGATCCTTTCGCTCCGCAAAAGCCGAGGTGTGACCTAGTACGCGAAAGCGGACGGTCTGTTTCTGCGGACGTCGCAAGGAGGACGTGCAGCGCGGTTCGGAGCGCCGGTCGCTCTTGCCCCGCCGGGCACCGGTGTTATCCCCGTCGTTGATGATCGACCTCCAACCCCTGGCTATCCTGCGCGAGATCGACCGGACGGGGAGCCTGACCCTGGCGGCCGAACAGCTCAACCTGACCCAATCGGCCGTCAGCCACGCGATCCGCCGTTTCGAGGAACGTCATGGCGTCAGGCTTTGGGAACGCGAAGGGCACAAACTGCGCCTGACGCTCGCCGGCGACTATCTCCTGGCGCTCGCCATGCGGGTGCTGCCGCAGCTCGAACATGGCGCGACCGTGCTGGAGGACTACGCGCGAGGACGGCGCGGCGCGATCCGGGTGGGCATGGAATGTCATCCCTGTCAGGACTGGCTGATGCGGGTGGTGGACCCGTTCCTGGCGACATGGCCGGACGTCGAACTGGATGTCACCACAGCCTTCCAGTTCGGTGGGCTCGCCGCCCTCCTGAGCCACGAGATCGACATTCTCGTCACGCCCGATCCGATCGAACGTCCCGGCGTGGAATACAAAGCCGTGTTCGACTACGAGCTGGTCCTCGCGGTGGCCGACGACCATCCCTTCGCGCGGAAGCGGCGGATCGAGCCGGAGGACATGGCGGGCGAGGTCCTGATCACCTATCCGGTGCCCCGCGAGAGGCTGGACATCTATACCCGCTTCCTTGCTCCCGCCCATGCCCTGCCGCGCCGCCACCGCACGGTTGAGACGACCGACCTGATGCTGCGGCTGGTGGCGTCAGGTCGCGCCGTCAGTGCGACGCCGGACTGGCTGTTGCGCGGCGCCAAGGGAGTGAAAGGCGTCCGGCTCGGCCAGGGAATCGCCAAGTCCATCCATCTGGGCCGCCGCGCCGGCCATTCCGCCGATTATCTCGAAGGCTTTCTCCACCTGGCCGCCACGATCCGGAGCTGAGCGGCCAAGCGCAACCGCCAGGCTGCGGAGAACATGACAGCCTGTCATGTTATGCCGAAATATAATCATTTTTGTTCATGGTCATCCTGACGCATACAGCATCCCTGTAGGGCGCCCACTGTTGAACCGGGCGAGGCCGGGATCGGGGCCAGTTGCGGAAGCAGCGGGGCATCATCCCGAGGAACAGGACGTGACGCGATGACCGAGGACCTGGCCTTCAGCATCACGAGCCTTCGCCTGGACGAGAACTATCGTCCCTCGGAGAACACGCGGGTGACGACGAACTTCGCGAACCTGGCACGGGGCGAGCGCCGCGCGCAGAACCTGCGCAACGCGCTGACGATGATCGACAATCGCTGCAACGCCCTGGCTCACTGGGACAATCCCCAGGCGGATCGCTATTCCGTCGAACTCGACATCATCTCCGTCGGCATCGCCGTCGCGGGGGTGGACGAGACATTTCCGGCGATCGAGATGCTCCAGACGACGATCGTTGATCACGAGGCTGGCGCACGCATCGAGGGGATCGTGGGGAACAACTTCTCCTCCTACGTGCGCGACTACGATTTCAGCGTGCTGCTCCCGGAGCACAACGAAGGCAGGATCGACCTCAGCGTTCCGGAGGATTTCGGCGACCTGCACGGAAAGCTGTTCAGGCGCTTCGTCGGTTCACCTGCATATGCCACGCGGTTCAGCAAGCCGCCGGTGATCTGCCTGAGCGTCTCGCACAACAGGACCTATCGTCGAACAGCGAACCGGCATCCCGTGCTGGGCATCGAGTATCGGTCGGGCGAAACCTCGTTGACCGATCGGTATTTCTCCAAGATGGGTCTGCGGGCGCGCTACTTCATGCCACCGGCCAGCGTGGCGCCCCTGGCGTTCTACTGCTCCGGCGACCTGCTTCGCGATTACAGCGATCTCGAGCTCATCGGCACCATCAGTACGATGGAAACGTTCCAGAAGATCTACCGGCCCGAGATCTACAATGCCAACTCGACGGCGGCCGAGTGCTTCCGGCCCAGTCTTGCGCATCAGGACTACTCGCTGACGCGGATCACCTATGACCGCGAGGAGCGGAGCCGATTGGCGAGGACGCAGGGCAGGTTCGCGGAGGAGCGGTTCATCAAGCCGCATCGCGCCATCCTCGCCGAATGGTGCGCCCGATACGATCCCCATCCCTTGCGGAACGCACAGGACCAGATCCGATGAACACGCTGCTTCCCACCTCGACCGCCGGAAGTCTCCCGAAGCCGTCCTGGCTGGCCCGGCCCGGGACGCTCTGGTCGCCGTGGAAACTGGAAGGCGATGAACTGGTCGAGGGCCGACAGGATGCGCTACGCGTGTCGCTGGCCGAACAGGAACGGGCAGGCATCGACATCGTCAGCGACGGCGAGCAGACCCGACAGCACTTCGTCACGACGTTCATCGAGCATCTCGGCGGCGTGGATTTCGAACGGCGCGAGACCGTGCGGATCCGAGATCGCTACGACGCGAGCGTGCCGACCGTCGTGGGCGCCGTGGAGCGGAAGAACCCGGTCTTCGTCGAGGATGCCAGGTTCCTGCGCCGGCAGACCACGCGCCCGATCAAGTGGGCGCTGCCGGGTCCCATGACGATGATCGATACGCTCCACGACATCCACTACCGCAGCCGGGAGAAGCTCGCCTGGGAGTTCGCCACCATCCTCAACCAGGAAGCCAGGGAGCTGGAAGCGGCGGGGGTCGACATCATCCAGTTCGACGAGCCCGCGTTCAACGTGTTCTTCGACGAGGTGAATGATTGGGGGATCGCCACCCTGGAGAAGGCTATCGAGGGGCTGCGCTGCGAGACGGCGGTCCATATCTGCTACGGCTACGGCATCAAGGCCAACACGGACTGGAAGCGGACGCTCGGCTCGGAGTGGCGGCAATACGAGAGGATCTTTCCCCGGCTCCGGTCGTCGCGCGTCGATCTGGTCTCGCTGGAGTGCCATAACTCCCGCGTGCCGATGGAGCTCATCGAGCTCCTCCGCGACAAGAAGGTGATGGTGGGAGCCATCGACGTGGCATCCGACACCATCGAATCGCCGGAGGATGTCGCCGACACCCTGCGCAAAGCGCTTCGGTTCGTGGATGCCGACAAGCTTTATCCGTGCACCAACTGCGGCATGGCGCCGCTCGCCCGCGGCGTCGCGTGCGGCAAGCTCGAGGCTCTTTCGGCTGGCGCGGAGCTCGTCCGCCGGGAACTTGCTTCTCAGGACGAGGCTGGCTCCGTCGTTCCAGGATGAAGGATCACGGCCATCGCCCGGCGGAAACACACCGCCGGATCGAAGCCGGTCCAACCTGAAACCTTGCTCTCGCCGAACATGACGAGAACCGACGCTCGTGCCGGACCAATCCGCTTCAGAGGAGCGTCACCATCCGCCCGATCGTCCGCCAAGCGGTGCGGAGCAGTCGCAGTGACCCGACCCGCTAGACCAGCCTCCAGCCGTCCCTACTGCACCGGGATCGACAGGCTCATCCCCCCACCCGGGCGCGACCGGTTGGCGCGGTCCTTGTCCAGGCTGGCGCCGTTGGCGAAGCCGTCGCCGGAGAAGTGCTGGTGCACGGGGGCGAAGACGTGCGGGGAGAGGCTTGCTTCCTGCTGGGAAGCGAGCTCGTCGGAGGTGAGGCCGGGAGCGTCTAAATCCTGGTCGGGCAGCGGCGCGGGCCGAAGCGTGGTGGCGTGGGCCTCCTGCACGATCACAGGACGGGCGGGGGCGGCCAGCGGGTCGATGGTCGCCTGCATCACTTCGAGGCTGCTGAACCCGGCGTTCTCGGTGCCGGCGTCGGCGCGGCGGGCGGCGGCGATGGCCGGATGGGCGGCGGCGATCGCGAGGGCGCCGAGCAGGAGCGCCGTGCCTCGCAGGGCGGCCGGACGCCGATCCGCGCGTGCCGACGCCTGATGTCGGGGAGCGCCGCATCCGGGGGCGGTGCTTGCGGAGGCGGCGGGCATCGGGGCGGCGGGCGAGCGGCGCGAGCGCATCATGACGGCAGGGTCCGGGTGGGATCGGGAAGACGAACGGCGGCGGTGAAGGCGGCGGCGTGTTCGGCGGGCAGCACGCCCTCGCCGCGCGGGTCGTCGGGCGGGTTGCGGAACGGCGCTCCGAGCGGGGCGTCGCCCAGCTGGTGCCAGGCATCGAGCGCCCAGCGCACGGACGGAAAGGCCAGCTCGTCCCAGGGGATGCCGTGCCAGCCGAACAACCCGACCTCGAGGCTTTCCGGCCCGGGGCGCGCATCGGGCGCGCCGGGATCGGCGAAGCGGGCGCGGTGGATGATCTGCACCTGGCCGATGCGGGCGATGTCGAAGATCGCCAGGATGCCCTCGACGTCGATGCGCGCGCCGGCTTCTTCCCACGTCTCGCGGGCGGCGCCCTCGGCGGCGGTCTCGTTCAGCTCGAGATAGCCGGCGGGCAGCGTCCAATAGCCGCGGCGCGGCTCGATCGCCCGGCGGCACAGCAGCACCCGCTCGTCCTGCACCACCACGGCGCCGACGATGATCTTGGGGTTCTCGTAGAAGACGTGGCCGCAATCCAGGCAGGACACCCGCTCGCGGTCCTCTCCTTCCGGCTGGATGCGGGCGAAGCGGGACATGAAGAGGATGCTTGCGCGGCGGGCGGCGCGCTTGCAACGGAAAAGTTCCCGCCGGTAACGCGATGATTCACAACGTGAGGGGGATCACGCCGTTCTTTGTTGTGACAGGCCGGACTGGATGATCACCGCGAGCAGCAGGAAGGCGCCGCTGGCCAGCCCCTGATAAGCGGCGCTGAGCGAGCCGATCTGGTTGATGACGTTCTCGATCAGCCCGAGCAGCAGCACCCCGCTGAGCGCGCCGCCCATGGTGCCCACCCCGCCGGTCAGCAACACGCCGCCGATCACCGCAGCCGCGATGGATTGCAGCTCGTAGCCCGTGCCGGCTGCCGACAGGCCGGAACTGAGATGGGCGGCCAGCAGCGAGCCGGACAGCCCGGCCAGGGCGCCGGACAGGCAGTAGGTGAGGATCTTAACCCGCTCCACCCGCACGCCCAGCATCCGCGCGGCTTCCTCGTTGCCGCCGATCGCGAACACCGCGGCACCGAAGCGGGTACGGTTCAGCAGCAAGGCGGCGCCGCCGAAGCACAGCAGCAGGATCAGCACCAGGTTGCCGATGCCGAGCGCGTTGCCGTTGGCGATGCGGCCGAACAGGCCCGGCTGCTCGATCACCAGGCTTTCGCCCGCCAGCAGCACGGCGAGCCCCTTGAGGGCCAGCAGACCGGCCAGGGTGACGATGAAGGGGGCCATGCGGGCGCGCACGATCAGCAACCCGTTCACCACGCCCACCAGCAGCCCGGCCACCGTGGGCGCCAGCAGGGCGCCGAGGGTGCCGTAGGGCGCCGCGTAGGCTGCCAGCACGGTGCCGAGCCCCACCATGGAGCCCACCGACAGGTCGAAGCCGCCCAGGATCACCACGAAGCACTGCCCGATGGTGACCAGGCCCAGGAAGCTCGCCGCCGTGGCGATGTCGCGGAGGTTGCCGAGGTGGAGAAAGCTCGGAAACGCGGCTCCCGCCGCCAGCGCGGCGGCGACCAGCACCAGGATGGCGCCACGCGCCTGGAGCAGGGCGACGATGCGCTGCCGGCGCTCGGACGTTCCGGGCGGGGCTGCGGCGACGACCGGCGATGGAACCGTGGCGCTCATGCCGCCCCCCGGCGCAGGAACAGCGCGCCGACGATGAAGGCAGCCTTCAGCATCTGCGCGTAGTTCGCGTTGACGTTGTTCATGATGAAGGACGCGTCCAGCACCACCAGCAGCAGCACGCCGAACACGGTGCCGAGGGTGGAGATGCGGCCGCCGGACAGGGGCGTGCCGCCGATTACCGCCGCCGCGATGGCGTCGAGCTCGAACTGCACGCCGATATAGTTGGCGTCCGCCGCGCCCAGCCGGGCCGTGGCGAACACGCCGGCGATCCCGGCCAGCAGCCCACTCACGCCGTACACGAAGCCGAGCGTCGCGCGCACCGGATGGCCGGCCAGCACCGCGGCGGTGCGCGACGCGCCCACGAACAGCGCGTAGCGCCCGGGCACGGTGCGGCGCACGACGAAGGAGAACAGCAAGGCGGCCAGCAGGGAGAACATCGCCACCGCAGGGATCCCGCCGGGGGCAAGCTGGCCGATGGTGGAAAGCGGCCCGTCGAACGGCATATCGACGCGGGCTCCCCCCAGCATCGCCTGCGCCAGGCCGCGCGCCGCCACCAGCAGCGCCAGGGAGGAGATCAGCGGCGCGATGCGCAGCCACGCCACCAGCATGCCGTTGAGGATGCCGCAGAGCAGACCCACCGCCACCGCCGCGCCGATGGCGAGCCCCTGGTCGAGGTCCATCGTCAGCCCGATCGTGGCCGAGCTGAGCGCCATCACCGACCCGACGGACAGGTCGATGCCGCGCGTGCCGATGGCGAGCGACTGGCCGAGCGCGATCAGGATCACGGGGGCGGCCTCGAACAACAGCGAGCGCACCACGGTGGGGTTGCGGAACCCCGGCGTCACCAGCAGGTCGAACGCCACCAGCAGCGCGAAGGCGATGTAGACGCTGTTCTGCCGCAGTGCCGCCGCGCCGAGGCGGCGTGGCGGAGGGGCCGCCGGCCCGGGTGGCGACGCCGGCGCGGTGGTGGCCGGTTGGCGGTCCTCCGCCGGGCGGGACGCGTGCCCGGGAGGCATGCCGCTGACGATGCCGCTCATGCGTGATGCCCTGACTGTGCACGGCGATCGACCGGTTCTGGCCGGACGATCCGGATTGCGGCCGGAAGAAAGGATCGGACGGAGCCTGCCGATCGGGGAGGAAGGGGGTGCGGCCGGGACGAACGGCCGCCGGCGCGGCATCCGCACCCACGCGGAGCGCGCCCCGCCTCGGGCGAGACGAGGTTGATGCATCGTCCGGCCACGCTCCGGGCGATGCCGGAGGGTAGGCCGTGGCCGCGAGTGGAAAGCCGGTCGCGGCGGTGATCGGTAAGCCGGAAAGGGCTCTCGCCGCCGCCCGAGGACCGTCCGTGGCGGCATGGACCGCCGCGTTCCAAGGGGCCGTGGGACCGTCGGAGGGCCGCCTCTCCCGCCGATGCCGGATGAGGGATCGATCCGCCGCGACGGAACAGGGACGCGCCGCCGGGGCGGCGGGATGGACGCCGGGGGAGGTTCATCGCGCCGTTCCCGGTTCCGCCGTCCCGGGGTCGCCGGACAACAGGGCGAGCACCGCGTCGGGGTTCTGTCCTTCGGCGGACATCTCGCCCGACACCCGGCCCTCGTCCAGCACCACCAGCCGGTGCGACAGCTCCACCACCTCTTCCAGCTCCGAGGAGGTCACCAGGACGCCGAGGCCGTTCTCGGCGAGGCCGCGCACCACGCGGTGCACCTCCGCCTTGGCGCCGACATCGATGCCCCGTGTCGGATCGTCCAGCATCACGGTGGTGGGTTCCGTGCACAGGGCGCGGGCGATCAGCACCTTCTGCTGGTTGCCGCCGGACAGGGAGGTGATGGGCGCGTCCGGTCCGACGGTCTTCACCCCGAGCTCGCGCACGAAGCGCTGCACCATCTCGTCGCGGCGCCGCCGCGAGATCACTCCCCAGCGCGAGATGCGCGGCAGCACCGCGGCGGTGAGGTTCTCCGCCACCGAGAGCTGGGAAAACACTCCTTCGGCGCGGCGGTCCTCCGACAGGAAGGCGAGGCCGCGCCGGATGCTGTCCGAGGGGCGAGGATGGCGGAGCGGGCGGCCGGCGATCGCGACCGTGCCGGCTTCCGGAGCCTCGGCGCCGTAGATCGCCTTGAAGGTTTCGGTGCGCCCGGAGCCGAGCAGGCCGGCCAGTCCGACGATCTCGCCGCGCCCGACCCTGAGCGACACGTCCCGCACCCGGTTCCGCCATCGCAAGCCTTCCACCGCCAGCGCGGGTGGCCGGTCGGCCGTCCCGGCGACGGAGGCAGGCGGGGCCGGCCGGTGCGCTTCGCCGGGTTCGCGACCGAGCATGGCCGCCACCAGCCGGTTCCGGGGCAGCTCGGCGGTGGGCGCGGTGACGACGCGGGTGCCGTCGCGCAGCACGGTGAGGCGGTCGCACAACCGGTAGCATTCGCTCAGCCGGTGGCTGACATAGATCAGCCCGATCCCGTCCGCCCGCAGCCGGTCCACCACCCCGTAGAGCAGCTCCACTTCCGCGGCCGACAGGGCGGAGGTGGGTTCATCGAGGATCACCGCGCGGGCGCCGAGCGAGACCACCCGCGCGATGCTCACCAGCTGCTGCAGCCCGAGCCCCAGCGTGCGCAGGATGCGGCGCGGATCCACCTCCAGCCGGTAGCGGTTCAGCAGGTCGCGTGCCTGGTCGAGCATGCGCGGCCGGTCCACCAGCAGGCCGAAGCGCCGGGGTTCCCGGCCGAGGAACAGGTTGTCGGCGACGCTGCGCTCCGGGATCAGGTTGATCTCCTGATAGACCGCCGCGACCCCGGCCGACTGCGCGTCGCGCGGGCTGTTGAACGACGCCGGGCGGCCATCCAGCAGCATCTCGCCGCCATCGGGCTGGTTGAGGCCGGTGAGCAGCTTGATCAGCGTCGACTTGCCGGCGCCGTTCTCGCCCATCAGCCCGTGCACCTCGCCGGCCGCCAGGGTGAAATCCACCCCGCGCAGGGCGCGCACCGCGCCGAAGCTCTTGGTCAGTCCACGGGTTTCCAGCAGCATCGCGACGTTCTCCGCGAGGACACGGGCCCGGCGGCGGACCCGGAACGAGGTTCAGGCATGGGCGGCCGACCAGCCGGCGTCTGCCGGTGGCCGCCTGCCCGGCCCGGGCGGGCGAGGCTCCACGAAGGGCTGCACCCTCCATCCCGGGAACCGGACGATCAGGCGAGGGCCGCCCGGCAGCCGTTCCGCGTACAGGCGACCTTTGGCGAACGGCCGCCCGGAGGATCCGGCCGGAACCGCCTTCCCCGGAGCGGGAGAAGGCGCGAACGCGGTGGACTGGAACCGTCCGACGCCATCGTTTCCGGCGGGCGCCCTGGGAGTGGGGACGCCCGACAGTTCCGGTCACTCGTTCCATATCCACCGCGGCCGGTGCCGCGCGGCCGCTTCTGCGGTTCGCGCGGCTCAGTAGGTCGCGTTGCTCTTGATCGCCTCGGCGGCGTTGTTCTTGTCGAACAGCGCGTCCTTCATGATGATCTTCTGGGCGACCGGCTTGCCGGCGAACCAGTCGCTTAGCGCGCTGAAGGCCTGCGGTCCGAAGCGCGGGTTGGTCTCGATGTCGGCCTGCGCCTCGCCCTTGCTGATCGCCTTCACCAGCGCCTTGGTGCCGTCGATCGAGACGATCTTGATGTCCTGCCCGGGCTTCTTGCCCGCCTGCTGGATGGCGCGCATGGCGCCCAGCGTCATCACGTCGGCATGGGAATACAGCGCGTTGGCGTCCGGATGGGCGAGCAGCAGCTGTTCCATCACCTTCTGCGCGTCCGTGGCCGACCAGTTGCCGGTCTGGGCCGCCACCAGCGTCAGCCCGGGATGGCTCTTGAGGCCGTCCGCGAAGCCGTCCGTGCGCTCGGTTTCCACCGAGTTGCCGTAGGCGCCCTGGATTTCCAGGATCTTGGCGTTGCCGCCGGTGGCCTCGGCCATGGCGTCGGCGGCCCGCTTGCCCTGGGTGGCAAAGTCGGAGCCGAGGAAGGTGATGAAGTCGCGGCACGGCTGGCCGGCCGTGGCGCGATCGATGGTCACCACGGGGATGTTCTTGGCCGCGGCCTGTTCAAGCGCCGGCTGCAGCCCGGTGGCGTTGAGCGGCGCCACGATGATCGCCTTGGCGCCCTGGGCGATCATGCTCTGGATGTCGGCGACCTGCTTGGCCTGGCTGTCGTTGGCGTTGGTGTAGAGCAGCCGGGAGACGCCGGCCTTCTTCGCCGCCGCCTTCACCGACGCGGTTTCGGCCGCGCGGAACGGGTTCTGCTCGTTCTCCGACTGGGAGAACCCCACCAGCATCCCGCTCAGCGAGCCCTTGGCGGGCGACGCGTTGGTGCAGCTCTGGCTGGACTGGTTCTGCACCACGAGATCGCCGGTCGCTTGCGTGCCCTGCGCGAAGGCCGCGGGCACGGCGACGGGCAGGGAGACCGCCGCCGCCAGCGCGAGGCGCCGGGACCAGACGAGCGTGGCACCCAGCCGGCGTCTGCAGGGCGCTGTCCCGACGCGTGGACGGGCGGCTTCGTCTTCTGTTTCGAGAGTCATCGTCGGCTTCTCCCTGGTCGGACTCTGTCGGTCCGTTCGCACCTCGAGGCGCTGGAGCCGAGCCTAGGAAGAAGTTCATGGCGTGACAACACTGCGTCCCGCCGTGCCAGGCCAGGCATGCGGACGCTTCAGGCGATCAGGTCGAGCCGGGCACCACGCCGCGGGGCGCCGTCGCCGGCACCTGGTTGGGAAGAGCCCTGTTCCGCGGTTCGGCCCGGCGCCCGCGCAGGGGTCGCGGGGTGGGGCAGGGCCGGAGATGGCGGAACCGGTCGGCTCGCCCCGGGCGCGGCCGCGGTGCCACCGCTGCCGATCGAGAACGCGCCCATGGACAGACCGGAGATCATGCCGGACACCCTGCCGGGGAAAGATTAACGGAATCCTTCCCCGCCCCGGCGCGGCCGGCGTGATCCTCAGACCGGGGCGGCGATGCCGCCCAGCGACGTCAGCGCCAGGATGCCGGGCAGGGTCTTGCCTTCCAGCCATTCCAGGAAGGCGCCCCCGGCCGTGGACACATAGGAGAAGTCGCCCGCCGCCCCTGCGTGGCGCAGGGCGGACACCGTGTCGCCGCCACCGGCGACCGAGCGCAACGTGCCGGCGCGCGTCAGCTCGGCCACCTTGCGGGCGAGCGTGTTGGTGCCGACGTCGAACGGCTCGATCTCGAAGGCGCCGAGCGGGCCGTTCCACACCAGGGTCTTGAGGCCACCCACCTTCTCGCCGAGGCGCTGCACGGTGAGCGGTCCGGCATCCAGGATCATCGCATCGTCGGGCACGGCGTCGACCGGCACGGTGCGGTTGGGGGCGCCCGCCTTGAACTCGGTCGCCACCACCGCGTCCACCGGCAGCAGGATCTCGCAGCCGCGGGCCTCGGCCTGCGCCATGATGGCGCGCGCGGTGTCGTGCATGTCGGCTTCCTGCAGCGAGCGGCCGACCGACACGCCCTTGGCGGCGAGGAAGGTGTTGGCCATGGCGCCGCCGATGATCAGCAGGTCCACCTTGCCCAGGATGTTGCCGATCAGGTCGAGCTTGGTGGAGATCTTGGCGCCGCCCACCACCGCGCCGACCGGGCGTTCCGGGTTCTCGAGCGCCAGGGTGAGCGCTTCCAGCTCCTGCTGCATCAGCCGGCCGGCATAGGAGGGCAGCAGCCGCGCGACGCCCTCCGTGGAAGCATGGGCGCGGTGGGCGGCCGAGAAGGCGTCGTTGACGTAGATGTCGGCATGGGCCGCCAGGGCCCGGGCCAGCTCGGGGTCGTTCTTCTCCTCGCCCGCGTAGTACCGGGTGTTCTCCAGCACCAGCACCTCGCCGTCGCGCAGTGCTGCCACGGCACGCTCCGCCTCGGGGCCGGTGCAGTCGTCGGCCCAGTGCACCGGGTGGCCGAGCGTTCCGGCGAGCGCCTCGCGCACCGGCGCCAGCGACATCTCCGGCACGCGCTTGCCCTTGGGACGATCGAAATGGCTGACCACGATCACCCGGGCGCCCTTGTCGGCCAGCTCGCGGATGGTGGGCACCAGCCGTTCCACGCGGGTGAGGTCGGACACCCGGCCCTCGCGCATCGGCACGTTGAGATCGGCGCGCAGCAGGACGCGCTTGCCGGCACAATCGAGGCTGTCGAGCGTCCGGAAGGAAGTGGCGGCGGCGGCCATGGGAACGATCCTCGGTGATGGAAAGAAGAAAACGGTGGGAATGCCGGACGGGAGCCGGTCGAGGGTGGAAACGGGATGGTGGGAAGGCGAGAAACCGCGCCTCCCCGACACGAAAAGCAAGCCCGCCCCAGAATGGTGGAGGGCAGGAACCGGAACGTGGCCGGGGTCGGGAGATGTCGATCCTGGGCTTCGCACGGGTCCGGTTGCGTTGGAGCGCGTTCGCGCACCGTGTTGAACGCCCGCGACGTGTTCTGGCTGCTACTGCCGGCCCTCGGCCTCGCGCAGGGCGTCCGACATCCGGCATCCAGCGTTCGGCGACGGGCAGCGGGTCTCCCGGCCCGGGCGGGGGCGGCGCGATGTCCAGGCCGCCGGACCGGCCTGCCGAGCGTGGGGCGCATGGCCTTGCCGAAACCGGCCTCAGGCCTCGGCCTTCCCGTGGAAGGCAGGACCGCCACGATCATGGCGACCGTGCCGGATCGAATCCCGCCGGACCGGTTCGGGCGCGGCGGGTGCCGGCGGCGTCCCCGCCAGGGGGTCACGATCCGGGTCGTCCGGACCATGGGTCCCCGGCGGGATGTTCCGGCCCGCTGGCCCTGCCGCTATGCGACGGCGGCAGGGCCGGTGCGGTCAGACCGCGCCGAACGCCGCGGCGGTGTCCGCCATGCGGTTGGAGAAGCCCCATTCGTTGTCGTACCAGCCGCACACGCGCACCAGCTTGCCGCCATCCACCAGCGTGGTCTGGGTGGAGTCGAACGAGCAGGAAGCCGGGATGTGGTTGAAGTCCGAGCTCACTAGGGGATCGGTCGAGTAAACGACGATGTTCTTGAGCGCGCCGGCGGCGGCTTCCTTGAACTTGGCGTTCACCTCTTCCACCGAACCCGGCACGGTGCGCGGCACGAAGTCGAGCGACACCAGCGACACGTTGGGGGTCGGCACGCGGATGGCGGTGCCGTCCAGCTTGCCCTTGAGCTGCGGCAGCACGAGGCCCACCGCGCGGGCGGCGCCGGTGGAGGTCGGGATCATGTTCACCGCCGCGGCGCGGGCGCGGTGGAGATCCTTGTGCAGCGTGTCCACCGTGCGCTGGTCGCCGGTATAGGAATGGATGGTGACCATGTAGCCGCGCTCGATGCCGAACGCGTCGTCCAGCACCTTGGCCATCGGGGCCAGACAGTTGGTGGTGCAGGACGCGTTGGAGATCACCGTCATCTCGGGGGTGATGGTATGGTGGTTCACGCCGTACACGATGGTGGCGTCCACCCCGTCGGCCGGGGCCGACACCAGCACCTTGCGCGCGCCGGCCGCGATCAGCTGCGACGCCGCTTCCTTCTTGGTGAACAGCCCGGTGCATTCGAGCGCCACGTCCACGCCCTGATAGGGCACCTTGGACGGGTCGCGCTCGGCCGACACCTTGATCGGCAGGGTGCGGCCGTTGGCCTCGACGATGATGGTGTCGCCGTCCACGCGCACCTCGGCCGGGAAGCGGCCATGGACGCTGTCGTAGCGCAGCAGGTGGGCATTGGCTTCCACCGAGCCGAGGTCGTTGATGGCCACCGGCACCACGTCGGTGCGGCCGCTCTCGATGATGCCCCGGAGCACGAGGCGCCCGATCCGTCCGAAGCCGTTGATGGCAACCTTCACAGCCATAGGGGAAACCCTTTCCGTCGTTGAATCGCTGCGGCGGGTTCCTATTCCCCGCCGGAAGCTCCGAGATGGCGACGCACGCGCGACGCCACGGCCTCCGGCGTCAGCGCCGTCCGCCGCGACGAGGTCCTGTCCGCCGCCATGGCGCCGAAGCCGTCCATGCCGATGAAGGCGCCGTCGGGACCCAGCCAGCGTTCCCAGCCGAAGCCGGACGCCGCTTCCAGTCCGATCCGGGGCGCCTCCCCCAAAACGGCCGCACGATACGCCGGGCTTTGCGTCGCGAACAGTTCCCAGCAGGGGAGAGACACCACCGCCGCCGCGATTTTTTGTTGCCCGGCTTCTCCCCGGGCCAACAGCCGCCGGACCTGCAGCGCGGTGGACACCTCCGGCCCGGTGGCCAGCAGGGTCGCCTCGCGGCGCCCTCCATCGGCCTCCGCCACCACGTAGCCGCCCCGGGCGCACCCGAGCCGAAGACCGGCACCGCCGCCCGACGTCACGTCTTCCCGCGGCGCCTTTCGCGCGGCCGTTTCCGGCCGAGGGGGCGGATCGGCCCCCAGCAGCACCAGGCTGGGCCCGCCCGCGCGGCGCAGCGCCAGCTCCCAGCAGGCCACCAGCTCTTCGGCACCGGCGGGGCGGAACACGAACACTTCCGGCATGGCACGCAGGCTGGCGATCTGTTCCAGCGGCTGCCAGGCCGCGAACATCTCGTCATCCCCGGGCCGGACCCTGGCGCCCCCGTTCGGCCGCGCATCTTCCGCCAGCAGATAAACGATCGCCTGGCCGGTGACGGCCGCCGAACGGAGCGCCGGACGCATGCGGTCGATCGACACCAGCGCCGCCGACAGGCACGGACGGACGCCGCCATGCAGCGAAAGCCCGTTGGCCAGCGCCGCCATGCCATGTTCCTGCACGCCGCAGCTGATCGAGCGGCCGGGACGATGCGGTCCCTCGCCCAGCCGGGGCGTCGGCTGCGCGGGCCAGACGGGCAGTCCGACCACGGGGGCGCCGGACTGGGAATGCAGGATCGCCAGCTCGGGCATCAGCCCGCACAGCAGCGCGAGACCTCGCCGGGCCACGCCCGCCTGTGCGGACGGATCGAGGACCCTTGCGGAGCCAGTCGCGCTTCCGCCGTCCGGCGCCGCGCCGATCATGGCGGCGTCGCCGCGTCGGGGCGCGGTCCGGTCGCGCGCGGGGACGATCGACATCGCCGTCCCCCCGACCGGGGCGGGCGCCGGCCCCACGCTGCCCCAGCCGAGCTCCCAGCGCTGCTGCCAACCCTGGGCGAGCCGACCGGCGGCGACGCGCTCGAACTCGTCCCGCAGCCGGTGCCGTTGCAGCCGCTTCAACCAGGATCGCCTGGCCCCGGCGCCGCGCTCTCCGCAGCGCCGCCACGCCGCCCGGGCCGCAGCCTCCGTCGGCGGAGCCAGCCGCCCGGGCGCCGCCCGATCCCGGTTCTCCGCCGGCAGCACGGCGATCAGGCTCGGTCGCCTGGTCCGTATCGCCCCCGCCATGGCGCTCTGCAGGGCTTCCAGATCCTCGCCATCCACCCGGCGGGTGGCCCAGCCGCAGGCGGCGAACCGGTCGATGGTGTCGGCCACCGTGGCGCGACGCGCCTGATCCCGCTGAGCCTGGTCGAGCGGCGATCCACCGAAGGGTTCATCGCCGGCCGGGACATCGGGGTCGGGCAGGGCGTCGAACAGCACCACCAGCTTGTCCAGGCCCATCGCCCCGGCCAGGGAGGCCGCTTCCTGGGACACTCCGGCCGACAGGTCGCTTTCGCAGGCGACCACCCAGGTCCTGTGGTCCACCAGGGTACGTCCGAAGCGGCCAGCCAGCAGCCGCTCGGCCATGGCCATGCCCACGGCGGCGGCGAAGCCCTGGCCGGGCGGGCCGGATGCGGGTTCCAGCGGCGCGGGCGCGCCCGCGCCGGCGCTGGCCGGTTCCTGTCCCGACAGCGCGGCGAGGGCACGGTGCAGAAACAGGAACCGCGCGGAAGCGGGCACGAAACGGTCACGGTCCGGCCAGTCCGGCGAGAACGCGTCGAACGTCAGGAAGCGAGCCCACAGGGCGGTGGCGGCCAGTTCCAGGCCGGTCGCCCTGCCGCCCAGCGCCTCGTGCAGCAGAGCCGCCATTCCCGGCTCGTCCGGGCCCCCCGTCGACGCGCCGCCCGGCATCGCGGGAGCGCCGTCCATGGAACCACGGGTGCGGGGAAACACGGCGTCCGCCGGGTCGATGCCGGTCTCGGAACCCGGCCCCCGGTTCGCCGCGAACGCGGCGTCGGTGCCGCGGGTGTCCGGAGCGGCGGCGGCCCGTCCAGGCCGTTCACGCGGAGCCGGTCGGGAAGGCAGGCGCGACATGGGCGGCGAGGAAGATGGGATGCTGCGTCTCCGGCAACGGGATGATCGTCCGGCCGTTTCCCCGAGGCCTGGTGGAACTCCGACGGGTGCCCGAACGAGGTGCCGGCTACGACCGGCTGGCGTCGGAGCCCGGCCGCACGGCGACGGAATGCTGTGAGCCGGCCCCCGTGCCGCGGCCTTCGGGTGGGCGGCGGCTTCACGCGGTGCCGGACAGGATCGCCTTACTGGATCGTTTTACCGGCACCGGCACCGACGCCGCAAGCCCGCGAGGTTTCCAACGCCGGCCGGGGCGCAGGCTTCGGGGGAGGGCATCTGGCATGCCGTCATCCGGAGGCTGGGCAATCCCGGGGGGCGGTCGGGCGATCCGCTGCGCGACGCGGATCGCCCGACCGCCCGCTGGACGGCGGTGCCGGTGCGGTCTTGCCGGAGCGGAGGCTTCCTGCGACCCTCGACGGGTCATGCCGCAGATGCCGTCACCGTTCCGTCCCGCCTTTCCCGATCGTGCGCGGAGCCGGACATCCCGTGGCGGTTCCGCGACGCGCACCGGTGCGGGCCTGCTGGCGTGCAGCCTGGTGTTGGTGGGCGGCTGCAAGCTGGTAGATCAGCGGACTTTCAACCCGTCGGCCAATCGTCCGCCGCCGCCTCCGGTGCTGCCCGCCGGGCCGCCGGGGCGGGCGCCGGCCCCGGTGCCGCCCTTGGCCGCGATCCCCGAGGGCGCGCCGCCCGAAAGCTGGAAAGCCGCCCTGTCGGGGGTCGCCCGCGCGGCGCTCGACCGCAAGCCGAACGTGTTGTTCCGCGTGATCTCCCGGGTGCCGACGCGGGGTGGCCCGGATGCCCAGGCGACGGCGCTGGCATCGGCGGGCAAGGGCACGGCGCAGCAGGTGGCCGACGTGCTCACGGCAGCGGGTGCTGCCCCGGCGCAGGTGGAGTTGTCGGGTGAAAGCGTGCCGGGCCTGACGGGGCCGGACGTGCAGGTGTTCGTGAAATAGGGCGGCGGCCGGAAGCCCGCACGGGTTCCCGGCCGATCCGCGTCAGCCGATCTGCCGGGCTTCGTCGGGCAGCATGATCGGGATGCCGTCGCGGATGGGGAAGGCGAGCCCGGCCTGCGGGCTCACGAGCTCGTTGCGCTCGCGGTCATAGGTCAGCCGCCCCTTCGACACCGGGCACACCAGGATCTCCAGCAACCGCGGGTCCACGGGCACGGGATCGGAAGCGGTGGTCATGATGCGGATATCCTCCGGATAGAGTTGTCGTGGGGGATGGAGCCGCCCGGGCGGGTGGCGGCCGATCAGGCGAGATGGACGGGACCGTCCGCTTCCGGCTCGTGGCCGGCCATCTCCAGCAGGGCCCGGAGAATGCCTGCCCGATCGGCGGGGGTGGGGGCCTCCAGCAGCGCCTGCTTCTCGGCCGGCGGCAGCGGGCAGATCATGGACAGCGTGGTGATCAGGGTCTCGTCGTCCATCTGCTCCACGGCGTCCCAGCGGGCCTCGAAGCCGCGGGTCTGGAAGTAGCGGCGCAGCGCATCCAGCAGTGCGTCCCGGTCGAACGAGGGCGGCTGCGGCGACAGGTCCGACAGAAACGGCGCGTAGTCCACCGCGAGGCGGCGATAGCCGTGCCGCTGCTCCAGCTCGTGGTGGAGCCGGAACCGGCAAATCCCGGTGAGCACGATGGAGAAGGTGCCGTCCTGGCGTTCGGTGAACGAGGACAGGCGTCCGGCGCAGCCGACCCGATAGAGCGGCGGCGGCACCAGGGAGCTCGCCCGCGCGGCCTCGGCCTTTTCCGGCGAAGGCTCGTGCTCGTGCGGCTGGATCATTCCGAACAAGCGCGTGCCGACGAGCGCGTCTTCCACCAGGGCGACGTAGCGCGGCTCGAACACGTTGAGCGGCAGATGGCCGCCCGGCAGCAGCATCGCGCCCGGCAGGGGAAAAACGGAAAGCTCGCCGGGAAGGTCGTCCCGTCCGATCTCCCGCATCCGCGGGACGCGGCGCTTGAAGGGCGGTTCCACGCCGGCGCTAGCTGAATAGGAGCGCGGACATGCGGCGGCGGGCGGCAAGCGTCACGGGATCGTCGAACCCCCACGCATCGAAGAACTTGATGAGCTGCAGGCGTGCCGCGCCCTCGTTCCAGTTCCGGTCGCGCTTGAGGATGTCGAGCAGCGCGTCGGCCGCCGCCTGACGGTCGCCGACGCCGTTGAGACCGGTGGCGAGCTCGTAGCGCGCCTCGTGATCGTTCTCGTCGGCCGCGAGGCGGGCATGCAGGCCGCCCAGCGCGCCGGCGGCGGCACGGCCTTCGGCGGCGAGCGTCAGGGCGGCGCGGGCGCCGGCGAGTTCGGGATGTTCGGCGATCTTGGCCGGCGCCTGGTCGAGCACCGCGGCCGCCTGTTCCTCGTCGCCGAGCGCCAGCAGGGCACGGGCGAGGCCGCTCCAGCCTTCGGGGCCTTCGGGCTCCTGTTCCACCAGCTGCGAGAACAAGCCGGCCGCCTCCTCGGACCGGCCGGCTTCGAGCGCCTCACGCGCCGCGGCCAGCGTGTCGGCGGACGGCATGGCGCCCCCGGCCGCCTTGAGCAGGGCTTCCACGAAGCGCTTGATCTCGCTTTCGGGCAGCGCGCCCTGGAAGAGGTCGAGGATCTGGCCCTGCCAGAACGCCGCCACCGTGGGCACGGACTGCAGGGGTAGCCCGAGCTGGGAAAGCTGCGACACCAGCGACCGGTTCTGGTCGATGTCGATCTTCACCAGCTTGATGCGGCCGGCGGCCGCACGGGTGACCTTTTCCAGCAGGGGGGTGAGCGTCTTGCAGGGGCCGCACCAGGTGGCCCAGAAATCCACCAGCACGGGGATGTGGCGGCTGTCCTCGATCACGTCCTGCATGAAGGTGCGCTGGTCGCCGTCGACGATCAGCGCGTCCATCGGCACCGGACCGGCATCGCCGAAACCGGCGTCGGTGCCGGGCGGGTATGGCTGAGCCCCCCGGCCGATCGGCTCAGGCTTCGAACCGGCCGCCGCGGGGGCGTCCGGACGCTTCTGGCCGATGATGTAATCCATGACGGTACGATCCTGCGCTGCATCGCCCGCGCGGCCGCGGGCCTGGAAGGTCGGTGCGGAGCCGCCGGACCCGTGGGAGCGGGCACGGCGTGGGCGTGGGAGTGCCGGCGTCCCCAGCGCCCATCCCCGTGGTCGGTAAGATTGTCCCGCGACAACCGCTTCGCAAGCGGCCCTCCGGGGATGAACGACTAGGACCGAGAACCCCCCTTGCGCCCCGTCGGGAACCGCCCTAAAAGCCGCCCACCGAGACGGAGCGCGGGCGTAGCTCAGGGGTAGAGCACAACCTTGCCAAGGTTGGGGTCGAGGGTTCGAATCCCTTCGCCCGCTCCAGTCGGTCCCACTCAGGACAACGACCTACAGCCGCTACCTCGGCTTGAGGCATGGTGGTCTGTCGGGGACATTGTCGGGACTTCGCTACATCTTCGGCGGCATACCTGGTCTCGGTTCCGGAGCGCATTTTGCGTTGCCGCCGGTCGAGCAGACGACGATCCTTCTCACTCTATTCGCGCTCAGACCGATCGACGGGTTCTGGCGACCGTTGCAGCCGATGAACCGCGGCTTCGGCAGACGTGCCAGGAGCTCGGCCGACGACGGCGCGCTCGCGCATCACGCAGATGGCGTCCACGGTGCGAGGCGGTCGGCAAGGGTGTCCTGGTCCGTCACCGTGTCGCGAAAAACGCCGATGCCGGCGAGGTCCGTCACGCCGTCCCACCGAGCGCTGTCGAGCGCGACGTGCTGCTAATCGTCTAGAACGGCGATGTTCGTGATCCGCTTCTCGCCGCAGCCAGCGTGTCAGCCGCCGACGCTTTCCGACATCCAACGCAGCGTCGCCAGCCAAAGGTCGTGCCCGCGGTGCATCAGGCTCTGGTCGGTGTCGCGCAAGTGGGCCGCGGCGTCGCCCCGGCCTACCTCCTCCATCACCGTCATGCAGCCGCCATCGACCGGCTTGAGGAGCCAGGTGTGGTAGAATGCCGGCGGCTGACCCGGTACGTATCCGTACCATCCAATCCGGCGGCCGGGCTCGAAGCCGTGGACCTCGCTTTCGATGTCGAGGCCGAACGTCGTCCAGCGGAAGCGGGTATGCGACCCGAGCGTGGAGGCGCCGCCCAGCATATGGATCCTGCTAGAATTGGCATACCAGCTCGGCCACGCCTTCGCATCGACGATGCGCGCGAAGACCTTCTCGCACGGGGCGTTGATGAGCAGCTCGTTGTGCGCGAACAGATCGGCCGTCGCCGGATCGAAGCCGGGAGCCCAGTGTATGTCCGGTGAACGTCGGCCGAGATCCTGCTGCATGGTCAGGATGGCCTTCGCCTGCGGCGTACTGGCCTGTATGCTCCCACTCATCGTCATTGCTCCAAATCCTAAAACTACTGCGGTAGCCCGCTTGGTGATTGCGTGCATGTCGGGTCTCTGCTTCCGGAAGGGCCCATCAATGGATGGTTCGCATCATGCTGCCCGGTGAACGGGTGCGTCCCAGTCCGGCGCGAACGGGGGCGATACGTAGCGCTGGTCTTTCGGGAGCGTCGCGATCAGGGCGCGATCTTCGTCGTCGAGGACGATCCTGCGCGCATCCAGGTTGGATTGCTGGCTTTCCGGCCGCTGAGCCTTGGGGATGGCGACGACGCCTTCCTGGTCGAGCAGCCACGCGATCGCGATCTGGGCCGCGGAGGCGCCATACTTGGCTGCGATGCGTCCGAGAGTCTCGTCCCTAGCGGCCCGCCCCTGTGCCAGGGGTGCGTAGGCGGTCAGCGGAATGCCACGCTCGCGCAGGAACGCCAGCAAGGCCGACTGGTCGAGGAAAGGATGATATTCTACCTGAAGCGCTGCGATCGGGATGCCGAGTTCGTCCACCGCCCGCCGCATCATCGGCAGGGTGAAGTTGCAAACGCCGATCGCCCGCGTTCGGCCTTCGTCGCGCAGCGCGGTCAGCGCTTCCAGCACGGTCGCCATGTCCATGTCCGTCGACGGCCAATGGACCATGTAAAGGTCGACATATCCGAGCTTCAGCTTGCCCAGGCTCGTCTCGAACGCCCGGACAATAGTTTCTCGTGTCTTGAGCTGGTCGTGCCAGACCTTGGTGGTGACGAAGAGGGCGTCGCGAGCGAGACCCGAGGCGGCGATCGCCGCGCCCACGGCCGCTTCGTTCTCGTACATGGCCGCCGTGTCGAGATGCCGGTAACCGAGCGCGAGCGCGCTCTCGACGACGGGCTGGCAGCCGCCGCCCGGCATGCGGAAGGTGCCGAAGCCCAGGCGTGGAATGCTGACGTCTCGCGTCGTGATCGTTTCCATGAAGAGCGTCCGTTCTGATCCTGTCGTGAACCGATCATCGACATCACGCGGACAGTGCTACTTCTTGAACCTTGATCACAGCGCCGGGATCTCATAACACTACGGATCAGAAGTCCGGAATGATCATGTCTTACGATGGGCGCCTTCTTTCCGGTGTCACCGTCCTGATGGCGGTGGTCGAGGCCGGATCGATGACGCGCGCCGCCGAAGCGCTCGGCCTGACGTCTTCCGGCGTCGGACGCGCCGTGGCGCGGCTCGAGGCGCGCGTGGGCGTGCGCCTCCTCGAGCGGACCACACGGACGCTGACGCTGACCGACGAAGGTCGCCGCTTCCACGAGGAGGTCGGGCCTCATCTCGACGGCATCGAGCAGGCGGTCGTGCATGCGGCAGGCTCGGCCGGGACCGTGCAGGGACGGTTGCGGGTGAACGTGGATCCGTTCTTCTCGCGCGTTGTCCTGTCGGGGCAGGTCGCGACCTTCCTGGAGCGCCATCCCGAGGTGCGGGTGGAGATGATCATGCGCGATGCCGCCGGCGACTTGGTGGCCGACGGCTTCGATCTGGCCCTGCGGTTCGGCGAACCGCCGCATGGAACTCTGATCGGACGCAAGCTCGCCGAGACAAGGATCCTGACCGTCGCCTCGCCCGGCTTCGTGGAACGCTACGGCCGGCCCGGGCACCCTTCCGAGGTGGCCCGGCTTCCTTGCATTGAGTTCTACGATGCCGCGAACGCTCGCCCCTTCGAGTGGGAGTTCCGCAACGAGCACGAGGTGCTAGCGCTCAAGGTGGCTTCACGCCTCATGGTGTCGGACGTCGGCGCCATGCTCAACGCCTGCGAGGCGGGGGCCGGCATCGCGCAGATCATGGAGCTCGGCTCGAAACACCTGATCGAGGAAGGCAGGCTGATCGATCTGTTCCCGGATTGGTCTGGCGAACGGTTCCCGTTGTACGCCCTTTATCCGTCGCGCCAGCATCGCGCCGCCAAGATCCGAGCTTTCATCGAGTTCGCCGTCGGGCTTCTCGACGACCAGACGTAGAGCCTGCACTCTCGGCGGGAGGCCCCGCTTACCTGTCAGCGTCGTGGCCCCCCTTGTCGGTTGCTTGGCGGGCTTCAGGTCGGCCGGTTGGGCACGCAGCCGGACTGCGCAGGCGCCGCAGGAACACTTCAAGGGCCGGCGGCGGAGTTGAGGTCTCGCGGGACCGCACCGGAGCTTCCCGCGATATCGGCAGAGACTTCTGGAAGACATCTCTGCCTGTCGTCGGAATATTGTATCGATGGTGTGACTGAATTGTCGTGGGTCGCCGGTAGTGCCCACGCGGCTCCGGCCACCTGACCGGCCAGCGTGATCTTCACCGATCCGGAATCCAGGTTATGTGGACAGCCCAGATCCACGAGGGCATGGATGACAGGGCGGCGGAGCCGAGAAAGCTGTCGGCGGTCTGGTTGTAGCGGGTGGAACGCGTCGCCGCCGATCTCGAAGGCGAAGAAGTCCACGCCGTTGTAGAACCATGTCCAGCCGACCTGAGGATGACCAGCGCCGAGGTGCTGCCTACTGGGGACGGCATGGCGGTGTCTTCGCGGTCACAGCTCCCTCGCGTCGATCCAGGTGCCGATCGTGTCAGCAAGCTCCCCCTTGCGCTCCAGCGGCAACCAATGCCCGCCCGCCAGTCGCGTGACGGTCAGGTCCCGGCAGGCTGCGCGCATCGCTTCGCCGGAACGATTGCCCACGATGCTGTTCATCTGGTCCCAGTCGCCGTTGACGAACAGGACTGGCATCGAGAGCCCCCCGCCATCCAGCGCGCGCTCCATGAAGGCGATGTTGGCATCGTCGTTGAGATACCAGGCGCAAGGCCCGCGGAACCCGTTCCGCTCGAAAATTGCCACCAGCGTGTCGAAGTCCATCGCCGGCCACAGCTCCGGGTCTGGCTCGGTTGGGGGCGCGCGATGGGCTGCACCAAAACGGCCGCCCCTTTTCGTCACCGTCGCGTTCGCCACGGGCTTGTCGAGCGTGGCGGGATCGCCGCGCCGATAGATGGAAGCGAGCGACGACCGCTTGTCGGCGTCCAGGTCGGCGACGGCGGTGGCGAAATGGGTGTTGTACCAGCGGTAATAGTCCCACTGGCCGTCGGGATACTCGGCGGTGGGATAGATCGTCCGGTCGACCAGCGGCACAAGCGTCGGCAGGGCGTTGGCGGTCGGGAAGTAGGGTACGGATACCAGCACCGCGCCCGTGACCCGCGTTGGCTCGTGTGCCGCAAATGCGCCGACCAGCACGCTGCCCCAGTCATGTCCGACCCAGACGGCCGGCGTGCCGCCGAGATGGTCGTGCAGTTCGATCATGTCGGCGATCACCTCCTCATGCGCGTAGGCAGCCGGGTCGTCCGGGATCGAGGATCCGCCGTAGCCGCGCATGTCGGGGGCGACGCACCGCCAGCCCTTGTCCGCGAACGTGGCCATCTGCGCGCTCCAGATGATGCCGAGCTCGGGCCACCCATGCAGGAACATCATCAGCGGACCGTCGGGGGGCCCGGCCTCGATGTAATGCGTCGTGTGTCGGGGTGTCTGGAACGTTCTGGATACGGGCATGGTGGCAGGTGCTCCCTATCTCGGGCTGGGTCAGACGACAGGTGTGCCGGGCGCTTTGATCGTCGTGCATCGGCCGATGATGGGTATGACCCGGGCGGACGGCGCCAGGCCACCTGAACCTCTACAGCCGGAACGTTCAACAGCGCGCTGACATCACTGCCCCTTACCCGTTCGTGGGTGCATCCGGAACGGGTCAGCCTTCCGGAGGCTGGTCTGTCCACCCTATGTTCCCCTCGACGTGAGGGAGACCAAGCCATGCGGAAGGGTGACGGAGATAGCGGGCTGGCCGGGCTGCGTGCGGTGGTGGCCGCCCTGGAGCGCGGCTGGGGCACCGGCGAGACGCGCCCGGACGCGGTGTTGCCGTTCGGTCTGCCGTGCCTGGACGACCACCTCCCCGGCGGCGGCCTGACGCTCGGTGCCGTGCACGAGATCGCCGCCGGCGGTCCGGAGGTCGAGCAAGGCGCTGCGGCGGCAGCCTTCGCGGCCGGGTGATGCGCGACATCTACATCCCCGACCCGCGCCCCGGGTCCGGGATCAAGGTGCCGACGTGGGATTTCCGTTAAACGACCAGGGCCGTAGCCTTTTACTGCGCTGGTCCCATCATAAAAATCGGTGTTGTTGATTTAATCCTTGGTTATGCTTGATCAGCTGATTGTTCATTGCTGTATAAATGTTTGGTCACGATATCGACGAACGCACGGAGGCGGCCGAGCATCCTGAGATCACGATGGTAGCCCATCCATAAAATCCGGTCAGGCGGCAACTCGCCTAGATCGAGTCGGCGCAGATCCGGCATGGCATCGCCTATGGCTCTTGGCAGGAGGGTGATGCCACATCCTGCCGCACAGGAACGGGCCTGCACCGTGCGATTGTTCGCGCGCATCGTCACCGTCGCGTCGGGAAGTCGTCGTCGCAGCCACCCCACATCCGGATAGGTTTCGGTCGGAACATCTTCGATGATGTGGAGGCCGGTTCCACTCCCGTTGATCGTCTCCGGGCCTGCGATTCCGGTGTAGACGGCGAAGCTCACGCTTAGCAGCCTGCGCTGCAGCACGTCGGGCTCGTGGAACGGCACCACCCGAAACGCGATATCAGCCTCGCGTCTCGCCAGACTGCGGACGCGCGCACCAGCCATCAGTTCGATCGTCACGCCGGGGTGCGCCCGGTGGAACGCTTCGATAGCGGTCGGCAGTATCCAGGATCCGAACCAATCGGCGGTGGCGATACGCAGGACACCCTCGAGTGTCCCCTCCACTCCCGCCATCCGTCGTTCGATGCCTACCGCCGCATCCTCTATCTGCTCGGCGAGCGAGATGATCGATGCGCCCTCGTCGGTTACCACGAGGCTGTGGTCAATCCTCTGGAACAGCTTCTGACCCAGGGCGTCTTCGAGCGCCTGAAGGCGCCGGGACACGGTTGGATGACTGATCCCAAGCCTGCGCGCCGCCGCTCCGAACGATCCTGTCCGAGCAACGGCGAGAAAAATACGTAGATCGTTCCAGTCCATGTGACCCCGGCGGTAGCTTACAGAACTGTACGGGCCCCGAACATTCTCGTGCAGTGGGCGCTCAGATCGATTGGTCCATATCTGACCACGACCACACAGACGAGCAAACGATCATGGACCCTATCTCTCGCCGTCGCGCGGTCTTTGCGGCTCTTGCCGCAGACGGTGCGGGTGTTACCACCTCATCCGGCAGGGCCGTGGCGGCATCCGATCCCGCGCAGATCCTACGGACGGCTGAAGGCCAAGTGCCCGGCGTGCACCGCTGGAGGGTAGGCGCCATCACCATCACCGCGATCGCCGACGGCTACGCCCCCCTGCCGATGGCGGTGGTACCGCAAGCCGATCCGGCGGTCGCGACAGAGCTTGCGCGGAAATTCTACGCGCCAGAGGATCACCTCCAGTGCGTGATCAACACCTTTGTCATCCAGACGCCGACCAGACGCATCATGGTCGACACCGGTTTCGGCGCCCTCGGAGCTGGTCATAGCGGCAAGATCTGGGAGAACCTGCGCGCCGCTGGCATCGACCCCGGAAGCATCGACGTCCTGTACATCACGCACGGCCATCCGGATCATACCTCCGGCATGCTCGCCATCGATGGCTCGGCCGGCTTCCCGAATGCGGAATTGTTCATCCACCAGAATGAGGTCGCCTACTGGGGCGACGAGGCCCAGGCCTCGCGCGCGCCGGAAGAACAGAAGTCCTGGTTCGACATCTTCCGGCGCTCGGTGGCCGCCTACAGAGGGCGCACCACCCTGATCGACCGTGACGGACTGGAGATCGTTCCGGGCCTGCGGGTGCGCGAGCTTTTCGGCCACACGCCGGGCCATAGCGGCCTGCACATCGCCGACGGCGGTGAGCAGCACCTGTTCTGGACCGACATCGTGCACTTCCAGCACTTGCAGTTCCCCCGTCCGGACTGGGGCGTCGGCTTCGACGCTGATCCGGCCCAGGCCATCAAGGTCCGCAGCGCCATGTTGGACGAGGTCTCCACCGACCGCATGACGATATCCGGCACGCACCTGGTATTCCCAGGCTTCGGGCACGTGCGGCGGGAGGGTGATGCCTACGCCTTCGAGGCGGCGCGCTGGAACTACGAGAGCTGAGTGGTTGGTCGGGATCTGGGTGACCCGGCGCCGGATCCCTGTCACCGCGACGGAGCGACACGATCCCATGATCAAGATAGCCATCCTCGACGACTACCAGGGTGCGGCGCTGTCGAGCGCCGACTGGTCTGCTGTCGACGCGCGCGCCGAGATCACCGTTTTCTCCGACCACCTCGACGATCTCGACGCCCTAGTGCGGCGCCTGGAGCCGTTCGATGCGGTGTGCATCATGCGCGAGCGCACGAAGCTGCCGGCCGATCTGCTCGCGCGGCTGCCGAAACTTAGATTCATCGGATCCAACGCCCCGCACAACGCCGCCATCGACCTCGATGCCGCGACTCGCTACGGCATCGTCGTGAGCTCAACCGGCGGCAAGCCGAACGGTACCCCGGAGCTGACCTGGGCCCTGATCCTGGCCGCCGCCCGCCGCATCCCTGTCGAGACGGCGGCCTTTCGGTCCGGGGGCTGGCAGCGAACCGTTGGCCTCGATCTCGCCGGCCGCACCCTGGGCTTGGTCGGGCTGGGCAACATCGGCCGCCGCGTTGCCACGGTCGGCCGCGCCTTCGGCATGGAGGTGCTGGCCTGGAGCGACAACCTGACCGACGCGGCGGCGATAGATGCCGGCGCGCGGCGTGTCACCAAGCGCCAGCTGTTCGAGCAGGCCGACTGGGTGAGCCTGCACCTCGTGCTTTCAGACCGCACGCGCGGCCTTGTCGGTGCGGAGGAACTGGCGGCGATGCGACCTAGCGCCTGGCTGGTGAACACCGCCCGCGGTCCGCTCGTGGACGAGACGGCGCTCGTCGACGCCCTGCGCCGCGGCGTGATCGCCGGCGCTGCACTCGACGTGTTCGACCATGAGCCGCTGCCGCCGGACCATCCGCTGCGCACGCTCCCCAACGTGCTGGCCACACCGCATGTCGGCTTCGTCACCGAGGATACCTATCGGGTGTTCTACGGCGAAACGGTAGAGAACCTGCTTGCCTGGATGAACGGCGCCCCGATCCGCCAGATGAGATCCTAGATCCACGCACCCGAAACAGGTGTCATTTTCCCGGTCCCCTTCAGCATTGACATCATCAGGCGACATCGATGGCCGCGGTAGCCATTACTCGTCGGGAGCACCTCATGAGCAAGAAGATCGCTTTCATCACGGGCGCGAATCGCGGCCTCGGCTACAGCATGGCACGGCATCTTATCGGGGACGGCGTCGAGGTGATCGGCACCTACCACTCCAACCAGGAGGAGGCCCATGCGGCGGAGCGTGTGTTGCGTGGCGATAACGCCCGGTTGCGGATGCTGCGGCTCGACATCGCCGACAGTGCCAGCTTTCCGCTGATCGTCACCGATGTCGGGCGCATCGTCCGCGAGGAGCTTGCCGGCGATGCGCTCGACTATGTGGTTCACAATGCCGGCAACATCATCCATTCACGCTTCCCGGATACCCGAGCCGAGCAGCTCGACAACCAGTATGCCGTCCACTTCAAGGGGCCGTACCTCTTGTCGGCGGCGCTGCTGCCGCTGATCCGCGACGGCGGACGCATCCTCAACGTCACCACGGCCGCAACTCGCTTCTACCTGGACGACCATGGTCCGTACTCAGCGATGAAAGCCGCGACCGAAACCGCCACGCTCTACATGGCCAAGGAGCTCGGCCACCGCCGCATCACCGTCAACGCGGTGGCCCCCGGCGCCATCGCTACGGACTTCGGCGGCGGCATGGTCCGCGACGATGCGAAGGTGCGGCAGATGCTCACCGAGGCCACCCCGCTCGGGCGGGTCGGCGAGGCGGACGACATCGGCGCGGCGGTGGCAGCTTTGCTGTCCGACAACATGGGCTGGGTGAACGGCCAACGCATCGAGATCACCGGCGGCCAATCGCTCTGACCGGCCCGAGCCCCCGACGGCAGACATCAGGAGAACGAACATGCATCATGTGAAAGCAAGCAGCGTCATCGACGCACCGATCGAGCACATCTGGACGATCGTCCGGGATTTCGGCGCCATCGCTGACTGGCTTCCCGGCACCCGGGGCTGCCAGGTCGAGGGCGATGCGGACCGCATCGGCGCGATCCGCCGGCTCGACATGGGCGACGCGGGCATCATCCATGAGCAGCTGCTCGGCCTGTCGGACGCCGAACACCGCGTCGACTTCGCCATCACCGAGAGCGCGCTGCCGATCTCCGGGTATCAGGCGACGATCCAGCTGCTGCCGGTCAGCGACGGGAACCGCACCTTCATCAGCTGGTCGGCCCGATTTGAGGCTGCCCCCGAGCATGCAGCCGAGATGACCGCGCGCATGCCGCGTGACATCTACCAGCCCGCGTTCGACACGTTGAAGCAGCGCTTCGCGACCAGAAACTAGCGGCTCGGCCGGGGCGCCGAGATCGGGCATAAGCCTTCCTCGGTCCAAAAAATCGGTGCCGACAAAAAGGGCAGCGCGACATCATGAAAGCAGCGTTCTATCGCGAAACGGGACGCGCCCGCAACGTGATTGAGATCGGCGAACTGCCGGATCCCGAGGCCGGTCCCGGCGAGGTTCGGGTTCGGGTGGCATTTTCCGGGATCAACCCTTCGGATGTGAAGGCGCGGGCGGGGCGGGGGCTGCGCGGCGGTTTTCCGCTGGTGATCCCGCACAGCGACGGCGCGGGGACGATCGACCAGGTCGGGCCGGGCGTTCCACCGGAGCGTCTCGGAACGCGAGTCTGGACCTGGAATGCGCAGATCAAACGGCCGTTCGGCACGGCGGCGGAGTATGTGGTGTTGCCGTCGGAACAGGCCGTTCCCTTGCCCGGTGGTGTGTCCGAGCAGGCGGGCGCCTGTCTCGGGGTCCCGTTTATGACTGCTTGGCGCGCGGTCCACCAACGCCCGGCCGTGCTGCCGGGTACCGAAACGATCCTGGTCGCCGGCGGCGCCGGCACGGTCGGAGGCTATGCCATCCAGCTCGCCCGGCGGGCCGGCTACCGGGTCATCACCACGATCAGTTCGGTGCGGAAGGCCGAGCAGGTGCTGGAGCTCGGCGCCCACCACGTTATCAACTATCGCGAGGAGGACGTGGCGGAACGGATCCGCGTCCTGACCGGCGGGCAGGGTGTCGACCGGATCATCGAGGTCGACCTGGCTGCCAATGCCAAGCTGTATACCGGGGCGCTCGCACGCGGGGGAATGGTGATCGTGTACGGATCGTCGGACTGGAGCGCTCGCCTCCCACTCGGCGAGTTCCTGGTGCACGGCGTCGAGCTCACGCTGTTCAACGTCTACGAGTTGAAGGAGCGGACCAGGGCTGCGGCGATCCTCGATAGTGCGACGGTGCTGGCTGATCCATCGTTTCGGCATCGGATCGCAGCCACCTTCACGATCGACGAAACGATCAAGGCGCATGAGGTGGTCGAAAGCGGCCAGATGATCGGCAACGTTCTGGTCACCCCGTCCGGTTAATCTTGGGTGTAATGGGGCAGCTTTGCTCTGGGACGTAGAAGGCCCCGCTGATATTTGCGGAGTTCATCCCCGTACCGGGAGCAGATTAAGTTTGGTGCGGTATCGGCGAAGAGTACCAGGCGGTGGCGGCCCGGAACTCATCCAAATCTAGGGTCAGTGCCCATCGATGCGAGGTGGCCGATCTATTTACAAGCTCTGTGAGGAGACCGGGATGAGCGACCTGTTTTGGCTTAGGGACGAACAGGTGGAACAGCTGGGGCCGTTCTTTCCAAAAAGCCACGGCAAGCAATGCGTGGACGATCGGCCGGGAATTTAGCCGCATAGTGTTCGTCAACCGCAATGGCCTGCGCTGGTGGGATGCCCCATGCGCCGATGGACCATCCAAGACGCTCTTAAGGAGATAGGGGCGTTTGCGCATAGAGCCGACATAAGCCCATGGGCCTCGTCACGCCGTCGCCAAGACCCCTTCGACCGCCTCCGGCCCCTTGTCGATCACCAGTAGCAGCGTGCGCGCGGCCTGCTCCGGTCGCCAGCGGCCCTGCCCCCAGTCACGCACCGCGTCGGGGCTGAACCCATAGCGCCGGGCGAACGCCACTTGGCTGGGCCCACGGCGCACGCGGATGGCCTTTTGGTCGAGGACTACCACACGATGGGGCTGAGCCTGCGCCAGCATCCGGTGGCCTTCCTGCGCGAGGAGCTGCGAGGTCAGCGCACCGTGAGCTGCGCGGAGCTGGCACAGCTGCCCGACGGATGCCGGGTGGTCGCCGGCGAGCCATTGGTGACCAGCGACGTCGTTTCTGATCCGCGCACCGCCGAGGAGGCCGAGGGGCTGGCTGGCCCTCAAGGCGCGCGGCGTCGTCGACATCCCGGTACGCGAGGGTGGCCGAACCGTCGCGCTTCTGCTGGTGCACCACGCGCGGCCGCATGCCTGGTCGGCCGATGAGGTAGTCCGGCTGCATAATGCTGCTGACCGCATCGAGGTGGCGACCGCGCGTCGCGGTGTGGAAGAGCAGCAGGCGATCATCAACGGTGAGATCGCGCACCGGCTCAAGAACACGCTGGCCATGGTTCAGGCGATCGCCGCGATGACGCTGCGCAAGGACCTGCCGCCCGAGAAGATGCAGCGCCTCGATGAGCGCCTGCAGGCGTTGGCCCAGACCCATGACCTGCTGCACACGGGCCGGTGGCAAGCCACGGAGCTGCACGCTCTCGCGATGGGCGTCCTCGAGAACATCGGCCTGTCGGACCGCTGTCGGCTGTCTGGGCCATCGATCCGGCTGGGAGCGCGGGCGGCCATGTCTGCCTCGCTGCTGCTACACGAGATGGCCACCAACGCCGCCAAGTACGGCGCCCCCTCCGTTTCGGGAAGCTCGGTCGAGATCGTGTGGCACGCCGAGGCTGTCGGAGATCGCTGCGAACTGGTGCCGCGTTGGACGGAGGAGGGTGGTCCCTCCATCCTGCTACCGAGCCGAAAAGGGTTCGGCTCCCGCCTGGTTTCGCTCGGCCTCATCGGAAGGGGGGTGCCGAAGTACGCTACCCCATCACCGGGTTGTCGGCCTGCTTCCGGGCCGACATGGAAAAGATCGAGCAAGCATGTTGGCGACCATACTACCGCCTCATGCGGACCGGATCACCGTTCTTGTTATCGAGGACGAACCCTTGCAGCGGCTGCACCTCACCGAGATGGTCGGGGAGGCTGGCTCCAACGTTGTCGAGACGACTAGCCCCCGAGCAAGCTCTGTCCATCCTGGAGGGTCGGACGGACATCCGCATCATCCTTGCCGATATTGACATGCCGGGCTCGGTTGACGGGTGCGCCTGGCCGCGATGATCCGTGACCGCTGGCCGCCAATCGAGATCATCATCACCACGGCTGGCCGAGCGCCGCGACCGGATACCATTCCGGCCAGAGCGGTGTTCCTGCCCAAGCTGCTGAATCAACGACGGGTCTGGGCGGCGTTGGACCGATTCTCGCACTGAAGTCGCTAGGTGAGCAGTCGAGGTCGGCACCTTCATATCCTGTGGGGAGGCCCTCGCGACTGTTCTGTAGCGAGAGCCCCGATAAATTCTGTCAGGCGTTTTTCACCAGCCGGAGGAACTGAGTGACTTCCTGGTTCAGGGTCTCCGCCTGACGGGACAATTCGCCGGCGGACGCCATCACCTGTGTGGCGGCGGCTCCGTTGTTCTGCGCCGCTCGGCTGATGTCAACGATGTTGTCGGTCACGGTGCGCGTGCTGCCGGCGGTCTGCTGCACGTTGCGAGCGATCTCGCCCGTGGCCGCGCCCTGCTCCTCAACGGCTGCGGCGATCATCACCGATGACCGACTGATGTCGCCGATCCCGGCCGCGATCCCGGCCAAAGCGGCCACGGCTGCTTCGGTAGCGGCCCGGATCTGGGCTACCTGCTCTCCCACGCCCTCGGTGGCCTTCGCAGTCTGCTGGGCCAAGCTTTTGACCTCTGACGCCACCACGGCGAAGCCCTTGCCCGCATCCCCAGCACGGGCAGCCTCGATGGTGGCGTTCAACGCGAGCAAATTGGTCTGCGCCGCGATCGAGGAGATCAGCTCGACGATCTGACCGACGCGGCCGGATGCCTCGGCGAGCTGGCCTACCACCGCATCGGTACGCTTGGCATTGTCGGCCACCGTGCTGGCCTGCTGGGCGCCGGAAGCGACCTGCTGGGTGATCTCCTTGATCGATGCCGACAGCTCCTCCGCAGCCGCGGCGACACTCTGCACGCCGCTATCGGCAGCTTGGGCAGCCGCAGCGACCACACCGGACTGCCGCCCAGTTCGTTCCACCGTCACGGACATCTCCTTGGCAGTGGCTTCCAGTTCGGTGGAAGCGGAGGCCAGCATGCCGACCATCCCGGCGATCTGTGCTTCGAACCCGTTGACCAGCTGTTCCAGGGCCTGAGCCCTTTGTTCCTTGGCCGCGCGCTCGGCCTCCTGGGCTGCCGCCAGTTCGTCCGCCCGGATCATGTTGTCCTTGAACACCTGGACCGCCCCGGCCATGTCGCCGACCTCGTCCTTGCGGTGGGTATGGTCGACCACAACCGCCATTTCTCTGCCGGCAAGCCGGGTCATGACGGCGGTGAGTCCGCGGACCGGCAGCACGATGCTGCGACCGATCACCAATGCGAGCGCGATTCCAGCGACGATGCTGCCCAGACCGATGACGATCGACAACGTCAGCATGCCGGACAGACGACCCGTCGCGGCGACGCTCGCGTTCCTGCCGGCATCTTGATAGGCCTCGGCCAGAGGCTCGGCGATCGCACTCACCGCGGCTCCCGCCTGCAGAGCTGCGGCGACCGCGGCCGGGCCGCCACCCGAAGTGAGGGCGTGATTTGCGCCGCCGAAAGCCTTGAGGTGGGCGGCGGCGGATTCGTAGGCCTTCAAGGCCCCGCCGAGATCGGCAACTCGTGCGAGGCGTGTGGAGTCGACGGTCTTGTTCTGGAGCTGGTCGAGGCGCCGGTGGAGCTGCTGGAACACTGTCTCGGCCTGTGTCCAATGATCCTGATCATTGGTGGCGAGCGCCTGCCAGATGTTCATCCGTGCCTTGAACAGGTCGACTTCCGCCTGCAGGTCGAGCGATTCTGCATCCTGCAATCGGCTGATTTCATCGAGCGTGGAACCAGACGTTCGACCGGAATACACCCCCAAGCCGCTCAGGAGCGAAATGAGCAGAACAAGAAAACCAAACCCGATCAGCAGACGCGGCAGAATACGAATGTTCCCAAACAAGACACTGTCCTCCACATACAAGGACATTCCCTTACTAGAACATTTTCGATCCAGTTAATTTCCGAAAAGAACTCGTTCAGCATGGTTCTACAGCATCGGCTCGTCGAGGCGATGGATCAGATGCCGCTTGGCCATGCGGGTAAGCGCAACGGACAGCTAAGCCGGGTGGACGGACTGGTTGGGGGGGGGGGGATTTTTGTACAGATGTGGGCAAGATTTCTGGCTGATCTCTGGCATGGAGATCGGCCTTGATCCGCGGGCTGCCGACGGACGAGGAGTGGACCGTTTCCAGGCCCTCCGTGGCCTCAGCGAGCTCGCTCGGCGGCAGGGCGGCCCGTGACCACCGGCGCGTGCTGGATGCCATCTTCTGGATCGCGCGCACCATTGCGCCGTGGCGTGACCTGCCGGCCGAACTCGGCAGCTGGAACTCGGTCTTCCGCCAGTTCCGGCGCTGGACCGCGTCGGGCCTGTGGGACGTGATGCTGGAAGCCTTGGCCGATGGAGGCGGCGAGGCCGACCTCCTGCAGATGATCGACAGCACCAGCGTCCGGGCGCACCACCGCGCCGCCGGAAGGGGGGAGACTCATCGCCAGGGTCCTGGGCGCTCGCGAGGTGGCTTCACGAGCAAGCTCCACATCCGCAGCAATGCGCACGGCCTGCCCATCGCCCTGCAGGCGACCATCGGGCAGGAAGCCGACTGCTCGCACTATGACGCGTCGATGGACGCGCGACAGCCACCCCGCCATCATGCTCGGCGACAAGGGCTACAACAGCGGCCCGATCCGGCAGGACCTCCGCGACCGCGCCGCCGTGCCGGAGATCCCGACAAAGCGGAACCGCCACGTCCAGCACAGCCTCGACTGCTCCCCCTACGCGCTGCGCAGCCGCATCGAGTGCTTCATCAACCGATCGAAGAACCGCCGCCGCGTTGCCACCCGCTACAACCAGACCGCCGCCAGTTTTCTCGGCTCCGCCGCCCTGTCATCCATCCCCTGGTGGATCAGGGCTGTCCACATAACCTAGCGTTCCAGGATTCCGCGATACGCGCATCTTCTATGAGCGCAGAAGGCGCGTCGTTCACCTCCTGTCCGGAAAGCCATCCGGAGGGTCGGCTTCACAAGATCCCCCCTTCGGCGAGTGGCTTGACGACCGAGGATTTGGTCCTCATCAAAGCGTGATAGGTCGTCAGCAGCGCCGAGACCTAGATCCCGAACAGGGTGGTCCACGACAGCATGACCAACAAAAAGAATCGGCCATCGTCATCTGGTTGCTCACCAGGAGTCTCTTGTCACGGAGCTGATCGGTGATCGTCGCGAAACGTCGATCGAGCGTCTGTCGTGCCTTACCTTTTCCGCCTGCGGCGCGTCGGCGAAGGATGGTTGGGATGCGGTATGAATCTGAGTCGTCATGAAGGCGCTGGTATCCAGCGCTCGCCACCGAATAAGGCTGTCCTCCGGCAGAGTCTTCCCGATCTGATGCTCGATATAGGCGAGAATGACGAGGTTTCGATGAGGATCGTCCCGTCATCAAGTACCAGGGCAGGCGTGTAGCTTTTGAAATCGATCGGTTAAAACTGTGACCATCGGCAGTCCGTTTGTCCCGGCTAACTCTCACGAGCGTATGCGGCAGCATTGGTGCGATCAAAGCGATGTGATCGGCCAAGCTGCCGGCACCAGGAGGATAGTACAGGATCTTGGTACACCCCGTGGTGTCGAACCGCGCGAGCGGACTGGAAAGTTGACCAGAAGCGGGTAAGCGACCACGTACATCCCGCCAAGAACGCATATTTGTGATGCCTTATCATAGGGATATGTCTCCGCAAGCCGCTCCCCTTCCGGATCGCCGAGAGGTCAGCGAGGTGCTCAACCGCGTCGAGGACAAGTAAACGATGCAGGTTGTGGCGCTTCGTGATCAGCCTCGAGGTTCCGACGATCTCAGCCGCCCAGTCGGCGGCATCTCGCAGCAGATGCTGACAAAGACGCTCAAGACGCCGGAGCGCGACGGCATGGTCGGACGAACGGCATGTCCGATCACACCGCCGAAAGTGGAATACGCGCTCAGCGATCTCGGTCGGTCGCTCGCGCTGCCGGTGCGTCAGCCCGCGGAGTGGGCGCGCCCCCACCTCCCGGCAATCCACAACAACCGTCAGCGCTACAACTCAGCACGATAGGAATGACCGGACGGACAGCGATCGCCTCGCCCTCACAGCGGCGATGCTGACGCTGCACTCTCGACATGACGGTCCTGATCGAGGAACGGGAACGGTGTCGGATCATTTCGCCAAGACGCCGGCGGCGTGCACGGGCCTCCGGAAAAGCCGTCCGCCGCTAGCCCGCGTGCGTCGCGCGGGCATATCGTATCGGCGGTATCCCGACATGGCGGCTGAAGGCCGTGCTGAACGTGCTCGCGGAGGCGTAGCCGACTTGCGCGGCGACATGCTCGATCGCCAGCTCCCGCGTGCGGAGCAGCCGCTTGGCGAGCGCCATGCGCCAGGTCAGCAGGTATTCGATCGGCGGCACTCCGACGATGCGGTTGAAGCGCGCGAAGAAGGCGGACCGGGACATCGCCGCCTCGGCGGCGAGATCGGCCACGGTCCAGCCGTGGGCCGGCCGCGCATGCATGGCCCGCAGGGCGGATACCAGGCGGTCGTCCGATAGCCCCCGCGCGAGGCTCGGCACCGACAGGATGTCGGTCCCGCAGCGCAGTGCCTCGATGAGCAGCACCTCGAGCAGGCGCTCCAGCACCAGCTCCCGCGCCGGGCGGCCGTGGCGCGTCTCGTCCCCCACCAACTGCAGCAGCAGGGCAAGCCGCGGCTCGTCGCGGGCGACGATCATCCCCGGCAGCAACGACACGAGCAGGGTGGCGTCGGGCGAGGCGAAGCTGCAGACACCGACCTGCATCCTGAGATTGACCGGCTCGCCGGAGTCCCCGACCCGGAATCGCCCCTCGGCGATCTCCGTCGGTGTCATCCCGATCCCGTGCGGCGGCGCCTCGATGCTCTCGACGACATGGTCCCTGGTCACGGGCGACAGCACGAAATCGCCCTTGCGCACGATGATCGGCGGCCGGCCAGACGATACGACCCGACACTCGCCTTCCAGCACCGCGAAGAACACCGGCTTGCCCTCGATGTCGCGGCGGAGGCGCCACCGGCCGGCATATTCGACGAGCTTGGAATAGCTGGCCGAAGGTTGGAGCAAGGTGACGATCTCAGCCAGCGGGTCGACGGTCATGACAGGACGATCGCAAATGTATCGAGGACGGTCGACCATAGGCAGTCTCCCCATTCCCCGCCATATCTGGGTAACCGCCAGCCAACCCGGAGTGCTTTCATGCCCACCGTTCTCATCACCGGTTGTTCCTCGGGCTTCGGCCTCGACACCGCGAAACTGTTTCTCGGGAAGGGGTGGAAGGTCGTTGCCACGATGCGTCAGCCCCGGACCGACATCCTGCCTGCATCCGATAACCTCATCGTTCTTCCGCTGGACGTCACCGATCGGGAAAGCATCGCGCGCGCTCTGGCGAAGGCCGGCGAGATCGACGTGCTGGTCAACAATGCGGGGTTCGGCGCCGCCGTGCCGATCGAGTTGATCGAGCCGGAAACGGCGCGTCAGCTGTTCGAGACCAACATGCTCGGCACGTTGTCAATGCTGCAGGCGGTCCTGCCGGGCTTCCGCGCGCGCCGCGGCGGCGTAGTGATCAACGTGACGTCCACGGTGACGCTCAGGCCACTGCCGCTGGTCAGCGTCTATCGCGCGAGCAAGGCGGCGGTGAACGCACTGACCGAGAGCCTCGCAATCGAGATGGAGCCGTTCGGCGTGCGCGTGCATATCGTGCTCCCCGGCCGTTCGCCGGAAACGAGCTTCGGCAACAACGCCCTGCCACATCTGCGCGGGCTCGATAATCCCGACTACAAGCCGCTGATCGAAGGCATGATCGCGCGTTTCAGGGACGATACCGGTCCGGTCACCTGTGCCGGAGACGTGGCTGCCGCTGTGTGGCGGGCGGCGACCGACACGCACGCGCCGCTCAGGATTCCGGCTGGCGAGGATGCGGTGCAGTGGATGGCCGAGGCTGGCTAGACTTGGCTCGGCGAAGCGAATGGCTTCTCCTGCCGAAGAACAGTTGTCGCTCCACGTCTCGCCATTGACTGAGGCACGAAAACGGCCGGGTATGTGTTCCTCCCGACAAGCTCCGCGTAAAACAGCGGGCGCGATGAACTCGTCCTCGTCCGGATCAGATCCCGGCTACTCGACTTGTTGCTGGAGATAGGGCCGATCACCACCAGGAGCGCAAGGATGCCCTCGGTGCTATCCTAGCTGGTCGGGCCGGAGGTGGCGGACGCGCTCAGCACGCTTGCGGACAGCCCGGCGACGATCTTGGCCTTCGTGCACAACGTAACGGGATGACCGCAAAGCCTGGTTGCTAAGGTGCAGCCGCCCGCGGATCTGGTAGAGACGGGGGGCTGCCGGCGTATGCGCAAGGCGGGATGAAGGCGGCTGACATGCTTGCCTCGTCTGCCAAGAAGCTATTTTCCATGCCACCCACGACCGCGTTGCTGAGGCGAAACCGGCGATCCGTTGAGAGTGAGCTGTCGAGCGGCATATCCATGGCGGCCGACAACCTGCCGGCCGGTTCATCACCCTTCAATCATGCCAATCTGAGGGCTGACATGCCAAGCTGAAGCTCGCGACCCGGAACATGACGGCGATGTCAACCACGTCTGATGCGCGTGTGGGCTCCGACCGTGAGGTGGTGAACACGCAACTTGCGGGCGCCCTGGCGATGATGCCGAAAGTAGTGCTTCGCCATGCTCCGGCCGTTGTCCCGAAGCTGCGGGGTTAGGGTAGCGGCGATGCGAACGGCGGGCGCCGTGCGGGCGTAGCGGTCATAACCGACGACGACGCGTTGGCAGTCCTCCAGCCGACCGACCGCATTTCCGCTGCGATGGCGTTGGCAGCCGCACGTCCGATTGCGGGACCCCAGCGTCTCCGACGCCTGTGCGGCGGGGATTACCGGGCGATGGCGCGCGCGGCCAGTCCGATTCGGAACCAGCTGCTGTCGTAGCTGCGCTCGGTGAGCAGTCCGCATATCGACAGACGGACCGCCAGCCGCAGAACGGCATCGTGGGGGTCGGTGCGCTGTCCCGCCGTCGGCAGCATGACGACCGGCCTGCCGTGCCCCTCGCGGGTGGCTCCGCCCTCAAGGGATCGGCGGCGCTTCTCGGAGCAGGCGGACGTGGGTTGAGGAGACATTTTCCGGCCTCCGGGGCTGGTTGCCCGTCGAGGGTCATATCCCGAGCGTATCGGGGGGGGGGCGGCGCTCCAAAATGGTTCACGAAAGGATCGACCGTCGGCTCGTCGTGTGGTCGCCGTGACGGTCGCCTTCGCTATCTTGTCGCAGGTTGTGGAACGCGGACCGGATGTGCGGCGTCGGTCAGGCCAGCGCTTCTACACCGATCATTAACCGGACCGGCCCCATCCTCGTGGCAGCGGACCAGGATGGTTCGGAGGAGCCCATCGGATGAGCGACGAGTCGCCCGCACCCCCTGTGAAGCGATCGCGGCGCAAGCTCCTGCTGCTCTCGGGCGGCGGCCTGATATTGGTGCTGTGCTTGGCAGGGGGCGCCTGGTTCGCAGGCATCATACCTCACAGAAACGGTGGCCGAAACACGCGCGCGGTGCAGATCGTGGCGGAGAAACCGGTGCTGGTGGATCTTCCGGACGTGCTGGCCAATCTCGACACCGGGGGGCGTCGCACAAGCTTCATCAAGCTCAAGAGCAAGCTGCAGGTCGCGCATGCGGCGGACGTCGCTGCCGTGCAGGCCGACATGCCGCAGATCCTCGACCTGTTCCAAACCTATCTGCGCAGCACGCGCCCGGACGAGCTGCACGACGGGGAGGGGGTCTACCGACTGCGCGAAACCTTGATGGGCCGTCTGGATGGCCTGCTGGCGCCGGTGGAGGTTACCGACCTGCTGTTCACCGAGATGCTGATCCAATGAGCGGTCCCGACGACGAGATCGCCGCCGCCTGGGCTGCGTCGCTCGGCGACGCGTCGATGATCGAGGGTGAATCATCGGATGCCGACGATGGTCTCCAGGCAGCCGACGGTGACGCCGCCCGCGTCCTGAACCAGGCCGAGATCGACAGCCTGTTGGGCTTCGAGAAGAACAATGCCGGCGACGCCGACGCGAGCGGCATGCAGCGGATCATCAACTCGGGACTCGTTTCGTACGAACGTCTTCCGATGCTGGAGATCGTGTTCGACAGGCTCGTGCGGATCATGTCCACCAGCCTGCGCAACTTCACCAACGACAACGTAGAGGTGTCGATCGACAACGTGGCGTCCATGCGTTTCGGCGATTATCTGGACTCCGTTCCCCTGCCCGCGATGTTCGCCGTCTTCAAGGCCGACGAGTGGGAGAACTACGGCCTGATGGTCATCGACTCCGCAATGATCTACTCGGTGGTGGACGTACTGCTCGGTGGACGCCGCGGAACAGCCGCCATGCGCATCGAGGGTCGACCCTATACCACGATCGAGCGAACGTTGGTGGAGCGATTGATCCGAGTCGTCTTGCAGGATCTTTCTGCGAGTTTCGATCCGCTCTGCTCCATCTCCTTCCAGTTCGAACGATTGGAGGTGAACCCGCGCTTCGCGGCCATCTCTCGTCTATCCAACGCCACGGTTTTGGCACGCATGCGTGTCGACATGGAAGATCGTGGCGGTCGCATGGACCTGCTGCTGCCCTACGCCACGCTGGAACCGGTGCGCGAGCTGCTGCTGCAGCAGTTCATGGGCGAGAAATTCGGTCGGGACGCGATCTGGGAGACCCACTTGGCGGAAGAGCTCTGGAACACGGACATCGATCTCGACGTGGTGCTGGACGAACAGCCGATGCGCCTTTCCGATATCATCGGCTTGCGACCCGGCAGCCAGATCATTCTGCGGCAGGGACGCGAAGCCCCGGTCCAGCTGCGCTGCGGGCCCGTGACTTTGTTCGAGGGAAGGGTTGGGCGCCGCAAGAACCACGTCGCGGTGCGAATCGACCAGGTCGTGTCCCGGCCGCCCAGCAGCCTGGACGGCGTGCCGGGACGGAGGAGTTGAGCATGGACACCAGCATGACCGGGCTCGATTGGGGCTTTCAGGCTGTTCTCGTGCTGCTGCTGTTGCTGACGATGGTGCACGCCATTCGGCTGGAACGGGCCCTTGGCGTGTTGCGCCGCGATCGTGCCGCACTGGAAGAACTCGTCGCCGGCTTCAATGAAAGCACCCGCCAGGCCGAGGATGGTATCGATCGCCTCCGGGCGGCGGCCGACGGCGCGGGGCGTCAGCTTGGGCGGCAGATCGATCTGGCCCGCAGTCTGAAGAACGACCTCGTGTTCCTGGGCGAACGCGGGGAGAAGATCGCTGATCAGCTCGACAAGACCGTCCGTCGTTCCAAGATCGCCGAACCGGGCCGTTCGCAGCCCGAGCGCCGCGCCATGCGGGAAGAGGATGAGCCAGCTGCCCCGTCCCGGGGTGGGCCAGCCACGACGACATCTGGTTCCGATGAAGTGCCGCCCCCGCGCAGTCAGGCAGAACGGGACCTGATGCGTGCGCTGCGGCTGGCGCGGTGACGCCATGCTGAATCGTTTCCCCGGCCGACGCCTGCTGTTGTTCACCATCGTCGGCCTCATGTCGGTCTTGTCCCTGAGGGTGGCGGGGATGGTGCGGGAGGCGCAGGCTCTGGCCCAGCCATCGCGGAATACTTCTCCCGATGTCCCCGTGGCCGTGCCGCCCGGCGCCGCTGCGGCCAATCCGGATGTCCGTCATCCACCCGCGGCACCCAGGCCCGCTGCCACCCCGGCCGTGGCGGCTGAGGCCACATCCAGACCCAGCGATCCGCCGAAGACGGATGCGGCACCTGCTTCCGATGCCGAGATTTCGCTGTTGCAGGAGCTGCGAAAGCGACGCGAATCGCTTGATGCTCGCCAGAAGCAGCTCGACGAGCGGGAAGCCCTGCTCCAGGCCTTGCAGCAGAAGCTCTCCTCGCGTGTGGACCAGCTCGCGTCCATCCAGGACGGCCTCGCCCGGCAGGACGCCGATCGCAAGCGGCAGGAACAGGACAACTGGAAGCGTCTGGTCACCGTCTACGAGGACATGAAGCCGAAGGACGCGGCCGCGATCTTCGACGTGCTCGACATCCATGTATTGCTCGAGGTGATCGGGCGTATGAACGAGCGCAAGGCATCGGCGGCTCTCGCTGCGATGCAGCCTGAACGGGCGCGGCTGGTGACGCAGATGTTGGCGAAAAGGCGGAACGACGCGCCGACCGCATCCACCGCGATTGCCGTTCAGGAGCCGGGATGATGATCTCTGCCCTGGCGAACGGCTATCCTCATCGCGGAGACGCACTCTGTCATAGCGAAGCCGAGGGAAGTGGGAATGTCAGCGTCGCCACGTCTCGCGTCGCGCTCTTTATGTACACTCTTCGCCGTCGACTCTTGTGCGCATATATGCATCCGGGTAGGGACGCGAAACGGGTACGCGCGTCTTCCTCCTCGGTGCCGGATCTTCCGGGCTAGCAATGACACGCCGCTTTGTCTTTGCTGGCCATATGCCGTCGTTGGTGTGGTTGGCCAGCGTTCTTTGCTGCGTGCTGAGCTTGGAGGCCAGGGCCGGCGCTAGAACGCTGCTGTTCGATCCCGGCGCGATGGTTGACGGGCAAAGCCGTCCGCCCGCGATGCCGTCCCGCACGCCAGCCAGAGTGCACGCCTCACGACGTCCTGGCGTGGTGGTCGCGAGACAAAGAGCCAGCCCCCTGGGTAGTGTTTCGCAGGATCTATCGCTGACGAGGAGGTCACCCGATCGCCCACCTGTCGGTGACGGCCAGTCCAAAATCGCGCTCGGAGCCATCATCCCACCGCCCCCTGCCACTCCTCAGCTGGCACGGGGAGATGATCGAGGCGATGTGGTGTCCGCCGAGGCGCTTCTGCACCGACTGCCGGGATCTTTGATTGCGGAAACCGTTTCGGGTGCTGCCAGCACTGACACTACGGCGCGCCTAGCACCGGCCCCCATGGCGCGCCCCCTCCAGTCCGCACCAAAGGTGGAAGCGGCCCAGACTTTGCCGTCGGTCGCTTACCCGGCGGTCATTCCGACTCCTCCCGCCGGCGTCGGCGCGGGCCCGGGAGCCGGGCTCGCCCTGCTGCTTCCCGCCGCCGGGGGGCAACCCGCTTCGCTGCTGCTGCCGGCTGAGGAGCATACTGGCGCCGCCGGCTTCGTCACTGGGCGGAAGGTCGTTGTGGTGCTGGATGCCCCTCGACCTCTGGATCTGGGCGCAGCGCTGGGGGACCCTACCTTCGCCGAAGCGCGCTTGACCATGCTGCCTGACGGAGTGGCCATGACCGTGCCACTACCTGCGGACCGGCAACCTTTGTTGCGGCGCGTCGCCGGCGGCTGGTCGCTGAGCTGGACGCTACTCGGTCCCACGCCCGCGAAGGCGGCCATTGTCGGCTCCGACAACTCGGTGTTCCCGGTGCCTGACGCCGGCCGTGTACTGATCGTGGTGGACCCGGAGACCGGTAGCGATCTGCTTGTCGGTACGGTCCGCCGTGACTCGGTTCCGATGGAACAGTCGCGAAGAGGGGGTGGATTCATCGTTCGTCCGAGCGTCGCGGGCGTGGTGGTGGAGCGCCTTGCAGACGATGTTGGGATGAGGGCGACGCCCCACGGTTTCGAGCTTACTCGCCCGTCGGATCGCGATGAGGACGGGCATGAGCGGAGAGGTAGCGATGGCCTTGGACGGATCAGCCATCTGGGGCTGGTGCCGGCTGGGGAGATCGAGCAGCGCCTTCGGTCATCGATCGCGGCCGCTGCTGCCGCCCCGACCTCCGAACGGCTGCTTCCGCGGCTGGATGCCGCTGAGGCTGCTTTGGGTCTCGGCGATGGAAGGCTCGCTCGTTCGATTGCCCGCGTGGCGGCGCAGGATGCTCCGTCAGCGCACGCATCTCAACGTCTGCGCTGGCTGTTGACCGCAAGTGCGGCCTTGGACGGCGCAGAGCCTGACGGCTGGGTGACGCGGGCACTACCCCCGGCGACCGACGACGAGCTGGCGGCGTGGGAGGCACTGGCAGCCCTGGCCATCCGGCCGACGCAGGTTGCTGCGGCCGCGGCACTCGCCGCGCGGATCGGTGTCGTGCTCGATTATCCGCAGCCGTTGCGCCAGGCGGCCATCGAGCGGATCCGGCTCGCCGCATATCGCGGATCGGGCGATGTGCGCCGCATCCTGGCTTCCGCGCTGCCCAATGATCCGGCGCTACGGATGATGAAGGTCTTGGACGAACCGGTGGGGTCGATCAGTCCCGCATTGTCGGCGAAAGAGGTGGCGACATGGGCGGTTGACCGGTCGCCCTTGCTGCGTGTGCTGGCGGCCGAAGCGGTTGCACGAGATTTGATCCACGATCCCGATCCGAGAGCCGCCGAGAAGCGCCTGGATGCGGCGCTGCTGGACGCGCGGATGATCGGCGCGGAGCACGATCTGCTGCTCCGGAAATTGGAACTCGAGCAGCAGGCCGGCCGGTGGCAGCAGGCGTTGCAGAGCTTCGATGCTGCCGCCGCCGAGACATCGAGCCTCTCGAACGGTCTTCGGGAGAAAGGCGTCTCCCTGCTGAAGGCCATGAACAGGGCGCTCATGGAGCAGCCCGCGTCCGCCGACGCCCGCCGGACGCTGCTGATGTCTCCCCTGATGACCGCGCATCTCGATCTGCTGCGGGGGCGTCCGGAAGAAGCCGGCCTTATCCGTGACTTGGCTTCCCGGTATGACGCGCTGGGACTGCCGAATCAGGCCGAGGCCTTGTATCGGCGCGCGCTTCCCTTGATCAACGACCCGACCGACCGCGCACCGCTCGGCCTGGCGATCGCGCGCCTGCAGCTCGATCGCGACGCGCCTGGAGAAGCCCTGGCTACGCTGGAAGCGACCGGAGGCGACGATCCGCACGCTCTTGGACGCGATCGACTTCTTCTGAAAGCGGCATGTCTCTTGCGCGCTGGGCGCATGTCCGAAGTCTCGTCGTCGCTTGAAGGCATATCGGGAGCGAACGCGGCGATGTTGCGTGCCGATGCTGCTGAGGCGGCCCATGATGCCGCCGGGGAGGGGCGTGCGCTCCGCGACGCGGCAGCAACACTCGTGCCTTCGGCCGGGCCGCTGAAGGGGGTGGCGGCCGAGCTGTTGCTGCGACGGGCCGGGGTCGCCGTGACGGCGCACGACGAGGAAGCGTTGCGAGAGCTGCGCGCCGTTGATGTGTCACGTTTCTCGGACCAATCCCGCCGCGCACTTTTTGCGACGCTTATCCGAGCGGCAGACCCTCATGCAGACGATCTTGCTCTGGAGTTGTCCCAGGCTCGGGGCGCCTTGAAACTGCTGGAACAGCCTCCCGCCCACTCCGGCGGGGCATCACGCTGAAGAAAACGAGCCGCTTACAGCCGTTTTTGGGGACTGATAGCCTTTTTCGGCTTGCATCCTTGGGTCTGAGGACCTATTCCCCGCCCCCTTGGCCCAAGGGGGCGATCCCGCCCAACAGGCTATCTACTGGTTTGGGGGTACGTGATGAACGCACTTGCTCAACTGGGGATGGTCTCGGACTCTCCGAGCAATATCCAGTCGAACATCTCTTCCGCGGCAGTGGAGGAGTCGAAGGATTATTTCGTCGAGAAGGACGGGATGAAGTTCGCCGGGACCCATCTTCTTGTGGATCTTTGGGACGCCACCAATCTCGCTGATCCCGAGTTGATCGACCGCACCCTGCGTGAGGCTGCCGTCACGGCGGGGGCAACGATCCTGCACAGCCACTTCCACCATTTCTCCCCGAACGGTGGCGTATCCGGGGTGGTCGTGCTGGCCGAGAGCCACATCTCGATCCACACGTGGCCAGAGCGCAATTTCGCGGCCGTGGATATCTTCATGTGCGGCGCCTGCGATCCGCATCTGGCGATCCCGGTGATGCAGCGCACCTTCCAGTCTGGCCGTATCGAGCTGGACGAGCAGCGCCGAGGCCGCGTTCGTTAATCCCCCTCTATTGCGGGTGGTTCTGACGGGGCCGGGCGGTATGTCCGGCCCTTTTTCTTGTTCTCAATCTGGAACCAGAAAGCCATGACTGACGAGACCTGGATCAACGAGACACTTTATCCCGCGTGGGGGCAACGGTTCCGCATCGTCCGTGAACTGGCCCGCGTCCGGAGCGACTTCCAGGATATCGTGGTGTTCGAGAGCGAGACACACGGCCGCGTGCTGGTGCTCGACGGGGTCGTCCAGATCACGGAGGGCGACGAGTTCGTCTATCAGGAGATGCTGACACACGTGCCGTTGCTGACGCACGGCGACGCCAGGAGCGTGCTGATCATCGGTGCCGGAGACGGCGGGGTGTTGAAGCGCGTGCTCCAGCATCGCGGCGTCACCCGTGCGGTCATGGTCGAGATCGATGGGGAGGTCATTCGGCTTTCCAAGGAATTTCTTCCGGGGATTGCCGGCGACGCGTGGTCTGATCCTCGTGCCGACGTGATCGTGGGGGATGGCATTGACTATGTCAGGCGGGCGCCCGACGCGTCCTTCGACGTGATTATCGTCGACAGCACAGACCCGATCGGCGTGGGCGAGGTACTGTTCACCGACGAGTTCTACGAGAATTGCGCCCGGATCCTGACGACCAACGGCATGATCGTGAACCAATGCGGGGTGCCGTTCATGCAAGCCGATGAGCTTCGTGACACCAGCCTCCGGCGCGCGAAGTTCTTTCCGGTGGTTTCTGCCTATGTCGCGGCCGTCCCGACCTATGTGGGCGGGTTCATGACCCTGGGAGTGGCCGCCAAAGGCGGAAGCTTAGACGGCATAGATAAAGCAACGATCGAAGAGCGTGCTGATCGCGCAGGCATCACCGGCGCTACCCGATATTGGACGCCGGGCGTTCATGTCGCCAGCTTCGAACTGCCACCCTATATCGCTCAGCACCTACCTCGTTGACGCGAGGCTGACCGACGCGGCCTAGAGGCGGCCGCGTTCGTCCCGCTCTTCCCGGCGTTCCGCATGACGCGTGCCGGTAAGATCTGGTGAGGGCCCGTCGTCCAGCGGGGCCACCCGATCAATGTCCGGGCCGCTCTGGACGGCGTCGGGTCGGGCCGGTTCGACATTCTCGGCGCCCGAGCGCGTTCCGCCGATCCGATCGGCATTCGGCTGGCCGGGTGAAGCTGGCTTGTGGTGGTTGCCTGTATTCTGTTCACCCTGGGTGCGCAGGATGTTCTCCTCCGTATGATCCTGTTCCACGGCAACATCTCCCTGTCTTCGCCGCCTATAACGCCCGGCCGGAGTGCGGTTGCACCGTTCAACTTCCTCCAAAGCTCTGGACCAGGCTGCCGGCAACCAGGTGCCACCCGTCGACAAGCACGAAGAAGATCAACTTGAAGGGCAGGGAAATGCTGCTCGGCGGCAGCATCATCATGCCCAGGCTCATCAGGATGCTCGACACCACGATGTCGATCACCAGGAAGGGCAGGAACAACAGGAAACCCATCTCGAAGCCCCGGCGCAGCTCGCCGACCATGAAAGCGGGGATCAGCGCCCGCCAAGGGGTGTCGCCGGGCGTCGCAGGGGACGGCAGGTGGGCAATATCGAGAAACAACCGGAGGTCCGGCGGCCGGACGTTGGTGATCATGAAATGGCGGAACGGTTCCGCTGCCGCCTGCAAGCCGTCCAGCTCGCCGACCTTGCCGTTCATCAACGGGAGCACGCCGTCGTTCCACGACTGCATCAGGGTGGGCTGCATCACGAAGAAGGTGAGAAAGAGGGCAAGCCCTATGAGTACGGTATTTGGCGGCGTTCCCTGCGCCCCGATCGCGCTGCGGAGCAGGGAAAGTACGATCACGATCCTGGTGAACGCCGTCACCATCACCATGAGGCTCGGCGATAGCGAAAGCAGGGTGATCAGGGCCGACAGCTGGACCAGCTTGCCCGTCGCACCCGCACCGGCCGCCTGACCGAGGTCGATGCTGATCGCCTGTGCCACGGCATGCTGCGGCATGCAGCACAACAGCAGCGGCAGCAACAGGAGAGCCGGGAGGAAGCGCCTCATCGGACAGCTTCCCCGTCCCGGGCGGTGTCGGCCCGATCCAGCCAGCCGATCGCCACATCGTTGGATCCGCCCGTCAACAACAGCAGCCGACGGCCATCGCAGGTTATCATGTGCACCCGACGTCTGGCATCGAGCGGCAACGTTCCTTCCACCCGCAACGCCGAGGAAGCGCTCGATCTTACGGATCGATCACGAAAGCGGGCACCATATCGGATCAGGCCGAGCAGGCCGAGCACCAAGGCCAGCGCGCCGAGGGAGGTGAGGATGTCGGATAGGGTCATAGCGCGGCCTTTTGCCAGCGGGAGAAGCGGAGGATCAGGCCGTGAGCGGCGGAGTGCCGGGATCAGGAGGCTTCAGGAGTGCCGTGACGCCGTCCAATCGGTTGCGCAGGCGCAGCAGGATTGGCCGCACGGAGGCGGCAGCATCCGGTCCCAGGTCGAGCGTCTGGGCACATAACATGCCGACACGATCCTCAAGGCCTTCGAGCGAGACGCCAACCCCTGTCCGCGCCAGCGACGCCGCGACATCGAGCATCGCAACCAGCATCGCTCCCGCATCCAGGACGGCAACAAGACGATCCTGATCTGGAAGGGCGGGAACTTGCATGCCCGCAAGCTTACTTCGTTGCCGGTTAAGGAGCCGTTAGCGGCCCCGGCTACCGGTCGCGCCTTAATCTCCGGGGAACTTAACCAAGCGGAAACCTTCCTGATGGCACTGTCGTCAGGACGCCGCGCGGGATCCCGCGCCGGCTGCGGAGGCGACGGGGATGCAGACGACGCAGATGGATTTGCTGGATCTGGCGCGCGACCGCTTCGGCTGGCTCGAAGGCCGCCAGCGGATTCTCGCCCGCAACGTTGCCAACGCCAACACGCCGAACTACCAGCCCCATGACGCGGCGCCATTCTCGGCTGCTCTGGCGCAGTTCCAGGTCGCGACCGTGCGGACCGACCCGAACCATCTTTCCGGGGACACCGACGGTTCCTTAGACACGATCCGCGAAGTGCCCACGGAGCGGTCTCTGGACGGCAATGCCGTGAATATCGAGCAGCAGCTCACCGCCGTCGCCGACACGGACAGCCAGCAGCGTCTCGTGGCCGGCCTCTATGGCCGGTACATGAGCATGTTCTCCACCGTACTCGGCAAGGGCTGAGGCCATGGAGATGTCGCGTGCCCTCGATATCTCCGCGGCCGGCATGGATGCGCAGTCCATGCGGCTGCGGGTGATCGCGGAAAATCTCGCCAACCAGGACACCACGGGCTCGGCTCCTGGCGCCGATCCCTACCGCCGCAAGACTATCACCTTCGCCGAGACGATGGATCGGGGGACGGGCCAACCGGAGGTGCAGGTCAAGCAGATAGGCCAGGACATGTCCGACTTCACCACCCGCTACGAGCCGTCGCACCCAGCTGCCGACGCGCAGGGCTACGTCAAGCTGCCGAACGTCAACAATTTCGTCGAGCTGATGGACATGCGCGAGGCCGAGCGCTCCTACAGCGCCAATCTCAACGTGATGCAGGTGACGCGCTCCATGCTCACCCGCACGATCGATCTGCTGCGATGATCGACGCCCGAATGCTCGCGACGACACCCTCGGCGGCCGCCACCGCCTACGCCCGCACGCAGGATCGATCGTCCCTTGATGGCATAGGGGCAGGCGATGGGCTGCCCGATTTCGGATCGGCGATGCAGGACGCTATCCAGGGCGTGGTGCAGGCCGGGCATACGGCAGATGCGGAAGCCGCGAAGGGCCTGACCGGATCAGGCAATGTCACCGATGTGGTGATGGCGGTTTCGCGAGCGCAGATGGCGTTGCAATCGACCACGGTGATCCGGGACCGCGTGGTGCAGGCCTACCAGGACATCATGAAGATGTCGATCTGAACGGCCATCGCCGGCGATCGAGACAGAACGACCAATGACGCTCGGGCCAGGAGGGCCCTGCTATGGAAGGCGAGATCGCGGTCGCGTTGCGCGACATGTTCATGGTGGTGCTCAAGCTGTCGGCACCAGGCCTGTTGACCGCGCTCGCGGTCGGACTGGTGATTTCCGTGATCCAGGCGGTGACGCAGATCAACGAGTCCACACTCGCCTTCGTACCCAAGGTGCTGGCCATCGGGATCGCGTTGAGCCTGACCGGCCACTTCATGTACGGCACCATGAACGACTACGCGCATCGGGTGTTCGACCGGCTGATCCTGGTGGGTGGGGAATGACACGGTCCGCTCCCCAGGCGGTTCTTTCGTCGCGATGACCGATCCTTTGCTTTCGCAGCTGCCAGGCTGGGCGTTCGCCTTCGTGCTGGTGCTGTGCCGGGTTTCCGCGGCGGTGATGCTGCTGCCCGGGCTGGGCGAAAGCGCGCCGCCTGCCACAGTGCGGGCGGGCCTGGCGATCGGGATCGGTGTTCTTGTGCTGCCCGGGGCGATGGCGAGCCTGCCGCCCGAACCATCCCAGCCGATCGAGCTGCTGTCGCTGATCGCGGGCGAGTTGTTGCGTGGTGGGCTGCTCGGGTGGCTCGCGCGCCTGATGGCGCTGGCCTTGCCGATCGCCGGCCAGATCGCCGCCGTGCAGATCGGCCTTACGAGCGTGATCCAGCCGGATCCAGAACTCGGTGCGCAGAACAGCGGCACCAGCCGTCTCCTTTCCCTCGCCGCTCCGGTGATGATCCTGACCAGCGGCCTGTATGCGCTTCCGTTGCAGGCGCTTGTTGGGAGCTACCACGCGTTTCCGCCCGGAGGGCCCTTCTCGCTCGGTGACGCAGCGCAAGGGGTGGCACAAGCCACCAGCGCCTGTTTCGCCCTGGCCTTGAGGCTCGCGGCACCGTTGATCGTCGCTGGCCTCGGTTGGCAGACCTTGTCGGGATTTCTGGCGCGGCTGGTTCCCAGTCTGCAGTTGTTCCAGGTGGCGATGCCAGGACAGCTCCTGGGCGGTCTGCTGATCTTCGGTCTGCTGCTGCGGCAGATGCTCCAGACCTGGCTGGACGCGCTGGCACCCGCACTTTCTTCGCTTCCCGGCCGGTAGAAGCCCCTTGGCGGATACGGACAAGGAAGATCGGACAGAAGCCCCGTCCGCCCGGCGGCTGGAGAAGGCGCGCGAGGACGGGCAGGTCGCCATGTCCCGCGAGCTGCAGACCGCGAGCGGTCTTGGAGCAGGGCTGCTTGTATTGGCGACGATGGCGCCATCGGAAGGCGCACACTTCGTCGGCCGGATGCGCGGCCTGATGGAGCGGTCGGGCAGCATCGATCTGTCCGGGGCGCGAGGACTGCGTCTCTGGGGAGAAGGGGTGACGGCCGCGCTGCATCTTTGTCTGCCGGTGATCCTGGCGGCGGTGGCCGGGATCGTGGCCGCGACCTTGTTGCAGACCGGCTTCCTGCTGCGTCCGGCGGCGCTGATGCCCAGCCTCAACCGGCTCAACCCTGCGAACGGCCTCAAGCGAGTGCTGGGCGGCGAGACCGCGGCGGAAACGGTGAAGGCACTGGTCAAGCTCATGGCCTTCGCGGCCATAGGCAGCCATCTGCTGACCCAGCTCTGGCCGCTGTTGCGTCGGGCTTCCGGCTGGGACGTCGTCCGACTGGAACGGGAAGCGGCGGCGGCCGTGCTTCATGGGATGCTGATGCTGCTGGCGGTACAAGGGGTGATCGCGCTCGCCGATGTGGCCTGGGTGCGCCACAAGCACATGCAGAAACTTCGGATGAGCCGCCAGGAGGTCCGCGACGAGCACAAGGAAAGCGAGGGCGATCCGCATTTCAAGGCAAAGCTGCGGCAGTTGAGGCGCCAGCGCGCGAAGCAGAGGCGGATGTTGGAGGCTGTCTCGACCGCGACCGTGGTGGTCACCAACCCGACCCACTACGCGGTAGCCCTGGCCTATCAAGGCGGCGACAAGGCCGCGCCGCGCATCGTGGCCAAAGGGGTTGACGCGGTGGCGGCCCGGATTCGCGAGGCAGCCCAGGATGCCAAAGTGCCGCTCGTCTCCAATCCGCCGCTGGCCCGCGCGCTCTACAAGCTGCCGCTCGAGAGTGAAGTCCCCCGCGAGCATTTCCAGGTGGTGGCCGGCATCATCGCCTATGTGTGGCGTCTGCGGCGGCCGGCACCGGGACCTCCGCCCGTGCGATAGGGGGTCGAGCAAAGAAAACTCGACCTGATGCTTGAATGAGGCTGCGCAACTAGAACATTATGCGAACATCGATGGGAAACCGGACGTGCTGTCGTCGTCGCGATCGGCGCGTTAGGATGTCCGGACCGCAGGTTCGCGGGTGCCTGGAGGAATAGTTCTATGGACAAGACCAAGGCGCTCGAGGGCGCGCTGAGCCAGATCGAACGGGCGTTCGGCAAGGGCTCTATCATGCGGATGGGTCAGCGCAGCAACGAGGTGGCAGAGGTCATCTCCACCGGCTCGCTCGGCCTCGATATCGCCCTGGGCATCGGCGGCCTGCCGCGCGGGCGCATCGTGGAGATCTACGGTCCGGAAAGCTCGGGCAAGACCACCATGGCCCTGCACACCATCGCGGAGGCCCAGAAGCGCGGGGGTACCTGCGCCTTCATCGACGCCGAGCATGCCTTGGATCCGGGCTATGCCCGCAAGCTGGGCGTCGACGTGGACAATCTCCTGATAAGCCAGCCCGATGCGGGCGAGCAGGCGCTGGAGATCGCCGACACCCTGGTGCGCTCTGGCGCCATCGACGTGCTGGTGGTGGACAGCGTCGCCGCCCTGGTGCCCCGGGCGGAGCTCGAAGGCGACATGGGCGACAGCCATGTGGGTCTGCATGCCCGTCTGATGAGCCAAGCGTTGCGCAAGCTGACCGGGTCGGTGTCGCGCTCGAACACCATGATCATCTTCCTGAACCAGATCCGGATGAAGATCGGTGTGATGTTCGGGAGCCCCGAAACCACCACCGGCGGCAACGCCCTGAAGTTCTACGCGTCCGTCCGCCTGGATATCCGCCGCATCGGCCAGATCAAGGAGAAGGACGAGGTCGTCGGCAACCAGACCCGCGTGAAGGTGGTGAAGAACAAGATGGCGCCGCCATTCCGGCAGGTGGAGTTCGACATCATGTACGGCGAGGGCGTCAGCAAGATGGGCGAGCTCATCGATCTCGGCGTGAAGGCCGGGATCGTGGAGAAGTCCGGTGCGTGGTTCTCCTATGACAGCCAGCGTATCGGCCAGGGACGCGAGAACTCCAAGCAGTTCATGCGTGACAACCCGCAGATCGCCGATGCCATCGAGCGGCGGATCCGCGAACAGGCCGGCGTAGTGGCCAACGCGATGATGGTGGCCCCGGAAGAACAGGAAGCGGCCGACGCGGCCGACTGAGCTCGGTGACCGGTCGGGATCGTGCCCGGCCGGTTCGACGCTGGGGGGCGCGTTCCTTCGGCCCGCGGTTCCCAGGGTCGGCGCGCCCCGACAGCCGCCGCCTCTCTGTCTCATCGTGATCAGGTCGCTTCCGCTGGACCGGGACGCGACCGCGAGAGGGCGTCCCCGCGCGGTCGGACCGGATGGTGCTCCTGTTGTTCGTCGCGTCGATGCCCACGTCCGCGACGCACGGGTCCAGAGCGGATTATCAAGGTCGAGGGCCGGAAGGTCCGTCAGACAGGCTCCTCGGAAGAGCCTTCTTCCAATACTTGGCTGCCAGACGCCAACATGGTTCCGGCATCGGCCTTTTCGGAACCGGTCCGATCCCCGCAGATCGATGCGAAAGGGCCGGTGACGAACTGCCGCCGGGGCGCGCCGCATCTCGTCGGCCGCGGGCCCTGCCGCCCTGCCTGACGGAGGCTGTTCCTCGGTAAGCTCCCGTCGCTTTCCATCCGGGTCGGCCCACGACGTCACACGGGCGATGTGCCGAACGAACGCCCACCCCAGCAGTGATTGCCGCTTCGGCGATCCAGCAAACCAGGGGGATGTTTTGTCCCCTGGAAGCGGCGATCCGTGCGTCAGCCCCGCGGGGCCGGCAGGGAAGGGTTCGTATCGGCCGCCGGCGGGGGGACCGGTCCGCCTCCAATCCCGGCGCTCCACCGCGCGCCCAGCAACCGATGGACAGGTTCGGGCAAGCGACTATCGATCCCCGCCACGCCGCGCCGGGCGCGATCGGCTTCCATCAGCGCGGCGATCAACTGCGGTCCGGCGGAAAGATGGCGTTGCATGGGAACCGACCCCTCTTGGTGAAGGCCTCAGGTTAGACAAGACTGATAATCATTCGCAAGGCGCCGGATCGAGTCGACCCCCCGCGATCCGAGCATCGCGTCGACGTGATGCATAGCCGGGCACCTGCTTGCCGGGATGCGGCGCGGGTGCAACTTTGCCGCTTGCGCGAGGAGGGGTGGCCGTCCAGCGGTCCCGCCCAGGGCGACGTCCAAACGAGAACAGGATACCGACTATGACGAAGATCAAGGTCAAGGAACCGGTCGTCGAGCTCGACGGCGACGAGATGACCCGGATCATCTGGAGCTTCATCAAGGAGAAGCTCATCCTTCCTTACCTCGATATCGACCTGAAGTATTACGATCTCGGCATCGAATATCGCGACCAGACCGACGATCAGGTGACGGTCGACGCCGCCAACGCCATCCGCCAGTACGGCGTCGGCGTGAAGTGCGCGACCATCACCCCCGACGAGGCGCGCGTCTCCGAGTTCAAGCTCAAGAAGATGTGGCGCAGCCCCAACGGCACCATCCGCAACATCCTCGACGGCACCATCTTCCGCGAGCCGATCATCTGCTCCAACGTCCCGCGCCTCGTGCCGCACTGGACCCAGCCGATCGTGATCGGCCGCCATGCCTACGGCGACATCTACCGCGCGGCGGAAACCAAGATTCCCGGCCCCGGCAAGGTGACGCTGCACTACCAGCCGGCCGATGGCGGCACGCCGATCGAGCTCGAGGTGCACGACTTCAAGGGACCGGGCGTCACGCTCGGCATCCACAACACCAAGCACTCGATCGAAGGCTTCGCGCGCGCCTCGTTCAACTACGGCCTGGCACGGTCGCTGCCGGTCTACCTGTCCACCAAGAACACGATCCTCAAAGCCTATGACGGCATGTTCAAGGACGTGTTCCAGGAGATCTTCGACGCGGAGTTCAAGGCCCAGTTCGACGCCAAGGGGCTGACCTACGAGCACCGCCTGATCGACGACATGGTGGCGGCCGCCCTGAAATGGAGCGGCGGCTATGTCTGGGCGTGCAAGAACTACGACGGCGACGTCGAGAGCGACATCGTGGCCCAGGGCTTCGGCTCGCTCGGCCTCATGACCTCCGTGCTCTTGTCGCCGGACGGCAGCGTGGTGGAGTCCGAGGCGGCGCACGGCACCGTCACCCGGCACTACCGCGAGCACCAGAAGGGCCGCGCCACCTCCACCAACCCGATCGCCTCCATCTTCGCCTGGACGCGCGGGCTGATCTATCGCGGCCGCTTCGACAACACCCCCGACGTCACGCACTTCGCCGAAACATTGGAGAAGGTGTGCGTGGACACGGTGGAAGCCGGCCACATGACCAAGGACCTCGCCGTGCTGATCGGCGCCGACCAGAAGTGGCTCACCACCCAGGATTTCCTCGCCAAGCTGGACGAGAATCTCCAGGTCGCGTTCAAGCGCGCCTGATCCACCTGTATCGAGGGGGCCGGGTCGCCCGGACCCCCTTCGGCAGCGGCGGGGCCCCTCAGGCCTCGCCGTTCTCGTTCCGGTAGGGCGAGAACGCTTCCAGCTCCCGCATCTCCGCCAGGCGTGCCGGACGCTCCTGCCGCAGGAACCCGTCGACCGCGTCGCGCAGGCCGCGATGGGCGATCCAGTGCGCCGAGTAGGTGGGCCGCGGCAGGTAGCCGCGCTGGATCTTGTGCTCGCCCTGCGCGCCCGCTTCCACCCGTTCCAGCCGATGCTCGATCGCGAACTCGATGGCGCGGTAGTAGCACAGCTCGAAATGCAGGAACGGCCACTCGCCCCGGCAGCCCCAGTTGCGGCCGAACAGCGCGCCGCCGCCCAGCAGGTTCAAGGCGCCCGCGACCGCCTCGCCGTCATGCTCGGCCAGCATCAACACCACCCTGTCGCCGAGCCGCTCGCCCAGCAGCGAGAAGAAGCGCTCGGTCAGGTAGGCGCTGCCCCATTTGCGGTCCACCGTGGACTGGTAGAAGCCGTAGAAGGCGCGCCAGTGCGCCCGCGTGATCTCGGCCCCGCGCAGCGTCAGGAACCGCAGGCCGGCATCGTTGGCATCCCGCCTTTCGCGGCGCACCGCCTTGCGCTTGCGCGAATTCAGCGCGCCGAGGAAATCCTCGAAACTTCCGTAGTCGCGGTTCTCCCAATGGAACTGCACCCCGATCCGCGGCAGCCAGCCGGCCTCGGTCAGCGCCGCCTGCTCGATCTCCGAACAGAAGGTCGCGTGCACCGACGACAGCTCCAGCTCGCCGCAGGCCTGGCCCAGAGCCTGTCCCATGGCCGTGCGGACCTGCGGCGGCGCACCGGGCCGCAGCAGCAGACGAGGACCCGGCACCGGGCTGAACGGCGAGGCCACCTGGAGCTTCGGATAATAGCGGCCGCCGGCCTGCTCGAAGGCGTTGGCCCAGCCATGGTCGAACACGTATTCGCCGTAGGAATGGCCCTTGGCATACATCGGCGCGGCCGCCAGCACCCGGCCGCCGCCGTCACGCAGCACCGCGTGCTGCGGCAGCCACCCGGTGCGCTTGCCGGTCGAGCCGCTATCCTCCACCGCGCCCAGGAAGGCGTGGCTGACGAACGGGTTGCCGGCGGTGCTGGCCGGGTCGAACCCGGCACAGGCGTCCCACTCGGCCGGGTCGATCTCGTGGATGGAGCGGTGAAGGGAGAGCGACAGCTCGGAACAGGACGGATCGACGGGAGCGGGCATCCGGCGGATATGGTTCCTCAGCCGAGCTCGAACAGCCCTTCGATCTCCACCGGCGCGTCCAGCGGCAGCGAGGGCACCCCCACCGTGGAGCGGGCGTGGCGGCCATTCTCGCCCAGCACCGCCACCGCGAGGTCGGACGCGCCGTTCATCACCGCGGCGTGCTGGGTGAAGTCCGGGGTGCAGGCGATGAAGCCGCCGAGGCGCACCACGCGGCGGACATGGCTCAGGTCGCCGGCCGCCGCGCGCACCTGGGCCAGGAGGTTGACCAGGCAGAGCCGTGCGGCCTCGTGGCCCCGTTCCAGGGACACCGTGCCGCCGAGCTTGCCGGTGGCGAGCAGCGTGCCGTCGCGCAGCGGCAGCTGCCCCGACACCACCAGCAGGTTCCCGGTGCGGACGTAGGCCACATAGTTGGCGACGGGCGCCGCCGGTTCGGGCAGCACGATGCCCAGCGCCCCGAGCCTGTCCGAGATCGCGTCGCTCATCCGCGTCCTCCCACCAGCCGCAGGCCGCGCTTGTGGCCGGCGCCCCGGGCGGCCTCGCCCGTCGGCAGGTCGAGCGGCAGCATCGGCAGATCGTCGTCCGGCGCCGTGCGGTCGGCGTGCGGCGCGTCGGGCAGCGGTCGGCCGAGATAGGCCTCGGACAGCATCCGGAACGCGTAGTCGAGCAGGGAGGTCGCATGGGCGATCGCCCCGTCGCCATCCACCGTGCCGGCCGGCCCGAAGCGGCTGTAGGCGAACGCCTCCACATAGGAATCGAGCGGCACACCGTGCTGGAGCCCGAGGGACACCGCGCGGGCGAAGGCGTCCATCAGCCCGCGCAGGGCGGGGGTTTCGCGGGGCGGGGTGATGCTGATCTCGCCCAGCGTGCCGTCCTCGTACTCGCTGGTGCGCAGAAACAGCCGGTGCCCGCCCACCGCGGCCTTCTGGGTGAAGCCGCGACGGCGGGCGGGCAGCTCGCGACGCGGGGTGCCGGCCGGCAGCGCCCGGGGCGCCTCGGGCAGGGGCGGCATGCGGTCGGCCAGACCGTCCAGCGCCCGGTGCATCGCGAGCCAGGCCTCGTAGCCCGGACGCGGCAGCACCCCTTCGCCCGACAGGCTGAGCGCCAGCGCCGCTTCCGGCGACAGGCCGCGGCCGGCGAGGCGGGCCAGGGTGCTGCCCGCGAGGCGGCCGTCCGGACGCAGCGGCGAGAAGATCGGCGCCAGCCCGCAGCCTTCCACGCCCAGCACGGCGTCCACCGGACCGGGCTCGCTCCAGCCGATCTCGATGGGAGGGGCCGGCGGAGTGGCCAACCGGTCGCGCCCGGCCAGGGCCGACAGGCCCGGCACCACGCAGCGCGCCGCGAACAAGGGGTTGCCGTTGCGGCCGCCGTTCAGGAGGGCGCCCGCCGCCAGCACCAGACAGCGCGCCACGTCGCGGCCGCCGTCGCTGTCGTAATCGAGGCCCAGCGCAGCGAGGCAGGCATCGAGGTTCGACAACAGCAGCCGCGGACGGCCGGCTACCGGGCGATGCAGGCGCGAGGCCAGCCGCAGCGTGCGCGCCAGCAACGTCAGGGCGACCGCCAGCCGTTCGGTTTCCAGCCCGCTGCCCGGCTTCACGAAAGCGGCGAGGTTGAGCACGAAGCCGCTCGGCACCGGCTCCTCGCCACGCCAGCAGGGTTCGTGCGGCGCCGCCTGGCGAAGCAGCAGCAGGTGCGACAGGTCACGACCGATGCCGTCGGGGGCGTCGGGAAGGGCGCACAGCGGATCCAGGAATGCGGCGGACACGCCCGGCAGCGACACGGCCCCGGTGCCCGGCACGAGCGCCGCGAGACCCTGGGCGGCATTGTCGTCCCAATCGGCCGGCAGGGTGACGGCCCGGGGCACCGAATCGGGATCGGGCGCCGCCGACAGCACGCGAAGCCGCACCCCGTTCCAATGGCTGCGCGTGGAGGGAACGGGACGGCTCATGATCGACACCCTAGCCGTTCCCGCACGCGCAACGGAAGCGACCCCCGCGCACGTGGCGCGGTGGGTCGCGTGGAACCTGGGGACAAAACCGGGCGGTGTCCGGTCCCGGCAACGATCCCCGTGCCGATCCTCCGGTCCGGGCCCCGGGTTCGGATCGCACCGCCCGCGCTTCCTGGCGCGGAAACGAGGGCGGGCGGACAACTCAGCCGCCGGCCGGGACCGGCGTCGCGGGAGCGGTGCCGCTCGGCGGGGACGTGCCCACCGGAGGAGCGCCTACCGAAGCAGCGCCCACCGGGGGCACCGACGGACCGCTCGCGGCCGGAAGAGCCGCCGGCCCCGGAAGCGTGCCGGGTGCGATGCTTCCCACCGGGCCGGGACCGCCCGGCGCTGGGGCACCGGCGCCCGGCGGCGGCGGGGGAGGCGCTCCGGCACCGGGCGGCGGCGGAGGGGGCGCCCCGGGACCGTGCGGCGGCGGGGGCGGCGGGGCGGGCGGACCCATCGCGACCACCTCGTTGTCGGCCCGCACCAGATAGGTCGCGTGCAGCACGCCGTGGTCGAAGTGGCCCTGCACGGTGAGCGGCTCGCCCGGGTGGGCCACCGTCCGGTCGTCGCCGCCCGGCCCGGTATCCACCAGCGCGTGGCCGCTCGCGTCGCTCAGAACGAACTTGTTGCCGTAGACGTCGCCCACGGTGCCGCGCACGGACACGATGCGGCTCGGCGCCAGGTCGTGGATCGCGGTGGGAACGATCGGCGCCATCACCACCGGCGGGCGGGTGGCGGCCACGCCGGCGGCACCCGCCGCGGCGCCGACCAGCAGCATCGCCGCACCGGCCAGAAGGGTGGTGTGGCGACGATGAGGCACGGGCGGCCTCCCGTGGGCGGAACCGGCGGGATCGCCGGACGCCGGGCCCTTGGCGGGACCGTTGCTGCGCGGCTCGTCGCGGTCGGAAGGAAGGGGAGGCATGGAAGCAACTCCTGTCTGGTCGAAACAACGAGCCGGTTCTACGCCCCCCACCCCACCGCCACGCTGAACCGGATCATTCAGGTTCCATTCGGCTTCGGCATGCGATCCTGCGCCGCGCTGCCCGGATCGGCAGGCTGCGATCGGCAGGGTGCGATCGGCAGGATGGGAACGGAGGCGAGGAACCGCGATGCGGGTGCTGCTCGTGGAAGACGACGTGACGCTGGCGAGCGGGATCGCCCGGGCGCTCCGGGCCGAGAACTGCGCGGTGGACATCGCCGACAATGGCGAGGACGCCGCCCATCTCGGAGAAACCGAACGCTACGACGCGGCGATCCTGGATCTCGGCCTCCCGCGGGGCGACGGGTTGACGGTGCTGCGTGCCTGGCGCGCCGCCTCGCGGACGCTGCCGGTGCTGGTGCTCACCGCGCGCGATGGCTGGTCGGACAAGGTGGCGAGCTTCAAGGCGGGCGCCGACGACTTCCTGCCGAAGCCGTTCCGGATGGAAGAGGTGCTGATGCGGCTGCGCGCCCTGGTGCGGCGTGCGAGCGGCCATGCCGATGCCCGCATCGGATGCGGGCCCCTGATGTTCGACACCCAGCTCGGCGCGTTCGAGCTGGACGGCCTGCCGTTGCGGCTCACCGCGCTGGAATGGCGGGTCCTGTCCGCGCTGATGCTGCGCCGGGAAGCCGTGATGGAGCGGATGGAGCTGGTGGAACGCGTTTACGAGGGGGACGCGGAAGCGGATTCCAATTCCATCGAGGTCATCATCGGCCGGCTGCGGCGCAAGATCGGCGCCGCGATGATCGAAACCGTGCGCGGTCGCGGCTACCGCCTCACGGCGGCCGGTCCGTGACCGCGGACACGGCCGCCGCCTCGCGCGCCGGGAGCTTCCGGAACCGGCCGGCGGGGCGTCCGAGGTCGTTGGCGGCGCGGTTGTTGATCATCGCCGCGCTGTCCACCGCGGCGGCCCTGGGCATCGCCGCCTGGGGGATCGGCACGGTGCTGGACCGCTTCGTGATCGGCGCCATGGACCAGAGGCTGGACCTGCAGCTCGTGCTGTTGTCGCGCGCGCTGCGTTCGGATGGCCGTCTTGACGAGCACGACCTCGTGCAGCTGCCGGGCTTCGGGGCGGGCGGCGGCTGGTTCTGGCAGGTTTCGGCGCCGGACGGGCGGCACTGGCACAGCGAGGGTGCGCCGCCGCTCGACCTGCCTCGCCGTCTCCTCCAGCCCCCGCCACCCGGGCCGCCGTTGGCGGGCCAACCGCCAATATCGGCCGGGAATGGGGTCGCGGTGGGTCCGCCCGCTCCGCCGGGATCTGACAGTCCAGAAGGTGACTCCAGGCCCCCGCCGCCGGGTCCCGGAATCGACCGGCCGCGTCCGGGGGACGCCACCGCGCCCGACGGATCCAGGCTGCATCTGCGGGTGCTGGAACGGCAGGTCGCGGGAGGGGTGGCGGTTCTGGCGGCGGCGGGGCCGAAGCGGGTGGCCGAAGCGCCGCTGCGGGACGCCATCGTGCCCTTGCTGCTGTCGCTGGCGCTGCTTGGCGTGGGGCTGGCGGCCGCCACCGTGGTGCAACTGCGGGTCGGGCTGCGTCCCGTGCGCAGGCTGCCGGGTGCGATCGAGGCGGTGATGGCGGGGCAGTCGTACCGGGTGCCGACCGATCAGCCCGCGGAACTCCGGCCCCTGGCGGTGGCCGTGAACGCGCTGATCGAACGCAACGAGCAGGGGCTGGACCATGCGCGGCGGCACGTGGCCAACCTCGCCCACGGCCTGAAAACCCCGATGGCGCGGATCGCCCTGCTGCTGGAAGAAAACGGCAGCGACGGGGACGGGAAGCTGCGGGCGCTGCTGGCGGATGCCGATCGGCGCATCGCGCATCATCTGCGTCGCGCCCGCGCCGCGGCGCCGGGGGGCGTCGGCCGCACCCGCACGGCGCTGGAGCCCGCCCTGCGCGACATCGCCGCGGTGCTGGAACGCGTGCATGGCGGGCGGGCGCCGACGGTGGAGATCGGGGTCGCGGCCGGGACGGGCGCGGTGGCGGTGGATGCGCAGGATCTGGACGAGATGCTCGGCAACCTGCTCGACAATGCCTGCCGGCATGCGCGGCGACGGGTGTCGGTGGCGGTGCGGGCGGCCGGAAGCGGCGTCGAGATTTCCGTGGCCGACGACGGTGCCGGCCTGGACCCCGCCGCCCTGGCCCGTCTCGGACGGCGCGGCGTGCGGCTGGACGAACAGGAACCGGATCCGGGCGGACCTGACCGAGGCGAAGTCCAGGCTTCCGCCCGACGGTCCGCACGGACCTTGGCGCGCCCGGACGGGCAAAGCGGGGACGGGCAAGGCGGAGACGGTGCAGAGTCGGGCCTTCGGAATGCCGCCGGGCGGCCACCGCGCGACCGGAACCGCGACCCACACGACGCCGCATCGGGTCCGGCGATGCTGGCCGGCACGAACAGGACCGACGCCGGGCGGCCCGATGACGGTCCGGACGCGCCGGGCGACGATGCGGACCGGTTCGCGCCGGGTCAGGCGGACGGGTCCCGCGACGACGGATCGATCCCGGCGATCCTTATCCGGCCGGACAGGACCGGGGCGGCGTCGGAGGGGCCGAAGCCGCAATTCCCGACACCGGACGGCATCGGCGCGCAGGGGGCGGCGACGCTTGAACAGGATACTGCCGAAGGGGGCGCGGCGGCGCGTGCCGGGTCGGATCGGTCGGCCGGAGGGGAGGATGCGGGGGCCCCGGGGGCGGTCCCCGGGGGCGGAGGCCGGCCATCGCGAGGCGATCGCGCCGGGGCCGATCGGGTGGCGACCGCCCCGGAAGCCGTCGGGCGGGAAACCGACGAACCCGACGATGGGCGGAAACCGGCGGGGCGCGAGGAAGGATGGGGGTTCGGGTTGTCCATCACCCGGGAGCTGGCCGAGCTCTATGGCGGCGGCTTGAGGCTTTCCAGCGGCACCCGCCTGTCCGGGCTGGAAGCGGTGCTGTTGTTGCCGGCAGCGAGGCAGGGCAGTGGCGCCGGTTGACGGTGTCGGACGCCGCGGCGGCAACGCTGGGCGGTGTTCCCGGAACGGCCGGCGCGGAAACACGATCCGGGAGCCGGCGCCCGCCGGCGGATGCGGGACATCGCCTCCCACCTCCCGGGAAGGCACTTCATCCTCCGTGCGGATCCGAGCCCGGCATTCGCGCGGCGTCCCGCGTGCCGTCCCGGGCGGTGCCGGGGGGCGGCCGGCCGCGGACGCTGCCCCGCGGCGACGCCTCCTCGGACCGCGTCTCGAAGCGTGCGTGGCGCGAGGCGGGACGGATGGACCGCCCGGCGGCGCGTCGCTATAGCTTGCGGTCATGACGACGCTCGGCACCCGCTTGTTCACCGCGCTGCATGGCCGCCTGGTGGGGCGCGATGCCGATGGCCGCGCCTATTACGAGAGCCGCACGGTACGAAAGGACGGGCTGGGCAGCAGCTTCTCCCCCGCCGCGCGCCGGCGCCGCTGGGTGATCTATAACGGACCGGAAGACGCATCCGCGGTGCCGGCCGAGTGGTGGAACTGGCTGCACAACGTCGACGAGGCACCCTTGCCCGCATCGGCTCGTCGCGGCTGGCAGATCCCGTTCCAAAGCAACCGCACCGGCGAGCCCGGCGCCTACCGCCCGCCCGGCAGCGATTATCGCGGCGGCCAGCGCCCGCACGCCACCGGCGACTACGAAGCCTGGACCCCGGACGCCTGATCATGGCATCGGCCACCACCGCGACACCCGCTTCCAGGAAGCCCCGGCGCGACGGTCTGGAACTGCTCACGGGCTTCGTCGTGATCGCGGCCCTCGTCGCGCTGGCCGTGTCCGTGCTCACGGGGACCGGCCGCAAGGCGGAGGACGGCTACCGTTTGTCCGCACGCTTCAGCCACGTGGACGGCCTGTCGCTCGGCTCGCCCGTGCGGCTGGCGGGCGTGGATGTGGGGCAGGTGGTGGCGGAACGCGTGGATCCGCGCTCCTTCCAGGCCGAGATCGCCTTCAGCGTGCGCCCGGAGGTGAAGCTTCCCGAGGACACGGCGGCGATCATCACCAGCGACAGCCTGCTCGGCGGCAAGTACATCGCCCTGGAACCCGGTGGGGCCGACAAGACACTGCCGCCCGGCGGGCGCGTCACCCTCACCCAGGGCTCCATCAGCCTCGAGCAGCTGCTGAGCAAGTTCATCTTCAGCGTCACCGACGCGATGAGCGCCAAGAACAAGACCGGATCGGCCGCCGGCACCTCACCCGCGGCGGCGGGGCAGGGGGTAGCCACCCCGTCCGCTCCCCCTGCCGGCGATCAGGACCGGCCGTGAACGTTCCGAGCCTCGGCGCCGCGCCGGAACCCGCCACCGTGTCCGGCACCGCCGACACCGTGCGCTGGCGCCAGCCCGACGGTGCGCCGATCGGCTGTCGCGAGAAGCTGCGCGTGCTCGACGACAACCATGCCGAGCTGCTGCAGGTGATGCGCGACGCGTTCGACGACGCCATCCTGATGGGGGTGGACGAGGACGCGATGCGGGCCGTGCTCGCCGATGCGGTGCGGAGCCTCCGCAGCCCGAAGCGGGGCTGACGGACCGTTTTCATGAAGTCGCGATCGCTCCGTTCCGCGCCGGTGCTGGCCGCGATGCTGCTCGCCGCCGGAAATGTCGCCGCGTCCGCCGCGCAATACGTGCCGCCGCCCGCGATGCCGGTGCCCAACGCCTGGCAGGGGCGCAGCCAGGGCAGCATCCGGGTGCTGGACAAGCTCGACACCCATGTCGAGACGCTCACCCTCCATCCTGGCGAAAAGGCCACCTACAAGAACCTGTCGGTGACGCTGCTCGCCTGCCTCGATCACCCGGCGGGCCTGCCGGCCGACTCCGCGGCCTTCCTGGAAATCCAGGACAAGCGGATCAACGCGCCGCCGTTCCGGAGCTGGGTGTTCGCGGCCGAGCCGTCGCTCGGCGTGTTCGAAAGCCCCGTCTACGGCGTGGGCCTGATCCGCTGCGACGGCGACCTGACCGCCCCTGCCGCCCCGCCCCTGCCGGCACCACCCCCGCCGCCGGCCGCCTTCGCGCCGAGCGCGCCGGACAGTACGGCGCCCGTTTCCCCGGGCTCTCCGCCCGACGCCCCCCAGGGCGCTTCTTCCGGCACCTCGGTGGATGGCCAGTCCGGCCCGCCGCCATCGACGGACGGCGAGGGCGGCGATGCGACCGGGGCGGATCCCGGCTCCCACACCCAGGTGGATGGCGACGCTCCCGACCCGGTTTATCCGTCCGGACCGCCCGCGGCGCCCCCGCGCGACCGCCGCTGAAGCCGGATCGCAACAAGCGTCCTGGAACCGGCGACCGGGCCCACCCATGAAGTTCGCGGGGGCGATGGCCGTGCTTCGGGTGGCCGGAGCGGCCTCCGGAAGTCGCGGGGACCCGGAGCGCGGCAACCGCGCCGCCCGCCGCTTGTTGTGATCGCATGAGCTCATCCGTGCTGCCGGCCCGCCTCGCGCTGCCGGAACCGTCGCGTGCCGCCTTCCTGTTGGATTTCGACGGCACCCTCGTGGACATCGCGCCGACGCCTGAAGGCGTGGTGGTCCCGCCCGGCCTGGCGGAGGCCCTGATCCGCCTGCGGGAACGGTGCGGCGACGCGCTGGCAATCGTCAGCGGCCGGCCCATCGCCCAGATCGACGGCTTCCTGCCCGGCGTTCCCTTTGCCGTGGCCGGCGAGCACGGGCTCGCCATCCGTCACGAGCCGGACGGGGAGATCGAACGCGCCACCCTGCCGCCGCTGCCGCAGGGCTGGCTCGATCGGGCCGACGCGTTGATCGCGGCTCATCCCGGCGCGCGGGTGGAGCGCAAGCATTCCGGCTTCGTGCTGCACTACCGCGCCTGTCCCGAGGCCGGCGGGGCGCTGGAAGCGGCGCTTCGTCCGCTGGTCGACGAGGCCGGCGGCGCGTTCCACCTGCAGGCCGCCAAGATGGCCTGGGAGGTGCGGGTGTCGGGTATCGACAAGGGCAGCGCGGTGCGGGCGCTGATGGCCCGCGCGCCCTTCACCGGCCGGCTCCCCGTGTTCGTGGGCGACGACATCACCGACGAGGACGGCATCAAGGAAGCCCGAGCCACCGGCGGCATCGGGCTGCGCATCCCCGACGACATCCCCGATCCGGAAGTCCTGCGGCGCTGGCTCCATGCCCTGGCGGAGGGCAGCGGATGGGCCGGCTAGTCGTTGTTTCCAATCGGGTCCCGTCTTCCAAGGAACGGGTCCAGCCCGCCGGCGGCCTCACCGTCGGCCTCAAGGACGCGATCAAGGGAGAGCCCAGCCTCTGGTTCGGCTGGTCCGGCAACGCCCAGGGCAAGGACGACGAGCCCAGGCCCGTCATCGAGGAGCAGGGCGGCACCACCTACGCGACGATCGACCTGACGCCCGCGCAGCACAAGGGATTCTACCAGGGGTTCTCCAACGGCATCCTGTGGCCGGTGTGCCATTACCGGCTCGCGCTCATGAGCTACAGCCGCGAGGAGCTGCAGACCTATCTGGAGGTCAACGCGCTGTTCGCGCGTGTCCTGAAGCCGCTCCTGAAGCCGGACGACGTGATCTGGGTGCAGGACTACCAGCTCTTCACCCTGGGCGAGGCGCTGCGCGAGCTCGGCGTGCGCAACCGGATCGGCTTCTTCCTGCACATCCCGTTTCCGCCGCCAGGACTGTTCGGTGCCCTGCCGGGTGCGGAGCAGCTGCTGCGGGCGATCGGGCGCTACGACGTGATCGGCATGCAGACCGAAGAGGACGCCCGCAACATCAACGCCTCGTTCGAGCCGCTCGGGATCGCCGTGCGCGCCGGCGTCTTTCCCATCGGCATCGACCCGCAAAGCTTCCTGCGTGATGCGATCTCCGGCGGCCGGTCGGCGCAGGTGAAGCGCTTCGATCAGGCGGTGGGCGACCGGCCGCTGATCATCGGGGTGGACCGGCTGGATTATTCCAAGGGGCTGCCCGAGCGCTTCCACGGCTTCGACCGGCTGCTGCGCCGCTTTCCCCAGCATCGCGGCAAGGTGAGCTTTCTGCAGGTGGCGCCCGTGTCGCGCGGCGAGGTGCAGCAATATCGTCGCCTCCGCCGCGAGCTGGACGAGCTGGCCGGACGCATCAACGGCGACTGGGCGGAGATGGACTGGACCCCGCTGCGCTACATCACGCGCGCGGTGCCGCGGAAGGTGCTGGCCAGCGTGCACCGGCGGGCCAATATCGGCTTGGTGACGCCGCTCCGTGACGGCATGAACCTGGTCGCCAAGGAATATGTCGCGGCCCAGGACCCCGAGGATCCCGGCGTGCTCGTGCTGTCCCGCTTCGCGGGCGCCGCGCCCGAGCTTCCCGACGCCCTGCTGGTGAACCCCTACGATCCGGACGAGATCGCGGAAGCGCTGGACCAGGCGCTCGGCATGTCGTTGAGCGAGCGCAAGCGTCGCTGGAGCCGCATGCACGAGGCGGTGACCAGCACGACCGCCGCCACCTGGGCGCGGGATTTCCTTCAGGTGCTGCGCGGCGCGCCGGAGGCGGCCTAGGAGTGTCCCGTCGCGCCCGTGCACGCGCCGGTCATCTGCTGGGCGGGTGTGGCTGCGCCCCTGGCTGGGTCGCGCAATGCGGCCGAGGGCTCCCCCGCCGGGCAGCCCGGGCATCCTGCCGCCGCGTGGCCCACGAGGAAGAGCAGGCACGCCCTCTCGCCTGATACGGCTTTGCGGTATGAGCTTTGCCCGTGCGAATCCTCCGGTGGCGATCGACCGGCGGCACGAGGGAGCGGTGGCCGATGAGCCTGTCCATGCGAGCGCGTCGGGATCATCGAGCGGGGGGCCGCATCGACGGGCTGTTCTGGGTGGCGGCGGGGGCCGTGATCCTCGGCGGGGTCTGGTGGGAGGAGCATGTGCGCGGGTTGGTGCCTTGCGCGCTGTGCCTGCTGGAACGCTGGCCGTGGCGCGCGCTGGTGCTGCTCGGCCTGCTCCGGCTCGGCCTGCCGGACCGGCCCGGCATCTCGACGGCGCTGCGTGTGGCGGCGGCGGCGGTGCTGCTGGCGGCGGCCGGGCTCGGGCTGACCCATCTGGGCGTGGAACAGCATTGGTGGCCCGACCCGTTGCCGCAATGCCAGGCGCCGACCTTCCACGCCGGCAGCCTGCGGGAGCGGCTGGCCTCCATGCCGCTTCGGCCCGCGAAACCCTGCGATTCGCCGAGCTACCTCCTGCCCGGGCTGCCCGTGTCGATGGCGGCGCTCGACATGCTGTTCGCGCTCGCGCTGCTCGCGCTCACCCTGTTCCTCGGCTTCGGCAGAAAGCGGCCGGCCTGAAGGTGCCGGCCGCCAGCGTTCCGTTCAGAGCCGCGCGCGGTTGCCTCGCCCGTAGAACAGGCTGATCACGAACAGCACCAGAAACACGAAGAACAGGATCTTGCCGATCACGGCGAGATTGGCGGCTAGGCCGCCGAAGCCGAGCACGGCGGCGATCAGGGCCAGAATCAGGAAGATCAGGGTCCAATGCAGGAGCTGCATGAGCGTGGTTCCGGAGGCACCCGTATCCGACCATCCGGACCGGTTCGACTCGTAACGGCAACGGTCCGGCCCGGTTGCGGACGGTGTCCATCGGCGGCTCGGGCGCTGCCACGGGCGACGGGAATGCCGTCGGCCGTGCGACAGAGGATCGCGCCCGTCGGCCCTGACGCGACCGGGCGAAAGGCCGGGTGGCCGGGCCGGCCGCCTTGATCCGGCGTCAGCCGCCGGACTCGGGTGCGGGACGGCTGGGCGACCGGGACGCCGATCCCGGACGCTCCGCCGCGCCGAGCAGCAGGGCTTCCAGCCGTTCGGCCCGGTGCGACGCGGTGTGGGCGGCCAGGACGCGCTCCCGCGCCGCGCGGCCCAGGGCGGCGCGGCGTTCCTCCGGCCAGTCAAGCACGGCCAGGACGTCCTCCGCGCTGTCGGCCAGCACGATCTCCTCCCCGGGGGTCAGCACGTCCTCGATGCCGTCCCAGCGGTCCGACACGATGGCGCTCCCGCAGGCACCCGCCTCGAACAGGCGCACGCTGGGGCTCCAGCCGGCGCGGATCATGTCCGCCCTGGTAACGTTCAGGGTCCAGCGACAGCCGGAATAGAAGCTCGCATGCTCTTCCGGCGGGAGGTGCTCGATCCGTTCCACGTTGGCCGGCCAGGAGATGTCGGCCGGATATTGCGGCCCGGCCACCACGAAGCGGCGATGCGGCGCCCGCCGCGCGGGCTCGATCAGCAGTCGTTCCACCGTGGGCTGCCGGTCGGCGCTCCAGGTGCCGAGATAGCCGAGATCCCAGCGCGGCCCGGTGCCGGCGGGAGCGTAGCGCTCGGGGTCCACCGAGCAATAGAAGCCTCGCGCGGCGCGGGCGCCCCATTCCCGTTCCAGCACCCCGAGGGTCGGGCCGGCGGTGAAGCTCAAATAAAGATCGAAACCGGCGATCGTATCCCTGGACAGATAAGTGCAGTCCCCGCGCCGGAGGGCCGCGAGCGTCACCGGCGTGTCGATGTCGTAGAACGCGACCACGCCGCGCGCCCAGCGCCACACCCGTTCCGCCACCGCGATGCCGTCCGGCACGTAGGAACCCACCAGCACGGCGTCGGCCCCCTCGATGTCCGGGCGGAAGCCGTCCAGGTCGGCCAGCGCGTCGTAGAAGCGCAGGCGGCAGAAGTCGGGCGACGGCAGGTCGCGGTTGTCGCGATACCAGGGCACGTCGCGTTCCAGAAACAGCACCTCGTGGCCGCGGGCGGCGAAGAACCGCAACAGGGCACGGAAGGTGGTGGCGTGCCCGTTGCCCCAGGAGGAGCTGAGGGATAGGCCCAGGACCACGAGCTTCATGACGGCATCCCAGCCTTCCGGGCGTCCAGCGCTTCCGCCAGCACCCGTTCCAGCAGCACCGCACGACGATCGTAGGTGTGGCCGGCCAGCACCCGCCGCATCGCCGCCTCGCCGATCCGCCGCGCGCGTTCGGGCGTGAGTGCCCGCAGATGTTCCGCCACGTCCTGCCCGTCGCGGGCCACCAGCACCTCTTGGTCCGGTTGCAGAAACAGCTCGATCCCTTCCCAGGCATCGGTGAGCAGGCAGGCGCCGGCGCCTGCCGCCTCGAATACCCGGGTGGCGGGCGAGAACCCCACGGCGGCCATGCTGTCGCGCGCCACGTTGAGCACCGCCCGCGCCGAGCAGTTGAAGCTGTTGTGCGCGGCGGTGGCGACATGCCCCAGTGCCCGGACGTTGGGCGGCAGCGGCTTGTCGTGCCACCCGTTGCCGCCCAGCAGGAAGCGCTGGTCCGGCAGCAGGGCGGCCGGCCGCAGAAAGAACTCCTCGATGCGCGCTTCCCGGTCCGGCAGCCGGTTGGCCAGGAGCGACAGCTCGGCCGAGAACCGTTCCACCGCCGGTGCCGGATGGTGCGTGGCGGGGTCGAGCGCGTTGTAGATCGGCACGCAGCGCCGGGCGCCCGCTTCCCGGTAACGGCTCACTACCGGGTTGCCGCCGCCATAGGTCAGCACCAGGTCCAGCTCCGGCAGCACGGCATGCAGCGGGTGATCCGGTGCGTCTCCCAGCTCCGCCAGCGTGGCGGGCGCGTCCACGTCCAGGAAGACGTGCACGCCGCCCGGCCTTCCGGCGCCGTGCAGGCCGCGCAGCAGTTCGGCGTCGAACACACCGACCCCGGAGCACTTGATCGCCACGTCGGCGTCCGCGGCTTCTGCCAGCACCGCGCGCACCGCGTCCGGCGTCGCCGGATACACCACCGAGCGCACCCAGTCCGGCGGATCGATATCCCGATGCGCCTGCCGGTCGAAGGCATCGGGCTCGAAGAAGCTGATCGCATGCCCGCGCCGGGCCATGGCCGCGAACAGCCCGCGATAATAGGTGGCGGCGCCGTTCCAGTACGAGGACAGGAGCGACGAGCCGTACACGGCGATCTTCATGCGGCGGCTCCGATGGATCCGGCGGAGGGCGGGACCGGGCGCGCCGCCATGGCGACCCGGAACCAGCGAAAGCGGGCGGCGGATGCTCCGCCGGCAGGGCCCGACCGGAACAGGCTGCCGCCGCGGCGCCTGGCAGGGCGTGGCCGGGATGGGCGGCGGAGCCGGCCGATGCGGGCGATCGCGGGCGGAAGCGAGAACATCTCGGCCCGCTGGGGGTGCAGCCGTGGAGCGGGTTCCGTCGGGCAGCCCGACGTCGCGGGCCCGCGCGAGACGCTCAAGCGCCGGCTCCCAGTTCGGCCGCCACCGCCAGCAGCTCGTCCGCGCGGTGGGTGCAGCCGTGCCGGCGGCGGACGGTGTCCAGGCCGTGCGCCGCCAGGGCGGCGCGCAGTTCCGGATCGTGCTTCAGCGCCCGGAGATGGCGGGTCATCTCGGTGCCGTCGCGGGCGACCAGGAAGTCGGCGCCGGGCCGGAACAGGCGCTCGCTGTCCTGCCAGGGTGCGCTCACCAGAGGGATGCCACAGGCCAGGGCCTCGAACACCCGGATGGTGGGGATGCCCGGCAGCATCTCGACATAGAAGCGGCGCGGCACATGCACGGTCGCGAGATGGCGCGCGAAGATCTCGGGCGCGCGCGCGTTGGGCAGCCAGCCGCGCAGCACCGCGTCGTGACGGCGTAGTGCCTGCCGGGCCGCCTCCGGATAACGCACGCCATAGATGTCGAGCGGCAGTTGCGCTTCCCGCATCGGCGCCAGCAGAAACGATTCGAGCTCGGCCGAGCGCTCCCCGTCGCCCCAGTTGCCGATCCACACGCCGCCCTCGCGCGGCGGCGCGTCTTTTGCGGCGGGAGGATGGAAGCGCCGGAGATCGGCGCCCTCGTGCCAGACCCAGACCCGGTCGCCCCAGCCCCAGTTCCGGTAGATCGCGGCCAGGGTTTCTCCGAAGGCCAGCACGCCATCGTAGCCGGACAGGTCGAAATGCCGGATCGCCTCGGGATCGCTGACGGCGCGGTGGTGCGTGTCGTGGAACAGCAGGCGGAAGCGGCCGCCGTTCGCGCGCCGGCGGCCGATCGCCGCCACCAGGGCCGGCTCGTTCCATTCATGCACCAGCACCAGATCGGCGCCGTCCAGCAGGGCGTCGAGATCGGGCGGAGCGCCGTCCGGTTCCGGCTGGAAGAAGCCGGCGTCCAGCTCCGGATAATGCGCGGCGAACACCTCGAGCCCCGCATCGCCGGCATCCTCCGCGAGGTTGCTCCGGCTCCAGGAACCGGTCGGCTCCCAGGCGCGCACCCGGTGCCCGCGATGCACCAGCTCGCTCAGCACGCCGCGCAGGAAATGGGCGTTGCCGTGGTTCCAGCAGGACGACAGCGAGTGGGAAAAGACGGTGATCTGCATGCGGGGCGGGAGTCCGGAAGAAGAAGCGGCCCGGAACGGGCGGCGGGCGGGATCAGGGCGCGGGGGGCACGGTGCCGGGTCGCTCGTGTCCGGAGGAAAGGCCCCCGGGCGGGAACGGTCCTGTCGGCGACGCGCGCCGGTCCGCTCCGTCCGGTGCGCGGTGGCCGCCTACCCGGATGGCGGCCGGCTGGAGCGTCCGGTGCAGCGCCAAGGTTTCCGCCGCCATGGTCGCGGCGCGGTAGCGGGCGGCGCGTTTCCGCGCCGCTTCCGCCAGCGCGGCGGGATCGGCCAGCGCCGCCGCCATCTCCCGCGCGAACCCGGCCACGTCGCCGGGCGGCACGAACCGGGCGGCCCCGTCCCACAATTCCCGGAACGACGGGATGTCGGACAGCACCAGTGCGCAACCGGCCTGGGCGGCTTCCAGCACGGACAATCCGAACGGCTCGTAGCGCGCCGCGGAGACGAACACGCGCACCGTGGCGAACGCTTCCGCGAGTCCGGCCTCGTTCAGCGATCCGAGCGAGCGAAGGGCGGCCGGATCGAACCCGGCCCCGTTCGGCCCCCGCCAGCTTCCCGCCGCCAGCACCGGCGCATCCAGCCGCGCGGCGGCGTCGTCCAGGGTGCGCGCATCCTTGCCCTCGTCCCAGAACCGCCCGGCGCACAAGGCGGCGCGTGGGCGCCCGACGGCCGCCCAGGACGGGGCGGGCAGCGGAAGGCGCCCGTTGAGGATGGTCGGAAGCGGTGCGGGAAGCGCATAGGCCTCGGTCACGGCGGCGGCGAAGCTCCGGCTCGGCGCGAACGCGGCGTCGGCGTGGCGCAGGCCCGCCGCGCTTTCCGCGACCCGCCAGCCGAAATCGGCCGGCAGCTCCTGGTCCGGGCGCATGGTGCGCCACCAGGTCAGCAGGCAGGAATGCACGGCCGTCACCACGGGCACCGGCCACGCGGCATCGCCCACCAGCGCCGGGGCGTGGAGCTGCACGCCGTCCACGCCTTCCCGCGCCGCGATGCCGGCCAGGCTCACGGCGGTCTGCCGCGACGTCGCCGCGTCCGGAGCCGTCCAGTCCAGCGGCAGCCCGGTGGACAGCAGCCGGAGCGCCGGGATGGCGGCGGCTTCGCGTATCTGGGCCGGGTCCGGCGCCGGGCCGAGCACCGCGAGGCTGGTATGCACGCCGTTCTCCGCCCAGCAGGCGGCCAGCGTCAGGGCGTACCGCCATACCCCGCCCACGGCATCGGCGGTGACGAGCAGCCTCATCGGGCCGGGCACGTCACGCGGACGATCGCCGCAGGCTTCTCCGGGAACACGGACTCAAGCGCCGGAAGGCGACCGGGGCATCCGAGGGATCGCTCGCGCCGGCCGGTCCGCTCGTGGCAGGAACGGTGAGCGACCTTTCGCGGGCGGGTAGATCCGCAGAACGTCAGGAACAGCCGCACACCGCTTCCAGTTCCGGCAGCGGTTTCGGCGCCGCGTCCTGGATGTCGGACATGTCGGCGAACAGCGACAGGTAGTGCGCGTGGGCACGCTCCCAGGCCTGATCATCCGGCATGCCCCAGAGCTTCCGGTAGTCGGGCGAGGAGGGATAGGGATACAGCGGCACCGGATCGTTGGCCCACACGCCGGCGGCCAGCAGCTTCTCGCGCCACGCCGTCACCAGCGCCGGATCGTCGCTCGCGGTCTCGATCAGGTTGGCCTGCACGAACGGGACGTGCTGCTTGGCCAGGATCAGCAGGTCCGCCAGCTGGTCGGTGTCGAGCTTGCAGCGCTTGTCGAGCGCGGCGCGTCCTTCCACCGTGAGGCTCTCGATCCCGGCCTCGATCGACACGCAGCCGGCGCGGCCCAGCAGCTCGATCATGTCGGGCTTCCACAGATCGATCCGCGTCTGCACGCCGAAGCGCAGCCCGCGTCCGACCAGCGCTTCCAGCAGCTCCCGGTTGGGCAGGAAGATCTCGTCGATGAAATAGAGATAGCCGGCGCCCTGGGCGCGGAGCGCGTCGATCTCCGCCAGCAGCGGCGCCAGATCGCGGCGGCGATACTTGTCGCGGAAATCGATCTTGGCACAGAACGAACACGTATAAGGACAACCGCGCGAGGCTTCCACTTCCGCGCCCGGCAGATCGTGGCCGGAGTTGTCGTGCGGCTGGTCGTAGCGATGGTGATGGTGCCGGTGACGCGCGATCCAGTGCGCCGGCCAGCGCAGCGCCGGCAGATCGGTGAACCGGGTGGCGAGCGGGGCGCCCGGCGCCAGCAGCGCGTCGTGCCGGAGCACCGCAGTGCCCGGCAGCATCCCGGGCTCGGCGCCGTTCGCGAGCGCCAGCACCGCTTCCTCGCATTCGCCGCGGATGAGGGCATCGGCGCCGCTCTTGCGCAGCGCGGGCTCGGGGGTCGCCGAGCCGTGCGGCCCCACCGCCACCAGGCGCGTCCCGGGCGAACGGGCTCGCAGCGCGTCGATCAACAGGCGCGGGATGCGCAGCTCGGGCTGGGCACAGCGCCAGAACAGGTAGGTGGGTGCCGTGGTGATCACCGCGATGTCCGGCGCCCATGCCGCCACCCGGTCGGCCATGGCCTCGATGCCGAGGTCGTCGAGCGCGCCGTCGAGCATCAGCGTGTCGTGGCCGGCCGCTTCCAGCAGGGCCCGGCAGGCGCCGAGTTCGAGCGGGAGATGCGGCTCGCGGCAGCCGAAATAGATGCTTCCCTCGAACGACCAGGGCGGGTTCAGCAGCGCGAGTCTCATGAGACCGTTCCCCTCGCGGACAAGCGGGATCGAACCGAGGCCGTTGCCCCGGGGCCGGCGGGGCCTTGGGCGGTGGAGGGACGACCGGACCGGACCTTTCCGCCATCCTCGCGGCGGGTGCAGCCGGATACGGCGGTGCCGCGATTTGACGGGCGGCTTCCGGGGTCGTGCCTGCGGAAACGATTCCGGCCCGGTGGGACGTCCTGGGCCGCCCCGAAGTGCGAGCCGCGCGCGGGCGCCGCGAGGATGCGAGGCCGACGCCGGCAAGGGTGGCGGCCCGGGCGACCGGTCCGTGCCGAGCCGCCTGCCGGAACGGACGGGTCGCCGCCGGCCCCGAGCGATGCGGGCAGCGAACGCTGTCCGGCAGCGGGCGAGGTCACCGCACTCTGTCCCCGCTCAATCACCGAGCGCCGCCTCGATCGTCGGATGGGCCGCTTCGTGCCGGCGCACCAGATGCGGCCGTTCGGTCTCGATCCAGTTCTTGAGGCGGGCGAGCCCCGTGCGCCATGGCAGGGGGCGGTCGAGCCCGAGCGCCTCGCGCGCGCGGCGGGCATCGGCCACGAAATAGCGCTGGTCGCCGGTGCGCCAGGGATGGAAGGAGCGCCGCACGCGCCGGCCCGTCAGGTTCTCGATCTCGTCCAGCAGCATCAGCAGGGTGATGGCGTTCTCGGGGCCGCCGCCGAGATTGAAGGCTTCCCCCGCCACCGCCGGAGCGCGGTCGCGCGCCGCGAGATAGGCCGACACCGCGTCCTCCACCTCCAGCACGTCGCGCACCTGGCGCCCGTCGCCATAGATGGAGAGCGGCCTGTCCTGCAGCGCGGACAACAGGAAATGCGCGAGCCAGCCCTGGTCCTCGGTGCCGAGCTGGCGCGGGCCGTAGATGCAGCTCATGCGCAGCACCGTGAGCGGCAGCCCGAAGGAGCGCGCGTAGTCCAGCACGTACTGGTCGGCCGCACCCTTGGAACAGCCGTACGGCGTGTGGAACGAGAGCGGGCGGGTCTCGCCGATGCCGTGCGCGCGCAGGGCGGCATCCACGGGAAGATACGCATCCTCGTTGTGCGACAGGGGGATGTCGGCCAGGTCGCCATAGACCTTGTTGGTGGAGGCGAACACCAGCGGCACCGGCAGATGGTCCCGTTCCCGGCGCCGCCGCAGCGCGTCGAGCAGTGACACGGTGCCGCGGAGATTGACCTCGAAATCCGCGATCGGATCGCGCAGGCTGGTGGTGACCGCGACCTGCCCCGCGAGATGGAACACGCTGTCCGCGTCGCGCACGGCTTCCGCCACCGCCGCCGTGTCGCGCAGGTCGGCGATCGCCACGCCGAGGCGTCCGCGCGCGCCGTGGCGCCGCCGGAGCCAGTCCAGGTTCTCCTCGACCCCCGGCCGCGCCAGGCTGTCGAACAGCAGCACGTTCTCGCCCGACGACAACAGCCGGTGCGCGAGGTTGGAGCCGATGAAGCCCGCCCCCCCGGTCACCAGCGCCGGCTTGAAGCCGCCGGCGATCGCCGGCGACGGCAGGGCTGCGTCCGCCACCCGGCGCGCGGCCTCGATGCCGCCCTCCGCCAGCAGGCGGCCGAGCAGCTTGGGGGTGCCGTTCTCGTCGTGCAGGCCGAAATGATAATGGCGCTCGTCGAAATGCAGCCCTTCCTGCACCGCCACATGCGAGGCCACGTCCTGCAGCCCGTACCAGTAGAGGCGGTCAACCGGCTGCGCGGCGGCGTCGAGGAAGCGGCGCACCTGTTCCGCCTCGTCCCTGCGCCAGGTGGAATAGCCGGTCTCGGTGATCCACAGTTCCAGCGAGGGGTTGAACTCCCGCACCACCTCGCGCACCGACCGGATCAGCGCCGGCCATCCCTGCCAGGATCGTGCCTCGGTGTCCCAGGTGCCGGGAAAGCCGTGCAGCCCGACCGCGTCGAGCGTCGCCAGCACGCCGCGCTCTCCCATCAGCCGCAGCCAGTTCAGGTCAGTCGGGCAAGGACCGCCCAGCACCGCGCGCAGGCCCCGGTGTCTCACCCAATGCGCCGCGGCGCCCGCCATCTCGCAGAACAGAAGCCAGTCGTGGTCCTCCTGCCAGTCCCAATCGAGCAGGTTGTTGGGCTCGTTCCAGATCTCCACCGCATCGAAATGGCCGGCGTAGCGGTCGATCAGGTGGTCGATGAAGTCGGGATAATCCTTGAGCACGCGAGGCGCGCCGCTCGTGCGGCCGTTGCGCGACAGGCTGGGCGGCGTGAAATGCACGCAGGGCAGCAGCTCGACCTCGCGCGACAAGGTCGGCAGCAGCCAGTCGTACCAGTCCTGGCCACCCTGTTTCACGTACTCGGCCCAGGAGACGTGCGTGCGCAGCCGGCGGATGCCCAGGGCGCGCATCCGCTCCAGGCATCGCGTCACCCGGGCATGTTCGCCGGGATGGAACCATTCGACGATGCCGACGGGGCCGCCGTTGCCGGACAGGACGGGCATGCGGGACGCGCGCGGAGCGTCGCTCACGCCACCAGCCCGCGGGCTTCCAGCTCCCGCCGTGCTTCGAGCACCCGATCGGTCGCCTGCTGCCGGCGCACCCATTCCATCTGCGCGGGGAGGGCGTCGGCGAAGGAACGCGTGGGCCGGAAGCCCAGCACCTCGCGCGCCAGCGAGATGTCGCCGAAGCAATGGCGGATGTCGCCGGAGCGGGCCTTGCCCACGAACTCGGGCGTCAGCTCGGGCAGCGCCATCGCGCTCGCGGCGGCGGCGGCCACCTCGGCGATCGACACGTCGATGCCGCTGCCGACATTGAACACGCGTCCCGGGGCTTCGGGAGAGTCGAGCGCCAGCAGGAAGGCCTGCACCACGTCGTCGACATGCACGAAGTCGCGGCGCTGCTGCCCGTCCTCGAACACCAGCGGACGCTCGCGATGGAGCAGGCGCGACGCGAAGATGGCCAGCACCCCCGTATAGGGATTGGAAAGCGCCTGCCCGGGCCCGTACACGTTGAACAGCCTGAGCGCCACGCCCTCGATGCCGTAGGCGGGCGGGGCGCACAGCACCAGCCGCTCCTGCGTGTATTTGGTGATGGCATACACGGAGGCGAGGTTGCAGCGCTTGCCCTCCGGCGTCGCCACCGGCACCAGCGGTACGCCGTCCGGCCCCACCGGGTCCCAGCCCGTGTCTTCCCGCCTCGCCGGACGCAGCACGTTGTCCATCAGCGTGCCGTCGGCGGCGCGGTACATCCCTTCGCCATAGACGCTCATGGAGGAGGCCACCACCACCCGCTTCACCGGATGGTCGATCAGCGCCTGGCACAGCGCCGCGGTGCCGCCCTCGTTCACCGACACGTAGCGGTCGATCAGGTACATGCTCTGGCCGACGCCGACGTCGGCGGCCAGATGCACCGCCTTGTCCACGCCCGACAGGGCCCGGCGGAGCGCGTCGCCGTCGCGGATATCGGCCTCGATCAGCTCGACGTCCCGCGGTACGGCTTCTTCCGTGCGTCCTTGCGGGTGGACCTGGTCGATGAGGCTGTCGAGGACGCGCACCTCGTCGCCGCGAGCGAGAAGGGCCCGCACCACGTGACGCCCGATGAAGCCGGCGCCGCCGGTGACCAGAACCCGTTCCGCCATGTGCCGAGAACCATCCTTCCGGATTTCGGGCCGCGGGGGAAACGCGGCCGCCGTTTGATGCATCATCTTCCAGGCAGGCGGGACCGGGCGCAATGGTGCGGTCGGATCACTATTCCCGGAACGAGGCGTCCCCGGCGGTCGGGCGGCCCGGTTCCTGCTAAGCCGAAGGGGTCAATATTGCCGCAGCGCCAGCGACAGAACGCCGTCGCCCGGACCGATCCGCACCGCGCAATTGGCGAATTTCGGTGGATGCAGATGCAGCACCGGATCGCGCGAGAACCCGAGCGGCTCTGTCGGCTTGCCGAAGAAGTTGCGGTGCAGATGGGTGTCGTCGTCCACGTCCTGGAACGCCGCCACCGCGTAGGTCCCGGGCGGGATGTCGTGGATCGCCGCGGTCACGTTCCCGGCCCGGGAGGGCACGAAGGCGTGATATTCGCAATGCTCCGACAGGAACGTGGCCGGCGTGCACACCCCGATCCGGACATGGCCCTTGTCGTCCGGCACCCCGCGCACGGTCACCGTCAGGGTCGCGGCCAGTCCTGCCGCGGCCGGGACGGCCGCGGCGAGGATGCCGCCCAGAACGATCGCGCCAGCGGCGCGGCGGCCCCGGAGGGCCGTCATGCCGCCGGACGCCGGCCGGATCACTCCGGCATCCTGATCTGCAGCTTCACGTCGGTGGGACGGGCGGAAACCGCCCGGTCGAAGGCCTCGATGCTCTCGGAGAACGGAAAGCTTTCCGTCAGCAGCGGTGACAGGTCGATCCGGCCGGACGCCATCATCGAGATCGCGCGGTCATAAACGTTGGCGTAGCGGAACACCGTCTCGATGCGGATCTCCTTGGCCTGCGCGGACACGATGTCGAACGCCACCTTGTCGGGCGGCATGCCCACCAGCACCAGGGTGCCGCCGGGACGCAGCGCCGCCAGCGCGTCGTCGTAGGCGGTGGGATGGCCGGACGCCTCGAACACCACGTCCACGCCCCAGTCGGCGCCGCATTCCGCCGAAACCCGGTCGCGCAGCTTCTCCTCGCGGACGTTCACCGGGATCACCCCGGGAATCTTGGCGGCGATGGCGAGCTTGGGCGCCGCCACGTCGGACACCAGCACCGAGCTGGCCCCGGAACCCAGCGCCGCGAGCGCGGTCACCAGACCGATCGGGCCGGCGCCGATCACGGCAGCCCGGTCGCCCGGACGGAAGCCCGCCTTGTAGCAGGCCTGCACGCCGACGGCGAAAGGCTCCACCATCGCACCTTCGGCGTAGCTCACGTTGTCCGGCAGCTTGAAGGTGAAGGCGGCCGGATGCACGACGAACGGCGTCAGGCAGCCATGCACGGGCGGCGTCGCCCAGAATCGCACCGCGGGATCGACGTTGTACATGCCGAGGCGCGAGGCGCGCGACAGCTTGTCGGGGATGCCGGGCTCCATGCACACCCGGTCGCCGGGCGCCAGATGGCGGACGTTCGCGCCCACCTCCACCACCGTGCCGGACGCCTCGTGCCCCAGCACCATCGGCGCCTTGACCACGAAGGGGCCGATCTTGCCGTGGGTGTAGAAATGGACGTCGCTGCCGCAGATGCCGACCGTATGGATGCGGATGCGGACGTCGTCCGGTCCCATCGCGTCGGGAATGTCGATGTCGCGGATCGCCAGCTCGTTCTGCCGTTCCAGCACCAGGGCCTGGGCCATGGCCGTGTCCTCCTCGTCGTTGGCGGCACTATGCGACGGGGGACGGGCGGTCGCTAGATCGGGCGACCGCGCACGGCCCGCCCGGCAACAAGAAATCGTCGCGGGCTGCTACCGGTCGTCCGCGAACCGCACCGCGCGCGGAGGCCGGGGCGCGGCGTCGGACGTCTTCAGGATCGATCTGGGTGGCGACGCGCCCGGGTTGGGCGGAGGCGGAGCCTGTTCCAGCAGGTCCACCATCCGCCGCGCGGCGAGGTGGTTCCTCGTCGTCTCGTCGCGCGCCTCCGCCGGGACCGGATGGAGCGGCCGTCCGTTGAAGCGCATCGCCACCTCCGTTTCCGCCAGGGTGGCGCGCGCGATGCGCATCGGCGAGGTGCCCGTGCCGTCCACGAGGTGCGGCGATGCGCCCATCTCCCGCAGGATGGCGGCGGCGTCGGCATTTCCCTTGCGCACCGCGGTGGTCAACGGCGCTTCGCCGCGGCGATCGCCGGCCTCCACCGCCATCGGCGCGCCCCGGCGTGCCGCCGCGAAGAGCGTGGCCCGCGCCGCGCCGCGCTCTGTGTCCGGCGATCGCGCGATGGCGTGGAACACGCTTCCCTTCTTGAAGAAGCCCTGGTCCGGCTGGAAACCCTCGCTGGCTACGTGGGCGGACAGGGCCGCCATGTCCGGCCGCTTCCCGGCCGCTCCCGCGGGATCTGGCCGCCGGGGGATCAGCTCGAACAGCCGGGATGCCGCTGCGCGGATCATGCCGCCGGGCGGCGGCGCGGGGGTGGATGCCGCCGGCCGGACGTCCGCCTGCGCGCGCAACGTGTCGAAGGCGCCGGCGTCGGCCGCCGACCTCTCCTGCGGGGTTTCGGCGGTGACGGCCGGCTCGCGCGATGCCGGCGGGTGGATGGTGAACCCCAAGAGCGACCTCCATGATCGGGACGACCGATGGGAGGCCATGGAGGCATAAAGGGTCCATTCGTTTCCCGAGCCCGGACCGTAGAGGGGTCGGACTCCGCCGCCGGCCGCGCGGCGATCGGGCCGGAGGTCGGACCCAGGCTCCGGCGCCATCGGCTGCCCCACGGGAGACCGGGCGATGACGCACACCGGGCGGTCCCCGGCGGCGCCGGAAGCTGACCCCCCGGGGCGTGTCCGCCGACCCGCCAGCGCCATCCGGTGTCGATGGGATGCGTCTGCCCGGTAGGCGGCGGGTATGGCTGGCGCGTTCCGACGCAAGCGTTTCCGGTGCCCAGATCATCGGCGCCCGGGCCGTCCTCGTCGCGGCTCAGGCGGCGCTGTAGCGTCGCCCGCGCCAGGTGCTGGGACGGCCGCGCCTCGCGCGCCACAAGGCGGCCCATTGCACGCCCAGCAGGCCGGCGACGCCGAACGGATGCAGCACCGCGCCGCGCAGGCTCTGGCGGAAGCGGCCGGCCAGCAGCATCCTCAGGCCGAGATTCATCGCCAGCGCGGCCCTCGCGGGGGCGCTCGGCGCCAGGACGCACAGCAGGAAGGGCAGCACATGCCCCCCGCCCAGCAGCACGGTCCAGACCGGCAGCGCCCGGGGGGTGGCCATCCCCTCGGTGGCGTTCTTGGTCAGCCCTTCCCATAGCGGCGCCGCGCCCTCGTACATCCGCACCCGGGCCATCGGCGTCGCGTCGAACAGGGCGGTGCGGAACCCCCGCTTCCGGAAGGCGCGCGGCAGGGTGAGGCCGTCATGCAGCGAGCGCCGGATCGCGGCATGGCCGCCCACCGCGCGATAGGCGCCGCGCCTGGCCACGAAGAGTTGCCCGCAGCCGGCGGCGAAGGCCGGGTCCAACCCGTCCCGGTCCAGGATCGCGGGGCGATAGCCCATCAACAGCAGATGGATCAGCGGCAGCAACAGCCGCTCGCTCCAGGAGCGGGTGACCTGGTGCGGGAAGCCGCTGGCCAGCGCCACCGCCGGATGCCGTTCCATGAAGGCCGCCAGCCGCGACAGCGCGTCGGGTTCCAGCCGGACATCGGCATCCACGAACACCAGCAGGGGATGTCGCGCCCTTTCCCCCAGCACCGAGCAGGCATGCTGCTTGCCGGACCATCCGCGCGGCAGCGGTCCGCCGCGCAGCACCCGGAGGCGGTCGTCCTCGATCGAGGCCAGGATGTCGGGCGTGCGGTCGGTGGAGCCGTCGTCGAGCACCAGCAGCTCCAGCTCGACGTCCGAGCTGTTCAGCACGCAGCGCACGGCGTCGCCGATGTTGTTTTCCTCGTCGCGGGCGGGGATCAGCACGCTGAGCCGGGGGCGCCGGCCGCCCGGTTCGGCCCGGGGCGGCGGCCGGAGCGTCGACAGGTTCAGCAGCGCCATCCCCAGCGGAAGCGCCGCCAGCAGCAGCGACGCCCAGCCGATGGCGAACGCCGTTCCGGAACCTGAGGAGACCGCGGGAAGCGGGGAACCGCCTCCCGCAGGGAGGGCCGGCGGCACGGGCGCGATCCGGAGGGCGGAGCGCCCCGCCGCCGGGGCGGGCGGGGCACCATCGGGATGGCGGTGCTGCAACCGGTCATCCGTGAAAAGGCGTTTCATCGTCCTCATCATATATCAGGGGTGGAAAATCGGCTCGCCCCGTCTCCCATCGTCGCGAAACGCGCCCGCGCGGGCGACGCCGTCGAAGGCCGGCGTCCGAACAGGTTCCCCGTCAGTCCTCCGCCTCGTGCGAGCGCCGGAACCGTTCGCCGCGTAGACGGGCGCCGGCGGCGCGATAAAGGTCGTAGATGCCGCCCACGCCGGACCGGCCGCCGAGCAGGCGGGTGAACCGCGCCGGATCACGGGCGCGGGCGTCCTGCGCCAGGCGATCCATGGTGGCTTCGAGCGCGCCCTCCAGCCGCGCGGTCCAGTCCGACGGGCGCGGCGCCCGCCCTTCCCCGGCCGTGCCGCCGGGGATCGGCTCGCCGAACCGCACCAGGATCTCCGGGCGGCTCTCGTTCCAGAACACGTATTCGATCGCCATCGGCAGCATCAGGATCTCGGACGACAGGGCCGCGAGATGACCGATGCCCGGACGCAGCCGCAACGGTCGCTGGCGCGGATCGGTGAAGGCGCCCTCGGCCGTCACCCATAGCATGGCGCGGCCGCCCGCCCCTCCCTGATGCGCCAGCACCGCCCGCGAGACCCGGAGGAATCGTCGCGCCCCGGCCGCGCTGTTCAGGTCGATCCCGAAGATGCCCAGGCGTTTGAACACGCCGTATCGTTCCAGCGCCGCCGCATCCATCGGACCGAAGCCGGGACGGCCGCGGAAGCACCGGTCGGCCAGCAGCATGAACAACAGCGGGTCCCACCAGGACGGGTGGTTGCTGAACACCACCACCGGCCGGTCGCGCGGGATCGCGGCCGGCATCGTGCCGGACAGCCGCACGGCGCGGAACTGCCGGGGCAGGGTGAGGCGGATATAGGAGCCGAACACCCGGAACATCCGCTCCGAGCGCATCGCCACCACGGCGGCGGCCTCGTCGCGAACCGCTCCCGGCGTCGGAAAGGCCGCTCCGTTTCGTTGCCGGGGGGTGGGAGCGCCGGGCACCAGGGGGAGGGCGCCCGCGGTGGGCGCCGGCGGGGGAGCCGGAAGTGAGGCTCCGCCCGGCGGAGCGACGGGGTCCCGCAGGTCCTGCGACACGGGAGGCGTTCCTTCGCCGTCCTCAGGCGCTGCGCCGCAGCTCGCCGCTGTTGGACCGGCGATCCCCGTCCAGGCTGTCGGCGGCGATCCAGCCGCTCATCATCACCATGGGCATGCCCGCTCCCGGATGCGCCGCGCCGCCGGCGAGATAAAGCCCGGGCAGCTCGCGCGACCGGTTGCCCGGCTTGAACGCGCCGTTGAAGCGGCCGTGGCTGGCGAGGCCGTAGATGGCGCCGTCGAGCACGCGGTAGCGGTTGTGGATGTCCACGGGCGTCAGCACGCGCTCGCAGCGGATGCGGTCCTCGAGGCCCCGCATGCCGGCGGTGCGGGCCAGCTTGTCGAAGATCACCTTCCGGTAGCGTGGCAGCATCTCGTTCCAGTCGTGGTGCGGCCGCAGATAGGGGGTGTGCACCAGGATATAGAGCGCCTCCCCGCCCGGAGGGGCGACGCCCGGCTCGGTGACGGACGGGGCGGCGATGTAGCAGGTCGGGTCCGGCGCCAGGCCGCCCTTGCGGTAGATGTGGTCGAACTCCTCTTCCGCGTCGCGCGAGAACACGAAGTCGTGGTGGAGGAGCTGATCGTAGCCGCGGTCGAGCCCGAGATAGAACACCACGCCGGAACAGGCGGGTTCGCGCTTGCGCCAGCGCTTGTCGAAGGTTCGGGCTTCCGCGCTGCCGCCCAGCAACTCGCGATAGGTGCGCACGCTATCCATGTTGGACACCACGGCCGACAGCGGCACGGTCTCGCCGCGCGTGGTCTCGATGCCGCTGGCGCGGCCGCCGCGCATGGCGATGCGGGCGATGTCCGTATTCGTCCGGAACTCGACGCCGAGCCGCTCCGCCAGCGCCGTCAGCGCTTCCGGCACCGCGCGGGTGCCGCCGATCGGGTACCACACGCCTTCGTCGGTCTGCATGTGGGCGATGCCGCATAGCACGGCGGGCGAGAGATAGGGCGACGAGCCGACATACTGGGTGAAATGGTCGAGCATCTGCGCCACCCGGGGATCGGGCACGCGCTTGCGGATCTGCCGGGCCACCGTGGAACCCATGCGCAGGCTCAGCACGTCGCGCAGCGTGTCGAGGTCGGTGTTCTTCTTGATGTCGAGCGTATCGCCGATATCCTCGACCGATCGCCAGAAGAAGAACTTGCGGCTCACCTCGTTGAGCTTCTCGCTCATGGCGATGAAGCGCTCGTAGCCGTCGGCCGAGCCCGGCGCGTAGCCCTTCAGCCGCAGCGCCATCGCCGACACTTCCTGGTCGAGGTCGAGCACGGAGCCGTCCTCGAAGAAGCAGCGCCATTGCGGGTCGAGCCGGCGCATGTCGAGATGGTCGGACATGCGCTCCCCCGCCTCGGCGAAGATGCGCTCGAGCACGGACGGCACGGTGAGGATGGTCGGGCCCATGTCGAAGCGGAAGCCCGCCTCCTCGTGCACCGCCGCCTTGCCGCCGAGCCACTCGTTCTTCTCGAACAGCACCACCTTGTGACCGCGCGCGGCCAGGGTGCAGGCGGCCGCTAGGCCGCCGAGCCCGCCGCCGATGATTCCGACCGGATCGCTCATGCCGTTTCCCCCGCCTGTTGCCGTCCCGCGGCGGCCGGTCGCCCGGCGGTTGCTTGCTGGTCGTTGGCGGCGCTGCCGAAGCCGTCGCCGAGCACGTTCCGCTCCGGCGCGTCCGCCGTGCCGTTCCATTCCATGCCGGTGCCGATCGGGCGCAGGCCCAGATCCTGCGCCAGCAGGGATGCGCTGATGCGCGCGCCTTCGAAGATTACGGGCAGTCCGCTGCCCGGGTGGGTGCCGCCGCCCACCAGATACATGTTGCGCACGTCCTCGAAGCGATTGTGCGGCCGGAAGTTCAGCATCTGCCCGAGATTGTGCGCGAGGTTGAACACCGCGCCCCGATGCACGTCGAGATCGGCCTCCCAATCGTCGGGAGTCATCACCTTCTCGAAGACGATGCGCTCCTCGATGTCGGGCAGCCCGCTGCGCTTCAGCCGTTCCATCACGAGCGCGCGGTAGCGGGCGCGCTCCGCGTCGGTCCAGTCGGTGCCGCCGGGACGGTTGTGGCCGACCGGCACCAGCACGTAGAGCGTGGAATGGTCGGGTGGCGCCAGGGCGGGATCGGTGATGCAGGCGTTCTGCATGTAGAAGGAGGGCTCGCCCGGCGGCGCGCGCCCCTCCTCGATCTCGCGCAGGTTCTGCTCGTATTCGCGCGACAGCACCACCGTGTGGTGGGCGAGGCCGTCCAGGCGGCCGCGCACGCCCAGGTAGAGCATGAAGGTGGAACAGGAAAGCTTGGCTGTGCCGACGCGCTTGTCGCGCCAGCGGCGGCGCCCCGCGTCCGGCAGCAGCGTCGTCATGGCCCGCAGGAAGTCGGCGTTCAGCACCACCGCGTCGGACCGGGTCTCGCCCAGATCGGTGCGCACGCCGGTCGCGCGGCGGTTCTCCGTCAGGATCTCGCGTACCGGCTCGTTCATGCGGAAACGCACGCCGGCCTGCCGCGCCACATCCGCCATCGCCCGCATCACCGCTCCGTGGCCGCCACGGGGGTGGAAGATGCCGAACTCGTATTCCATGAAGGCGAGGATGGTGAACAGGCTGGGGCAGCGGTACGGCGACATCCCCAGGTACTTGCTCTGGAACGAGAACGCGAGGCGGACGCGCGGATCGCTGAAGAAGTGCCCCAGGTCGGCGTCCACCGACCGCTGCGGCCGCAGCAGCGGCAGCGCGCGCAGCATGTCCGGCCGGAACACGTCCAGCAGCGAGTTGAAGGGGCGTTCCAGCACCGGGCGGAACGCCGCGAGCTTGCGACGGCTGTCGGCCAGGAAGTCCGGTATGCGTTCGGCGTCACGCGGCGACAACCGCGCCACCTCCCGCTGAAGGCGGGGAATGTCGCTGGACGCCGACAGGCGGGCGCCGTCGCCGAACAACAGGTCGTAATGGGTGCCGAGGCGGATCAGCTCGACATGGTCTTCCAGGCGGCGGCCGAGGCTGCTGAAGATGTCGGCCAGCACCCGCGGATACAGGAAGAAGGTGGGGCCGATGTCGAAATGGAACCGCCCGTGCGGGGTGTTGGCGTCGATGGTGCCGCTGCGGCCGCCCACCTGGGCGTGACGCTCGAACACCGTGACATCGGCGCCGGCCCCCGCGAGCAACATGGCGGCCGCGAGGCCGCCCGGGCCTGCTCCGATGATCGAGACCGAGCGTGTCATGCGCGGAGCACGTTACACGCTTCCCCGAACCGGGAAAGGGCGCGGACCCCCACGAAGTCGTTGATCTTTCGTGGGCTCATTGCGCGATGTTCTCCCTTCCGCGGAATGGATACGGCGATCGGGCGGTCGCGGATGAGCCCGGCCGCGCCGCTTCCGGCGGTGATCTCCGGGCATGGCGGGGACCGGGCGGCACGATCATGGCCCTCCCGGCGCGGTTGGAGGCGTGAGCTGCGGCGATGACGCTTCGTCATGGAGCGGGCCCGGACGGGGCCTGGAGCCCGCCCGCCGCGCATGGCCTCCGATCCGGCGGAAGGAGAACGGCCGGATGAGTTGGGTGCGGCGGCCTTCTACCCCTGGCCCGGCGCCGGAAACCCGGCGGGGGTTCCCCGCGCGAGGCGGCTGGAATGAGCGGGGCCAGGGCGCCGAGCCTCGTGATGCTGACCTGCCTTCCGCCTCGTTCACGCCAGCAACTCTGGCCGCTCCGGTCCAGGCGAACTAGGTAGGAAGGAACCGTGCCGTGGAAGCGCGGCCGGGGGCATCCAGGCGGGTGCCCGGCGGTCGCGAGCCGGGGGCGCGACCTTGTGGAGGTGTTCCGCGATGGAATTCCGCTCGATCTACCGGCACGGCTTCGCCCGCGTCGCCGCCTGCACGGTGCCCGTGGTTCTCGGGGACCCGGATCGCAATGCCGCGGTCGTGGCCGACGTGGCCGCCGATCTGGGCGCGCGCGGCGTGGCGCTGGCGGTGTTTCCCGAACTCGGCCTGTCGGGCTACGCGATCGACGATCTCCGCCAGCAGGACGCACTGCTGGACGCGGTGGAGATCGCGATCGAGGCCCTGGCCGAACGGTCGCGGGACATCCTGCCGCTGCTGCTGGTGGGCGCGCCGCTCCGGCATCACGACGCCCTGTTCAACGCGGCGGTGGCGATCCATCGCGGCCGGGTGCTGGGGGTGGTGCCCAAGAGCTTCCTCCCCAACTACCGCGAATTCTACGAGCAGCGTCATTTCTCCCCCGGCGTCGGCCGGCGGGGCGAGCTGATCAGGTTGCGGAGCGGGGAGGTGCCGTTCGGCACCGACCTGCTGTTCGAGGCCGAGGACCTGCCGGGCTTCGTCGTGGCGGCCGAGATCTGCGAGGATGTCTGGGTGCCGATGCCCCCGTCCGGCGCCGCGGTGCTGGCGGGCGCCACGGTGGTGGGCAACCTGTCGGCGTCCAACATCACCGTGGGCAAGGCCGACACCCGCCGCCTGCTCTGCCAGGCCCAGTCGGGCCGCAGCATCTGCGCCTACCTGTATGCCGCCGCCGGCGAGGGCGAATCGACCACCGACCTCGCCTGGGACGGCCAGGCCTTCGTGTTCGAGAACGGCACCCTCCTGCGGGCCACCGAACGATTCCCGACCGGGGTGCGCGCGGCCGTGGCCGATATCGATCTCGACCTGCTGCGGCAGGAACGGATGCGCACCACGAGCTTCGAGCAGAACCGCGCGGCCGCCGGGGTGTTGCCGGCAGAATACCGCCACGTCCGCTTCCGGTCCGGGCCGCCGGACGGCGACATCGGCTTCGAGCGCAGGGTGGAGCGTTTCCCCTTCGTGCCGTCCGACCCGTCCCGCCTCGAGCAGGACTGCTTCGAGGCCTACAACATCCAGGTCGCCGCCCTGGTGCAGAGGCTGCGCGCCACCGGCACCCGGCGCATGGTGATCGGCATCTCCGGCGGGCTGGATTCGACCCAGGCCCTGATCGTGGCGGCGCGCGCCGCGGACGAGCTCCAGCTCGGGCGCGAGGCGATCCTCGGCTACACCATGCCGGGCTTCGGCACGAGCGCCGGCACCAGAAGCAACGCCCACGCGCTGATGGACGCGCTGGGCATCCGGGCGTCCGAGCTGGATATCAGGCCCACCGCGGCCCTGATGCTGGAAAACATGGACCATCCGTTCGGCCGGGGCGAGCCGGTCTATGACGTGACGTTCGAGAACGTGCAGGCGGGGCTGCGCACCGACTATCTGTTCCGGCTGGCCAACCAGAACGACGCGATCGTGATCGGCACCGGCGACCTGAGCGAGCTGGCGCTCGGCTGGTGCACCTACGGCGTGGGCGACCAGATGTCGCATTACAACGTGAACGCCGGCCTGCCGAAGACGCTGATCCAGCACCTGATCCGCTGGGTCATCTCCTCGAACCGCTTCGACCGCCCCGTGCTCGACACCCTGCAGGCAATCCTGGACACGGAAATCTCGCCCGAGCTGGTGCCGGCGGCGGAAGGCGAGGTGCTCCAAAGCACCGAGAACAAGATCGGCCCCTACGCGCTGCAGGATTTCACCCTGTTCCACCTGCTGCGCTTCGGCTTCCGCCCGTCCAAGGTGGCGTTTCTGGCGCTGCAGGCGTGGGAGGATGCGGAACGGGGCTTCTGGCCGCCCGGCTTCCCGCAGGCGCGCCGGCGCTCCTACGATCTCGACGAGATCCGGCATTGGATGACGGTGTTCCTGCGCCGCTTCTTCCAGTTCAGCCAGTTCAAGCGTTCCGCCATGCCCAACGGCCCCAAGATCAGCGACGGGGGCGCCCTGTCGCCGCGCGGCGACTGGCGGGCGCCATCGGACGGCAGCGCGCGGGCGTGGCTGGAGGAGCTGGAACGCGAGGTGCCGCGCGCAGCGGGCGGGAGCGCATGACGGCGCGCCGCCCGCGAAGGCTCCGGCCGCGCGGGCGTCGATGAGCGCCGTGGCGTCGGCGGGGGACGTCCTGCTGGCGGACGTCGCGGAGAGCGTCTCGCTGCTGGAACGCTGCCGACGGCGGTGGCTCCGCCGGGAAGGGGTGTTCCCGGATCGGTGGAGCGACGCCGCCCGGCTGCACCGCTACCGGCTGCGGGACGTGGTGCTCGATGCCGAGCAGATGGTGTTGTTCAAGGACGGACGGCCGATCCGCGACACCAACTATCTGCGGCCACCCGAGGTATATGACGCGCTGCGGGTGGTGCCCGAGCGGCTGGTGGAGGTGCCGGCTGCCGGCGGTCCCGTGTGCCTGTGCACGGATGCCACGCCGTCCAACTGGTTCCACTGGATCCGGCACACCGTGCCGTCGGTGTGGGGATTCCTGCGCGCCCGGGCGGAGGATGCTCCGGATGGCGGCGGTCCGGGGCGTCTGGCCATCCAGGGCCTGCCCTACCCCTACGACGCGCTGCTGCCGATGCTGGGCGCGGACAGGCTCGGGCGGATCACGATCGAGCACGGCCGGCAATATCGGTTCGCGGAGGTGGATTACCTCGATTTCGTGCGGGGGCGGGGGGATTTCGCCGTGTCCCGTCTGGCCGCGGACGCTTATCGCGCACTGCGGGCATCCCTGCCGCCCGCAGGCGCGGCGCGGCCGCTCTATGTCGCGCGGACCGACACCACGCGGCGGGCGATGCGCAACGAGACGGCGCTGATCGCGCGGCTGGAAGCCGCGGGCGTGCGGGTGCTGGTGCCGGGTGGACACGGCGCGGCCGAACAGCTCCGGATGTTCCGGGACACATCGCTGGTGATCGGCCCGCATGGCGCCGGGCTGTCGAGCCTGGTGGCCTGCCGTCCGGGCACGCCGATCTACGAGCTGGTGCCGGCCGGCTACCGCAACGGCTGCTTCCGGTCGCTGGCCCGGGAAGCCGGGCTGCGCTACCGCGCCGACGCGTTTCCCGATTCCGGCGACGGGCCGGACTTCCTGCGGGACTGGGACGTGGACGTGGACCGCGTGCTGCGCCGCGTCGAGCGGCTGCGGCGCCGTACCAAGGAAACGGCAGCGGGGAACTGAGCGCCACACCCCCGGCGGCGGCCGGGCTCGGAACGGGGCGCGCCCGTTCCCGACGGGATGGCCCGCTCCCGCCGGTCCCGATGGCCTCGCTCAGCGCGGGTTGGCTTCGCGCATCCTGAGGCGGAGCCAGGGATGGCGGGCTTCCACGAGCGACACCAGCCTGTGCTTGCGGTCCTTGCGCTCCGTCCAGCTGTTGGTCATGGAACTGCCGTGCACGCGGTATTCCGCCAGCACCTCCGGTACCTCGATGCCAAGCTGTCCCAGCTCCATCAGCCGGCACCACAGGCTGAAATCCTCCCAGCCCATCGCTTCGCGATCGACATAGTAGCCGCCGGCCGCGGCCCACGCCCATTTGGCGACCAGGGCCATGGCGTCGATGTAGTTGCCGCTCAGGAGATGGACGGGATCGAAGCCCCGATCGCCCAGGAGGCTGTCCAACCCGCCGAACTGTTGCAGGTGCGGATAGGCGTAGGCGGCGCCGCGCTCGCGCACCGCGTCCAGCAGCACAGCGCAGCATTCCGGCCGCAGGCGGTTGTCCGCGTCCAGCACCATGAAATACGGCGCCTCGCAATGCGTCACCGCGACGTTCCGGGCGCCCCCGAGCCCGGCGTTGCGCACGGTGCGCAGCACCAGCAGCCGGTTGAAGCGCCCGTGATGGCGCCGGGCCCAGTCCAGCAGCAGCGGCACCGAGTCGTCGCCGGAGCCGTCATCGACCACCACCAGGTCGAGATGGGGCAGGGTCTGGGCCCGCACCGATTCCAGCGCCTCGGGCAGGAACTGCGCGTAGTTGAAGGAGGTCACCACCACGCAGATCTCGGCCTCGCCCAGCGCGTCGTGCCGGAACAACAGCTCGGCGTCAGGCACCACGGGGAGCTCCGCCGCGCGGTAGGCGCCGCGCCGCAGCGACAGCTCGCCGGCCCGGGCCCCGGCGGGATCGTTGTCGAGCGCGCCGAACCGCACCGCGATCAGGCTCGCCAGCCGTTGCGGCCCGAACTGCCACAGAACGTCGTGATAGGCGTCGCGCGCCATGGCGGCGCGTGTGGCGGGCTCGTCCACCAGCCGCAGCAGTGCCGCCTCCCATCCGGCCTCGGTGTCCGGCAGCAGGCCGGTGACGCCGTCGCGGATGGCGTCGCGGAACGGGGGCGTCGGGCTGGCGATGGTGGCGACCCCGGCCAGGGCGGCCTCGAAATATTTCAGCTCGCTCTTGCTGTCGCAGAACGGGTTGCCGAGCTCCAGCGGACAGATGGAGATGTCGAGCCGCGCCAGCTCGGCCGGCAGCGCCGCCATCGGCACCGTATCGCGCCACTCGATCTGGTGGCGCACCGGCTCCAGGACGGCGAACTCCTCCATCACCAGGATCGGGCGCTTGTTGCCAGCCTCGCGGAACAGCACGAGCCGCGCGTCCGGCCGTTGCTGCAGCACCCGGGCGAGGGCGGCGGCGGCGGCGGCGAAATCCTTCTGGTGGGTGCGGGTGCCGCCGGCATAGCCGATGCGTACCAGCCCGTCCCCGCCTTCCTCCGCCCGGCGCCGCACGGCATAGCGGGCGGTCCGTTGCACGGCGGCATCGAAGCTGTTGGGCAGCACGAACACGGAAGGGAACTGGTGCCGGAGCTCGGTGGCCAGTGCTTCGGTGGTGGCGATGCACAGGTCGCACGCCTCGAGGCTGTGCAGCATCGCGGTGAAATAGGCGTCGGCGGCGGAACGCGAGATCTCGGTGGTGCGCACCCCGTCCACCAGCCCGTTCCAGGCCATGTCCGGCCGGGTCATCAGATCGTCCAGGTCGAACGCCACCCGCGTCCCCGCGGCGTGCGCCAGACGGATCATGGTTTCCACGTGTTCGCTGGCCCTGGCCCGCCACAGCACCACCAGGTCGGCGCGGGCGAGGTTGTCCGGCGCCACCTCGATCAGCCGGATGGCCTCGGCGCCGAGGCCGGCGGCGCGGCAGGCCTCGGCCATGCGCCAGACCCGGTAGGCGGCGCCCGGCGTGTCCGGCTCCCCCGCCACGAACAGCACGTGCCGCACCGGCCGCCAGCGACCCAGACGGGCCGGTGCTGCCGCGGCCGCCGGCAGCAAGGCCGGCTCATGGCTCTGCGGTGCCGGCGGGAGGTCGAGCGAGGCTTCCGGTGCGTCCTCGGCGGGAGCGGCGGTCGCCTCGAGCAGGGTGGCGGCGTGTTCTGCGGGCGCGTCTTCCGTGGTCGGGTCAGGCCCGGCCGGAGCCTGGGCGATGGCCGGACCATCGGCCGCCGGGACGCGCAGGAGATCCAAGCGTACGGCCAGGGGGCCGTCGGGATCGGGCGACGTGCCGGGCGCCGTGGCGGGTGCGGGCAACGCCGGCGGCGAGGACGCCATCGCCGGGTCGTGCGCGGCCATGCCGGGGCGGAGGCGGCGCAGGCGGCTCATCGCGATGCGCAACGGATAGGTGCTGCGCCAGGAGGCGCTGTTCTGCAGGGCCGACAAGCGCGTTTCGGCCTCGCGCAGGGCGCGGCGGGCAGCATCCTCGCGGGCGGACGCGGCCGACGCGCCGGCTGCCGCTTCCGCGCGGGCCGCTTCGTATTCGGCCTGGTGGTGCGACGAGGCGTGCCGCTCGGCCTCCAGCGCGATCCGGAGCTCGGCGGCGATCCGCGCGGACTCGTCACGCTCCTCGCGCAACTGGGCTGCTTCCTGGAGGGCGGCGGCCAGTCTTTCCTCCAGGGCGGCGGCGTCCTTCCGAGCCTGCTCGACGTGGTTCTCCGCCTGCCGGAGACGCTCCCGGGCCTCTTCCCGTTCGGCCTCGATGGCGGCCCGCAGCTCGGCCGTCCGGGCGTCCGCCGCGACGCGGTGTTCGTGCCGCTCGACCTTCAGCTCGGCGACCTCGATCCTCGCGATGCGGTGCTCTTCCTGCGCAGCGCGCTGTTGTTCCAGATGAAGGCGTTGCTGCCCGGCCAGGGCATCGCGCAGCGAGAGATTGTCGCGCGCGGACTCCCGGAGGCGCGCGGTCTCGACCAGCGCTCCGCCCAGCCGGGCGAGGCGCAGGCGGACCCGCACGACGTTCTCCGCGTCGAGGTCGCACAGCGCCCTGACGGGACCGCCGGTGTCGGGGCCCAGCAGCAGCAGCCCGAGGCCCCCGCCGTGGAACAGGGCGAGATGGGGCAGATTCCCGCGAACGCGGTCCCAGGCGTGCCACCCGGCAGGATCGCCCTCCGTGTCCAGCCCCTGCGCCAGCAGAAGGGCCTGGTCGGACAGGCACGGCGACCAGCGATCGAGGATCGCGGGCAGGGACATGGCATCGGCGGGGTCGCCGATCTCGGCGAGCAGGATGTCCACGCCCTGGAACAAGCCGTCCGGCACGCTGTTGAGCGGCTGGAACACGACGCGCGCCGCCGCGCCGGCCGCGGCAAGCGCGTCGCGCACCGCGTCCGCGGATTTCTTGTGCTGCCCCAGCACCACGACCAGCCCGGGCAGCGACGCTGCCCCGAGCCATCCGACGAGCGGCAGAAACGGGGTCCAGGGAGTGTCGGCGACGTCCGGATGGGGGATCGCGAACAACGGATCGGCGGCGGCCCCGGTCAACCCGGTCAACCACCGTCCGGCCTCGGGGTCGGACGGCGTCGCCTGTCCGGAGGGCACTCGCGCAAGGGTTGAGTTCCCCGGAGCGGGACGGGCGGAAGCATTGTCCTGATCCGGGCGTATCATGCGTTGTGCGTGCGATGGATGGGGCCGAAGCGTCAAGGGCACCCGGCGCGCCCCAGTAGAGACGGCCGCCGGGCGTGTTTGAGCGATACCGGATGTCACGGAACTGCCGTATTTATTTCGGTAATCGTGTTCTCGTGCGACGAGACTCGGCCTCAGTTCCCTGGGGGCGTCCGAATCCGGCCGATATCCTTGCCTTTCCCCTCTCAAGATTAGTTCATGATGGTCCGGGCAGTTTTCTGGTTGCACTGCGGCAAAACCGAACATACAACCTAGAGTGCACGCGTTGATCAGCCTGCGACCGCTCGTTCTGCCGGTCGCCTGCAGAGAGGGAATGTTGCATGGCGGTTGTAACGGTTTCAGGTGCCTCCGGGCACGTCATCCCGGTCACGGTGAATGGTGGCCAGGCCATCTCACTGGCGTCCAGCTTCGCCGGCCTGATGGGCGGCGCCGTTTCGGGCGGTCCGGGTTCCATCGGGGCGGGAAGCTCCTTCGCGGCCTCCGTCGGTGGCGGCTACAGCTTCAACGGTTCGAGCGGCACCAGCTACTTCGTGGGTGACAGCGCGACCGAGAGCAGCGCCGTCGTGCTGAACGCGACCGCGTCCTCGTCCGGCGCGACCCTCGACGTGCTGGTGGGCACGGGCGGTCTGACCTATCAGGGCGGCGCGGCCGGCGGCAACATCATCATCGGCGGCGGCACTAACACCGTTCAGCTCGGGTCGGGCAACACCACGGTCGCTTCCGGCGCCGGCAACAGCACCATCGTGCTGGGATCGGGCACGGGGACCATCCTGTCGGACGGCACCGATCTGATCGTCGGCAGCACCGGCAATGCGTCGATCGTCACGAACAGCGCCAACACCACCATCATCGGTGGCTCGGGCTACACCGCGATCAACGACACGTTCGGCACCAACACCAGCGTGATCGGTGGCACGGGCGACTCCTACATCCTGGGTGGCCTCAGCAGCAGCTACACCCTGTCCGGCAACGCCACCGTCGCCTCGGGCGTGGCCGACACCGTGACGGCCTCCGGCAACACCACCATCTTCGGTGCGAACGGCGGCAGCTACTTCATGAGCGGCACGGGTTCGCTGCTCTTCGTGGGCGGTGCGGCGGGCAGCTCCACCGTGACGGCCGGCAGCAACGCCACCATCTTCGGCGGTGCCAGCAGCACGGTGAGCTTCAACAACGGCGTCGGCATCGCTGGTGCCGGCAACGAGACGCTGAACGGCGCCGCGGCGAGCTCCGCCCTGACCCTGTTCGGATCCGCGTCGCCGAGCTCCTCGGTCAGCCTCGTGGGCGGATCGGGCTCCGACACCCTGGTGGCGGGCTCCGGTTCCACGACTCTCACGGGCGGCGCCGGCAACAACGAGTTCGTGATCTCGGGTTCGGCCACGAACAACTCCGCGAACATCACCATCAGCGACTTCGGCAGTTCGGCCGGCAACCTGGTGGGTCTGTTCGGTTACGGCGCGAACCAGGTCACCGATGCGATCAACAGCCAGAAGAATGTCGGTGGCAACACCGTCATCACTCTGCACGACAGCACGACGGTCACCTTCACGAACGTCGCGAGCCTGTCGAACAACGGCCAGATCTTCGGCGCCGGCTGATAGCCTTCTTCCGGGGAAGCCTCCCCGGAACGTCGATCGAGACTACGGAAACCGGGCCGAAAGGCCCGGTTTTTCGTTGGGTTCTCTCCCCACGTCGTCGTGCCCGGGTTACAAACGGGACATGAACGACACCTCCGAGTTGCCGTCCCCGCCCGACATCGCCGAGGAGGAGTCGGTCGAGGCGTTGCGGCACCGCCTGGAGCAGGCGGAGCGTCTGGCGGAAAGCTACCGGCAGAGCCTGGCGCTGCAGGGGTTGCGGGCATCCGGTCTGGCGGCCGCCCTCTGGGAAAGCCGTCATCGCATGCACCAGCTGCAGCGATCCGTGTCGTGGAGGGTGACGACGCCCCTGCGCTATGGCCGCGCCCTCGCGGCGGGCCGTCTGCCGTCCGGCCGCACCTTCGGCGAGACCGCCCGCCATATCGCCGCGATCTATGAGGATGAGGGGGCGACCGGTCTCGCCGAGCGGCTGCGTCGCCGGCTTCCCCGCGTCCCGTCGCGCCGGCGCGGATCCGACGTGCCGATGCCGCTCGCCACCCCCACGGAGGCGGCGGACGAAGCGCCCTCAGACGACCTCCTGAAAGCCGCGACGCCGGTGATGCCGGTCTCGGAGCAGGCGGAAAGTCCGAAGCCTGTTCCGGCCATGGTCCGCGAGCGGCAAACGGCGACGCCCGCCGAACTACACGCCCGCCCCACCCCGGCATCGCACCGGGGCTTCCTGCGGCGCTCGGTGCTCATCGTGGCCGAGCTCAGCATCCCGCAATGCTCAAAGTATCGCGTCTGGCAGAAGCAGGAGCATTTCCGGCGCCTCGGCGTGCCCTGCCGCGTGCTGAGCTGGCACGAGTTCGGCGATGTCATCTCGGCGCTGCAACTCTGCACCGAAATCATCTTCTACCGGGTTCCAGGCGTCACCTCCGTGTTGACCATGATCGCGGAATGCCGCCGTCTGGGCTTGTCGCCCTGGTGGGAGGTCGACGATCTCATCTTCGACGAGCCGCTCTACCGCCAGAACAGCAACCTCAAGACGCTTGCCCCGGCCCTGCGCGAGGAGGTCCTGAAGGGGGTGCGGCTGTATCGGGCCGCCATGCTGGCCTGCGGTCGCGGGATCGCCTCCACCACCCAGCTCGCCCAGCAGATGCGCGACGCCGGGCTCGATGAGGTGCGCGTGGTGGAGAACGCCCTCGACGAGGAAACGATCGACGCCAGCGCCCGGCTGCGGGACGCCCGCCGGCCCGGCGAGGGTGGCGGCACGACGGAAGCCGACCCGGTGACGATCGTCTACGGTTCCGGCACCAAGACGCACGATGCCGATTTCGCGGTGGCGGCCGCCGGCATCGCTGCCGTGATGCGCGACTTTCCCGGCGTCAGGCTGCGGATCGTGGGCGAACTGGGCCTTCCCGACACCTTCGCGGAGGAGTTCGAGGACCGGATCGAAATCCTGCCCGGCACAGGCTACCGCGCCTATCTCGGGTTGCTGGCCGCGGGGGACATCGCGATCGCTCCCCTGGAAGACACGGTGTTCAACGACTGCAAGAGCAACATCAAGTTCCAGGAAGCGGCGATGCTGGGCATGCCGTCGGTGTGCTCGCCCTCCCGGGCATTCCGCGAGGCGATCAGGCCCGGCGAGACCGCGTTTCTCGCGGCCGACGCGGCTGGCTGGCAGGACGCGCTGGAACAACTGGTGCGCGATGCCGGGCTGCGCCGCCGCATGGGCGCGGCCGCCTGCGCGGACGTGCTGGAAGCCTACGCGCCCGACCGGATCGCCCGGACGCAGGCAGCGTCGCTGGTGCCCGTCGCCGACTCCGCACCCGCCGGTTCGCGGCCGATGAGGGTGCTGTCGGCCAACATCTTCTTCTGGCCGCGCTCCTTCGGGGGCGCCACCATCGTCGCGGAAGAGATGGCCCGCCGGTTGCACGCCATGGATGGGGTGGAGCTGTGCGTGTTCACGTCCCGCGCCGAGGTGCCGGACTATCCCCACTCCCTGATGCGCTACGACTGGAACGGCATCCCGATGTTCGGAACATCCATTCCGGACTCCGGCGACCAGGTGTTGCATCTCGACAACCCGGCGATGATGGCATTGTTCGGCCATCTGCTGGATGCCGTGCGGCCGGACGTGGTGCACGCCCATTCCATCCAGGGCTTCGGCGCCGGCATCCTGCGCGCCTGCTCGGAGCGCGGCATCCCCTACGTGGTGACGCTGCACGACGCGTGGTGGTTGTGCGACCGGCAGTTCATGGTGACCGGCGGCAACCGCTACTGCTTCCAGACCCACATCGACCTGCGCACCTGCCAGAACTGTCTGCCGCATGCCCGTCACCTGGCCGAGCGCATGGGCATCATGAAGACGGTGCTGAACGGGGCTGCGATGCTGTTGTCGCCCAGCGCGTCGCATCGCAGCCTCTACCTGGCCAACGACATGGATCCGGCGCGGCTCGCGGTGAACCGCAATGGCGTTCGCGCCCCGTCGCGTCCGCGTCGCACCCGGCCGCCCGGAGGCCGGATTCGTTTCGGCTATGTCGGAGGCAATGAAGGCATCAAGGGCATCCATCTGATCCGCCGGGCTTTCGAGAAGCTTCCGGAAGCGCTGGGGAAGCGCTGGGAGCTGGTGATGGTCGACAACACCCTGAACCTTGGGTTCCGGTCGATCTATGTCGGCAACTGGAAGGTCGAGGGGCTCATCTCGGTGATCCCGGCCTATACCCAGGACAGCATCGACAGCTTCTTCGACGGCATCGACGTGCTGCTGTTTCCGTCGCAGTGGAAGGAAAGCTACGGCCTCACCGTGCGCGAGGCCCTATTGCGCGACGTGTGGGTGATCGCGACCGAGGGCGGCGGCCAGGCGGAAGACGTTGAGGACGGCGTCAACGGACGGTTGGTGCCGCTCGACGGCACCGAGCTCGGGCTGCTCGCCGCCATCCGCGAGCTGCTCGATGATCCGGGCCGGCTCGACGGCTTTTCCAACCCGTTCAAGAGCCGGATCGCCACGTTCGACGGGCAGGCGGCCGAACTCAGGACGGTGCTCGCCACGGCCGCAGCAGCGTCCTGACGGCATCCATTCGGTCCAGGCTGAGCAGGGCATAGACCGCCCGCATCCGCAAGCTGGCGGCCGGCCCGTCCGGGCGGCCGGTCACCGCGTTCAGGTGGGCCTCGATCATCCCGCGCATCTGCGGCGGATGATCCGCCAGCGCCCGCCGCCATTCGCCGGCCCACGGGATGCGCGCCGGATTGTCGCGCAGCAGCTCCACCTTCAGGAACGGCACCCGATCCAGGGTGGTGCGCCAGTCCACATGCAACGGATTGGTCGCGACCAGCCGCCGCAGGCCACGGCGCGGCGGCTGCCAGGCAGCGCGCCATCGCAGCCCGGCGGCGAGGATCGCCGCGCCCATCCCCAATTCGCCATGCAGCACGATCTCGCGCTTGTCCATCTCCCCGAAGGGCTGCGACAGCACGCGCCGGATCGGGGGGGCCGCCAGTGCTGCGCGCCGGAAGCACAGGAACCAGGATTGCAGATGCCAGCCGTTCTCGTGCGACTCCACCATGCCCCACACGTCTGGTGCATCCGCTTCCATCCGCGCTACCAGTGCGCCGAGCGGTCTCAGCGGGCCGAACACGCTGTCGTTGGCGAGCAAGACCCGGTCGGCATCGACAACATCGTCGAGGCCAAGCAGATGCTGCCACGCACCGAAATCGAGGCCGCGGTTCGGGCGCGGGTGCCAATGGACGCCGAGCTGTCGCAGCCGCGGAACATCGGCCGGATCGGCCTCGTCGCATCCCGACATGGCCATGTGAACGATGAAGCCGCAATCGCGCAGAGCCGCCAGATAATGCAGGGTGTGCTCCGGCACCCGGCCGCGCGGATGATACTGCGCGAACAAGCAGACATTCTTGGTCATGGATCGTAACGATTCACCGGTCGTCCGTAATGATGATGTAGAGCAGGCAAGGGTTGGATCACGGCGGGGGAGTTGTCGGCGGGCGCTGCAAGGATGGAGAACCGCGCCGCTATTGGCTTTGCGTTCGCGCGGGCACGGCGCTAGAAGGCCTCTTTCCGCCAGCGGTGCGATTCACGAAAATCCATTCCGTCACCGGGCCAGTGGACAGGAGCCAAGATCATTCATGAGTAAAGCCTTCATCGCCAGCGTCATCCAGGATTCGCTGGAGTGCACCGGCGTCGCCGCCAACCGTTGTGCCACGGACCTGATCGAGGCGATCGTCCGCGAGATGAAGAAGGAGGGCGGCTTCACCCTTCCGTCCTTCGGCACCTTCACCGTCCGCAAGACCAAGGCCCGCAAGGCGCTCAACCCGCGCACCGGCGAGGCCGTCAAGGTGAAGGCCGGCAAGACCGTGCGCTTCAAGGCCAGCCCGAATCTCAAGAAGGCGGTCTGATCTCTTTCTCCGGCCGCTTCCGGCGGCCGGATCCCGCCACAGACGTCCGACGCCGGAATGGCGATCGCTGCTTTGGGTTCCGATCGCCGTAGCAGCCCGGTGCGCCCCGCCGTTCGGTGTCGCGTCGGCGACTCTGGCGCCGCGATCGACCGGTGCAGGGCTGCCGCCATTCCTCGAGCGGCCGGCTGCGAGATTATCGGGAAGAGGCGTGCCGCCTATCGGCAGGATGGCTGGGGCGGGAGGATTCGAACCTCCGCATGGCGGAATCAAAATCCGCTGCCTTACCACTTGGCGACGCCCCAACGCGGCTTCCTGATACGGGCACCAATGGTCGCCGTAAAGAGGCGGCGCCCGGGTCCGCGCCGGGGGCTCCAGCAAGGACGTGCGCGCTGAGTTCTTTGGCTCGCGACCGTCGTGGGCGAGCGCCGCATCCGAAGATCGAGGATCAGATCGCCGGATCCGGCTGCCCGGGCAGATCCGGTAGCGGACCCGACGCGTCGGGTCCTCCGGCGGGCGTGTCGAACAAGGGACGCTGCAGCATCCGCCCCACGCGCTCGGCGCGGTCGAGTGCTTTGTCCAGGGCCGCCATCGTGCCGGACAGGTCGGAACTGTCGTCGCGTTCCCAGGCGCGCATTGTCTGCAGCCATACCCCCAGCACCCCCTGGACCCGCAACGCGCCGCCCAGGCCGTCGGTCTCGATCCCGGCGGCCTGTGCCATCCAGCGCATGCTGCCGTGGGTCGCGGCGCCGAGCATCGCGGCCAGCAGCGGATCGAACGGCAGCGAACGCAGCACCGCCTGCACCCCGCCCCGATATTGCTGCATCACGTCGATGCGGCGCATCAGCGAGTCGAACAGCCGTTCGCGCTCCGTGCCCGCGCTCTCGTCCTCGACCAGCGCCGCCCGGTCGGCCAGCAGGCCCAGCCGCAGCAGGATGTCGGTGCGCCTCGGAAACCGCGCCCGGGCCTCGTCGAGCGGCACGCCGGCCTCGCGCGCGGCGCTCACCACGCTCACCCGCCGCCAGCCCAGCGACTCCGCCTGCGCCATCGCGGCCTGGATCAGCGCCGAATCGAATTGCACATCATCCATGCCTGGGGTCGCTCCCGCTGGAACCGGCCGCGCCAGGCCGGGGAAAACCGATCGGCTATCGCGCGGTGTCGCGCCGGCCGGATCGTCCATGCCGATATCACGGACCGGAGCGGCGAGACAGGGCGCCCCGCGTCCTCCCTGCCGCCCGATGCCGCGCGGTTCCGGCATGGTTCCCCGGCGTGGTTCCTCTGGCCGACGCTAGCCGGCCAGGGCCCGCGACCGTTCGGTGGCGGCCCGTACCGCGTCCGATACCGCGCTCGGCCAGTTCTCCGGCGCCATCAGCACAGACAGGGCCTGTTCGGTCGTGCCGCCGGGACTGGTCACCGCGCGGCGCAGCGCGTCGGCGTCGTCCGGCAAGGCGTCCAGCAGCGCCCCGGCGCCGCTCACCGTGGCGCGGGCCAGGGTGCGGGCCAGCGCGGGCGGCAGGCCCTGCGCCGTCCCGGCACGTTCCAGCAGTTCCGCCAACAGGAACACATAGGCCGGCCCGCTGCCGGATACGGCGGTGACGGCATCGAGCAGGGCCTCGTTCTCGACCCATTCCACCGCGCCGGCCGCCCGCAGCAGCCGGTCGCACAGGTTCCGTTGGACCGTGTCGACGCCGGCACCGGCCACCGCCACGGTGACCCCGCGGCCGATCGCCGCCGGGGTGTTGGGCATCGAGCGCACCAGACGGCTGCCGGCCGGCAGTTGTGCCGCGAGCGCGGCCAGCGTGCGTCCGGCCATGATGGACAGCACCACCGGCCCGGCCGCCCCGTCCCCGAGCAGGGGAGCCAGGGCCGGCAGCACCGCATCGGCCTTCTGCGGCTTCACCGCGAGCACGATGGCGGCGGGCCGGGTGCCGGCTTCCAGCAGCGCCGCCACCGCGGAGGGCGTGTCCCGGAACAAGTCATGCCGGGACACGGCATGGTGGCCGGCGTCGAGGCTGGGGGCCACCACCGCCGAGGGAGCCAGGTTCCGGGCGTTCCACCCCGTCAGCATCGCCTGGCCCATGCGGCCGCAGCCGATCAGCAGCAGCGGCGGCAGGGCGTCCCGCCACACCGCGCCGTCGGCGGCCCCGCCGACGCGGTTGGTACGATCGTTCACGGGACCGAAGAAACGCCCTGCCGGCTCAGGCTTCGCCGGCACAATCGAGCATGGCCGCTTCCAGCGCTTCCGCCGGCGTCTTGCCGCCCCACAACACGAACTGGAACGCCGGATAGAAGCGCTCGCATTCGGTGAGGGCGATGTCGACCATGTCTTCCAGGCTTTCGCTGGACGCGCCGGGCGCGCCGCGCAGCAGCACGGCATGGCGGAACAACGGCATGCCGTCGTCGGCGTCCATGCCGAAATGCCCGATCCACAGGCGCTCGTTGGCGAGCGCCAGCAGTTCGAACAGGGCCCGGCGCTGTGCCGGGGGCACCTTCAGGTCGAAGGTGCAGGTGAAATGCATGGCGCTGATCTCGCCAGACCAGGAGAAATACAGCCCGTAGTCGCACCATTTGCCGGGAGCTTCCGCGGCCATCTCGGTGTCCGTGCGCCGGTCGAACGCCCACTCGTAGCCGCCCACGATCTGTTCCATCAGGTCGAGGGGGTTGGAAGCGGGCTGGCTCGTGACCGTGGTCAAGGCAGGCATGCGGTGCTCCCCGTCTGGAGGGCGGTCCGGTGCGGATGAAGCGCCGAACCCCTACGTCTGCGACTCAGGCGCCGCCGCACGGGACGGACACCCGAGCCTGAGCCTATGGGGCAGGAATGCGGCCTGCAAGCGTCGCAGCACCCGCCGCCGAAACGGGCTGGCGGACCCGTCCCCATCGCCTCGGCGCGGCAAAGGTGGAGGTTCAGACCGCGCCGGGCGGGGTGCTGTCGCCACGACGTCCTTCAGCCTCGCTGTCCGGACCCGCGGTGCTTTCCGCCGGGGGCGGGCCGCCCAGGGCGCCGTCCGCCGCGTGCGGGTCGTGTTCGGGTGGCTCGGTCGGGTCCTCGGGATGCGCGGGGGCCGAACCGTGGGCGGTGCCGCCGGCATGGCGGGCCTCGAGGGCCGCAAGGCGGGTTTCCAGCGCGGCGATCCGGCCGTCCGCTTCCTCCTGTGCTGCGCGGGCGCCGGCGGCCAGGTCGCTCATCACCTCGAACTCGTCCCGGCGCACCAGCTGGAGCGCCGACAGGGCCTCGTCGACGCGGGCGCGCACGATCGCGCCGATCTCCTCCCCGAGACCGGACAGGGCGGAAAAGGCGCCGCCGGCGACGCCGGCGATGTCGTCGAAGAAGCGGGGTCTGTCGGCCACGGGACGGATCCTTGATCGGAAGAGGTGATGGAACAGATATGGTCGCCCGGGGTGTCCATGTCATCCGTCGCCAGGGATCACACCCAGCCGGAACGCCGGGATCCGGGCTTCCGGCGGGGGCACCGACAGGGGGCACGCCCTCGCGCCGCCGTGGCGGATCGCCCTATAAGCCGATCCATGATCCTGCTCACCGGCGGCGCCGGCTTCATCGGTTCCTGTTTCCACGCGGCGTTGCGGCGCCGCGGTGAGTCCACGGCGATCGTGGATCGCCTGGGAGGCGAGGGCAAATGGCGCAACCTGCTGGCGCATCCGCCGTCCCTGTTGCTGCCGCCGGAGGAGCTGGGCGGGTTTCTGGAGGGCGGCCACCGGGTGGATGCGGTGGTGCATCTCGGCGCGATCAGCGAGACCACCGCCCGCGACGGCGACCTGGTGTGGCGCAGCAACGTGGCGCTGTCGCAGCTTCTGTGGCGCTGGTGCGCGCGGGAAGGTGTGCCGTTCCTGTATGCGTCCTCGGCCGCGACCTATGGCGCGGCGGACCGTCCCGACCTGTTCTCCGACGATCCGTCGCGGCTGCCGTCGCTGCGTCCGCTCAACCTCTACGGCTGGAGCAAGCACGCCTTCGACCTGTGGGTTCAGGAGGAGCTGGCGCGCGGGCACGAGGCGCCGCCGCGCTGGAACGGGCTCAAGTTCTTCAACGTCTACGGCCCCAACGAGTACCATAAGGGCGGCATGGTCTCGGTGGTGAAGGTGAAGCACGACGAGGTGCGGGCGGGACGGCCGGCGAGACTGTTCCGCAGCGACCGGCCCGACATCGCCGATGGGCAGCAGAAGCGCGACTTCATCTGGGTGGGCGACGTGGTGGACGTCATGCTCTGGCTGCTCGACACCCCCGGCGCACCGAGCGGGCTGTTCAATCTCGGCACCGGCGCCGCCCGCTCCTATCTCGATCTGGCGCATGCGGTGTGCGACGCGGCCGGCGTGGAGCGCCGGGTCGAATTCACGGACATGCCGGCGGCCCTGCGCGGGCAATACCAATCCTTCACCTGCGCGGACATGGACCGGCTGCGGGCGGCCGGATATCGCGGGCAGTTCACCACCCTGGAGGCGGGGGTGCGGCGCTACGTGGAGCAGCATCTGGCGCCGGGCGCCGAGCCGTTCTGCTAGGCCGCCTGCCCGGCCGGATGGCTATGACCCGGGCGTGCTTCGCGGGCCGGTCGCGCCGCCGTCTTGCGCGGGCGACCCGTCGTCCCGGCATTCTTGCGTCTTTCTTCTTCACCGGAGCCCGCTGATCCCGATGCTGCCCGTCCTGGTGTTTCCCCAGTTCGACCCCGTGCTGGTCCAGCTGGGGCCCCTGGCCATCCGCTGGTATGCGCTGGCCTATATCGTGGCGCTGCTGATTGGGTGGCGGTTGATGCGCCGGCTTGCGGAATGGACGCCCAGGGTGGCGACGCCGCTGGAAGTGGACGACTTCCTCACCTGGGCGACGCTGGGCGTCGTGATCGGCGGCCGGCTGGGCTACATCCTGTTCTACCAGCCCAGCCTCTACCTTTCCCATCCGGGAGCGGCGCTCGCGCTGTGGCATGGCGGGATGAGCTTCCACGGCGGCATGCTGGGCGTGGTGGTGGCCCTGTTGATCTATACGAGGCGGCACCGCATCCCGACGCTCGGCTTCGCGGACCGGCTTTCGGTGGTGGTGCCGATCGGGCTCGGGCTCGGGCGCTGCGCCAACTTCATCAACGGCGAGTTGTGGGGACGCCCCGCACCCGCCGACCTGCCCTGGGCGATGATCTATCCGCAGGTGGACGGCGTGCCCCGGCACCCGTCCGAGCTCTACGAGGCGCTGCTTGAGGGCGTGCTGCTGCTGCTGGTGATGGTGATGCTGGCGCGCAGCGAGCGCATCCGGGCGCGAGGCGGCCTGCTGACCGGGGGCTTCCTGCTGGGCTACGCGACCTTGCGCGCCTTCGCGGAGCATTTCCGGCAACCGGACGCGTTTCTGAACTATCTCGCGTTCGGCACCACCATGGGACAGCTGCTGTGCATCCCGATGGCCATCGCCGGGATCGGGTTGATCCTGTGGGCGCTGCGCCGGCCGCCCCTGGTGGCGACCGTGGCCGAGGAGGAGGCGGTCTCGTCCTGAACGACGATCCCTCCCCAATCGGCGGCGGCGTCACGGCCGCACGCGAACCGGAAGCTTTTCCGGCGCCCGGCGGGGATGCCGAGCGCCTCGACCGCTTCATGGCGCGGGCCAACGCGGCATACTACGCGTCGCGCGATCCGTTCCGCGATTTCATCACCGCGCCCGAAATCTCGCAGGTGTTCGGCGAGCTGCTGGGAGCCTGGGCGGCGGTGGCGTGGAACGCGATGGGGTCGCCCGCGCGGGTGCTGCTGGCCGAGGCGGGACCCGGGCGCGGCACGTTGATGAGCGATGCGCTGCGGCTGGCGCGCCGGGTGTCGCCATCGTTCGCGGCGGCGGCGCGGGTGCATCTGGTGGAAACCTCGCTCCGGCTGCGGCAGGCCCAGGCGGCGGCGCTGGCCGGCCTCCTGGCGGACCCGCCCTGCTGGCACGACCGGATCGACGCGCTTCCCGACGGACCGCTGCTTCTGTTCGGCAACGAGTTCCTCGACGCGCTGCCCGTGCGCCAGCTGCTGCGCCGCCCCGGGGGATGGGACGAGCGTTTCGTGCTGAACGGCCGCTTCGTGCTGCGGGACGGCCCCGTGCCGCCGGCCCCGCTGCTGGGCCGGGCGGTGGCGCCGGGCGAGGTGCTGGAATGGAACCCCGACGCGATGGACGCCGTGCGGCACCTGGCCGGGCGCATCGTCCGCGATGGTGGTGCTGCGCTTCTCCTCGATTACGGCCCGGACCGGCCAGGGCACGGCGACACGCTGCAGGCGTTGCGTGATGGAAAGCCGTGCGATCCGCTCGACGGCCCGGGCACCGCGGACCTCACCGCCCATGTCGACTTTCCCGCCCTCGCCGGCGTGGCGGCGGAGGCGGGGGCCCGGGTGCAGGGGCCGGTGGGGCAGGGCGCGTTCCTGTCGTCGCTGGGTTTGTGGCCCCGCACCGAGCAACTGGCCAGGCAGCAGCCGCCGGAACAGGCCCGTGCCCTGGTGGATGCCGCGCACCGGCTCAGCGCGCCGGATCGCATGGGGCGGCTGTTCAAGGTCATGGCGGTTCGCGATCCGCGCCTGCCGCCCTTGCCGGGCTTCGAGGCCTGACATCGGCAGACATGTCCGGGAGCCGATCAGCCCCGGGGGGGCCGGCCTTCGTGCCGGCCGGAAACCCCGCGGCACCCGAGCGTGTCCCTGGGGCTGTGCGCGGTGCGGTGCCGCTCGCGTCGTGGTCGGCCCTCATCCGTGCGGTCGTCTGGCGCGATGGCTCCGGTCTTTCCCGTCCGGGGTCGTGGGCCGGGTGGTTGCGTCGATCGAGGCTGCCGACGATGGTGCGCGGCGAGCGGCTGAGCGAGGGAGGGTTTCCGATGCCCGTGTCCGATGTCACCGGGGCCGGCGGTACCGGGATCGGCCCGGGGCGCAGCGCGGCGGCGCCCGGACCGCGCCCGGTGCGCGCGGCGGCCTTCGGTGAGGTGCCGCATGGCTTCTTCACCAGGGAAGGGGGGGTGTCGGAGGGCGCCTTTGCCAGCCTGAACTGCTCGATGAGCAGCGGCGACAACGCCGACGCGCTGCGGGAGAACAGGCGGCGGGTGGCGGCGGCGGTGGGGGTCGAGGCGGCCTGTCTGCTGGGCGTGACGCAGGTGCATGGCGACGCGGTGGTGACCGCCCGGGCCGCGTGGGCGCCAGGCGAAGGCGGCCGGGCGGACGCGATGGTGACCGACCGTCCGGGCCTGGCGCTGGGCGTGATCACCGCCGATTGCGCACCGGTGTTGTTTCTAGACCCGGCCGTGGGCGTGGTGGGAGCCGCTCATGCCGGCTGGCGCGGCGCCGCGGGCGGCATCCTGGAGCGCACCCTGGACGCGATGACCGCGCTGGGCGCATCCGTGTCTCGGGTGGTGGCGGTGGTCGGTCCCTGCATCGGCCCCCACAGCTACGAGGTGGGTCCCGAACTTCGCGAAACGGTGCGCGCGGCCGAAGATGGGTTCGATCCGGACAGGTTCTTCCGGGCGGGACGGGGCGACCGGCTGATGTTCGACCTGCCAGGCTATTGCGTGGCCCGGCTCCGGGCGGCGGGCGTGGACGGGGCGGGATGGACCGGCGACGATACCCTTGCCGACGAGGCGCGCTTCTTCAGCCATCGCCGCCGCACCCTGGCCGGCGGCGGCCCGCTCGGACACCAGATCTCGGTGATCGCTTCTCCTTCTTCCGCTTCGAGCTAGGGCGTCCCGCTTCCGATGCGTCTTCTTCTTCCGCTGCCGCCGCTGGCGGCGCTTCTGCTGTCCGGATGCGGCACGCTGCCGCAGCCCTTCAACGGGCACCCGGGCGCCAACGCGCTGCGCCTGGCGTCGCCGCCGCCGGCCCGCCTCGACGTGCCGGTTCCTACTGCGTCGCTGTTGTCGGACGCCGACGCGCGGCGCTTCGCCCATGACCTGTCGGACGCGCTGGTGACCAAGGAGGTGCCGGCGATCGCCCAGCCGGTGCGGCCGGGGGACTGGCATCTCGACACCGTGGGGCGCCTGCAAGGCGGGCAGGTGGTGCCAAGCTTCCGGGTGCTGGGACCGGACAACAAGGTACGGGCCAGCCGCGACGGTTCGCCGGTGCCGGCCGAGCTGTGGTCGCATCCCGATCCGGCGCTGCTGTCGGCCACGGCGAAAACGGCGGCGGAGTCGATCAACGCCATGCTGCTCGACCTGCGCGCGGCACAGCTTCGGGCGGATCCGTCCTCCTTGTTCAACCGGTCGGCCAAGATCTTCTTCACCGGCGTGACGGGAGCGCCGGGCGACGGCGACATCTCGCTAGGCCGGCAGATGGCGGTGTCGCTGCCCGACAGCCGGGACGAGCTGGTGCACCAGGCCGCCGGGGCCGATTTCACCGTGTCCGGGCTGGTGAAGGTCGCTCCGCCCGAGAAGAACGGCGGCCAGAACATGCAGCACGTGGAGATCACCTGGACGGTGGTGAACAAGCTCGGCCACGAGGCGGGCAAGGTGTCGCAGCTCAACGAGGTGCCGGCCGGCACGCTGGACGGCTATTGGGGCGACGTGGCGGTGGTGGTGTGCCAGGAAGCGGCGCTCGGCATCCGGGAGGTGATCACCAACAATGCCGGGCTGCCGAAGCGGGCCGTCCCGGCGAATGGCGGCACCGGATCCGGACCGGGCAAGCCGCTGGCCGTTCCTCCCGCCTGACGCCGGAGGCGTGCCGGGCCTCGCGGGATGCCGCCCTCGCCGGGCCGGCCCTGGCGCCGTCATCTGGCGGCGGCGCTGCGAAACGATCCCGGCTGGAAAGATGGCGGCGATCCCGTCACACCGGCGTGATGACGATGTGGTGACAGGATAAGGCCGCGTTGCTAGAACGCGGCGCGCTCGCGGATCGGTGTTCGTTCAACCGCCAGGGCCGCCGCGGAGCCGTTCGCCATGAAGATCGTTGCCTGCAACAGCAACCGACCCCTGGCGGAGGCGATGGCCACCGCGCTCAACCTGCCGTTGTGCAAGGCCACGGTGCGGCGGTTCGCGGACATGGAGATCTTCGTCGAGATCCAGGAGAATGTCCGCGGCGAGGATGTCTTCGTGGTGCAGAGCACCTGCTACCCCACGAACGACAACCTCATGGAACTGCTGATCATGATGGACACGCTGCGCCGGGCCTCGGCGCGGCGCATCACGGCGGTGATCCCGTATTTCGGCTATGCGCGGCAGGACCGGAAGTCGGGGTCGCGCACGCCGATCAGCGCCAAGCTGGTGGCCAACCTGATCGTGGAAGCGGGCGCCAACCGGGTGCTGACGATGGATCTGCATGCCGGGCAGATCCAGGGCTTCTTCGACATCCCGGTGGACAATTTGTTCGCAGCACCCTTGTTCGTGCGCGACATCAAGGAGCGCTACGGCAACCGCGACCTGATGATCGTCTCGCCCGACGTGGGCGGCGTGGTGCGGGCCCGCCAGCTGGCCAAGCGCCTGGGGGTCGATCTGGCCATCATCGACAAGCGCCGCGAGCGGGCGGGCGTGTCGGAGGTGATGAACGTGATCGGCGACGTGTCGGGTCGCCATTGCCTGCTGGTGGACGACATCATCGATTCTGGCGGCTCGCTGTGCAACGCGGCCGAGGCGATCATGGCGGTGGGCGCCACCTCGGTGGGTGCCTATGTCACCCACGGGGTGCTGACCGGGGGCGCGGTGTCGCGCGTGGCGTCCTCGCCGATCGAGATGATGACCATCACCGACTCCATCCAGGCGACCGAAGCGGTGAGGCTCGCGGCCAACGTCCGGCAGATCACCATCGCTCAGCTTCTCGCCACCGCGGTGCGGGCGGTTGCGGACGAGAGCTCGGTCAGTTCACTGTTCGACTGATGACCGATTATCCGATCGCCCGGCTCGCGCCCCGACCCTTCTGGTATCTCCGGCACGGCGAAACCGACTGGAACGCCCGCGGCCTGAGCCAGGGCCGTTCCGACATCCCGCTCAACGACACCGGCATCGCGCAGGGCGCGCGGGCCGCCGCGATGCTGGCGCGGCACTGGAACGAGCACGGCCGCATCACGCGTATCGTCAGCTCGCCGCTCGGCCGCGCGCTGCGGACCGCCGAGCTGGTGCGCGACGCGCTGCGCGACAGCGACGGGGTGGACCTGCCGATCACCACCGATATCGCGCTCCAGGAGGTCTGCTTCGGCGTCCAGGAAGGCGAGCCGATGGGCGACTGGTACGACAGCTGGATCGCCAACGACTATGTGCCCCAGGGCGCCGAACCGTTTCCCGAACTGGTCGCGCGCGCGGTGGGGGCAGTGAACAAGGCCACGGAAGGCGACGGGCTGCCGATGATCGTGTGCCACGGCGCGATGTTCCGCGCCCTGCGCAAGGCGATGGGGCTGCCGGCCAACGTGCGGCTGCCGAACGCGGTGCCGTTGTGGCTGCGGCCGGGGGAGCCGGACCCGCTGCCGTGGCTGCTGGTGAATCTGGGCGAGGCCGGCTGAGCCACCGCCGAGGGGCTTCCGGCCGGCGAGCGTCGGGCCGGCGAGCGTCGGGCCGGGGGGTCACGGCGGGCGAGCCGTCGTGAACGGCGCGATGCCCGCCGGGACGGGACGACCCGGTCTCCATTCGCCCGAGCCCCATGCGCCCGATCCCCATTCGCCTGATCCGGCGCCAGCCGATCCCCACATCGGGCGCCCAACGCCAAACGGTCCGGCGCCGCCGGAGCGGGCGCTTCGCGGGCGCGCGGCCGCCGGCCTGATCGCGGCGTTGCTGGTGTCCGTGCTCGCGTTCCAGTTGAACGCGTCCATGGTCACGCCGGTGCTGCCGGCGATGGCGGCCGCGCTGGGCGTGGACGTCGCCAGCGTGTCCCGCGTGTCGTCCTGGTTCTTCCTGTCGGGCGCCGTGGCCGGCATCGCGCTGGGTCGCTGGAGCGACGAGGCCGGGCGGCGTCGGGTGCTGTTCGTGGCGTTGTCGGCATCGCTGGTGGGGACGGCCCTGTGCGCCGCCGCACCGGGGCTCGGCGTCCTTCTGCTGGGCAGGCTGCTGCAGGGCGCGTCGGGCGTGGTGTTCCAGCTCGCCTACGTGCTGCTGCGCGAGCGGCTGCCGCCCGAACGGTTCGCGGTGTCGCTCGGGGTGATCACCGCGATCAACGGCGGCGTGGGTGGCCTCGACGGCTACGGGGGCGCCTGGCTCGCCGGGGAGACGGGGTTCCGGTCGATCTTCTGCGTCACCTTCGTCGTGGCGCTGCTGGCAATCGGGCTGGTGTGGCGGCTGGTGCCACCCGATCCCCGGCCCGCCGGTCCCTGGCGCCGCACCGACTGGGCCGGGGCCGGCTGGCTGGCGCTGCTGCTGGTGGCGCTGGATCGCTGCCTGTCCATGGCCGGCGGTGGGGGTGGGCCGTTGCTCGCGGCCGTGGCGGCCGGAACGATGCTGCTCGTCGCGTTGCCGATGCTGGTGCGCCGCCAACGGCGCGCGGCGTGGCCGCTCATACCGCCGGGTTTCGCGGTGTCGCGCCGGTGCTGGGCGTTGCTGGCGACGACGCTGCTGGCATTGGCGGGGGTGTTCGCGCTGGTCAACCTCACCCTGGTGCTGCTGCTGCAGGGACGGCCGCCGGGTTTCGGCCTGAGCCCGGCGCGGGCGGCGCTGCTGGTGCTGACGCCGCCGGCACTGCTCGGCTGCGTGTCCGCACCGGCTGCCGGCTGGCTCGCATCGCGTTTCGGCTGGCGACGGATGCTGCGGGGCGGGCTGCTGTTCTGCGCGCTGTCCGTGGCGGTGCTGTTGGCCGAGCGCGACCGGTTGCCGGTGCTGCTGGGGTGCGTGGCTTTGCTCGGCATCGGCTATAACGGGCTGGTGCTGACGACCCTCAACGGGCTCGGCACGCTGTTGTCGCCCGCCGAGGCACCGGCGCTGCTGCCGGGGTTGAACGGTGCCGCGTTCGGCATCGGAGCCGGACTCGGCATCGCGGTGGCCGCGCCGTACGCGGCGGCGGCGACGGATGCCGGGTTCACCACCGCCATCCTGATCGCGCTGGGCTTCACCCTGACGGCAACGCTCGCGAGCCTGCTGATCGAGGAACCGCCGGGACGGCCTTGACCGCACCGGCGGTGCTCCGACCGCGGCCGGTGCGTTGTCCGCGCGTGCCCGCTCGTCGTTTCGTGCGTCGTCCTCGTCGGGTCTAGGCTGTAGCCCTCGACAACAGGAACGGCTCACGGCCGGGTGCCGCGGGAATAACGGGGAGAGTCGGGCGCGATGCCGGACAGTTCGATCGCTTCCGCCGGAGCACCGGCACGGCCGATGAAGACCGGCGCCGTTCTGCTGGACGAGTTGCGCGCCATCGTCGGGCGGCGCCACGTGCTGACGCGCGACGCCGACACGCTTGCCTTCCGGCGGGGATACCGGGTGGGGGGCGGTCCGGTGCTGGCGGTGGTGCGGCCGGGCACGCTGGTGGAAACCTGGCGCGTGGCGCAGCGGGCGATCGAGGCGGGCTGCATCCTGTTGATGCAGGCGGCCAATACCGGGCTCACCGGCGGATCGACGCCGAACGGCACCGCCGACCGTCCCGTGGTGCTGATCAGCACCATGCGCATGAACCGGTTCTGGCTGATCCGGAACAACCAGCAGGCGGTGTGCCTGCTCGGCACCACGCTGGACCGGCTGGAAACCGCGCTCAAGCGGCATGGGCGCGAACCGCACTCGGTGATCGGCTCCTCCTGCCTCGGCGCGTCGGTGATCGGCGGCATCTGCAACAATTCGGGCGGCGCGCTGGTGCAGCGAGGACCGGCCTATACCGAGATGGCGTTGTTCGGGCAGGTGGGCGCGGATGGTGTGCTCAGGCTGGTGAACCATCTCGGCATCGCGCTGGGCCGCGAGCCCGAGGAGATCCTGCGCCGGGTGGAAGCGGGCGACTTCGCCGACCGCGACATCGAGGCCGGCGCGGCGCGCGGCCACGATGACCGCTACGCCGCGCACGTGCGCGATACCGACAGCGACGAGCCCGCGCGCTACAACGCCGATCCTGGCCGGCTGTTCGAGGCGTCGGGCTGCGCCGGGCATCTGGTGGTGTTCGCGGTGCGCGTGGACACCTTCGCCGCCGAGCCGGACCCGGTGGTGTTCTACGCGGGCACAAACGATCCGGACGTCTTCGCGGCTTTGCGTCGCCGCATCCTTCGCGAGCTGCCGGCGCTGCCGATCAGCGGGGAGTACATGCATCGCGACGCGTTCGACATCGCCGATCGCTATGGCAAGGACACGGTGATCGCGGTGGAGACGCTGGGCACCGCGCGGCTGCCGAAGCTGTTCGCGTGGAAGGCCCGGGTGGACCGCCTCGCCCGCCGCCTGCCCGGCATCCCCGACGCGCTGTCTGATCGCCTGCTGCAGGCCGCCTCCCGCCTGTTTCCGGACCACCTGCCGCCGAGGCTGCGCGAGTACCGCGACCGATTCGAGCACCATCTGATGCTTAAGGTCGGCGGCCCGCTGGCGGCGGAGACGGGGCGGTTGCTGGAGCAGGCGTTCGCCGGGGGCGACGGCGCATTCTTCCGCTGCACGCCGGGCGAAGGATCGAAAGCGTTCCTGCATCGCTTCGCCTGCGCCGGGGCGGCGGTGCGCTACCGCGCGGTGCACCGGCGCGAGGTGGAGGACATCGTGGCGCTCGACATCGCGCTGCGCCGCAACGACCGCGACTGGTTCGAGCGCCTGCCGCCCGCCCTCGACGCGCCCTGCCTGCACAAGCTCTATTACGGTCACTTCCTGTGCCACGTGATGCACCAGGACTACGTGGTGCGGAAGGGCACGGACGGGCACGCGCTGGAACGGCGCATGCTGGCCGAGCTGGACAAGCGCGGCGCGCGCTACCCGGCCGAGCACAATGTCGGCGTGTTGTACGAGGTGGCGCCGACGCAGGCCGCGCATTTCGCCGCGATGGACCCGTGCGACTGCCTGAACCCGGGTCTTGGCACCGGGCAGGCAATCAGGCGCTGCGATCCCGTGGCGGCTTGATCGGCCGCAGCGCCGTCGGTCAGCCGGGATCGTCCTCCAGCATGGACGGTGTCATCGCGTCCGCCACCGCCTCCTTCTTCTCCTGCGGCAGCAGCTTCATGGTGAGGATGAAGGCCGACAGGATCAGGCAGATGATGTTCTGCACGATGATCGGCCATTGCATCACCAGCACGCCGTAGAACAGCCAGGTAACGAAGCCGATCACGGTGATGACGTAGGTCTTGAGCGAGATGCCGTCGGTGTTGCGCGACCGGATGATGCTCCAGGCCTGCGGGATGAAGCTGATCATCGACAGCAGCGCGGCGAAGGTGCTGACGACGGTCACGATCTGCGGGGATGACATCGCTGTTCTCGGACCCGGGGCGCGGGCTCGTCCAGGCTGAACCTCCCTGGCGGAGACTGGCAAGAAGGATTCAACCGGCGGAACGGTCGGGCGGGGCGTCGGACCGGCCGCGCGGCCGTTCGGGGGGATGGGACGCGATGAAATCCACGAAGGCGCGCAGCGGTGCCGGCAGGTGGCGGCGCCCGGGATAGTACAGGAACGGGCCGGAGAAGCGCTCCCACCATTCTTCCAGCACAGGCACCAGCGCGCCGGATTCGAGATGCGGGCGGAGCCAGTCCTCGAACAGCTGGATCAGCCCGCTGCCGGCGACCGCGGCGTCCACGGCGAGGTCGGTGGCGCCCCCGATGCTGACCAGCAGCGGCCCGGTGGGATCGACGCGGACGATCTCGCCCGCACGCTCGAACTCCCACGGCGCGAGGGCGCGGCCGTTGAAGCGGCCGCGTATGCAACGGTGATGCAGCAGGTCGCGGGGGTGGGCGGGGATGCCGTGCCGGGCCAGATAGCCGGGCGAGGCCGCGAGGGCGAAGCGCTGGGTGCGCGGCCCGATGGGCAGCGCGATCATGTCCTGTTCCAGCCGCTCCTCGTAGCGAATCCCGGCGTCGCAGCCGGCGGCGAGGATGTCCACCAGGCCGTCCTCCACCGTGACCTCCAGCCGGATGTCGGGATAGGCGTCGAGGAACGGGGGCACGATGCCCGGCAGCACCAGGCGCGCGGCGACCGTGGGGACGTTGAGGCGCAGCGTGCCCGCGGGGCGGTCGCGGTAGCCGTTCACCACGTCGAGCGCCGCGCCCACCTCACGCAGCGCCGGGCTCAGCCGCTCCAGCAGCCGGGCGCCCACCTCCGTTGGGCGGACGGAACGGGTCGTGCGGTGGAGCAGCCTGACGCCGAGCCGCGCTTCCAGCCGGCGCACCGCCTCGCTGAGCGCGGACGCACTGCGGCTCGACGCCCGGGCGCCCTCGCGGAAGCCGCCGCGGTGGGCGACGAGAAGAAAGGCATCGAGATCGGAAAGAGGTGGCGTGTCCGTCATGGGCGGCTCCCGGCGGCGGAGGCGATCGTACGGCCTGGTGCACGGCCCGTGCGGATCGTGCCGGATTATCGCGCGGTGCGCCGGCTTATAAAGGATGGTTCGCGTTGGCCGGGCGCCGGTGCCCGGGGCGGTGCGCGCCGGGAGGGACGCGCGGCCTTGAATCAGGGGATCATGTCGATGACGGAACTGGCGGGCGCGGGAACCTTCCCGCTCGGCGATCGCACGGTGAAGCGGATCGGCTACGGCGCCATGCAGCTGGCGGGACCGGGTGTGTATGGGCCGCCCAGCGACCCGGCGGCGGCGCTGGCGGTGCTGCGGGCGGCGGTGGAAGCGGGCGTTGACCATATCGACACCAGCGATTTCTACGGGCCGCACGTCACCAACCGGCTGATCCGGGAAGCGCTGCATCCTTATGGCGACGGCCTGACCATCGTGACCAAGGTGGGCGCCGTGCGGGGCACGGACAAATCCTGGAACCCGGCGTTCGGCCGCGAGGAGCTGCGGGGCGCCGTGCACGACAACCTGCGCCATCTCGGGCTGGATGCGCTGCATGTGGTCAACCTGCGGCTGATGTTCGACGTGCACGGTCCGGCGGAAGGATCGCTCGCCGAGCCGCTGGAGGTGCTGGCCGGGCTGCAACGCGACGGGCTGATCCGGCATATCGGCCTGAGCAACGCCACGGCGGCGCAGGTGCGGGAAGCGCGCGCCATCTGCCCGATCGTGTGCGTGCAGAACCAGTACAACCTGGCGCACCGGGCGGACGACGCGTTGCTGGACGAGTTGGCCCGGGAAGGCATCGCCTTCGTGCCGTTCTTCCCGCTGGGCGGCTTCTCGCCGTTGCAATCGGACGCGCTGAGCGAGGTGGCGAGCCGGCTGGAAGCGACGCCGATGCAGGTGGCGCAGGCCTGGCTGCTGCAGCGCTCGCCGAACGTCCTGCTGATCCCAGGCACCTCTTCGGTCGCGCATCTGCGGGAGAACCTTTCGGCGGCGTCGCTGCGTCTTCCTTCCGAGGCGATCGACGTGCTGGACCGGATTGGGGCCGCCCCTCCCGCGTGACGGCCGCTGGCCTCGTCGCGGACCGCCCGGGTTCCGCACGGGGGGAGACCCGGCGGCAGACGCGGCATGCGGGGGTACGTATGGAGCCGGGTGGCCCGCCGTCGCCCTGCGTGCCGGTCCGTCCGGTCGCGCTCGCGGTGCCCGCGGGGTCGTGCCGGACAGCGGCATTCGCGTCGGGCGCGAAACACGCCATGATCGGCGCCATCATGCCCGGCACCGCCGACGATCCGCTCCCGGAACCGCCAAAACCGGACCCGCCGCTCCCCACCCTGGGGCGCCGGGGGTTGTTGCAAGCGGCGGGCCTGGCCGGCATGGCCGCGTTGCCTTCGACAGCCGCCCTCGCCGGGGCGCAATCGCCACCGGCGGGAATGACGGACGACGCGGGAGCCAGGGCCGGTCCGGAAACGGTCCGGGCGGCCGGCGCCCGCGGGGACGATCGCACCACGGCCGACATCCTGGTGGAGGCGGCGCTCGCGCACGGAGCGACGCACGCCTTCGGCATCGTGGGCGACGGGGTCAACCCGGTGATCCAGGCGTTGTGGCGGCGGCGGGACCGCATCGCCTTCGTCGGCGTGCGACACGAGGAAGCGGCGGCCTTCATGGCGTCCGGCTTCTTCAAGCATGGCGGCCGGCTGGGATTGTGCGTGTCCACCAGCGGGCCGGGCGCGGTGCATCTGTTGAACGGGCTGTTCGACGCGAGCCTGGACGGCGCGGCGGTGCTGGCCATCACCGGTGCCACGTTCCACGACATGGACGGGATGCGCTACCCGCAGGCGCTGGACGCGGCATCCGTGCTGCGCGACGCCGCGCTGTTCAACGAGCGCGTGTCCGGTCCGGCGCATGCGTTGTGGATCGCCGGCCGGGCCTGCCGGGCGGCCCTGGAAGGGCGCGGGGTCGCCCACCTGACGATCGCCAAGGACGTGCAGGGCTGGCGGCTGGCGGACGACCATCCGTCGGTGGCGCCGCCGGCGGAACCCGGGGACGGGTCGTGGGCGGGGGCGCGGCCGTTCGCGGGGAGTGGCGGCCGCTCCGGGTCACCGGTGATGCCCGCCGGCGGGGTGGCGGGGGCGGCCGCGCCGCCGGCCCGCACAGCGTCGTCCGCGCTCGGCGCATCGGCCGGCGGGTGGGCGGGGAGGGATGGGCCGGACGAAACGCCAGGGATTCCTCGTGACCGAGCGCGGGGCGGGCTGCCCTCGGTCGGTGGGCATGCCGATCCCGGCCGGGCGGGCCCGATCGGCGCCGGTGCGTCCGCGTCCGCGGCGACACCGGAAGGGCGCCTGCCGGCCGAGCCCCGGGCCGCCGGACGCTGGGCACCGGGATCGACGCCGCTGTCCATCGGCACCGTCGCGTCCGCGACGGCACGAGGACCGGCCCACGGGGCGGGATCGGCGCCGCCGCCGGGCGTCCGGGGGATCGGGGATGCGGACTCGCCCTGGATCTCGCCGGACGGGGTGCCGCCACCCGGGCTGCTCGACCGGGCAGCGACGATCCTGAACGGGGGACGGCGGGTCGCGATCCTGGCGGGACAGGGATGCCTCGGCGCCCGGGCGCAACTCGAAACGCTGGCGGAGCTGCTGGGAGCGCCGGTGGCGAAGGCGTTCCTCGGCAAGGCGCTGCTGCCGGACGATCATCCGCTGACCACCGGCGGGATCGGCCATCTGGGCAGCCTGCCGTCCCGGCAGGCGATGATGAGCTGCGACACCCTGCTGATCCTCGGCTCCACCATGCCCTGGACCGACTATTACCCCCCGGCGGGTGCCGCGCGCTGCCTGCAGCTGGACCGCCGCGCCGACCGGATCGGGCTGCGGCATCCCGTGGAGCTGGGACTGGTGGGCGATGCGGGGCTGACGCTGGACGCCCTGATTCCACGCCTGCGCCGGCAGGCCGATCGCGGCTTCCTGCAGGCGGCGCAGGGATGGATGCGCGACTGGCGCCGCCTGCTGCGGCAGGTGGAGGACACCCAGCCGCGCGAACGGTTGCGCCCCCAGGCGGTGGTGTCCCTGTTCGGTGCCATGGCACCGGCCGACGCGATGTTCTCGCTCGATTGCGGGGCCAACACCCAATTCGCCGCCCGGCACATCCAGCTCGGGGCCGGGCAGGAATGGACCGGCTGCGGCACGCTGGTGAGTATGGCGTCGGCGCTGCCGCTGGCGATCGGCGGGGCGTTCGCTCATCCGGGGCGGCCGTCGCTGGCGGTGGCGGGCGATGGCGGACTGGCGATGCTGATGGCGGAATTGAGCACGGCCGCCCTGCACCGGTTGCCGGTGAAGCTGCTGGTGCTCAACAACGAGGCGCTCGGCCAGGAGCTGTTCGAGCAGCGGGCGATGGGGATGACGCCCTATGGCTGTGCGCTCGGCCCGGTGGATTTCGCGGCGGCGGCACGGGCGATGGGTGTGGCGGGGCTGCGCGTGTCGCGGCGCGAGGAGTTGGCGCCGGCGTTCCGGCAAGCGTTCGAGACGCCGGGGCCGGTGGTGATCGATGCGCTGGTGGACCCGGGAGAGCGCCCCGCGCCGCCCGACGAGTTGCGGGCCTGATCGCGCCCAGGGGAATGGACGCGCCGCAGGACCAGGAAGCGGGGCCAGCCGGAAACAAACGCTGCCGACCGGCGGCGTGGAGTCCGGTCATGGCGGTCGTCGGATCGGCGTGAGTTGCCCGCGCTTCGCTTCGGCGGTGCGTTCGCTGTCCACGGAGAGGGGAGGCAATCCGGGTGAGGAGGCGGCCCTCAACATCGGGAACGGCAGGCACGTCGCGCCTCACCTTCGAAGGGACGGGATGTCGACGATCTGCGTGGCAGGAGCCGCCCGGCGCACCTGCATGACGGCCGGCCACCAGCTGGGGTCGCGACTGTATCACCTCATTGTGCAGCGCAGCATGGCATGGGAAAACGCATCCGCGACGAGCCGTCGGTGGTATGAGGAGAGCAAGCGCACCCACCGGTTGGATGTCGTCGTCGGCGAAGAAGATATCGTCGTTACAACGACTTTTGCCGAAAGAGGTTTCGGATCCCGTTCTTCGGGAATTGAAACCGCGACGGCTCGGTCTCGTTTCCGTGCCTGCATCGACAAGGTGCCGGCATCCTTCGCGACCTCGCCCGGCGGCGCGGTCTTCCCGTTCCTTGGTTTCTCGGGGCCATCCATGTTCGGCATCGACGCCCTCTACATCGCCCGGTTCCAGTTCGCCTTCACCGTCGCGTTCCACATCCTGTTTCCCGCCTTCTCCATCGGCCTCGCGGCCTATCTGGCGGTGCTGGAAGGGCTGTGGCTCAAGACCGGCCGGCAGGTCTATCTCGACCTGTTCCGCTACTGGCTGAAGATCTTCTCCATCGGCTTCGCGATGGGCGTCGTGTCCGGCCTGGTGATGTCCTACGAGTTCGGCACCAACTGGTCGCGTTTTGCGACCAAGGCGGGGCCGGTGCTGGGGCCGATGCTGGCCTACGAGGTGCTGACGGCCTTCTTCCTGGAAGCGGGCTTCCTCGGCGTGATGCTGTTCGGCATGAACAAGGTCGGCAAGCGGCTGCACTTCGCCGCGACCTGTCTGGTGTCGATCGGGACTTTGATCTCGATGACCTGGATCCTGGCGTCCAACAGCTGGATGCAGACGCCGCAGGGCTTCACGATCGAGCCCGGCACGGGACGGTTCCTGCCCGCCGACTGGTGGAAGATCGTGTTCAACCCGAGCTTCCCGTATCGCCTCGTGCACATGGGGCTGGCGGCGTTCCTGTGCGTGGCCTTCACGGTGGGCGGCGTCGGCGCCTGGCATCTGCTGCGCGCCCGGCGGGAAGGACGCGAAGCAAGCCCTGCGGTGCGCACCATGTTCTCCATGGCGATGTGGATGGCGGCCATCGTGGCGCCGATCCAGATCGGCGCGGGAGACACCCAGGGGCTCAACACCCTCCAATACCAGCCGGCCAAGATCGCGGCGCTGGAAGGCGACTGGGAAGGCGGGTCGCGCGCGCCCGAGATCCTGTTCGGCATCCCGAACATGAAGGAGGAGCGCACCGACTACGCCGTCGAGGTGCCGCTGCTCGGTTCGCTGATCCTCACGCACAGCCTGAACGGCCACGTACCCGGCCTGAAGGAGTTCAAGCCGGAGGACCGGCCCTATTCGCCCCTGATGTTCTTCACCTTCCGCATCATGGTCGGCATCGGGTTTCTGATGTTCGGCCTGGGGCTGTGGAGCCTCTGGCAGCGCTGGCGCGGGAGCTTCTACCAGAGCCCGTGGCTGCATCGCGCGGCGCTGCTGATGAGCCCGGCGGGCTTCGTGGCGCTGCTGTGCGGCTGGATCACCACGGAAGTCGGGCGGCAGCCCTTCACCGTGTATGGCCACCTGCGCACTGTGGACAGCGTGTCGCCGATCGCCCTGCCCGGCATGGCCACCTCGATGGCGGCGTTCGCGGTGGTGTATTTCTTCGTGTTCGGCGCCGGGCTGATGATCCTGCTGCGGCTGATGGGGCAGGAGCCGGTGATGGGCGAACCCGGTCCCGATCCGCGCGCGCCCACCCGCACCGCGGGCATGCGGCCGGCGCCGGTGGAGAACGGTGCCGTGATGCAGGGCGGGAGCGGACACGGCTATCCCCGCCCGGCCCACCCCGACGCGGCGGAATGAGGACCGATCCATGACCGAAGCGTATTGGCTCCCGATCCTCTGGGCCGGCCTCGTGGCCTTCGCGGTGCTGGCCTACGTGGTGCTGGACGGGTTCGATCTCGGGCTCGGCATCCTGTTCCCCGTGGAAAAGGGAGAGGGCGACCGCGACGTGATGGTGAACTCGGTGGCGCCCGTGTGGGACGGCAACGAGACCTGGCTGATCTTCGGCGGAGCGGCGCTCTACGGCGTGTTTCCCGTCGCCTATTCCACCATCCTGCCGGCGCTGTATCCGACCATCATCGCCATGCTGCTGGCGCTGATCTTTCGCGGCGTCGCCTTCGAGTTCCGGTTCCGGGCGCACACGCCCACCGGCCGCAGGCAATGGGATCTGGCGTTCTGGCTCGGGTCCACCACCGCGGCGCTGGCCCAGGGGCTGACGCTGGGCGGGTTGATGCAGGGCATCAAGGTGCAGGACGGCCAGTATGCCGGCGGCTGGTGGGACTGGCTCACCCCCTTCACCGTGCTGTGCGGGATCGCGGTGGTGATCGGCTACGGCCTGCTCGGCGCCTGCTGGCTGGTGTGGCGCACGGAAGGCGATCTGCAGCGCCGGTCGCGCCGCCATGCCTCGGTGCTGGGCGCGCTGATGCTGGCGATGATCGTGGTGGTGAGCCTGTGGACGCCGCAGCTCCACCTGCACTATCTCCGGCACTGGCTGGTGTGGCCGCGGGTGCTGATCGTCAGCCCGGTGCCGGTGCTGGTGGCGGCGCTGGCGATCCTGTTCTTCTGGAGCCTGAAGCGGGACCACCACCTGACGCCTTTGCTGTGTGCGCTGGGCTGGTTCTTTCTGAGCTTCAGCGGGCTCGGCATCAGCCTGTGGCCCTGGATCGTGCCGCCTAGCATCGATATCTGGCAGGCCTCGTCGCCGCCCACCAGCCAGATCTTCCTGCTGGTCGGCTCCGCGGTTCTGGTGCCGACCATCCTGGCCTACACGGCCTACGCCTACTGGGTGTTTCGGGGAAAGATCGGCGCCGACACGCACTATCACTGACCGGCGCCGAACGGACAGGGAGAGCTTCCCATGCGCCTCGAACCGCGACTTCCCGCCGAGCCTCGTCCCGGCGGTTTCGGGAGCCGGATCGGCTGGTTCGTGCTGATCTGGTTCGTCAGCCTGTGCGCCGTGGTGGGGGTGGCGCATGGCCTGCGGATGCTGATCCCGCACTGAGGACCCGCTACCCGTCCCCCGGGCCATGATCCCACTTCATTTGGCGGCGGCGTCCGCCGGAAGCAACGTGGGCGTGCGCCCGAGAGGCCTCTTCGGCAGAAACGGGACGGCAAGTCCGGCCGCCACGAGGTCGGGATGCGGCATCAGTTCGTCCTCGCACACGAAGATGCCGGCCCGGTGGGCGAGGCGGCCAAGCGTCACGCTGCCCGACACCACGGCGAGCGGCACGGACAGCAGCAGCCCCGCGGTCAGCAGCAGCGTCCAGCCGAGAAGGTCGGGATGCCACGCCGCTGCCGGGACGGTGAGGAGGACGCCCAGCGCCGTGTGGGTCCGAAAGCGCATCCAGGCCTCGCGCCATCCGATGGCGCGATCGCCGCGCGGGGGCGAGTTCCAGGGCACGATGCGGCCGCTGAGCGTGGTGAACACGAACACGGAAGCCGACACCATCATCACCGGGGTCAGCAGGGTGCCGAGAAGCTGCTCCACGGTAGAACCGAGCAGCAGCCGGCACCGGCCGCCGAAGCGGCGGGCGTTGTTTCCCCGCACCATCAGCACCCCGAGCTGCGCCGCGCGGGGGCCGAACACCAGGAACAGGGTGAGCCAGAACAAGATGGCCGCGATCGGCAGGCCGGAGAGATCGGCGGTGGGCGCGGACGGGATGGCGACGGGTGCGATCGCGGACCGCAATAGCAGCGCGACGCTCAGCAGCAGCCCGGCAGGTTGGGCCAGGTAGTAGAGGATGCCCATGCCGATATGGACCCGGCTGGCCAGCGTGAGGCCGGGCAGGCGTACCAGCCGCAGATGCTGGAGGTTGCCCTGGCACCAGCGCTTCTCGCGGCCGAGATGGTCCACGAGGTTGGACGGCGTGGTCTCGTAGGAGCCCGGCAGGTTGGGAAGCACCCGGATGTCCCAGCCGGCCCGCTGCAACAGCGCCGCCTCGATGGTGTCGTGGCACAGGATCTCGCCGCCCATGGGGGCTCGTCCCGGCAGCACCGGCAGCACGGCGTGGCGCATGAAAGGGGCGAGGCGGATCACCGCGTTGTGGCCCCAGTAGGTACCGCGCCGGCCCTGCCACAGATCCTGCCCGCGCACCGACATCGGCGCGTTGAGCCGGGCGGAGAACTGCTGCATCCGGCCGAACAGGGTGGTGTCGCCCACCGGATAGGACACGGTCTGGATCAGGGCGGCGCGGGGATCGTCGCGGAGGGCGGCGATCGCGCCGCGGATGGCGTCGGCGGTCATCAGGCTGTCGGCGTCCAGCACCACCGCGAACTCGAACGCCGCTCCGTGCTCCCGGCAGAAGGCGGCGATGTTACCGGCCTTGCGCCCCGCGTTGCTGGCGCGCCGACGGTAGCGCACCTCCACGCCGGACGCGGAGCGGGTCAGCGCCGGGAAGCGGATGGCTTCCTCTGCCGCCAGCCCGGCGTCCTGGGTATCGCTGAGCACGAACACCGTGATGTTGTCCTCCGGTCGGAGCGCGTCGCTCATCACCCGCAGGGCGGCGGCGACCGGCGCCACCGGTTCGTTGAAGATCGGCAGCAGCAGGGCGGTACGGGGTAGCGGCCTGTGCGTGACGGGCGGCTCGGCGGTCCGGCGGCGCGGCACCAATCCGAGCAACAGGCTGGTGGCGGTGAGCGCGCTTCGGCCGTAGCCCATCAGCAGCAGCGGCAGGATCAGCATCGCGAACCACCCGGAGCGCTGGCCGAAGACGGCGATCGCCCCGCCAGTCGCTGCCAGGGTCAGCAGCAGGGTCGGCACCAGCAGCAGCGCGAGACGGGCCGGACCGGGCCGCGCCGGGAATGCCGCTGTCGCGGAGGAACGGCTCACGGGCATGACGGTACCGATCGGTCGGAGAACGCGGATGATCGCGACATCGCCTGCTGTGCGCGGCCGCGTGAAACCGCGTTCCCGGACCTCGCGGAACGTGGGCTCAGGAGGGAAACCCCGCCAGGCCAGCGCCGGGTCGAGGCGGCGGCGATAACGGCCGGCGGGTCGTCAGGGCGATGAATCATGGCGGCGAGCGTCGCCTCATGCCGGGAAGCGGCACGCCATGGGCCCGAACCGCGGCGTTTTCATGGCGCGAGCCCATTGAAGACTTTCCGGGCGCTGGGGAATGCCTGATCCGGACGAGGCCCGGCGCGATGGCGCGGCGTCATGCCGGAAGGACGTTCCATGGACCTCCTGGTGCACGACGGGGAAATCGCGGGAGTGCACGATTCCCCCGTGCGGCGGCCGTACCGCTTCGCCGGGTGCGGTCAGGCCCCCCGACCGTGGTGGCGGTCCGGGCCGGCGATGTCTTCACCCCCGGGCCAGGGTTTCCAGCAGACGGGCGATGGCCTCGGCGCCCGGATCGGGAACGTCGCGCAGCGACGCCTCGGGCACGTAGGCGGCCCGTCCCGCCCGGGCGCGGTTCATGCTCCGGGTGGCGTCGGCGCCGGCACGGGCGGCCGTGGCGACGGCCGGCAGGGCATGCCCCGCGACAAGCGCGTCCAGCGCCGGGACCAGCGCGTCCACCATGGTGCGATCGCCCGGACGCGCGCCCCCCAGCGCCATCATCCGGTCGAGCCCGCCCCGCAGCGCCGCGGGCACGGGCTTGCCGTTCGCCGCTTCCGCGCCGGCCGCCGCGAACAGGATGGACAGCAGCACGCCGGAGGAACCGCCGGAGCGGGCAGCCAGCAGGCCGCCGAGACTGCGGAGCAGGGCCGCCGGATCGGCCAGGGGGAGACGCGGCAGGGTGTCGCGCAGGGTGCGGCCGATCTGGGCGAAGGTGGTGCCGGCGTCTCCGTCGCCGACCTTCGCGTCCAGATCGTTGATGGCATCCTCCTGCGCGACCAGCACGGCGGCGGCGCGCTCCACCAGGGCGCGCATGGCCGGATCGTCGCTGCCCGTGGCGGCCAGCGCGTCGGGCAGGGCGGGTGCGGAAAGGGTTCGGGGCTCCGCGAGCGCGCGGGCGCGGGGCCAGGCGGGCGTGGGTGGGGCGGCCAGCAGGGCGGCGCGCCGTTCCTCGGTCAGCGGCAGCACCGACAAGGAGAAGCCGTTCATGTCGAGTGCGGTCATCAAGGGGGCGGGCCCGACCAGGAGCTCGACCCGCCGGGCGAGCGCCGTACGGCGCAGCGCGCTCACCAGCAGCGACATTTCCAGTGGCGGCACGGTGCCGAGATTGTTGAGCAGCAGGGCGAGCGGACGGGTTTCGGCGCCGAGAACGGCGTCGAGCCGGTCGGCGGCCCGGGCCATCAGCGTGTCCGCGTCGGCGAGCGCACCGATCTCGGCCCCAGGCTCGCCATGGATGCCGAGCCCGAGTTCCACCTGATCGGCGGACAGGCGGCTTTCGGTGCGACCGGTGTAGGGATCGCAGGGCGACAGCGACAGGCCGATCGACATGACCTCGTTCGCGACGGTTCGGGCGACGGCGGCGACCTCTTCCAGCGGGCGTCCCTGTTCCGCGAGGTGGCCTGCGATGCGGTGCACGAACAGGGTTCCGGCGATGCCCCTGGCCTTGCCACGATCGGCGTCGCCGTCGAGCAGCGCGATGTCGTCGCCCACCACCACTGTCTCGACCCGCAGGCCGGCGGCGCGGGCCTGCTCCGCGGCGAGCCCGAAATTGAGCCGGTCTCCGGTGTAGTTCTTGATCACCACGAGGCATCCGGGCTCGCCGGTCACCGCCATGATCGCGGACAGCACGGCATCCACCGGCGGCGAGGCGAACACCTCGCCGCACACGGCGGCCGACAGCATGCCGGGCCCGACGAAGCCGGCATGGGCGGGCTCATGGCCGGAACCTCCGCCGGAGACGATGGCGACGCGCCCGCGGTCGGCGTCGTCGCGCAGCACCACCCGGGCGCCGGGACCCGCGTCGAGATGGGCCAGCCCGGCGCCGGCGGAGGAACAAAGCAGGCCGTCGATCGCCTCGGGCACGATGCGGTCGCGATGGTTGATGAAGCGTTTCATGGTCGTGTTCCGCCCCCTGGGTTCTCGTCCCGGCCCGGGCGCCTGTTGCGGCGTTCTCCGGCACGGTCCGGCCGTCAACGGCGCATCACAAAAGCACGCGCGAGCCCGGCATGGGAACGCCCCGCGCCGCCGGGTCGGCCGTGCGGCGGGCGGGTCGGGGACAGACTGCCCGGACCGCCGGGAAGGATGCGGTTCCGCCGCCACGGGCGCGTTGGGCCGGGAGGCGGTCAGCGCCCGTCCGGATCACTGGCGATCGGCGTGACGACCCCCGACATCTGCGCTCGTCGTGGAGCGTGGGAGGGTGTTTCCGGACGGGCACGAGCTTCGCCGCGGCAAGGTTTCGCCCGAACCACGGCAGGTTGGCTGCGGCGGCCGATGGCAGGGAGGCGCCCGACGAGGTGCTCGATCCCGCACGCCCGGACCGCCGCCACGGCGCGGTTGAAAGCGATCAGTCGAGCACTTCGCTGAGCAGCACGCTCAGGGCGGCGGCGATCGGCACCACCATCTGCAGCGGTCGCAGCCGGAGGAAATAGAGCGGGGCCTGGGCATGATCGGCCGCGACCAGGTCGAGAACCGCCAGCACGCCGAATCCCACCAGCATCAGCACCGGCGCCAGGGGCGTGGGCAGCAGCACCAGCACCGCGATGCCGAGGCAGAACAGCCACAGCATGGTGGCCAGCTGGGCGACCTGCGGCCCCCCCGGCGTGCGGAAGCTGAGGCCGCGCCGCACGCCGGCGAAGAACACCAGCAGCGCCCCGCCCCACAACAGGGTGGCCCCGCGGGCCAGCCATACCAGCCGGTCGGTGGGCAGCAGCCAGATGCCGACCGTGCCGGCGATCAAGGGGACCATGGCCGCCCAGGCCAGCAGCAACCCGTCCCAAGGCACCGCCGCGTGCTCGGTGATGGTGAAGGTGCGGCTGCCGGCGGCGTCGGCATCGGCGTCCCGTTTGCCGCGGCCGTCGGTCAGCCGCGCCCAGAACGACCGGAAGCGCGCCGCGATGCGGCCGAGCAATCCTGGCCGCGCGACCTGGCCCGCATTCGCCGGAGCGCCCAGGAGCAACGCGCTCACGACCGCGCTTCCGAGACGATGGAGCGGACCGTGGCCGGATGACGGCTCGATCGCGCCGGGCACGAGGGGGCGGCCCTGCCAGCAGGGCCGGAGAACATGTCGAACGCGACCATCTCGGGCTCTCCTCGCTGTCGGCGCCCGCGCATACGGGCTCATCAGGATCGCGCGAGCCGGCGTCGGATATGCACGGAAGCGGGACACGAAATCGTCAGCGGCGCGAAACGTCTTCCAGTGCCGGGAAGCTGCGGGTCGCGAGATGCCGGCGAGCAGGGGCGGCGGGTCTGGTAGGCCGGCCGCGAAGGGGCGCGCGTCGGGGGAGGGCACGCGGCGGAGTGGTGCCACCGGCTGGAACAGGACAGGGGCTGGGGGGATGACGGGGAAGGCCGATGGCGGGAGTCCGGCGGCCCGGCGTCGCGAATGTTGCGGTGTCGGCCGCGAGCCCCTATGAACCCCCGCGCGCGCAGGCACCCCTGGAGGCCGGCGCGCTACGTGTTGGAGAAGAACAGTGACGAATTTCACGACGATCGAAGCGTCGGCGCGCGCGAAGGCTGGTAAGGGGGCAGCGCGCGCGACGAGGCGGGACGGGCTGGTCCCGGCCGTTGTTTATGGCGCCAAGCAGGAACCCTCCCTGATCGCGCTCGACCCCCGCGTGGTGCTGCGCGAGCTGACCAAGGCTGGCTGGCGGTCGCGCTTGTACGAGATCAACGCCGGCGAGGCGCCGATCCGCGCGCTGATGCGCGAGGTGCAGCTGCATCCGGTGACCGACCGTCCCATCCACGTGGACTTCCAGCGCCTGGCGCCGGGCGAGCATATCCGCGTGGCGGTGGCCGTGCACTTCACCGGCGAGGACACCTCCGTCGGCCTGAAGCGTGGCGGCGTGCTGAACATCGTGCGCCACACCATCGAGGTGTCGGTGGATCCCGACAACATCCCGAGCGGCTTCTCCGCCGACCTGTCGCAGCTCGACATCAACGACAACGTGCGTTGGAGCGACCTGCAGGGCACGGAGGGCGTGACCCCCACGGTGACCGACCGCGACTTCGTGATCGCCACCGTGGCGGCCCCGACCATCGTGGCCGAGCCGGAGCCGGTGGCGGCCCCGGCCGCACCCGCGGCGCCCGCCAAGAAGGGCGGCAAGAAGTAAGCATCCCGTTCGCGGGATCGGAGAGCACCGATGCAGCTCTGGGCCGGCCTCGGCAATCCCGAGCCGTCCCAGATGCGGCATCGGCACAATATCGGCTTCATGGCGCTGGACGCGATCGCCCGGCGCCATGGCTTCTCGCCCTGGAGGCGCCGCTTCAAGGGCGAAACGGCCGACGGGCAGATCGGCACGCACAAGCTGCTGCTGCTCAGGCCGCTCACCTACATGAACGCCTCCGGAGAGAGCGTTCAGCAGGCGGCTTCCTTCTTCAAGATCGCGCCGGCCGCCATCACCGCCTTCCACGACGAGCTCGATCTGGCTCCCGGCCGGGTGCGGGTGAAGAAGGGCGGGGGGGCGGCCGGGCATAACGGTCTGCGCTCGATGGACCGGATGCTGGGCACGCCCGACTACTGGCGGGTGCGGCTGGGCATCGGCCATCCAGGCTCCAAGGAGCGGGTGAACGGCCACGTGCTGGGCGATTTCGCCAAGGCCGACCAGGGCTGGCTCGGCGATCTGCTCGACGCGGTGGCCGACGCGGCGCCGCTGCTGGCGGCGGGCGAGCCGGAATCCTTCATGACGCGGGTGGCGCTGCTCGCGGGAGAGAAGAACTAGATGGGCTTCAACTGCGGCATCGTCGGCCTGCCCAATGTCGGCAAGTCGACCCTGTTCAACGCGCTGACGGCGACGGCGGCCGCCCAGGCGGCGAACTACCCGTTCTGCACCATCGAGCCCAATGTGGGCCGGGTGGCGGTGCCGGATCCGCGCCTGCAGGCGCTGGCGGCGATCGGCAAGTCGCAGAAGATCGTGCCCACCAGCCTGGAATTCGTCGATATCGCGGGTCTGGTGCGTGGCGCCTCGCGGGGCGAAGGGCTCGGCAACCAGTTCCTGGCCAACATCCGCGAGGTGGATGCGATCATCCACGTGCTGCGCTGCTTCGAGGACGACGACATCACCCACGTGGAAGGATCGGTGGACCCGGTCCGGGACGCGGAGGTGGTGGAAACCGAGCTGATGCTGGCGGACCTGGACAGCCTGGAGAAGCGGCTGGTGCCGCTCGTCAAGAAGGCCAAGAACAACGACCGGGACGCCCAGGCGCAGGTGGCGCTGATGGAGCCGATCGTGGAGGCGTTGCGGGAAGGCCGTCCGGCGCGCACCGCGATTTCGGCCGGCCAGGAAGAAGCGGTGCGCCGGCTGCAGCTGATGACCAGCAAGCCGGTGCTCTACGTATGCAACGTCGAGGAGGGCGCGGCCGCCGCCGGCAACGCCCATTCCGCCAAAGTGGCGGAGAAGGCGAAGGCCGAGGGCGCGGCCACCGTGGTGGTGAGCGCCGCCATCGAGGCGGAGGTGAGCCAGCTGCCCGAGGAGGATCGCCGCGAGTTCCTGGACGGGCTGGGGCTCAGCGACAGCGGGCTCGACCGGGTGATCGCGGCCGGCTACCGGCTGCTCGGGCTGTCGACCTACTTCACCGTGGGGCCGAAAGAAGCGCGGGCCTGGACCATCACCGCGGGCACCAAGGCGCCGCAGGCGGCGGCGGTCATCCACAACGATTTCGAGCGCGGCTTCATCGCCTGCGAAACCATCGGCTTCGACGACTACGTGTCGCTCAAGGGCGAGGCGGGTGCGAAGGAAGCCGGGAAGATGCGCGTGGAAGGTCGCGACTACGTGGTGCGCGACGGCGACGTGCTGTTGTTCCGCTTCAACGTTTGAGCGGCCGCTCCGGAGCGCGGATCGGGCGGCTGTTGGTGGCGTGATCGAGCAGGGGCGCAACCGGGCCCCGGTTCTCCGTTTAGCGTGTCCATGACCACGTCGATCCTGCGGGCGGGCATCCTGGCCGTCCTTCTCGCCGCCGGCGGTCCTGCGATCGCCGCGGCCCAGACCGCGTCCACCGGCAGTTCCGGCTCGGGCAGCGCCTCGTCCGGCGATTCCGGTGGCGTTGCCGGTGCAAGCTCCGGAACGGGAAATGGCGGCGCCGCTACCGGGAATGGGGCCGGGGCGTCCGGCACCGCCGCCTCGACGTCCACCGGCGCCGCGGCGATCGACGGCGGGGGCAGCAGCGCCGTGTCCGGCACGGGCGGCGGCGGGACCGGGGCGGCAGGATCGGGCGCGACGGCATCGGGTGCGGGCGGCGGCGGTGGCAGTACCGGTTCGGGAAGCACGTCCGCCGGTGGTGGTGCCGGTGCGAGCGGTGGCGGGGCGGTCGTCAACAGCACGGCGAGCGGAACGGCGGGGGCCTCCAGCGTCGGCGGGAGCATCGGGGAGAGCGGCGACGTCGGTGCGGCGCGCTCCGGCGGGACGGGCGGCGGTGCGGCGAATTCTGGCCGCCAGGGTGGCAGCGGGTCGAATGCCGGTTCCGGATCGCAACGCTCTGGCAGCGCGGGGCGGGCGGGCGCCCCTTCCGTGTCGGTGCTTTGCCCGGGCAACAGCGACACCATCAGCGGCAGCTTCACGGGGAGCGGCCTGTCCTGCTCGCCGTGATGGCCAACGTGGTGTCGTGAGAGCCATCCTTCGACAGGGCTTCCAGCGGTGGCCGGATGCGGGGCCTGGCGGAGCCTGGAGGTCCGGCTCGGAGGCGGCGCCTGCGTCTCGAAGCGTGGATCTGCCTCCTCGCGCGATCGGGCCGGCGCTGATCAGGCGGCGGGAACGCTGATTTTGAGGCGTGCCCGGCATGTGGCGGCATCAGCGGCCTTCAAGGCTCGCCGGCTTCCAGCAGTCCGCCGGCCGGACCTGGATCGAGAAATGCTGGACGTTGTCCACATTGAGCATACCTCCTGCTGCGGGGATGCGAGGACCGGCGGCGATCGGGCCGAGGATCGCCGGTCCTGTAGGCCAGATAGCGCGGGCCACGGGCTCCGAGTCTGGTTCCAGCAGCGGAGCCGTTTGCCGGAAGAACGTGGTCGTGGCGGGTAGTTGTCCGGCGGATCGGCCGCCGCCGGTGGCCGCGCCGTCCATACAGGGTGCTCCGGATGGCGGGCGACACAGGCGGAGGCGGTCGGGGGGGTGGCCCGCAGGCCGCTCGATAAAGGCACGGACGGGTGCCGGTGCGCGGGTGGGGCGGGCGCCGATGCCGCATTGAAGCGTGCCGGACGACGCTTCATGCTAGCGTCCTGGACCGAACGGAGGAAGCGGCGTGGACGCTGGCGGCGCGGCGGGAATGGCGGTGGCGGACACCGGGGCGACGGGCGTCGGCGACGGTTCCGGCGCCTGGCTGGCGGCGGCGGGTCCGGCGGCGCGTGCGGCGACCCGGGTGTTGGCGCGCAGCGGGGTGGACCAGCGCGACGCGGCGCTGCGGGCGGCGGCGGCGGCCCTGCGCGAGAAGGCCGCCGCGGTTCTGGAAGCCAACGCCCTCGACCTGGCGGCCAGCACGGCGAGAGCCGCGTTCCGCGACCGGCTGACGCTGAACGAGGCCCGGCTGGAGTCGATGGCCGGGGGCCTGGAACAGATCGCGGCGCTGCCGGACCCTTTGAATCGCGAACTGGCGGCCTGGACCCGCCCAAACGGGCTCCGCTTGCGCCGGGTGTCCACGCCGGTAGGCGTGATCGGCATGATCTACGAGAGCCGGCCGAATGTCGGCGCGGATGCCGCGGGGCTGTGTCTCAAGTCGGGCAATGCCGTGCTGCTGCGGGGCGGATCGGACAGCCTGCACAGCGCCCGTGCCATCCATGCGGCGATGCGGGAAGGGCTGCGGGCCGCGGGGCTTCCGGAAGCGGCGGTGCAGATGGCGCCGGATGCCGACCGCGTCCATGTGGCGGCGATGCTGGCCGCCAACGGCACCGTGGACCTGATCATCCCGCGCGGCGGCCGCTCGCTGGTGGAGCGGGTGCAGCGGGAAGCGAGGGTGCCGGTGCTGGCCCATGCCGAAGGGCTCTGCCACACCTTCGTCCATCGTGCCGCAAACCCCGAGATGGCGCGGCGGATCGTGTGCAACGCCAAGATGCGGCGCGTCGGAATCTGCGGCTCCACCGAAACGCTGCTGGTGGATGCGCCGGTGGCGGCGACGCTTCTGCCTTCCATCGTGGCGGATCTGCGAGCGCTCGGCTGCGATTTCCGGGCCGACGAGCGGGCGCGGGCGATCCTGCCGGAGCTCCCGGCCGCCACGGCCGCGGATTTCGACACCGAGTGGCTCGACGCCGTGTTGTCGGTCGCGGTGGTAGACGGCACGGAGGCGGCGCTGGCGCATATCGCGCGGCACGGCAGCGCGCACACCGACTGCATCGTCACGGAGGATGCGGACGCGGCGGCCACGTTCATGGGGGGCTTGGACAGCGCGGTGGTGATGTGGAACGCGTCCACGCAGTTCTGCGACGGGGGCGAGTTCGGCTTCGGGGCCGAGATCGGCATCAGCACCGGACGGATGCATGCGAGGGGCCCGGTCGGGCTCGAACAGCTCTGCTGCTTCCGGTACGAGGTGCGGGGCGACGGGCAGGTGCGCCTCTGAGGGTGCGTCCGGCATGCTGCCGGTGCCGGATCGGCCCGGGCATGCGAGATCGGGCCGGATGTTCCGTCGCCGGCCGACGCTCCCGACGGGGGCTGGCGACGATATCGCGTGGGTCTGGCCTGTGCCGGCCCGTGCCTGACGGACGCCGGTTTCGCGGTCGCGGTTTGTTGTCGATGCCGGACGCCCTGCTCGGGGATCGCGTGCGGCCGGCCGGATTTGGACGGGAAACGTCCCGGAGATCGTGCCGGGCCGGTGCTCCAAGCACCGGCGTGGGCGAAGGCCGCGCCGGCCGGCTGTTTTGTTCACGGGCGGATGCGGCGGGGCGCGGCGATGGCGATCCATCCGGTGGGATCTGCGCTTGGCGGTTAGCCGGAGCGGCTTGGCCGGCCTCGCGTCGATGTCCGGAGCACGGCCCCTGGCCACCGGGTGCGGCGGGCCTTGAAGAAGCGGCCCGGCGCGGTCGGGGGGCGGCGTGATGGATGTCGCGGTTCCGCGCTCGGATGTGGTTCGGGATGGCCGGGCGGTGTCGAGGAGCACGGGCGCCTCGTTTCGGGGCGGCCGGCTGCCGCCGAAGGGCGACCGCCGACGGATGCGGGTCGGGCTGCTGGGCGGCTCCTTCAACCCGGCGCACGAGGGCCATCGGCGTCTGGCGGACCTGATGCGGCGGCGGCTGCGGCTGGACCAAGTGTGGCTGCTGGTGTCGCCGGGCAATCCGCTGAAGCCTGCGATCGGAATGGCGCCGCTGGCCGAACGGCTGGCGGGCGCCGAGGCGATCGCGGACGGACGACGGATCGTGGCGACCGATCTCGAGCGGGAGCTTGGCACGCGCTTCGCCGTGGACACGGTGCGGGCGTTGCGGCGTCGTTTTCCCAGGGTGCGGTTCGTGTGGCTCATGGGGGCGGACGTGCTGGCGGAACTGCCGCGCTGGCGGCGCTGGACCACGCTGGCGCGGGACGTGCCGTTCGCCGTGCTGCCACGGCCGTCCTACAACCATCGGGCGCTGTCGGGGAGGGCGGCGCATCGCCTACGGCCGTTCCATCGGCCGGGCCGGCAGGCGACGATGCTCGCGGACGCGGGGGCGCCCGGCTGGACCTTCCTGCCGGCGCGACAGATGGATATATCCGCCACCAGCATTCGCGCCCGCACCGCTCGCGGTCGTTCCTCTTCACCAGGAGTATGATCCCATCGCCAGGAAGCCACCTGCCGACACAGGGAAAGCCACCCGCCCGGCCACGGCCGAGCCGAAGCGACGCGGCGGCCCGGCCGCGGTTCTGGCGGAAGCCGCCAAGGCGCCCGGCACGCCGCGAAAGAAGGCCGCCGCCGCCGGCCCGAAGCCCAAGGTGGTGCGCGAGGCGGCCGAGCCGTCCGTGCTGGAAAAATATGTGGCGGTGATCACGGCGAGCCTCGAGGATGACAAGGCCGAGGACATCGTGGTGCTGGATCTGGCCGGGCGTGCCGCCTTCGCCGACCGGATGGTGATCGCCACCGGGCTCGCCGACCGGCAGATCAGCGCCATGGCCTCCCATCTGGAGGACAAGCTCGAGGAAGCCGGGCTGAAGCGCGTGCTGATCGAGGGCGCCGGCGGCTCGGACTGGGTGCTGATCGACGCGGGCGACGTGGTGATCCACCTGTTCAAGCCCGATGCCCGGGCGTTGTACGCGCTGGAAAAGATGTGGGGTCACGATCTGGACGAGCCGCCGGCCGGAGCCTGACGGCCCTTCCCGGCGCCGAAACCGTCCGGAAGGCCGGATCAGGGTGGTTGGGGAAACGGCCATCCTTGCGGAACGGCGGCCGGGGACCGGGATCTTGACCGACGTACGCCGTGGATGGCGCGATCCTGGCCTGGCGTTTCTCGCCGGGCGGTGGGGTCTGGAAGACGCACACGGATGTCGAGCACGGCGTCGGAAGGGGGCGTGCACGACGATGCTGAGGTCGTGGGCGAGGGCCCACGGGAAGAGCCATGCGGATCATCGCGATCGGCCGGATGAAGGACGGTCCGGAGCGGCAGTTGCTGCGGCGATACCAGGAGCGGCTGCAGCCGCGGCTTGAGCTGGTGGAGGTGCCCGAGGGGCGCGGTGCGCCGGCGGAGATCAAGCGGCGCGAGGCCAAGGGGCTGCTGGACGCCCTGCCGTCTCAGGCCTTCGTGGTCGCGCTGGACGGCGGCGGAGAGGCGCCGGACAGCACGATGCTGGCGAAGCGGCTGGACGCGTGGCTGACGCAGGGGCGGCCGGTCTGCTTCGTGATCGGCGGCGCGGAAGGGCTGGATGCCTCGGTGGTGGCGCGGGCGGACGCCGTGCTCTCGCTGGGGGCGATGACCTGGCCGCACATGATGGTGCGGCCGATGCTGGCCGAGCAGCTTTACCGCGCGCGCATGATCAGCACCGGGCATCCCTATCACCGGGCGGGGCGGCCGGGGGACTGATGGTCGTGGGCTGAGGCTCACGAGGCGGAGCGATGGCCGGTCGCTCATGCCGTTTACGCAAGATCGATAGGGAACGTCCCCGGTATAGGCGATTTGCCGGAGCACGGTCTTTTTGGGCCGCCGGTTCGGTGGTGATGGCCGGCGCACGATGAAACGGCTGCCGGGATCCAGTCGTGCCGGGCGGCGACGCGGAAAGGCTTTGGTGTAGCCGTGCTGCCGCCATGGGCGCATGCAGCCGATCGTGTGGGTGAGGGGACCCCCCGGCGACGCGGATGGGGAGTTGGTGACCCGGACCGAGCCGGAAGCCGGCGAGCGGTCGACCGGGGGCCGGCTGTCCGGTCAGAACGCGAAGACGCATGCGATGGATCGGGGAGATCGGCTGTCGCTGCCGAAGTTTCGGCCCACGCGTCTGGTGGGAAACGGGATCGTCGCGCGAGGGGCCTCGGTGGCCCGGAACTCTACCGCAGGCTGCGGTTCGGGGCGTCGTCTGACACGGCGGAAACGCTCATGTCGAGGCCGTGGGCGGCCACGGGCACTTCCGCTACCTCGGTGGCGCCGCGCAGGTCGCTGGGCGCCGCGCCGAGCCGGGGCACGATCACGTCGGAACGGGCGGTGATGATGCGGCCGGTGGTGTCGGGACGGGGATAGATGAAACCGAAGGTGGGATAGATGCTGCCATAGGTGCCGTTGTGGCCGAGCTCGACGCGAACTGCGGACCAGTCGTTGTTCTCGGAAACGTCCACCACGGACACGTTGCGGCTGATGCCGCGCTGGTTCCAGTGCGACTGGTCGATCTCGATGGTGCGGCTGTCGCGCACGGCGGACACCACGGCGACGTGGCCGAGCGGCATGCGGCCATTGGCCCGGAACGCCAGCACGCTGCCTTCCTCGGGGGCGACACCGCGGGCATACACCCCGGCGGCGTTGCTCCACCAGTTCACGGCATTGCCGGACAGAGCCACATCGGACGCCTGCTTGGCGAAGGCGACGCACTGGATGACGTGGGCACCGGCGGCGGCGTAGCGGTGGCCGTGGGTAGCGTGGGCGTGATGCGCGCCGCCATGATGCCGGGCGCGGGCCTCGGCGGCCGGGATGGTCAGCAGGCAGGCAGCCAGGGCGGCGACCATCGTCTTCACCAACCCGTTGAATGCGATCGCCTGCATCGTGGAGTTCCAGCCTCACCGTTCCGTGAAGGGCTGGTAACAATCCGTGGCGGAACCTGACAAGCCGCGCGGCGCTTCAGGCGGCCCGACGGGCGGACTTTCACAAAAACGGGAGGTTTCGCCGCGCGATCCTGGGATGAAAATCCTATCGTTCGAATTCTCGTGCGATGCAGCAATGCATATGCGCCCCGATCAACGCGCGGCGAAACGATATCGTTGCATGGCTGCCACGAACCCCATGCAACTGTTGCGATGGCACAACAGACGGGGACGTGGCAGCCCGCAACGGACGGACGTTATTTCGTGGTGATCAGCATCACCTCGACCAGCATCCGTGGATCGGCCAGCACCGCCTGGACGCAGGCCCGCGCCGGCGCACCGCGCTCGGGGAGCCACTTCTGCCAGAGCTCGTTGAAGGCGGCGCGGTCGTTGATGTCCTTGAGCCAGATCTGCGCCTGCAAGATCTGGGTGTTGTCGGTACCGTGCTGCTCCAGCAGGGCGTCGAGCTGAGCCAGCACGTCCCGGGTCTGGGCGGCGAAGTCGGCGTCGAGCGACTGCGCCACCACGCCCTGGGTGAAGATGAAGCCGTGATACTCGACGGCCTTGGCCATGACGGCGTTCGGCTCGGTGCGGATGATCCTGCCCATGGCGATAGCTCCGGTGTTGGACGCGCTGGTTCTGCGCAACGGGATGGCCAGGGTCAACACGGCCCCGGCGGACGACACGTGGAACGCTGCCGACGCGGGCGTCATCCGCCGGCGGGCAGGCGCTCGAACAGCGCCACGCGCTCCGGGGTATCGAAATCCAGCGCGATCGCCGGCGTCGCCACCTCGAGCATCAGCGTCCGCATGTCGGGCTCGGCCAGCAGGCGACGCGCCCCGCCGTCGCCGCGCAACATCCGCAGGGCGCCGAAACGTCGCCGGTCCCACAGCACCGGATGCCCGGGCAGGCCGCGCCAGATCGGCTGCACGGCGTCCGGCCGGACGGGCGCGGACGCCCAGGCACGAACGACGCGGTCGATGAGGGCAGCCTGTATCAGCGGCATGTCGCCGAGGCAGATCACGGCGGCGGCGCATTCCAGGAACTCGGCCTCGGTCACGCCGAGGCGGAGGCTGTGCGCCATTCCCTTCGCATGATCGGCGCAGACCAACGGCCGCAGCCGCGGGTCTGGCGGGGTGTCGCGGTGGATGGCCTTTCCGACCTCGTCAGCGCGGTGTCCCAGCACGGCCAGCACATGGTCCGCCCGGGTGCTCAGCGCCGCCGACACGCTCCGCCCGATCATGCTGCAGCCGGCCCGGTCCCGGGCCAGCAGCTTGTGACCGGGACCGGCCCGCTCCGCCCGGCCAGCGGCCAGCACGATCACCGCGACCGGACCCGGGCCGGCGCCGGCGGCCGTCGTCCGGACGGCGGGCGGAGGGGACACCGTCAGGCGCGATCGGGCGCGGGCGGGCCGGCGATCATGACTCGCTCCTCGTGGCCAGCGGCGATCCGCGGCGGGTGGCGACGATCTCGGCCGCGATGGACAGGGCGATCTCTTCCGCGCCGATCGCGCCGATCGCCAGCCCCACCGGGCCGCGGAGCCGATCCAGCGCCCGGTCGGACAGGCCCGCGGCGTGGAGGCGGTCGCGCCGCTTGGCGTGGGTGCGCCGCGAGCCGAGGGCGCCGACATAGAAGGCCGGTCCGTTGAGCGCCTCGGTCAGGGCCGGATCGTCCAGCTTCGAGTCGTGGGTGAGCACCACCACGGCGGTATGCCGGTCGGGGCGGAGCGCGCGCAGGGCGTCGTCCGGCCATTCGTGGCGCAGCGCGACGCCGGGAAAGCGCTCCGGGGTGGCGAGCGCGGTGCGGGGGTCGATCACGACGGGCAGCATCCCGAGGCCGGCGGCAAAGGGGGCGAGCACCTGGGCGATATGCACCGCACCCACGATCAGCAGCCGCGGCGGGGGAGCATGGAGGTGCAGAAACCAGTCCGCTCCCTCCAGCGTCGTCGTGCCGCTGCGCCCGGCGGCGGCGAGCGACGTGGCTTCGGCCAGGAGCGCGGCGGGCACGGTCTCGCTGCCGGCGGGCCGGAAGCCGAAATCATGGTCTTCCAGCAGCACGGGCGTGCCGTCCGGCAGCCGCGTGGCCAGCACGCAGGCGCGGCGGTCGGCGCGGTTGCGCAGGATCCGCGTCAGCAGTTCGGGCGTCATGCGACGCCGACGGCGCCGGCGGGACCGGTGGCGATCGGCTGCACCAGCACCTTGATGGAGCCTCCGCAGGCCAGGCCGACCGACCAGGCATCCTCGTCGGTGATGCCGAAGCCGAGCAGCCGGGGCCGCCGGTCCTGCAGCGCCTGGAGGGCGGCCTCGGCCACCGCCGACTCGACGCAGCCGCCGCTCACCGACCCGGCGATGCGTCCGTCGGTCGCCACCACCATCAGGCTGCCGGCGGGGCGGGGCGAGCTGCCCCAGGTCTCGGTGACGGTGGCGAGAGCGACGCCAAGACCCGCGCGCTGCCAGTCGGCGGCGAGGAGCAGCGGGTCCGCCGGCGGCGGCGCGGGGTCAAGTGCGGTCATGGGACGGTTCCGGCGAAGCAGAAGATGCGGACGCTCAAGGTGGGAGGTTCGGAGGGCGGTGAATAGATCCGCTTCGCGACCGCTTGCGGCCGCCATGGGGAGGACCGACGATGGGACGCAACCAGAAGCGGGCGGGACAGGCAGCATGCCACGGATCGAGATCGTGCCGGTGACCCCGCTCGGCCAGAACTGTTCGCTGTTGTGGGACGAGACCACGGGACGGGCGGTGGTGACGGACCCGGGCGGGGACGTGCCGTCGATCCTGGAGCGGATCGCGGCGAACAAGCTGGTGGTGGAGGCGATCCTGCTGACGCACGGGCATTTCGACCATGCGGGCGGGGCGGCGGAGCTGCGCGACCGGTTGCGTGCGATGCCGGGCGCGGAAGCGGTGCCGCTGATCGGACCGGACGAGCGCGACGGCTTCCTGCTCGCCGATCTGCAGGAAACCGGGATGCGCTTCGGCATCCTGGATGGGCGGAACGTCACGCCGGACCGCTATCTGTCGGCCGGCGAGTTCCTGGATCTGGCCGGATGCCGGCTGGAGGTACGCCACGTGCCGGGGCACACGCCGGGGCATGTGGTGTTCGTGGATGCGGACCGGCGCTTCGCCCTGGTGGGCGACACCCTGTTCCAGGGCTCGGTGGGACGGACGGATTTTCCTTATGGCGACGGGCCGATGCTGATCGAGGCGATCCGGCAGCAGCTGCTGCCGCTGCCGGACGCGATGCCGATCCTGCCCGGCCACGGCGGCTCCTCGACCATCGGGGCGGAGAAGCGCGGCAACCCGTTCCTGCGCTGACGGCGGGACCGGGGAGGGCGGGGGGTCGATGCGGGCGCCGCCGCTGCTGGTCGGCAGCGAGATCTACCGGGGATCCTCCTACGGTAAGGGACATCCGATGGCGGTGGCCCGGGTGTCGGTGTGTCTGGATCTGTGCCGGGCACTGGGCTGGGTGGATCCCGGGCGCTATCTCGATGCGCCGATGGCGCGGCCGGAGGAGGTGACGCGGTTCCACGATCCGGCCTACGTGTCGGCGTTGCGCGAGGCCGAGCGACGGCAGGCCGTGTCGGAAGAAGCCAAGCGCCGCTTCAATATCGGGGTGAACAACAATCCGGTGTTCCCGGAGATGTATCGACGGCCGATGACCAGTGCCGGGGCGGTGATGCTGGCGGCACGGCGGTCGGCCGAGGCCCGGAACACGGTGTTCACGCCGGGAGGCGGCACCCATCACGGCCGTCCGGGCGGTGCGTCCGGCTTCTGCTACCTCAACGATGTGGTGCTGGGGCTGCTGGAATGGCGGCGGCTGGGGCTGCGACGGCTGGCCTATGTCGATATCGACGCCCATCACGGGGACGGGGTGCAGGACGCGTTCGCCGACGATCCCGACGTGCTGACGATCAGCATCCATGAGATCAACCGCTGGCCGCGCACGGGCGCCGTGGGCGATCGGGCAGGCGGCGCGGCGCGCAACATGCCGGTGCCGAGCGGCTTCCATGATGGCGAGATGCGGCTGCTGATGCGGGACGCGGTGCTGCCGTTGTTGCGGCGCCATCGTCCGGAAGCGCTGATGCTGCAGGCGGGAGCGGACTCGCTGGAAGACGATCCGTTGTCGCACCTGTCGCTGAGCAATAACGCCTATTTCGAGGCGGCGGCGAGCCTGGCGGCGCTGGCGGAGGAAGCGATGCTCCCGTTCGTGGTGACGGGCGGGGGCGGCTACAATCCGTTCAGCGTCGGCCGGTGCTGGGCCGGCATCTGGGGCGTGCTGGACGGCCATGCCCTGCCGGATCTCCTGCCGCCGGGGGCGGAAGCGGTGATGCGGGCGCTGGAATTCCCGCACCGGCTGGGCCGATCGCCGCCCGAGCGATGGTTCACCACCTTGCGGGATCCGCCGCGGGAGGGTCCTGTGCGGCCGGAGGTCCGGCGGCTGGCCGGGCTGGTTCTGGAGGAGGCCGCATGACGGCGTGCAGAAGGCAGTGGCTGGTGGCGCTGGCGCTTTGCGGGGCGGTGGCGGGCGGCGCATCGGCGGCCGTGGCACAGGATGCGGGAGAGCCGACGGCGGCGCAGCCGACGCTGCCCAAGGAGAAGCTGGTGATCGTGGGCGGCGACGGCACGCGGCACGAGTTCCAGGTGGAGCTGGCGCGGACGCCGAGGGAGCAGGAGGTGGGGCTGATGTTCCGCCCGAGCATCCCCGCCGATGGCGGGATGCTGTTCCCGTGGGACAGCGTGCGGCCGGTGCAGATGTGGATGAAGAACTGCCCGGTGCCGGAGGACATGGTGTTCATCAACCCGGATGGCACCATCCGGACCATCGCGGAGAACACGGTGCCGCGGTCGCTCGCGGTGGTGGACAGCGACGGGCCGGTGGCCGCGACGCTCGAACTGCAGGGTGGCCTGACAGGTCGTCTCGGCATCCGGGTGGGGGACAAGGTGGAAGCGAAGTCGCTGTCGGGCGGCCGGACCTGAGGCCGGCGGGGGACGATCCCGGGAGCGGATGACGTGCGAAGGGCCGGGGGATCGCCCCGGCCCTTCGCGAACACCGGTCAGGCCGGCCGTCGCGGCCGGGCCTGATGGTGTGGTGGGATCAGCGCTTGCCGGTGCCGTCGCCGTCACGGATCGGGCCGGTTTCTTCCTGGACATGGGCTTCCAGGAACCAGAGCTGCTTGTCCATGGCGCGGCTGATCTCGGTGAACAGGTCGGCCGTGTCGGGATCGCCGGCGTCGTCGGTGGTGTCGATCGCCTCGCGCACCGCGTTGGCATAGACCGAGAACCGGTCGATCAGCGCCGCCAGGTGGTCGGAGATGCGGTAGATGTCGGTGGGATAGGGGGAGAGCTGGCTGCGCTCGGCGATCGCCTGGGTGGTGCCGAAGGCGGTGCCGCCGATGGCGGTGATGCGCTCCGCCATCTTGTCGTTCAGGTCGTCCTGTTCCGTGCGGAAGCCATCGAGCATCTCATGGATGCCGATGAACTGCGGACCCTTGAGGTTCCAGTGCGCCTGCTTGGTGATGAGGGCCACGTCCAGGCCATCGGCGAGGCGGGCGTTGAGCACCTCGATCGCCGTGGTCCGGGTGTTGGATTCGAGCTTGGTGCGGGTGGGATGCAGGCGGGGCTTGCCGCGGGACTGGGTCTTGGTTTCGGTGGAAGCCATCGGAAAAGGCACCCTTCTGTTCGTGCGGTCGCGAAGTCGGGCGGGCGGAGCCCGTCCATGCGAGCGCCTCAACGCGGCGGCCGAGCCGAAGGTTGAGCCGGATCCGGATGTTTGCGTGGCGACGCGGCCGCCCGGGTCCTCGGTGTCGTCGTGACGGGTGGGGGTGCGGGGCCGGGAACCGCGTTTCCGCGATGACCGCGGCCGGGGACGGCCCGGTGGCGCCGGATGCGAGCGTGCACGGCGGGTGGTTCAACCTTCCGGGCGATGGGCGTCGTGAACCACGACCCCTGCCTCGTCGGCCGGCAGGGACAGCCAGTCGCGGTGGGACAGGGTCTGGTTGGTGTCGCGCATGCCGGCGTCCCAGTGCTCGAGCATGGACGCCTTGGAGAATTCGAAGTCCCGGGTCTGACCCTCGTAGCTGGCTTCCTGATAGATGAGGTGGAGGATGTTGATCTTGGGCAGGAAGGCGAGCTCGTTCTTCAGCGCGCGTTCCTTGGGGCTGAGCTTGTCGTCCGGGATCTTGGCGAGCAGCTTGCGCATCCGGACCTTGGCGCGGTGCAACTGCATGTAGTGATCGGTGGTGAGGCGGGTGCGCGAGGAATACTGGATTTCCTTGGTGCGGGCCTGCACGTCGAACATGTCTCGGGGAATGGGCCCGCGGGCGCTGAACAGATCGACCTGGAACACCAGCATGTTGTTTTCGCCGGCATGGTCGAGCAGGTGCTGGAGCGGCGTGTTGGAGACCATGCCGCCGTCCCAGTAGTGGTTGTCCCCGATGCGCACCATCGGCATGGCGGGGGGCAGGGCGGCGCTGGCGAGGATGTGGTCGCAGGTGATGGGGCCGTCGGCGTTGTCGAAATAGGTGAAGTTACCGGAGCCGACATTCACCGCGCCCACGGCGAAGCGGATCGCCTGCTCGTTGATGAGGTCGTAATCCACGAGAGTTCGGAGAGTGCGTCCGAGGGGCCCGCTGTCGTAGAACGAGGTGGCGCCGGACCCGCCGCGGCCAGCGAGCCAGGGATTGGTGACGCGGGGACGGAAGAAGCCCGGCTGTCCCATGGTGCTGGTGAGCAGCGACGACCACGCGTTGTGGAGCTTGCGGATGCCGTCGCCGCCGGGTGTTTCGCCGATCCAGACCTTGCGGGAGGTGACCTGCTCCCAGAACTCGCGCAGCCGGGGGACGCGTTTTTCCGGATGGTTGCCGGCGATCAGGGCGGCGTTGATGCCGCCGATGGAGACCCCGGTGACCCAGTCCGGCTCGAGTCCGGCCTCGTGCAGGGCCTGGTAGACCCCGGCCTGGTAGGCGCCGAGGGCACCGCCTCCCTGCAGCACGAGGCCGATCTTGAACCGGTCGTCGTGCGCGGGCCGGGTGGTCTGGTCATCCGGCGCGGCGCGTCCTGGCGACATCGGCGACGGCACTCCTTGAGGGTGGCTGGGAGGGTGGCTGGAGATGAAAGGGGGTTGGCCGGAACGACGCCAGGGATTTTCCGATTGGCGGGCGGAAGATAGAGCCCCGGTTCCGGGACGCAACCGGCAGGGATCGTCGGGCGCATGGCTTCCGGGCGTCTTTGGGGATGGCGATCAACAAGCGCTCATCCTTGCCTTCGATGCCGAGCCTCACCAAAACAGGCCCGCGCAGACGCGGGAAGCAGAAGCGGGGAACAGGGCCAGGGGAGCTGCCTTGACGATCTTGGTGACCGGCGGAGCCGGCTTCATCGGCTATCACGTATCGGCGGCGCTGCTGGCGCGGGGCGAGCGGGTCGTGGCCGTCGACGATCTCAACAGCTATTACGACCCGGTCCTGAAGCAGGCGCGTCTGGATCGGCTGGCGCGCCATCCCGCATTCCGGTTCGTGCGGCTGGATCTCGCCGACCGGGAGGCACTGGCCTCGTTGTTCGCCGTGGAAACCGGGATCGAGGCCGTGGTTCATCTGGCGGCGCAGGCCGGGGTCCGGTACTCCCTGGTGGATCCTTATGCCTATGTGCAGGCGAACGTGCTGGGGCACGTGACCCTTCTGGAGATGGCGCGCCGCCTGCCGAGGCTGCGGCATCTGGTGTTCGCGTCCTCCTCGTCGGTCTACGGGCTGAACGACGTCCTGCCGTTCCGCGAGGACCAGGCGGTAGATCGCCCGAATTCGCTATATGCGGCCACCAAGCGCTCGGGCGAACTGATCGCCCATGCCTACGGGCATATCTACGGCATCCCGCAGAGCGGGTTGCGGTTCTTCACGGTGTATGGGCCGTGGGGGCGCCCGGACATGGCGTACTACAGCTTCGCGCGCTGCATCCTGGAAGGGCGGCCGATCACCCTCTACGAGGGCGACGGATTGTCGCGCGACTTCACCTTCATCGACGACGTCGTGGCGGGGGTGTTGCAGGTTCTGGACGTGCCTCCGGTGGTGGAAACGCGGCAGGAGGTACCGTTGCGAGTACTGAATCTCGGAAACCGGCGACCGGAACCGGTGCGCAAGCTGGTCGGGCTGCTGGAAAAGGAACTCGGGAGGGACGCGGTGATCCAGCAGGCACCCCGCCCGGCATCGGATCTGGAACGGACATGGGCTTCGGTGGAGGCCGTGGAGGAGCTCGTGGGCTGGCGTCCCAACAAAAGTCTTGATGAAGGCATCCCCCGCTTCGTGTCCTGGTTCCGGGATTATCACGGGGTCGGCTGACGGGGTCTGACACGAAATCGTCGCGGTTGGGCGATTTCCCCATTGACCGA
>JAMZEJ010000008.1 GCA_024508355.1 Rhizosaccharibacter radicis
ACGGTCAATGGGGTTTTTCAGAAAAACGTCACCGCCCGAGGTGCCGCGACCCGTCAGGCAGCCCGGCGGATGAACCCGCCGCCCAGGACACGACTGCCCCGATAGGCCACGCAGGCCTGCCCCGGCGCGGCGAGCGCCGGCTCGTCCAGCAGCACGCGGTCCCGGAACACCGTCGCCGGGCGCGGCATCTCTCGCGCACGCAGCTGCACCTCGCAGCGCATGCCCGCCTCGTCCAGCTCCACCAGCCAGTTCGGGTCCCGCAGCAGAATCTCACACACGGACGCATCGGCGCGCGGCCCGATCACCACCCGTCGCGACTGCGGTTGCAGCGCCGTCACCAGCTGACGCTCGCCGTTGATCTGGGCCGCGTTGCCCAGCCGCTTGCTTTGCCCGACGGTGTACCGGGCGATCCCATCGTGGCGGCCGAGCACACGCCCATCCCGATCGACGATCTCGCCTCCGCCCGCCACCTCCGGGCGCAGCTTTTCCACCATCGCGGCATAGGAACCGTCCGGCACGAAACAAAGATCCTGGCTGTCCGGCTTCGCGGCGACCACCAGGCCGAGCCGTTCGGCGTCCGCGCGCACGGCGGCCTTGCCCGGCACGTCCCCCAACGGGAAGCGCAGGAAATCGAGCTGCGCCGACGTGGTGGCGAACAGGAACCAGCTCTGGTCGCGCGCGGTATCCACGGGACGATGCAGCTCCGCCCCGCCGACACCGGCCATCCGGCGCACGTAGTGTCCGGTCGCCATCGCCTCGCAACCGAGATCCCGCGCGAGACCCAGCAGATCGGTGAACTTCACCCCCTGGTTGCAGGCGATGCACGGCACCGGCGTTTCGCCCGACGCGTATGCGTCCGCGAAGCGATCGATCACGCTGCTCCGGAACCGGCTTTCAGCGTCGATCACGTAGTGCGGGAAGCCGAGCCGGTCCGCGACCCGCTTCGCATCGTGGATGTCCTCGCCGGCGCAGCAGGCGCCCTTGCGCCGTTCCGGGGAACGGTTGTCGTAGAGCAGCAGGGTGGCGCCGATCACCTCGTGGCCGTCGGCCGCCAGACGCGCCGCCACCACGCTGCTGTCGACGCCGCCGGACATCGCGACGAGAATCCGCAACGGAACCGCCCTCCTCCCGCCGCGGCTCAGCCGGTGGCGGGCAGGCGCACCACCAGCCCGTCCAGCGCTTCGGTGATCACGATCTGGCAGCCCAGCCGCGAGGTCTTCTCCAGCCCGAAGGCGAGATCCAGCATGTCCTCCTCGTCCTCCGTGGCGGTGGCGAGCTTCGGCGCCCAACCGGGGTCGACCACCACATGGCATGTGGCGCAGGCCAGCGAGCCCTCGCAGGCTCCTTCCAGATCGATGTCGTTCCGGTGGGCGATCTCCAGCACGGACAAGCCGAGCGGTGCTTCCACCGTGCGGCTCGAACCGTCTCGCTGGATGAAGGTCATGCTCGGCATCGTGGAGAACCTCGCCCGCGACGGGCCTGGAAGAACAAGGGAAGCGGCTCGTTCAAGCGGGAAGGCGTTCCGGAACCGCGGCACAGGCGCGGCACAGCAGCTCGGCCGCCCGCTCCAATTCGGCGGCTGAGGTAAAGCGTCCGATCCCCAACCGCAAGGATCGCGCCGCCTCGGCCGCCGACAGCCCCATGGCGGACAGGACGTGGGACGGCGTCACTTCCGCCGCCGAGCAAGCCGATCCGGTGGACAAGCACAACTCGGGCACCGCCGCCATGATGTCGGCCGCCGAGCGCTCCGGAAAGCGCAGGTTGAGGTTGCCCGCGACCCGGTGCCGCAGGCTGCCGTTCACCGCGAGCCCGGGAATGTCCCGCCGCAACCGGACGAGCAGCGCGTCGCGCAGCGCCCCGATCCGTGCCCGTTCCGCCTCCCCTTCCAGCCCCGCGAGGCGGCAGGCCTCGCCGAACCCGACGATCAAAGGCGCCGGCAGGGTGCCCGACCGCAAACCCCGCTCCTGTCCGCCGCCCGAGAACAGCGGCGTCAACCGCACCCGAGGTCGGCGGCGCACCCACAGGGCGCCGATCCCCTTCGGGCCATAGAGCTTGTGCGCGCTCAACGACGCCAGATCGAGCCCGGACACCGCCACCGGCAGCTTGCCGACCGCTTGCGCCAGATCGGAATGCAGCAACGCGCCGGCGTTCCGCACGATCGGGCCCAGCGTATTCAGGTCCTGCACCACGCCGGTCTCGTTGTTCACCAGCATGATGCTCACCAGCAGCGTCGGCTCGCGCAGCGCGTCGCGCAGCCGGTCGGGATCGAGGCGCCCGTCCGCGTCCACCGGCAACACCACGGGCTCGAACCCCTCGCCCGCCAGATCGAGCACCGATTCAAGGACGCATTTGTGCTCGGTCCCAACCGTGACGATCCGCCGGCGTCCGTCGCCCGTCGCCCGTGCGTGCCGCGCCGCTCCCTTGATCGCCAGGTTGTTGGCTTCCGTGGCGCCCGACGTGAACACCAGCTCGCGCGGATCCGCTCCCAGGATCGCCGCTACCTCGCCTCGGGCTTCCTCGACGGCCGCCGCCGCTTCCCGGCCGGCCGGATGATCGACGCTGTGCGGGTTGCCGAAGAAGCGTTCGAACCAAGGCAGCATTCGCGCCGTCACCCGCGGGTCGCACGCCGTGGTCGCCTGGTTGTCGAGATAGATCATCGCTTCCTCCCGCGCCGGGCGGCGTTTCCGTGGGGTTCGGGGTCTAGGCCACCCGCGGCGGCCGGGCCGCCATCCGGCGATACGCCGCGATGAAAGCTTCCACCCCGGCTTGCGTTGCCGACCAGGGAAGCGACACCCGGACCGACTGTTCGGCGAGTTCTTCCAGCCCCATCGCATCCAGAACATGGGACCGCGCCACCTTTCCGGAAGAACAGGCCGCGCCGGCCGACACGCAGAAGCCGGCGAGATCGAGCGCGATCAGCTGTCCGTCCGCCCGGCGACCCGGCAACGCGAGACAGCTGGTGTTGTCGAGTCTCGGCGCGCCCTCGCCGGCCACCACGGCGCCGCATTCCCGCGCCGCCGCCTCGATCCGGTCCCGCCACCCGGCCAGGGTTTCCCGATCCGCCAGCGCCGCCCCCGCCGCATCCAGCGCCGCGGCAAGGCCGGCCACCGCCGGAAGCGCCGGTGTGCCGCCGCGCCGGCCCCGCTCCTGCCCGCCTCCCGCCAGCAGGGGATCGAGCCGCCGCACGGTGCGGAGCGCCAGCGCCCCCGCTCCTTTCGGGCCGCCGATCTTGTGTCCGGACAACGCGAGGCTGTCGGCGCCCAGCGCGTCCAGTGTCACGGGTATCCGCCCCACGGCCTGAACCGCATCGACATGCAGCAGCGCGCCGTGGCGCCGGCAGATCGCCGCCGCTTCCGCGACCGGATGGATCACGCCGGTCTCGTTGTTGGCCAGCATCAGGCACACCAGGGCAGGTTCTTCCCCGTCATCCGCCAGCGCCCGTTCGAGCGCGTCCAGGCGGATCACCCCGTCCCTGTCGACGGGAAGGACCCGCGGGGCCGGTCCCGCTTCCAGCACCGCCGCGTGTTCCGTGCTGCCCGCCAGCACCCGGCGCCGCGGCCCGTCGGACGGCGCCGACAAGGCGCGGAGCGCCAGGACGTTGGCCTCCGTGCCACCCGAACACAGCACCACCCCCGCGGGCTCGACCCCCACCGCACCGGCGATCCGTTCCCGGGCCCCTTCCAGCAGGTCGCGGGCTCGCCGCCCCGCGCCGTGCACCGAGGCGGGGTTTCCGGGAAGCTCCAAGGCAGCCAGCACCGCTTCGCGCGCTTCGGCGCGGAGAGGCTCGCTGGCGTTGGCATCCAGATAGATCATGAACCCATTCCGGAAGACCGTCCCTTGGGCGGCGGGAAGGCCCGCACCGCGACCGCCCCGTTTTTACGTGATTTCAGCATCTCGAAAGTTATATCGTCGCCGCGGACGGGCGCACCGGCCCCATGACGGCCGGCTCGTCGTCCTGATCGGGTCCTGAGCGCGCGCCAGCGGGAGAACGTATCATGGAGCGGCAGATGGGGCTCTTCCGGATGCCCGCCTCCCGTCCCGTCCTGCCCGTATCGCAGGCGAGACCCGCGTCAGGCGCACGGGTGATCTGCAAAAGCTTTAAACGGGCCGGTTTTTGCGCCATACCGCCAGCCAATGATGGCTGGCGCGGCTCCCGTTCCGCCCTGCCGTCCGACTGAAATAAAAGGAACCGACACGAGACGGGGCATCGCCTCGCGCCGGTTCAGGTCGCAACACGCTGCCGGTCATGCCACGAGAAGCAGCAGAAGAATTGCGGGACGTTATGCCTGAGGTGATGTTTGCCGGCCCCGATGGCCGGCTTGAAGGCCGCTACCACCATTCGGGCGAGCCGGGCGCGCCGCTCGCCCTGATCCTTCATCCCCACCCGCTGCATGGCGGGACCATGAACAACCGCATCACCTACACGATGTACCAGACGTTCCAGAAGCTCGGCTTCTCGGTGATGCGCTATAATTCGCGCGGCGTCGGCCGCTCCCAGGGCCGCTACGACGGCGGCATCGGCGAGATCTCCGACGCGGCGGCGGCGCTGGACTGGATGCAGGCCGTGAACCCGAACTCGGGCGGCCTGTGGATCTCGGGCTACTCGTTCGGCGCCTTCGTCGGCATGCAGCTGCTGATGCGCCGGCCGGAGATTTCCGGCTGGGTCAGCGTCGCCACCCCGGCCAGCCACTATGATTTCGGCTTCCTGGCTCCTTGTCCCTGCGGCGGCCTGATGATCCACGGTGATGCGGACGAGCTGGTTCCGGAGCCGTCGGTGCGAAAGCTGGTGGACAAGCTGAACACCCAGAAGGGCGTATCGGTCGATTACCGCATCTTCTCCGGCGCCGACCACGTCTACGCCAACCATGCCGAGCAGGTCGGCGAGGCGGTGGACGACTACGTGGGCAAGGTCGTGGCCCGCAAGACGCTGGCGCTCGCCGCCGACTGAGTTTTCTTTCGCCTTCGCGCCGGCACCGCCCGCTCTCCCATGGGGCGCGGCGCGGCCGGCGTGTGGCCGTTCTTCCTGCCGGTGCTGCCGATGTTCAAGAGTCCCTTCCTCCAGGAAGCCGAGGCCCGAGGCTTCGTGTTCCAGTGCACCGATCCCGAGGGCCTCGACGCCGCCCTGCTGGCCGGTCCGGTAGGGGGGTATATCGGCTTCGACCTGACCGCCGACAGCCTGCATGTCGGCCACATGATCCAGATCATGATGCTGCGCCTCCTGCAGAAGCACGGGCATCGCCCGGTGGCGCTGCTGGGTGGCGGCACCACCCGCATCGGCGATCCCTCCTTCCGCGAGGAAGCACGCCAGCTGCTCGACGACGCCCGGATCGAACAGAACCGTCAGGGCATCCTGCGCAACATCTCGGGGATGCTGCGCTTCGACGACGCGCCAGGCGGCGCGATGCTGGCCAACAACGCCGACTGGCTCGACCGGCTGTCCTATATCGAGCTGTTGCGCGAGGTCGGCGTCCATTTCAGCATCAACCGGATGCTGTCCTTCGACAGCGTCCGCACCCGGCTCGAGCGCGAGCAGGGACTGACCTTTCTCGAGTTCAACTACTCGATCCTCCAGTCCTACGACTTCCGCGAGCTCAACCGCCGCCATGGCGTGTCGCTGCAGATGGGTGGCTCCGACCAGTGGGGCAACATCGTGTCCGGCGTCGACCTCGTGCGCCGTACCGACGCGCGCCAGGTGTTCGGACTCACCGCCCCGCTGCTGTCCACCGCGTCCGGCCAGAAGATGGGCAAGACCGCCAAGGGCGCCGTCTGGCTCAGCGCCGAGAAGCTTCCGGTGTTCGATTACTGGCAGTTCTGGCGCAATGCCGAGGACGCCGATGTCGGCCGGTTCCTGAAGCTGTTCACCGATCTGCCGGTCGAGGAGTGCGAGCGCCTGGGCGCCCTCGCCGGCGCGGAGATCAACGACGCCAAGAAGGTGCTCGCCACCGAGGCCACCGCCCTGTGCCACGGCCGCGAGGCCGCCGAGGCCGCGGCAGAGACCGCCCGCCTCACCTTCGAACAGGGCGCGCTGGTGCAGGCGGCCCTCCCCGTGCGCCCGGTCGGCGCCGCCGCGCTGTCGGCGGGCATCCCCGCCTTCCGCTTGTTCGGCGAAAGCGGCCTGGTCGCCAGCAACGGCGAAGCGCGCCGCCTGATCCGCGGCGGCGGCGCCCGCCTCAACGACCAGCCCGTGACCGACGAGAACCGCGTCGTGTCGGACGCCGACCTGATCGACGGGGCGCTCAAGCTTTCCCTCGGCCGCAAGCAGCACCTCCTGCTCCGGCCCGAATAGCAGGCCGGTCGCGGCCGCCACCGGCGGACCGACCCGGAAAGGTCGCCGCCTGTCGGATCCGCGACAGGCTCCCAGGCACGGATGCCGGAGAAGATCCCGGCCGTCCGGCACCAGCGGCCGATGACCGGAACCTTCCCGGGCCGTGAGAAGGAGCGGCTCATCACTCGGTCGCGCCGACTGCGGCCACCGCTCCGGATCGCGACCGCCACACCTCGAGGGGCTCCGTGAACGCGGCCGCTCACACCCGGGCGCGCCCACCCGCTCGATCGCGGAAACCGCCCCGAGGTGACGGCCCGACCGCGGACAGGAGCGATCCCAGCACGCCCGCGGGCGAGCGGGACCGCCAGAGCCCCCGCTCAGGCCGTCCGCGCCGACGCGAACCCGACGAACACCAGCGCAGACGTCGCCAGCAGCACCGATCCCGCCACGGCGAACACGCCCACCACGCCGGCCAGCGCGTAGATCAGCCCGCCGCCCGCGGCTCCGAGGGAGATCGCGAGCTGCACCGCCGCCACGATCAGACCGCCGCCGCTTTCGGTCTGGTCCGGCACCGCACGCGCCAGCCAGGTGGACCAGGTCACCGGGATGGCCCCGAACCCGATGCCCCACAACGCGACGAGGCAGGCCTCCACCGGCAGGCCGGCATGGAGAGCGGCCAGCCCGATGCCCGAGATGGCGATCAGCAACGGCATCAGCGCCAGCGTCACCCGCACGCTACGCTCGAGCAGGAACCCGGCCAGCAGGGTGCCCACGAAATTGGCGATGCCGAAGACCATCAGGATCAGCGCGATCCCCCCGACGCCGGCCCCGCCCACGTTCTCCAGGAAAGGCCGGAGATAGGTGAACAAGCCGAAATGGCCCCCAAACACCAGCAGGACGCACACCATGCCGAGCCCGATCCCGGGCCGCCGCAACACATCGACCAGCGTGCGCAGTCCGGCCGAACCGCTTTCCGGCAACCGGGGAAGGGTTGTGGCCTGCACCAGCAGCGTGACGGCACCGAGAAGAGCCGCTAGCAGGAACACGGCGCGCCAGCCATACAGCCCGGCGAGATAGCTTCCGACCGGCACCGCCACCACCGTGGCCAGCGACACGCCGCTGAACACCACGGACATGGCGCGCGGCACCGAGGCTTCCGGCACCAGCCGGATGGTGATCGCGGTGGCCATGCTCCAGAACCCGCCCAGCGCCACCCCGAGAAGCACCCGCGCCAGCAGCAGCACTTCCAGCCCCGGTGCCGCCGCCACCATCACGTCGGACAGGATCAGCAGCGCCGTGAAGGCCATCAGCACCATCCGCCGGTCCAGCCCGCGCGTGACGGTCGCGGCCAGCAGCCCCGACACGAACGCCATGCAGGCCGTGGCCGTGACCGCCTGCCCGGCCAAAGCTTCGGAGATTCCCAGGGTCCGGGCCATCGGGGTCAGGAGGCTGGCGGGCAGGAACTCCGCCGTCACCAGGCTGAACACACCCGACGCGAGCGACAGCACCGCGGGCCACGAGGCCCGGCGGATGCCGGACGCGGTTCCGGCGCACTCGACGCACTGCTCCATCAACGATCTCCCACCCGTTCCATCCCACATCAGCTAGCCCCACATCCCAAGACGATCCATGATTGCAAAGCCGCCTTCTTTGACCGATCGTCCGAATATGCCGACCGCCGCCCCCACCTCGCCCGCGCCCGACCTGATGAGCGAGCTGCTGCTCGACATGCATCTGCGCGCGGTGCGCTACCGCCGCATCGAGATCACGGCCCCCTTCGGCCTCAGCTTCGGCACCGAGGCGGGCCGGGCCCATTTCCATTTCGTGGCCGCCGGCACCGTCCTGCTGCGCATGCCGGAAGGCGATCTCCATCCGCTGGCGCCGGGCACCGCCGTGCTGCTGCCGCGCGGCGGGGAGCACGAGCTGCTGTCGGCCGCCGACCGGCCGGCCCGCAGCGTCGACAGCTTCGCGGCCGAGCCGGTGTGCGAGAACCTGTGCGACATCTCGGCCTGCGCCGGCGCACCGGGATGTCCCGACAACACCATCATCTTCAGCAGCTGCATGGAGCTGGAGCTGGGCGCGATGCAGGCGCTGGTCCGGCTGATGCCGCGCCTCATGCTGGTGGACACCCTGGCGGACCGGCATCCGGAAATCCCGGCCATCCTGAAGGCCATGGAGAGCGAGGCGTGCGGGCGCCGCGTGGGGTTTGCCGGCATCCTCGGCCGGCTCGCCGACGTGGTATCGGCCACCATCGTCCGCGGCTGGGTCGAATGCGGCTGCGGCGACGCGTCCGGCCTCGCGGATGCGCTGCGCGATCCGCGGCTGGCGCGGGCGATCCTGGCGCTGCACCGCGATCCCGGGCGCGACTGGACGGTGGCGGCCCTGGCCGCCGAGGCCGGCTGTTCGCGCTCGGTGTTCGCCCAACGCTTCCAGGACTTCATCGGCATCGCGCCGCTGCGCTACGCGGCCGAGCTGCGGATGCGGTTGGCGACCCGGTGGATCGGGGAGAACCGGATGCCGATCGAGACGGTGGCCAACGCCCTCGGCTACGCCTCGCAGGCGGCCTTCAGCCGGGCCTTCAAGCGCGTCACCGGCTGCCCGCCCGGGGCGGTCCGGGTTCCGGCCGGAGACCGGAAAGCCTCCGGCGGCCGCCCCGCCGACCCGTCCCGCACCGACTCTCCACCTCCAGCCTAGGACCGCTCCCCGGCCGCGGCGCCGGAATCGCGTTCCGCAGGCGTGCCCGTCAGCCTCCGGCGGCCACGCGACCGGGAGCCTGACGGTACCGGAACGGCGGCGGCAGGCCCGGACGGTCCGCGACCGCCGCGCGCACCACATGGTGGCGGTCCGACCTGCCGCAGACCGGATCCATCGCCGCCGCGTCCCCGGCCAATGCCAGCGCCTGACAACGGCACCCGCCCCAGTCCAGCTCGCGGCGGTCGCAGCTCCGGCACGTATCGGGCATCCATTCCGTGCCCCGGAACCGGTGGAAGGCGGGATCGTCGCGCCAGATGGCGGCGAGCGCCTGATCCCGCACGGACGGGAAATCGAGGCCCGGGATGGTTTCCGCCGCGTGGCACGGCAAGGCGCGCCCCGACGGCGTGATGTTGAGGAAGCGCCGTCCCCAGCCGCCCATGCAGGGCTTCGGCCGGTCGGCGTGATAGTCGGGCGTCACGTAGTCGATCAGCATCCGGCCGGCATGCGCCGCCCGCGCCGCTTCCACCGCCGCGGTGGCGGCCGCGAGTTCCGCCGCGTCGGGCAGCAGCGACGCGCGGTTCAGCAGCCCCCAGCCGTAGTACTGCACATGCGCGACCTCCAGCCGGCCGGCCCCGAGCGCCGCCGCCATCGCCGCGACGGCCGCGATCGCGCCGATGTTCTGCCGGTGCACCACGAGGTTGACCGTGAGCGGGATGCCGGCGGCCCGCGCGTGGGCGGCGGCCTCCAGCTTGCGGCCGTGGGCGCCGCGCATGCCCCCGATCCGGTCGGCTTCCGCCGCATCGGCATGCTGGAAGCTGAGCTGCAGGTGATCCAGCCCCGCCGCCGCCAGCTCCCGCGCCCGATCGGCGGTCAGGTGCACGCCGGACGTGATCAGGTTGGTATAGAGCCCGGCCCGCGCGGCATGGGACACCAGGGCGGGCAGATCGCGCCTGGCCATCGGCTCGCCGCCCGACAGATGGAGCTGCAGCACCCCGAGCGCTGCCGCCTGGTCGAACAGGTCGCACCATTCGGCAGTGGACAGTTCGCCGGCCGGCGCGTCGAGCGTCAGCGGATTCGAGCAGTAGGGACAGCTCAACGGGCAGCGATGGGTGAGCTCCGCCAGCAGACTCAAGGGCGGCTCCGGCAGGACACCGCTCACCGCGCGACGCGCCCCTGGGCCCGCAGCCCGTCCAGCATCGCCAGCACGTCGGCCAGGATCATCCCCGCCGGCGCCTCGAACCGCCGGGCCAGCATCTCCGCGATGTCCGCGACGGTCCGCTCGCCATCGACCAGCTGCAGCACCGCCACCGCGTGCTCGTCCGGCAGGGACAGGTGTTCGGGGCTGAGCAGCACCCAGCGGCCGCGAACCTCGTCGAAGCGGAACCGCACCCCACGGGCGAATCTCGGTACGTCGCCGGACGCCATCGCGGTCATGCGGACCCGACCGGTTCCACCGCCCCTGGCCCGGGCGCGTGCGGGGTCACGGCGAGGCTCCCGTCGGCGCCCGGCCGGAATGCTCCCGGCGGAACGTGCCCGGGCGCCACATAGGCATGATGCAGCGCGTCGAGCTGCGCCCACAGAACGTCGCACTTGAAGCGCAGCGCGTCCTGCACCGCCTCCTGCTGCTCGGCCGTGCGGGCGTGATCGCGCACGAAGCCGAGCGCGAAGGCCACGTCGCGGGGCGCTTGCCGCAACCTGGGCCGGAAATAGGCCAGCGTATCCTCCGACACGAACGGGTAGTGCCGCAGCATCCCTTCCATGCGCTGCCCGATGATGGCCGGCGCGAACATCTCGGTCAGCGAGGAGGCGATCGCCTCCAGCAGCGGCTTCTCGCCCACGAAGCGCACATAGGCATCCACGGCGAACCGCGTCGCCGGCAGGATGCCCCGCCCGGACACCACGTAGTCGCGGGCGAGCCCCAGGCCGTCGCACAGCTTCAACCAGCGGGCGATGCCACCGGTGCCGTCCGCGCTGCCGTCGTCCGCGCCGTCATGGTCCTCGATGCGCGAGCGCCATTCGCGGCGCAGCGCCACCGTCGGCAGCCGGGCCAGGAGGGTGGAGTCCTTCGCCGGAATGCGGCTCTGGTAATAGTAGCGGTTGAGCGCCCAGGCCCGCACCTGGTCGCGGTCCAGCCGGCCTTCGTGCAGGGCATGATGGAACGGGTGCCGGTCGTGATAGCGCTCCGCCCCGATCCGGCGGAGCGCGTCCTCCAGCCCGTCGGGAGACAGGATCGTCGCCGTCACAGCACCAGCTCCATCCCGTCGAAGGCGACTTCCCAGCCCGCGCGGGCCGCTTCGGCGCGCTCGGGGGAATCGTCCTGCAGAAGGGGGTTCGAGTTGTTGAGGTGGATCAGCACCCGGCGTCCGGCGCCGCCATCCGCGAAGACGTCCAGCGTGCCGCCCGGGCCGGACACCGGCATGTGGCCCATCCGCCGCCCGGTCTTAGGCCCCAGCCCGCCGCGGCGCATCTCCTCGTCGTCCCACAGCGTCCCGTCGAACAGCAGCAGCGCCGCGCCCCGCAGACGCTCCCGCAATGCCGGGGTCATGGCGGCGCAGCCGGGCACGAAGAACAAGGTGGCGGTGCCGTCCGACAGGGCGAGGCCCGCGCTGGTGCCATCCCCGCCCACCTCGATGCCGGCTTCCGCTTCCCGGTAGAGGGGCGCCTTGCCGGGCACCGCGAACAGGGTGGCGGTCAAGCCGGCCGGGGTGCCGTCCGGCGCGCGGAGCGGGAACGGCTCGTCGGGCATCTCGGCATGCCGCGACACGATCGCGCGGTCCAGCACCTCGAAGATCGGGTTCGCGTCCAGCAGCGACAGCACCGGCGCGGTGGCGTGCAGGCGGAACGGGTGGCGTTCGCGCAGGCTCAGCAGGCCGGCCACCGCGTCCACCTCCCCGCCGCACAGCACCACGCCGGCGACCGGACTGGACCGCACGCCGCCCGCGGGATGCAGCATCGCGCATTCCCGCAGCTGCTGCGGCAGGTCGGGGGACGCGTTCACCAGGAACCAGTGCCGGTCGTCGCCGGTGACCGCCAGCCCGCACTGTGTGCGCGGACGGCAAGCGGGGTCGCCTGCCCGTGCCCGGCGGCAGCCCGCGCCACCGGAGTTCCATTGTGGAAAGCCGCCGCCCGCCCCGGCGCCCAGCACCACCGCGCGGATCACGCGGCGAGCCCGGGGTGCCGAATGCCGGGCGGCGGGGGCGGGATCAGTTCTTCTCGCCGCACACGTAGCTGTTGATCTCGGCGCCGAGCGGGATCTCGACGATCACGGGGGTCTTCCAGGCCATGCTTCATTCTCCTCGCGGCGGAACCGGGCACCATGCCCGGCCTCAACGATCGTCCAACGCATAGGCGACGACGTAGTCGCCGATCTTGGTGCCGAACGAGCCGTGGCCGCCATCCGCGGTGACCACGTATTGCCGGCCGTCCACGGCGTAGCTCATCGGCGTCGACTGGCCGCCCGCCGGCAGGCGATCCGACCAGATCACCCGGCCGGTCGCGGTGTCGTAGGCGCGGATATAGTAGTCCATGGTCGAGGTCAGGAAGGCGACGCCCCCCGCCGTGACCAGCGGGCCGCCCAGCGACGGCACGCCCATGGTGATCGGCACCGGCACGGGCGCCTCGTCGCGGATGGTGCCGTTCTTGTGCTGCCACACGATCCGCATCGAGCGCAGGTCGATCGCCGCCATGTAGCCCCACGGCGGCTGCTTGCAGGGCAGGCCGACCGGCGACAGGAACGGGTGCAGCTCGACGCCGTAGGGAGTGCCGAACATCGGCTGCGGCCCGGTTTCCTTGCCCGCCAGCGCGCCGTGCGCCCTTTGCGGCTCGGCCGGGTTGTCCTTTCCGCGCGGCACCAGCCTCGAGACGAACGGGATCGCGATCGGGTTGGCGATCAGCAGCTGCCGCGCCTGGTCGACCGCCACCCCGCCCCACTCGAACATGCCGAGATTGCCCGGAAACACCAGGGTCCCCTGCAGCGAGGGCGGCGTGAACGGTCCCTCGTAGCGCATCCGGTGGAACATGATGCGGCAGGCCATCTGGTCGAAGATGGTCGCCCCCCACATGTCGCGGCCGCTCAACGGCGCGCGCGGGCGGAAGCTCAGCTCGGAGAAGGGTTGCGTCGGCGGAACGTGGTCGCCCGGCGCCGCCCCCTGCGGCACCGCCGTTTCCGGCGCGTCCACCAGGAGCTTGCCGTCGCGGCGGTCCAGAACGAACAGGTTGCCGGTCTTGGTCGGCACCAGGATCGCCGGCACCACGCCTTCCGGACGGCGCAGATCCACCAGCGTCGGCTGCGACGGCAGGTCCATGTCCCAGAGATCGTGATGCACGGTCTGGTAGGACCAGACGCGGTGGCCGGTGCGGATGTCGAGCGCCACGATCGCCGACGAATAGCGTTCGGAGGCCGGCGACCGGTTGCCGCCCCAGATGTCGGGCGTCTGCACGCCCATCGGAACATACACCAGCCCCAGCTTCGGATCGAACGACGCCACCATCCAGCTGTTGGGGGAGTTCGCCGTGTAGTGGTGCGTGGGCGACGGCAGGGCGTTCTCGTCCAGCGCCCCCGAGTCCCAGGCCCACACCAGCTTGCCCGTGTGGATGTCGAAGCCGCGGATCACCCCCGACGGCTCGTGCGTCGAGTAGTTGTCGGTGACGGCGCCGCCGATCACCAGGATCCGGTCGGACACGACGGGCGGCGAGGTCGGCTCGTAGAAGCCGGCCTGCTTCATGCCCATGCCGTCCTGCAGGCCGAGCGTGCCGTGATCGCCGAAGCTCTCGCACGGCTTGCCGGTGTCGGCATCGAGCTCCACCAGCCTGCCGTCGTTCACCGGCAGCAGCACCCGGCGCGGACATTCCGGCGAGACGGGGTTGTTGTCGGTGTCCAGCGCGCCCGGTGCGGTTTCCAGATAGGACACGCCACGGCAGGTCAGATGCTGGAAGGTCGGGTTGTCGTGAACCTTGGGGTCGTAGCTCCAGCGCAGGGTCCCGGTGCGCGCGTCGAGCGCGAACAGCTTCTGGTGCTGGGAGCACAGATAGAGCGTGTCGTGCGCCTTCAGCGGCGTCACCTCGAAGGTGGTCTCGCCCGGATCGTTGGGTCGCGGCAGGTCGCCGGTGCGGAAGGTCCAGGCGACCTTCAGGTGCTTCACATTGGCGGGCGTGATCTGCGTCAGGGGGGAGAAGCGGTTGCCGAACTGCGTGCGGCCATAGGCCCGCCAGTCCTCCGCCGGCATGTCCGCCGCGTCGGCCGGTGCCGCGCCGTCCGCGCGGGTGTCGAGCGTGCCCGACAGATCGTCATGGACGGTCAGCAGCCCGACCGCCAGCACCACCACGCCCACGGCGGCGGCGGCCCATAGCGGGGCGGCGCCACGCATCGTGGAACCCGTGGCGGCACCGCGCAGGGGACGACGAACGGCGGGAATCAGCAGCCACAAGGCTAGCGGAAACAGGATGTCGCCGCGGGCGGCGAGCGGCCAGAAGTTGAAGCCGATCTCCGCCACCGCCCAGCCCATCGTGGCGAGCAGCACGACCGCATAGAGCCACAGGGCTTCCACGCGGCGGCGCCACAGGAGGACCGCGGTCGCTAGCACCGCGATGCCGGCGACCAGATAGAAGGGCGAGCCTCCGAGTGCCACCAGCCACGCACCGCCGCCGGACAACGCCAGCCCGACGAGCCCGAACCCGGCCGCCGTCAGACCGAGAAGAAGGCCGGGACCCCGCCCGTCGGCCGTCCGCACGGCCGGCCCGCTTCTCCCGCTTTCCGATCCTTGCGGCGCCATTCCTCGTCCCCGACCGTTTCGAAACGCGCTCCTTCTGTCATGACCGGGTGATGGAGACCACGCCGCATCGCACAAATGTGCGTCAGCGGTGCTCGCTCCGCCGCTCATTCATGGGCGGCGGAAAGGCCGGCGGGTTCGGAAGCGCGCGGGGACCGGACCCCTCAGGGCAGATGGTTGCCGCCCGTCACGCCGTAGATCTCGCCGGTGACGAACGATGATTCCTGCGACGCCAGCAGCACGTAGATCGGCGCCAGCTCCGCCGGCTGGCCGGGACGCTTCAAGGGCACCTGAGCGCCGAAGTCGGGGATCTTGGGCTGAGGCTGGCCACCGCTCGGCTGCAGCGGGGTCCACACTGGACCCGGGGCGACAGCATTCACCCGGATGCCCTTGCCGGCCACCTGCTTGGCCAACGCGTGCGTGAACGCGACCTCGGCCGCCTTGGTGGACGCGTAGTCCAGCAGGGTGGGCGACGGCTGGTAGGCCTGGATGGAGGTGGTGTTGATGATGGTGCCGCCCGGCGGCATCACCGGGATCGCTAGCTTGCACAGCCAGAACATGGCATAGACGTTGGTGCGGAAGGTCTGCTCGAACTGCTCGGTGGTCAGTTCCTCGATCGATTCCACTGCGGTCTGCTTGCCCGCGACATTGACCAGGATGTCCAGGCCGCCGAGAGCCGCCGCACCGTTGGTGACGAGATCGACGCAGAAGCTTTCCTGCCCGATGTCGCCCGGCATCGCCACCGCCTTGCGGCCGGCCTGCTCGATCAGGGTCACCACCTCGCGGGCGTCGGATTCCTCGGTCGGCAGGTAGTTCAGGATCACGTCGGCGCCTTCCCGGGCGAACGCGATCGCGACCGCCCGGCCGATGCCGGAATCCGCGCCGGTCACCAGCGCCTTGCGACCGGCGAGGCGGCCGAAGCCCTTGTAGCTTTCCTCGCCGTGATCCGGCTTCGGGTCCATCCGGCTCGCGAGGCCCGGAGCGCCCTGCGGCTGTTCGTCGAACTTGGGCTGCGGATACTGCTTGAGCGGATCCTGCATCGCGTACTGGTTGGGCGAGCTCATGCGATCGGCTTCCTCGGGGATCTGGGATGATGGTCGGCCAACGTCGGCACCGCGCGGCACGTTTCCCCGCCGCACGCCAACCCTTCCGTGATGTCCCCGCCCGGGACCGGATCGCGCCCTCAGGAACCTTCGAGATAGCGCACGATGTCGACCAGCCCCGCCGCCGAGATCGGCATCAGCATCAGGCAGAGCGCGATCACCAGGAACAAGGCGCAGAACACGGCGTCGCCGCCGGTTCGCGGACGATCGCGGCGGCGTTCGAGCTGGAAGTCGGTTCCGTCGAACGGCATGCCCGATCCCCTTCGCGTCTTGACCTCAAGATGATCGTCTCGCAACCGCTCCGGTTGCGCCAGCATGAACAAAGGATTGCAACCGCTTGTGAACGTGCCTCCGGGTCACCGCCGGCCGGTTGCCGAGCCCGATCCGCCGCGTCCGGAACCGGGGGCCAGGGTCACGAACCGGAAGCGGAGTCCTTGGGTGTCGCCTTGTCCAGCCGGCGGATCGCCTCGGCCGCAGCCTCCCACGTCGCACTCGAGACACCCGGCTGCTGTGCCCGCGCAAGCCATGCACGCGCCTGGTCCCGGTCTCCCTGTTCCGCGGCACTTTCCCCCGCCGCCAGGAAGCAGCCCGCGGCGTTCGCGGCCTGCCCGGCCCGCGCCAGCGCGGTGCCGCGCAACGCCAAAGCGCGCGCCATGCCCCGATAATCCAGCAGCTCGCGGCGCGCCGCCGCCGCCGTTCCGGCCTTGGACGCCGCCGCCGCCGGATCGCCCGCGCGCAGAAACAGCCGGGCATCGAGTTCCGCCAGATCGGCCCGCCCCCCGGCGGCCATGTCCGTTCCGCCCTTTCCGGGCAGCGGCGGCAACAGCGCCGCCAGCCGGTCCCGTTCCCGCCGCAGCGCGATTCCGTCGCCGAGCGCATCCGCCGCCAGCCCGTGCAGCAGCGCCGCCCGCGCCGACAACGCGGCGTCGTCGGAAGCCTCGGCCCGCGCGGCCGCCCGCGCGGCACCGCCGGGATCGCCCGACCGAAGCCGTGCCGCCGCTTCCACCAGATCGAGGGCCGCCAGGGCCCGCGCGAGGTCGCGGCCGCCCTCGCCTTGCCCGGTTGCCGCGGCGCGCGGCGCGGACTCGGCCGCATCACCGGCGGCCCCGGCCCGGCCCCGGGCCGCCACCGACCGGCGGGCGTCGGCGGCCGCCCGGAGGCTGCCGTCCGGGTCGCCGGCCGCCAGCCTGGCGGTGGCCAGGTCGAATCCCGCCGCCGCGATGGCCGCGCGATCGTCTCGCGCGCGGGCTTCCGCCGCCGCCCGCCCGAAATCCGTCGCCGCCAGATCGAAGCGCCGCTGTTGCATGGCGAGGTGGCCGCTGCCGAACGCGAGCCGCATCGCGGCATCGTCGGGGGGCATGGTCGTCGTCCCGCCGCAACCGGACAAGGCGAGCCCGGCCGCCAGAACCGCGAGGCGCCGCCGGGATGCGGCTCCCGCCTTCCGCACGAGGCGGGACGCGCCCGTCACGGCTGCACCGCCGCGGGCGGCAGCAGTTGCGGCGCGGGCTTGGGCGCGCCGCTGCCGCCCAGCAGCCACCATCCGCGCAATTGTTGCAGCAGCTTCGACAGCTGGTCGGTGGCCTCCTGCGTCTGCGACAACAGGGCCGGAAGCTGCGCCGTGGCGTCCGCCGCGTGGCGGGAGATGGCCGGCAGTTGCGGCGTCGCACGCCTGAGGTCGGCGCTGGCCGCCTGGACGTTGGCGAGCGCCGCGTTGCCGTGCGTCGCCGCCGCTGCAAGCTGCGCCTGCAGCGGCCGCAGCCGGTCCAGGGTGTCGTGGAGCTGATCGAGGATCGCCGCCGCCTGGCGGAACAGCGCGTCGTCCGTCAGCAATCGCCCGGCACTTCCCTTGCCGCCGCGCAGGTCGGTGGCGATGCCGTTCAGCGTCGCCGTCATGGCGCGGGCGTTGTCCAGGATCGGCAGCACCCGGGCGCGGACGTCGTCCACCGTGCGGGTCACCGTGTCCACCACGTTGGGCTCGGTCTGCGCCTGGATCACCGCGTAGTCCCAGTCGAGCCGGTCGCCCTTGCCGCGGCTGATGTCGACATACGCCGCCCCCGCGACCGCGTAGCGGCGTCGGATGGTGGCCACGCTGTCGTGGCGGATGAAGGCGTCGGCCTGCTGGTCGATCTCCGCCACCGCGTACATGTCGCCCTGCTCGTTCAACACCAGCCGCCGCACCGTCCCGGCATGGAGCCCCAGCACCTCCACGTCCGCCCCCACCGCGAGACCTCCCACCCCGGTCTGAGGCAGCACGATCCGCAGGCGCGACGCCGGCTGCAGCCAGGTATGGAGCACGCCCGCCTCCACCACCGCCGCCCCGAACGCCGTCAGGGACAGCAGCACCAGCAATCCGACCCATTCGTCCGTGTGGCGCAACCGGAGCATCCGGCGGACGGGGTCCCCGCGGCGGTTCTGAAGCATCAGGGATCTCCCGCGGGATCGATCGGCACCAGCCCGTTCTCGCCCAGTTGCAGCCGGTGGGTGGTCCAGCGCTCGAAGGAGCGCCAGACCGCCGGATCGCGCACCAGGCACAGCACCGCACATCCCCGCTCGCGCATCCGGGCCATCGTGTCCAGCAGCGGCGGCAGCAGGTCCGGCTGTTCCGCCGCCACGGGGTTCTCCAGCAGCAGCAGCGCCGGCCGCCCCAGCAGGGCGCGGACGCACGCGGCCCGCGCCAGGTCGGCCTCGCTCAGCCGGTCGGGACGTTCCGTCGGCAGGCCGGGCAAGCCGAACCGCCGTGCCAGCGAGGTGGCGGCTTCCATCAGCTCGCCGACGGAGCGGTCGGTGTGGTGGAGCTGCGGCAGCAGGATGTTGAGCTGCGCGCTGAGCATGTCGCTCCAGGCGCCCCGCTGCCGGACCCGGCCGACCCGGGCCCGCAGCGCCGCCGTGCGGCGGTTGTCGAGCCGGTCCCAGTCCGATCCCAGCATCCGCACCGCGCCCGACCGCAGCGGCACCAGCCCGATGCACAGGTCGGCGAGCGCCGCCGCGTCCCGCCCGCTGCGGGTTTCCACCAGCGCGCAATCCCCGGGCATCAGCGACAACCGCATCGGCCAGGGCGGCAGGCCGCTGGCCTCGAACACCGGCACCGCGTCCTCCAGAACCAGCACGGGAACGTCGGAGCGCACCGGGTCAGCCGATCGCTGTGAAGGCGATGTTGACGGTCATCACCGCCAGGATGCCGCGCGCGAAGCCCCTCGGCATCAGCACGGACTGGTCCTCCTCCGGCGCCGCTTCCAGCCCGGTGAGACAGGACGACAGCCCGACCACGAAGCCAACGAACAGGAGCTTCAACGGGATCGCCACGTAGTCCGCCGCCGTCATCGCCGTCAGCACCTCGTCGATGAAGCGCCACAGGGACCCCTGGATGGAGCCCAGGAGGCTGCTGAACAGGAAGCCCACGAACAGCGCTCCCATGGCGAAGGCGATGCCCAGGGTGAAGCCGCTCACCGCCAGGGCCAGCGAGCGCGTCATCACCAGCAGGGAGAACGGATCGATCCCCTGCCCGATCAGCGACCGGAGCTGGCCGCCGGTGGCCAGGGCGCCGAGTTCGGTGACGCTGAGCATTCCCGAGCGGCCCAGCAGGATCAGCCCCACCAGCACCGGCGTCACCTCCCGCAGCAGGATGGTGACGATCAGCCCGCCGGTGAGCCGGTCCAGACCGGTGAGCCCCAGCCAGTACAGCGCCTGCGACACCATCGCGAGGCCGGCCAGCGCGGCGGTGAACAAGGTGCTCACCAGCCCGCCGCCCGCCGCCTGCCGCAACGTCCGCCGGAACTCCGCGCGCGCCGTGCGCCGCCACGAGGACGGGCGCACCCCGTCCAGCATCACCCCCCAGCCGGCCGCCAGCAGCGCCAGGGGAAACCGCAGCTGGGTGCGCGCCCAGTGCCCGATCGCCGCCAGCGCGGCGCGAAGGCGGAACACCAGCACCGACCGCAGGCCGTGGCGTTTCACCGCCGTCCGGCCAGCACGAAGGTGCGGGTCACGCCGAGATCGGGCACGAAGAACGCGCCGCGCGGCCGGAACAGGAAGCCGCGGCTGAGCCGGGCGTAGATCCGTTCCGTGACCTGGATGGTGCCCGGATCGGGAGCGGTGTCGGCCATGAGCTCCGACAGCCGCACCGCCTCGCCCCACAGATTGAAGTGGCCTCGCGGATCGCCGCCGTCCGCCCCGGCGCCGCCGATCACGGCCGTGTTCCCGCGCCCCAGATCGAGCCCCATGCGGAACCAGGGTTCCAGCCTTTCCCGCGCCAGCAGCGACAGGCAATGCTCCCGGATGGCGAGCGCCGCGTCCGCCAGCCGTTCGGTGGCATGGCCGTCGGGATCGGCCTCCCAGCCGCCGGCGGCCACGATCCGATGGCCGAGCACCTTGAGAAACGACACGCCGTTCCGTTCGCAGCAGGAACGGATGTTGGTCATCAGCTCGTCGGCCAGCCGCTCCGCGCGCCCGCCTCCCCGGCCATCGAGCCGCATCGGCTCGAACACCAGGGACATCACGGCGATGCCGGGCGCTTCCCCTTCCCGCCCCGCCGGCCGCTCGTCGCCCGCCGGAAGCAGGGGACGATCGGGCAGCGGCTTCCGGGCCACCGGCGGCGATCGGCCTTCCGGCTCGGCCGGCGGCGCGGCCATCTCCGCTTCCGATGCGCCGGTTTCGGCCGCCCGCCGGCGGGTCGGATCACGCAGGGACGCGATGGCCGCCACGGACGGGATCAGGTTGCGGACCCGCTCCGGATGGAGCGCATCCTCCAGCAGCACCGCGCCGCCCAGTTCGCCATCGCCCGTCAGCACCGGCCGCACCAGCAGCGACCGGCTTTCGAACGGCCGCATGAACAACCGGTGCAGCGCCGCGGTGCGCTGATCCGCCGCCGCGTCCGCCACGCCGAGCCCTTCCGGCTCCTCGGCCAGGGCGGTCATGAAGCCGCTGAGCTCGAAACGCGACAGTTCGAGCCCCGCCGTGTGGCCGCTTTCGCCGTCCAGCCGCTCGAACGCGTCGGTGCAGCGCAGGCTGTGGCCGTCGGCACTCAGGCGCCACAGGCTGGCCCGCCTAGCGTCGGCGATCTCCGCCAGCAGCTCGCTCAGCAACGGCGCGTCGGCCTCGGGGTCCAGCAGCGCCGGGTCGGTCGCCAGCCGGCGGAGCGCGTCGCCCTCCTGCCCCGCGATCATGCGTTGCCGCAGCAGCAGACGCGACATCCGGTCCGACCGCCGGCCCTGCCGGAACAGCAGCCCGGCCAGCAGCAGGGCCAGCGCGATCACCACCAGCGCGAACACCAGGCTCTGCCGCCCGTCCGCCACCGCGAAGCCCGCGAAATCCGACTCCGGCGCCACGATCAGCAGCACCCAGTCGTCGGACGCCGCCGACAGGGCGGTGGCGATGCCGACGTAACGCTTGCCGTCCACCGTCAACAGCTTCGATCCCAGCCCCTCGGTGCGCCACCGATCGAAGGCCCGCGACAGCACCGGATCTCCCAGGGCGCTCACCGCCACGGTGCCGGGAAGCGCGCCCGTCGCCGGGCGCTCCCCGCTCCCACCGGGTTTGGACGAGGACGGTGGCGGCGCCGCCGGAGCCGCAAGAGCGGGAGCAGCCCGGGCGGGAGCAGCCCGGACCGGGGCCGACGGCGCCAGGGACGGCGCGGCGATCACCTGCCCGGATCGTTCGACGATCGCCGCCCGTCCACGCTGGCCGATCCGCAGCGTCGCCATGAAGGCGGAAAGCTGGTCCAGCGCGATATCCACGGCATAGACCCGCTGCACCCCGTCCTGGCCGTCGAAGGCCAGCGAGGCCGTGATCACCGTTTGACGGGTCGGCTTGAACAGGATGGGCTGCGACCAGAACAGCTTTCCCTGCGCTTTCACCGCACCCGCGTACCAGGGGCGACCCCGCGGATCGTAGTCGGAGGGCTTCTGGACCGGCTGGCGGTCCAGCACCTTGCCTCCGGCATCCGTCTGCACGGTCGAGGCCGTTCGGCTGCCATCGGGGGCGTGCTGGATCACCACCGTCTTCAGCCCGCCGGCCTCGGAGCGCTGGACCAGCCCGAAATCGCCGTCCGCCCGCGCGAGGTAGAATGCCTCGAGCTGGGGCACCTGCCGGAGCATGCTGGCCGCATAGGCGTTGAAGGCGTCGCCGTTGTTGCCGAACGTGCCGTGCACCATCATGTCGCGCGCGGTGTCGGCGGCGCGGGTGGCACCGTCCAGATAGGTGGAAACCCGGTCGGCGATCACCGTGCGGAGCGCGCGCAGCACTTCCTGCGACAGGGCGAGCGCGCCCGCCCGGCTGGTGCGATAGGATTGCAGGGTCAGCCCCAGGATCGTCAGGATCACCAGCAGCACGCCGAGGCTCGGCAGCACCAGGCGCTTCAACAGGCCGCGGCCACGCACGCCCGCGTCCGGGTCCCCGCCGGAACCGTTGCCGATCACGCTGCCCGCCGCTGTGCCCACCCTGCCGCCATTCATCGTCCGGTTCTTGCGCAGGCTTGTACCATCGTCGTCCGCGCTCGACTAACCATGTGCCGGAGGACCGTGGCGACCGGAAGGCAGCGTCGCCTCGTCCCGGGCCGGCGGCCTTGGTCCCGGGAACGCTTCCAGGCCCGCCGATGCGGTGCATGCCGCGTGCGGCCTCCATCGTCGCCGCGAAGAGCAAATGGGCGGCCGTCGTGAACGACTCGCCGCCGGAGCTGCGCGGACGACCGTTCCTGATTCGCGGCGCTCCGCAGCTTGCGCTTGAATTCGTGCCGCTGGCACGTCCAAGAACGAGGCGATGGATAGTCTTCCGGCCGACCTCGATCCTGTTTCCGCAGCACTGGCCGATGCGGAGCCGGCGGTTCCCGCGCCGGGCGACCTCACCCTGCCGGAAATCCAGCTCGCGATCCGGCGGGCGGCGGCGCGGTTGTGCGGCCAGTTGAACTGGGCGGTGCTGCACGAGGTGCCGCTGCCCAACAACCGCCGCGCCGACATCCTGGCGCTGCGGCCGGATGGCGGGTTCTGCTGCATCGAGGTGAAATCGGGCGCGCGCGACTTCCTGTGCGACAACAAATGGCCCGAGTACCGCGACTATTGCGACGCGCTGCTGTTCGCGGTGGACGACAGCTTTCCCCAGGCGCTGCTGCCACCGGATGTCGGGCTGATCGTCGCCTGCGTCGGGCCACATTGCCGGCCGGGCGGGGTGTTCGCGGAAGCCGAACTGCTGCGCGAACCGCCGGCGCACCCGCTGTCCCCCGCCCGGCGCCGGCAGCTCACCCACCGTTTCGCCACCCTAGCGGCGTCCCGGCTGGCGATGCTGGAGGATCCGGCCATCACCGCCTCGCTCCGCGCCGCGCGCCGGGTCGAATGAGCACCCGCGACCCCGATCCCACGCGCGGGATCGGCGCAGAGCCCGAGCTCAGGCCGACTCTTTTCCACCCCGAGCCGGTCCGCGCCAACCATCGGGCCGCCAACGGATCATGCCGGCAGGAGGGGCCGGCTATGGGCCGCGCAGGCGAGGGACGCTCGGCGCCGATCTCCGGACGTCACCGAACGCCGCTCGTGGAAGCCGCTTCAACGGCGGCGTGCGTCGTGGCACATCGGGTTCCATGAACGCGTCCACCCTGTCCGGCGAGATCGAGCGCCGCTTCGATGCCGCCCACGACATCATCCGCGAGGCCGCAGCGCTGGCCATGCGCATGCGGCCGCCGCCCGGCGCGCCGGTCGCCAGCATGAAGGGCGCCCAGGACTGGGTGACGGAAGCCGACCGGGCGGTCGAAGCCCTGGTGGCCGAGCGCATCGGCGCCCTGTTTCCCGCCGACGGCTTCCAGGGCGAGGAAGGCGGGCGGCAGCGCGAAGGGACGCTGCGCTGGATCGTGGACCCGATCGACGGCACCTCGAATTTCGCGCGCGGGCGCGAGCGCTGGTGCGTGTCGCTCGGGCTGTTCGAGAACGAGCGGCCGGTGGCGGGTCTGCTGCTGGCCCCGGTGGTGGACGAGCTTTTCGCCGCCCGGCGCGGCGGGGGTGCCACCCTGAACGGCAGGCCGATCAAGGCCTCGCCAGCGCAGGACCTGCACCGCTCGATGATCGAGATCGGCTGGGGCCCGACCGTGCCGATGGACTTGTTCCTGTCGCGGATGCAGCGCGCCATGGTCGCCGGCGCCATGCCGCGCTCGGGCGGATCCGGGGCTCTGGCGCTGGCCGACGTCGCCTGTGGGCGGCTGGACGGCTATCTGGAGCTGGCGATCAACCTTTGGGACGTGGCGGGAGCATTGCCGATCCTGCACGAGGCGGGTGCCCGGGTGTCGCCGTTCCTGCGCGTGGGCGGCCTGCGCGGTCCGGCACCGATCCTGGCTGCCGCGCCCGGCCTGGCCGTAGCACTCGGCGAGCGACTGGAGATGACGCTCGACTAAGGCGCGCGGGCGTTCAATCGCCTCGTGAGCGACGGCGCGCAGCGCCTTGTTTCGCCTTCGATCCGCCGCAAGGCTGACGTGATGGCCGCCGCCTGATATGCAGGCATCGGCATGACCTGCGGAGCCGCGGGACAGCCGGGTGGGGAAGGATCACATGATGCGTTCGCGATGGGACTCGGCCTGCCTGTCCGTCCTGCTGCTCACGGCCGGCTGCGGCGCCGGCGGCGGCAACCAGAGCCAGAGCGAACGACAGCAGCAGCAGCAGCAGCTGGTGGACCGCGCGACGCTGGCGGCACAGGACGTGCTGGACTGGCACCAGAATGGCGGTTCCGCGCAGCGCTACCTGGCCAAGGCCAAGGCGGTGATGATCTGCCCGAGCATCTTCCGCATGAGCTTCGTGCTCGGCGGCTCCGGCGGCGGCTGCGTGCTGCTGGCCCGCGACGGCGCCGGGTCCTGGTCGGCACCCGCGTTCTATTCCATGGGTTCCGGCTCGCTCGGCATCCAGGCCGGCATCCAGGATGCCGAGATCATGCTGTTCATCATGTCCCGCAAGGGACTGACCGCCATCATGGACAGCCAGTTCAAGTTCGGCGCCGACGCGTCGATCGCGCTGGCGACCCTGGGCGGCGGCATGGAAGGCGCGGCCACCCCGGCGCTCACCGCCGACATCGTCGCGGTGGAAAAGACGCGCGGCCTGTTCGCCGGCATCTCCCTGCAAGGCAGCAGCCTGTCGTCCGACAGCGTCGGCGACCGTGCCTACTACAACCAGCCGGTGGGACCGGTGGACATCCTGGTGGCGATGCGGGTGAACAACCCCGGCGCCGACCCGCTGCGCTCCACCCTGATGCGCTTCCAGAACGCGAACCGCGGCGCCACACCCGCCGCCGGCCTGCCGCCCGCGGGCAGCGCACCCGAGCAGGGTGCCGGGCCGATGCAGCTCGCTCCCACCGGGGCCGTGCAGCAGCAATCCCTGCCGCCGCCGCGCTGATTCGGGGCCGCGATCCGGCGCACTCCGGCGCCGGGATTCATTGGCTTGTCAGAACAAGTTTCGGGCATGCATGATCCGCCTCCCGCCGGAGGACGAGGTCGGCATGACCGCACAGCCCATCATGGACCGGCCTCCCGTCCGCCTCACGCTGGCGGCGCTATGGACGTCCACGATGTTCTGCTACGTCTACGGCGACTATTTCGGCCTCTATGTTCCGGGCACGGTGTCGGCGATGGATCGCGGCCTGATGCGGCCGCTCGGTCATGCCACCCCGACGCTACTGGTGACGGTGGCATTGATGATGGCGGCGCCGGCGCTGATGATCAGCCTTTGCCTGCTGCTGCCTCGCCCGGGCTGCCGTTGGGCGAACATCGGGTTCGGGCTGTTTTACACCCTGATCATGGCGGCAACGCTGGACGGGTCGCCGCCTTTCTACCTGGCCCTGGCGCTCATCGAGATGGGCCTCACCCTCTCCGTGGCGCTGGTGGCGGCGCGCTGGCCGAAATCCGGCATGCCATGATCGCCGCCGGGGATGAATGGCGGCCGGCCCGGCTGGCCGGCCTTCTGTATCTCGGCACGATCCTGTTCGGCGTGTTCGCCGAGATGGGAACACGAGGCACGCTGATTGCACACGGCGACCCGGCGGCGACGGCCGCCAGCCTGGACGCCCACCGGGCCTTGTTCCGGACGGGCCTGCTGGCCGACCTCGCGATGCTGGCCTGCTACGGTGCGGTCACCGGCCTGTTCCACGCCATGTTCGGGCGCCGGCGCCCGCTCGTCTCGCTGGTGGCGGCGATCACCAGCGTGATCGGCCTTTCCGTGCTGGCCTCGACCGAACTGCTGCTGCTGGCAGCGCTCCGGCTGCTGCCGGGTCCGGCGGCGTCCGGGCCATCGCCCGACGGCGTGCGCGACGCCGCGGTGCTGTTCTGCCTGCGTCTGCACGGCGACGGTTACGCCCTGAGCCTCGTGTTCTTCGGGATCTATTGCGGGCTGCTGGGATGGCTGGTGCGAGGGCGTTCGGCGTCTTCGCGCATGGTGTCCGCGCTGATGTGGCTCGCCGGTGCCTGCTACCTGGTGAACAGCCTGTCCATTCTCGCCGCACCTGTTCTGGCGCGCGCCCTGCCCGATGCCATCATGGTGCCGACCCTGGTGGGCGAGGCCGCGTTGTCGGCGTGGCTGCTGCTGGGTGGAAGGTCGGAGCCTCACCCACGACAGGCGGGCGCATGACCCCTGAAGCCCCGGCGGGCCGCGCTCATCCTGGCATGAAACCACCCATCTCCTTCGGCCAGGGCCCGCGGGTGGTGTCCAGTTCCTTGACCTCCGGCAGCCCGACGGGTGCGCCGTTCTGCGCCGCGCTGCGATAGATCGCCGCCATGATCCGCATGTCCTGCAGACCCTCCTCGCCCGGCGTGCGCGGGCGCTGACGCGCGTGCAGGGACGCCGCGAACGCGTCCATCTCGCGCGCGAACTGGCTGTGGGGGGTGAAGCGGCGCACCTCCTGCGCGGTGGCCTTGCCTTCCTGCCGACCGATATCGAGAGCCAGGTTGTCGTAGCCGAACGCGGGGTCGAGCCCGATCGTGCCGGTCTCGGCATGCACCCGCAGCACCCGGCTCTCATGGAAGCTGTAGCCCGAGGTGCCGACCGCGAAGATGCCGCTCGGAAAGCGCAGGGTGAAGTTGGCGATGTCCTCGATCTCGCGGAAGCGGGGATCGTCCTTCGGCTGCGTCAGCCTGCCGGTGACCTCGATCGGCTCCTCGCCCGTGATGTAGCGGAAGGCGTTCAGGCAATAGAGCCCGACATCGGGCAGCGAGCCGCCGCCCGCCATCGCCTTGATCTGCCGCCATTGCCCGTTGGGAGCGTCGTTCTGGGCATTGATGGCCTCGATCATGCGGATCGAGCCGTGGCGCCTCGACCGGGCGATCTCGATCAGGGTGCGGTGCGCCGGATCGTACTGGAGGCGGTAGGCGATCATCAGCTGGCGGCCGGCATCGCGGCAGGCGGCCACCATCTGCTCGGCTTCCGCCACGGTGGCGGCCATCGGCTTCTCGCACAGCACGTGCTTGCCGGCCCGGGCCGCGCGCACCGTGTACTCGGCATGTAGGCTGTTGGGGAGGACGATATAGACGATGTCCACCGAGGGATCGTTCTTGATCCGGTCGAAATCCCCGTAGCCGTAAACGCTGCCGGCCGGCACGCCGTATTGCGCGGCGACCGTGTGGGCCTTGTCGGGCTTGCCGCTGACCAGGGCCGCCAGCCGGACATATCTCGCTTCCCCGAACGCGGGGATGATGTTCTCGAGCGCCAGCGTGCCCAGCCCCACCACCGCGACGCCGAGCCGGCGTCCGGGCGGCAGCGGGTTCGGCGGCGATCCGCCGGCCTCGCTCGGCTGATGCAGAGGCGGCAGCTCCACGCTCCCGTCCTTGACGCTGCCGCGCAGGGCATCCGGCTCGCTCCGCGCGGGGGCGACCGCGGTGCCGGCGGCCTGGGCGTTGCCGATCAGCCCCAGGCCGGCCAGGCCGACCGAGCTTCCGAACAGCGTGCGGCGGGTGATCTCGGGCATGGCGGCTTCTCCCGCCGCGTCGTTATGACGGGCGAGATAACAAATGCGGCGGGCCCACAGGGTTGCATTCCGGCCGGACCAGCGGCGTCAGCCGTCCATATCGCGCCGCAGCGCCGGTCGCGGGGAACCACCGGGCCGTCGTTCGAGGCGCATCCGGCGGCAGCGCTTCCGTCCCTTTCGGCACGATCATCCCGGCCCCGCGGTGGGCGGGCGCTGGCCTTCCGCCCGCATGCGGTGCGAACGGAAGCGCGACCGCGGGGTGTCGCCCCTCCGGCCCCCGGCGCGGCCGCCGGAGAGCAACGAGGAGGAACGACCGGGCTCAACGATGCCCGTGCCGGTGGCGCGCACCGGGCGCGGGCGCGCCGGGCAGCACGGTCTGCGGCGGCGGACGCAACGGATCGATGGTCGGCACCTGTTCGGGATGCCCGGCTTCCAGGGCGCGCAGCCGCGCCACGTTCTGCAGATGCTCGGGCAGCGTGTCGGCGAACGCATGGCCGCCCGTGCCGGTGGCCACGAAATACAGCGCTCCAGTGGCGGCGGGATGCGCCACCGCGCGCAGCGAGGCGAGGCCGGGGGCGCTGATCGGGCCGGCCGGGAGTGCCGGGATCAGGTAGGTGTTGTAGGGGCCGGGCTGCAACAGGTCGGACCGGGTGAGCGGGCGCGGCAGGGTGCCGAGGCCGCCGCTGGCGTCGTAGGCCACCGTGGGATCGGATTGCAGCTTCATGTTCTGCCGCAGCCGGTTCAGGAACACCGCCGCCACCATCGGGCGTTCGGCCGCGACCCCGGTTTCCCGCTCGACGATGCTGGCCAGCACCAGCATCTGCTGCGGGTCGGACAAGGGCAGGTTCGGCTCGCGCCCCTCCCATACCTGCGACAGCGCCCGGCGCATGGCCGCTTCCATGCGCGCCAGCAGGGCCATGCGGGTGGTGCCGCGCTCAAAGGCGTAGGTTTCCGGCAGCACCGAACCTTCCGCCGGCACCACCAGGGGTCCCTCGAGGGTGTCCGCCTTGTCGATGATCGCGGCGATCTGCGCGGCGGTGAGCCCTTCTGGGATGGTGAGCTCGTGCTGCACCGGACGGCCATGACGCAGGATGGCCAGCACCTGCATCATCGAGGCGTGCGCGGGGAAGCTGAATTCGGCCGCGTGCAAGGGGGCGTGGCGGTCGTAGCTTGCGACCAGGGCGCGGAACAGCAGCCGCGACATCGTCCCGTCCGCCAGCACTCCATGGCGCTGCAGCGCACGCGCCACCCCGTCGGTGCGCCCGTGCGGCACCACCAGGGACGTCGTTTCGGGCAGCGGGCCGGCCTGCCGGGCCATCAGCACGGCACCCGCACCGGCCCCGGCGACCAGCAACAGAAACAGCACGGGGATCAGCACGAGGAGGCGACGCATCCGGGCGGTCCTGTTCAGGCTGGGCACGGAACGCCGTCAAACGTCCGGCCCACGGGAAGGCAGCAGGGCCTTGTTCTGGCACGGCGGAGAACCGGCCCGTCGCCGCGATCATGGCCCCTGGCGGGCATCGGAAGGGAACATGCTCTTCCGACGAGCGGGTGCCGCTTCCGGAGACGGGCCGCGCGGCCCGTTCAGGCATCCGCCGGCCACGGTGCGGAAGCCGGAACACCCGCCCCGCCGGGCGGGCGTGGGGCAGGTCAGACGCGCCGGAGCAGCAGGCTGGCGTTGGTGCCGCCGAAGCCGAAGCTGTTGCTCAGCGCGACGTCGATCTGGCGGCGCTGAGCCTCGTGCGCCACGCGGTCGATCACGCTGGCCCGGGCGGGCTCGTCGAGATTGAGCGTGGGCGGCGCCACGTTGTCGCGGATCGCCAGGATGCAGAAGATCGCCTCCACGGCGCCCGCCGCACCCAGCAGATGGCCGATCGCGGACTTGGTGGAGGACATGGCGAGCGTCCGGCCATGATCGCCGAACAGCCGTTCCACCGCGTCCAGTTCCAGATCGTCGGCCATGGTGGAGGTGCCGTGGGCGTTGACGTACTGGATGTCGCCCACCCCGATCCGGGCGTTCTTCAGCGCGGCGGTCATGGCCCGGAACGCCCCGGCGTGGCCGTCGGCCGGCGCCGTGATGTGGTGGGCGTCTCCGGACAGGCCGTAGCCGATCACCTCGCCATAGATCTTGGCGCCGCGCTTCACGGCGTGCTCGTACTCCTCGAGCACCACCACGCCGGCCCCTTCGCCCATGACGAAGCCGTCGCGGTCCTTGTCCCAAGGGCGGGACGCCTTGGCCGGGGTGTCGTTGAAGCCGGTGCTCAGGGCGCGCGCGGCACAGAAGCCGCCGATGCCGAGCTCGCACACCGCGGCCTCAGCGCCGCCGGCCACCATCACGTCCGCGTCGCCCAGCATGATCAGCCGGGCGGCGTCGCCGATCGCATGCACGCCGGTGGCGCAGGCGGTCACCGCCGAATGGTTCGGGCCCTTGAAGCCGTACTTGATGGAGACGTGCCCGGAGATCAGGTTGATCAGCGCGGACGGGATGAAGAACGGCGACAAGCGCCGGACCTTGCCCGCCGCCACCTGAAGCGACGCATCGTAGATGGTCTGCAGGCCGCCGATGCCCGAGCCGATCATGACGCCGGTGGCGTCCTGGTCGGCCTCGGTTTCGGGCTTCCAGCCGCTGTCCTCGACCGCTTCCACCGCGGCGACGATGCCGAGATGGATGAAGCGGTCCATCTTCTTCTGGTCCTTAGGGGGAACCCAGTCGGACAGCGTCAGGCCGCCCTCGGCCGTGGGACCTTCCGGCACCTGGCCGGCGACCTGGGCGGGAACGCCCGCCGGGTCGAAGGCGGTGATGCGGCCGATGCCGGATTCGCCCGCCACCAGCCGCCGCCACACATGCTCGATCCCGAGCCCCAGGGGGCTCGCGATTCCCATGCCGGTGACGACCACGCGCCGCCGGCCTTCGTTCAACCCCGACATCGCCGCCGTACCGCTCGCTGTTGCCCCCGAACCGTCGCCGGCCTCAGGCGGCCTTCTGCTTCTCGATGTAGTCGATCGCGTCCTTCACGGTGCTGATCTTCTCGGCCGCGTCCTCGGGGATCTCGACGCCGAAGGCTTCCTCGAAGGCCATCACCAGCTCGACCGTGTCCAGGCTGTCGGCGCCCAAATCGTCGATGAACGAAGCCTCGGGGGTCACCTTGCTTTCCTCGACGCCGAGGTGCTCGACCACGATCTTCTTAACCTTGTCGGCGATTTCGCTCATCTGTCTTTCGCTTCCTGAATGCCCCTGGAACACGGGCGGTTCGAACTCGTTCGTCCTGTCCTTGCCATCCGGACCGTTCCTTCAAGCGAACGCACCGGATGGGACAACCCGCGCCGGACGAAGCAGCGCGCGATTAGCATGACTCCCGCGCCCCCGCCAAGGCGATGAGGCCTTCCGGCGCTCAAGGCAAGGCGGGACGGGTGCCACGGGTTTCTTCAAGTCATCGCCATGCCGCCATTGACGTGCAGCGTGGCGCCGGTGATCCAGCCCGCCTCGCGCGAGGCGAGAAACGCCACGGAGGCCGCGATGTCGTCCGGCGTGCCCATCCGGCCCAGCGGGATCGCGGCGTTGAGCTTCTGCTTCTGCTCGTCGGGCAGCACGTCGGTCATGGCGGTGGCCACGAAGCCCGGGGCCACCACGTTCACCGTGATCCCGCGCGAGCCGACCTCCTGCGCCAGCGACTTGCTCATGCCGATCATGCCGGCCTTGGCGGCCGCATAGTTCGACTGGCCCGCGTTGCCGGTCACCCCCACGATGGAGGCGATGGAGATGATGCGCCCGCTCCGGCGGCGCAGCATGCCCTTCAACGCGGAGCGCGACAGCCGGAACGGAGCCGCCAGATCGACCTCGAGCACCCGGTTCCAGTCCTCGTCCTTCATGCGCAGCGCCAGGGTGTCGCGGGTGAGGCCGGCGTTGTTCACCAGGATGTCCAGCCCCCTGCCCAGCGCCGCTTCCGCCGCCGCCACCAGCGCGTCGGGGGCGGCCGGGTCGGACAGGTCGGCCGGGCATACGTGCGCCCGGCCCGGCGCTTCGGCGTCGAGCTCGGCCTTCAGCGCGTCCAACGCCTCTCGGCGGGTGCCGCTGAGCGCCACGCCGGCACCCTGGCGATGCAGCGCACGGGCGATCGCCGCCCCGATGCCGCCCGAGGCGCCCGTCACCAGCGCCGCCTGATCGTCGAGCCTGAACATCGTCCCGATCCTCCCCCCATGACCGGCGATGACGCCGGTTCCCGTTGTTGCTTGGGTGTCCGCCTCGCGCTGTCGCTCGGGCACCGGTCGAAAGAGGCCATTCCCGCCGATGGCGGGATGTGCGGCCCGTCAGAGAAGCTTGAGCAGCGCCTCGATCTCGTCCGGCGTGCCGGCGGCGTGCGAGGCGGCATCGGGCGCGATGCGCTTGTTAAGCCCGGTGAGCACCTTGCCCGCACCCAGCTCCACGAAACTGTCCACGCCCATCCCCACCATGGCCTGCACGCTCTCGCGCCAGCGAACGGTGCCGCACACCTGCTCCACCAGCGACGCGCGGATGCGGGACGGCTCGGTCACCTTGGCCGCGGACACGTTCGCGACCACCGGCACCGCCGGCGCCGCGATCTCGGCTCGCTCCAGCGCCTCGGCCATGGCATCCGCCGCCGGGCGCATCAGCGAGCAGTGGAACGGCGCCGACACCGGCAAGGGCAGCGCGCGGCGGACGCCGCGCGCCTTGGCGATCTCGATCGCCCGCGCCACGGCGCCGGCCGCGCCGGAGATCACCACCTGGCCGCCGCCATTGTCGTTGGCGACCTCGATCACCTCCGAGCGCGCGGGCGCTTCGGCCTCGAAGCCCTCGTCCGGCACCACGGACGCAGCGGCGCAGATCTCGCGCGCCTGATCCAGTTCCACGCCCAGCAGCGCCGCCATGCCGCCCTGCCCGGCCGGCACCGCGCGCTGCATCTCGCGCCCGCGCAGGCGCAGCAGACGCGCGGTCTGCGCGATGCCGAACGAGCCGGCGGCGGCCAGCGCCGCGTATTCGCCGAGCGAATGCCCGGCCACCAGCACGGCCTTGTCGCGCAGCGAGAAGCCGCCTTCCTTTTCCAGCACCCGTAGCACCGCGAGCGACATCGCCATCAGCGCGGGCTGGGCGTTCTCCGTCAGGGTGAGGTCCTCGGCCGGCCCGAAGAACATCAGCTTGCTCAGCTTCTCGCCCAGCGCCTCGTCGATCTCCTCGAACACCTCGCGGGCGGGGGCGAAGGCAGCGGCCAGGTCCCGGCCCATCCCGACGAACTGGCTTCCCTGGCCGGGAAACAGAAAAGCATGCACGGGCATGAAGCGTCGCATCCGGAAACTGTTGCGGCGTAGGCGGCCGGAGCGGCGCCCCGGGAACGTCCCCCGGCGGGTGCCCGCCGGGCCCGACGCCCGGGCACGTGATGCGGGACGAGGTTACGGGATGTCAATCTCATGGCGGGAGAAGGGCGCCATCGTGGCGCCGCGCGGCCCGCCGCGGGAGCCGCCGGCGCGGCCTCAGCCCGGCTTCTGCAGCACCACCAGCACCTGCGGCAGCCGCACCGGGTTGTCCAGGAACTCGATCATCCGGAACAGGTGGCCCCAGCGCTTCACCACGAAGCCGCGGGGGATGATCGCCTCGCCGTAATGCGACAGCGGGTGGGGCGGCTGCATGGACGCGGCATGCAGGAAATGGCCGGCCTCGTACCGCGAATTCTCCAGCGTCTCGTCCACGAAGCTGTCGGCGCAGGCCTCGTGCCAGGGATGGTCGAGCCGGATGCCAGAGGCGCGCTTGAGCCGCTGCTCGGCGCAGAAGCCGATGAAGCGCCGGCTCTGGGTGGTCATCATCAGCAGCCCGCCGGGCTTGAGAAGGCGCGCGAACTCCTCCACCCAGCGCGAGGCCAGGAACTCGTCCAGGTGGCTGAACACCGACCAGGAAACCACGTAGTCCAGGCTTTCCGGCGCCAGGATCATCGGCGGCACCAGCTCACAGCTCAGGAAGTTCACGGCGGGGTTGCAGCGCCGGGCCTCCTGGAGGAAGCGCGAGGTGGAATCCGCGCCGAACAGCCTCGCCGGCTCGATATCCTTCATGAACAGCCGCAGCATCCGGCCCCAGCCGCATCCGAAATCCAGCAGGGTCCGGTGCGGCGCGATCGGCCGCCCGGCGAAGGCGGCGTAGCTCTTCACCTCCCGGAAGAACGCATGGGCCTCGTGCAGCGACACCTCGCCGGAATGGCCGTGGATCTCGCGCTGCAGTTCTTCCGCCGGAAAGCCCGGCATGGACACGCCGTCGATCTCGCCGATCCGCAGGGACGACACCAGGATGTCCAGCCAGCTCTCGTCGTCACGGTCCCGGAACGTCCGGTGAAGATCGATGCTGCCGGAGTGGAACATGGCGAAGGACCCGGGGCGGAAAGACCGGATGCTAACCTTCTGTCATCGCGATGTCGATCAAGCGCCGCCGATGAGGCGATTACGCCCGGCGTATCGTGTCGGGGTCGCGACGATCATGCGTTTCATCCGCGAAGGCGTCCGGTTCCTCGTTCTGCTGGTCGCCTCGATCCAGGGAAACGGAGCCTCGGCCGCGGAAGCGCCGGTACGGGATTTTTCCGACCTGTTCCAGCGCGCCTGTATCGCCCATCCGAACGATCCGGACGCGGTCGCGCGGTGGGCGGACACGATGGGAGCGCAGCCGGTCTCCAACCCGAAGGGACTGGAAGTCTTCACCGCGACGCCGACGGGACGTGCGTGGTGGTTGCGCACCGCGGATGCCGCCTCCGTCGTGGCGATCCGGACGCCCCCAGGCTTGCGCCGTGTTCACCGATCGCGCTGACCCGACCGCCACGACCACGGCGTTCGACCATATCGCCGCCACCCTGCCGGCGGCGCTCGGAGTGCCCCATCCGGTGGAAAACGTCTCGCGGCCCGGCCCGGACGGCCTCAAAGCGATGAAGGTGCTGGTGGGAGTCGATGGACCGGGACCGAAGATACTGTCGACGCTGATGCCGATGACGGTGGAAAGGCCCGGGGGCGCCTTCCAGGCGACGATGCAGCTCGGCTGGCCCCTGAGATTGCGTTTGCCCGAACGGCCCTGATGCGGCGCGCCCGTCAGGGCGAGCGGACACCCCGCATCGCCGTCCGCCGCTTCCGGTCCCAGCGCGGCCGCCGCAGAACCAGCAGCAGGGCGTCCCAGCCGATCGCCGGCACCTCGCGCAGCCGCCAGTACCAGCGCAGCTTCCAGCGGCGCGATGCCGGTCCGGCCGGCGGCGGCACGGCACGGGCCGGCAGCCCCGCGAGCCGCAGCAACAGCAGGCAGCGCGGCAGGTGGTAGGCGCTGGTGGCCGCGCGGACCCCGCCGCGATGCCGGCGGGCCCGCAGCATCGACCGGCAGATCAGCACGGTGTCCAGCGTATCGCGCGCCACCGGCTCCGGCAGGATGCGCTCCGCCGGCACGCCCGCATCCCGCAGCAGCCGCGCCATCACCTCCGCTTCCGCCGGGCCATGCCGCCCGACCCCGCCGCTCGGCAGATAGACCGGAGGAACGCCTCGCGCCTCGCCCCACCGCCACGCCGCTTCCACCCGCCTCGCCAGGGTGGGTGACGGGCTGCCATCCGGCCGGACCCCGGCCCCGAAGATGATCACCGCATCCCTTCCGGTCGTTGTCGCCGCCTGGGGGCTTACCGACGCCATCGCTGCTTCATCCGATCCGCTCCGTGGGCCGGGCGGCTATCGCCCATCCCTGTGCCGGCAACGCGTGGGGCACACCATCGTGCCCGCCGGCGAACCTCGCGTCCGTCGGAACTCCTCCACTGGCGCCAGGCCGCCCCGCCGGGGACGGGGACGATCGGCTCCCGGCGGGGCCATGCACACACCAGGAGCCATGTCCGGAGCGAGGGGCGACACGCCCTTCAGCGTTCCCGGGACCGCGAAACGGTCGTTTCGCGCCCGATGGCGACAAGAAGCTCCGGCGGGTCGAGGCTCCAGATCTCGGGGGCGGACGGCGCTTCCGGCTCCAGCGATCGGTCGAGCTCGTCCGCGACCCGTTCGGGCAGAACCACGAACAATGCCGCTTCCTGCGGCGCGAGGCCGGCCAGCGCATCGCCGTTGTCCTGGAACAGCGCCTCGACCGCCGCCGGCGTCATGCGCCGGGCGCGGCCGGTCGGCGCCACGCGGCTGCTGCGGCACCCGGCTGGCGAACGGATTTCGTGCATCCGGCGCGGTTCGAGGCGGCTCCGGTGCCGATCCGCCGGCCGGGTATCCTTCGCCCGCGATCCGGCGGCTAGGCCGGCGGGCGCAGCAGGATGCGGTTGGCATGTTCCAGCGCCCGGAAGCTGTCGGCCCACCAGCTCTCGAACCGTCCCCGCTCGATGCCCCGCCCGGCCAGGATCCCGGCGATGGCGCCGACGGTGCGCTCGCCGTCGATCAGCCCGAGAAACGCCTTGGCCTGCACCGGCATCGGCAGCGGCACCGTCAGCGGCCCGAACTGCAGCGGCAGGGTGCCGCCCAGCCCCATCTGCTCGGCGATCACGGGCGCGGGCATCTCCCGCGCCACCGGCACCGCGTCCGGATGCAGCGGGTCGGGCCGCGCCGGCCGCTCTCCGCGGCGCACCGCATAGGCCACGTGGGTGTTCATGTTGCCGGCGAGCGCCTCCGCCAGCGCCGCGCGCTCCGCCCAGGACAGGCCGGCCGCGCGGCTCCGCAGCCTCGGATCGGGCAGCAGCAGGTCGGGATCGTACTGGGCCGGCTCCACGAGGCAGGCGGCTTCCAGCCCCGCCCCGTCCAGCAGCGCCAGGAACGCCGGCACGTCGTAGGCTCTGTCGCGCGGGTTCAGCAGCAGGTCGTACAGCCCCGCGTCGCCGCCGGTGAGGTGATCGCCGAAATTCTGGTTGTGCCTGAGCCAGGCCGTGCCCGGCAGGTGGCGCATCACGCGCCGGGCCGCATCCAGCCGTTCTTCCGGCGCCTGTTCCGGGGGCGCCAGCAGCGCCAGCGCGTCCTGCAGCATGTAGACCCCGGTGCGGCCGTGCGGCGCGTACACCATGAGCCCCATGCCGCCCCCCGGCGACAGCGAGGCTTCCAGCGCGCGGAGCGCCGCCAGCGGATCGGGCAGGTGGTGCAGCACCCCGCAGCAATCGATGTAATCGAACGTGCCGAGCTCCGGCGACGGCAGCGCGGCGAGCGAGAGCCGCTCGAAGCGGATGTTGGGCAGCCCGCGCATCTCGGCGCGGGCGCGCGCGATGCCGAGCGCCGTCGCCGACCGGTCGATCGCCACCACCTCGCCCGGCCGCCCGTCCTGGTGCAGCTGGGTGGCGAGCATGATGGCGCCGTCCCCGGTACCGCATCCCGCCACCAGCGCGCGCAACGGGCGGGAGCGCGGACGGGCCGCGCCGAACACCCAATGATCGATCTCGCGCAGGTGGCTGGGGCTGCCCACGAACAGGCGCTTCCGCTCGTCCCGGGGATCGCGCTCCGGATAGGGATAGCGCTCGTACTGGGCGCGCAGGCTGTCGTCGGCAGGATCGGAAACGGATGCCGCTCCCGGGCGGTGCGACCGATCGGCGCTCACCGTCCTCGCCCCGCTCAGGTCCGTGGGGTGAGCTTGCCGCGCTGCCACGCCTCGGCGGCGTCGTCCGCGCTCATGCCGTCGCGGCGCATGGCGTTCTCCATCGCGGAGATCACCGGGTTGCCGAGCGTGAGCTCGTCCAGCTCGTCCAGCAGGTCGGGGTCGAGCTCGGCCCGCAGCCCTTCACGCAACAACAGCCGCGCTTCCTGCGGCCGTCCCAGCACCCCCCGCGGATCGGCCAGCGGACGCAGGCGGCCGCCATGCAGCAGGGCGCCCGGCTGCCAGCACGGCACCACCGCCGCCACGCCCGCGTCCAGCAGCGCTGTGGCCCGCAGCACCGCGTTCTCCTCGGGCAGCACCTCGAGCGCGAAGCCGGCTTCCGCCAGCCCGTAGGTGCCGACCACCTCGCGGCACAGGGTTTCCAGCGATGCCGGCACCAGCAGGCTTCTTTCGAGGATGGCCGCCGTTTCCGGACGCCCCAGGTCCTCCAGCGTCGCGATCGCCGGGGGCACCGCGGTCGTCGCCGCCCACAAGGCATGCGGCCGGTAGAGCACGCCGCCCATGGCGCCCATGCCGAACGCCGCCGTCGTCCACTCGGCATCCCGGTCCGGCAGCCAGGCGGTCGCCAGCATGTCGATCCCGCCCTCGCGCATGCGCCGTTCCAGCACCGCGCGGGGGGCCGCGAACATTTCCACCTCCATCTCATGCGCTTCCAGGACGCGCAGCACCGCCGCCGCGGCAGCCTCGTGGCGGGGCTCGTCCGGATGCGCGAGCAGCAGGGTGGACAGGGTCATGGGATCGCGACACTCCGAACGGGCGACAAGCCGATGGCGGGGCGGTTGCAGCAGGTGCCGCCGCTTCCCGCAAGCCCGCGCGGTGGTTTAGCGACGAGAGGAGCACCGCGTTCCCCCGGCGCGACCCGCATCGCCCGCCGGGCGCGACCGGCCCCGTCGCCGGCGTGGCGTGGTGGGACGGATCGGAACGACGGCCGCCCGCGCGGGCTCGGACGGCAGGGCCCGAAGCGGCCGGGATGCCCGGATCAGCCGGGCAGCAGTCCGGCGGTCTGCGCCAGCAGCGCCACGTTCAGCGCCACGATCACCATCACCATCGCGACATGAAGTGCCAGCCCCGCCCCGCCTAGGCGGAAGGTTCCCATCACGGCGGGATCGCGGCTCACCAGCAGCAGGGTGATCATCGGCACCGGCAGCACGAAGCTCAGCACTACCTGGCTCAGCACCAGCGCACTGGTCGGGTCCACGCCGCATGCGATCACCGCGAACGAGGGCAGCACCGTCACCACCCGCCGCAGCGTCACCGGGATGCGGAACCGCACGAAGCCCTGCATCACCACCTGTCCGGCCAGGGTCGCCACCAGCGACGAGCTCAGGCCGGACGCCAGCAGCGACAACAGAAACAGCCCGGCCGCCGCCCCGCCCAGCAGCGGCGTCAGCGTCCGGTAGGCGCCCTCCAGGGTGGCGATGTCGGAATGGCCGCCGTGGAAGTTCGCGGTCACCACCACCATCGCCATGTTCACCAGCCCGGCGATGCCGAGCGCCACCAGCACCTCGCGGTTGGAAAAGCGGATCATCCGCCGCCGGTCCGCATCCGAGCGCATCGGCACCCGGCCCTGCGTCAGGCTCGAGTGCAGAAAGATCGCGTGCGGCATCACCGTGGCGCCCACCAGCCCGATGCACAGCGTCAGCGCCTCGCCATCCGGCAGCGTCGGCACCACGCTGCCCCGCGCGGCTTGGCCCCAGTGCACCGGGACGATGAACAGCTCCATCAGGTAGCTCAGGCTGATCACGGCCACGAGCCCGGTGATCAGCAGTTCCAGCGGCCGCATGCCGCGGTTCTGCAGGGTGAGCAGCAGGAGGGTGACGATCGCGGTCAGCCCCATCGCCGGCAGCAGCGCCAGGTGCATCAGCAGCGACAAGCCCACCGCGGCGCCGATGAACTCCGCGAGATCGGTCGCCATCGCGGCGGCCTCGCTGCCGATCCACATCGCGATCACCAGCGGGCCGGGATAGCGGTCCCGGCACAGCTCGGCCAGGTTGCGGCCGGACACGATGCCGACCCGCGCGGAGAGCGCCTGGAAGAACATCGCCACCACGTTGGCCAGCAGCACCACCCACAGCAGCGCGTAGCCGTAGCGCGCCCCGGCCTGGATGTTGGTGGCGTAGTTGCCGGGATCGACATAGGCGACGGAGGCCACGAAGGCCGGTCCCGCCATCCGCATCACGTTCGCGAGCCTGCCCCGGCGGCCGCCCGGCAGCTCCGTTCCGTTCTCCGGCTGCGCCAGTGTCGCCATTCCGTCCCGCATGGATGCCAATTTGTAGCCGAGGCTACAATCGGTCAACCGTGGTCCGCGTGGCGGATGACATTCCTCGCCGAGCGGTGGGCCTCGCCAAGCGGCGGGTCCCTCCGGCGGATGCGGGGAGGAGTCGGTCGCCCCGGCTGCGGGTGCTCGCGAGGGTCGAATGGCCGTATCCCGGTCCGAAAGCCACCGCGCCGATACCCTGCCTCCTGTTCGGGCCACGACCCTGTCCGCCGCCGGACGACAACCCGGCCGGGTTGATCGGTACGGCACCATCCTGTCCGCCGCACGCCCCCTCGTCCGAGCGTTCGCGATCGCGCGGGACTGCTTACCTCCCTGGGCCCCAGCCCGGCGGCGGATGGACCTCGCGGCCACGGCTTCCTATCGTGTCCGGACGATGACGGCGTCCACCCGAACCGTTCCCCCGGCGACCCGGCCGGCCTCGCCGCGTCCGGCCACGGGCGCGACGCCCGCGGATTGCCATCCGTCGCAGGCCGACCATCTGCAGCGCGCCCGCAATGCCCAGGCGCGCATCCTGCTCGAGGACTACGTGGAGCTGATCGACGGCATCGCCGGGCCGGACGGTCTCGCCGGCCCCAGCGCCATGGCCCGCCAGCTCGGCGTGTCGCATGCCAGCGCCATCAAATGCATCGCGCGCCTGGTGCGTGCGGGGCTCGCCACCAGCCTGCCCTACAAGGGCGTGGCCCTCACCGAGGCCGGCCGGGCGATGGCCGAACGGGTGCGGCGGCGGCACCGGCTGGTGGTGTCGCTGTTGCGCGCCGTGGGGGTGCCCGAAGCCGACGCGGAAGCCGACGCCGAGGGCATCGAGCACCACGTGTCCGACACCACCCTGCTCGCCTTCGAGCGCTTCCTGGTCCGCCGGCCCTTGGCGAAGTAGCCGGCCCCGAACCGCCGCCCGCCCACCAGAGGCGGAGCGGTTTCGCGTCGCCGCGATCGTTCCCGCGCCGCCGCCCGAAACATCCGGCCCCCGCGGCGGGAGTTCAGGGCGTTGCGGCCGTGCCCGCGTCCTTGCCGCCGTCCCGCGACAACAGCGCCCGCAGCGATCCCTGCCCGTCCGGTCGCACGAACCCCAGCAGCAGGGCGGCGGCCATGGCGCGGGCGCGCGCCGGCAGAGCGTCGTCCGCGATCTCGCCCGCCACCCAGAACGACAAGCAACCCCGGAAGCCGAGGGCCAGCAGGTCGGGCAGACGGTCACGGGCCAATCCAGCGGCGGGGTCGCGCCGCTTCGCGAGATCCGCGGCGCCGTCCAGGGCGGCGATCCAGTAGCTGCGCGACCGGCCCGCCACCCGGCCCGGTTCCGCGGTGGGCACGCCCAGGAAGCCGATCAAGTGCCGGTTCAGAGCGGGCTCGGCCAGCAGCACCCCGGTGGCGATGTCGGTCGCCGCCAGAACCCGGTCCGCCATCCCGGCCGGCTCCGCCAGACTGGCGAGGCGGCCGTCCATCTCGTCGATCCGGCGGTCCGACAGCGCCTGCATGATACCGGCCTTGGAGCCGAACTGGTTGAACGGCGTGGCGAAGCTGACCCCGGCCGCCTCCGCCAGGTCGCGCATGGAGAACTCCGCCGCCCCGTCGCCGCGCAACAGCCGCTCGGCCGCGTCGAGTATCCGCGCACGCCGCTCGACGGATTTCCCCGTGCGCGCCTCCGGCCCTTTTCCATCGGTCTGTGCGGCAGCGGCGGGCTTGATCTTGCTCATCCGTGTTTTATATCATGATATAGTTTTACCAGGAACAGACGACGCCCCATGTCCGACCACAAGCACCAGACCTTCCTCATCACCGGGATCAGCTCCGGCCTGGGACGCGCTTTCGCCGCTGGCGCCCTGGCGGCTGGCCATCGGGTGATCGGCACCGTGCGCCGCGCCGACGACGCGAGCGCCTTCGAGGCGACCGAGCCGGGACGCGCCCACGCGGTTGTTCTCGACATCACCGATTTCGACGCGATCCCGGCGGCGGTCGCCGAACAAGAGAAACGCCACGGCCCGATCGACGTGCTGGTGAACAACGCCGGATACGGCCACGAGGGGGTGCTGGAGGAATCCTCCATCGACGATCTGCGGCGGCAGTTCGACACCAACGTGTTCGGCGCGGTGGCGACCATCAAGGCGGTGCTGCCCGGCATGCGCGAGCGGCGGCGCGGCCACATCGTCAACGTCACCTCCATGGGCGGCTTCATCACCATGCCGGGCATCAGCTTCTATTGCGGCAGCAAGTTCGCGCTGGAAGGCATTTCCGAAGCTCTGGGCAAGGAAGTGGCACCGTTCGGCATCCGGGTCACCGCGCTGGCGCCCGGCCAGTTCCGCACCGACTGGGCCGGCCGTTCCATGGATCGCACGCCGCGCAGCATCCCGGACTACGACGCGGTGATGGACCCGATCCGGACCGCCCGCCAGAACAAGAGCGGCCGCCAGCCGGGCGACCCGTCCAGGGCGGCGCAAGCCCTTCTGACGTTGGTCGGATCCGAGGCACCCCCAACGCGCCTGTTTCTGGGCGAGGACGCGCTGGAACTGGTGACGGGCAAGCTGGACGCGATGCGTTCGGAGATCGGCGCCTGGGAGACGGTCTCACGATCCACGAGCTTCGAGGTTTGACCCCGGGCTGGAGCTTCGTCGGACCGGATCGCTCCCCCCCAACCGAACGAGAACCGAGCCCATGTCCTATACGGATGAAGAGAACGCCAACCTTCGGGTGGTGAAGAACACACTCGCCGCCGCCGCGGACGATTTCAGCAAGTTCGGCGCTGCGATCTTCGCCGAGAACGCGGCATGGACCATCTCCGGCTACGGTCTGGTCGCCCGGACCTTCCACGGCATCAAGGACCTGATCGACAACGCGGAACAGGCCTTGTTCGATCGCTGGGATGGCACGGCCGCCCTTCGGACGAAGGGGGTCTGGGCGGACGGGGACAAGGTGTTCACACACGTCGCCTCGTCGGCCCGCGCGGTGGACGGACTGCCTTACGCCAACGAGTACCTCTACATCCTGACCATGAAGGACGGAAAGGTCGTCGCCGGGACCGCGTGGCTCGATCTGCACAGCTATTACGGGATCATCGACCGGGTGAAGCTTCCCGCCTGACGCTCCTGCTCGCTCCCGCGGTCGGAGAAGCGGCTCCCGCTTGATCGTCCCGCCGATTCAGGACGCGCCGCGCGGCTACCATCGCTGTTCCGGGCGCGGAACCGGGACAGCGCGGAGCGGGGGGTGCGGAAGGAACGTCCGGCGACCTGACGGCGAGACGTGCCTGCCGGCGCGTCTCCTCTCCGCGGGTCTCCCGATCCGCGTGCGCCGGCCGTGCGCCACTCACAAGGGCGGTCGCGACCGGAACCCAGTTCGAAGCGGCTAGACGGCACCGGTGCCGGTTCCGTCCGGCCCGCTTGCCGGAAAGAAGCGGTTGCCCGGTCGCGGCAATCCCAGATGCTCGCGCAGGGTGGTGCCTTCGTAGCGGCGGCGGAACAGGCCGCGCCGTTGCAGTTCCGGGATCACCCGGTCCACGAACTCCTCCAGGCCGCCGGGGATGTGCGGGAACATCAGGTTGAAGCCGTCGCAGGCCGGCTCGGTCAGCCAGCGCTCCATCTCGTCCGCGATGGTCTCGGCCGTGCCGACGAAGGCCAGGCCACCATAGGAGCCGGCGCGAGCGGCGAGCTGCCGGATGGACAGGTTCTCGTCGCGGGCCAGCGTCACCATCCGCTCCCGCCCGCTCTTGGAGGCGTTGGTGTCCGGGATCGGCGGCAGCGGGCCGTCCGGATCGTAGCCGGACACGTCATGCCCGAGCATGCCCGACAGGGAATGGATGCCGCTGTCGTAATGCACCAGCGCGTCGAGCCGGCGGCGTTTCTCCCGCGCGTCCTCCACGCTGTCGCCCACCACCACGAAGGCGGCCGGCAGGATCTTCAGGCCGTCCGGATCACGCCCGAGCGCCGGCATGCGCCCCTTGACGTCGGCATAGAAGCGGCGCCCGGACTCCAGCGTCGCTTCGGCGGCGAACACCACCTCCGCCGTTTCTGCGGCGAGTTGCCGGCCGGGCTCGGACGATCCCGCCTGCACGATCACCGGCCAGCCCTGCACCGGACGGGCGATGTTGAGCGGACCCCGCACCCGGAAATGCTCGCCCCGATGATCGAGCACGTGCATCCGGTCCGGATCGACATAGATCCCCTCCCCCGCGTCGCGGATGAACGCGTCGTCGGCGAAGCTGTCCCACAGCCCGGTCACGACGTCGTAGAACTCGCGCGCCCGCCGGTAGCGCGCCGCGTGGTCCGGCTGCTCCTCGTAGCCGAAATTGAGCGCGGAATCCGGGTTGGCCGTGGTGACGATGTTCCACCCGGCGCGGCCGCCGCTCAAATGATCGAGCGAGGCGAAGCGCCTCGCCACGTGGAACGGCTCCTCGAACGAGGTGGACGCGGTCGCCACCAACCCGATCCGCTCCGTGGCGCCGGCAAGCGCCGACAGCAGGGTGAAGGGCTCGAACGAGGTGACGGTGTGGGACCGCTTCAGGGCCTGGGGCGGCAGGTTCAGCACGCCGAGATGATCGGCCATGAAGAACGCGTCGAAGCAGGCCGCTTCCAGCCGCTGGGCGAGCCGCCGCAGCAGGGGAAAGTTGAAGTTGGCGTCCGGCACCGCGTCCGGGTGGCGCCAGGCGCCGGTGTGGATGCTGACAGGACGCATGAAGGCGCCGAGATGCAGCTGACGTGAGGCGGTCATCGGGAGCCACTCCGGGAAAGGCGATATCCTAACCCGCGCCTGTCGCCACGGCGACACATGAACAACGAAATAGATGCGCGGTTTCGGAATACCCGCCACTATCCACTGTATGTTAACGTGCTTTGTTCAATGCCTCACTCTGTGACGCATGAGAAACAAACCATGGCGTTCTGGTAGCACCCTGGCGGGTCCGGCCTCTCTGATCGGGGTCGTGGGGCTCGGGCTGTACGGGGTCCCGCCGGCCATGGCCCAGACTGCCGCCGTCCAGGCTGCTTCTGCCCAGGCTGCTTCTGCCCAGACCGGACCCGTCCAGACCATCCCCGGCGGCGCCAGCGGCACGCGCGTCACCAACGGGCTACCCGCCGCCGCACCGGCCGATGCGGCGGCGGGAAGCGGGGAACAGATCATCGTCACCGGCACCCGCGACCCGCACCAGACCGCCCGCACCAGCATCAGCCCGGTGGTGGTGATCAGCGCGGCACAGCTGCGACAGACCGGCCAGACGGATCTGCGCGACGCCCTGGTGCAGGTGGCGCCTTCGGTCACCCGGCAGGTGATGGGGCTCGACCAGGGCTCCCTGGTGGATTCGCTGAGCCTGCGCGGATTGTCGTCGGACCAGACCCTGGTCCTGGTGAACGGCAAGCGCCGCCACACCACGGCCGCGCTGAACTTCGACCCCGGGCCGCAGCAGGGCACCACCCCGGTCGACATCGACATGATCCCGGTCTCGGCGGTGTCGCGCATCGAGATCCTCCAGGACGGCGCCGCCGCGCAGTACGGCTCGGACGCGATCGCCGGCGTGATCAACATCATCCTCAAATCCGCCGATCACGGCCTGTCCGCGCAGGCGCTCAACGGCGGGACCTACAAGGGCGACGGCTTCACCACGGGCGAGTCCCTCAATGGGGGCGTCGCGCTCGGAAGCCGCGGCTTCGCCAACCTGAGCGCCGAGTTCCGCCACCAGGACCGTGCCGACCGCTCCGGTCCGGACCTGCGCACCGGCCTGCGGAACGACAACGCGATCGGCTCCCCGCAATCGACCCGGGAATCGATCAGCCTGAACGCCGCCTACGACGTCACGCCCGGCGCCCAGCTGTACTCGTTCGACACCTTCACCCACCGGGACGCCGAGCGCTGGGCCTATCGCCGCCTGCCGAGCAGCCTGCCCGCGGTGTATCCCAACGGCTACCAGCCGGTGGAAACCCTGCCCGAGAACGATTTCGGCGTGACGGTGGGCCTGAAAGGCGCGGACCTGCTGGGCTGGAACTGGGACGCCAGCTCGACCTATGGCGGCAACCACGACCGGCTCGGCCTCTACAACACCGCCAACACCCTGTTGTACGCCCAGACCGGCGACACGCCGCAGCGTGCGACGCTCGGCACCTACACCAACAGCCAGTGGACCAACACGCTCGACCTGCGCCGGGCGGTGAAGCTGCCGCTGCTGGCCGCCCCCCTCAACGTCGCCGTCGGCGCCGAATATCGTTACGAGAGCTACAGCATCCATGCGGGAGATCCCGCCTCCTACGTGCTGGGCGGCACCCAGGGCTACCAGGGCCTGTCGCCCGACAACGCCACCGACTCCCACCGCAACGTCACCGCGGGCTATGTGGACCTGTCGACGAAGCTGCTGCCGCACTGGCAGGTGGATGTGGCGGGACGCTTCGAGCACTACACCGACGCCGGCGACACCGAGACCGGCAAGATCTCGACCCGCTACGACATCACCCGCCGCGTGGCGATACGCGGCACGGTGAGCAACGGGTTCCGGGCGCCGACCCTGGCGGAAGAGCATTTCGTCAGCATCGTGACGTCGCCCACCTATGCCAACGCGCAGCTGGCCGTCGATTCACCCGCCGCACGCGCCCTCGGCGCGTCGTCGCTGAAGCCCGAACGCTCCACCAACTACAGCGCGGGCTTCCTGCTGGAACCGGTCGACCGGCTGCATGTCGGCGTCGACGCCTACCAGATCTCGATCCGCGACCGCATCATCGATGGCGGCGTCTATAACGGACAGCCGGCACTCGACGCGCTGGCCCTGCAGAACGTGTCGTTGTCAGCCGGGCTCGATCCCTCGGGCGTGAGCGCGCAGTATTTCGCCAACGGCGCCAGCACGCGCACGCGCGGGCTCGACGTCACCGCGCAATACACGCTGCGGCTGCGGCGGTACGGGTCGGTGGATCTCGATGCCGCGGTGAACTTCAACCAGACGGTGCTGAGGCGCCTGGGCCGCGACGCCAACGGCAATCCGCTGTTGAACGCGCAGGGCATCAGCTATCTGACGTCGGAATTCCCGGCCAACAAGCTGATCGCGGGCGGCAACTGGCGGAACGGACGCTGGAACCTCGCCCTGCACGAGATACGCTACGGCCACACGGCGACGCAGCTCACCTACTACCAGGGTCCGAACAGCTTCTCGAACAGCGTGTTCCAGCCCTTCACCAACCATCCGCGCTGGCTCACCAACATCGAGCTCGGATACCAGGTGACGCCGGCCTGGCACCTGGCGCTGGGTGCGAACAACCTGTTCAACGAATACCCGTCCTCGATCCCGATCGAGAATTCCTACATCGGTGCCGCACGCTACGACACCTCGAGCCAGCAGATCGGGCAGGAAGGCGGTTTCTATTACTTCCGGGTGAACTACACGCTCTAGCCCGGGTGCGGGACCCGGCACATGCCGGGTCCCGCCTCGTCTCACCAGATCTGCACGCGGTCCTTCGGCGCGAGATACAGCTTGTCGCCCGGCTTGACGTTCCAGGCCTTGTACCAGCCGTCGATGTTGTGCATCGGCATGTTGACGCGCGCCATCGGCGGGGAATGCGGGTCGGTGACCAGCAGCATCTTGGCGCGGTCCTCGCGCACCTTCTGCCGCCACACCTGCGCCCAGCCCAGGAACACGCGCTGGTCGCCGGTCAGCCCGTCCAGCACGGGGGCTTCCTTGCCGCCCAGCGAGGCGTGGTAGGCGTCCAGCGCCAGGGTCAGGCCACCCAGGTCGGCGATGTTCTCGCCCATGGTGAGCTTGCCGTTGACGTGCATGCCGGGAAACGGTTCCAGCGCGTCGAACTGAGCGCCGAGCCGCGCCGCGCGCTCGGCGAAGCGCTTGGCGTCGGCCGCGGTCCACCAGTCGTGCAGGCGACCCTTCTCGTCGAACTTGCGCCCCTCGTCGTCGAAGGAATGCGTCATCTCGTGACCGATGACTCCGCCGATCGCACCGTAGTTGATGGCGTGATCGGCATCCTTGTTGAAGAAGGGCGGCTGCAGGATCGCCGCCGGGAACACCACCTCGTCGAAGGGAGGATTGTTGTAGGCGTTCACCGTTTGCGGGGTCATGTCCCACTCGTCGCGATCCACCGGGTGGCCGAGATGGCCGACCCAGTAGGCCCATTCGAAGGCGACGCCGCGCTTGCCGTTGCCGTACGCGTCGTCCGGCTTCACCACGAGGCCGGAATAGTCACGCCACTTGTTCGGGTAGCCGATCTGGATCAGGTGGTTGTCGAGCTTTCGCAGCGCCTGCTTCTTGGTGGCGTCGCCCATCCAGCTCAGGTTCTGCAGCCGGACGCGGAAGGCGGCCTTGAGCTCGCCCACCAGCTTCTCCATTGCGGCCTTCTCCTCGGGCGGGAAGTAGCGCGCGACATAGACCTTGCCGAGCGCCATGCCCATCGCGCCGCTGGTGGCGCCGACGGCGCGCTTCCAGCGCGGCTCCAGCTCGGGCTGGCCGCTCAGCGTCTTGCCTTCGAACTGGAAGTTGGCGTCCACGAACGCCCGCGGCAGAACGGGCGCCGCGTCGTCGACCAGGTGGAAGGCGAGCCACGCGCGCAGCGTGTCGAGGTCGGTCGCGGAAGCCTGCTTCGCCGCCGCCAGGATCGCCGATTTCTCGCCGAGCACCACGCTGTCGACGTGCGGCAGGTCGGCGGCCGCGAAGTAGCTCTGCCAGTCGAACTGCGGCGCGGCCTTTTCCAGCGCATCGAGGCGGGTCGGATTGTAGGTCTTGTCCGGATCGCGGCGATCGGCGCGCGCCCAGTTGGTTTTCGCGATCGCGGCCTCGAACGCCACCAGCTTCTTCGCGGCGGTCGCCGCATCCGGCCAGTGCACGAGCGACAGCATCTGCGCGGCATAGGCCTCGTAGGCCTGCTTCTTCGCCGCGAACTCCGGCTTCAGGTAGTAGTCCCGGTCGGGCAGCCCGAGCCCCCCCTGCCCGAGGCCGATCGCGTACTTCGTCGGGTCCTTGGCGTCCGGCTGGACCGACAACGAGAACAGCGAGGTGCCGTAGCCGTGCTGCGCGTCGCCGAGGATCGCGGCGAACGCCTTGCGGTCCTTCACGGCGCGAATGGCGTCGAGGTCGGGGCCGAGCGGCGCGGTGCCGAGGCTCTCGATCTTTGCCTCATCCATGTAGGCGGCGTAGAACGCGCCCAGCTTCTCCTCGATGCTCTGCGGGTTCGCGACCGGATGCGCCGACACCTCCTTGAGGATGTCCTGCACCCTGGTGCGCGACAGCTCGGCCAGGATGTTGAACGCGCCCCAGGAGGTATGGTCGGACGGGATGACCAGATCGCGAACGTAGGTGCCGTCGCTGTAGCCGAAGAAGTTGTCGCCCGGCTTCACGCTCGTGTCGCGTCCGGACAGGTTGAAGCCCCACGGCCGGAAGCTGTCGGGCGAGAAGCCGGACGCGGGGGTGCTGGCGGCGGCCGGCGGCTGCGCGGGCGTCGCGGCGGGCGCGGAGCCAGGCGCCGGGGCGGGTCCTGGGGTGGGCGCAGGGCTCGGCGCACTCTTGTTGGACTGCGCGGCATCCTGCGCCGAAGCGCTGGTCGCGGGCAGGACCGGGGCGAGGATCGTGCCGGACAGCAGCAGCATCAGGCCGAGACGACGGCCGGGGAGAGCGAGGCGGGCGGCATGCGGAAAGCGGGCTCGAAGCAAGCGGAACAACTCCTGAAGGATGCCGGACACGGGCCGTGCCTGTTTGTTGCGACAAGGAAGCCGCATCCGAACGCTGTCAAGGCGCGGCTCCGCCGCATCGGGGTTGAAGGAGCGCTTTTGTCCATCGGGAAGCGGCTCGGGGATTGGCACGGACGAACGCGATAGGAAATCGCGGAGGCCGACGATCCCGACGCTCCGTCGAATGGAAAACAGGGTCGGGCGGTCCTGGCCGCCCCGACCCCGGCATCGTGACCCCGGCATCGTGACCCCGGCACCGTGACCCCGGCATCGTGACCCCGGCACCGCGATCCTCGCCGGCATGAGCGGGCGGGCTTCGGCCAGAGCGCAAGAGAACCATCCCGGTGCGCCCCGCCCGTGGGAACCCGTGCCGCGCCCGCGGGTCCGCCACAAGTCGCCGGGCTGCAACGAAGAAGGGCTTCCGCGTTTCGCCCTTGGTTCTTGCATCCAGCTCCCGGATCCGCCCATGCGCGCACGTTTCCGACACCTTCTGTTCAGCCTCGGCGAGACCTTCTGGCTGCTGCCGGGATTGATGGTGGCGGGCGGGGTGGTCGGCGCGATGGCGCTGGTGCGGCTCGACCGGGCGGGGGTGGTGCCAGCCTGGCTGATCAACAGCCCCTGGCTCTACAACGGCGGCGGCACCGGCGCCCGCACCCTGCTCGGCGCGGTGGCCTCGTCCATGATCGGCGTGGCGGGCACGGTGTTCTCCATCACCATCGCCTCGCTGTCGCTCGCCGCCGGGCAGATGGGCCCGAGGCTGCTGCGCAACTTCGTCCAGGATCGCGGCAACCAGTTCACCCTGGGCGCCCTGCTGGGCACCTTCTGCTACGCGCTGATGGTGCTGCGCAGCGTCCGCACGGAAGGGGAAGGCGTTTTCGTTCCCTACATGTCGCTCAACATCGGCATCGTGCTGGCCTTCCTGTGCGTCGGCACGCTGGTGTTCTTCGTGGGGCACATGGCCGGGCGCATCAACGTGGACACCGTGCTGGAACTGGTGAGCGCCGACGTGGAAAAGGCGATCTGCCGCCTCACCACCACCACCGCCGAGCCGCCGCCGCCGATGCCGCCGGAAGCGAGCTGGCAGGACGCCGCCCCCGTCGCCGATCCGAGGCGGGGCTACCTGCAGCATCTCGACGCGCAGGGACTGGCCGGCTGGGCCGCCGCCCACGGCGCCAGGATCCGGATGCTGGCAAGGCCGGGCAGCTTCGTGTTTCCCGGCGCGCCGATCGCCCTGGCGCTCCCCGCGGTGGAGGGTGGCGCGCGGGCGATCCGCGACGCCACCGTGGTGGGATCCCACCGCATCAACGCCAGCGACCTGGAGTTCGCCGTGCGCCAGCTGGTGGAGGTGGCGGTTCGTGCTTCCTCGTCGGGCAACAACGACCCCCACACCGTGGCGAGTGTCCTGGACCGGCTCGGGAGCGCGCTGTGCATATTGTCCGGACGGCACCTGCCCGAGGGCCGGTATGCCGTGGACCGGAACATCGTGCTGGAGGTGCCAACCGTGACCTATGACGGGCTGGCCGATGCGATGTTCCACGAGATCAGGCAGAACGCGGGCGACGACGTGTCGATCCTGGCGCGGCTGCTGGAGGTGATCGCCTCCGTGCTCGCCTGCGAAAAGCGGCCGGAAGCCGTGGCCGCGCTCCGGCGCCATGCCGGCCTGGTGCTGGCCGATGCCGAGCGGACCATCCAGAACCCCTCCGATCTCGAAGACGTCCGCGCCCGCCACCGTCGCGTCGAGCAGGCGGCCGGAGTGGCACCGGCCCGGCCCGGAGCGCCTCCCGTCGCCGCCGTGCCCGGCACCCGTCCCGACGCGGCCTGAGGGCAGCAGGGGCCTAGGAAGTCTGGAAACGGGCGATCCGCCCCGGAAGCCGGGGAAGCGAAGCCGCTCCCGGCCCCGTAGGAGGGCGGGACGGAGGGTTGGGTCCGGTGAAACCGCCGCTCAGGCGGCGGCGCGTCCCAGAGCCGCGGCCGGACGGGCGGTTCTGCCCTCCTCGCGCGCCAGAACCTGTGCGAAGCGCTTCTGCCGCCGCCGCAGCAGGGCGTAGGCTCCCCGCGCCGCCAGCCGGGACACCCGCCCGCGCGGCGTGAAGCCGATGGTCTTGAACATCATGCCCATGGCCCGGTCGATATGGGAGCGCCGGTAGAAGCCCATCGCCGGCGCCATGTAGGCGGCGATGCAGCGCTCGTGGTCGTAGGGCATGCCCACCGGGTCGTTGGTAGAATGGTAGGCGTTGGCGAGCTCGTCGTCCTCGCTTTCCGTCACCCGGCCGAGCGCGATCCGGGTGCGCTGGAGCACGCTGAGCTTCTCGCGCTTCAGGTAGCGGTGCATGTGGTCGTAGAACAGCTTGAAGTGCCGGTATTCGTCGGCGGCGATCTGCTTGCAGATGCCCTTGAGCACCGGCTCGTCCGTCGCCTCGGCCAGCGCGGTGTAGAAGCTGGACGTGCCGGTTTCCACCATGCAGCGCGCGATCAGCTCGCCCGTGCGCGATCCGCGAACGGAGGCATCCACGTCCAGATCGATATGGTAGCCGTTGCGGTAGCGCTCGAACGCGGTGGGATAATCCCAGGACGGGTCCGCCAGCATGGCCCATTTGCCGAGCGCGTCGCCGTGCTGGACCTCCTCGACCGCCCAGTTATCGGCGGCCTGGCGGAAGTCCGGATCGTCGGTGAAGACGTTCTTGAGGTACACCGCGTAGTCCAGGCCGTTCCGTTCCACCACGGACGCGGCCTTCACCAGCCGCATGACGTCCACGTTCACCTTGGCCGGCTCGAACCGGTCCCAGGCCACATCCTCGATCCGCCAGTGCTTCATCGTCGCTTCCGGTTCCGCCGCGGGGTCCGTTGCCGGCCCGCATCGCGATAGGCACCCCTCTGGACCTTGTATCGCTCCGCGAGGATCGGCGCCACCAGCGGCCAGGATACGCCGCGACGTTCTTTTGCATCGCATCAAGCCGGGGTGACTTCCGGCGCTCGCGGGAGCAAAGTCCGGCCGCACCGCCGCGCCCCGGCCGTCGGCCCCGGTTTCCCCGGATCGCCGGCCAGGGCGCGGCCACGACCGATTCACTGCCCCCGGTTTCACTGCCCTCGGTCAGGGGACCGGTGCGGACAGCAGGACGACGCGGAGAAGGACTCCTCCCCCAGATGAACATCCACGAATACCAGGCCAAGACCCTGCTGAAGGGTTACGGCATGCCCGTGCTGGAGGGCCGCGTCGCGCGCTCGTCCGACGAGGCCCTCGTCGCCGCCCGCGCGTTGCCCGGCCCGGTGTACGTGGTGAAGTCGCAGATCCACGCGGGCGGGCGCGGCGCCGGACGCTTCAAGGAGGACCCGAACGGCAAGGGCGGCGTCCGGCTGGTGAAGAGCCCGGACGAGGCAGAGGCGGCGGCGCGCGCCATGCTGGACCACACGCTGGTCACCAAGCAGACCGGACCGGCCGGGCGGGTGGTGCGCCGGCTCTATATCGAGGCCGGCTGCGACATCAAGCAGGAGCTCTACCTGTCGCTCCTGACCGACCGCGAGACCGGGCGCATCGCCATCATCGCCTCGCGCGAGGGCGGCATGGAGATCGAGGAGGTCGCGGCGCACAGCCCGGAGAAGATCCTCAACCAGACGATCGACCCCGCGCTGGGCTTCTCCGACTATCAGGGGCGCCTCCTGGCCGAGGGGCTCGGCCTTCGCGGCAAGTCCATCGCCCACTTCACCAAGGTGCTGCGCGCCGCCTACCAGGCCTTCGTGGCGCTGGACGCCGCCGTGATCGAGATCAACCCGCTGGTGGTGCTGGGCGACGGCGGCCTGGTGGCGCTCGATGCCAAGATGAGCTTCGACGACAACGCCCTGTTCCGCCATCCCGAGCTGGAAGAGCTGCGGGACCCGACGGAAGAAGACCCCAAGGAGCTCGAAGCCGCCCGTCACGGGCTGAGCTACGTGGCGCTAGACGGCAACATCGGCTGCATGGTGAACGGCGCCGGCCTCGCCATGGCGACCATGGACATCATCAAGCTGGAAGGGGCGGAACCGGCCAACTTCCTCGACGTGGGCGGCGGCGCCACGAAGGAGCGCGTGGTCGCGGCCTTCAAGATCCTGCTGTCGGACAAGAACGTCGAGGGCATCCTGGTCAACATCTTCGGCGGCATCATGCGTTGCGACATCATCGCGTCCGCGGTGGTGGAAGCCTCGCGCGAGGTGCAGCTGAACGTGCCGCTGGTGGTGCGTCTCGAGGGCACCAACGTGGAACTCGGGCAGAAGCTGATCGACGAGAGCGGCCTGCCCATCATCAACGCCGACAACCTGTCGGACGCCGCGCGAAAGATCGTGGCCGCCGTGAAGGGAGCCAGGAACTGAGATGTCGGTCCTCGTCGACAGCAACACCCGCGTCATCACCCAGGGCTTCACCGGCTCTCAGGGGACGTTCCACGCCGAGCAGGCGATCGCCTACGGCACCAGGATGGTCGGGGGCGTGACCCCCGGGAAGGGCGGCTCCACCCATCTCGACCTTCCCGTGTTCGACACGGTCGCCGACGCGAAGGAGCGCACCGGTGCCACGGCCTCGGTGATCTACGTGCCGCCGCCGTTCGCGGCCGACTCCATCCTGGAAGCGGTCGCGGCCGAGATGCCGCTGATCGTGTGCATCACCGAGGGCATCCCCGTGCTCGACATGGTGCGCGTGAAGCGCGCCCTGGACGGCTCGAAATCGATCCTGGTCGGCCCGAACTGCCCCGGCGTCATCACCCCCGACCAGTGCAAGATCGGCATCATGCCGGGCCACATCCACCGGCCCGGCAAGGTGGGCATCGTGTCGCGCTCCGGCACCCTCACCTACGAGGCGGTGGCGCAGACCACCGCGGTCGGTCTCGGCCAGAGCACCTGCGTCGGCATCGGCGGCGACCCGGTGAAGGGGCTCGACTTCATCGACGTGCTCGAGATGTTCCTGGCCGACCCGGAAACGGAGTCCATCGTGATGATCGGCGAGATCGGCGGCGCGTCGGAGATCCACGCGGCCGACTTCCTGCGCGACAACAAGGTGAAGAAGCCGACCGTGGGCTTCATCGCTGGCGCCACCGCTCCTCCGGGCCGCCGCATGGGCCACGCCGGCGCGGTGATCACCGGCGGCAACGACACCGCGGCCGCGAAGATCGAGGCCATGCGCGCGGCCGGCATTCATGTCGCGTCGAGCCCGTCGCTGCTGGGCGAGACCATGGTGAGCGCGCTGCGCGGCTGAGCGACCTCTCACAGTGCTGGGAGGGCGTGATCGCTCTTCCCGGCGCCGGGACGGTTCCCGCATCGCTCCGTGAAAGACGGTGCCGGGGGATGTGAGCGGCGTTCGGAAAGCACCCTCGGCCTTCCTCGCCGGGAAAGCGCTCCTTCCGGCCTCGGCCCGGATCCCGTGCCGGAACCGTGTCCCGGTGGCGGTGTCCACCGGGCCCTCCGCGCGTGGCGTGAGTTCACCGGTGGGCCTCACCCCCGCTTTCAAGGAGCGGCGGTGGTCGGCATCGCCGCCGGATAATCGGTCGGATCGGTGGCTGCGCGAGGTGCTTTCCCGGCAGCAACTCGCGACCGGCCTCGCATCGCCGCCGGCGCCCCGGCGCGCATGCCGCTCAAAGGGGCGCGCCGGTGGACACCCCGATCCGGGGCCTCGACCCGCGGGCGCTGAACCGGTCTGGCGCAGCCATCCTCCGGACCGGGCGCGGCGATGTGGTGGCCGTGATCGCCCTTCCGGCATCAGGAACGCCGGATGCGCGCCCACACGACACCGCGGGATGGGCACCGGCTCCGTCCAGGCCCACCCACAGGCCTCCCGACCGCATGCCGGGCGCGGTCGAGCCCGCGGGCCCGACGGCCGCAGCCACGCAGCCGGCCGACCGGGCGCGCCCATGCTCCCAAAGGAGGCGTCGCCGCCGCGGGCGAGCCCGGCCGGACGCTGCGCCGGACCCGGCAGCACCATGCGGCTTTCGCCCCTTCCGGACCCTGTGGCAAATAGCCTTCACGGACCGTCCCCGCGGCGGTCGCGCTCTCGATCGCCGTCCGACCCGGTCGTGCGTCGCTCACGCAAGGAGTTTCTCCCATGCCGGATGGCCTTCTGGACCCCAGCGCCCACTCCCGGTCGACGGACGCCGTCGCCGGAAACGCTGGCGCGCCGGCCGGCACGGCGGACGACACCTCGCTGCGGCACGACTGGACCCGCGCCGAAGTGGCCGCCCTGATCGCCCTGCCCTTTCCCGAGCTGATGTTCCGCGCCCAGGAGGTGCATCGCCGGCATTTCGATCCGCGCGACGTGCAGATCTCCACCCTGCTCTCGATCAAGACCGGCGGCTGCCCGGAGGACTGCGCCTATTGCCCGCAGGCCGCCGGGCACGACGAGCCGATCAAGGCCGGCCGGCTGATGGCGGTGGAGAAGGTGCTGGCCGAGGCCCGCGCCGCCAAGCAGGCTGGAGCCAGCCGCTTCTGCATGGGAGCCGCCTGGCGCTCGCCGAAGGACCACGACCTCGACACGGTGTGCGAGATGGTGGAAGGCGTGAAGGCGCTGGGTATGGAAACCTGCGTCACGCTGGGCATGCTGGACGGCGGCCAGGCGAGCCGGCTGCGCGAGGCGGGCCTGGACTACTACAACCACAACCTCGACACCTCGCCCGAATATTACGGCCGGATCATCACCACCCGCACCTACCAGGACCGGCTGGACACCCTCGCCCACGTGCGCGACGCCGGGATCAACGTCTGCTGCGGCGGCATCGTCGGCATGGGCGAGAGCGAGGACGACCAGGCCGGGCTGCTGGCGACCCTGGCCAGTCTGCCGAAGCATCCCGAAAGCGTGCCGATCAACGCGCTGGTGCGGGTCGCCAACACCCCGCTGCGCGACGCCCGGGCGGTGGACCCGATCACGTTCGTGCGCATCATCGCGGCCGCGCGCATCGCCATGCCCCGGAGCCATGTGCGGCTTTCCGCCGGCCGCGAAGCCATGACCGACGAGCAGCAGGCGCTGTGCTTCCTGGCCGGCGCCAACTCGATCTTCTATGGCGAGAAGCTGCTGACCACGCCGAACCCCAGCGAGAACCACGACATGCGGCTGCTGGAGCGGCTGGGCATGCGGTCGGTCTGACCCCCGCCGCAATCGATTGGAGTGGGGCGGCCGGGGCATTAACCATGCCTTGAGAAGCAGGAGCTTAGCCTGTCGCGAACCTTCCAGTCAGCGACAGGCGAGACGCGCATGCTTTCCCAGATCGACCAGCGGCACCAGTTCCGCCTCAAGACCTTCTCGATCGGCAACGGCGATCTGGAAGCCCTCGACAGCTTCGCCGCTTTCGCCCGGGACCGGCTGCCCGCCATCCTGACGGCCACCCGGGACGAGCTCGGCTCCTGGCCGGAGATCGCCAAGGCCCTGGCGACCCCCGAGGTGCACGAGGCGCGGGTCGCGCACTGGCGCCGCGTGGCGCAGGGCCGATTCGACGAGGAGTTCACGCCCTCGGCCATCCGCCTGGCGGATGCATTCCTGGCCCACGACGTGCCGGCCTTCGCGGTGGTGCTGTGTCACGCGAGCGTGACGAAGGCGATGCTGCGGGAGCTGGAACTCGACACGCCCTGCACCCGGCTGACCGGCTTCCGGCGCTCGACCACCAAGCATAACCGCCGCAACGCCCTGCAGAAGGCGGTGTGGTTCGATGTCGAGGTGCTGCTGGAACATTACGCGACCCGCGAGCACGAGATGCGCCGCCGGATCGTGAACCGGATCACCGGCACGTTCGACGAACACATCGCCCGGGTGGTGGGCGAGATCGACGAATCCACCCGCGACGTCGACAACACGATGCGCGGGATCGCCAGCACCGCGGAACATTCCGGCGGCCATGTCGACGCCGTGGCCACCGCGATGGCCGACGCCAACGCCGGCGTGCAGACGGTCGCGGCGGCGGCGGAGGAGCTGTCCGCGTCCGTCACCGAGATCACCCGGCAGGTCGGGGAGTCCACGGGCGTCGCCGAACAGGCCGTGGAGGATGCCCGCCGCACCGACGCCGTGGTGCAGGCATTGTCCGAAGGTGCCGCGCGCATCGGCGAGGTGGTGCGGCTGATCGATGCCGTCGCGGGCCAGACCAACCTGTTGGCGCTCAACGCCACCATCGAGGCGGCGCGCGCCGGCGAAGCCGGCAAGGGCTTCGCGGTGGTCGCCAACGAGGTCAAGCAGCTCGCCGCCCAGACCGCCAAGGCGACCGCGGAGATCGGAGGCCAGATCAACCAGATGCAGGCGGCCACCGCCGAAGCCGTCCAGGCGATCGGCAGCATCGTGCAGACCATCTCCCGGATGCGCGACATCAGCACCGGCATCGCCACCTCGGTGCAGGAACAAGGCGCCGCCACCGCCGAGATCGCCCGCAGCGCGTCGCAGGCCGCGGCCAGCAATCGCCAGGTGGACCAGCTGATGAGCGGCATCCAGTCCGACACCCGGCAGACCACCAGTGCCACGGGCCAGCTCGGCCAGTCGGTCCAGGCACTCTCGGCGCGCTCGGGCAAGCTGAGCAAGGCGGTGGAACATTTCCTGTTGGAGGTGAAGAGCGCCGCCTGACGCCGGACGCCCCCGCGGGCGGGGCCGGGAGCACACCTTCGGGCAGCCGCCCCGCCCGAGTGTTTCCGGAGCCGCCTTCGGGACCATCAACGGGACGCCGGAACGGCTACACTCGCCACCCAGGCTCCGCTCGCACCCGCATGGGGCTGGCGCATCGCCGCGCACCCGTCATGATCGGCTCTCCACCGTCACGAAGAAGGAAGCGGCCATGGGGTTCGCGAAGCCGCGGCAGCTCCGCCTCAACGCCTTCGCGATGCACGCGCCCACCCATCAGTCCCCCGGGCTATGGCGCCATCCCCGCGACCGGTCCCGCGAGGTCATGCGGCTGCCGCTCTGGCTCGAACTGGCCAGGCTCTGGGAAGACGGGCTCTTCGATGCCGTGTTCCTGGCCGACGTGCTCGGACCCTACGACGTCTATGGAGGAGATGCCCGGGGTGCCATCGCCACCGGAGCCCAGCTTCCGGCCCACGACCCGATGCTGCTGGTGCCGGCCATGGCATCCGTGACCAGCGGGCTGGGGTTCGGGGTCACCGCGTCGCTGTCGTATGAGCCTCCCTTCCTGATGGCACGCCGCTTTTCCACGCTCGACCATCTGACGGACGGCCGCATCGGCTGGAACATCGTCACCGGCTACCTGGACAGCGCCGCCCGCGCCATGGGCCGGGACCGGCAGCTCGCGCATGACGATCGCTACCGGCTCGCCGAAGACTACATGGAGGCGGTCCGGGCGCTCTGGGAGCGGAGCTGGGACGACGACGCCATCCTGGCCGATCCTGCCCGCGGGTGGGCGGATCCGGACCGGGTCCGGGTGGTGCACCATCACGGCCCCGAACTCCGGATGGACGCGCTCCATCTTTGCGCGCCCTCGCCGCAGCGCACGCCGCTGCTGTTCCAGGCGGGCTCCTCCCCCGCTGGCCTCGGATTCGCCGCGCGGCACGCCGAATGCGTCTTCGTGTCCGGACCCTCGATCGCCGTCGTGGCCCCGCGCGTCCGCCGCCTGCGCGACGCCCTTCGGGCGGCGGGGCGCGATCCCTACGCGGTGAAGGTGCTGGCGCTGGCGACCCCGGTTGTCGCGGACACCGATGCGCAGGCACGCGAGCTCCTGGCCGAATACCGGTCCTACGTGGACCCGCGCGGGGCACTGGTGCTGCTGTCGGGCTGGCTGGGCGTCGATTTCGCTCCGTACCGGCTCGACGAGCCGGTACGCTTCATCGAGAGCGACGCGGGGCGGTCGGCGATGGAGAACTTCACCCGCGCCGATCCGGACCGGAACTGGACGGTGCGCGAGGTGGCCGAACATGTCGGCATCGGGGGCGCCGGCCCGGTGTTCCACGGGTCCGCCAGAACGGTCGCGGACGAGATGGCGCGCTGGCAGCGGGACGCCGACGTGGACGGCTTCAACCTCGCCTATGCCGTGCTTCCCGAAACCTTCGAGCAGGTGGTCCACCGGCTGGTGCCGGTCCTGCAGGAGATGGAGCTGTTCAAGACCGCCTATGCGCCAGGCACGCTGCGGCAGAAGCTCGCGACGGAGATCGCTCGCAGCTAGGGGGGCGCATCGGCCCCGTTGAAGCGGAGACGCTGCTGGTCCTGGTTGAAGTTGCGCATGTCCGGGGGGCAGTTCGGGATCAGCTGCGGCTTCAGGCTGAGCATGTCGGACATCCAGCACTGGTCGAACACCGAACAGTAGCAGGCGCGGTAGGTGATATCCGGCCCGGCGGCGATGAACCTGTTGGAGAACTCCTGACGGTTCTCGACCGGCGGCAGCGTCAGGAACGTCAGGACCTGCCTGGGCGAGATCACCTCGTTGAAAGCGGTCTGCACGGGGATGCCACGTGGAAAGAACGCCCGTCGCGCCACGGCCTCTTCCGGAACGCCGCAGCATTCATGCAGCAGCGCGAACTCGTCGGTCATGATCCGGCCGCGATAGCGCACTTCCAGCCCCACCAGCTTCGCGGGGCCGACGCCTGCATTGCGCAGGGACAAGGTGGAAGCGTCGTAGGGGGAGAAATTCTCTTCGATCTGCAGGAACGGCCAGGAATTCGCTTCCACCAGCCGGGCGTTCGCCGTCACCAGCTCGCGTTCCGTCCGGCCATGTTCCACGGCGATGAACAACGACACCGCCGAGATGAAGATCGCGAGCAGCGCCAGCAGCAGGTCCAGCCGCCGCTGCCCGGTATGGCGGGGATGGGCGTGGACATGATCCACGCCGGTATCGATGGGCGATCGCTGCATGAACGTTCCCGGAGGGCTGCCCGCCGGTCGGACGCCATCCGTTCATCATGGCGACGGCGCCGCGACAGGTCCACGCCTGCGGCCTTCGAACGCCGCCGACCATCGGCGAATGGCGTGATGCCGGAAGGCCTTCGACACGCCGAGATGCCCGTCGCCACCAGTCGGCGCGCCACGAGGCCTGCCGATCCAACGGCATCAGCGGCGAGGCCCTCGTGAGCGGCGACGGTCATCGACGCCGAAGTTCCCCTGCGGCCCGCCGACCTTAGGCCCGGCGGCGGGAGGACTGCCTGGGGAGGAGACATGTCCAAGGCATCCGAACCCGGCCCGCGGGGTGGGGCCGGGACGCCACGACGGCGTCCCGGCCGTTCGACGTCTCAGAACGCGGCGCCGACGGTGAAGGTGATGGAGGCGGGCTGGCCGGGCAGCCCGTCGTTGAAGGCGGGCGAGCAGCCATAGTTGCTGCGCGCCTGGCCGGCGAACGGCCCGCTGCTGAACTTGCCGCAGCTCGCCGGCGAGATCTGATTGAAGAAGTACTGGAAGTAGCGCTGGTCGAAGAGGTTGATCACGTTCAGGTCGAAATCCAGCCGCTTCAACGGCCCGAAGTTCCGGATCGGCAGCTTGTAGTTCATGTCGAGATTGAAGATGGCGAACGGCGAGATGCTGCCGTTCGGGCTGGTGAGCGTGTTGCCGGCGGTGACGTTGTAGTACTCGTAGGTGCCGAAGGGTGCCACACCCGGCAGCGGGCCGAGATTGGTGAAGCCGTCCACGTCGTAGGTGGTATGCTGCTTGCCCGTGTACTGGCCCTCGAAGCGCACGTTCAGCTCGTCGTTGCGCAGCGCGACGTTGTGCCGGTTGTAGTCGACCCCGAACGTCGCCACCCAGTCGGGCACGCCGCTGATCGGCGTTCCGCGGATGCCGAGGCCGAACTGGTCGCCCTGCACCGTCACGGATTCGAGCGATGTCTTCAGATACTTGGCGAGCGTGTGCGACACGTTGCCGAAGACCTGCCAGTTCTGGTCCACCTGGTAGATCGCGGACGCCTCGAAGCCCTTGAACTCGCGCTGGCCGTCGTTGGTGTAGATCTCCGAGCCGGCGAACGGTCCCGACTGGTAGTCGAAGAAGCCGAAATCGCGTTCGACGTGCTGGTAGAACCAGTCCAGCGACAGCGTGAGGTTGCGTCGGTTGTACTTGATGCCCGCCTCGTACATGTGGACGATCGACGCGTTCGGCGGTCCTGAGCCCGGCACCGAGTTCGGGCCGTAATCGCCGATCGGCGCGAACAGCGACGAGGTGGCGGCGCTGCCATAGATCGTGACGCCCCGCAGCGCGGGCGCGATGTGATCCAGGTCATAGGCGATGTTGAGGAACGGCAGCCAGGTGCGGTCCCATTTGTGCGCCTTGTAGGAGCCGTAGTTGCAGCTCGTGCCGGCGCCGGCCGGACCGAACTCCTGGCAGTAGGGCGAGGCCAGCAGTGCTGCACTCGGGGTTCCATTGAGAATCTTCGAGCCCAGCAACGAGGAATCGCTCGTCTGCAGCGTCACGCCCGGCGTGATGTGCAGGGTGTTGTCGAGCAGGTCGATCTTGTCCTGCGCGTAGAGCTGGTAGATCGTGCGCTGCACGCCACCATCGAAGCCGGAGGTGAGGTTCTGCGCGGTGTGCGGAAATTCCGGATCGCTGCCGAGCCAGACCTGTCCTGCATTGCCGCGTCCGGGATAGCCCGGCTCGGTTTCCTTCGCGATGAGGCCGCCAAGCTTGATCGTGTTGTCGATGCCCCATACCCGCGGCGGCGTGACGGTGACGCGTGGCTGCAGGCCGTACGTGTCGTTGTGCGCCTTGGAATACATCGAGTTGTAGCCGCAAGGGCTGGTCTCGCCTGCCGCCGCCCAGCGCGCCGTCACGTCCGCGGGGCAGTTGCGGGTCTGGTCCGGGTTGTACGGATAGGCCATCGGGTCGTAGTAGGTGTTGCCGTAGCCGTAGTTGCCTTGGGTTCCGAAGCCGGCCGGCGTGCGGTTGAACGGCGCCGCGCCGCCCACGGTGACCGAACCGGGATAATCGTTGATCCCGAAGATCTCGGGGTTGCCGTAGGTCTGGGTGTAGGTGTCCGAATACAGGTAGAAGCCGGTGAGCCCGGCGCTGACCAGATCGTTGATGTAGGTGTCGTTCTTCAGAATCAGCGTGAAGTAGTCGTTGTTGGACCGCACGCGCTGATCGCTCGGGGCATAGTTGCTGAAGGTGCCGTATTTCTGGAGGTAGGGCAGCGGCAACGGTTCGGGCGTCGTCAGGCCGTTGCCGGTGTTGTAGATCACCGTCGCCTGGAACAGGGACAGCCCGTCCGCATAGGGCTTGTCGAACGCGAAATCCATGTTGTTGTAGCGGGCCGGCGTGTAGTCGATATAGCCGCTGGTCTGCAGGTTCGAGTATTTCAGCATCATCTTCGGCGCGTCGTTGCCGTGGCCGAGCCAGCCATCCATGCGACCGCTATCGAGCTGGAAGCCCTCGTTCCAGGTTCCGAACGAACCCACGGAGCCGAACAGGTAGGCTTCCTCCTTGTTCTTGGGCCGGAGCGTCGAATAGGCGACGGTGCCGCCGATGGTTCCGAAGGTGCTCTTGTCGGGGTAGGCGACCCCCGGGTAGATCGACACGCCGCTGATCTGGTCCAGATTGAAATGGCCGCCGAGGATTCCCTGCAGGTAGGAACCCGAGCCGCCGCTGAGCAGATCCTGCGTCGGCACGCCGTCCAGGGTGGACGCGATCTCCGAACCGCGGATGCCGCGGATGCTCACCACCGGCTCGTTGTTGCCGATGCCCTGCTGATAGACATACACCGCCGGCGCCGACCGCAGCAGGGTCGCCACCGAGCCCTGCACGCCCGTCTGGGCGATCTGCGCCGAGCCGAGCTCGGTGACGGCGCTGGGCGCGTTCTTCTCGCGCAGCAGCCGCCTGGCCGCCTTCACCGTGATGTCCTCGCTGTTGCCGGCCGTATTGCCGTTCTGGGTGTCCGGAGCCTGGTTCGCGGTGTTGGCCGGGATGCCGGGCGGCGGGGTGGTGGTCGGCGACTGGGCAATCGCTTGCCCCTTCCCCAGCGTCAGCACGAGCGCGGTGCTGCCCAGCAGCAGCGCCGGGAAGCGCATCGATCGTGGTTGCGACATGGCCGGCCATCTCCTGGTGGTGAAGACGACCTAGCAGGAGATGTGGTGTTTCATTTCTGATTCGTGTCGTTCCATGAACGGGCGTCTCGGTCCTGTGTCACAACGACCACACATCGTGCCCGACCTGCCCACCGCACGGGCAGCGCCACGGCACCGGTGCCCATATCGGCGCCAGGGCCTCCTGGCTGCGGGTCATGGCCGGCCAGGAATGGCATCGCGGTAGCGCGTCCAATGGGCCAGCAGCTCGCGGACCACCGGGGCCCCTACCCGCTCGTTGCTGTCGAACGCCAGCCGTTGCCCCGGCCCCTCGTCGCCGATCGAGGCAGTGACCGGCACGCCGGGCGGGGGCTCGGAGAAATTGCTGGCCGTCCGCAGCACCATGATCCGGTCCGGATCGACCAGCCCCTGGCGGCCGAAGGTGCGCATCACCTCCTGGTTGGTCTGCGATTCCATGTTGGTCATCACGAAGACCCCGCGCCCGCCGGTCCAGAGCCGCACCCAATCCTCCGCCCACCGCGTGCGCGGCTCGCCGTGCCAGTAGCGACGGCTGCCCAGGGTTTCGCCCATCAGCACGAAGGGCGGCCGCTGCGCCGCCGGGAAGCCGTTCCAGGCGGCCCGCGCGCGACGGATCGCGTCGTCGTCCGAGATGGGCACGTCCTTGGTGAGGTCGAATGCCCAGCGGGCCAGGCCAGCGTTCAACGGAAACGCCTTGCTGAGCTGCGACAACTCGGTGACCGACCCGAAATGGTTGGGATCGCTCGGCAACCGGTTCGGGGCGTCGGCGCCGATCGCCCAGAGCCCGTAAGGCCAGCCGGCCGGCACGGTGCGATCGTCGATCTCCCGCAGCTCGTCGCCATCCACCACCCACCGCGCCCAGGCCGCGCTGCCCACGGAGGCCGAACGGGGATCCACCCCGGAGATGCCGGTGAACAGCCAGTAGGTGCGGCGGAGGTCGAAACGCGGGTCGAGGATGAAGGCGGCGAGGTCCGTCACGCCGTGCCGCAGCACCATCCCGTAAAGTCCGTCACGGCCGCGGCGCAGCACGTCCGGCGCCCCGCGCAGCGCCACCGGATGGTCGAGGTGCTCGCGCTCCACCCAGAACTGGAACTCGCCCGGCGCATCGCCCTGGTCGGCGCCGTTCTCGAAGTTCGCCACCACCACCACCTTCACCGGCTCCGGCGCCGCCCGCGCGGCGGGAGCGCGTGACAACGTCGCGGCCACTGCCGCCAGCAGGATGGTCCCGGCCCGCAGGCCCGTGGCGGTCCGACGGCGCTGCGCGAGTGTCAGGCGCTGGAGGGAACGGAGGTGGATCATGGAGGCTCCGGAAGACGGGTCGACGGATCGGCCCGTCTGCAAGCACCGCACCAGCGGGCGCGATGGGTACGCCCCGCGCGGGGCCGCCGCGCGCACGGAACGCTTGCATCCGGAAGCGGGCTGCCCGACATGACGCTCCATGGCCTACATGGTGAAGGAGCTGTTCGCGACCCTGCAGGGGGAAGGCGCGCAGGCGGGACGCGCTTCGGTGTTCTGCCGGTTCGCGGGCTGCAACCTGTGGTCCGGACGCGAGGCGGATCGCGATGCCGCCGCCTGCCGGTTCTGCGACACCGATTTCGTCGGCACCGACGGCGAGAATGGCGGCCGGTTCGCCGACGCGGAGTTACTGGCCGCGGCCATCGCCGCGCAATGGCGCGGCACCGGCGGCCGGCCCTACGTGGTGTTCACCGGCGGCGAGCCCCTGCTGCAGCTCGATGCCCCGCTGATCGAGGCGGTGCGAGCGCGCGGCTTCGAGATCGCGGTGGAAACCAACGGCACCATCGAGGCGCCCCCGGGGATCGACTGGATCTGCGTCAGCCCCAAGCAGGGCCAGCCGTTGCGCCAGCGCGCTGGCTCGGAGCTGAAGCTGGTGTTTCCCCAGCCCGGGCTGGACCCGGCGGACCTGGCGGAGCTCGGCTTCACCCATCACTGGCTGCAGCCGATGGACGGCCCGCAGCGGCTGCGCAACACCGAGCAGGCGGTGGCCTATTGCCTGGAACATCCGCGCTGGCGGTTGAGCGTGCAGACCCACAAGATGATCGGCATTCCGTGAGCGAACCGTCCCCCATCGCGGGCACCGCCGCCGACGGCGCGCTGGTGCTGTTCTCCGGCGGGCAGGACTCGGCCACATGCCTGGCCTGGGCGCTCCAGCGCTTCGACAGGGTCGAGACGCTGGGTTTCCGCTACGGCCAGCGCCACGCGGTGGAGCTGGAATGCCGCGGAAGGCTGCGCGATGGCATGACCGCGATCGATCCCGCCTGGGCACGTCGGCTCGGCCACGACCATACCCTGTCGCTGGACGCGCTGGGGGCCGTGTCGGATACGGCCCTGACCCGCGACGCCGCCATCGCCATGACCGCCGAGGGTCTGCCCAACACCTTCGTGCCGGGCCGCAACCTGCTGTTCCTGACCTTCGCGGCGGCGCTGGCCTATCGGCGCGGCCTGCGCCACGTGATCGGTGGCATGTGCGAGACGGATTATTCCGGCTATCCCGACTGCCGCGACGACACGATCAAGGCGCTGCAGGTGGCGCTCAATCTCGGCATGGACCGCCGCTTCGTGCTGCACACCCCGCTGATGTGGCTGGACAAGGCGGACACCTGGCGGCTGGCCGCGTCGCTGGGCGGCGACCCGCTGGTGGCGCTGATCCGCGACGAGAGCCACAGCTGCTATCTCGGCGACCGCACCCATCGCCATGAGTGGGGCTTCGGCTGCGGCACCTGTCCGGCCTGCGAGCTGCGCCGGGCGGGATGGGAGCGATTCGCCGCGACCGGGGCGCCCGGCGCGGGCCTGGGCAGGCGCGCCGATGCCTGATCTCGTGTTCACCCGGCGCTTCTCCATGGGACACCGGCTGATCGCCGGCGGCAGCGAGAGCTGCGCCCTGCCCCACGGCCACAACGAATTCGTCTCCGTGCGCCTGCGCGCCGCCCGGCGCCGGATGCTGGACGGAGCGGGCAACATGGTGATCCCGTTCGCGGACGCGAAGCGGCGCTGGCACCGTTTCGTGGACGAGCGGCTCGACCATGCGCTGCAGCTCGGCGCCACCGATCCCCTGCTGCGCTGGTTCGAGCAGCACGAGCCCGCCCGCGCCGGGCGGATCGTCGTGACCCCCGGCGATCCCACCACCGAGCTGATGGCATGCCTGCTGTTGAGCAAGCTGTCGGCCATGCTGCTCGACGACGGCGACCGGCTGCGGGCGGTGTCGCTCCGGCTGGAGGAAACCCCGACCAATGCCGTGGAGCTGGATGCCGACGCGCTGCCCCTGCTGCTGCCCACCGGCGGCGGCGGATGGTGGCGTCGTCCCGACATGAGCATCCGCTGAAGGAGCCGCACCGCGATGTCCCAGACCCACGACCCCGCCGCCGACGGATCCGACCGGCTGACCCAGCTCGGTCGCCATGCCGCCCAGCCCGCGAGCCCGGACGACGCGGTGATGGAACGGGTGCCGGCCCCGCATCCGGGGCGCCGCTACGTGGTGCGCTTCACCGCGCCCGAATTCACGTCGCTCTGCCCGGTGACCGGTCAGCCGGACTTCGCGCATCTGGTGATCGACTACATCCCGCGCGACTGGATCGTGGAAAGCAAGTCGCTGAAGCTGTTCCTCACCAGCTTCCGCAACCACGGCTCGTTCCACGAGAACTGCTCGCTCCAGGTGGCGACCCGGCTCGTGGAGCTGCTGGATCCGCTGTGGCTACGGATTGGCGCCTACTGGTATCCGCGCGGCGGCATGCCGATCGACGTGTTCTGGCAAACGGGCGAGCCGCCGGCGGGGGTCTGGATCCCGTCGCAGGACGTGCCGGGCTATCGGGGCCGGGGCTGAAGACCCACGGCCCAGGCCACGCCGGGCTTCGGCGCCCTCCTCCCCGTCGCGATCAGCACCGCACCCCCGTCGCGGCCACCGCGTTGCGGCCGCCGCGCTTGGCCCGGTAGAGCGACGCGTCGGCCACCGCAATCAGATGCTCGATATGTTCGGGCGCCGCACGCGGGAGGGCGGCCACGCCCACGCTGATCGTCACGATCTGCCGGTCGTCGCCCGCCGCCCGGTGCGGCATCGCGGCCGCTTCCACCGCCCGGCACAGCCGCTCGGCCATCCGCCGGGCGCCGTGCAGGTCATGGAGCGGAAGCAGCACCGCGAACTCCTCGCCGCCGAAGCGCGCCAGCGTGCCGCAGTCGGCGTCGATCTCGGTCGACAGGATGGCCGCCACCCGCCGCAGGCACTCGTCCCCGGCGGGATGGCCGTAACGGTCGTTGTAGTTCTTGAACCAGTCCACATCCGCCAGCAGCAAGGCGAGCGGATGGCCGACATGGTCCGCCGAGCCCATCAGCCTCGAAAGCTCGGCCTCGAAACGGCGGCGATTGCCGATCCCCGTCAGCGGGTCGATGCTCGAAAGCGCCACGGCGGCCTCGCGGGTCGCCACCTCGTCCGTGATGTCGATCAGGAGCCCGGAGGAGCGCAGCATCCGGTTGTCGGCGTCGCGCTGCACGATGCGGCCGCGATCGCTCATCCAGCGGTAGGAGCCGTCGCGATGGCGGAGGCGGTATTCCTGCCGGAAGGTCGAGCAGGTGTGCACCGCGATCTCGTCCAGCTCCTGCAGCACCCGGTCATGATCGTCCGGATGCAGCAGCCCCGCCCAGCCCTCGAAGGTCGGCGCGATCTCGCCGACGTCGTAGCCCAGCATGGGCTCCCAGCAGGCGTTGCGGCGGACGGTGCCGGCGGCGGCGTCGTATTGCCAGATCCCCACCTTCACGATCCCAGAGATGGCTTCCACTTCCTCGGCATCGAGGGTCGGGAGAACGGGCTGAAGCGGAGCGCGCGGAACGCTTCCGGCATCGCACACCGCCCCGGTCACGGCGGAGCCGGAGATCGTCGGCACCGGCGGATGATCGAAATCGAACGTCAGGCGGTTCCAGCCGCCGCCGGGCCTTTGCACACGGCAGGTCACCGCCGGACTGCGGCGACGCCGGCGGGCCAGAAGCATCAGCCCGTCGCGGACCGGCTCGCGGTCGTCGGCGTGCAGGCGGCGGAACAACGTATCGAGCGGCATCGGGCGGTGCGGCGGCCCGTCGACGCCGATGAGCTGCCGCCCGAGGGTGTCGAAATGCAGCAGGTCCGAACCGTCGTTCCAGCTCCAGAAGCCGGTCGTGGCCGCGCGGCCGGCATAGGAACGTTCTGTGATGGGTGACACGGACGGCACGATGCCTGTCCCCTCGAGACCTGGATGAACACGGTTTCCCGCAGCGACCCCAGAAGGGATGCCGGGTAGCCGATATCCGTTATTATTCCCCGTTGTGTCACTTTTGATAAACAACCCATCGCGCATGATGCGATGAAGTGATGGTGAGCATGGCGTTTCTGGGGCCGGAACCCCGGGAACGCGCGTTCGTGATCAGACCGACGCCGCCTCGACCTGCGCCCGCGCCGATTGGATCCGCTCCAGCAGAGGCTCCAGCGAGGTGATGTCGCTCTTGTCCGCCGCGTCGTAGGCAGCCTCCGCATCGCGCAGCCGCGTCTCGCCGTCGGCGCGCGACAGGCGCTCCAGCGGTGTCGCCTCGTCCGCGAGGATGGTGCAGCGCTCGCCGGTGATCTCCGCGAAGCCGCCGGCCACGAAGAACCTGTCGGTGACCTGGCTGCCCTCGTGCAGCGAGACCACGCCGCCGCGCAGCATGACGATCATCGGCGCGTGCTCGGGCATCGCGGCGAGATCGCCTTCCGAGCCCGGCACCACCACCATGTCCACGGAGCGGGCCAGCAGCCGCTTCTCGGGGCTGACGATCTCGACGTCGATCGGCATGTCGCGCGCTCCTGCTATCGGGACCGGAAGGCTGAACCGGGGTTCAGCCCTTGTCCTTCATGCTCTCGGCCTTGGCGACCGCCTCCTCGATGGCGCCCACCATGTAGAAGGCGCCTTCGGGCAGATGGTCGTATTCGCCGGCCACGATGGCCTTGAACGAACGTACCGTGTCCTCGATCGACACCAGCTTGCCCGGCGAGCCGGTGAACACCTCGGCGACGTGGAAGGGCTGGCTCAGGAAGCGCTGGATGCGGCGGGCGCGGGCGACCGTCTGCTTGTCCTCCTCCGACAGCTCGTCCATGCCCAGGATGGCGATGATGTCCTGCAGCGACTTGTAGGTCTGCAGGATGCGCTGCACGTCGCGCGCCACCTGGTAGTGCTCCTCGCCCACGATCTTCGGGTCGAGCGAGCGCGAGGTGGAATCGAGCGGGTCGACCGCCGGGTAGATGCCGAGCTCGGCGATGGAGCGGTTCAGCACCGTCGTGGCGTCGAGGTGGGCGAAGGAGGTCGCGGGCGCCGGGTCGGTCAGGTCGTCGGCCGGCACGTAGATCGCCTGCACCGAGGTGATCGACCCCTTCTTGGTGGAGGTGATGCGCTCCTGCAGCGCGCCCATGTCGGTGGCCAGCGTGGGCTGGTAGCCGACCGCGGACGGAATGCGGCCGAGCAGCGCCGACACCTCGGACCCCGCCTGGGTGAAGCGGAAGATGTTGTCCACGAAGAACAGGACGTCCTGGCCCTCCTCGTCGCGGAAATACTCGGCGATGCTCAGGCCGCTCAGCGCGACGCGAGCGCGGGCGCCCGGCGGCTCGTTCATCTGGCCGTAGACGAGCGCCACCTTGGAGCCTTCGGTGGTGTTCTCGCCCAGCTTGATGACGCCGGCATCCTTCATCTCGTGGTAGAGGTCGTTGCCCTCGCGGGTGCGCTCGCCGACGCCCGCGAACACCGACACGCCGCCATGCGCCTTGGCGATGTTGTTGATCAGCTCCTGGATCAGCACGGTCTTGCCGACGCCCGCGCCGCCGAACAGGCCGATCTTGCCGCCCTTCAGGTAGGGGCACAGCAGGTCCACCACCTTGATGCCGGTGACCAGGATCTCGGCCGACGCCGCCTGCTCCTCGAAGGAGGGCGCATCGCGATGGATCGGGTAGTACTTGGCGGCGTTGATCGGGCCGCGCTCGTCGATCGGCTCGCCGATCACGTTGAGGATGCGCCCCAACGTCTCGGGCCCCACCGGCACCTGGATCGGCTTGCCGGTGTCCTTCACCTCCGTGCCGCGCACCAGGCCGTCGGTGGAATCCATGGCGATGCAACGCACTTCGCGCTCGCCGATCTCCTGCGCCACCTCCAGCACCAGGGTCAGGTCACCGATCCGGCAGGTCAGCGCGTTCTGGATGAAGGGCAGCTCACCCTCGAACTGCACGTCCACCACGGCGCCGCGCACCTGGGTGACGCGCCCGACGATGTTGCCGCCGGCACGGTTGACGGGGGCGGGAGCCTCGAGGGTGGTGGACATGGGATCAGCTCCTGGGGAGACGTCGAGCGGAGAGGTGCGGGCGGAACGGAAGAATCAGACGGCGTCGGCGCCGGAGATGATCTCGATCAGCTCCCGCGTGATGTTGGCCTGGCGGGTACGGTTGTAGTTCAGGGTCAGGCGGTCGATCGCCTTGCCGGCGTTGCGGGTGGCGCTGTCCATCGCGGTCATGCGCGCGCCCTGCTCGCCCGCGGCGGATTCCAGCATCGCGCTATAGATCTGGATGGACAGGTTGCGCGGCAGCAGGCGGGCCAGAATCGTTTCCTCGTCCGGCTCGAACTCGTAGATCGCCCCGCCCTTCGTGGCCGCGTCCGGCAAATCGTCGTTGGCCGGCAGGGACAGCGGCACCAGCTGCTGTTCCACGGGCGTCTGCGACATGACGTTGTTGAAGCGGTTGAACACCAGCGTCGCCACGTCGAACTCGCCGCGCTCCAGCATGGCGGTCACGCGCAGGCCGAGTTCCTCCGCCGCCGAGAAGGCCACGTCCTTGCCGGCGGAGCCCGGGATGCGGTCGATCACCGCCCCCTTGAACTCGCGCTCCAGATAATCGGCCCCCTTGCGTCCCACCGGCAGGATCTTGACCGTCTTGCCCTCGCCCTGGAGGCGGCGGACCAGGTTGCGGGTGGTCCGGCCGATATTGGCGTTGAATCCGCCGGCGAGACCGCGGTCGCTGGTGACCGGAATCACCAGATGCACGCGGTCCTGGCCGGTGCCGGCCAGCAGGCGCGACGCGTTCGGACCGCCCGCGCTGGATCGCGCCAGGGCCGCCAGCATGCGCTGCATCGCCTCGGCGTAGGGACGCGAGGCTTCCGCGCGCGCCTGGGCGCGACGCAGTTTGGACGCCGCGACCATCTTCATGGCGCTGGTGATCTTGCGCGTCGACTTGACGCTGCCGATCCGCGCCCGGAGCTCCTTCAGGGAGGGCATGGGCTCCTGTTGTCCCTCAGCCCTGGGTGTAGCGGCGGGTGAAGTCGGTGAGGAACTGCGTCAGCTTCTCCTCGGTGTCCTTCTTCAGCTCGCGCTGGTCGCGGATCGCGGCGAGGATCTCGGCGCCCGACGCGCGAAGGTCGCCCAGGAAGCGCTTCTCGAAATCCACCACCTTGTCCACCGGCACCTTGTCGGTGAAGCCGCGGGTGCCGGCGAACAGCACGGCCACCTGCTCCTCCACCGGATAGGGCGTGTTCTGCGGCTGCTTCAGCAGCTCGGTCAGGCGCGCGCCGCGGGCCAGCTGCTGCTGGGTGGCGGCGTCGAGGTCGGACGCGAACTGCGAGAAGGCGGCCATCTCGCGATACTGGGCCAGCTCCAGCTTGATCTTGCCGGCGACCTGCTTCATCGCCTTGATCTGCGCGGCGGAGCCCACGCGCGACACCGAGCCGCCCACGTTCACCGCCGGGCGGATGCCGCGGAAGAACAGCTCGGTCTCGAGGAAGATCTGGCCGTCGGTGATGGAGATCACGTTGGTCGGGATGTAGGCCGACACGTCGCCCGCCTGGGTCTCGATCACCGGCAGCGCCGTGAGCGAGCCGCCGCCGAACTCGTCCGACATCTTGGCGGCGCGCTCGAGCAGACGGGAATGCAGGTAGAACACGTCGCCCGGATAGGCCTCGCGGGCCGGCGGACGGCGCAGCAGCAGCGACATCTGGCGATAGGCCACCGCCTGCTTGGACAGGTCGTCGTACGCGATCAGGGCATGCATGCCGTTGTCGCGGAAGAACTCGCCCATCGCGCAGCCGGTATAGGGCGCCAGATACTGCATCGGCGCCGGCTCGGAGGCCGTGGCGGCCACCACGATGGAATACTCCATCGCGCCGTTCTCTTCGAGCGTGCGCACGATCTGCGCGACCGTCGAGCGCTTCTGCCCGATTGCCACGTAGATGCAGTACAGCGAGCGCTTCTCGTCGCCGAGCGCGTTCACCGGCTTCTGCGCGATGAAGCTGTCCAGGATGATGGCGGTCTTGCCGGTCTGGCGATCGCCGATCACCAGCTCCCGCTGCCCGCGCCCGATCGGCACCAGGCTGTCGATCGACTTGATGCCGGTCTGCATCGGCTCGGACACGGACTGGCGCGGCATGATGCCGGGCGCCTTCACCTCGGCGCGGCGGCGCTCGACGTCCACCAGCGGCCCCTTGCCGTCGATCGGGTTGCCGAGCCCGTCCACCACGCGGCCGAGCAGGCCACGCCCCACCGGCACGTCCACGATGGTCCCGGTGCGCGACACGGTGTCGCCTTCCCGGATGCCGCGGTCGTCGCCGAAGATCACCACGCCGACATTGTCGGACTCGAGGTTCAGCGCCATGCCGCGCAAGGGTGCGCCGTCCCCGGTGCCGGTGAACTCCACCATCTCGCCGGCCATGACGTTCTGCAGGCCGTAGATGCGGGCGATGCCGTCACCCACCGAGATCACGGTGCCGGTCTCGGCGACGTCGGCCTCGGTGTCGAAGGAAGCGATCTGCTGCTTGAGGATATCCGAAATCTCGGCGGGACGGATGTCCATCACGCGGCTCCCTTCATGGCGTGGTGCAGGCGGTTGAGACGGTTCTTGACGCTGGCGTCGTACAGGCGCGCGCCGATCCGCACCACCAGACCGCCCAGGAGGGTGCCATCGACCCGCTCCTGGATGTTGACCTTGGAATAGCCCGCTTCGGTGAGGCGGGCGCGAAGCTGGGTCCGCTGGACGTCGGTGAGCGGATGCGCGCTCACGACCTCGGCCACCACCACCCCGCGACGGGCCGCCACCAGGGCGGCGAAGCTCGACAGGATGGACCGCAGCGAGGAAAGCCGCCGGTTGTTGGCCACGACGCCCGCGAAATTGCGGAGGATCTCGTCGAAGCCCTGGGACTCCATCACGTCGGCGATCGCCCGCCGGGCATCGGCCACGTCGACCGTGCGGCTCGACAGCAGCGACCGCATGGGCGCGCTCTCGTCGATCAGCTGGGCGAGGGCCTCCGCCTGCTCCACCACCTCGTCGAGCGCACGACGCTCGTCGGCCAACTCGTAGAGGGCCAGCGCGTAGCGGCCGGATACGGAATCGCCCGACATTCCGCCGACGGAGCCGACGCTCGTGGAACCTGTCGTCTCGCCGGATGCCACGCTGGAATTTCCGTCCGTTCTTATGGGGTTATCGTGCGGATTTGTTGGGTCCATTCCCGGAACTGGTGGTGGGAACGAGCCGTGGCGCGCGTCTAGCATGGGGGTGATGACCACGCAACAGATCGCACCGCTCCAGGCCCCTTCCGGCGCGCCTCCCGGGGGGCCCGGAAAGGCCCGCCTGCCCCTGCTGCTGACCCTGGAACTGGCCCAGCCGGGCCGGGGCGTCCTGCAGGCCCTGCGCAACCGGCTGTTCCCGCCCGAGCGCAACGTCGTGCCGGCCCACGTGTCCCTGTTCCACCATCTCCCGGGCGAAGCGCTCGGCCTCGTCCGCCACCGGCTGGAAGCCGTCGAGGATGCCAGGATGGTCGTGACCGTGGATCCACCGCGCTTCACCGGACGCGGCGTGTCCTTTCCGCTCCGGGCGGCCGCGCTGGTGGGGCTGCGCGCCGCCCTGGCGGAAAGCTGGAGCCACTGGCTCACCCCCCAGGACAGGCAGAAATTCCAGCCGCACGTCACCGTGCAGAACAAGGTCTCTCCGGAAGAGGCCCGTGCCGCGCATGCGCGCCTGTCGACGGGCTTCGTGCCCTGGTCCACCGAAGGTACCGCCCTGTTGCTGTGGCGCTATCTGGGCATCGAGTCCGGCGGCCGGTGGGAGGCGTTGAACCGTTATCCCCTGGCCGAGCCGCCGGCGGACGATGCGCAGCCGGAAAACGCGCCGCCGCACGATGCGCGGCCCCGGCGCGCGGTGCCGGTCGGCCGGCGCCGCTAGCGCCCGCCTTCGCCATCCGCCGGTGCCCAGCCCGACGCCAGGGCGACGCGCGCGTCGCCCGGCACCGCCATCTCGAGCAGCAGCAGCCGGGCGCCGCCGCGCCCGCCCGGAACCGCGCGATACAGATGGGTCCAGGGGTCGGGGCCCGGCAGGAACACCAGGTGGAACCCGCAGGGTGCCGGGCGTCCATGACGGTTCCGGCCCGTGCCGAAGCCCAGGAACCGCCAGGACGCCCCGGGCGGCAGGGACAGAGGAGCCGCCAGCGGGTCGGGCTCGTCATCGGCAGGAAGCGACGGCGAGGTCCGCCACGGAACGGAGGCCTCATCGCGCGCCGATGCCGGCACGCTCCACGGGGCACCATCGAACAACGGCCAACTCCGCGCCGCCGGTCCGGGAAACGCCGGAACCGGGCACATCGACACAAGCCGGCGGATGACATCCCGTTTCGTTGCCGATCCGCGGCCACATCTCCCCCGGGGGGGAACGCCACCTTGCCCGGGAGGGCAGGTTGGCGTTGGGCGCGATCGCCCAACTCCTGATGCGGCGCGGAGCCTATGCGGCGGCGCCCCGGCTGGCAACCCTGCCAGCGGCGCCCGAGAGGGGCCGGAGGGCGGCAACGATATAACAATTGGCAATGTATCGGATCATGTCTTGATTCCGCGCCGCCCCTTGCCGAGCATCCGCCGTTCCTCGGAGTTCTCCCGTTCATGACCTTGTCCGGCATCAGGCGCCACGCGGCGCTGAGGGCTGCCCTTCTGCTCCTCGCGGTGGTTGCCGCCCGCGGGGCCACGCCCGCTTCCGCGCAGCCCGCCGCTGGAGTGCCGACGACGCCCGCGTCCGGTCCGTCCGCCAGCCCCGCTGCCGCCGACCAGACCCTGATGCGGTTTCCGGCCCTGCATGGCGACCGCATCGTGTTCGAGGCGCACGGCAATCTGTGGTCGGTGGCGCGCACCGGCGGCACCGCCACCCGGATGACCGCCGATGCCGGGATCGACCTGATGCCGCGCTTCTCGCCGGACGGGAAATGGCTCGCCTTTACGGGCGGCGCGCAGGGCAACGGCGACGTCTACGTGATGCCCGCCGCCGGCGGCGAAGCCCGCCGGATCACCTTCCACTCGGACGTCACCGCCCATGCCCCCACGCGCTGGGGTCCCAACAACATGGTGCTGTGCTGGACGCCCGACAGCCGCAACATCGTGTTCCTGTCGCGCGAGAAGGCATGGAACGCCCTGCTCGCGCCGATGCAGGTGCCGCTGGAGGGCGGCGTTCCCACCCCGATGCCGTGGGGCCGCGGCGGGCTCATGAGCTATGCCCCGAACGGGCACACGATCGCCTTCAGCCGCATCTTCCGCGATTTCCGCACCTGGAAGCGGTACGACGGCGGCATGGCGCAGCACATCGAGACCTATGATCCCGACACCAAGGAGCTGACCCGCATCACCGACTGGAAGGGGGTGGAAACCTCGCCGATGTGGTTCGGCAACAAGATCTACTTCCTGGCCGACCACGACGAGCACCGCCGCGCCAACATCTGGGTCTACGATCTCGGCACCAAGCAGTTTCGCGAGATCACCCACTTCACCGACTACGACATCGACTTCCCGTCGCTCGGCGACAACGGCATCGTGTTCTCCAAGGGCGGCAAGCTGTTCGTGCTCGACCTGCCGAGCGAGCAGTTGCATCCCATCGAGGTATCCGTCCCCGACGACGGCACCCGCACCGGCCCGCGCTGGATCAAGGGCCAGGATTTCCTGCGCGCCCAGGACACCGCGCAGCAGACCGACTGGGTGCTGTCGCCCAACGGCAAGCGCGCCGCGTTCTCCATGCGCGGCGACATCGTGTCCGTGCCGGAGGAGAACGGCGCCCCCCGCGACCTCACCAACAGCTCCGGGGCGGACGAGGATCATCCCTCCTTCTCGCCGGACGGCGGCACGATCGCCTACACCACCGACCGCACCGGCGAGCAGCAGCTGGCGGTGCGGCCCGCGGGCGGCGGCGGCGAAACCATCCTGACCCACTTCGCGAACGGCTTCCTCTACCGGCCGGTATGGTCGCCCGATGGGCACGATCTCGCGGTGGCCGACGCCAATCACCGGCTCTGGCTGGTGCCGGCCAAGGGCGGCGACGCGAAGCTGGTCGCCAGCGATCCCACCGACGAGATCCACGACCAGGCCTTCTCGCCGGACAGCCGCTGGCTCGCCTTCTCCACCGTGGACGCGAACCACCGGCATCTGGTGAGCCTGTACGAGATCGCCACCGGCAGGACGACGCTGGTCAGCCATCCGGGCTCGGACGAATCGTCTCCGGCGTTCTCGCCGGACGGGAAATATCTCTATCTCGTTTCCAACCGGCACGAGAATCCGGTGTTCTCCCGCGCCGAAGCGAACGTCGCGCTCCTGAAGGCGGACAGCGTGCTGGTGGCGACCCTGCGCCCCGACATTCCTTCCCCGTTCGCCGCCCGCTCGGACGAGAGCGCGGCGCCTCCCAAGGCCCCGGACCACAAGCCGGGAGCGGACAAGACGGCCGCCAAGGCGCCGGCGGCCGGCGGCATCGTGCTGGACGGGCTGATCGACCGCGCGGTGCCGTTGCCGATCGAGCCGGCCGACATCACCGGGCTCAAGGCCCGCGGCAGCCGCATCTTCTATCGCACCGCGCCGCCGCAGATGATCGAGGGCAGCCTGCCGGGCGAAACCCCCGCCCTGCACGTCTACGACCTCGCCACCCGCAAGGACGAGACGGTGGTGGACGGGCTGGACGGCTGGGATCTGTCGGCCGACGGCAACCGCGTGCTCTACCGGAAGGGCGAGCACGGCACCGACTACCACATCGCCGACGCCAAGGCCGGCCACGGCAACGACAAGACCCTGAAGCTCGACGCCATCCGCATCCGCGTGGAGCCGCGCCAGGAATGGCGCGAGATGTTCGACAACGCCTGGCGCCTGGAACGCGACCTCTTCTTCAGCGCCGCCATGAACGGCAGCGACTGGAAGGGCGTCCACGATTCCTATGCGAAGCTGCTGCCGCTGCTGGGGTCGCGCTACGACCTCACCTACCTGACCGGACAGCTCCAGGGCGAGATCGGCAACTCCCACACCTATGCCAACGACGGCGACGAGGACGAGATCATCCCGCAGGTGCCCACCGCCCTGCTCGGCGTCGATTTCGCGCTCGACCCCGCCTCGAAACGCTACCGCTTCGCCAAGATCTATCCCGGCGACAACACCCGCGAGCGGTACCGTTCGCCCCTCGCTGAGCCCGGCGTGAACGTCCATGCAGGCGACTTCCTGCTGGCGGTGAACGGCCAGGAGGTGAAGTCGCCGGAAAGTCCGTTCGAGCCGTTCGTCGGGCTGGGCGACGGGCCGGTGACCCTGACGGTCGCCTCCACCGCCGACGGCGCGCGCCGCGACGTCACGGTGAAGCCGATCCGCAGCGAGCAGGCGGTGCGCGAACAGGACTGGATCGACAGCAACCGCCGGCTGGTGGACCGGCTGTCGGGCGGCCGCATCGCCTATGTCTACCTGTCCGACATGGAAAGCCTGGGCATGGAGCAGTTCGTGCGCCAGTTCTACGGCCAGATGAACAAGCAGGCGCTGATCGTGGACGACCGCTGGAACGGCGGCGGCTTCATCGACGAGATGCTGCTGGAACGTCTGCGCCGGGTGCTGGTGGGCATGTCCACCAACCGCGAGCGCGCGGCGATGACCATCCCCCAGCAGCTGCTGGTCGGGCCCAAGGTCACGCTGCTGAACCATTATTCCGCGTCGGACGGGGATATCTTCCCGTACTATTTCCGGCGCTACGGGCTGGGCAAGCTGATCGGCACCCGATCCTGGGGCGGCGTGCGCGGCATCCGGGGCAACTGGGACTTCCTGGATGGCGGCTCCATCACCATTCCGGAAGACAGCCTGTACGACCTGGACGGGCACTGGAACATCGAGAACCACGGCGTCGACCCCGACATCGAGGTCGAGGACGTGCCGGGCGAGGTCGCGGCGGGCCACGACAAGCAGATCGAGACCGCCGTGCAGGTGCTGCAGGACGAGCTGAAGCAGCATCCGGTCTCGATCCCGCAGCCGCCGCCGCTGCTGCCGGCCTATCCGGCCGACGGACAGGTGGGCCCGAGCAGCCTCGGCGGCGACGCGGCACCCGCCGGTCATTGATCCGCCCCGGCCGGCGCTTCCCCCCCCCCAGGTCGGGGAGCGCCGCCGGTGGCCAGGTCCCGGACGCCAGGATGCGCCCGGCCCGTCTCGATACCGGCGCCCTCGGAGCGACGGCACATCCGGGCAGTTGCAACACCCGGCCCCATTACCCTGAGGCTTCGCGGTGGATGCTTCTGGCTGCCGCTTGCCCGACGGGCTCGCGCCCGCGCCCTCCGGTCGCCGGGCACCGCCACAAAGACCGGCTGCCGGGATCGGTTTACAAGCGGGGCCGGAACCCGACGAGTGCGGGCAAGGCATTCCAACGGGCCCGCCCCCCTTCCGCCCCCACGGCAGGGCATCGGCACCGACAACCCCTCGGGTAGGGGTCGATCGGGATACCGGGCGGTCCCCGGCGCTGGTGCCCCGGACGGCCGCCGCCACAGCCTCGAAGCGCGGCACGGCCGCCACGGCCACGCCCCCGATCGCCCCGCCCCCAAGCCGAAGGCAGACGGGCCTCCCAGGGTGCGCTAAGCCTGCCCGGCGGGCACGGGCCGGCGGAAACCGATACGGTCCGGCGCGCTCCCCGGGGCACAGGGCGACACAAGGCGGAACCGACACCGGTATGGACCTCGCGATCAAGACCGCCCTGGGCAGCCTTGGCATCAGCCTGCTCGTGCTGGCCACCAAGATGGCCGCCTATGTCCTGACCGGCAGCGTCGCGCTGTTCTCGGACGCGATCGAGACCATCATCAACGTGGCCGCCGCCGTGGCCGCGCTGCTGGCGCTCTGGTACAGCGCCCGGCCGGCGGACGCGAACCACCCCTACGGCCACGGCAAGGCCGAGTATTTTTCCGCCGTGCTCGAGGGCGGCCTGGTGCTGGCGACCGCCGTGCTGATCGCGGAGGAAGCGTGGCGGGCCTGGGAGCATCCGCGGATGCCCGACCTGCCGCTGCTGGGCATCGGGCTCAACGCGGCCGGCGGCGCGATCAACCTCGTCTGGTCGCTGGTGCTGCGGCGGATCGGCCGCGCGCGCCGCTCTCCCGCCCTGCTGGCCGGCAGCCGGCACGTGATGACCGACGTGTGGACCTCCGTGGGGGTGATCGCCGGGGTGTCGCTGGTACCCGTCACCGGCTGGGCCCGGCTCGATCCGCTGGTGGCGGCGCTGGTGGCGGTCAACATCGTGTGGACGGGCTACAAGGTGCTCCGGGAGTCGGTGGGCGGCCTGATGGACGAGATCACCGATCCGGAAGCGGTCAGCAACGTCCGCGCCATCATCTCCCGGCACGCGATCGGCGCCATCGAGGCGCACGACGTGCGCACCCGCATGGCGGGACGCATGATCTTCGTGGAATTCCACCTGGTGGTGCCGGCACGCATGACCGTGGAAGCCGCCCACGAGATCTGCGACCAGGTGGAACAGGGCATCCGCACGGAGTACGGCGAGGCCGTGATCAACATCCACGTGGAACCGGAAGGCAAGGCCAAGCATCAGGGGGTGCTGGTGCTGTCCTAGCCGCGTCGGGCGCGGCGCCCGGTCCGTCCCACCCTGGCGATTTCATCGCCGGTGCGTGCGATTCCCCGTGGGAGGGAGGTCCGGCGACTACCGCGCCCCCCTTTGTTCAGGCCGCCGGCGGCCCTCGGCGCACGATGTCTTCTCCGGTCTCGATCCGGGCCAGCAGCGCCTGGAATGCCGGGTCCAGATAGTCCGATACCGTCAGGTCGGCGCCGGCGTTCCGCAGGGTCGCGTCGTCGAGGCTGGTGCGGATGCCGACGGTGAAGATGCCGGCGCCGGACGCGGCGGACACGCCGGCCACCGAATCCTCGAACGCGAGCGCGCGATCCGCCGGGCGCGGCAGCCGCTCCAGCCCGATGCGGTACGGCAGCGGGTCCGGCTTGCCGCGCTCGATCTCCTCGCCCACCACGATCCCCGGCAGGAATCGCTCCAGCCCGAGCGACCGCAGCATGTGTTCGGCGTTCAGGCGCGGCGCGTTGGTGACCACGCCGACCGGCATGCCGCGTCTTTCGGCGAGCGCCAGCAGCTCCTCCAGTCCCGCCAGCGGCTGCATCCGGGCCGCCATCTCGCGGAACAGGGCTTCCTTGCGGTCGGCCAGCTCCACGTGACGCGCCACGTCCAGATCGGGAAACAGCCAGCGCATGATGGCCGCGTTCGACACGCCGCTGACGCCGGTGCGGAACTCCTCGTGGGTCATGGAGCGGCCGAACTCGCCGAGGATCGCGTTGAAGGCGTCGAAATGCAGCGGATCGGTGTCGGCCACGGTGCCGTCGAGATCGAACAGGAGGCCAGGAACCATGGAAACGGATGCTCCGCGGAAAAAATGCCGCCGGCGCGTCGCGGAACAACGCGGCCGGCTTTCGGTGGACGATTCCTAGAACATCGGTCGCCTGATGGCATCATCCGGCCAGGAGGGCAGCCGCCTCAGCGCCGTCCCTGGCGCCCGTCGATCGCCCGGTTGAGCAGGATGGCGGCGATGATGATCAGGCCGGTGATCGTCATCTGGTAGAAGGAACCAAGGCCCAGCAGGTTGAAGATGTTGCGCAGCACCTGCAGCAGCATCACGGCGAACAGCGTGCCGGTGACGCTTCCCCGGCCGCCGAACAGGCTGGTGCCGCCCAGCACCACCGCGGCGATGGCATCCAGCTCCAGCCCCTGCGCGGCCGTCGGCTGTCCGATCCGCAGCCGCGCGGCGAGCAGCACCCCGGCCAGCGCCGCCAGCGTGCCCGAGATGGTGAACACCGAGATCACCACGCGCCGCACCGGCAGCCCCGACAGGCGCGCCGCCTCCGCGTTGCCGCCGGTGGCGTACACATATTCCCCGAACACGGTGTAGCGCAACACCAGGGCCGCGACCGCCCACACGAGCAGGAACAGCAGCCCCAGCAAGGGGAAGCCGAGACCGGGCAGCACCGGCACCGCGAGGGAGCCAAACTGCCCGAAGCCGCGCGGCAATCCCCCTACCGGCACGCCGTTCGACAGCAGAAAGGTCACGCCCCGCACCGTCACCAGTCCGGCCAGGGTGACGATGAAGCTCGGCACCGCGGCGAAGGCAGAGATCGCGCCCATGCCGGCCCCGAGCGCCGCGCCGCACGCCAGCGCCGCCAGGGCCGCCAGCAACGGAGGCACGCCGGACGCCATCAGCAGCGAGGCCACCATGCCGCCGCACGCCACCACGCTGCCCACCGACAGGTCGATGTTGGCGGTGAGGATCACGAAGCTCATGCCGACCGCGCAGATCCCCACCACGCTCGCCTGCTGGAACAGGTTGGAGATGTTGCGGAAGGTGAGGAAATTGTCCGACAGCGCGGTGGCGATCAGCACCACCGCGAAGAAGATCGCCACGAAGTTGTAGCGCAGCAGCAGGTCCACCGCCCGCGATGCCGCCAGGCGCGAGCCGCCGCGGGCGGGAGGAGCGACATCGGTCAGGGTGGTCATGCGAGCGGTTCCTCCGGGTGGTCGGCACCGACCAGCCCCGCCTTCAGGATGTCGTCACGGGTGTCCCGGTCGGGATCAAAGCAGCGCACGTTGCGCCCTTCGTGGAACACCCAGATGCGGTCGCAGCGGCCGAAGATCTCGTCGAGCTCGCTGCTGGCCACCAGGATGGCGGCGCCGTCGTCGGCGAGGCGCCGCACCAGCGCGTAGAGCTCCGCCTTGGCGCCCACGTCGAGCCCACGGCTCGGCTCGTCGAGCAGCAGCAGCCGGCTGCCTTCCAGCACCCATTTCGCGAACACGATCTTCTGCTGGTTGCCGCCGGACAGCTGGCGCACCGGCTGGTCGAGCGAATGGAAGCGCGTCGACAGGTCCGCCAGCACCGGCCGCGCGGCACGGCGCAGCCCGTCATGGGTCAGCAGCCGCCGGCGGCGCAGCGACGGCAGCATCGCGTTGCGGCAGATGGACGCGTCCAGCACCAGCCCCTGCGTCTTGCGGTCCTCGGGCACCAGCGCGACCCCCTGGCGGATCGCGTCGGCCGGGCTCGCGGGATGGAAGGGCTGCCCGTTCAGGATCACCTCGCCGGTCCAGCGCGCATCGCCGAACAGGCTGCGCAGGAAGCTGGTTCGGCCCGACCCGTTGAGGCCGGACAAGCCCACGATCTCGCCCTGGCGCAGCATCAGGTCGCGCACGCTGAGCCCCTGCCCGCCCTCGAGCCGGCGCACGTCGAGCGTCACCGACCCGATCGCCGCCGGACGCGCGCTGCGCTCCACCAGCGCCTGTTCGCGGCCCAGCACGGCTTCCACCAGGGTGCGCTCGTCCGTGGCGGCCAGGGCGAAGGTGTCCACCGTGCGGCCGTTGCGCAGCACCGTCACCCGGTCGCCGATCTCGCGCAGCTCGGCCATGCGGTGGCTGACATAGAGGATCGCGATGCCCTGGCGGGTCAGCTCGCGGATCACCCCGAACACGCGCCGCAGCTCCACCTCGTTCAGGGCGGCGGACGGCTCGTCCATGATGATGAGCCTGGCGTCCATGGTCAGCGAGCGAGCGATGGCCGCCAGCTGCTGGTTGGCGATGGACAGCGACTCCACCACGGCGTCCGGGCCGAAGCCGGCGCCGACCCGCGCCAGCGCGGCCGCCGCGATCTCGCGCCGCCGCCTCCGGTCGATCAGGCCGAAGCGTCTCGGCACCCGGCCCAGCAGCATGTTCTGCCCGACCGTGAGCTGCGGCACGAGGTCGAGCTCCTGGTAGATCATCGAGATGCCGGCGAGCGCCGCTTCCTGCGGCGAACGGAACCGGCGCGGCTGGCCGTTCAGCCGCAAGGTGCCGTGCGACGGCAGATGCGCGCCCGCGATGATCTTCAGCAGCGTGCTCTTGCCCGCCCCGTTGGCGCCCAGCAGGCAATGCACCTCGCCCGCGCGGATGCGCAGCGAGGCGTTCTCCAGCGCGACGATGTTGCCGGGAAAGATCTTGGCAGCGTTGTCGATCTCCAGCACCACGTCGCCGCTTCCGGCATCCGCCGCGGGGACGCCCGTCGCGGAGCCGGGGCCGCTCCGCCCATGGGAAGAAGCGGTGCCACGGCCGCCATCCGGGGCTCCATCCCGATGGTCGCGCGGCCCACCGTCCGGCGCACTACCGCGAGCGTGGCCCGCGGGGTCGGCACGGCCGCCGTCGCGTCCGGCATCCGCCCCGTTTGCCGGAGCCGCGTCGTCGCCCGGCGACAGGCGGGCCATGTCGCGATCAACCATCGGCCCGGCGTCCTTCCAGCATCGCCGCGGCGGTGGTCTCGTCCGTCACCAGCACGTTGAGCAGTTTCCGGCGCAGCGCCGCCAGCACCACGGCATGCTTGCGCGCCCCCGCCGCCACGCCCACCGCCAGCGGATGATCCGGCAGCGCGTCGTGGCCGAGGCCGATCGTGCGGTCGTCGAGCGAGGGGTCCACCGGACGTCCATCGGCGTCGATGAAGCGCCCGAGCACGTCGCCCACCGCGCCCGCCCTGGTCAGCCGCGCGATGTCGCGCTCGTCCAGGTAGCCGGATTCGACCAGCACGGAGCCGGCCGACATCGCGCCGAGACCGAAACAGACCAGCGGCGCCTCGCGCCCCATCGCCAGCACGCCCGCGATCACCGGATCGCGTTCCAGCACCGCGCGGGTCTCGGCACGCCCGACGATGGCGGGAACCGGCAGCAGCGTCGCCCGGCCGTTGCCGGCGAGCGCGAACAGCTCCGCGACGTTGTTGGTGCGCGTGGCGGCGGCCCGGATGTTCATGGCGCCGTTCAACAGCACCACCTCCACCCCGTCGTTCCAGCGGCGCGGCAGCCAATGGGCGACCGCGGCCATGGTGCGTCCCCAGGACACCCCCACCAGCGGCGGGCGCGGCGTCAGCGCGGCGAGCCATTGTCCCGCCGCCCGCGCCACCGCCTCGGTCATCAGCGCATCGTCGTCGCCGGCATCGCGCACCACCACCGCGTCTCGCAGCGACCAGCGCCGCTGCAACGCGCTTTCCAGGTCCGGACGCCGTTGCAGGTGCGGCACGATCTCGATCCGCACCACCCCCTGCTCGCGCGCGTCCTTGAGCAGCCGTGCTACCTGCCAGCGCGTCAGCCCCATGAGCTTGGCGATCTCGGCCATGGTGTGGTCGAGGTCGTAGTAGTTCTTCGCCGCCTGCAGCATCAGCCCTTCCCGGGCCTCGGCCGACAGCGAGCGAAGATCGATTTCGTCCACTTCACCCCGCGGGGACATGGGCCGCCTCCTGCCGCGATCTCGCCGCGGAAGGCGGCGGAACGGCCTTCATGCCCTTTTCCGCCAGGTCGTGCAGCAGCGGGGTCAGCCGCTCGGTCGCGTCGCGATAGGCGTCCAGACCGGCGGCGTAGCGCGCGTGGACCTTCGGGTCGGGGTCGATCACCGTGCCGCCGCGAGCCAGTGCCGCCGCCGCCTCCGGGAGGGCGCGGAACATTCCGATGCCCGTGGCCGCCGCCGCCGCCGTGCCGACCAGGGTGAGGTTCTCGTCGGCCGCCAGGGTCACCGGCAGCCCCACCGCGTCCACCGTGGCCCGCAGCCACAGCGGGTTGCGGCCGATGCCGCCCGCCGTCACCACGTGGTCGATCGGCACGCCCAGCCCGGCCGCCTGGCGCACGACGTTGGCCGACGCCAGCGCCACCCCGTCCACCGCCGAGCGGTAGAGCGCCGCGCGATCGTGACCGAGCGACAATCCCAGCACCGCGCCGCGCAGATGCGGATCCCGGTAGGGGGTGCGGTTGCCCATGAAATAGTCGAGCGTCAGCAGGCCCGGCGTTTCCGGCAGGGCCGAGGCTTCGGCGATCAGGGCACGGGTGCCGGCGCCGTCGAGGCGGAAGATGCGCTCGCTCAGCCAGTTCAGCACCGACCCGGCCGAGACCTGGCCGCCTTCCACCAGCCACATCCCGTCGGTGAGGGCGTGGGGATACGGCCCCCAGAAACCCGGCATCGGGCGCGGCGCGGCCAGATGGAACAGATGCACCACCGAGGTGCCGCCGATCATCAGCATCCGCCCGGGGGCGAGGGTGTCGGCGCCCAGCATGCCGATATGGGCGTCGATGCCGCCCTGCGACAGCACCGGACGCTGTCCTTCCAGACCCAGATGGCGGGCGGCATGGTCGGTGATCCGGTCGATCGGCGCGCCCACCGGCACGATGCGCGGCGGCAGCCTGTCCGCCAGCCCCGGGGCACCGAGGGCGTCATAGAGCGCCGGATGCAGCCGCCCCTCGTCGCCGTCGAAATTCCATTTGCAGGTGGCGTTCATGCGCGACGCCACCCATTCGCCGCACAGCCGGTGGTTCAGCCAGTCCAGGCATTCGCAGACGATGTCGGCGGCGTCGTAGATGTCGGGCTCGTGGGCGGCGAGCCACATCGCCTTGGGCACCAGCCATTCGGCCGCGTCGCCGCCGCCGCTCTGCGCCATCACCGGATGATCCGCGAGCGCCGTGCGCGAGGCTTCGGCCGCCGCCCGGCAGTCCATCCACAACAACGCCGGGCGCAGCGGCGTGCCGTCGCGGCGGCAGGCGACCACGGTGGACGCGGTGGTGGCCACCGCCACCCCGGACACCGTCGGCCTCCCGGCCGCCGTCATCATCCGCCGGCAGGCGCGGCCCAGCGCGTCCCACCAGTCGGACGGCGATTGTTCCGCCCAGCCCGGGTGCGGAAAATCGGTCCGGTAGGTTTCCTCCGCGGTGGCGATCGTCTGCCGGCGCGCCGGGTCGATCAGGCCGACCCGCACGCCGCCGGTGCCGAAATCCAGTCCGAGCAGCAGGCCCATCTCTTCCTCCCGGCGATCCTCGCCGCCCTCGCCCCGCCATGCCCGGAAGCGTGGCGGACCGGGGACCATTCTTGTCCCGTGGCGTCCGGCCCGGGACATTCCGGCGCTGCCGCCGTCCCGAAAACGCCCGCGCCCCGGCGCACCGGCCGCGGCGCGCGGCCCGTTCCCGCTAGCTCTGGGGCAGGACCATCACCTTGCTGATGAACTCGTTGCGCTCGCGGAACTTGCCCATGATGCCCGGAAGCTCTTCCAGCGACGGCTCGTGCGTGATCATGAACTCCCAGCGGAGCTCGCCGCTGCCGAGCTTCTCCAGCGCGGTGGACCATTGCGGCCCCGGAAACGGCGCGCCGAACGAATTCCAGGCGCCGTGCAGCGAGATTTCCTGCCGAAGCATGTGGTTGAAGGTCGCGTTCTCCAGCGTGACGTCGCCCACCGGGATGCCGATGAACACGACGTGGCCGCCAGGCCCCGCGAGACGCACCGCGAGATTGGCGGTGGCGGGATGGCCCGCCGCCTCGATCACCAGGTCGCAGAACGGCAGCTCCGGGCGCGTTCCGTGCGACAGGAAGGTGTGGGTCGCACCCGCCTCGCGGGCCTGTTCGAGCTTCTGTTCCGACACGTCCACCGCCACCACGGCGGATGCGCCCATCAGCCGCATCCATTGGATCGCGAACAGCCCGATCGGGCCGCAGCCCACCACGCCGCCGGTCTGGCCGACGGTGAGCGGATGCTTCCAGGCCGCATGCAGCGCGATGGAGGCCGGATCGGCCATCGCCGCGGCCCTGGGATCGATGCCCGCGGGCGTGCGCAGCAGGTTGCCCACCGGCACCGAGACGTATTCGGCATAGGCGCCGTCGCGCCGGCTGCCGAAATAGTCGTAGTCGCGGCAGCGGGAGAAGTTGCCGGTCCGGCACTGGTCGCACCGCCCGCACGGGATCAACGGCGCCACCGACAGCAGCTCGCCATCCTGGAAGCCCGACACGTCCCGGCCCGCTCCCGCCACGTGACCGGAAAACTCGTGGCCGCACACGATCGGCATGCGGTGGGCGCCCTTGGTGAGCATCCGCGGGATGTCGGAACCGCACACCCCGCAGGCGGCGACGCGCAGCAGCACGTCGTTCGGCCCCGGCACGGGCACCGGAACATCCTCGAGCCGGAGATCTCCGGGGGCGTGCATGACCACGGCGCGCATCGCGAGCCCTTTCATGGAAGAACGGTTGTCGAGCCGTGGCCGGCGCGGACGCTCGGCTCGCGGCCCGGAAAAGGCGGGCTCGGGGAACTCAGCGCCGCCGGGCGAACAGGGCGGAGGTGTCGAACTGTCCGACGTTCTGCTTGTCGATCAGCGTCGTGCCCGCATCCACGAAGGGCGGCAGCTTCTGGCCGGCGGCGACCTTGCGCGCCGTCTCGATCGTCACCTCGCCCAGCCGGATCGGATCGTTGGCCGCCGTCGCCACGTACTGGTCGCCGCCGGCGATGTCCTTCACCGCCTCCGACAGCCCGTCCACCCCGGCGACGAGGATCTCCTTGCGGTTGTTCTCGCGAAGGACCTGCAGGGCGCCGAGCGCCATGTCGTCGTTGTGGGCATACACGGCGCGGGCATAGGGATTGGCCTGCAGCAGGTCCTGCATCGCGGTGACCGCGTTGGCGCGCACATATTCGGCGTACGGACCCATCACCAGCTTGAAGCCCGCGGCCCGCACCGCGTCGCCGAAACCGTCGCGGCGAGCGGCCATCACCGTGCCGCCGGCATCGCCTTGGATCTCGATGATGGTGGCGCCCGGCGCCGCGCCGACCGCCTTGAGGCGCGCCGCCAGCGCCTCGCCGACCAGCCGGCCCATCTCCTTGTTGTCGCGCCCGACATAGGTGGCGACGGTGCCGTTGACCGCCCGGTCCACCGTCATCACCGGGATGTGGGCGTCCGCGGCGGCGGCCAGCGCCGGGGCCACGGCGTCCGGATTGACCGGGTTGACGATCAGAACCTTCACGCCGCGGGTGATCAGGTCCTGGATGTCGTTGTTCTGCTTGTTCACGTCGCCGTTGGCATCGAGCACCACGACATGGTCGCCGTTCTTCGCTGCCGCCGCTTCCGCGCCGTTCTTGAGCTGCACATAGAACGGCGATTGGAGGGTCGCCTGGCTGAAGCCGATCAGCAGCCCCTTCGCCGACGCCGCCGCCGGACCGCAGGACAGCGCCGCCATTCCGGCCACTGCCGCCAACGCGAAACGGCGCCTTGTGATCTTGCTCATTCGTTTCCTCACATCGGAGCGTTTTTTGCTCTTATGAGGTGAACTGTCACGCCTTTCACATCCCCATGTCAACCCGCAACCACTGCCGATCCTCCCGCGTCCTCAGCCCTGCTCCGTGATCACCCGCTTGAAGGCGTCCGCGGGGGCGAAGAAGGCCGGCTTCACCTGTCCGAGCTTGCTGCTGTCGATCAGCAGGAAGGACCGCATCGCCTGCGCCATCACCGCCTGCTTCACCGGCACCTCGTTGAAGTTGGCGCAACTCGCTCCCCGTTCGGGATGCAGGCCGCCGGCCGAGATGAACGCCTTCGCGATGCCGAGCCGCTTCAGCCCTTCCATCGCCTCCTCCGACAGGAAGGTTGCGGAAGATGGATGGAAGAGGCCGCCCAGCATGAACAGCCGGGTGTGGGGACGACGGGACGCCAGGGTCGCGACGTTCAGCGCGTAGCACACCACCGTCAGCTCAAGCTCGGTGGGCAGGGCGGCCAGCAGATGCGGCATGGTGGTGCCGCAATCCACGAAGATGGCGTCTCCATCTTCCACGAGAGCCGCCGCCTGGCGCCCGGCCGCGGCCTTCGCGGCCACGTGCACGTCCTCCTCGCCGGCGAGGGAGTAGGGCGAGCCCTTGCCCTGGCGTGCCATCACGTGGCCGCCCAACAGTTCGAGCACCGCGTCGCCCGTCGCGAGATCGCGCCGCAGCGTCATGGACGACACGGACAGGGCCTGCGCCGCGTCCGTCAGCCGCAGGGTGCCGACGCGCGCCACCAGCGCTCGCAGCCTGTCCAGCCGCTCGCCCCGGCGGTCGGTCGAGACCCCGCGCGACAGGCGGCCGCGACCCTGTCCAGCGGGCTCGCCGGATCTCGGCGTAACCCCGGCCCCTGGCTCGGTCCGGGACCCTGGCTCGATCTCCAGGCCCGCTTGACGTCGTATCCGCTGCATGTGATGAGAGTAACAACTGTTGCGATATTAACAACACGCCGATCAACGGCCGAACGATCGGGGCGGAGACATCACCTTGGACCATGACGCCACTCCGGCACCGTCCGGCGCCTCCGGCGACGCGACCCTCGCCGCGATGATCGACCACACGATCCTCAAGCCGGACGCCACGGAAGCCGAGGTGGGCCGCTTCTGCCGGGAGGCGATCCAGCACGGCTTCCGGTCGGTGTGCGTGAACTCGGTCCATGTTCCCCTGGTGGCGGCGGCCCTGCGCGGCTCGGAGGTGCTGACCTGCGCCGTGGTGGGCTTCCCGCTCGGCGCCATGCCGTCCGCCATCAAGGCGGCGGAAACCAGGCTGGCGGTGGAGAACGGCGCCGGCGAGATCGACATGGTGATCCCGGTGGGCGCGCTGATCGAGGGCCGGAACGACGCCGTGCGCGACGACATCGCCGCGGTGCGCGACGCCAGCCGGGGCGCGGTGCTCAAGGTCATCATCGAGACGTGCCTGCTGACCGACGAGCAGAAGCGCACCGCCTGCCGCCTGTCGGTCGAGGCGGGCGCCGATTTCGTAAAGACCTCCACGGGCTTCTCGTCCGGCGGCGCCACCACGGCCGACATCCGGCTGATGCGCGAGACCGTGGGTCCCAAGCTCGGCGTGAAGGCGTCCGGCGGCGTGCGGACCCCGGACGTCGCGCGCGCCATGATCGAGGCGGGCGCCACCCGGATCGGCACCTCGTCCGGCATCTCGCTCATCTCCGCCGGGGAAGCGCCCGCCGGCAGCTACTGAGCCCCTTCCCGCCCGCCCCGCGGGCGCGCACGATCGTCCAACACGGGCCAAGCACGGCGCTTCACAAGCCGGCAGCCAGGGAGAACAAGATGGTCCAGATCTCACGCCGCCAGTTCGGCCTCATGACCGCCGCCGGCGCCGCCGCGATGCTCGCCGGCGGTCCCGCCTTCGCCGCGGCGGCCGAGGCGGTGGATGCCAGCGGGGTGTCCAAGGACATCTCCGCCAAGGCCACCAAGAAATATTCCATCGGCACCGTGGTGAAGGTGGACGGCATCGCCTGGTTCGACCGGATGCGCGTCGGCGTGAAGCAGTTCGGCGCCGACACCGGCCACGATACCTGGATGGTGGGGCCGAGCCAGGCGGACGCGGCAGCCCAGGTGCAGATCGTGGAAACCCTGATCGCGCAGGGCGTGGACGCCATCTGCATCGTGCCCTTCTCGGTGGAAGCCGTGGAGCCCGTGCTGCAGAAGGCGCGCGACCGCGGCATCGTGGTGATCTCGCACGAGGCATCCAACCTGCAGGCGACCGACTACGACGTGGAAGCGTTCGACAACCACGCCTATGGCGCCAAGCTGATGGAGAATCTCGGGCAACAGATGGGTGGCGAGGGCAAGTACATCGCCACCGTCGGCTCGCTCACCTCGCAGTCGCAGAACGAGTGGATTGACGGCGCCGTCGCCTACCAGCAGCAGCACTTCCCGAAGATGAGCCAGGCGGCGAAGCGCATCGAGACCTACGACGACGCGACCACCGACTACAACAAGCTCAAGGAAGTGCTCACGACCTACCCCGACCTGCGCGGCATCCTCGGCGCGCCCATGCCGACCTCGGCCGGTGCCGGGCGGCTGATCGCCGAGCGCGGGCTCAAGGGCAAGCTGTTCTTCGCGGGCACCGGCCTCGTGTCGGTCGCCGGCCAATACCTCAAGAATGGCGACATCGACTACATCCAGTTCTGGGATCCGGCGATCGCCGGCTACGCCATGAACATCCTGGCGGTGATGGCGCTCACCAAGAAGCCGATCGCATCCGGCCTGAACATCGGGCTCAAGGGCTACCAGGACCTGAAGGCCAACGATCCGAAGCGGCCCAACGTGCTGTTCGGCCAGGGCTGGGTCGGCGTCACCAAGGACAACATGGGCCAGTACAACTTCTAGCCGCGGCGCGCCCTGCCATGACCACCCCGCTGCTCGAACTGCGCGACGTCGCCAAGCACTTCGCCGGCGTGCGCGCGCTGGACGGGGTGTCGCTTTCCATCATGCCCGGCGAGATCCACTGCCTCGCCGGCGAGAATGGCTGCGGCAAGTCCACGCTGATCAAGGTGGTGAGCGGAGTGCACGCGATCGATCGCGGCACGGTGCTGTTCGACGGGGTCGATCCCGGCCCGCTGTCGCCGCGCGCGGCGATCGCGCACGGGGTGCAGGTGATCTACCAGGACTTCTCCTTGTTCGGGAACCTGACGGTCGCCGAGAACCTGTCGATCGGCTCCGAGCTGCGCGAGCGCCGGCGCGTCGTGTCCTGGCGGCGGATGCGCGAGCACGCGGAGGCCGCCGTGCGCCGCCTCGGCGTCCATCTCGACCTGGACGCCACGGTGGACAGCCTGCCCACCTCCGGGCGGCAGCTGGTGGCCATCGCCCGCGCCCTGATGGCCGATCCTCGCCTGCTGATCATGGACGAGCCCACGACGGCCCTCACCGGCCGCGAGGTCGCGACCCTTTTCGGCGTGGTGCGCGACATCCAGGCACGCGGCATCGCCGTGCTGTTCGTCAGCCACAAGATGCGCGAGATGCTCGACATCAGCGAGCGCCTCACCGTGATGCGCTCGGGCAAGGTGGTGGCCGCGGGGCCGATCGCCGATTTCGACGAGGCGGCCATCACCCGCGCCATGACGGGCCTCGAGATCCCCGACGATCCCTATGATTGGGAGCCAGCTTCCGGAACGACGGCACCGCTGCTGGAGGTGGACCGGCTCGGCGTTCCCGGCGAGCTGGACGAGGTGTCGTTCTCCATCCGGGCCGGCGAGATCGTGGGCGTGTCCGGGTTGCTGGGCTCGGGGCGCACCGAGCTCGCACTCGCTCTGTTCGGCATGCGCCCGCGTCATACCGGCACGGTCCGCATGAACGGCGAGCCGGTGCGGCTGCGTTCCGTGCGCGACGCCATCGCCCGGCGCATCGCCTATGTCCCCGAGGACCGGCTGACCGAGGGTCTGTTTCTCCCCGAAACCATCGACCGCAACATCGTCGCCACTTCGCTCGACGCGCTGAGCCGCTTCGGGGTGATGCGCGACGCCGCCGCCGCCCAGGCTGCAGCGGACACCATCCGCGACATGGCGATCGCGACGCCCACCGGCGACCGGCCGGTGATGCAGCTTTCTGGCGGCAACCAGCAGCGCGTGGTGATCGGACGCTGGCTGCTGCAGGACCCGCGCCTGCTGATCCTGAACGGCCCGACGGTGGGCGTGGATGTCGGCTCCAAGGCCGGCATCCACCGCGCGATCCGCCGTCTCGCGCGCGAGCGCGGGCTGGGCGTGCTGATGATCTCCGACGATCTTCCCGAGCTGGTCGGCAACTGCAACCGCGTGCTCGTGATGCATCGTGGCCGGCTGCATGCCGAGCTGCCCGGCGTCCGCACCGCCGACGGCGCCGAGGCGTTGCGCCGCACCGAGCGCGAGCTGGGCGACCGGCTCAAGGCGCTGGCGTGAGCGGGTTCCCGGCCATGCGGCACCCCGCGCCGGGCGGCGCGGGCCTGCGGGACATCCCGTCGATCCCGGTCCCCCCGGACGCGTGCGCCCAGCCATCCGGTTCCGCTCGCGCCCCGCGATGCCCGTCCCGCCCCTGTCGTCCGGCGCCGGGAGCCGCGTGCCGCCGGGCGCCGGTGCGGCGCGTGAATTCCGCCCGGGCGCCGGGGGCCGGCGGACCGCGCACGCCCCGGGAGGCGTTGGTCGGTCGTGACCGGTTCTCCCGCCCTTATCCGTTCGTCGCCTGCCGTCGCGCCCCCTCGCGCCCGGCGGCGCGCTTCCTTTTGTTGAGGACGACCATCTTGCTCGTTCCGGGGCATCGGCCATGAGCGCCACCGCCATTCTCGACGCGCCCGCGCGCCCGAGCGTTCTTCGCGTCCTGCTGCGCCGCCCGGAGATCGTCGTGGCGGCGATCGCGGTGGTCGCCATGCTGGTGATCGGCACGATCAATCCGGCCTTCTGGAGTGCTGGCAACCTGTTCAGCCTGCTGCGCGCCAACATCGTCACCGGCATCCTGGCGCTGGGCGTCATGGTGGTGATGCTGTCGGGCGGCATCGACGTGTCGTTTCCGGCCTTCGCGATCGCCGCCATGTATCTGACGGTCAAGGCGATGATCGCGCTGCCCTATGACGGCATCGTGCTGCCGTTCGTCATGGCCACCGCGATCGGGCTGGCGCTCGGGCTGGTGAACGCGGTGTTCGTGCACGGGCTGCGCATGATCCCGCTGATCGTGACGCTCGGCACCGGCACGGCGGTGCGGGGCTTCCTGCTGGGCGCGGTGGGGGCCAGCCAGATCAACATCGACCGCATGCCGCCTTCGCTGATCCGCCTCGGCGGTTCGGACCTCGTGGGCGTGACCATGGGCAACGGCCAGCATGTCGGGCTGTCGGCGATGCTGCTGGTGTATCTGGCGCTGGCGGCGATCGTGCACCTCGTGCTGCGCCACACGCTGATCGGCCGCTCGGTCTATGCGCTGGGGGGCGGCGAGGAGGCGGCGCGCCGGGCCGGCTTCAACGTGCGCGGCACCGTGTTCTTCATCTACGGGCTCGCCGGGGCGCTGGCGGGCTTCACCGGGCTGCTGCACGGCTCGATGATCTGGGTGGCCAATCCGCGCGACATGGTGGGGCTGGAGCTCGACGTGATCGCCGCCGTGGTGCTGGGCGGCGTGTCGATCTTCGGCGGCCGCGGTTCCGTGCCCGGCACCATGCTGGGCGTGTTCACCCTGGTGCTGCTCACCAACAGCCTCATCATCATGCATATCGACACGACGTGGCAGCGGATCGTGACCGGCTCCATCGTGATCCTCGCCGCCGGCGCCACCGCCTGGCGCGATCGGGGACGCGCCCGGTGAGCGCCGCGCCCACGCAGGCACCTGGCCGGACGCCCGATCAAACGCCCGCCCCGGACCACGCCCCAGACCACGCCCCAGATCACGCGCAGGACCGGCCGCCGGCGCCGGCGACGCCGGTTCGCACCGCGCGCCCGTTCTGGCGCCGGGTCGATCCGGCGCTGGCCCAGATGGCAGCGCTGACCATCGCCGTGTTCGTGCTGATGGCGGCGCTGAACCCGGAGAAGTTCCTCCGGCCCTACGTGTTCGAGTCCATCACCTACGTGGCGCCCGAGCTCGGGCTGCTCAGCATCGCGATGATGCTGGCCATGCTCACCGGCGGCATCGACCTGTCGGTGGTGGGGCTCGCCAACCTGAGCGGCATCCTGGCCGGGCTGTTCTTCCACGCCTGGGGGGGCGCCCGCGGCCCGGAACTGACCCAGATGGCGCCGGGTCCGGTGGCGCTCGGCATCCTCATCGCCCTGCTGACCGGGGCGGTCGGCGGTGCGATCAACGGCGTGCTGATCGCACGCGCGCGCATCACCCCCATCCTCGCCACCATCGGCACCGGACAGATCTTCACCGGCATCGCCCTGGTGCTGACCGGCGGCCCCGCCATCGTCGGCTTTCCGCGCGGCTGGGGCTTCTTCGGCAACGGGCAGATCGCCGGGATCGCGGTGCCGCTGATCCTGTTCGTGCTGGTCGCGGCGGCGGTGTGGCTGATGCTGGGCCGCACGGCCTTCGGCATCTCGCTCCGGCTCACCGGCACCAACCTGAAGGCGGCGCGCTTCGCCGGACTGCGCACCGGCCGCACGATCTTCCTGAGCTACCTGCTGAGCGGCGTGCTCGCCGCCATGGCCGGGATCCTCCTGTCGGGTCGCACCAACGCCGCCAAGTCGGACTACGGCGTGTCCTACGTGCTGCAGGCGGTGCTGATCGCGGTGCTGGGCGGCACCAACCCCGCCGGCGGCCGCGGCTCGGTGCCGGGCATCGCGCTCGCCCTGCTGGCGCTGATGCTGCTCTCGTCGGGGCTGCAGCTCATGCGCTTCAGCAACTTCCTGGTGGACTTCATCTGGGGGGCGTTCCTGCTGCTGTCCATCGCGCTCAACGCCCTTCGCACGAGGCGCGGCCGGTGAGCCTGCTCGCGCGCGTGCCCCTGCACCGGGAAGGGCTGTCGGTGCTCGACCGGCCGGTGATCGAGAGCGGCGAGCTGTCCGCCGCGCTGTTCCGCTACGACAGCGGCGTCGAGGCGATCAGGCTGCGCAACGGACGCGGCGAGATCGTGGTGCTGCCCTGGATGGGGCAGATGGTGTGGAACGCGCGGTTCGACGGCGTCGATCTCGCCATGCGCTCCGGCTTCGCCGAACCGCTGCCGGCCGACACGATCGCCGGCACCTATGGCTGCCTCGCCTTCCATAGCGGCCTGCTGCGCAACGGCGTGCCCGCCCCCGGCGACGACCACGCGGCGCACGGCGAGTTCCCTTGCGCCCGCATGCGCCGGGCCTGGATCGAGCTTGTGGAGGAGGAAGGCCTGCGCGCGCTGCGCCTCGTGAGCGAGCGCGAGCACGTGGTGGGCTTCGGCCCGCATTATCTCGCGCATCCCGCGATCACCCTGCCGGCCGGCGAGGGCCGCTTCTCCATGGAGCTCGAGGTCCGCAACCGGTCCGGCTCGCCCATGGAGCTGATGTACATGGCGCACGTGAACTTCGCCTTCGTGGCGGACGGACGCATCGTGCAGCCGGCGCCGTTCGACGCCGCCCATGTCGCGGTGCGCCGGGCGGTGCCGGCGCATGTGCGGCCGGACCCGGCCTATCTCGCCACCATCGACGCCTTCGCCGCCGATCCCGCTCCTTCCGAAACGCTGCGCGCCACCGGCACCTACGACCCGGAGCAGGTATTCTACCTGCACGGGCTCGGCACCGACGGGTCCGACCGCACCGCGCTGATGCTGCGGCGGCCGGGCGGCGACGCGTTCGCGCTGGACTACGCCCCGGCGGCGTTCGGCCACCTCGTGCGGTGGATCCTCGAAGGACCCGATCAGGGCGTGGCCGGCTTCGCGCTGCCCTCCACCTGCGAGCCGGAAGGCTACGGCGCGGAAAAGCGCAAGGGCAACGTCCGGCTGCTGCCGCCCGGCGGATCCGCCCGGTTTTCCGTGCGCCTCGGCCATCTTAATGCCGCCGAGGCCGATCGCGAGGCGGCCCGGATCGCGGCGATGACGTCTTCCCCGCTGCCCGGAACGCTTCCATCATGACCAACGACCGGCCCCAGCGCATCGCCGTGATCGGCTCCAACATGGTGGATCTGGTGACCACCATCGACCGCCTGCCCCGCGAAGGGGAAACGCTGGAAGCTCCGGGCTTCTCGCTCGGCAAGGGCGGCAAGGGCGCCAACCAGGCGGCGGCGGCGGCCAAGCTCGGCGCGCCGGTGCTGATGGTGAGCCGCGTGGGCGACGACCTGTTCGGCGCCGACACCATCCGCAACTTCGCCGAGCTCGGCATCGATCATCGCCACGTGCGCGCCGTGCCCGGCACCACCAGCGGCGTCGCGCCGATCTTCGTCGACGCGCAGGGGCGCAACAGCATCCTGATCGTCAAGGGCGCCAACGACCATCTGCGCCCGGCCGACGTGGACGAGGCGGCGCCCGACCTGCTGGCGTGCGACCTGATCCTCCTGCAGCTCGAGATCCCGCTCGACACAGTCTACCACGCCATCGACTGGGCGCACGCCAACGGCAAGCGGGTGCTGCTCAACCCGGCACCCGCCACCACCTCGCTCTCGCTGGAGCGCATCCGGCACGTCGATTTCTTCATGCCGAACCAGACCGAGCTCCACATCCTCACCGGCCTTCCCACCGAAACCCCGGCGGACGCCGAAACCGCCGCGCGCGCCCTGCTGGAACGCGGCATGGGCACGGTGGTGGTGACGCTGGGCGCCGACGGCGCGCTGCTGGTGACGCCCGGGGGATGCGAGCGCATCGCGCCCGTTGCCGTGCGGGCGCGGGACACCACCGGGGCCGGCGACGCCTTCATCGGCGCCTTCGCCGCGCATCTGGCGGAAGGTCTGGCGGTGAAGCCGGCCCTGGAAGCCGCCGGACGCTACGCCGCCCATTCGGTGACGCGCGCCGGCACCCAGAAGGCCTTCGCCACGCGGGAAGAGTTCACTGAATTCTGCATGGCTCTTCCGCAAACGCCTGACGCAGAATAGCCCCGAACAGCGGGCGAAAGGCCGGAAGAGCCGGCGCCCACGAGAACGCCCGGAAACGTCCGGAAACGCCCGGAAACCCAAGGAACAGCTCCATGATCGAGAAGGCCCTGGCCGACGTCGCGAAGCACATCGCGATCCGCCCGCACTACGACAATTTCATCGGTGGCGACTGGGTGCCGGCCCGCTCCGGGCAGCGCTTCGACAACATCTCCCCGGTCGACGGGCGGGTGATCTGCACCATCGCCCGCTCCGCCGCCGCCGACGTGGAGCTGGCGCTCGACGCCGCCCACGCCGCGAAGGACAAGTGGGGCGACACCTCGCCCGCCGAGCGCGCGCGCATCCTGCTGCGCATCGCCGACCGGATGGAGGAACGGCTCGACCTGCTGGCGCTGGTGGAAACAATCGACAACGGCAAGCCGATCCGCGAAACCACCGCCGCCGACCTGCCGCTCGCGGTCGACCATTTCCGCTACTTCGCCGGCTGCCTGCGCGCGCAGGAAGGCTCGATCTCCGAGATCGACCGCGACACGGTGGCCTATCATTTCCACGAGCCGCTGGGGGTCGTGGCCCAGATCATTCCCTGGAACTTCCCGCTGCTGATGGCGGTGTGGAAGCTGGCGCCGGCGCTGGCGGCGGGCAACTGCGTGGTGCTCAAGCCGGCCGAGCAGACGCCCATGTCCATCATGGTGCTGGCCGACATCATCGGCGACATCCTGCCGCCCGGCGTGCTCAACATCGTCAACGGCTTCGGCGTCGAGGCGGGCAAGCCGCTCGCGCAGAGCCCGCGCGTGGCCAAGGTCGCCTTCACCGGCGAGACCACCACCGGCCGGCTGATCATGCAGTACGCGTCGGAGAACATCATCCCCGTCACGCTGGAGCTGGGCGGCAAGTCGCCCAACATCTTCTTCGCCGACGTGGCCGCCGCCGACGACGACTTCCTCGACAAGGCGCTCGAAGGCTTCGCCATGTTCGCGCTGAACCAGGGCGAGGTCTGCACCTGCCCCTCGCGCGCCCTGGTGCACGAGAGCATCTACGACCGCTTCATGGAGAAGGCGATCGAGCGCGTCCGCCGCATCCGCCAGGGTTCGCCGCTCGACCCGCAGACCATGATCGGCGCCCAGGCCTCCAACGACCAGCTCGAGAAGATCCTGTCCTATGTCGAGATCGGCCGGCAGGAAGGTGCCAGAACGCTGATCGGCGGCGAGCGCGCCGATATCGGCCCCGACTTCTCCGGCGGCTTCTACATGCAGCCCACCGTGTTCGAGGGCCACAACCGGATGCGGATCTTCCAGGAGGAAATCTTCGGGCCGGTGCTGTCGGTGACGAAGTTCCGCGACGACGAGGAGGCGCTCTCAATCGCCAACGACACGCTGTACGGTCTCGGCGCCGGGGTGTGGAGCCGCGACGGCAACCGCGCCTACCGGTTCGGCCGGGCCATCAAGGCCGGCCGCGTCTGGACCAACTGCTACCACATGTATCCGGCGCACGCGGCGTTCGGCGGCTACAAGCAGAGCGGCATCGGGCGCGAAACCCACAAGATGATGCTCGACCACTACCAGCAGACCAAGAACATGCTGGTCAGCTACAGCCCCAAGGCGCTCGGCTTCTTTTGAGCGCCACACCGGGCGGCGGCCGTCGGCGCGGCCGCCCGGTGCCTTTTTCCACGACACCCCGATCCCGCGCCGTGCCGGCCCGTCCGGCAGGCCGGCCGCTTCCCGGAGGTTCTGCCCGATGGACCAGCCCGTGCCCCGGGTGCCCGTGCCCCGGGTGATCGCCACCGATGCGGCACGGACGACGATCCGCGGCTTGGTGGAGCGCCACGGTCCGGTGATGTTCCACCAGTCCGGCGGCTGCTGCGACGGTTCCTCGCCCATGTGCTATCCGGCCGGCGAGTTCCGCACCGGAGCGCAGGATGTCCGCCTGGGCGAGGTGGAAGGCGCGCCCGTGTTCATCGGCGCCGCCCAGCACGCGCTGTGGGCGCATACCCAGCTGGTGATCGACGTGGTGCCGGGCCGCGGCGCCGGCTTTTCCCTGGAAGCGCCGGACGGCGTCCGCTTCCTGTCGCGCGGCCACGTGTTCACCGAGGCGGAACGCGCGTCCTTGGCACCGCTGGGGTACTAAAGCCTCCCTGGAACCGCTCCGGCCCTGCGCCCGCTGCCTGCGCATCGTCGTCCCGCCGACCGATCATGACGGCCGGTCGGTCGGACACCGTGCGGCCACATCGCCGCCTGCCGAGAAGAAAACGCTTCCCGCTCAGCCCGACGCGAGCTGCAGCGGGTTCATGTAGTCCCTGAAATGCACCACGCGGCCGTCGCGCCGGGTGATGAACCAGACATAGTCGAGGGTCATCGGCGTTCCGCCCGGCAGGCGTCGGTGATGGCCTCTCGCCTCGATGATGGTTTCCGCGCCCGCCTCCCGGCAGCGTATCCCGTCCAGCGAGCCGAACCTCACCATCTCCGGCAGGCGGCCCATATAGGCCACAACCGCCCCGTGCCCTCACAGTCGCCGCACGCCATCCGGCACCGGGACGCGGCTGTTCCGGCGAGGCGGCCGGTCGCGTCCGGCCGGAAGATGTTCAGCGTCAGGCAGTTCTCGTCGGTGCCACCGCTTCCCAGCGAATTCTTCTGCGGACACGAGGCGCCATAGGCCACCGCGGAAAGGGTTCCCGCATGCACCGGCGGCGCAGCGGGCGGGCGGAACCTCAGGGCCCCCACCGGCGGGGCCGCATAGGGAACGCCGAGAAACCGTGTGGCGTGGCCGTCATCGGTGCCACGGACCCATCCTTCGGCCGTGCCGGCGATCGGTGCGCCGGCCGTCATCCCCGGGAAACGGTCGCCGTCAACACCGCGACCAGGAGTCCGGCTCCCGTCGACCGGACGAGGAAGCACCTCGCATGGGAAGCATACGATGCCGGTCGGTAGCTGCTGTGCGTCATGGAGCCATGACGGCAGCTCGATGTAACGGCGGCGGTGACCGATCCTGTCGAACGATCGCCAGGCCATGGCTCAGCGTGCCTGTTCCAGCACCACCACCCGCATCGGACCGTCGCGAAGCTCTTCCGGCGTGACCTCGAGCTCGGCGCCGCCCACCCGCGTGACCGTGCCGGACGGCAGGCGATCGATGAAGGTGTCCACCGGCTCGATCTTCAGGATCCCGCGCGGATGGAAGTAGTGCATCGGGATCACCATCCGCGGCTTCAGCACCGCGATGGCGTGGTCCAGATCGTCGAGCGCGATGGTGGCATGCGCGCCCGCGAGCGCCAGCAGGATGTCCACCTGTCCGCTCAGCTCTTCCAGCTGCGCCGGATCTACCGGGTTGCCGATGTCGCCCATGTGCAGCACCCGGATGCCGCCCATGGTGAAATGGTAGAGCGCGTTGGCGTCCGGGTCGCGGCCGGCCTCCGACTGATAGTCGAAGGACAGGCTTTCATAGGCCGGGAACGACCGCACCGGAATGCCGCGCACCACGGCGCCTTCTGGCGGCAGTTCCAGGGTGTTGATCACCACCGGCTCGCCCCGGACGTGACTCGGATCGGAATGGAAATCGTCGGTGGCCGAGCTCATCAGCACGATGTCGGCCGGCTCGTCGATCGGCGAGAAGCCGCTGAGCCTGGGCTGATACGGATCGGTGACGAGCGCGATCCCGTCCGCCTCGAAGCGGAAGCTCGCATGCGCGTAGAACTTGATCTTCACGACGAACCTCGATGATGGTCCCGGGAACGCCGGAGGGAGCGGACAGGAGGGCGGTCCGGCATCTCCCTCCCGCGGGAAACCAAATGCGTCATCGCCACGCGCGTTCCCCGCGCGACGTCGCCGATCACCACGCACGTCCCCGGCGTCCCGCCCGCGGTCGCCCGCACGCCCGGCGTCGCGAGATCGCCGCGCGACTTCCTGATCAGTACTCCTGAACAGGAACGCGTCGAGCACCGCCCGGGCGGAGAATACCTCAGATGGTGGCCACGCGCCGCAACGGCGGCCCGGCCACGGCATCGGCTTGTGCCGCCTCGGGCAGGGCGGCGTCGGACGCGGCCGGCGAGGCGATCGCTTCTTCCACCGCCCGGCGCCGGAGCCAGCGGCGGAAGGACCGGCGCCACAGCCAGAAGCTCAGGCTCGCCTGCATCAGCGCCTGCCAGCCGGCCCCCACCACGCCGCAGCGCCACAGCAACAAGGGCAGCAGCGGATAAAGCGCCAGTTCCGCCAGCACGGACACGCGCATCGCCTTGCCGGGACGGCCAGTGGCGGTCAGCGCGGCCACCAGCGGCTGCGAGGCGAACCGGATCAGCCGCGCCACCGCCAGCAGCGTCAGGAGCAGCACGCCGCCTTCCAGATGCTTGAACCCCCGGCCGCCCAGCAGGTGCAGCAGCGACGGCCCGAACAAGGACAGCACCAGCAGCACCGGCAACGCCGCCAGGGTCGCCAGCCACACGCTGCGCTTCACCGTGCTGCCGAGCTCGCGCCAGTCGCGCTCGGCATGGTGGCCGGCGAGAACGGAAAAGATCGCCTGTCCCAGCAGCACCGCCGGCTGCTGCAGCACGTTGCTCGCCCGCTGGGCCAGCGCGAGCAGTCCCGCCGCCGCCGGCCCCATCATCCAGCCCACAGTCAGTGGAGCGAGGTTGGGCGACAATTCCCGCAGGCTGATGTTGGCGTTGGCCGACAGCATGAAGCGCGCGAGCCCCGGGTTCTCGACGCCGATGCCGGCGAGGCCGCCGCGCAGGCCGGCCCGCAACCCGCCGCGCAGCCGCATCCCGCGCAGCACCGCGAGCGCCATCAGCCACATGGCCGCGCCTTCGGCCAGGGCCGAGACCAGCCACACCACGAGGAAGCCGCGCAGCCCCGCGCCGCACCCCCAGGCCACGAGCGTGCCGATCAGGCGCGCCACCGGCATCACCGTCTGGTGCCAGCCGATCAGGTCGAAGCGGTTGGCGAGCTGCAGGATGCCCTGCGGCGTGGCCCGTACCGTGGCCAGCACCGCGAGGCTGTAGGGCACGGCCATGCTCATGGCGGCCGGCGACCAGTGCAGGTGCGGCCCCACCAGGGGCACCAGCGCCGCGGCGAGCCCGATCGCCGCGAGACCGCAGGCGGCTTCCACCAGGCTGGAAAGGCGGATCAGCCGCAACAGCCGCCCGTGCTCCCCGCGGGCGAGCGCTTCCGCCCCGTAATGCACCACGCCGTGGAAGCCGGAGAACGCCACCACGCCCCCGATGAAGGTGACGTAGCCGTGCACCAGGCTGAGCGTGCCGAACCCCGCCGCTCCGAGCGCCCGGGTGACGATCATCAGGTAGAACAGGCTGAGCACGCCGCCGGCGGCCTTGCCGCTCAGCAGCTTGCCGAAATTGCCCAGCACCTGCCTGAGGCCGGCGTTCATCGGGACCGGCTCGCCGGAAGAAGGGTCATGGCCTCGAAAACGATGCGATCCTGAGACGGGGAGCGGCCCTCGCCGGGCGGGAATGCCCGATGGCCAGGACGAGGTGGCCGGGGCGCGGACCCTCGCATCCCCCCGTCGACGGTTCAAGGCACGAAGGGTAACCCGTTCTCGCGGGGTTTTCGTGTCGTCGCGGCATCCCGCGATGCGGCCCGGACGCTCGGGGTCGGGGAGCGATCCGCCACGGCGGAGAATGCGCCCGGTCGTATGCCCGAACCGGCTGGCTGAGAAGGACTGCCTTCCGATCTTCGCCCGGTCGCGGGTCGCCGGTTGCACGTGAACCCAGGCCGGACACCGTCGGCACGCCCGGCCGGCGCGGACCACCTGCAACCGGCAGGAACAGGACGCAGCCGCACATCGGCGGCGGCGCGAAGGCGGAAGCTCAGCCCGCCTGCGCCAGCACCTCCGACACCATCGCGCGGATTTCGTCGGACCCAGGCGGCTCGTTGGTGAACAGGATGCGATAAAGCACCGGCGCGAGCAGCCGGTCGCGGATCATGTCGATGGTGGGGGTGGCTTCGTGCCTCGCCCGTGCCTGGTCGAGCATGCGGCCCACGAACTGGCAGGTATACGCGAAGCACTGGCCCGCATTGCCCGGCAGCGCGCCGCCGAGAAGGTCGCGCAGCATCGCCCGCCCGGGGGTGGACGACATCTCCTCCACGTACTGGTCGAGCCAGAACCGCAGGTCGCCCTCGAGGCTGCCGGTGTCCGGCGCGGACGCATCCGGCTGCAGCCGCTCCAGCGCCACGTCCGACAGCAGCTGCGCGAGGCTTCCCCAGCGCCGGTACAGGGTGGACGGCATCACCCCGGCGGCGGCGGCCACGGCGGGGATCGACATCTCCTCGCCCCGCGCCTGAATCGCGCGCACGGCCTCGTGCACCGCCGCCTGCACCCGGGCGCTGCGGCCACCCGGCCGCGGCAACGGCGGCCTGGCGATCTCGCCGCGCGCGGCCTCGGGACCGCCCGATCCGGCAGAACCGCCCGGCATCCACCCCGTCCCCCGCGCGTCCGAGGCCGCACCGCGCTCCGCGTCCATCACCCTTCCTCCTTAACGCAAAGAGTTTGCATTTGTAGGCGACTGCCGCCATCGTCACTAAAGCACAAATGTCGCATTAGCTGCGAGAGCGATGATGAAACCAATTCCCACGGCTCAGCGGAACGGGACGGGGCTGCACGCCGTCACCATGACCCTGTTCTTCGCCGCGTCGAGCACCCCGAGCCCGCTCTACCCGTTGTTCCAGCATCGCTGGCACTTCTCCCCGTTGACCCTGACCGTGGTGTACGCGGTCTATTCTCTGGCCCTGCTGGCAGCGCTGCTGACGGCGGGCGGCCTGTCGGACCAGCTCGGTCGCCGGCCGGTGATCCTGGCGGCAGTCGGACTCGAGCTGCTTTCCATGCTGTTGTTCATCGGCGCGCCGGATGTCGGGTGGCTCGTGGGCGCTCGGGTGGTGCAGGGCGTCGCCACCGGGCTGGCCACCGCCGCCCTGGGGGCCGCCATCATGGATGCCGACCACGCCCACGGCTCGTTCCTGAACGCCACGTTGCCCATGCTGGGGCTGGGCGCCGGCGCGCTGGGGTCGAGCTTCCTGGCGCGCTGGGCGCCGATGCCGCTGCATCTGGGGTTTGGGCTGCTGACGGTGCTGTTCGCGGTCCAGGGCGTGCTGACGCTGCGCCACGTCGAGCCACCGCGGCCCGATCATCCCGCGTCGCCGCGACGGCCGTTCCCGCTGCGGCCGCGCATCGCGGTGCCGGACCAGGCACGGGCCGCCCTGCTCGCGGCGAGCCCGGTGGCGATCGCGCTGTGGGCCCTGGGCGGATTCTTCCTGTCGCTGCTGCCGTCGCTGATGCTCAAGGTGGCGGGCGGGGTCGGCGGCCTGGCGAGCGGCATCGCGGTGGCGGTCCTGACCGGCTCGGCGATGGCGGCGACGGTGGTGGCCCGCCGGCATCCTCCCGCCCTGATGCTGCCGCTCGGCGCCGCCGCCCTGCTGGCGGGCACGGGGGGCATCCTGGCGGGTGTTCATCTCGCCTCGGTCGGTCTGCTGGCTGCCGGCTCGGTGCTGGCGGGCATCGGCTTCGGCACCGGCTGGTTCGGATCGATCGGCAGCGTGATGCCGCTCGCGCCGCCGCAGGAACGGGCCGCGCTGATGTCGGCCTTCTACGTGGAATGCTATCTCGCGAACGCCCTTCCGGTCATGGTGGCGGGGGCGGCGGTCGGCCGTTTCGGGCTGATCCGTACCGCCGACGGCTACGGCGCCGCGATCATCGTGCTTTCGGCGCTGGCCGTCCTGGCCGCCGCCGCGCGGCTCCGGCAGAGCCGCCGGCCCGCCTTGTCCGGCTGATCGCCGCCGGAGGCGCTGTTCGGACCGGCGGCGCCCGATCGGCCTGCCCCCTTGCCATGGGATGCCCGCTGCGGGACAGGCTCGGGTCCATGCGGATCGGCTTCCTGCTCAACCACGACCAGATCCACCAGGCGGCCCACGTCGTGCCGGTGGCGGCGGCGCTTGCGCGGCTCCGGCCGGAACTGGATCTGGTGCTGGCCACCGGCAGCGACGCCATGGACGCCGAAGCACGGCGGCTGCTGGCGCTGCTCGGCTCGTCCGTCCCGGTGACGAGGCTGCGGCTGCACCGGCCCTTCGGCCGGGTCGCGGCCAGGATGCTCGACCCGCTGCTGCCGGCGGGCAAGCTGCTGCTCTACCGCGACAACCTTCCTTTCTTCCGCTCGCTCGACGCGCTGGTGGTGCCGGAAAAGACCTCGGCGATCCTGCGCACCCGCTACGGCCTGCGGAACCTCCGGCTGATCCATACCCGCCACGGTGCGGGCGACCGCGCCATCGGCTTCAACCGCACCAGCGCCGCGTTCGACCGCGTGCTGGTGGCCGGCCCGAAGATCCGCGACCGCCTGGTGCGCGACGCCGGCGTGGCGCCGGACCGCATCGCGGTGGTGGGATATCCGAAGTTCGACCTGCCTGCGGGGGCGGACGTGCGGGCGCTGTTCGCCGATCCGGACAAGCCGCTGGTGCTCTACAACCCGCATCCCTCGCCGCGCCTGTCGTCCTGGTATCGCGACGGCCGGGCGGTGCTGGACCATTTCCGGCGCGACCGGAGCCGCAACCTGGTGTTCGCGCCGCACGCCATGCTGTTCCGGCGATCCTTCGCGTTGAGCGTCGACCCGCCGGCGCTCGCCCGGCCGGGACGCGTCGCCCGCCGCTTCCGCGACGCGCCCAACATCCTCGTCGACCCTGGCAGCGTCCGGTCCACCGACATGAGCTACACTGCGGCGGCGGACCTGTATCTCGGCGACGTCAGCAGCCAGATCTACGAGTTCCTGCGCACCCCCCGCCCCTGCGTGTTCATCGACAGCCATCGCACCGCCTGGCGCGACGATCCCAGCTATCGCCACTGGCAGGCGGGCGAGGTGATCGAGGGCGCCGCCGGGCTCGGCGCGGCGCTCGACCGCGCCTTCGCGGCGCCGGACCGTTATCGCGCGGCGCAGGAAGCGCTGTTCGCCGCCACCTTCGACATCACCGCCGAGCCGTCCGCCGACCGCGCGGCACGGGCCGTGCTCGCCGTGCTGGAGGAATAACGGCCGATGGCGCTGCGCAAGGACATCTGGCGGCCCTTTCTCGTGCGGATGCCGATGCGCGAGCTGTTGCGCCGGGGAACGCTGGAAGGGCTCCGACCGCATTGGCTGCCAAACAGCGGGCCGTTCCGCTTCCTGGCCGATCCGTTCGGCTTCCAGCATGGCGACGAGCTGTGCGTGCTGGTGGAGGCCTTCGATTATCGCGACCGCCACGGCCGGATCGAGCTGCTGCGCTTCGGCCCCGACCTCGCGCTGCGCGAGCGCCGCACCGTGCTGCGCGAGCCCTGGCATCTGAGCTATCCGCTGGTGGTGGAGGAGGGCGGCGAGCGCTTCATGCTGCCCGAGGCGTTCCGTTCCGGCACCCTCACGCTCTACCGCATGGAGGGCGCGCCCGACCGGTGGCGCCCGGCGGCACGGCTGACGCTGGACGCCGTGCCGATCGACGCGACACCCGTCTGCCACGAGGGACTCTGGTGGCTGTTCTACGCACCGGCCGGAACGCGGGACGACAAGGTGGAGCGGCTGCATGTCGCCTGGGCCGAGCATCTCGCCGGTCCGTGGCATCCGCATCCCGGCAATCCCGTGCGCCGCGACCGCGGGAGCAGCCGCCCCGGCGGCACCGCCCTGTCCACGCCGGACGGCGTCCTGCTGCCGACCCAGGACTGCACCGCGACCTATGGCGGCGCGGTCCGTCCGCTGCTGGTCCACACCCTGACGCCGGACCGGTTCGAGGCCGAGGCCGGACCGCCGGTCGTCGCCCCCGCCGCGTACGCCCCCTTCACCGAAGGGCTGCACACCATGTCGGCGCTCGGCGACTGGACGCTGCTCGACGCCAAGCGCCGCGCCCATCCCCTGCCCGGCCTGTGGATCGACGCCCGTCGCCGTCTGCGCCGACCGCCCCGCGCGGACGCGGCGACGCCCGACAGGGAATGAGGGAGCGCCGGACCGCAACCGCAAGCCGACCGGGATAGTGCGGGCGGCACCGGCAGCCTTAACCGGACGACGCGGCTCGGATCCCTGCCTGCGATCGCTCAGGATGCGCCGCCCACAGACCCGCCGATATTCCCCTTCACCGGTCAGCTTCGGGACCCTGCTCTCGATCCCGGGCACGAAACCCGCAGCCGACTCAGGTTCTGCGAGGCAAGGAGACCGGGCGCCGATCCTGACCTGGCCCAGGCAGTCCCAGCGTCCGCCGCGGCAGCTATCCCCCGCGTCCGGCGCGGGCCATGGCGCGCACACGCCGCGCGATCTCGCCGCCGGTATCCCGGAAGCGCTGCGCGTCGAAGCGCTCCAGCACCCGGGCACGGCCGTCCGCCCCCATGGCCGCGAGACGGCCAGGATCGGAGAGCATCGCGGCGAGCGCGTCCGCCAGCGCGCGCGGATCGCCCGGCGGCACCAGCCGGCCGGTTTCGCCGTCCACCACGCTGCGCGGCAGTTCGCCCACCGCGGAGGCCAGCACCGGCAGCGCGGCCTGCATCGCCTCGTGCGCGGCGAGGCAGAAGCCTTCCGACCGCGAGGGCTGCAGATACAGGTGCAGCGCCGCCAGCGCGTCGCGGGGCGCGGCGCTGTAGCCGGCGAACCGCACCGGACCGCCGTGATCCTCGTGCAGGCCGCTCGCCCGTGCCTGCGCGCGCAACGCGTCTCCCGCCGGGCCGTCTCCCAGTAGGGACAGCCGGAACGGCACCGGCGATCGCCAGCCGCCGTCGCGCAGCAGCCGCAGTGCCTCGATCAGCACGTCGAAGCCCTTCACCGGGTGCAGCCGCCCGAGGCTCCCCAGCTCCAGGCGCTGGTCCGGCTGCCAGGGCCGGGCGCGCGGGGCGGACGGGTCGGCGGCGAAGATCGGCCAGCACACCAGGCGATCCGGGGGCACCCGCAGCCGCGACCCCGTCAACCGCGTCACGGTGTCGGAATCGCCGATCCACAAGCGGGACAGGCGCCGGGACAGGCGCAGCAGCCGCCGGTTCGCGGGCTTCAGGAACGCCGCGTGCTGCCAGCTCACCACCGGGATGCCCCGCCGCCATCCCACCAGCTGGCCCAGCAGGGTGGCGCGGGTGAGCGAGGTCCAGATCACCGCCGGACGCTCACGCGCCACCGCCCGGTCGAGCCAGCGCAGAACCGCCCCATGCCGCCCGGGGGCATCCTCGTGCACCAGCACGGGAAAGCCCGCCGCCCGGATCGGCGCCTCCGCCCGCCCGTCCCGGCGGCCGAGCGCGATCACCGTGACCTCGAAGCCTTCATCGCGCAGCACCGACGCCACCGCGGGCACCGGCAGCGCCGCGCCGCCGCCTTCCAGCGAGTTGATGACGTAGGCGAGCTTCACCGCCCCGCCTCACTGGCCGGGCTTCCGTCGCCGGACCCTGCGGTCGTCCGGCGCGCGGCGACCAGCCGGTCGAACAAGGCGAGATATTGTTCCGCGATCCGCTCGATGCGGTGGTCGGCGACTGATGCCGCCAGCGCCGCCGGATCGGGCGGGGGTGCTCCCAGCAGCGCGTCCATCGCGCCGGCCATCGCGGCGGCGTCGCCGATGGGCACCGACAGGCCGCGCGCGGTGCCGTCCAGCAGCTCCGCCGTCGCCGGGGTGCAGCGCGTCGCCACCACCGGCCGCCCGGCCGCCAGCGACTCCACCAGCACGGCCGGAAAGCCCTCGAAACGCGACGACAACAGGAACAGCCGCGCCCGGTCCAGCCACGGCCGGATGTCGGGCACGGTGCCCGGCATCGACACGCGGTCGCCGAGCCCCAGCGCCGCGACCCGGGCTTCCAGCGCCGCGCGGTCGGGGCCGTCCCCCAGGATCACCAGCTTCGCCGCGGGATGCGACAGGCGCCGAAACGCGGCGATGGCGTCGTCGAACCCCTTCTGCGGCACCAGCCGTCCGGCCGCGAGGATCAAGGGAACACCTTCCGGCACCGGCAGCGGAGGCGGCACGGCCGCATCCAGCGCCGGCAGCTTCAGGGTGAGCGACGCCGCCCGTCCGAGCACCCGGTCGGCATCCCGGCGGTAGCTCTCGCTCAGCGTCGCCAGCGCGTCCACCCGCCGCAACTGCCGCCGCATCCGCCGCTCGAACCAGAGCTGCGGCAGCCGGCCCCGTCCCGGGCGATGCACGGGCGAGGTCAGCCGGGCCACGATCGGCGGCCGCATCGCCGCCGGCAGCCGCCCCACCGCGCCGGCCACCACCCAATGGAAGTTGCCTGGCACGAACAGCACCGAGGGCGGGCGGCGCCGCACCTCCCGCGCCGCGGCGGCGCCCAGCCGGAAGCGCGAGCCGAACCCGCGCGGCAGGGGCGGATCGAGCGTCACGAGCTCGATCCGTGGGTCGAGCATCGGACGCATCGGCCCTTCCGCCAGGCCGCACAACAGCCGCACCCGCCGGCCGGCATCGAGCCATCGTGTCGCCAGCCTGAGCGCGATCCGTTCCGTGCCGCCGAGAGGAAGGTCGTGCAGCACGAACATGATCTCTTCGGCGGGGCCGGACACGCGATGTTCCTTGCGGGGCTGGAGGGGGAAGGCCGCGTGCGGTCGGCCGGTGGGAGCGATGGCGGCCGAGGGGTCCTCCGGCACGGTGCCGGACGTTCGTCTGCACCGGGAACCCGCTTCGCCGCGCCGCACTCCTAGCGATCAGGGCCGGCCGTGCACAGTCTCGGCATGCCGGTTCCGGCGAACCGCCACGCCTGCCGCCCTCTCCTGGGCCTCGTTCGGTGCCTAGCCGTGGCCGCGATATGGTTCAAGGAACGGCAACAACAGTGCCACCAGCTCGTCCGGCGTTTCTTCGGGCACGAAATGACCGCAGCCGGGAATCACGGCGCAGCGAAGATCGTCCGCCACCCGGCTCAGCTGCTCTTCCACCGCGCCCGCGCAGGCCAGTTCCCCCGCGAAGCCCAGCACCGGCATGGTCAGGCGGCGCTCCATGCGCCGGCGATTGTCCGGTATGTCGATGTCGATGGCCCGGTAGTACTCGAAGCTGGCGCGAAGCGCGCCGCGATCGCGCCTGATGAGCTCGACGAAGAAGTCGCGCACCACCTCGGGCATGGGATTGGGCACCGCGATCTTGGTGAACTGGTAGCCGAAGAACAGGTCTTCCCGGCCGGCCACCATCGCCTCGTTGATGCCGCGCGCACGGCAGAAGTTGTTGTGCCACAGGAAGTCGCTGAGCTGCCGTTGCTCAGGCAGCAGCGGTGGCGAATCCGCGACTCCGGGAACGATCGCCTCGCCCAGGGCGACGCGGGCGATGCGCTCTGGCCGGTCCGCGGCCATGGCGTAGCCGACCCACATGCCGCAATCATGCCCGACCATGGCGAAGCGCTCGTGCCCGAGCGCCGTCATTAGGCCGAACAGGTCCTGCCCGAGCGTGCCGGTGTCGTAGCCGCCCTCCGGCTTGTCGGAGAGCCCGAGGCCACGCGGATCGGCCACCACGAGCGTGAAGCGCTCGGCCAGCGGCAGCATCACGTCGCGCCAGGCGTACCAACACTGCGGCCACCCGGCGAGCAGCAGGAGCGGCGGTCCCTCGCCGCCGATCACGGCGTGAAGGTGAACCTCCCCAGTCGGCACCCGGTAGCTCTGGAAGCGATCGGCGAAACCCGGCGGCAGCAACGGCACCCCTCGAACCGAGCCGAAACCGTCGACGGTCGGAAATGGGAGATCGGGCATCGGCATCCATCCATAGCGTTCGCTAAAGAGGATGAGGGTTGCGTCCGGAGGTCAAGCCGAATTTAGTGATCGCTATGGAATCGCCGCCCCGACGCCGCGCCGGCGCCCCCCGCAGCTTCAACCGCGACCATGCCGTGGACATCGCGATGCGGCTGTTCCGTCGCCGGGGCTACGAGGGCGTCTCGGTCGCGGACCTCACGGCCGCGATCGGCATCGCGCCCCCGAGCCTCTACGCCGCCTTCGGCAGCAAGGCCGGCCTCTACCGGGAAGCGTTGGACCGCTACGCCGCGTTGCCGGGGGCACTCGACGGCATGGCAGGCGCGCAGACGCCTGCCCAGGCGGCGCGTGAACTGCTCCGCGCGGCGGTCCGCGCCGCGACCTCGGGGGAGAAGGGCTGCATGATCTCCACCGGCCTGGTCGAGGGCGCGGTGGAACAACAGGAGCTCGCCCGCGAGCTAGCGGCGCGCCGGCGCGACCTGCGCGACCGGATCGCGGGGGTCCTGGAACGCTGGTTGCCCCCTGAGGATGCGGCACGACGGGCCGCCTTCCTGTTGGCGGTGCAGCAGGGCATCTCCGTCCAGGCCCGCGACGGCGAAAGCGCGGACCGGCTGATGCTGATCGCCGAGACCGCCGTGGCGGCCATGGAAGCCGAGGATCGTCGTCCGCGGGCAACTCCACGATCCGGTGGCCGTGATCCGGGATCCGCCGATGAGGGCGACGGAGCCGACCTTCCGGCGTCCTGATCAGCAAGAACCCGGTGCCTGCAAGGCGGTGAACAGGTATCGCCTCTCCCGTTGGGACGGACCGCCTGAACTCGCTGCCCCCGATCGATGGAACCTTCCGGCCGACGCCGCCGGAAACGGCCCGGGAAGCGGACCATGCGGCGACGACCGGCCTGGCGCCAAAGCCGGAACGCGCTCCACCGAGGGTCATCCTCGCGTGCCGCTTCATCCACATCCGCCGCCCTTCCCCCGGGCCCGGCACCCTGCACCCGACGGGGACGGGACGGTCGCAGGGGACGGCTCGACCCCTTTCCAGCCTCCATCGTTCTGCCCTAACCCGGGCCATGGCCTATCTTCACCTGGCGATCGCCATCCTGTGCGAGGTGTTGGCGACGTCTTGCCTGAAGCTGTCGGACGGCTTCAGCCGCCTCGTGCCGACCGCGATCTCGCTCGCGGGCTACGGCATCTGCTTCTTCTTCCTGTCGCTGTGCCTGCGCACGATGCCCACGGGCGTCGCCTATGCCATCTGGTCCGGGCTCGGCATCGTGCTGATCGCCGGCATCGCCTGGGTGTTCCAGGGACAGCGGCTGGACATGCCGGCGATGGCCGGGATGGCGCTGATCATCGCGGGCGTGGCGGTGATGAACCTGTTCTCCCGCACGGGCGCCCACTAGCCGCCCTGCCCGGGGCCTTCAACGCTCCACCATGCTCCGCACCCTGCTGGTGAGCGCATCCAGGGAGAAGGGCTTGGTCAGCACCTCGGTACCGGGATCGAGATGCCCGTCCGCCAGCACCGCGCCCTCGGCATAGCCGGTGATGAACAGCACCCGCAGGTGGGGGCGCGCGACGCGGGCCGCGTCGGCCATCTGCCGCCCGTTCATGCCGCCGGGCAGGCCCACGTCGGTGATCAGCAGGTCGATCCGCTCGTCCGCCTGCAGCAGCGCCAGCCCCGACGCGCCGTCGGCAGCCTCGATCGTGCGATAGCCGAGCTCGTCCAGCACCTCGCACACCAGCATCCGCACGGCGGCCTCGTCGTCCACCACCAGCACGCGCTCGCCTCCGGACATCCCGGCGGGCGCCACGAGCAGCGCCTCCTCCACCGCCACGTTGGCGGCGTCCGGCATCCTCGGCAGCAGGATCTCCATGGTGGTGCCCTGCCCGACCTCCGACAGGATGCGCACATGGCCGCCCGACTGGCGCGCGAAGCCGTAGATCATGCTCAAACCGAGGCCGGTGCCCTGGCCGAGAGGCTTGGTGGTGAAGAACGGGTCGAAGGCGTTGGCCATCACCTCGGGCGTCATGCCGGTGCCGGTGTCCGACACCCGCAGCCTGACATACTCGCCAGGCCGCACGCCGCGCGCCGCCGCGTCGCTCTCCCCCACCGCCTCGGGCGCGGTTTCCACCGCGATCCGGCCGCCGTCGGGCATCGCGTCGCGGGCGTTGATGCACAGGTTCAGCAGGGCGTTCTCGAGCTGGTTCGGGTCCACCAGGGCGGGCCACAGCGCCGGCGCCGGTCGCACCACCAGATCGACCCCGGGCCCGGTGGTGCGCCGGATCAGCTCCTCCATGCCTTCCACCAGGCGGTTGACGTCCGTCGGTCGCGGATCGAGCGTCTGGCGCCGGGAAAAGGCCAGCAGCCGGTGCGTCAGGGCCGCCGCGCGCTGCGCGCCCCCTTGCGCGGCGGCGATGAAGCGGGGTGCTTCCGAAAGCCGCCCGCGCTCGATGTTGCGTTCCAGAAGCTCGAGCGCGCCGATCACGCCGGTGAGCAGGTTGTTGAAATCGTGGGCGATGCCGCCGGTGAGCTGTCCCACCGCTTCCATCTTCTGCGACTGGCGGAGCTGCTCCTCGGTCGACAGCAGCTCGCGCGTGCGTTGCCCCACCTGGGCTTCCAGCGAGGTGGTGAGATGGCGCAGCGCCTGTTCCACCCGTCGCCGCTCCACGGCGATGCGGGTACGCTCGGCGACCTCCCGGACCAGCGCCAGCTCCTCCGCCGACCAGTCCCGCCGTTCCGGATGACCCACATAGAACAGCGCCACCACGCCGTTCTCCATCACCGGCACGTTGACGAAGGCCCGGCTGCCCAGCGCTTCCAGCACGTCCGCGCGCGCCGCCGTGCGCGGATCCAGGCGCACGTCCGCGATCGCCACCGACCGGCCGCGCTTGAGGTCGTCGATGTAGGTGCCGTAGTCCCGGAACCGCATCACCCTCAAGGGCGTGACGTCGCCATCGTCCCGCCATCCCCGGGCGATCGCGATGGTTTCCCGGTCGGCATCGACGCTTCCGTAGCCTGCGCGGCTGACGCGCAGCGTACGGCCCAGCAGCGTCGCGGCACGGAAGGCGAGCTCGTCGGGATGCAGGTTGGCCCGGAGCTGGTCCCCCAGTTCCAGCAGCATGTTCCGCCGCGCCTCGTCGCGCAGCCGGTCGGTGACGTCGCGGAACAGCACCGCGAACTGGTTGGGTCCCGGCCGGAAGATGCGGGCCTCGAACGCCTTGTCCAGGATGGACACCCAGCGCGTGACGCTCACGGGCTCGCCGGTCTCCACCACCCGGGCGAACTCGGCGAGCCATTCCGGCTCCAGCCCTTCCAGCGCGTCGGTGGCGACGCGGCCGAGCACCGCCCCCCGCGGGAGCCCGACCAGCTCCTCCCAGGCATCGTTGATCTCCAGGCAGCGCCAGTCCGCGGGAGCGCCGTCGGCGCCCGGCACCAGTTCGCCCACCATGAAGCCGTCCTGCATGCGCTCGAAGCAGCCGCGCCAGCGTTCCTCGCTGAGCCGCAGCCGGTGCCGCGTTTCCCGCTCGCCGGTGGCATCGAGCTGGCAGCCGAAGAAATAGCGCGGCGCGCCATCCGGCCCCGGAATGGGCGCCACGTGCAGCTCGTTCAGAAAGGGCGTGCCGTCGGCCCGGTAGTTCAGGATGTCCACCGTGACCGGCCGGGCCGCCGCGATCGCGGCGCGTAGTTCGGCCAGCGCCGCGGGATGGGTGTCCTTCCCCTGCATGAAACGGCAGTTGCGGCCGAGCACCTCGTCGCGCGACCGCCCGCAGATGCTGAGGAACGCGTCGTTCGCGTAGATGATCGGGTTGTCCGGCAGATGCGGGTCGGTCACCACCGTCGGCAGGTGCAGGACGTGGACGATGAAGCGGAACGCGTCGTCGTCGGGCGGCGTCGGAATGCTGGCGGCCGCCCCCGGGCCAGGCCGCGGCACGGACCAGGCCGGGGAGCCGGCCATGGCCGCGGGATCGTCGGGCATCGCGGCGGAACCGTTCAGGACGCGGCCGGATGCGCCGCGCGGGGCGGAACGGGCGGGATCATCGTGCTGGCTGTTCCTCACGTCGGCTTCGCGGACCGCCTTCGCTGTTCCGACGGCGGCGGGCGGCGGCACCGGAACCGGCCGCCGCGACCGGAATGACCGTCCCCCCGGGTGGGGCGGAGTGCGTCACAACGGGCGCGACCGGTCAAGGCCGAGCGACGCCCATCCCACCTCACGGGCGGGATTTCCGGGCCTTGTTCAAAGAAACGATACCGGATCGACATCCACGTCGATGCGCGCGGTGCGGGCGGGCGACACCGTGTCCAGCCACGCCCGCAGGATCGGCTGCACCGCGATGTCGCGGCGGGTTCGGAGCAGCAGGCGCCGCCGGTGCCGCCCGCGCAGGATGGCCAGCGGCGCCGGCGCCGGTCCCAGCACCTGGATGCCCTCGCCGCTCGGCGCCGCGCGGCCGAGCGCGAGGGCGGTGCTGTCGGCGGCGTCGGCACTGTCGGCCGACACGATCAGCGCCGCCAGCCGCCCGAAGGGAGGCCAGTGGCCCGGCCGCCGCTGCGCCGCCTCGCGCTGCATGAACGCCGCGAAATCGCCGTCCACCAGGGCGCGCATCACCGGATGCTCCGGCGTGTAGGTTTGCAGCAGGACGCGCCCCGGCATCTCCGCCCGCCCCGCCCGCCCCGCCACCTGGTGCAGCAGCTGCACGGTCCGCTCGGCCGCCCGCAGGTCGCCGCCCGCCAGCCCCAGATCGGCATCCACCACCCCCACCAGCGTCAGGCCGGGAAAATGCCAGCCCTTGGCGACGATCTGGGTGCCGATCACCAGATCCACCTCGCGTTCCGAGATCCGCCGCACCGCCTCGGCGGTGGCGGTGGGCCCGGGCAGGGTGTCGCTCGCCATCACCAGCAGCCGCGCCTCGGGAAACAGGGCGGTGGCCTCCTCGGTGATCCGTTCCACGCCCGGCCCGATCGGCACGAGGCTGCCTTCCGCGTTGCAGCTCGGACAGTTCGGCGGCACGGCTTCGGTATGGCCGCAATGATGGCAGGCGAGCTGCCGCCGCGCCCGGTGCTCCACCAGCCAGGCGGTGCAGTTCGGGCACTGGATGCGGTGGCCGCAGGCCCGGCACAGGGTCAGCGGCGCGTAGCCCCGGCGGTTCAGGAACAGCATCGCCTGTTCGCCGCGCCCGATCGTGTCGCGCACCGCGTCGATCAGCACCGGGCTGAGGAAGCGGCCGCGTTCCGGCGGCGCCTCGCGCATGTCGATCGCCGCCACCGCGGGCATCCGCGCGCCGCCATGGCGGCCCGGCAGCACCAGATGGCGGTAGCGCCCGTTCTCGACGTTGGTGAGCGTCTCGAGGCTGGGAGTCGCCGACGCCAGCACCGCTGGCGCGTTCGACATGCGCGCCCGCACCACCGCCATGTCGCGGGCGTGGTAGAGCACGCCATCCTCCTGCTTGAAGGCGGTCTCGTGCTCCTCGTCCACGATCACCAGGCCGAGATCCGGGAACGGCAGAAACAGGGCCGAGCGCGCGCCCACCACCACCGGCGCTTCCCCGCCGGCGACGGCGCGCCAGGTGCGCCGCCGGGTCTTGGACCCCAGATCCGAATGCCACACCGCCGGTTCCACCCCGAAGCGGCGCACAAAGCGCTGCATCCATTGCGCCGACAGCGCGATCTCCGGCAGCAGCACCAGCGCCTGCCGTCCCTCGCGCAGACAGGCGGCCACGGCTTCCAGATAGGTCTCGGTCTTGCCCGAGCCGGTGACGCCATCCAGCAGCGTCACGGAGAACCGCCTCGCCTGCACGCGGCTCGCGAGCGCGTCCGCCGCCACCGCCTGGTCGGGCGCCAGCTCCGCCCCCGGATGATCGGGATCCGGAATGCCGAACGGCGCCGCCGCGGGGATCGGCACCTCGCGCAGCAGCCCGGCCTCCGCCATGCCGCGCACCACGCCGCTGCCGACCTCGGCCAATCGCGCCAGCTCGGCGGTGCCGCGCGGCATCCCGTCGGCCAGCGCCGCCAGCACCCGCTTGCGGGCCGGGGTTTCCCGCGCGGCGGAGGAATTGCTGCCCGAGCGCACCCATCCGAGCGCCGGCGGCAGCGGCGCCGCCGCGTTGATCCTCAGCGCCATCGCCATCACCAGGCCCGGCGGGGTGAGGGTGTAGCCCGCGACCCAGTCCACGAAGCGGCGCAGCCCGTGCGGCATGCGCGGCACGTCGAGCAGCGCGCTCACCGGCTTCAGGCGCGTATCCGCCACCGGCCGGGGCGGCGCCGGCACGGGGTCGGCTGCGCCGCCCGGATCGGGCGCCGGCGGCGGGGCGTCCTGCGGGTCCCACACCACCCCCACCTCCTCGCGGCGGCCGAGCGGCACCAGCACCACGTCGCCGGGCGCCAGGGTGCCCAGACTGTCCGGCACGGCGTAGTCGAACGGCCCCGGCAGGGGGAAGGGCAGCATCACCGGCACCCGCCGCCGCGCGGGCGTGGCGGCGGCCCCGTGGCGAACCGTCCCGTGGGGAACGTCCCGCCCGCTCGCGCGCTTGCGCCTCCGTGGTGCCGCGCCCTCCGATCCCGGAAGCCCCGGATCGGGTTCGACATGGGGCATGGCGGCGGGCGGCACGGTCGGACCAGCGTCCCGGGCGGGCGGCTTCCGGCCGGAAGGGCTATTGGATAGTCTGGCGGGCACTCGGCGGCTCTTCTGGCGGATCACGGGCAGGTGGGGGCGCGGACGGTGATGGACAATGAGCGGCCGCCCCCGCGGCACGAGGACGAGGACGCCGGAAACGCCATCCCCGCCCGCGATGCCGTTGCGCGGCCGCCGCCGTCCGATGAGCACGGCGACGGTCGGCGCACGGCGGCTCCGGCCCGCGACGCGGCGACCCGGCCCTCCCCTCCCGCCGGGCGGACCGGCGAGGACGCTCCGCCGGACGAAAGGTCGGACGCGGATGCGGACGCTGTGGGCGATGCGGAAAAGGAGCTGATCTCCCGCTTCCTGGCCGACAATCCGGACTGGATCGCCCGCAACGGTCTTTATCATCTGCTGGAACCGCCGAAACGGGTGCATGGCGAGAAGCTCGCCGACCACATGGCGGCGATGATCGAGGCCGCCCGCCACCACGCCGCCGCCATGCAGCACCGCGCCGAGGAGGTGCTGAGGGCCGGACGCGCGACCCGCAGCCTGTCCGACAGGATCCAGGAAGCGGTGCTGGCCCTAATCCGCGCCCCGGACCCGGCCGAGCTGGTGCCGTTCCTGCTGCCCGAGCTGCTGGGCGTCGATGCCGCCCGGCTGTGCGCCGAACGTCCGGACGACGATCCCCGCCAGGAACCGGGCGGCGCGGAACATCCGCCGCCAGCCCCGATGCGTCCGGCGCCGGATGTCGTCGACGCCGGCCACGGCGCGGCCGGGCCGGACGCCGTCCGGCCGCCCTTCGCGTCCGCCGATCTTTCGGTTCTGCCCCTCCGTCGTGCCGGACGCACGCCCGATCGACGGGCCGGCGGAAGCGGCACGCGTGCCGGACACCAGACCCGCCTGCCCGACGGGCCGGACCATGCCGCCGATCGGCCCTCGGTCCGCACGCTGCCTCCGGGCACGGTCCGCGAGCTGCTGGGCAACCGTCCGGTGCGGGTGCGCGAAGCGCCCGCCGGTGGGGGCCTGACGCACGCGGAGCTGCTGCACGGGGAAGCGGCGGACCTCGCCCGGTTCGACGCGCTGGTCGCGGTGTCGCTTTCCGGCTGCGCACCGATGCTGCTGGTTCTGGCCCGGCGCGACGCTTCCGTGACGGCGGACGGCGACGGCCGGAGCGGTCCGGCCGCCACGGGGGGCGAAGCCATGCTCGCTTTTCTGGGGCAGGTGCTGGCGGCGACATTGGAGCGCGCGCCGGTCGCCCCCGGGAAACCCGCCGCCGCCCCCGGGTCCGACGCGTGACGGTACCCGGGAGCGCACGGGCCGGCGGGTCCGGACGACGCGCGACACGTCCGGGTTCCGCGACGCCGGCATCGTCGCGTCCCGCCGGTGGAGAGCCCGCTCCGGTGCCGGACGACGGGAGGCAAGCGGCGGAACCACCGCCGGCATCCGCGGCTTCCGGACCGTCCTCGCTCGAGGCCGCCGCGTTGCTGGAACGGTTCCTCGACTGGATGTCGGCGGAAAAGCGCGCCAGCCCGCGCACCGTGATCGCCTATCGCGGCGACCTGTCGCTGCTGCTCCGGTTCCTGCGGGACCATCTCGGGGAAGAGCCGACGCTGGACACGCTGCGCGGCCTGGGACAGGCCGATCTGCGGGCCTGGCTCGCGCAGGAGATGGCGCGCGGGGCGGCGTCTCCGGGGTTCCGGCGCGACAGGGCGGCCCGGTCCCGGCAGCGCCGTTTGTCGGCGGTGCGCTCGTTCTTCCGCTTCCTGGCCAAGCGGCACGGGGTGGACAACGCGGCGCCGGGATTGCTGGCCTCGCCGCGCACCCGCGTTCCCCTGCCCCGGCCGCTGGGGGTGGAGCAGGCGCTGGCGGTGCCGGACGGGATCGCGGCCCTCGCCCGCACGCCGCTCGCCGAAGCGCGGGACGCGGCGCTGTTCACCCTGCTCTACGGCGCCGGGCTGCGCATCTCCGAAGCCTTGTCGCTCGACCTGCGCGACCTGCCGCGGCGGGAGCGAACCGGCGGCGGCACGCTGCGGGTACTGGGCAAGGGCGAGCGCGAACGGCTGGTGCCGCTGCTGCCGGCGGTGATGGATGCGCTGGAAGCCTGGGTGCGGCGCCATCCCGCCCCCGTATTCGACCAGCCGCTATTCCCGGGCGTGCGCGGCGGAAGGCTGGCGCAGGGGGTGGCGCAGCGGGCGATGCGTGAATACCGCCAGCTCCAGGGCCTGCCGGAACACGCCACCCCGCACGCGCTGCGCCATTCCTTCGCGACCCACCTGATGCGCGGGGGCGCGGATCTGCGCGCCATCCAGGAACTGCTCGGCCATGCCGGCTTGTCCACCACCCAGCGCTACACGCTGGCCGACGAGGCGCAACTGATGAGCGTCTGGCGTGACGCCCATCCCCGGGCGGCGGCGACCAGCCGGGGTCCGGCCGCCGCCCTTTCCGACGCGGAAGACAATCCCCATGGCTGAGCCGTCCGCGCCCTTCCCGGCCATCGAGCCCTACGAACACGGACTGCTCGACACCGGCGACGGGCACCAGCTGTACTGGGAGCTGTGCGGCAACCCGGACGGCATTCCGGTGGTGGTGGTGCATGGCGGCCCGGGGGCCGGCTGCACGCCGTTCCAGCGCCAGCTGTTCGATCCCGCCCGCTACCGGGTGCTCCTGTTCGACCAGCGCGGCTGCGGCCGCTCGCTTCCGCATGCCTCGCTCGACAACAACACCACCTGGCACCTGGTGGCGGACATCGAGCGGCTGCGGCGGATGCTGGACGTCGAGCGCTGGCTGGTGTTCGGCGGCTCCTGGGGATCCACCCTGGCGCTGGCCTACGCCCAGGCGCATCCCGAACCGGTGGCGGGGCTGGTGCTGCGCGGCATCTTCACCCTGCGGCGCGCCGAATTGCTCTGGTACTACCAGGAAGGCGCGTCCTGGCTGTTTCCCGACAAATGGGAGCGCTTCCTCCGGCCGATCCCGGCGGAAGAACGACACGACATGATCGCCGCCTATCGCCGTCGCCTCGCCGGCCCCGCCGATGCCGGCCAGCTGGAAGCGGCCCGGGCCTGGAGCCTGTGGGAAGGCGAGACCCTGACCCTGATGCCGAGCGACGTCCTGTCCGCGCAGCACGGGGGCGATGCCTTCGCGCTCGCCTTCGCGCGCATCGAGAACCATTACTTCACCCATGCGGGCTGGCTGGAACCCGACCAGCTGCTCCGGAACGTGGACCGCATCCGTCACATCCCCGCCGTGATCGTGCAGGGGCGATGGGATGTGGCGACGCCCATGCGCACCGCCTGGGACCTGCACCGCGCCTGGCCTGAAGCCCGGTTCCATCTCGTTCCGGATGCCGGGCACGCGGTGACGGAGCCCGGCATCCTGGCAGCGCTGCTCGCGGCCACCAACGGCTTCGCGGCCGACGGCGACTTCCGCGCGGTGGCCGCGACCGCCTGATCGCCGTCTCCGCCGATGCACCTCCCACCGATCCGGCGCTCCAGGGCGCGGCACCGCGCGAGCACGGCGGCCGCATTGCTGTTCGCGCTCGCCGGCGCCGCGGCGCATGCGCGGGCGACAGGCCCCGCCCTGTGCGAGCGCCGTGTGGCCGCCAGCGTCGCGCTGCGGGACGATGACGGCTTCATCACCATCCCGGTCGAGGTGGGCAGCCGCGCCGCCTCCATGCTGCTGGATACCGGCTCGGATGCCGGGCTGTTCACCAGGGCGGGGGTGCAACGTCTGGGCCTTCCGGTGGACCAGGCCCACCGGATCAGGATGCAGGGCACCGGCGGCGACGGGCGATCGGTGCCCAGCGCCTTGTTCGGGATGCTGCGGATCGGCGCGATGACCCTGCCGGGGGGCGCCATGCCGGTGGGCGTGCTGCCCGGAGAGCCGGTGATACGGCCGCCGGTGGCCGGGCTGCTGGGCGCCGACATCCTGTCGCATTTCGACCTGGAGCTCGACCTGCCGCACGGCGTGGCGCGGTTCTGGACGATGCGGCTCGGCTCGGTCGCGTGCGCGGGGCCGCCGTTCTGGGACCAGCCGACGGGCGCGGTGGAGGCGATCCGGTTGTCCCGCCTCGGCGACCGCAGGACGCTGCCGGTGCAGATCGAAGGCCGGCCGCTGGTGGCGCTGCTCGATACCGGCGCCCGGTCGCGCATCCTGTCCAACGAGGCCGCCGCCAGGCTCGGAGTGGGCGCGGACGTGCTGGGCGCCGATCCGGGAGGCATCACCGCCGGGGTGGACTTGCACGAGACCGCCTATCACTGGCACCGCTTCCGCAGCCTGCGGATCGGCGACACCACCGAGCGCGATCCGGTGCTGACGGTGGCGCCGCTGGCCGAGAAACACGTGGACATGCTGCTGGGCGCGGACTGGTTCAGCCGTCGGCAGGTGTGGGTTTCCTACGCGACCGACACGCTGTTCGTGCACACCCCGCGCCACGTCTCCGCGGCCGGTTCTCGCGCCGCCACCGTCCCGGCTTCCGGAACCGCGCACGCCGTGGCCGCCACCGTGGACGGGAACCGTCCCGCCCGTCCCTGACCATCCCTGGTCGGGTTCCACGCCGCCTGCGGTGCCTCGATCCGGTGCCTTCAGCGCCGGTACCATGCGCGGGACGCCGTTCGGCCCCTCCCTGACGCGCGGGCCAACGTTGTCTCCACCCCGTCGCCGGCGCGCTCCACAGGTTAGGCATCGTCCCGGCAGCGACGTCGTGCGGGGCCGACGGGCGGCGGCTCGTTGCATTCCTTCGCCGGACACACGCGCACGGGGCCGATCCCACCGTTCCCCGCCCACCGCCCCGCCCCGCCCCGGGACGGGCGCATGCCGGCACCCGCTCGTCGCGAACCGGATGCGCGGCCGGCACGTGGGCAGCCCCCGCGGCCGTGCGGACGCTATGTCGCAGCCGTTTCCGGCGATCCGGGCGCCGGGCTCCGGCATGGCGACGGGCGGCCGGCACGGCCCCCAGGCGCACGGCCCCAGGCGTGCGGCGTGCGGCGTGCGGCGCGCGGCGTTCGGCGTTCGGCGTTCGGCGTGCGGCGTTCGGCGGCCCGGCTAGCCTGTTGAAGCTTCTACCATGATGGCTTCTCGGCTTTTCCCGGCGCGGCCGGCGCGCGACATCACCGCCGGATCAAGAAGCGGAGTTGTCTGCCATGCGTATCTTCCTGACCGGTGCCACCGGCTTCATCGGGTCCCGGCTGGTGCCGGAGCTCCTGGCCGGGGGGCACGAGGTGGTGGGCGTGACCCGCTCGCCGGACGGAGCGGAGCGGCTGGCCGCCGCGGGCGCCGAGGCGTGGCACGGCACGCTCGAGGATCCCGACGGCCTGCGAACCGGAGCATCGCGCGCCGACGCGGTGATCCACACCGCCTTCGACCACGATTTCTCCCGCTTCGCCGAGAACTGCGAGAAGGACCGCCGCGTGATCGAGGCGCTGGGATCGGCGCTGGAAGGCAGCCGCCGCCCGTTGCTGGTCACCTCGGGCGTCGGGCTCGGCCTGCACGCCCCGGGCGAGCTGGCGCGGGAGGACGTGTTCGACGACACGCATCCGACGCCGCGCATCGCGTCCGAGCAGGCCGCCAACGCGCTGCTCGCGCGCGGGGTCAACGTGTCGGTGGTGCGGCTGCCGCAGGTGCACGACACCGTCAAGCAAGGGCTCATCACGCCGCTGGTGGCGATCGCGCGCGCCAACAACTTCGTGGGCGTCGCCGGCGAAGGCCGCAACCGCTTCGCCGCCGCGCATGTGGACGACGTCGCGCGCCTCTACCGGCTGGCCCTGGAACGCGCCGAGCCGGGTGCCCGCTACAACGCGGTGGCCGAGGAAGGGGTGGAAGCGCGCGAGATCGCACGCGTGATCGGCGCCGGCCTGGGCATGGAGGTGCGGCACCTGCCCGCCGACGAGGCCGCGTCCTATTTCGGCTGGATGGCGCGTATCATGGCGATGGACCTGGCCGCGTCCAGCGAGTGGACCCGGCGAGTCCTGAACTGGCATCCCACAGGCCCCACCCTGCTGGCCGATCTGGAATCCATGGACTACGCCGCGAGCAGCGCGGCCTGACGATGGCCGGGCGACGGCCGGGCGACGATCGCGTTTCCGGCGGCCGACATCGCCGGCCGGAAACGCCTCGCGGCCGCTTCTACCGCGCCGCTGCCGGATGCGCCTGGAGGCTCTGGTGGGCGTGGCGCGGATAAAGATCGAGCAGGTTGACCAGCACGCCGTTGGTCCAGCCGAACCCGACCTGCAACGGGTATTCCCCGCCGCCGCCGCCGCCGTCGTCCTTGGTGCGGGCGTCACGGACGTTGTATTTCTCCAGCAGCACGCCGCTGCTGGCATAGGCCGCGATCTCGCGCTCGATCCAGCGCCGGGCGATCTCCTCGGCCAGCGCGTCCTGGCCGTAGCGGCGCAGGCCGATCACCGCCATCCATTGCATCGGCGCCCAGCCATTGGGCGCGTCCCATTGCTGGCCGTTGCGCATGTCGCTGGTGGTCATGCCGCCGGGGCGCAGCAGGCGGGCGCGGATGGTGTGCGCGGTGGCGTCCGCCTGAGCCTGCGTCGCCAGCCCGAAGAACAGCGGCACCACCATCGCCGCGGTCGCTGCGTCGTTGCGGGTGTCGTCCTGCCACACATAGTCGGTGAACATGCCGCCGGTGGGATCCCACATCAGCCGGCGGATCGCCCGGGCGCGGTCGGCGGCGCGATGCTCGAACGACGCCTGCTGGGCGGTGTCGTGCTTGAGGCCATACATCCGCGCCAGCGTTTGTTCCATGTGCAGCACGATGCTGTTGAGATCCACCGGCAGGATCTTGGTGGTGCGCACGGTCTCGATGGACCGCCCGTCAGCGAACCAGCGCGAGGAGAAATCCCAGCCGCTTTCGCCCGCCGCGCGCAGATCGCGATACATCTCGGCCGGTGGCCGGTGGCTGCGCGCGGCGGTTTCCACGTCCTCGCGGTAGCTCTCGTCGCGCGGCGTGTCGCGGTCGTCCCAGTAGCGGTTGAGCACGGCGCCGTCATGCAGCCGCACCACGTGCCGGTGGGCCTGCCCGGGCTGCAGCGCATCCGCGCCTTCCATCCAGTAATCGTATTCGCGGCGAAGCTCGGGAAGATACCGCAGATAAACGCCGTCGCCGTCGCGGGCCGCCACCAGGTCGATCATGCAGGCGAAGAAGGGCGGCTCGGAGCGGGACAGGTAGTAGGAACGGTTGCCGTTGGGGATATGGCCGTAGCGGTCGATCAGCGACGCCATGTTGCGCAGCATGTCGACGGTGAGGTCGTGGCGGCCGCTCCGTTCCAGCCCCAGCATGGTGAAGTAGCTGTCCCAGTAATAGATCTCGCTGAAACGCCCGCCCGGCACCACGTAGGGAAACGGCAGCGGCAGCAGCGACGACCAGCGCACTTCCCGGTCCGGCTGCCGCAGCAGCACGTTCCACATGTCGGCGATATAGGTCTTGATGTGACGGTCCGGCGCCGGCTTGAAGGCGATGTCGGCGCGCTCGGGCATGGTGAAATGGTCGAGCGTGAACCGGCGCAGCTCGAAGCCGGGACGCTTCGACTGCTGGTCGTAGTCGCGCATCACCTGGGCGGGCGGCACCGTCGCCACCGCGTCCGCGAAGGTCTTCTGGTCGGAGAAGATCTGCTCCAGCTCCACCTGGCGGTAGAGCGCGCCATAGAGCTCCGAGGGCGGCGGCGGGAGCGCCACCGGCGCTTGCGGCACGGCCGGAAACGGCGCGCCATCCGGGGCGGCGGGGAGGGCCACCGCGGTGGCGCCGGCATGATCCCCGGCCGGACCGGGCAGGCCCGGGACGCCGCCCGGCGCGCCGTCGGCCCGCGCCGCGACCGGCAGCGCGCAGGCACCGGCCAGCATGAGCACCAGCGCCGGGAGCCGGGCCGACGACCATCCCGGACACGCCGGGCGCCGGACGGGGGCGACGGCACCCCCAGCCGGAACGCGCGGCATCGCCGCCGCCCGGGCATGGGTGCCGCGCGGATCGGCGGAACGGCTCACGGGTGGCACGCCCGATGGATCGCCGGCGTCCCTGCCCAAGAAGCTGTCCGGGCTTCTGTACGACGCCCCGCCCTGCCGGGCGCCCGCGTGTGCCGCCATCGATCCTCCTGTTGCCGCCCCGGGGCGAACGGTTCCGGACGCCCGGGGTGCTTCGCTTTCCCGGTCGCACACAAGGCGCGCGCTGGAAAGGGCGGGGGATACCCGGACGGATGAAGGTCCCGTGCACGGGCCCGGTCGGAGGGCGTCGTTTCCGGGCGCCGATGGAACGAGAGGCCCCGGAACGCGAACGGGGCGGCCCGAAGGCCGCCCCGCCGGAAACACCGTGCGCTCGCCGGGGGATCAGCCGATGCGCTCGCCGTGCAGGGTCATGTCGAGACCTTCCACCTCGTTCTCGTGGGTCACGCGCAGCCCGATCGTCCAGTCGATCAGCTTGAGCAGCACGAACGAAATGACGCCGCTCCAGATCACGGTGACCAGCACCGCCTTGATCTGGATGACGAACTGGGCGAACGAGCCGACCACGCCCGCCGGGTTGGCGTCCGTGGCGGACAGGGGACCGAAGGCGAACACGCCGGTCAGCAACGCGCCGATGATGCCGCCCACGCCATGGACGCCGAAGGCGTCGAGGCTGTCGTCGTAGCCGAGCAGGTGCTTGAGGCTGGTGGCCGCGAAATAGCAGCCGACGCCGGCCGCCACGCCGATGACGATGGACGGCCCGGGCAGCACGAAGCCGGCCGCCGGGGTGATGGCGACGAGGCCCGCCACCGCGCCGGAGATGATGCCGAGCACGGTCGGCTTGCCCTTGAGCACCCATTCCGCGACCATCCAGCCGAGCGCCGCCGCGGCGGTGGCGATCTGGGTCACGGCCATCGCCATGCCGGCGCGGCCGTTCGATCCCACCGCCGAGCCGGCGTTGAAGCCGAACCAGCCCACCCACAGCAGCGACGCGCCGATCACGGCGTAGGTCAGGTTGTAGGGGGACATGTCGTCGTGGCCGAGGCCGCGCCGCTTGCCCAGCACCAGGGCGCAGACGAGGCCGGCGATGCCCGCGTTGATGTGCACCACGGTGCCGCCGGCGAAGTCGATCGCGCCGAAGCCCGCGACCCAGCCGAGCGGGCTCCACACCCAGTGCGCGATCGGCGAATACACCAGGAGCGACCAGAGCACCATGAAGATGCACATGGCCGAGAACTTCATGCGCTCGGCGAAGGCGCCGGCGATCAGGGCCGGGGTGATGATGGCGAACGTCATCTGGAACGTCATGTAGACGCTCTCGGGGATGGTCATGACGGTCGCGTTGGACGAGCCGAGCCCGAGCGTGAAGCCGACGTCGGCGCCCTTGGAGATGTTGGCGCCGATGCCCTTGAGCAGGAAGCGCGACAGGTCGCCGATATAGCCGTTGCCCGTGCCGAATGCGAGGCTGTAGCCCAGCACGGTCCAGGTGATGGTCACGAGGCAGCAGATCGCGAAGCTCTGCATCAGCGTGGCCAGCACGTTCTTCTTGCGGACCATGCCGCCATAGAACAGCGCCAGGCCCGGCACCGTCATCAGCAGCACCAGCGCGGTGCTGGTGAGCATCCAGGCGGTGTCGCCGGTATCGATCTTGGGGGGCGCCGGCGGGGCGTCGGCCGCGACCGCGGGCACGGCGGCGGCTAGCAGCGCGGCGGCGGCCAGCAGGGGCGTCCGCAGGGTGGCGCCCGCGAACGGCATGCGGAAGGAGGACACGGTGCGGTTCACAGGGCGTCGTCTCCGGTTTCGCGGGTGCGGATGCGCACTGCGCGCAGGATCTCGCTCACGAAGATCTTGCCGTCGCCGATCTTGCCGGTATGGGCCGACTGGAGGATGGCTTCCACCACCTGGTCCACCATGTCGTCGGCTACGGCCACCTCGATCTTCACCTTGGGAAGAAAGCTGACGTGGTATTCAGCGCCGCGATAGATCTCGGTCTGGCCCTTCTGCCGACCGAACCCCTTCACCTCGGACACCGTGAGGCCCTGAACACCCAGCGGCGTCAGCGCTTCTCTCACATCGTCGAGCTTGAAGGGCTTGATGACTGCCGTAACGAGCTTCATCGCACCTTTCCTTGACCCTCAACCCATCGACCCGCGGGGCCGGCCGCCGGAACGCCCCCTTCCGGGGATCCGCACACACCGACCACTCCCGACGCCGCGCCGGAGCCTTCGACGATTGACACGCTACCGTTCCAAAATCCATGCCAACCCGTGCCAGATGCCGCGATCGTGGGGCGGCCCGTTTCTGCCGGCACCGCGTTCCCGGCCGACGGGCGCGTCTGCACAGGGTCGAGGCAGTGATGGCGGCATTTGAAAGCACTCCCGTGACCCAGCCTTCCGTTTCTTCCTCAGATCACGCCGCCGCTCCGCTCGATGGGCACCCCCTGGAACAGCAGCCGGGGCAATCTTCCGGCACCGCTCCGGGGAGCATCGCGGCGGCGGCCGGCGGCGATGACGTGCTCGAGGTCGCGGTGTGCGTGATCGGGGCGGGACCGGTCGGCGCCACCCTCGCCTGCCGCCTGGCGTCGGCCGGGATGGCGGTGGCGGTGGTGGACCGGCAGCCCCTGCCGCCCATGGAACACCCGGCGTTCGACGGCCGCGCCTATGCGGTGGCCAGCGCGTCCCGCCGGCTGCTGGAGGAAGCGGGGGTGTGGGAGCGGCTGCCCCTGCCCGTGTGCCCGATCGAGGGGATCAGGGTCAGCGACGGCAGGCCCGGGCGCCCGGCCTCCCCCTTGTTCCTGCATTTCGATCCGGAGGAGCTGCGCGGCGAGCTCCAGGGGCGGCCGTTCGGCTGGATGGTGGAAGCGCGCTCGCTGCGCATCGCGCTGAACGCCGCGCTGCACGAGCTGCCCGGCCTGCATCTGGTGGCGCCGGCCGAAGCCACGGTGCAGCGCTCCGCGGACGGCGCGGTGATCCGCACCAGCACCGGCCGGGTGATCCGCGCCCGCTTGGTGGTGGCCGCGGAGGGCCGCAACAGCCCGCTGCGGGCCGAGGCGAACATCCCGGTCACCAGGCTGCCCTACAACCAGAGCGGCATCGTGTGCGCGATCCGGCACGAGAAGCCGCACAACAACCACGCGCTGGAGCATTTCCTGCCCGGCGGCCCGTTCGCCCAGCTGCCGATGGTGCCGTCCGAGGCCGGTCAGAACCTGTCGGCGGTGGTGTGGACGGAACGGACCCGGCTGGCCGAGCGTCTGGTGGCGTTGCCGGACGAGCTGTTCGCCCACGAGATCGCGCGCAGGCTCGGTCCCGGGCTTGGCCAGGTCGCGCCGGTCGGGCGGCGCTGGATCTACCCGCTGTCCGCCCAGTACGCCCATCGCTACCACGACACCAGGCTGGCGCTGATCGGCGACGCCGCGCACGGCATCCACCCGATCGCGGGCCAGGGGCTCAATCTCGGCTTCCGCGACGTGATGGCCCTGTCGAGGCTGCTGATCGAGGCGGCGGCGGCCGGGGCCGATCCGGGCGACGCGGCCCTGCTGCGCCGCTACCAGGCGGACCGGCGACCGGCCAACATGACCATGCTGGTGGCGACGGACCTGCTGGACCGGCTGTTCTCCAACGACAACCCCGCGATCCGGCTCGCCCGCGATGTCGGCATCGCGGCCGTGCACCGGCTGCCGGGGCTCAAGCGTCTGTTCATGACCGCAGCGATGGGCGCCGTCCCCGGCGAGGCGGCGCGGCGCCCTCGCATCCCGGAAGGCGATCCCCTATCTGGGAGAAACGGTTTCCCGGACCGCTCCCGGGCCGGCGAAGGCAGGCCACACGCATGATGGACTCCACCACCCTTTCGTCCCCGCCCGTCGCCGACGCGGAGCCGCCGATCGCGCCGGTGGAGGCGCTGTGGCAGCAGATGCGGCGGGAGGCGATCGTGTGCTGCGATCCGATCATGGAACGGGTGATGCGCACGGGCATCCACGACCATGCCGGGTTCGGAAACGCGGTGGCGGCGCTGATCGGCCGCAAGATGGCGGATTCTGCCGTGCCCGCAGACGCATTGGTGGAGCTCGCCCAGGCCGCCCAGCAGGCGGAGCCGGGGCTGGTGCTGGCGGCCGCGGACGACCTGCGGGCGATCCGCGAGCGCGACCCCGCCTGCCCCGATTACGTGACCCCGTTCCTGTATTTCAAAGGCTACCAGGCGATCCAGGTGCACCGGGTCGCGCACTGGCTGTGGGCGGCTGGGAGGCGCCATCTCGCGGGCCACCTGCAGAGCCGCTGTTCCGAGCTGTTCGGCATGGACATCCATCCGGCGGCGGTGCTGGGGCGACGCATCCTGATCGACCACGGCACCGGCATCGTGATCGGCGAGACCTGCGTGCTGGGCGACGACGTGTCCATGCTGCAGGGCGTCACCCTGGGCGGCACGGGGAAGCATCAGGGCGACCGGCATCCGAAGATCCACCGCGGCGTGCTGATCGGCGCCGGGGCCAAGGTGCTGGGCAACATCGTGATCGGCGAGGGCGCCAAGGTGGGAGCCGGCTCCATCGTTCTCGAACCGGTGCCGCCCTACACCACGGTGGTGGGCAACCCGGCGCGGCGGGTGGGCACCCGCCATTCCAACCTGCCGGCCCTCACCATGGACCAGAGCCTGCCGCCGGTGGACTACGTGATCTGAGGCACCGGCGCCCTTTCCCGCCCCGCCGGGCGGCGGTCGCGCCGGCCGGGCCGATGGACGGACATTGGGTCGGGCCTAAGGCCTGATGCCGAGGGGCGTGGCCAAGGCCGACCTGCCGAGCAAGCCCTGCGCGCGTTGCGGGCGGCCCTTCTCCTGGCGGCGCAAATGGGCCCGCTGCTGGGACGAGGTCCGGTTCTGTTCGGACGCCTGCCGGCGGGGCCGGCCGACCGCCGGTCCGGACCCGTCGCCGCCCGCCTCCGCGCCTCAGCGCACCAGCTCGTAGAGCGCCACCGCCGCGGCGTTGGACACGTTGAGGCTTTCCATGCCGCCCGGCATCGACAGGCCCGCGATCTCGTCGCAGGTCTCGCGGGTCAGGCGCCGCAGCCCCTCGCCCTCCGCGCCCAGCACCAGCGCCACGCGGCGGCCGCGGAAACCGCCGCCGTCCAGCCGGCCGCCGCCGGCATCGAGCCCGACGGCCCACAGTCCCGCCGCCTTCAGGGCGGCCAGGGCGCGCGACAGGTTCACCGCGCGCACCAGCGGCACCATCTCCAGGGCACCGGAGGCGGCCTTGGCCAGAACCCCGGCTTCCTCGGGCGCGTGGCGGTCCTGCACCACCACGGCGGCGGCACCGAAGGCCGCGGCGGACCGCAGGATCGAGCCCACGTTGCGCGGATCGGTGACCTGATCCAGCAGCAGCACCGGGCCCGGCCGTTGTTCCAGCAGTTGTTCCAGCGGCGGCGGATCGAGCGGATCGGCCAGCAGCGCCATGCCTTGATGCACCGCCTCGCGGCCGAGCATGGTTTCCAGCGTGCGCCGGTCCACCCGCTCGGGCGGGAGGGGCAGCGTCTTGCCGCGACGGCGCTCGTTCAGGGTGGCTTGCGCTTCTTCCGTCAGCAGCAGGCGGTGCAGGCGGCGATGGGGATTGTCCAGCGCGGCATCCACCGGATGCAGCCCGTAGAGCCAGTACCCCTCGGCACCGGACGCGCCCCTGCTCCGCCCCCCTCGCCCGGCGCGCTCATGACCACCGCGCTCATGACCGGCCCGGTCGCGCGGTCCGCGCTCCCGTGGCTCCTGATCCCTCGATCCCCGATCCGGGGCTCCGCCACCCGCCGCCCGCGCCCCCCGGTCGTCGTGACGATCGGGCGCCGTGGCGCGCCCCGGAAGACCCCGCTCGCGGTGCTGCCGGCCCACCTCCCCAGCGGCGCCGCGCGCCTCCCCCCCGTGGGCGTGGGCCGACGACGGGCGAGCGCCTCGTTCCGCGCGCTGCTGCCGTCCCAGCTTGGAATCATGTCCGCCCGAGCGGGTCGGCGGCCTGGAAGAACGTCCGGACGGTTTGTGAGCCATGTGCCGATCCTAGGGCGATCGGCGTCTCCCGTCATCGCCACGCCATGCGCATCGACGGTGACGGCCGGCATCCATTGACACGCCGCGTCCGCCGGCTTAGGTCGCTCCCCACCGGAAGGGTGCCCGAGTGGCTAAAGGGGGCGGACTGTAAATCCGCTGGCGTACGCCTACGTTGGTTCGAATCCAACCCCTTCCACCACCTCACCTCCGGACGCCGAAACGCCGCCCGTCATGGCATCGCGCGGTGACGAAAGGTTCACTCTTCGCGGCTCCATCCCTTGGTCAACCGGTCGGACCGGCAGAACAGCGACTGGTGCGCCGCGTGCGTCGGCTCCGTGGAACCGTCCACGGCATCAATCGGCGGATCGAAACGCACCTGAACGCGTTTCAATTCGTGCAAGGACAAGGTCGGTTCGATCTTGATCACAACTGCACGGTGCCGTTTACCGCCGAGTGGCGCCATTACCAGGTCGCCCTCGAATAGTTCTTCGGATACGGACATTACTGTCTCCTTCCCTTTCGGGAAGCCTAGACCCGCGGCGACGAAACCGGAACATCCCAAGAATGCGACAACGCCCGGGGGCCTGGAATATGTCGGGCCAGCAGGGCGCGCGCGCACTGGGGAAGAGGGAGCTGGAGCGGGCGAAGGGAATCGAACCCTCCTCGGTAGCTTGGAAGGCTACTGCATTACCACTATGCTACGCCCGCGATCGCCGCGTCCGCATCTAGCGCCGTTCCGGGATGCCGGCAAGGGCATCCGGACGCGAGGCTCCTCCATCCGGGGCCGGTGCGCCGCCGGGACCCTCTTGACTTATGGGCCGCGAGGCCCTCTTTACCCGCCTCGCGCCGAGCTGTTTCCGGCGGGTATCCCGATCGTCCGGTCGGGAGCATCCGCGGGGCGCAGCTGGCGTTGCAGGGGTGTAGCTCAATTGGCTAGAGCGCCGGTCTCCAAAACCGGAGGTTGCGGGTTCGAGACCCTCCGCCCCTGCCATCCCATCCCCCCTCTTGCCGCCTTGTTGCCGATCCGGCGCAGTGCCGGCATAGGGTTCGTTCGCGGTCGGCAGAGGATCAGTTCGTGGCGGTCAGTCCTGCGAAGTTCGTGCGCGAGGTGCGCGCCGAGGCGGCCAAGGTCACCTGGCCCACGCGCCGCACCACCCTGATCACGACCGGGCTCGTCGCCGCGATGGCGACGCTCACGGCCATCTTCTTCTTCGTGGTGGACCAGATCATCGGCCTCGGCGTGCGCGCGCTGTTCGGGCTCGGCGGGTAATCGAGGAGCTAGGAACCGGACATGGCGAAGCGCTGGTACGTCGTTCACGTTTATTCTGGCTTCGAGAAGAAGATCTCGCAGGCCATCAAGGAGCAGGCCGAGCAGAAGGGCCTGGCCGACCATATCGACGAGGTGCTGGTCCCCTCCGAGGAGGTGGTCGAGGTGCGCCGCGGGCAGAAGGTCAACGCCGAGCGCAAGTTCTTCCCCGGCTACGTGCTGGTGAAGATGGAGCTCACCGACGACACCTGGCACCTGATCAAGGACACGCCCAAGGTCACCGGCTTCCTCGGCACCAAGACCCGTCCCTCGCCCATCTCCGAGGCCGAGGCCGAGCGGATCATGAAGCAGACCCAGGAAGGCGTGGAGCGTCCGCGCCCCTCCGTCCTGTTCGAGGTCGGCGAGCAGGTCCGGGTGGCCGACGGTCCGTTCACCTCGTTCAACGGCACGGTCGAGGAGGTGGACGAGGAGAAGGGCCGCCTGAAGGTCAGCGTGTCCATCTTCGGCCGCTCGACCCCCGTGGACCTCGAATACGCCCAGGTCGAGAAGGTCTGAGAAACCGCGCACGGGCCGCTGCTGGCGGTCCGTGCCACGGCCTGTCTGATCGCCGGCGCAGTCCTGTACTCTCGATCCGGTAATCTCGATCCGGCGCCCTCGATCAGGAAGCCGTATCCCCAACGGCTTCTTCAGGGCGGAACAGCACCACCGCCGCCTCCTTCCCACGCGGCCCGCGGAGCTTTCGACGCTTCCGGCGACGCCTTCAACGGCCCAGCTGCTGTTCGATGGTCCTGGTGAAGGGCGTGTCGACGTCCCCGGTGTGCCGGGTGGTCACCGTCTCGATCAGCACGATCCAGCATTCCTCCTCCGCCACGGGGTTGTGCAGCACGCCTTTTGGCACCACGGCGAAGCCGCCCTCGTCCAGCACGATCTCCCGACCGCCTTCGAACTGGATGCGGAGACGACCGCGGACCACGTGGAACAGCTCGTCCTCTTCCTCGTGCCGGTGCCAGGCCAGTTCGCCCTTCACCTTGGCGACCTTCACGTACTGGTCGTTCACCCGCCCGATCACCCTCGGCGACCAGTATTCGGTCAGCGCCTCCAGCTCGGCCGCCACGTTCAACGCCATCATCGCCATGACCCTTTCCCGGTCGATCACCAAGCGCCGGGCAGGCGGCCCGACCTGCCGGACTATGATCCGGATGACGGCACCGGCATCGGCGGCCCTCCGCAGACCACCGCCGTCGTCCCGCCGGACGATCCCGCGACGGGCCGCCGCAACCCGGGACGGGATCATCGACGCATCCGGCATTCCGGTCCTGCGAAATCGTGCCCCAACCGGACGCGGTCGCCGGCGGCAATCCGGCTCAGCCGTTGGGCGGGACCAGGGAAGCCGGCACGCCGGTCCCGTTCGGCGGCACCGAAGCCATGGGCGTCACGCCCCCGACGTGGGACGTCGGCGGCAGCGCCAGCGTGTCCCGGGCCGCCTCGTCCGCGACGCGGGCGAGCAACTGGCTCAGGGCAGAGGCCAGCCCCTCGACCGGGTGCGTCGTGCCGGAAGGGAACGGCATGGTGTAGTGCAGGGTCCGCGACCGGAACGGTCCGTCGCCCGGGGGATGCACCGACAGGATGGCGGTGATCTCCGCGTCTCCCTGCTCGTTCTCGGCGAACCGCGTCACGTCCAGATCCACGTAGGCCAGGGCCGCGGTGCGGGAGGCGTCGTCCTGCAGGAACACGTTCACGTCGGGCAGGCGCTGGCGCAGGTCGGCGGCCAGGGTGCGACCGATCATCTCGCCGAGCGGCTCGCCCCAGGCGGCGTCGTCGGCCATCTTGAGCCGGCCGCCATTGTCGTTGCGCACCACGTGGTCGCGATCGAGATAGGAGCTCACCGACGGAGAATGGATCTCGAGCGTTTCCGGCCCGCCATGGGTCGCGGCGCCCGGCCATTCCCGGAGCGTGTAGTAGGTGGGACTGCCGGAGCCGCAGGCGGCGAGCAGGGCCGGCATCAGCATGGCGGCCAGCACCCCCGTCCGGGGTGTGGGAAAGAAACGGAACATGCTTTCCCTGCCGGCCATGCGATCGGGTCGGATCATGGGCGGCGTCCTCAAGGCTTGCCGCGCCCGAACAGCAGGGCGGACGGATGTCGGTTCAGGAAGTCCACGAACAGGCGCAGCGACCGTACGGTGTCGTTGAGCTGGTGCAGCGTCTGCTCGAGGTTGCGGTGGAAGTCGGATGATCCGCCATACGACGACAGCACGCTGTCGGCATGGGTCACCGCCTGCTGGAGCTGCTGGGTGATCTGCGGCAGGCGCTGCATCAGCGGCGCCAGCCCCTGGTCCGCGCGGGCGGTCAGGGACTGGGCGTTGCGCAGGGTGGCGTTGAGCTCGCGCAGCGACTGCTTGACGTCCGGTCCGTTGAGGGTGCCGTCGGCGTGGGCCAGCAGGCTGTTGACGTTGTCGCCGATCTGGTCGAGCGGCATCGCGGCGAGCTTGGCCGACACGGTCGACAGGCTTTCCATGATGCCGCTGAGACCGCCGCTCTGGCTCGGCAGCACCAGCGCGTTGTCCTCCGTCACCACCTCCACGGGGGGCGCCTTGGGCACGAAGGCCAGCGAGATGATCGACGATCCGGTGAGGAGGTTGGAGCTGTCGGTTTCCGCGCGCAGGCCGTTGTTCACCATCGCCTGGGTGATCTGGCGCACCGAACCGGCCTTGATCTCCTCCTCGGAGAACACGCGCTCGGGCTGGATCTCCATCGCGACCCGCACCCTCACGTCGCCGGTGGTGTTGTTGAGCAGCAGCTTGACGTCGGTGACCGTGCCGACCTGGAGGCCGAACAGATCCACCGGGCTGCCGACGCCCAGGCCCTTCACCGAATTGCGGAAATAGGTGACGAAGGGCAGCCGCTCGCGATAGCCGGCGGTGTCCGCGTCTTCCTTGCTGTCGTAGAGCTTGAACACGGCGTTGTCCGGCGCCTCGGGCGCGTCCTTGTCGCGCCGCTGCACCGGAAGCCCGAAGGCGATCCCGCCCGACAGCACCGCCTGGAGGGACTGCACCTGGATCTTGAGACCGCCGCCGCTGAAATCGGCGCGGATGCCCGACACGTCCCAGAACCGTGTGTCCGCCCGCAGGTAATGGTCGTACGGCTCGCGGACGAACACCTGCACGGGGATGGGTCCGCGTCCCCCGGGCGGCATCGTGTAGCCCAGCACCTCGCCCACCACCACGTCGCGAAAGAACACCGGGGCACCCTCGCTGATGGCGCCGATGGAGCCGGTCATCAGCGTGTAGGTGCGGCCGGGCTCGTCCGACCGGACCCCGGGCGGCGATTCGGTGCCGGTGAACCGGTCCTGTTCCTCGCCGCCGGGCGCGCCGGGGTCCACGGCGATGAAGGCGCCGGAGACCAGCGTTTCGAGCCCGCTGACGCTGGCGCCGGTCAGGCGGGGCCGCACCACCCAGAACTGCGCGTTCTTGGTGAGGAAGGGCGCGGCCTGGGCGCTCATCTGCACCTTCACCTCGACCCGGCGCAGATCCTTGCTGAGCGCGATGGATTCGACGGTGCCGAGGGCCACCGCCTTGTGCTTGACCTGGGTCTGCCCGGCGGTGAGCCCGTCGGCGGTGTCGAAGGTGATGGTGATGGTGGGGCCGCGATGCGACAGCCCCTTCCAGGCGAGATAGCCGGCGATCCCCACCACGAGGATGGGGATCACCCAGATCAGCGAGAAGCGCGCCGGGCGCAGCGCCGCCCGCGGCGCCGGATCCCGGTTGTCCTCCGCCCGGGCCGGCTGGGGCGCCGGCGCGTCGTCGCCGTCAGCGCCGGGACGCTCGTCCTCCCCGCTCACGAAGCGGCCGCTTCAACCGGAGATGCGCGGCGGCCCGAAGCCCGCCCGCGTCCTGCTCGTTCCGTCACGCCGTTCAAACCCGCTGCATCCCACATCAGTCTCGGATCGAAGCAATTGGCGGCGAAGATGGTCAACACCACCACCGCCGCGAAGGCGAACGCCCCCGGCTCCGCCCGGATGTCGCCCAGTCCGCCGAATTTCACCAGCGCGATCAGGATGGACACCATGAACACGTCGATCATCGACCAGCGGCCGATGAAGTCCACCAGCCGGTAGAGCCTGGAGCGGCCCACCAGCCGCCAGGCCGAACCCCGCCAGGTGCACCAGCACATGATCGCCAGGCTGACGATCTTGAGGATCGGCACGGTGATGCTGGCGAAGAACACCAGCAGGGCGAGCGGCAGCATCCCCGCCTCGTACAGCTCCACCACCCCCGACAGGATGGTGTGCCCGCCGCCGCGGTTGAGCTTCACGATGGTCATCACCGGATAAAGGTTCGCCGGGATGTAGAGGATCACCGCGCTGGCCAGCAGGGCCACGGTGCGCTGCAGGCTCTGCGACTTCCGGCTGCGCACGAGGCCGCCGCAGCGAGGGCACTCGCCCAGCAGGCGCCGGCGCGGGATCGGATAGGGAGCCGCGCACACGAGGCCGCATCCCACGCACGACACCATGTGGTCCACCTGCGGCAACGTCTCGGCGGTGCAGCCGGTGGTGTCCACCAGCACGGGGCGACCGTTGACGCGTCTGGTGGTGCTGGCGACCCGCCGGCGCTGCCAGATCATCTCGGTGTCGAGCGTCGAATCCGTCGCCGCCATGCTGAACAGCAGGGCGGCCAGAGCCCACACCGCCGCGCCGATGGTGACGGTCGCGAGGTCGATCAGCTTGGTGTAGGCGACGAACACGCCCAGCATGTAGACCTCGATCATCGACCAGGGCCGCAGCCGCTCGTACCAGCGCAGCAGCATGGGCGCCCATCCCGGCAGGCACGGGCGCGACGCCGCGTACAGGATCAGCAGCATCAGCCCGATGGCGAGGGCCGGTGCCAGCGCGGTGGCGAACCCCACCAGCAGCCCCAGCATGGTCCAGTTCTCGTGCATGAACTCGGCCGGTCCGGTGAGCAGCGTCACCGTCCGGCTGCGGCCGTACAGGTCGAAGGTCATCAAGGGCGACGCCATCGCCACCACGTAGAGCACGGTCGAGGTCAGGGTGAAGGCCAGGGGCGTGGATACCCGCGGGTTGGTGCGACGGCGCCCGATCTGCGCCCCGCAGCGCTGGCAGCTCGCCACCTGTCCCGGCTCCAGCTCCGGCAGATGTTGGAAGAAGCCGCAGGAATGGCACTCGCAGGCCGTGTCGATCACGGCGATGCGCGGATGCGCCGTGACCGAGGTGGCGACGCGTGCGGTCTTGCGCGGAGCGGGCGGCATGCGGCGCTTATGGTCCTCACGGCTGGGTCTGGGTGAAACGGCGGAGCTTTCCGGGACCGCCATGCGCGCGAAACGCGGGCGCCGGAGAAGCCGGTCGATCGTGGCCGGGCGCCACCGCAAGCGCTTCGCCGCCGCGCATGTTGCAGGCCGCCGCCGGGTTTTGTATAGCCACCGCGGCGATGCCGACATAGCTCAGGGGTAGAGCAACTGATTCGTAATCAGTAGGTCCTCGGTTCAATTCCGAGTGTCGGCACCACGCTGTTTCCCCATGCCCATCGGCCGATCACCGATTGCCGGCCTCCGGACCGATGCGGCGGCGAAGGCTTTCCAGCGCCATTCCGTCCAGCGGGCCGCTCAGATAGGTCCCGGTGGCGCTGTCGACCTCCAGGCGCCGCAGCCGGTCGAGCTGGTCGCGCGTTTCCACCCCGTGGGCCAGCAAAGGTGCTCGGAGCGACCGGGCGAACAGCACGGTGGTCCGCAGCAGGATCGAATCCTCCGACGCGTCGGCGGCCAGCAGTTCCGGTTCCAGGTGCAGCCTGGTCAGCGGCAGCCTAAGCAGGCGCTGCAGCACGATTCCTTCCAGCCCGACCCGCACCCCGATGCCGAGCCCGAGCTCGCGCAGCCGATGCAGCGCCTCCAGCTCCACCAGCACCTCGGGGGCCTGCAACACGAGCTCGCAATCGAGCGGATCGGCGCCGCTGAGCCGGAGCAGGCGGCGCACCACCTCCAGCGCGCCGACATCGGCCAGCAGGCCGGCATGGATGGTGGCCCCGAACACGGGCCGTGGCCGGAGGGCGGTACGCTCCGCCCCGTCCCGCCACGCCGCCGCTTCCCGGAAGGCGATCCCGAGCGCCTGAAACGCCGCGTCCGGTCCGGTTGCCATGCCGTTGATCCCGGCAGCCGCTCCCGGAGGCGGCAAGCCCGAGCGTGCCGCTTCCGCACCACTTCCCCGCGGAGGGAGGGCCGGGCCCTGCCAGTCCTGGGCCGCCGATGAGGATGCCGTTCCGGAGCCCGGCGGGGCCGGCGGCGGCCATTGCGTCCAGGCCCCGACGAACTGCCCGGACAGGAGGGCGAACGCCGGCGAGAACAGGGTTCCCGCCATGGGGAACCGGGCATGCCGCGCCGGCGGCGTCGCCGGCGGCGGACCCGGATCGGTGCTGAACATCATGAACGATCCCGGGCGCGAAAGCTCGGCCGCGTCGCCGCGCCGGGAGTGCGGCGCCTGCCGGCCCGCGCTCTTGGCGGCATACATGGCCAGATCGGCCCGGTGCAGCAGGTCGGACGGCAGGGCGCCATGGGCCGGATACAGGGCGCATCCGATGCTGGCGCTGATCTGCACCTCCGCCGATCCCACCCGGAACGGCTCGCGCATGTTGGCCAGCAGGCGCTGCGCGAAGGCGCGGGCATCGGCCTCCGAGCCGGCGCCTACCTGCACCGCCGCAAGCTCGTCGCCGCCCAGGCGCACCACGATGTCGAAGCGCCGGCACCCCCGGCACAGCCGTTCCGCCACCTGCTGCAGCAGCTGGTCGCCGTCGCGGTGGCCGAAGCGGTCGTTGATCGCCTTGAACCCGTCCAGGTCGATCATGTGGATGGCGAAGCTGTCGATCCCCACCCGCCCCGGCGCCAGCTCCGCCATCCAGTCGTCGAGATAGCGGCGGTTCGGCAGCCCGGTCAGGGTGTCGGTATAGGCCAGCGCGTGCAGCCGGCGTGCTTCCTGTTCGGTCTCGCCGGCCCGGCGCGCGAAGTGCTGCGCCTCGTTCCGCTCGCGCGCGATGCGCTGGGCGAGGCTCAGCTTCAGCCTGAGCAGCGAGGGCTCGAACGGCACCGCCAGCACGTCGTCCGCGCCGTGCTCGGCAGCCCAGACGAGATCCTCGCCGGCCGCGACCAGCAGCAACACGAAGGGCGACGAGAAGGCCGGCCGATCACCCCGCAGGAAGCGCAGCAGCCGCACCGCGTCCGCGCGACCGCCCCGGCAATCCACCACCGCCAGCTGGCAGGCGGGAAGCGCCGACAGGTCGCGCGGCAGTTCCGGCCGCACATCCAGCGAAAGCTCTTTCCAGCAGGCCCGGATCTCGTCCGACAACAAGGTGAGCACGGCGTCCGCCGGGCCGAGCAGGAGTCCGGTCACCACCAAAGAATTCCGTCGCCGCGTTTCCCGAAGATCGCTCGCTCCCACGTCCTGCGGGAACGAAGGCACGCTCATCATGGCAGGAAACCCGCCCGACGCCATCCCGCCCGGGCGGGGATGCGCCAGTGCGCCCGCCCCTCCCACCCCCGGCGCGGGCCCGCACCCTCATCGGGACGGCCGGCGGGGGTGGCTCAGGCCGGAAACGTCACCGCCGCCCGGCAGCGCGCAGGGCGCATCAAATCACCCAGACGCACCGGACGAAACTCCCGCGCGTCCACGCCCACATCGAATTGCCGGGCGAGCGGCGCCAGCCGGCCGTGCGAATGCCCGTGCAGATTGACCGCGCCGCGGTGCATGTCGCGCCAGGACCGGAGCGGATAATGGCAAAGCACCAGCAGGCGCCCGTCCTGTTCCAGCTCCACGTACGGGGAGACCGACGCCCAGCAGGACAGAGCGGCCACGCCCGGCCCGTCATTGTTGCCGGGCACCAGGTGCTTGCGGCCGGGCAGCGCCTCGATCAGCGCCGCGACCTTTTCCGGGGAAAGACCGACCGCCACGTCCCCCAGGTGCCAGACCTCGTCGTCCGGCGCGACGATGTCGCGCCAGCGCGCGATCATCGCGGCGTCGGTCTCGGCGAGGCTGCCGAAAGGCCGGCGGAACAGCCCCCGCGCGCCACCGTGTCCCCAATGGGTGTCGGCGGTGAAGAAGACGGCCAAGCCGGACCGCGGTGGCTAGAAACCCGCCACCGGGTGCGGGACATAGGGCGCTTCCAGGGCCTCCACGTCGTCCGGCGACAATTCCAGTTCGAGCGCCGCCAGCGCGTCCTGGAGATGGTGCGGCTTGGACGCTCCGATGATGGGGCTGGTGATGCCGGGCTTGTTCAGCAGCCAGGCCAGCGACACCGCGGTGCGGCTGGTGCCGAGCCGGCCGGCCACCTCGCCCACCGCGTCGATCACCCGACGATCGGCCTCGCGCGTCGCCTCGTAGAGCTTGCCGCCGAACTTGTCCGTGCGCAGCCGGTCGGTCTGCTCGGCATCGAACGGGCGGGCGAGCCGGCCGCGCGCCAGCGGGCTCCACGGGATCACGCCGATGCCTTCCTCGCGGCACAATCCCAGCATCTCCCGCTCCTCCTCGCGGTAGAGCAGGTTCACGTGGTTCTGCATGGACACGAATCGCGTCCAGCCGTGGACGCGCGACAGGTACAGGGCCTTGCAGAACTGCCAGACGAACATCGAGGACGCGCCGACATAGCGGGCCTTGCCGGCCTTCACGACGTCGTGGAGCGCTTCCAGCGTTTCCTCGATCGGCGTGGTCGGGTCGAAACGATGGATCTGGTAGAGATCGACATAGTCGGTGCCCAGACGCTTCAGGGACTGGTCGATCTCCGTCATGATCGCCTTGCGCGACAGGCCGTGGCCGTTGGGATCCTCGCGCATCGCGCCGTGCACCTTGGTCGCCAGCACGATCTCGTCGCGGCGGCCGAAATCGCGCAGCGCGCGGCCCACGATCTCCTCGCTGGTGCCGTCGGAATACACGTTCGCCGTGTCGAAGAAATTGATGCCGGCTTCCAGCGCCTGCCGGATGAAGGGCCGGCTTCGTTCTTCGTCCAGGGTCCATTCATGGGCGCCGCGATCGGGCACCCCGTAGGTCATGCAGCCGAGGCACAGGCGGGATACCTTGAGGCCGGACTGGCCGAGACGGGCATATTCCATGGAAACGTCTCCGAAAGGTCGGATGAACAGGAAACGGCGCACGCAGCCCGGAGCGGCACCCCGAATGGGCACCGCCGGGCAACGGCCCGGACGATGGGCCGCCTGACCGGGGACGGGGTCCGGTCAGCGCCCCGCCGCGCGGGCGTCGGCGATCAATCCCCGCATGCGGGCGATCACGGCCGGCAGCCCGTCCAGGATCGCGCGACCGATCAGGAAATGCCCGATATTGAGCTCCCGGATCTCGGGAATGGCCGCCACCGCCGTCACGTTGTCGAAATCCAGCCCGTGGCCGGCATGGACCTCCAGCGCCAGCGACGCCGCCAGCGACGCGCCCTCCCGCAGCCGGGCGATCTCGTCCGGATGCTGCTCGGCGTAGCGGCCGGTATGCAGCTCCACCACCGGCGCGCCGAGCGCCGCCGCTGCCCGGATCTGCGCCGGGTCGGGGTCGATGAACAACGACACCCGGATCCCGGCCTCGCCCAGCGAGCGCACCACCGGCCCGAGCGTGTCCCGATGGCCCGCGACGTCCAGACCGCCTTCCGTGGTCAGCTCGGCGCGCCGTTCGGGCACCAGGCAGACCGCGTGCGGCCGCGCCGCGCGGGCGATCTCCACCATCTCGGGCGTCGCCGCCATCTCCAGATTGATCGGCGCCCGCCCCCCGAGCGCCTCGCCCATGCGGCGAAGATCGTCGTCCCGGATGTGGCGGCGGTCCTCGCGCAGATGCAGGGTGATGCCGTCGACGCCGTGCGCCACCGCCAGCAGCGCCGCCGCCACCGGATCAGGCTCGCGGCCGCCCCGCGCGTTGCGCACGGTGGCGACGTGATCGACGTTGAGCCCGAGCCGGCAGGGCGGTCCCGCCGAGGCGAACGGCGACGCGTTCATGCGTGGCTCCTGTTGGCGCGGGCGCGGTTGCGGCGAATGATGTCGGCAAGCCGGATCGCCGAGATCAGGCTGGTGGGATCGGCCACGTGGCGCCCGGCGATATCGAAGGCGGTGCCGTGATCGGGCGAGGTCCGCACCAGGTCGAGTCCGATGGTGACGTTGACGCCGTGGGCCATGTCCAGGGTCTTGAGCGGGATCAGCGCCTGGTCGTGATACATGCAGATCGCGGCGTCGTAGCGCTCGCGCTGGAGCGCGGTGAACATGGTGTCCGGCGGCAGCGGGCCGATCACCTCGATGCCTTCCGCCCGGAGCGCCGCGATCGCCGGGGCGACCAGGGTGCGCTCCTCCTCTCCCATCAGCCCGTTCTCCCCCGCGTGGGGATTGAGGCCCGCGACGGCGAGCCGGGGCGAGGCGATGCCGAAATCGCGCCGGAGGCTGGCAGCCGCGGTACGGGCCACCGACACGATCAGGTCGGTCGACAGCTTGTCGATGGCATCGCGAAGCGACAGATGCACGGTGACCGGCACAACCCTGAGCGAGGGACCGGCCAGCATCATCACCTCGCGTCCGGCCTGCCCGGTGAGCGCGCCCAGGAACTCGGTGTGGCCGGGATGGGCGAAGCCCGCCCGCTTGAGCACGATCTTGCTGATCGGGTTGGTGACGATGCCGCCGACCCTGTTCTCGGTCGCCAGCCTCACCGCGCGCTCGATGCTGGCGGTGACAGCGGAACCGTTGGCGGGGTTGGGATGGCCGGGAATGGCGGGCGCCGGCAACGGCACCGGCAGCACCGGCAGGGCCTCGGCGAACACCCGTCCCGCCTCCTCCACGCTGTCCACCGGTCGCACCGCGATGCCGCGTCCGCCCGCCATGCCCGACAGCCAGCGCGGGTCGGCCAGCATCACGAACGGCGTTTCGTCCTCGCGCAGCGCGGTCCAGGCACCGAGCGCGATCTCGCCGCCGATCCCGGCCGGGTCTCCCATGGTCAGGGCCAGCATGATCAATCCTTGCTTGCCGCCGCCCACCGGCACGGCCGGCCAGATGTTGGGGCGATGCGGCGGACGATCAATCCAACCGTCCGGCCCCCGCCCCGGTTTCGGACCACCCCGTCACGAACGCCATAGGCCCGAGGCCGGTCATCGCGCTGGCGTTACGGCTGCGGGGCGTCGCCCCGATATCCTCGCGCGGCTGACGACCTTGGCCGGCCCGGTGGCACCCGGGCGGGTCCGCCACGCGGGGATCAGCGCCGCGCCTCGGGTGTCATGCCGACGCTCGAAACGAAAGCCTGCGCGCAGCGTCACCCGTGGGCCGTTCCGGGAACGAAGGCTCATGCATGGGATGAGCGGCCCGTCCCGTCCAACAACCCAAGACGGAGATGTCGGGCCTTTTGGTCCTGCCCGCCGTGGCGCCGGATGACCGGCCCGGGCAAGCGCGGCGCCGATGGGTCGGCCGCAGGCGCGCCCACGGGAAGGTTCTACGCCTCGAGCCGGCACCCCGGGCGGCGGATGCCGGACCTGAGACGCCCGGGTCGCCCGCGCGGATCACACGTGCAATGCGCGCCCGTCGGCGGCCAGCGCGGCTTCCTTGACCGCCTCGCTGAGCGTGGGGTGGGCATGGCACACGCGGGCCACGTCCTCGGCGCTAGCGCCGAACTCGAGCGCCGTAGCCAGCTCGGCGATCAGCGTGCCGGCTTCCGGACCGATGATGTGCGCGCCCAGCAGCCGGTCGGTCCTGGCGTCGGACAGGATCTTCACGAAGCCGTCCGTCGCGTTCATCGCGCGGGCACGGCCGTTGGCGCTGAACGGGAACTTGCCGACCTTGTAGGCAACGCCCTCGGCCTTGAGGTCCTCCTCGATCTTGCCGATGCCCGCCACTTCCGGCCAGGTGTAGATCACCGCCGGGATCACGCCGTAATTCACGTGGCCCGCCTGCCCGGCCAGCAGCTCGGCCAGCGCCACGCCTTCCTCCTCGGCCTTGTGCGCCAGCATCGGCCCGTCGATCACGTCGCCGATGGCGTAGAGGCCCGGGATGTTGGTGCGGTAGTGCGCGTCCACCTTCACCCGGCCCTTGGGGTCGAGCTCGGCGCCGACCTCCTTCAGCCCGATCCCCTCGCTGACCGCGCGGCGGCCGATCGCCACCAGCACGATGTCGGCCTCGATGGTCTCGGTGGCGCCGTTCTTCGCCTTCTCCACCGTCACGATGGCGCCCTGGTCCGTGGCCTCGACCCCGGTGACCTTGTGGCCGAGCCTGAACTTCAGCCCCTGCTTGCTCAGGGTGCGCTCGAAGGTCTTGGCCACCTCGCCGTCGATGCCGGGCACCAGGCGATCCAGGAACTCCACCACCGTCACCTCGGCGCCCAGGCGGCGCCACACGCTGCCGAGCTCCAGCCCGATCACGCCGCCGCCGATCACCACCAGGTGCTTGGGCACCGCGTCCAGCTCCAGCGCGCCGGTGGAGGACACTATGCGCTTCTCGTCGATGGTGATGCCGGGGAGCGAGATGCTGTCGCTGCCGGTGGCGACCACCACGTGCTTCGCGCGGAAGCTCTTGTTATCCACCTCCACGGTGTGGGGCGCCGTGACGCGCCCGAAGCCCTTGAGCCAGGCGACGCCGTTCTTCTTGAACAGGAACTCGATGCCCCGGGTGTTGGCGTCCACCACCTCGCGCTTGCGGGCGTGCATCCTGTCGAGGTCGAGCCGCACGTTCTCCACGATGATGCCGTGGTCGGCGAGGCCCTTCTGCGTCTCGTGGAAGCTTTCAGAACTCTGCAGCAGCGCCTTGGACGGGATGCAGCCGATATTGAGGCAGGTGCCGCCGAGGCGGTCGCGCTTCTCGACGCAGGCCACCTTCATGCCGAGCTGGGCCGCGCGCAGGGCGCACACATACCCCCCGGGGCCCGCGCCGATCACGATCAGGTCGTAGTCGGTATCGCCCACCTCGGCCGCCGGCGCGGCAGGCGCACCGGTGGGAGCCGGCGGGTTCGGCTTGGCGACGTCGCCGGACGAACCCGGCTGGTCGGCCCGCACGCTGTCCGCAGGCGACGCGGTATCCGGCGCCGGCACGTAGGTCGGCGCCTGGACACCGTCGTTCCCCGCGGACGCAGGGGCCGCCGACGGAGCGGGGGCCGACGCCTGCGCTCCCTCCCCCGACTCGACGGTCGCCAGCAGCGCGCCCACCGCGACCTCCTCGCCCTCGGCGACCGCATGCGCGCCCAGCACGCCCGCGGCCGGCGCCGCCACCTCCACGCTGACCTTGTCGGTTTCCAGCTCCACCACCGGCTGGTCGGCGGCGACCGGCTCGCCCGGCTGCTTCAGCCACTTGGCGACCGTGGCGGTGGACACGCTTTCGCCCAGGGTGGGCACGGTGATCTGGGTGGACATGGCGGACGCTTCTCGTTCTTGAAAGGACGCTGGCTCTAGGGAACGCGGGCCGCTGCCGGGAAAACCCCGCCGCCAGCCCCCGGCGGCTCAGGGCGGCGGACGCGGGAAACGCCCGGGCGCGCGGCCCGGGCGGCGTCTTACAGGCCCAGCAGCAGCCGGCGCGGATCCTCCACGCCTTCCTTGACCCGGACCAGGAAGCTGACCGCCTCCTTCCCGTCGATGATGCGGTGGTCGTAGGACAGCGCGATGTACATCATCGGCCGGATCACCACCTGGCCCTTCACCGCGATCGGACGCTCCTGGATCTTGTGCATCCCCAGGATGGCCGATTGCGGCGGGTTCAGGATCGGCGTGCTCATCAGCGAGCCGTAGATGCCGCCGTTGGTGATGGAGAAGGTGCCGCCGGTCAGCTCGTCGAGCTTGAGCGCGCCTTCCCGCGCGCGCTTGCCGAAGCCCGCGATCGAGCCTTCGATCTCGGCGAAGCTCATGCGGTCGGCGTCGCGCAGCACCGGCACCACGAGCCCGTTCGGGCCGCCCACCGCGATGCCCATATGGACGAACTCGCGATAGATCACGTCGTCGCCGTTGATCTCGGCATTGACGGCCGGGAACTCCTTGAGCGCCGCGACGCAGGCGCGCACGAAGATCGACATGAAGCCGAGCCGGGCGCCGTTGTGCTTCTTCTCGAAGGCTTCCTTGTATTCGGCGCGCATCGCCATCGCCGCCGACATGTCGACCTCGTTGAAGGTCGTCAGGATGGCCGCGTTGTTCTGCGCTTCCTTCAGGCGGTTCGCGATGGTCTTGCGCAGGCGGGTCATCTTGACCCGCTCCTCGCGCGGATCGTCCTGCCGGACGGGAGCGGCGGCGGGCTTCGGGGCGGCGGGCGCCGCCTTGGCCTGGGGCTGCTCCAGGAACGCCAGCACGTCGCCCTTGGTGATGCGGCCGTCCTTGCCCGTGCCCTCGCCCACCGCGGAGGCCGCAACGCCCCGCTCGGTCATCATCTTCTGGGCGGCCGGCAGCGGCGCATGGCCGTCCCGTTCCACGTCGGCCGGCGGGGTGGCGGGACGCGCCACCGGGCCGGACGGCGCGCGGGGCGGCTGGATGCCGCCGGTCTGCCCGGATGACGTCGCCACCGGGGCCGCGGCCGGCTGGGGCCTGGCCGGGGAAGCCGCCTGCGGTGCGGGCTCGGCCGCGGGTGGCGCCTTCGCCGGAGCGGGGCCCGAAGCGGCGCCCTGCCCGTCCACGATCGCCAGCAGCGCGCCCACCGCGACCTCGTCGCCCTCGGCCACCTCGTGCGTGCCGAGCGTGCCGGCGCTGGGAGCCGCCACCTCGACGCTGACCTTGTCGGTTTCCAGTTCCACCACCGGCTCGTCGGCGGCGACCGTCTCGCCCGGCTGCTTCAGCCAGCGGGCGATGGTGGCAGTCGTGACGCTCTCACCCAGCGTCGGAACCTTGATCTCGGCAGGCATGGGCTTCCTTCATGTCGGCCGCCGTCGGACCGGCGGCGACCCTTCTTGCATTCGAGGAAAAAGAACGGCGATGGATCAGGCGGCGCGCTCGTCCGCCTCCGCCCGCACGCCCAGGGCGTCGCGGACCAGCGCCGCCTGCTCGGTCGCGTGGGTGCGCGCGAGGCCGGTGGCCGGGCTCGCCGCAGCGACGCGGCCCGCATAGACCGGGCGGTTGTGCTTGAGGCCGAGGCGGCGCAGCACCGCCTCGATGCGGCGGTCCACGAAGCTCCACGAGCCCATGTTCTCCGGCTCCTCCTGGCACCACACCACCTCGGCGTTGGTGTAGGGCGCCAGCACCCGCGCCAGCTCGGCATCGTCGAACGGGTAGATCTGTTCCAGCCGCGCGATCGCCACGTCGTTCAGCCCGCGCTCCCGGCGCTCGGCCACCAGGTCGTAATAGACCTTGCCGGAGCACAGCACGACGCGGCGGACCCGGGCATCGCCGCCCAGCTCGTCGGTCTCGCCGATCACCGTGCGGAAGCTGGTGCCGGCTTCCATGTCGGCCAGCGTGCTGACCGCGAGCTTGTGGCGCAGCAGCGATTTCGGCGTCATCACCACCAGCGGCTTGCGGTAGTCGCGCTTGAGCTGGCGGCGCAGCGCGTGGAAGTAGTTCGCCGGCGTGGTGATGTTGCAGACCTGGATGTTGTCCTCGGCACAGAGCTGCAGATACCGCTCCAGCCGCGCCGACGAATGCTCCGGCCCCTGCCCCTCGTAGCCGTGCGGCAGCAGCAGCACGAGGCCGGACGCCCGCAGCCACTTGCTTTCGCCCGACGCGATGAACTGGTCGATGATCACCTGGGCGCCGTTGGCGAAATCGCCGAACTGCGCTTCCCACAGCACCAGCGACTTCGGATCGGCGAGGCTGTAGCCGTATTCGAAACCGAGCACGCCGAACTCGCTCAGCAGCGAGTTGTAGATCTCGATGCCTGCCTGGCCGCCCGCTCCGCGCGAGCGGATGTTGTTGAGCGGAACGTACTCGTTCTGGTTCACCTGGTCGATCAGCACCGCGTGGCGCTGCGAGAAGGTGCCGCGCTGGCAGTCCTCGCCCGACAGCCGGACCCGGTGCCCTTCCAGCAGCAGCGTGCCGAACGCCAGCGCCTCGCCCGTGGCCCAGTCGATGTTCTCGCCGCTGCTCATCATGGCCAGCTTGGCTTCGAGCTGGCGGGTGATCTTGGGGTTGGCGTTGAAGTCCGACGGCACGGTGCCCAGCGCCCGGCCCACCAGCTGCAGCGTGTCGTCCGATACCCCGGTCGGCTGGTCGGCGCCGCTGGCGGCGTTGGGCGGCCGCAACCCGGCCCAGCGCCCCTCGAACCAGTCCGCCTTGTTCGGGCGATAGCCCTGGGCGGCCTTGTAGGCCTCGTCCAGCGTGTTCTGGAACGCGTCCCAGCCGCTCTGCGCTTCCTCCGCCGACACCACGCCCTCGCGGGCGAGCCGCTCGGCATACAGGGTGCGCACGGTGGGACGGGCGCGGATCGCCTTGTACATGGTGGGCTGGGTGAAGGCCGGCTCGTCGCTCTCGTTGTGGCCGTGCCGGCGGTAGCAGACGATGTCGAGCACGATGTCGGCGCCGAACTCCTGCCGGTACTCGGCGCAGAGCTGCGCGCAGAACACCACCGCCTCCGGCTCGTCGCCGTTGACGTGCAGGATCGGGCACTGCACCGCCTTAGCCACGTCCGTGCAGTACAGGCCGGAATAGGCATGCGCCGACACGGTGGTGAAGCCGATCTGGTTGTTCACCACCAGATGGATGGTGCCGCCCGTGCGGTAGCCGATGAGCTGGCTCATCGCCATGGTCTCGTACACGAGGCCCTGGCCCGCGAACGCCGCGTCGCCGTGCAGCAGCACACCCAGCGCCGAGCGGCGGTTCTGGGTGTCGCCCGCGTTGTCCTGGCTCGCGCGCACCTTGCCCACCACCACCGGGTCCACCGCTTCCAGGTGCGACGGGTTGGGCTGCAGGCTCAGATGCACGGTGCGCCCGGCGATCTCCACGTCGGTGGAGGTGCCGAGATGGTACTTCACGTCGCCCGAGCCCTGGATGTCGTCCGGCTTGAAGGACGCGCCGGCGAACTCGGAGAAGATGGCCGTGTAGGGCTTGCGCACCACGTTCACGAGCGTGTTCAGCCGCCCGCGATGCGGCATGCCGATGGCGACGCTTTCCACGCCGTCCCGCGCCGCCTGCTCGATGATGGCGTGCAGGGCCGGGATCGTGGTCTCACCGCCCTCCAGCCCGAAGCGCTTGGTGCCGACATAGCGCTTCTGGCAGAACGCCTCGAAGCCTTCGGCTTCGGTGAGCTGGCCCAGGATGCGGTGCTTGTCGTCGCGGTTGAAGCGGTTCCGCCAGGCTCCGCTCTCGATCCGGCTCTGCACCCACAAACGCTTCGCCGGGTCCTGGATGTGCATGAACTCGACGCCCACCGGCCCGCAATACGCGGAGCGGAGCGCGCCCAGGATCTGGTTCATGCTGGCGCTGTCGCCCGACAACAGGCTGCCCATGGCGCGGCCGAGATAGATCGGGCGGTCCAGGTCGCCGGGACCGAAGCCGTAGGTGGCCGGGTCGAGATCGGCATGGGGCTTGGGGATCTGCAGCCCGAGCGGATCGAGCCGGGCATCGAGATGGCCGCGCACGCGGAACGCACGCACCAGTTGCATCGCCCGCAGGCTGTCGTCGGCCGCCGCGCGGATCGCCCGCGGATCGGGTGCCGCCGCCGGAATGGGCCGCGCGGGCTCCTTGGTGCCGGGAGCGGCGCCCTTGGCCGGCGGCGCGGGCGGCGGCGGAGGCTCAATCTCGAAGCGGCGGGGCGCCCAGGAAGCGCCGCTGGCGTCCTGGAGAACGGCCTTCGCTTCCTCGTCCATGGCTTCGAACAGCGCGACGAAGCTGGGATCGACGCTGCCCGGGTCCGACACCCACCGTGCATAAAGATCGGCCAGATAGGCGGCGTTGGCGCCGCTGAAGGCCGTTTGCAACAGATCGACGCCCGCCATGGAGCCTCTCCTCAACGGAACCGGTGCCGCTAGGCGGCCCGGCCCTCTTTCAATCGAACACACAAACAGGTGGCGAACAGATAGCCAGGGCAGCGCTCTTCGACCCCGAGCGTTGACCGCCACCAGCAATGCTCAATCCGCATGACTGGCGCCTTAACAACGACACAACCGCTCCGGCGACCGCGTCCCGCAGACGGTTCGCCGGAGGTAGGGATGAAGCAAACCCCGCGCCACGGAGCATGAGGCGGACCGCCGGAAAGCATCCGGCCGAACGGCCCGAGGATGGCTGAAGGCGGGACCCGGGGCCCCGCGGCCCGACATCAGGAGGCGCGAAACCTCAGGATACCCGCGGAGGATCGGAACCACGGCCCGGTCCGGAACCCTCCATCCGGCCGGATCACCGGCGACCGAGAAGGCCGCGAGACCGTTCCGCGCCCCCGGCATCGTCACGATCCGCGACCGCCGCCTCAGACGCCCAGAGCCCGGAAATCGGCCAGAAGCTTCTTCACCGCGTCGCAGCTCTTCTCGAACGCCGCCTTCTCCTCGGGCAGGAACTCGACCTCGACCACCTTCTCCGCGCCGCCGGCCCCGATCACCACCGGCACGCCGACATAGAGCCCGTCCTGGCCGTACTGGCCCTCGAGCTTCACCGCGCAGGGCAGCACGCGCTTCTTGTCCTTGAGGAAGCTCTCGGCCATGGCGATCGCCGAGGCGGCCGGGGCATAGAAGGCCGAGCCCTTCTCCAGCAGCTTGACGATCTCGCCGCCGCCATTGGCGGTGCGGTGCACGATGGCGTCGATGCGTTCCTGGGTGCTCCAGCCCATGCGGATCAGGTCGGGCACCGGGATGCCGGCCACGGTGGAATAGCGGGTGAGCGGCACCATGGTGTCGCCGTGGCCGCCCAGCACGAAGGCGGTCACGTCCTCCACCGAGACGTTGAACTCCTGGGCCAGGAACAAGCGGAACCGCGCGCTGTCGAGCACGCCCGCCATGCCCACGACCTTGTGCGGCGGCAGGCCCGAGCGCTCCTGCATCACCGCCACCATCACGTCGAGCGGGTTGGTGATGACGATCACGAAGGCATCGGGAGCGTGGGTGCGGATGCCCTCGGCCACCGCGCCGATCACCTCGGCGTTCTTGGCGAGCAGGTCGTCGCGCGACATGCCCGGCAGGCGCGGGAAGCCGGCGGTGACGATCACCACGTCGGACCCGGCGATGGCAGCGTAGTCGGAGGAACCGCTCAGCGCGGAGTCGAAGCCGTCCACCGGGCTCGACTGAGCGATGTCCAGCGCCTTGCCGGCCGCGACACCGCCGAAGACGTCGAACAGAACGACGTCGCCCAGCTCCTTGAGGCCGATCAGGTGGGCGAGCGTGCCGCCGATGTTGCCGGCGCCAACGAGCGCGATCTTGTTGCGAGCCATGAATCTCCCCGAAGCGATCGGATGGGAGGAGGGGAACACCCGCCGGAGAGACACCCGGTACACCCGGAAGGCAGGCGTTGTGCTAACCCTTTGACCCACGCGCCACAAGGGCCGCCCGGCCGATCCGTGGCAACTGTTTCGCCCGGAAACATCAAATCAAGGTGGCGCCATGGCGTCCCCCGCCGGTTCCCGCACCGCCGCGCCGCGCCGGGCGATCACCCGTCGAGGTGCGCCAGGGCCAGATAGGCGGCTGACCGCATCTCCTCCAGCCGGGATGCGGTCCGCTCGAAGGCGAAGGCGCCTTCGCCGCGCTCGTAGATGCGGTCCGGCTGGTCGGCGGCGGAGGCCAGCAGCTTCACCTTGCTCTCGTAGAGCGCGTCCACCAGCACGATGAAGCGCCGCGCCACGTCGAAATTCTCCGGGCCCAGCCGCGGCACGCCGTCGATCACCAGCGCGGGAAAACGCCGGGCGATCGCCAGATAGTCGCCGGCGCCGAGATTGCGGTCGCACAGCTCGTCGAAATCGAACCGGGCGACGCCGCTCGCGGCGCGCGGCACCGGCACCGGGCGCCCCATCACCGTGAGCGTTTCCGGATGCGGCGCTTCGCCATCGCACAAACGGAGGAAGGCCTGGTCCAGCGCCGCGTCCGCGCGGGCATCCGCCGGCACGAGCCAGGTCTCGCTCCCGCGCGCGTTGCCCCGGCGATAGTCGCGCGGGCTGTCCAGCACCAGCGTGTCCATCGCCGCCTTGATCTGGGCGATGAAGGGCTTGAAGGCGTCGGCGCCGGGGCGGTTCTGGAACAGCTGGTCCGGCACGATGTTGGAGGTCGCCACCACCACCACCCCCCGGGCGAACAGCGCCTCGAACAGCCGCCCCAGGATCATGGCGTCGGCGATGTCGTTGACCTGGAACTCGTCGAAGCACAGCAGGCTGGCCTCGGACGCCACCGAGTCGGCCAGGGGCGGGATCGGGTCCGACAGCTCGGGCCGTTCGCGCTTGAGCCGGTGCACGGCGGCGTGGCTGTCCTGCATGAACCGGTGGAAATGGATGCGCCGCTTCCGGTCGACCGGGGCGTGATCGAAGAACAGGTCCATCAGCATGGACTTGCCGCGCCCCACCTGGCCCACGAGATAGACGCCGCGCGGCGGCGGCGGCGGGGAACGGCGCAACAATCCCCACAGCCCGCCGCGCCGGCCGCCGGCATCGGCCCGGGCCGGACGATAGCCATCCAGTTCCCGCCACAGCATGTCGAGCCGTTCGGCCGCGCGCCGTTGTTCCGGGTCCTCGTCCAGGATGCCCAGGGCAAGGCGGCGGCGGTAGCCGGCCAGCGGCCCGTCGCGGCGCGGGTCGGGGGCCGGGAGAGTGCTCCCGCCGGCGCCGTCGTCCCGGATTCTGGGAGAAGTGGAGACCGGTCCGGTCGCGGAATCGGGGGGCTGCATGAGGCACGGCGATACAAGCCGGCCGTTGTTCGATCAATGCGGCGCAAGCATGGCAGGGGAAACCGGTGCGACTTCATCTTCACTGAATCGAGAGCGTGTAACCATTCCAGCGGCTTACCCGTTGCTCTTGTGTCCGTGCATTCGGAAGCGGGGTTCGGCGGCGATGAAGTTCTTCCTTTTTTCGGCCATGGTGGTCGCGAGCGTCGCCGGCACCGCCCTTTCGGCGGCGCAGGCGTCGGATCTGCGCATGACGGTCGAGAAGCCGCATTTCACCTGCGAAGGCCGTCAGGCGAGCCTGCAGCACACGGCCTATCGTCCGGGCGACGCCGAGCGCGCGGCGGCCGATCAGTTCGATGGCCAGGCGCCCCTGCCCTGCTGCGACGGCCAGATCGGCTGCGCGCAGTTCCTGAGCACCAACACCATCCTGCGCCCCCACAAGCAGGTCCGCGGCTGATCTCACGACCGGTCCGGCACGAGGGCATCGCTCCCGATCCTGCTTTCTCCGCGCATCCCCATGCCGCCGCCGCGCTTGTGCGCGGGCCGGCTTCGGCGTTTCTAGGGAGCCAGGATCCTTGTTGAGCCGAGCGATGCCATGCTGAAATCCGTTTCACCGCCCCTCGAGCTGGCCTTCGACCGCCTCGCGGCGACGCCGGTGGCGACCGATCCGTTTCCCCACGTCGTGGTTCCGAACTTCGTGCCTCCCGACGAGCTGCGGGCCATCGTGTCGGGGCTGCCCGAGATGAGCAGCGGCGGTTCGTTTCCGCCTTCCGCGCTGTCCCTCAGGCCCGAGGCCCAGGCCCTGGTGCGTGCGCTGGAAGGGCCGCGGCTGCGCGAGGCGATCGCGGCGAAATTCGGCCTCGACCTCCGCGACGCGCCCACCATGCTGACGCTGCGCGGCCGCACCCGGGAAAAGGATGGCCGGGTCCACACGGATTCCACGGCCAAGCGCGTGACCATCCTGCTGTATCTGAACCCGGCCACGGAGGCCTGGTCGCGCCAGGAAGGCTGCCTGCGCCTCCTGCGCCGTCCGGACGACATCGAGGACTACGCGGTGGAGGTGCCCCCGGTGGACGGCACCCTGCTGGTGTTCCCCAACGGGCCGACCACCTGGCACGGGCACCGGCAATATGTCGGCCGTCGCTACGCCATCCAGCTGAACTACATGGAAACCGGCGCGAAGGCCCGCAGCGAGATCCGGCGGCACAAGCTGTCCGCCATCGTGAAGCGGTTCTCTTCCGCCCGCTGATCGCTGGAAGCGGACACGACGAGGGGCGCCCACCGGGACCGGCGGGCGCCCCTTTTCACGTCGATCGGGCGGGAAGGCAGGGGAGCGAGAAGCCCCCCCCTGCGGATACGGGTTCCCCTGGTTCAGCCGGGCTCGTCGTGCTTGGGCGCCTTCAACGGCATCCAGTGGTGGCCGGCCTTCGCCAGCAGGGAGTCGGCGCCCGCCGGTCCCGGGGTGCCCGCCTCGTAGAGTTCCGGGCCGGCCGGGTCGGCTTCCCAGGCCTTCAACGCCGGGTCGACCACCTTCCAGGCCGCCTCGATGTTGTCGGCGCGCTGGAACAAGGTGGCGTCGCCGGTGAGGCAGTCATAGAGCAGCGTCTCGTAGCCGACGTTCGGCGTCAGCTTGAACGCGTCCTCGTAGCGGAACCGCATCTCCACCCCGCCCAGCTCCATGGTCGGGCCAGGGATCTTGGCGCTGATCCCCATGGTGATGCCCTGCACGGGCTGGATATTCAGGGTGAGGTTGTTGGGCGCCAGCGCGTCCACCGGGGTTTCCCGGAACATCGCGTAGGGTGCTTGCTTGAAATGCACCACCACCTCGGTGCGGCGCTCGGTCATGGATTTGCCGGTGCGCAGGTAGAACGGCACCCCGGACCAGCGCCAGTTGTCGATCATCAGCTTGAGCGCGACATAGGTCTCGGTGTTGCTGTGCGGGTCCACGCCGGGGCTTTCGCGGTAGCCCTGCACGTCCCGCCCCTGCACCTTGCCCGCGGTATATTGGCCGCGCACCGCGTCCTCGGGTGTCACCGGCCGGATGGCTTCGAACAGCTGCTCCTTGGCGGTGCGGACGGTTTCCGCGCTGAACGAGACCGGCGGCTCCATCGCGATCATGCCGAGCAGCTGGAACAGGTGGTTCGGCACCATGTCGCGCAATGCCCCCGTCGGCTCGTAGAACGCGCCGCGCCCCTCGACGCCCACGGTCTCGGACGCGGTGATCTCCACGTGGTCGATGAACTGGCGGCGCCAGAGCGGCTCGAAGATGCCGTTGCCGAACCGCAGCGCCAGGATGTTCTGAACCGTTTCCTTTCCGAGGAAATGGTCGATGCGATAGATCTGGCTCTCGTCGAGCACCTTGAGGATGCTCTCGTTCAGCGCCCGGGCGCTGGGGAAATCGGCGCCGAACGGCTTCTCGATCACCACCCGGCGGAAATGATCGTCCTTCTGCTCGACGAGCCCGGCCTTGCCCAGGTTCTCGACCACCGTGGAAAAGAAGCGGCCCGCCACCGCCAGATAGAACACGGCGTTGCCGGTGACGCGCCCGGCGAGGCGCTTCAGCTCGTCGACGTTGGTGAAGTCCGCCTGCTGGTAGTGCATGCGGGAGCTGATCCAGCCCCACCAGTCCTTGTTGATCTCGGGAGTGTAAAACTCCGCCGCCGGGTCCTTGGTGAAGTCCTGCATGGTGTCGCCGAGCGAGGCACGCCATTTGTCGTCGTCGCTCTCGACGCGGTCCACGCCGATCACCTGGAAGCCGTCGTCCAGCAGGCCGCCGCCGGTGAGGTTGTAGAGCGCCGGTACCAGGAGCCGCTTGGTCAGGTCGCCGTGCGCCCCGAAGATCACCAGGGCGCAGGGCGGCGCCTTGGAGGGTCCGGGGCGTGCGGTGTTGTCGCGGCCCTGCGGGTCCGCGGAAACCTGTCCAACTGGGTCCATGTCGGCTCGTCCTTCGTGATGTGGAAGTGGCAGCGGTGGAAGTTCCGCGTCCGAACGGCTGGCCGCCTGCGGAGTTCGGCGCGTGGCCGGCCGGGGCCAGACGGCGCACCGGCGGCGCCGTTCGCATGGTGCCCCTGGACCGCCTCGTCCGACACCCCCCAACGGGGCGAGCGCCGGCCCGCGCGGACGGGGAGCGTCCGCCCTCAGTCCGGACGGCCATCCCGCCCGGGCATCGACGGACCCGACACCGTGACGGCATGGTCCACCCCCGCCCAGGCGCCGGTTTCCTCTTCGCGCCAGGTGAACAACAGCTGCGCGCCGGGCGGCAGCGTTTCCGTGGGGAGTTCCGCGACGTGGAGGCCATCTGCGATCCGCCGCATCGGCGTGTCCCGGATGCGATCCCAGTTGTCGTCGCTCCAATGCAGCTCGGCGGCGACGGGCAGTTCCACGCGCAGCACCGCGCCTGCACGCAGCGGCGGATTCTCGCCGAACGGGCGCCAGCGGACCACGCGGCCCGCGCCGCCTTCCCGGCGCGCCGGCGGCACGGCGAAGATCCCGGCACCTCCCGGGGCGGGCGCGGCCTCGACCGCCGGACCGGCTCCCCGGGCCGCCTCGCCGGCCTGCTCTCCGGCCGGGGATTCCAGCGCCCCGTCGGCCGCGACGGCCAGAAGCAGCAGGAGCCGCTCGGCATGGGTCCAGCAATCGGGCATCACCGTGCCGCCGCCTTCTCCCCGCTCGGCCCAGGCCCGGTCCAGCCTCGCCGGCAGCAGGCCGCCGACGCCTTCGGACGCGGCCAGGGCGGCGGCGCAACGCACCGCCTCCTCCCGCCGTCCGGCCAGCAGCGCCAGGAAGCCGCGCTCGGCCGCCAGCACCGGCCAGGGTGCCGGGTCATCCTCGCACCGGCGCCAGGCCGGCGCTTCGGGACGTTCCATCAACAGTGTCCGGTCGATCGCCGCGGTCGCGGCCTCGATGCGGGGATCGAGCGGATGGAGCACGCCGAGGCGCGGCAGAACGAGAATATCGGGGTCGGCGATGTCGCCGTCGCCGAGCAGCAGATCGAGCTGGTCCGCCACCGCATCGGCCGTGTCGCGGAGAAACGCGGCGAGGCCGGGATCCACCGCGTCTTCCCCCTCGGACCCGACGGACGCGCCACCCGCCGGGGGCAGCGCGACATGGCCGCCGCCGGACGGTTCGGAGTCCCAGGCCGGTCCCTGATCCGCCTCCCGGTCCGCGTGCTGGTCCGCCTCCCGGTCCGCCCGGAGCGCGTCGAACAAGGCGGCGTCCAGCAGCGCGACGCCTTGCGGCTCCAGCGCCGGTTCCACCGTTTCCGCGAACGTCGCCGGGGCGGCGGGGGGCGGCCGGACGAGGTCGGCCCAGGTGGCCGCGACGCGCAGGGCCGCGATCTGCGATCCGAGCGTGTGGAAGCCGGGCCGCCCCGAACGGTCCCAGCGGTCGAACCCCTCGCCCGCGTCGTGGCGCGCGAGGAACAGGGCCGCGTCCCGCACCATCGGCCAGAACCGCCGGACATCCTCGGCGTCCAGCACCCCGTCGCGGCGTGCCCGGTCGGCCAGCAGCACCGGATGGGCGGTGCCGTCGAGATGCAGCCCGTGCCAGGCCGGCATGCCGTCGGTCCAGAACCTGTAGGGCCAGCGCCCGTCCGGCTCCTGCACCGACCGCAGATAGCCGAGCGTCGCGCGCAGCGCGGCGGGATCGCCGGCGGCATGCAAGGCCGTCGCGGCGGCGCACAGGCCGGGCGGATGCACCAGATGACAGGCCTGGCCCGCATCCTCCGCCGGCGCGGGGATCGCGAGGCTGGCCACGGCGGCCCCGGGCACCGACGGGGTCTGGTGGGTCTTGAGCACCATCAGGTCGCGCCGCACTTCGGGGCGGGCGAGCGACGCGCGGCGCCAGGCCGGCGCTCCCGGATCGAGCCGCGACAGCCAGGAACGCCACTCCTCCTCGTATCGGGCGACGATCTCGGCGAAAGGCTCCAGCAGCGCGGCGCGGGCGCGCATGCCCGCTTCCGTCCACAGGCGGGCGAAGGCCAGCGCGAACACCACCGACCCGTCGGGCGCGAGTTCGGGCTGACCGGTGAGGGCCACGTGGCCGTTGATGGCGCGCTCGAACTGCCATTCCATCCGGCGGTGGCGATGCAGGTCCTGCCACCCGTCGCTCACCCCCACGAAGCCGGCCGACCGGGCCCGCCAGCCCTGGCCGGCATGCAACGCCACGGCCAGCCCGCCGCCCTCGGCCACCAGCATGGGCTCGTTCTTGTAGTCGCCGCACCAGGCCGAGCCGGTGCCGGCGCCGCCGCCGAGATAGGGTGCCGCCAGCGCATGGAGCCGCAGGGGCGGCCCGCCTGGCGCCAGATCTTCCAGCCGCACCTGCATCAGCAGCACGGGACGGAGCGGATCGGCGACGATGTGCTTGTGCAGCCGGAAGCGGCCGCCGCGATGGGTGTTCACCAGCCGCAGCGAGGGGATGCCGGGGTCCGCCGGCTCCAGCACGCTGTCGCAGTCCCGCTGTTCCTCGGCGAACAGTTCGGCGCCGTCGGTGACGATCAGGCCGAAATCGCGGACGCAGCTTTGTTCGATGCGCGGATAGGCAAGATCGCGCAGGATGCCGTCCGACACGGTGAACCAGAGTGCCGAGCCCGGCCAAAGCGCCCGTCCCACGGCGTCCTTACCGGTAGGCTGCCAGCGCAGCGGCCGGCCGGGTTCACCAGGCGCATCCGTCATCGCCGCACGCCGTTCATCGTCGCCCACCCCGTGTCCTGCCGCCGCGGATCGGGCGGGGCCACGCCTGCGCCGGGCGCCCGCCGTCCTGGTACCCGTCTTGAAAGCGGCAACGCGCTCGCATGGCGGCGCGTTTCTCGTTTTGTGCATCGTTTCGACGCCGGGCCCGGGGATGGCGGCCGGGCGACCCCGCCATGCCCGCCCCGGCGCCCGCGCCTTCTCCGGCTTCACCCCGGCCATCGCCCCCATGCCGTGCCGCCTCCCTTCCCCATGCCGCCGCCACGTTGGTCCGGGCGTCCGGGGCAGGGCGGCGGCGGCGCTCGCAGTCGGAACCGGCCGAAGATCCTCATCCCCGGGATCGGCGTGCGGCAACACCGGGCCGGGCCCGGAGCTCGTCTGCGGGCGGGGCTCGACGCCGACCCGCGTCGACCGGAGCCGATCCTCTGGTTCCCAGCGGATCGCGGTCGCGAAGCGCGGCGCGGCCGATCCGCTTCCACGCAAGAGCGGGACGGCAGGCCCGGGCCGCCCGCGATCGTCGCGCCGCCCGCCGGGAAGGCGTCGCACCGCGGGCTTCCTTGCGCCGCGGGCGATCGGCGCGCTACGGACCCTTGCTCGCGATGCGCCGCCGCAGGAGGCCGCGCGTCATGCCGGCCGCGCCGCAGGAGCGCGGGCGACAAAAAGGGAAAGTCAGCAGCCATGGGTTATCGCGTCGCCGTTGTCGGAGCCACAGGAGCGGTCGGGCGCGAGATCCTGAAAATCCTGCACGAGCGCGAGTTCCCCGTGGACGACATCGCCGCCCTGGCCTCCGGCCGCTCCACCGGGCGGGAGGTATCCTACGGCGACAAGCGGGTGCTGAAGGTCCAGAACCTGGAAACCTTCGACTTCACGGGCTGGGATCTCGGGTTGTTCAGCCCGGGCGCGTCCGTGTCCGCCGTGCATGCGCCGCGCGCCGCCGCCGCCGGCTGCACGGTGATCGACAACACCTCGCAGTTCCGGATGGAGCCGGACGTGCCGCTGGTGGTGCCGGAGGTGAACGCGGACGCGCTGAAGAAGGCGCGCCGCCGGATCATCGCCAACCCGAACTGTTCCACCATCCAGCTGGTGGTGGCGCTCAAGCCGCTGCACGACCTGTTCACCATCCGCCGCGTGGTGGTCTCGACCTATCAGGCGGTGGCCGGTGCGGGAAAGGAAGGCATGGACGAGCTGTTCAACCAGGCCAAGGCGTCGTTCGTGGGCGACCCGGTGAAGCCCGAACAGTTCACCAAGCAGATCGCCTTCAACTGCATCCCGCATATCGACCGCTTCATGGACGACGGCTCCACCAAGGAGGAATGGAAGATGGCGGTGGAAACCCGCAAGATCCTCGATCCCGACGTGAAGCTGTTCGCCACCTGCGTCCGCGTGCCGGTGTTCGTGGGCCATTCGGAAGCGGTGTCGGTGGAGTTCGAGGAGCCGGTGGACCTGGAACGGGCGCGCGCCGCGCTGCGGGAAGCGCCGGGCGTGGTGCTGCACGACCAGCGCGAGGATGGCGGCTACGTCACCCCGCTCGAGTGCGTGGGCGAGGACGCGTCCTATGTCAGCCGGCTGCGGATCGATCCGACGGTGGAGAACGGGCTGGCGTTCTGGTGCGTGTCGGACAACCTCCGGAAGGGCGCCGCGCTGAACGCGGTGCAGATCGCCGAGGCCATGATCGCGCTCGACCTGCTGCCCCGGAGGGCCGCCTGAGCCCCGCCCGCTACGCCCCGCCCGTGCGCCCATCGGGCGCCGGGATGCGTGGCGTGCCGGCCGGTGGCGGCACCGAGGGCGGCACTCCGGGCGAAGGCGGCTCCGGGACGCGTCCCTGGGTGTGGACCCCCGGCTCGCAGCCGCCGAAGCCGCCCCGCCCGCGCTGGTTCCTTTGGGCCGGGATCGGCGCCGCGATCCTGGCGCAGGTCGGGCTGTACTTCATGCTCAAGCAGATCGCCGTGGCCTATCGCCCCGCCTGGGCGATGATCCAGCACGTCGTCCACGGGCCGGTCAGCGTCACCATCCTGCCGCCGGAGCCGCCATCGCCGCCTCCCGGGACGCCGCCGCCGCGGCGCTGACGCGGGAAGGAGCGCGATGCCGCAGGACGGTCCGAAAAGCCCGGCCCCCGCGGGGGCGGGGATGAGCATGGCGCGAGGTCGATCCTGCCCTCGTCGAACAACACGAACCCGCCTCGTCGCCCGATCCGGCCGATCGGGATGCGGCCGATCCCGGTCCCCGGCCGGGATATCCGGCTTGGCAAGCCGCCCCGCGCTTGCTGGCGAAGTGTTGGCGGAGCCTGCGATCCGCATGGTGACCTGGCGAACGGCCGGTAGTTCTGAGAATGCCTCTCATTTCCATTCATTCGACGAAATGGAAGTTCCGTTCCAGACGCGTTGACCGTCCCGGCGCACGGGCGTAGGAGCTTGTTCCCACAGGATCGCCGAAGCCGCTGTCCCGGCGCCCGGCGGTTCCGGGAACCAAGGAAAAGCCGGCCCCTCATGACGGATGTCCGCGACGCGCTGTATGTGGCGCATCGATCCGACGGCACCATTGCCCGCCGTCCCATGTCGCCGCACCTGCAGGTTTATCGCTTCCAGCTCTCGATGTTCCTGAGCATCGCCAACCGCGTCACCGGCATCGCCGCCTCGTTCGGCACGCTGCTGCTGGTGTGGTGGCTGGTGGCCGGCGCGACGGGTCCCGCGGCGTTCGACACCGTGCAACGCGCGATCGGCAGTCCCGTCGGCCTTCTGGTGCTGTTCGGCTGGACGCTCGCCCTGGTGTTCCACACCGCGGGCGGGGTCCGTCATCTGTTCTGGGACGCGGGCTACGGCTTCAAGCTGCCGGACGTGCGGCGCAACGGCATCATCGTCATCGCCACGACCGTGGTGCTGACCCTGCTGATCTGGGGGATCGGGCTGAGCGTCTGGGCCGGGGCGCCGATGGCGGCGTCCGGCGCGGTGCCGGCCGCCGAGGCTCCCGCCCCCACCACCACGCAACCGGCGGGAAACTGAGCCGATGAGCGCGTCAAAGGGCGACATCAAGGTGATGCGCTCCCAGCTCGGCCGCGTCCGCGGCCTGGGAGCGGCGAAGAACGGCGTGGAGCACTGGTGGGTGGAGCGGCTGACCTCCATCGCCCTGCTGCCGCTGACGATCTGGTTCGTGGTGTCGGTGATCGGGCTGCTCGGCGCCGGTCACGTGCGGATGATCCACTGGGTGGGCCAGCCGGTGAACACCGTGCTGCTGCTGGCGCTGGTGCTGATGACCTTCCACCACATGCAGCTGGGGCTGCAGGTGGTGATCGACGATTACGTCCGCGGTCCCGCGCATCTGGCGACCACGCTCCTCAACAAGGGCGCGGCCGGACTGCTGGCGTTGTTCGCGGTGGTGGCGATCCTGAAGATGGCGTTCTGGGCGCCGGCGATCTAGGGCCCTTGGCCGGCTCCTTCCCCGGGTCCGGCCGGGCGGCTCGTTCCGGGCGGCGGGTCCGGTGCTTCCCTTTCGCCTCCGGCGCCCGCCCCGGACCGTAGTTCCTTCGCGGCCTCCGCTCCCCAACGGCCGCCTGCGCACGTGAGTGGACGATGAACGCGATCACCCTGCCTTCCTCCCGCGCCTACAACATCATCGACCACAGCTACGACGTGGTGGTGGTGGGTGCCGGCGGGTCCGGCCTTCGCGCCACCCTGGGCATGGTGGCGGCCGGGCTGAAGACCGCCTGCATCACCAAGGTGTTCCCCACCCGCTCCCACACCGTGGCCGCCCAGGGCGGCATCGGCGCGGCACTCGGAAACATGGCCGAGGACAACTGGCGCTGGCACATGTACGATACCGTGAAGGGGTCGGACTGGCTCGGCGACCAGGACGCCATCGAGTACATGTGCCGCGAGGCGGTGCCGGCGATCCAGGAGCTGGAGCATTTCGGCGTCCCGTTCTCGCGGACGGAAGACGGCCGCATCTACCAGCGCCCGTTCGGCGGCCACATGTCGGACTACGGCAAGGCCCCGGTGCCGCGCGCCTGCGCCGCCGCCGACCGCACCGGCCACGCCATCCTGCACACGCTCTACCAGCAGAGCCTGAAGCACAACGCCGAGTTCTTCGTCGAGTATTTCGCCCTCGACCTCATCATGGACGAGGAAGGCGCCTGTCGCGGCGTGACGGCTTGGTGCCTGGAAGACGGCACCATCCACCGCTTCCGCGCCAACATGGTGGTGCTGGCGACCGGCGGCTACGGCCGCGCCTATCTGAGCTGCACCTCGGCCCATACCTGCACCGGCGACGGCGGCGGCATGGCGATGCGCGCCGGCATCCCGACCCAGGACATGGAGTTCGTGCAGTTCCACCCGACCGGCATCTTCCCGGCCGGCTGCCTGCTCACCGAGGGCTGCCGCGGCGAGGGCGGCTATCTCACCAACGCCGAGGGCGAGCGCTTCATGGAGCGCTATGCGCCGACGGCCAAGGACCTGGCCTCGCGCGACGTGGTGTCGCGCTCCATGACCATCGAGATCAACGAAGGGCGCGGATGCGGTCCGAACAAGGACCACATCATGATGCATCTGGAGCATATCGGCGCCGACCTGCTGCATGAGCGCCTGCCCGGCATCAGCGAGACCGCGCGCGTGTTCGCGGGCGTGGACGTCACCAAGGAGCCGGTGCCGGTGCTGCCGACCGTGCACTACAACATGGGCGGCATTCCCACGAACTATCACGGCGAGGTGCTGCGTCCGACCGCCGCCAATCCCGACGCGGTGGTGCCGGGGCTGATGGCGGTGGGCGAGGCCGCCTGCGTGTCCGTGCACGGCGCCAACCGGCTCGGCACCAACTCGCTGCTGGATCTGGTGGTGTTCGGCCGGGCCGCGGCGCAGCGTGCCGCCACGCTGATCCATCCGGGGGACAAGGTCGCCCCGCTGCCCGACCGCGCCGGCGAGCAGTCGCTGGACCGGCTCGACCGCGTGCGCCACGCGAACGGCGGCACCCGCGTGTCCACCATGCGCGACGAGCTGCAGCGCACCATGCAGGCCCATGCCGCGGTGTTCCGCAACTCGGCCAGCCTGACGGAAGGCGTCGGCAAGATGGAGCGGCTGTGGTCGGGCCTGTCCGACATGGCGGTGAGCGACCGCTCGCTGATCTGGAACAGCGACCTGATGGAAGCGCTCGAGTACGAGAACCTGATCGCCAACGGCGTCGTCACCATGGTGAGCGCCGAGGCGCGCAAGGAAAGCCGGGGCGCCCAGGCGCACGACGACTTCCCCGATCGCGACGACCAGAACTGGATGCAGCACACCGTGTCGTATCTGGACCCCGCCGACGGCTCGGTGGCGCTCGGCTACCGCCCGGTGCGGATGCAGACGCTGACCAACGAGGTATCGGTGTTCCCGCCCAAGAAGCGCGTCTACTGAGCCGCCAACCAACGACCTCCGAGGAGACCGACCGATGGTCGAACTGACGCTTCCGCGGAACAGCAAGGTGGGCAAGGGGCGCACCTTCAAGGCGCCGGCCGGCGCCAAGCGGGTCAAGGAGTTCCGCGTTTATCGCTGGACGCCCGACGACGACGCCAACCCGGTGATCGACACCTACGAGCTCGACCTCGACCGCATGGGGCCGATGGTCCTGGACGCGCTGATCTACATCAAGAACGAGGTGGACCAGACCCTCACCTTCCGGCGCTCCTGCCGGGAAGGGATCTGCGGCTCCTGCGCCATGAACATCGACGGGGGCAACACGCTCGCCTGCCTCAAGCCGATCGCGGAGGTGAAGAAGGCCGTCAGCATCTACCCGCTGCCGCACATGCCGGTGGTCAAGGACCTGGTGCCCGATCTCACCGCCGCCTACGCCCAGCTGCGGTCGGTGGAGCCCTGGCTGAAATCCGACACCCCGGCGCCGCCGGACGGCGAACGGCTGCAGAGCCGCGAGGAGCGCGCGAAGCTGGACGGGATGTGGGAATGCATCCTGTGCTTCTGCTGCACCACCTCCTGCCCGAGCTACTGGTGGAACGGCGACAAGTATCTGGGCCCGGCGACGCTGCTGGCGGCCTATCGCTGGATCGCCGACAGCCGCGATGAATACACGGGCGAGCGCCTCGATGCGCTGGAGGACCCGTTCAAGCTGTACGCGTGCCGCACCATCATGAACTGCACCCAGACCTGCCCCAAGGGCCTCAACCCCGCGGAGGCCATCGGCAAGATCAAGCAGCTCCAGATCGAGCGGAAGGGCTGATCCCCTTCCCCGCCTGATGCCGCGGGCGGTGCCGGGACATTGTTCCCGGCGCCGTTTGCGCTAAACGATCCCCATCATGTTCGACCAGACCCTCGACCGACCCGCCGCGCGCCGCGCCGCCTGGCGCGACAGCCTGTTCGTGGACCACGCGATCTTCCGCACCGTGTGGACCAACTTCGCGCCCGTGGTGCCGGGCAAGGTGTATCGCTGCAACCATCCGACGCCATGGCAGCTCCGGGCCGCCGCCCGCCGGCTGGGGCTCCGCACGCTGGTCAATCTGCGGGGGCATCGGCGTTGCGGCTCGGACGCCCTGTCGCGCGAGGCGGCGGGACGGATCGGTCTTGCGCATGTCGACATGGCGTTCGAGAGCCGCGGCGCGCCGCACCGGGACCGCATCCTGCGCTTCGCCGGGCTGTATCGCGAGATCGCGTTCCCCATGCTGATGCACTGCAAGTCGGGCGCCGACCGCGCCGGGCTCGCCTCGGGGCTGGTGCTGATGTTCGAGGGGGGGAACAGCCAGGACGCGCTGGACCAGCTGTCGCCGCGCTTCGGACACTTCCGGCGCTCCCGCACCGGCATCCTCGACGCGTTCTTTCTGCGCTACCGCGCGGACGCGGAAGGACGGCTGCCGCTCCTGGACTGGGTACGGGACGAATACGACGAAGCGGCGCTGAAGCGCGACTTCGTCGCCAACAAGCTGTCGAGCTTCATGACGGACAAGCTGCTCCGCCGCGAATGACGGCCAGCCGCCGCGATCGCTCGCGTCCGCGCGGGATCAGCCCGCCGCGGAACTGGCCATGGTCTTGATCAGGTCGAGCACGCGACGGCGCACCGGCTGCTCGGTGATGCGGTAATAGGCCCGCACTAGATCCACGGTTTCCTTGCGGCCGAAGATGTCCTCGCCCCCGGCGGCGTGACCGAATCCCTCCTGAGCTTCGGCGAAACCTGACACGGCGTGGAAGCCGTGCTGGTCCGAGCCATGATGGCCGCCCTGACCGTTGGGAAGATCGTCGAAGAAGAAGCTGACCGGCACGTCCAGCACACGGGACAGGTCGAACAACCGGGACGCGCCCACGCGATTGGCCCCACGCTCGTATTTCTGGACCTGCTGGAAGGTCAGGCCGAGCGCGTCGCCCAGCCGCTCCTGCGACATACCGAGCAGGGTGCGCCGGAGCCTGATCCGGCTGCCGACATGCACGTCGATCGGGCTGGGGCGGGATTCGCGCTCCGTGCCGGCCTCCTGTTCACCCAAAGAAAACTCCGACTTCTTGGCGGAGGCTTGTCTTGCCATGCAGTCCTCGACCTGTTCGCCCCTCACGAGGTATGAACACAACCTGGGATTGTCAAGGAACGGAGCCCTATCGCGTCCCGTGCCCTTCGGCATCTTCCTATCACAGATGCCGTCGCGAATTCACGGATTTGTGCCAAAATTTTGGACGACGGTAAACAAAAGGTAAACAACCGAGCAGCGTCACGACCAGCGCCAGCATCCAGGGCACGATCAGCCCTGCTCTGGAGAACAAGGTGGGCGGCAGCGGCGGCGGCAACGTGGCGATCACCGTTCCGGCGCGGCCCCACTCCAGGCGCCCGAGTTCGCGGCCGAAGCCGTCGAACGCGGCGGTGATGCCGGTGTTGGCGGCGCGCCCCAGCGGCAGCCCTTCCTCCACCGCCCGCATCCGCGCCGCCGCCAGATGCTGGCGCGGACCGGCGGTGTCGCCATACCAGGCGTCGTTGGTGACGTTGACGATCCAGCGCGGCCGGTCCCCCTCCTGCACCGCGGCGCCGGGGAAGATCACCTCGTAGCAGATCAGGGCACCCACCGCCGGGACGCCGGGTGGGCGCAGGGTGCGCGGTCCGGGACCGGCCGCGAAGCCGCCGCCGGGCACCACCTTGAAGGGCAGGAACCCGGGCTGATACTCGCCCATCGGCACCAGATGCGCCTTGTCGTAGGTGTCGGTGATGTTGCCGCCGGGGACCACGACCATCAGGCTGTTGCGGGGCCGCTCGTCCGTGCCCCAGCGGACGCTGCCGATCAGGGCCGCGGCGGCGCCGGGCGTCGCGTTCATCATCACCGCGCGGGCTTCGGGATCCTGGTCCAGGAGCCCCGGGAACATGGTTTCCGGCCACACGAACACCACGGGCCCGTGATCCCGCCGCAACGCCTCCGCCACGCCGGCGGCGGACAGGCGCAGATAGGTGCGGAAGGTGTCGAGCGCGTAGGCGCGGTCCTGCTTCTCATGCTCGGGGATGTCGCCCTGCACCAGCACCACGGTGGGCGACGGACCGCCCACGGGATGCAGCAGCGCCAGCCGAGCCGCGCCGGCCGCCGCCCAGACGACGATCCCGGCCAGGGCGCCCGCGACCCCGCGCCGTCCGAGGGTCGGCGCGCCCGCAAGCAGCAGGGTGAACAGGGTCAGGCCGTGCACAGACACCCAGGCGGCCGGCTGGGTCATCACCGTGCCGCCGAGGCCCGGCCATTCCCACACGCTGCCCCACAGGTTCCACGGAAAGCCGGTGAACACCACCGATCGCAGAAGGTCGCCCAGCGTCCACAACCCGGCGAACAGCAGCAGGCGCGCGCCGCCGCCGGTGCCAGTGAAAGTGCCGGCGCCAGTGTCAGTGCCAGTGCCAGGGCCCGCGTCGGCGCCGGCCACCAACCGGAACAGGGCACATCCGGCCGCGATGAAGCAGGCCAGCGGCACGGCGCACAGCGGCGCCGCGAACGGCACGAACCACCAGAACTGGTCGGCGCGCACCAGGATCGCGTCCGTGAGCCAGTACAGCCCGGCGGTATGCAGCCCCATCCCGAACAGGAAGCCGCGCCACGCGGCTGCGCGCCAGCCGGTGGCGGCGAGGCTCTGCCGCATCAGAAACGGAACCCCGACCCACAACACCGGGAGGACGAAGCAGGGCGGCAGTGCCAGGGCGCATAGGGCACCGGCCAGGATCAGCCGGAGCCAGCCGGGGATGCGCCGGAGCGCCCTCGTGGAGAAGCCGTGCGCGGACGACCGCTCACCCGCCGGCGGGGCGACGACGTTCATGCTGCCCGAAGGTCCGCCGCTCAGTACAGCGCGTCGCGGAGCTGGCGCTCGTAGTGGCGATAGTACTTGTCGGTGATCAGGTCGGTCTTCACCACCACGGCCACGTCGGTGGTGTTGAACTGGTAGTCCACCACGGCGCCGTCGCCGATGAAGCCGCCCAGCCTGAGATACCCCTTGATCAGCGGCGGCAGCGTCTGCTGCACGCGGCGATGGTCGATCTCGGCCGGATCGAGGCGCCGCATCTCCACGTAGCGCTCGGGCACCGCGCGGAGGCGCAGCGCCGGGGGCGCCAGGTGGTTGTGGTAAAGATGGGTCAGCTCCGCCTGCAGCTTGTCCGGATCGGTGCCGGGAAGGCTGGCGCAACCGAACATCACGTCGATGCGGTGCAGGAACACGTAGGCCGCGATGCCGCGCCACAGCAGCTGCATCGCCGCGCGGCCGCGATAGGCCGGATCGACGCAGGAGCGTCCCAGCTCCAGCAGCCGGCCGGGAAACCCGGTGATGGTGCTGATGTCGTATTCGTCGGAGGTGTAGAACCGGCCGATCTTTTCGGCCGCCTCGTTCTGCACCAGCCGGTAGGTGCCCACGATGCCGCGCGCGCCGGAGGAGATCGCGTGGTCGATCACCAGCAGATGGTCGGCCACGTCGTCGAACGCATCGATGTCGCGCTGGGTCTGGCGGGCCAGCTCGTCGGGCTTCGCCCCCATCTCGTTGTAGAAGATGCGGTAGCGCAGCGCCTGGGCGGCGTCCCGCTCGGCGGCGTTCACCGCGATGCGGACGCCCAGGTTGCCGGCACGCAGCTCCCCGAAACCGTCCGGAGGTCCTACCTGGCGCAGGGCCGGACCGGCGATCGTCACCGGCCGCGCCCGCCGAAGCGCTTTTCCACGGGGAAGCGCCGCGCCGCGGCGGGCTCCGGTTCGGGCCCGGCGGCGATGCCGGCGGCGGAAACGGTGGCGGCGTCCTCGTTGCGCTTGCGCGCGAACAGCTCCATCCGGTGCGACACCAGGTCGAAGCCGAGCCTCGTGGCGATCTGCCGCATCAGGCGCTCATGCTCCTCGTCCTCGAACTCGATGACCTTGCCGGTGTCGATGTCGATGAGGTGGTAGTGGTGTCCGTGCTCGCTGGCCTCGTAGCGGGCGCGGCCGCCGCCGAAATCCCGGCGCTCCAGGATGCCCTTCTCTTCCAGCAGGCGGACGGTGCGGTAGACGGTGGCGACCGAGATGCGGCTGTCGAGGCTGGTGGCGCGGCGGTAGAGCTCTTCCACGTCCGGATGGTCCTCGGCCTCGGACAGGACCCGGGCGATCACGCGACGCTGGCCGGTCATCTTGAGACCGCGATCGATGCACAGGCGCTCTATGCGCGATTCCATCGGTTCACCAACGGCGGCCATGGTCGGGGGTTACCCGATCAGGCCGCGTCCTGTCCATGAGTGAGGCCGGCGGGCGTGGCAAGAACGACACGTTCGGCGGGCCAAGAAGCCTCCCGTGCGAGACGGAGCACGGCGGCGGGAGCCGTCGGCCGGGAGGGTGCACGCAAGCCCAAAGTCGCGGCGCCGGCTCTTCCGGCTCCGTCGTTCCGGCACGGGTGCCCGAACCGTCTGGCGACATCACGCTTCCCCGCTGGCCGCCTCTTCCGGGCGCCGTTGCGTCGTTGCTTATGGAATCGCCACGCATCCGGCGCAACATGAGCCGGAACATCGTCCCTTTCCGCCCCACGGACCGCAACCATGCCACCCTTCGCTCCCGCCGCCGCCGTGCCGCCCGGTGCCACCGCCCTCTCGCCCGCCACCCCTGCGGGCGCGCCGGCAGACGATGCGGGCGGCACGCATCGTCTGCCGCCGGAGCCGGCCATGGCGCCCCCGGAGCTCGACATCACCCGGGAGGTGTGCCCGATGACGTTCGTCCGGACGCGCCTCGCCCTGGACCGGATCGGCATCGGAGACATGCTGCGGGTCCGGCTGCGGGGCGAGGAGCCGGTGAGCAACGTGTCGCGCAGCACCGCCCTGCTGGGCCATGCCGTGGAAGCCGCCGACCCCCAACCGGACGGCAGCACCGTGCTGCGCATCCGCAAGCGCTGAGCGTTCCCGCGGGCCGGCGGCCGGGCCGGACTTCCCATGGCGAGAAGAGGGCGACGGACCAGCGACGTCACGGTCCGCGTCGGGGAACCACCGCCAACGAACAGCAGGGTACCCGCATCGCAATCGCCGGGCATGGCCCCTGTGCCGGAGAGCCGCGGTCGCGAACCGGCTCTCCGGAACCGGACGCCGGACGATCGAGCCCGCTCAAGCCTCGGCCGAGGTAGCCGGCGCAATCGCCGGCCGATCATGCCGGACCGACCGGCCCACCGGTCCGCGTGACGAGCCTGACGAGCGACCTGCCGGTCGCGTCCCGGAACCTGGCACCGGAGCGATGGTGCCGATCCCGGCCGGCCATGCCATCCGGTGCCTCCGCATGCCGGAGCGGTCCTCGGAGGATAGGGCCATGCCGGGCATAGCGCCGCCCGATGCCCGTTCCGGCGCCGGGCGGCCGAACCCTACCCGCCAGCGTCGTCCCAAGGCAGCGGACGGCCCATCACCCTGGCGTCGCTGCCGTCGGGATAGTACCGGCGCCGGAGGCCGATCGGGCGGAAGCCGGCGCGCTCGTACAAGGCGAGGGCGGCGGCGTTGTGGGTGGACACCTCCAGAAACAACCGCTCGGCGCCCCGCGCGGCGGCGGCCCCGCCGATCATCCGCAGCAGGGCGCTTGCCCATCCGTGCCGGCGCGCGTCCGGGCACACGCCGAGGGTCAGCAGCTCGGCCTCGTCCACCACCACCCGCGCCAGCCCCAGCGCGACAGGCGCGCCATCCGCCTCCACCCGCATCACCATCGCGAAGCAGCTCGGCCCCGCCAGCAGCGTCCGCATGGCCGTCTCGTCCCATCGCTCCCCGGGGCTGAAGCATTCGGCATGCAGGGCGGCCAGCAGCGCGGCGGCTTCCGGACCGCAGATCAGCGCGACACCCGGAAGCGCCACCGCGACGCCTCCTAGCGCGCCGCCGGCGCCGCTGGCCTGGCTTCCGGGGGGTCCACGTAGAGCGGCTGGGCGGCGAGCGGGGGCAGATCTCCCGCGACACGGCGCAAGGCCGCGGCGGCGATCGCCGCGCCGTCCGGACGCTCCGGCCCGGCGACGATCGGAACGCCGCCTGCGGCCGATATCCTGGCCGCGACCGCAGCCGCCGCGTCCCCGGCCAGCAGCAGGACGCCGGCGGAAGCCGACAGCGCCGACAACATTTGGGCGACGGGCGGCGGAACGGGCACGGCGGGGTCGGCCGGCACCTCCTCCACGAACACGCGGTCGATCCGGGCCCGGCTGACGCACCAGAGCCTCGACGCGCGTCCGGCTTCCGGATGCGCGCGCAGTTCGGGCGCCAGCGCTTCCCCGACCGTCACCGGTACCAGCGCCATACCCCCCGGGCCCAGCCGCAGACCGTGGGCGAGCGCCAGGGTGGCACGAAGCCCGGTGAAGCTTCCGGGACCGGCCACCACGGCCACCATGTCGAGGTCGCCCGCCCCCCAGCCCTGCGCACGCAGGGCGTCGGCGAGCAGCGCCGGCAGGCGTTCCGCGCCGTCCCGGCCGGGCACGGTCCGCTCCGCCAGCGTTTCCGGCGGGTCCCGGCCGTCCCACCGCAGCAGGGCGAAGCGCGCCCCGGCTGCGGCCGACGCGCCGTCGAGCGTCAGGATACGGGTTTCGGAGCGATCGGCGGACGCGGTGCGCCCGGTCGGCTCCTCGCCAGCGGCCCGATGGCCGAACGCCATGCCGGAAGACGAGCCGTGCTCGCCCGGACGATCGGCATCAGCCGGATCCCGGGGAGCCCCGGCGCCCGTCGCGTCGGAAGGATCGCGGGAACCGGCCGCCCGGTCGCCGGACGGAACGGCGGAGGACCGGTCCGCATCGCGTGCCGGGCCACCGCCGTCGGGCAGGCCGGGTGATGACCGGGGGTCCGCGGGGTCGTCGCGGGTCACAGCAGGAGGCAGGCCTCGTCGAACACCAGACGTGGCGCCCGTGCCCGCGCGGGAGCAGTCGCGGCATGGCCGATCGCCAGCAGGAAGTTCGAGCGCCAGCCGGTGCCGCCCAGGAAGATGTCGTCCACCTTCTGGTTGTCGAAGCCGGACATCGGCAGCACGTCCAGGCCGAGCGCCCGCGCGGCCAGGATCAGGTAGCCGCCGGTGAGGGTGCCGTTGCGACCGGCGGTGTCTTCGGCTAGCGAAAGGTCGGCCGCGAACCAGGACCGCAGCTCTTCGTCGGGATGCAGCCGAGGCATCTGCTCGTAGAACAGCGGATCGGTGGCCACGACGACGCAGAGCGGCGCGCCCAGCGCGCGCTCGACATTGCCGGGCGATAGCGCCGGGCGCAGCCGCTCGCGGCTGTCGGCGCTGTGCAGAAACACGAAGCGCGCCGGCTGGCAGTTGCCGGAGGTCGGACCGAGCTTGCACAGGTCGTAGAGGGCGTGGACCACCGAAGCCTCGAGCGGCCGGTCGGCCCAGCCGTCCGGCGTGCGGGCTTCCCGGAACAGGATGTCGAGCATCGTGTTGCGGACCGCTTCCGCGACCTCCCGCCGGGCGGCGGCATCGGAAGCAGGTTCGGAAACCGTGGCCCCATCGGCCCTGGGATGAAGCGTCGTGTCGCGGACAGGCTCCGGATCGGCAGGGTCCGCCATCGCCGGCGCGTCCTCGCGCTCCAGGCCGCCTTGCTGTGCCTCCCCGGAGCGGTGGTGGTCCGGCTGCACGGGGAACGTCGCTCCGGCCCCCGCAGATGGGTGTTCAACAGGTGCCGTGCGGCCAGCCTCCGGCGCGGACGTCAGGGGATCGTCGTGAGACGCGCCAGAGATCCCGTGCTCCTGCAGGGCCGATGCGTCGTGCCGGGCGGAAGGTTCCTCCCCGTCCCGGGCGGCCGGGATCAGGCCGGCGGCCGCCGCGTCGCCCCCGGCATGATCCTGGCGATGCACGCTCTCGCCTGCGCCGGCCACCGCCGACAGGGCGCTCTGCTCCCCGCCGGCGCCCGAGGTCGCGCGGTCAGGATGTGCGAGGAGAACGGAAGACGAATTGGGAGCGACGCCTGGCGGCGTGAGGGCGGTCGTCTCGGCAGAATGCGGCGCTTCCGCCGCTGCGGCCTCGCCCCGTTCGGGGGAACCGTCGCCCCCGGGTGCCGGATCGGCGTCATGACCCTTCGATAACGACCCGGACATCGGCGATCCGACCCTCCCACCCCGAGATGGCGCCCGCCGGCGAGGACGGGCGCGCGGGCGGGTTTACGCTTCCACCTGCTCCACCGCCACCACTTCCGGCACGTAATGGCGCAGCATGTTCTCCACCCCGTGCTTCAGCGTGGCACGGGAAGACGGGCAGCCGGAACAGGCGCCCTGCATGTGCAGGCGAACGATGCCGTCGCGGTAGCCGCGGAACACGATGTCGCCGCCGTCGCCGGCCACCGCCGGACGCACCCGGGTATCCAGCAGCTCCTTGATCTGGTCCACCACCTCGCGATCCTCGGGCAGCACGTCCTCGGATACCTCGTCCTCGGCGTCAGCCAGCACCACCGGGTGTCCGGCCACGAAATGATCCACGAGGGCGGACAGCACAGCGGGCTTCAGCTCGCTCCAGGCGACGTCGTCGGTCTTGGTCACCGCCACGAAGTCGCCGCCCAGGAACACGCGCGCCACGCCGGGCTCGCCGAACAGCCGCTGCGCCAGGGGCGAGCGGGCCGCGACGGACGCATCGGTGAAGTCGGCGGTGCCGGTGCCCATCACGTCCCGCCCCGGCAGGAACTTCAGGGTGGCGGGGTTCGGAGTGTCCTCGGTCTCGATGAACATCGGAAAGCGTCCTGTGCGGCTCGGGTCGGACCACCGGAAGCAACGAGGGCGGGGGATGCCCAGGACCGGCGCGACGGGATGATCGTGGAAATGATGCAGCAGCACATGTGGCACGATCGGGCGCGCGGGCAAGACCGAATCCCGGCTGGAGGAGCGCCCGACGAGGCCGGGAATGTCGCCGAAGCCCTCCCGCCGCGAGGACTGGTGCCTCCCCAGGGGACGGAGCGGCGGAGGGTTCCGGTCCCCGGATCGGGCGCGATGGTCCCCGGGGCGGATGTCCGCCGGTCGACACGCGGGGGCGCGAAACGCGCCCATCGCCGCGCGCGGCCCCACAGCTCGAGCGGGGTCCGAAGCGCTTCGAGCCCGACGGGAGGCGGCCGGCTGGATGGTCGGCAGGCGACGCAAGGGTCGACGTGCGGTGGCTCCCCTTCTGCGACGGAGCCGCCGGCTCCCGTCGCCCGCGCGGCTGCGACCACCTCGCCTGTCCATGCCTTGTTTGGGGCGCTCCGTGGGGGCCGCGACGGCAGGTGCCGAACCGGATCGCCCGGTCGCCCGCTCCGCGCGGGGGCGGTCCAACGGGCCACGCCGGCGGGGCTGCGGCGGGCCGGGCCAGCGATTCCGATTGACACCGGGGGGCGGCTGCTGGCCAAGCATGGCCGCCCTTCCCGTTATCCGCAGGCGGCTTCCATGGTGGCGAAATCCTTTTCCGCGGCGCGTCGAGCGCGGCGCCCCGTCCCGGTCCTCGGACGCGCGCCGCTTCCGGCCGCGGGCGTTCTGGCGCTGGGCGTCCTGGCGCTGGCCGCCGCACCGGCAGACGCGGCGCGCATCGCCTTCGTGCTGAACTCGGCCGACGCGTCCATCAGCGAGTTCGACGTGGACAGCCACCAGCTGATCCGCAAGCTGCCCGTGCTGCGCGAGCCGCACCATCTGGCGCTGACGCCGGACGGCCGGTCGGTGGCGGTGGGCGACACCTCCGGCAACGCGCTGTTCTTTCTGGACGCGCAGACCGGCGAGATGCAGCGCCACGTCCCGATCAGCGATCCGTACCAGCTGTCCTACAGCCCGAACGGCAAGCTGCTGACGGTGGCGGGCCTCGCCCGCAACCAGATCGACATCTACGACGCGCAGACGCTGCAGCTGCTGCACCGCGTCCCGGCCCCGGCCATGCCGAGCCACATCAACTACGCGCCCGATTCGTCGGTCGTCTACGTGAGCCTGCAGGACACGGGGAAGCTGGTCGCGATCGAGACGGCCACCGGCAAGGTGCAATGGACCACCGAGGTCGGCTCCACCCCGGCCGGCGTGCTGTGGCACGAGACGCCCGACGGCGGACGGCTGCTCGTGGGCGTGATGGGCACCACCTATGTCGCGGTGGTCGACCCGGTGGACGGCCGCGTGGTCCGCCGGATCGAGATGTCGCCCGGACCGCACAACCTGTTCGCGTCCCCGTCGCGCCGCGAGCTGTTCGTGACCTGCCGGGTGTCGGGCATGATCACGCAGCTGGACTGGGACAGCCTGAACGTCATCAAGAGCTGGCACGTCGCCGGCGGTCCGGACGACATCGTGTTCGGCCCCGACGGCAAGCTCTGGGCGACCCTGCGCTGGCGGCAGAAGGTGGCGATCCTCGACACCGCGACCGGCGACGTGTCGTTCATCCCGACCGGGCGCTCGCCGCACGGCATCTGGCTCAACACCGCGGTGGCGCCGAAGCAGCTCAGCATGCGCTGAGCGCCCGCGCCGGGCGGGATGAAGCCCGTCCGGAGCGCCTGGCGCCGCCAACGCCCCCTGCCGATGCCCTAGCCACGAGCCGGGGTCGGCGGTGCCGTCCCGTGCCGGACGTCGCGGCGCGATGTCGTTCGCCGGTGGAACCTGACTGGCGGATCACGTTCTGCTTGTGTGCAATGCGGAGGAAGGTCCGATTTCATGAGCAACACGATCACCGTTTTCGCGACCCTGGTGGCCAAGCCCGGACACGCGCAGGACGTCCACGAGGCGCTCCAGCGCTGCGTGCCGCCGAGCCGGGCGGAACCCGGCTGCGTGTCCTACGACATGCACGTCGCCAACGACGATCCCCACGTGTTCTCGTTCTACGAGACCTGGAAGGACGACGCGGCGATGGATTTCCACGTCCAAACCCCGCACTTCAAGCGCCTCATCGAGGAGATCGGCAGCAAGCTGGCCCGCGAGCCCGACATCCGCCGCTTCCGCAAGGTGAGTTGAGGACCCCCGTCCATGAGCGAGACCTTCTCCCCCACGGCGCAGAACGAGCCGCCGCCCGACACCCGCGGCTTTCGCTTCAACCACACCATGGTGCGGATCAAGGATGCCGCCGCGTCGCTCGCTTTCTATCAGGACGTGCTCGGCTTCCGGCTGGTGGACCGTCGGGACTTCCCGCAGGGCGGCTTCACCCTGTTCTTCCTGATGCTGTCGGATGCGCCGCTGGACGTGCCGGACGACGCGGAAGCCCGCCGCTCCTGGCTGGCGACGCAGACCGGCGTGCTGGAACTGACCCACAATCACGGCACCGAGAACGATCCCGGCTTCCGCCACCACGACGGCAACAGCGAACCCAAGGGGTTCGGCCATCTCTGCGTGTCGGTGCCGGACATCCGCGCCGCCTGCGAGCGGTTCGAGCGGGAAGGCGTCGCCTTCAGGAAGCGGCTGTCTGACGGCACCATGCGCGACATCGCCTTCATCCAGGATCCGGACGGCTACTGGATCGAGGTGATCCAGCCCCGTCCCCATTCCTGAAACCGGTTTCCTGAAATCAGGCTCCGTTCTTCCCTACGGCGGGGCAAACGGAGCCGACGCTCCGTCGAAAGCGTCCCGGCGCACGGGACGCTGGTGGCCCGCCGCGGGCTGGATCAGCCCGGCCAGCGGCAGGATCGGGCCGAGGCCGACCACCCCTGCTCGCTTCCGGCTCGAACACCATCCCCGCGAGGCCTGCTTTCCTGCGACGGGGAGCCGGCCAGCAGGCCGGTCGCCACGCCGCCGACGATGCCGCTCAGCAGGCCCTTCCCCGGCGGCACGCCCGGCGCGGCGGCGATGCCCATGCACAAGGGCAGCGCGACCAGGAAGCACCACCAGCGAGCTCGACAGGTCGCAGGCGAGCCGCCAAGCGAAGCTCAGCGCTACCGGAAAGGCGGCATCCGAACACGCCGGACCCGAAGATCCGACGGCTGGCTGGCGACCGCTATGCCGGGCGCCGATTCACCGATCGGCCTGCTGCACGGCGCGGATCTCACGCACCAGGCCCGCACCGCCGCCGCGCACCGCGATGGGCAGTCCGGCGGCGGTGTCGGCCTGCTCCTCGATCGGGCGGAACTCGCCGGTCTGCCCGTCGAGCGCGTGCACGAGGCCGGTTTCCAGGTCGAAGAACCAGCCATGCAGCTGCACCTTGCCGGTGGCGAGGCGGGCGGCCACCGACGGGTGGGTCCGCAGGTTGCGCAGCTGGGCGCCGACATTCTCCAGCGCCATCGCCCGTCCGGCTTCCTTGGGCGACAGGTCGGCCGGATAGGTCTCGCGGAACACGCTGACGGCGGCGTGGCTGTGTTGCAGCCAAGCCTTCACCGCCGGCATCGGCTCCACCTTCTCCGGATGCAGCAGGCCGCCCATGGCGCCGCATTCGGAATGGCCGCACACCACGATGTCGCGCACGTTCAGCGCCATCACCGCGTATTCGATCGTCGCCGACACGCCGCCGATCGTTTCGCCGTAGGGCGGCACGATGTTGCCGGCATTGCGGCACACGAACAGCTCGCCCGGGCCGCACTGGGTGATCAGCTCGGGGATCACCCGGCTGTCGGAACAGGAGATCACCAGGGCCTTGGGCTGCTGCCCGTCGCGCACCAGCCGCCGATAAAGCGGCATCTGGCTCGGGAACACCTCGCACCGGAAGCGAGACATGCCGTCGAGAACGCCACCATCCATGTCGATCATACCCTCAAGAGATCGGGCCTCCCTCGCGGAAGACCGCCGTCGCTTTCAGGATGGCGTCCGCGTTTTGCCGGCGAACGACGGCGGAACGACAAATGATGTCCCGCCGTGGCCCCCCGCTTCCGGGCGGCACCGCGACGAACTCAGGACGGCGGCCGCCCGGCCTTGAAGACGATCTCCGCCCGCAGGCCGCCTTCCGGACGGTTGGACAGCCGCAGCACCCCGTTCTCGCGCTGCACCTCGCGCTGAACGATGGCCAGGCCGAGCCCGAGGCCGCCGGTGGCCCGCGACCGCGACCCCTCCACCCGGTAGAACGGCGTCAGCACCCGGTCCAGCTCGGCCGGCGGAATGCCAGGGCCGTCATCCTCGACCCGGACCGACAGCCCGGCCCCCTCCTCCCGCAGGGACACCCGGACGTTGCCGGCATACGCCAGCGCGTTGGAGATCAGGTTGCCGAACACCCGCTTGAGGGCGAGCGGCCGCCCGTGCATCGAGGCGTGATCCGGCCCCTCGTAGCGGGCGTCGCGTCCGGCGTCGGCGGCATCGTCCACGAGCGTCGCCAGCAGGGCGGCGAGGTCGAGATTGCGGCGCGGCTCGGGATCGTCCTCGCCCGCCAGATAGGCCAGCACGGACACCACCATCGATTCCATCTCGTCCACGTCCGCCTCGATGGCGGTCTGGATGTCGGAATCCTCCAGAAAGCCGGCACGCAGCCGGAGCCGCGACAAGGGCGTGCGCAGATCGTGCGACACGGCCGCCAGCGCTTCCGTGCGGTCGGCGATCAGGCGCCCGATGCGGTCCTGCATCGCGTTCATGGCGCGCGCCAGGTCGCGCACCTCGCGCGGGCCGGCTTCGGACACCGGCACCGGAGGGCCGCGGCCGATCGCATCCGCCGCGCGTGCCAGCAGCCGGAGCGGCTGGCTCAGGGTCCGCACCAGCATCGCCGCCGCCAGCAGCACGCAGCCGGCGAGCACGGCGGCCGACAGCAGCCCGCGCGTGACCGGATGGCGCGACATCAGCCCGCGAGACACGAAGCGCAGCACGGTGCCGTCGGGCAGCGGCAGCGCGCCCGCCACGTCGCCCGGCCGGGGCGTGGAGGTCAGCTGCAGGCCCTCCTGCCCGAATTCCCGCAGCTGGGCCGCGAACCGCGCCTGCAACGGCAGCATCTCGGGCGGAGTCAACGGCAGCCTGCTGGCGGGGTCCCATTCCAGGTGCAGGTCGCTGACCGACATCAGCCGGGCGGTTTCCGCCCGGCGGGCGGGCGCGGTCGCGGTGAGAAGCTGCAGGTCGGTGGCGAGCTGCTCGGCCTTGTGCGCGATGCGCGCGTCGTCGGCGGTGTAGGTCTCGGCCTGCTCGTAGAACACGGTGCTGCCGGTGAACTCCAGCAGCACGGCCGCCAGCAGCACCAGCGTGACGCGGCCGACGAGACCGCGCGGCCACAGGAACAGGCCGGGTCCGCGCCAGAGACCAGGTCCCAGACCACGCCCGAGACCGCGCCCCAGACTACGCCCGAGACCACGCCCGGGATGGCGCATCGAACCGGGACCGTTCCGGATCAGACCCGTTCGACGTCGGCGGTGAAGATGTAGCCGAGGCCGCGCACCGTGCGGATCAGGTTCTCGGAGTCCGAGCCGAGCTTGCGGCGGAGGCGGCTGACCAGCACGTCGACGCTGCGATCGGACACGTCGCCGAGCCGGGTGCGCGACAGTTCCAGCAGCCGGTCGCGCCCGATCACCCGCTGCGGGTTCTCGAGGAAGCTGGCCAGCAGGTCGTGCTCGGCGCCGGAAAGCTCCACCGCCGCCCCGTCCGGATCGGTGAGCTCGCGGCGGCGCAGATCCAGCAGCCACCCGGCGAAGCTCAGCGATTCGCGCCGCTCGCTGCCGTTCTGTCTCGCGGGCGCGACCGTGCCCCGGCGAAGCACCGCCCGCACCCGGGCCAGCAGTTCCTTCTGGCCGAACGGCTTCGGCACGTAGTCGTCGGCCCCGAGTTCGAGACCCAGCACCCGGTCGAGCTCCTCGCCGCGGGCGCTGACGATGATCACCGGCACGTGGCTGTCCCGGCGCAGGGCCCGGCACAGATCGAGCCCGTTGGTGCCGGGCAGCATCACGTCGAGGATCACGAGGTCGAACGGCGCGGACGACAGGGCTTCCCACATCTCCCGCCCGTCCTGGGCGCCGCGCACGCTGTAGCCGCTGCCCTGCAGCACGCGCAGGATCAGCATCCGCATCCCCGGGTCGTCCTCGACGACCAGGATGCGCGACGGGGGATTCTCGTCCGACATGGAATTGTTCATAGGGCTGCCCGGTGCCCGCCGACGAATGACAAAGCATGAGCGCCGGTCCGACCGGGCGTCAAGCCGGCGCGGAGGAACGAGAACGGCCGGCGCCCGCGAGGACGCCGGCCGCTGGACGTGGCCGTCAGACCCCCGAGGGGCGGGAAAGGAAGTGCTAGTGCTTGTGGCCGCGATGTGCCGGATGCGCGGGCGCGGACGGTGCGGGAGCCGGCGCAGGGGCAGCGGCGGGGGCCGGTGCCGCTGCGGGCGCGGCCGCAGCCGCCGGAGCGGACGCGTTCACCGGATGCTGGATGCGCAACACCCAGAGCTGCGCCAGCTCCGCGGCGCCGTCGTTGCCGCCCACGGTCTTGAGCGTCTTCACGGCGTCGGCGGCGCGGCCGGCGTCCATCTCCGCGAGGCCGAGATGCAGCTTCGCGTCGTCGGCCGACACTAGGCCGCCCTTGGCGATGCCCTGCTGCATCAGATCGAGGCCGTGCTGGGCCTGGCCGAGATCGACGTAGTTGTAGCCGAGCGTCACCAGCGCGCCGCCGGTGGGGGCGGCGAGCGCAGCCTTCTCGTCGTCGGCCAGATGCGCCTTCTTGGTCGCGACGGCATTGTCGATCAGGGTCTTGAGCCGGGCTTCGCGCGCGGCACCCGCATCCTTGCCCAGCGCGCCGCTGGCATAGCCCTGAGCGATGATCTTCTGCGCCTGCACGGGATAGCCCTGCTGCACCGCGTTCTCCGCCATCTCCATGATCTCGGAGGTGGAGGTCAGGTCGCCGACCGCGTAGCGGATGCGCTGGATGTCGTACTGCAGGCGATCGGGGATGTTGGTGTTGGTGCGCAGACCATGGATCAGCTGCGCCCAGTAGTTCGGCTTGGGATAGTACTGCACGAGCTTGACCATGGTGGCGTTGAAGCCGTCCATGTCGTGCGCCTGCTGCTGCACCGCCGCCAGCAGGTTGAGCTGGTTCTCGGCGGGCTTCTGTCCGGCCTTCTCCTCCGCGGCGATCTGGCGCTGCTGCGCCTTGGCCGCGTTGGGATAGTCCTTCTGCAGGTAGTAGCACTGGATCAGTAGCGTGTGCATGGAGGCGTCGCTGCCGCCCGCCTTGAAGTACCGCTCCACCGCGGTGATCGTGCGCCCGTAATCCTTGGCTCCGTAGGCGAGGCTCGCTTCCGCCATCAACAGCCGCTGCTTCTCGGCCGCCGAGGTGCGCGACGAGGCGATCAGCGCGTCGTCGGCCGCGATGGACGCGGACACGTCGCCGGCCGATTGGGCGACCGCGGCGCGCATCTGCGCGATCACGTAGCTCTCGTCGGCCGTCTTGTTCTTCACGGCGTCGGCCTGATCCACGTCCTTCATCGCGGCGGCGAAGTTGCGGGCGCGCAGCGCGGCCTGGGCCGCCTGGAGGGGCTTGCCCACCTCGGCGCGCAACGGATCCGCCTGGGCCGTGCGAGGCGGCAGGGCGACGGCGGCCAGCATCGTCCCGCCCAGCAGGAGGGCGGGAAGCAGGCGGGAAGAAGGAAGACCGGAAGACATGCGGGCGATCACTGTCCCATGAATTGTTCGTTGCCGACGATGCCGAGCTTGGTCATGCCCAGGCGCTGCGCATCGGCAAGGACGTGCGCGACATACTTGTAGTTCGCGAGCTTGTTGGGCCGGAGGTGGATTTCCGGCTGGTCGGGCAACGCCGCCGCGGAAAGGAAGTGGTTCTGCAGCGACGCCTCGTCCGGGATCGGCTCGCCGTTCCAGGAGATCGCGCCGTCGAAATCGACGTCGATCGTCACCACGGTGGGTGGCGTGGGCGGCGGCGGCGGGTTGCCCTGCGGCAGGTCGAGCTTCACCGCGTGCGTCTGGATCGGGATGGTGATGATCAGCATGATCAGCAGCACCAGCATCACGTCGATCAGCGGCGTGGTGTTGACGTCCACCATCACTTCGGGATCGCCGCCGGCAGAGCTTTCCGATCCGACGTTCATGGCCATGGCGATGGTTCCTGTCCGGAGCCGGCGCGCGCCCCGCCGTGGGGAGAAGCGCGCCGCCCGGGTCGAGCGGTGGGATGAAGAGGGTCGGCACGTCCGCTCCCGTCCCGGCGGGACGGAAGCGGAAGCGGGTCGATCAGCCGCGCGGAGGCGGCTCAGTGATGAAGCCGACCTTGGAGATGCCGGCCTGCTGGCAGGCGAACACCACCTTGCCGACGCTCTCATAGCGGGACTGCGCGTCGCCGCGGATCTGAACCTCGGGCTGCGGCTTCTTCACCGCGGCGGCTTCCAGGCGATGAAGCAGGTCCTGGGAGTCGCGGACCGGATCGGTCCCCCAGAAGATCTGACCCGCCTCGTTCACCGCGATGGTGATGTTCTCCGGCTTGGTCTGCGCTTCCTGGTTGGCATCCTTAGGCAGGTTCACCTTCACCGTGTGGGTGACCACGGGGATGGTGATCAGGAAGATGATCAGCAGCACCAGCATCACGTCCACGAGCGGCGTGGTGTTGATGGCCGAAACGACTTCGTCCTCGTCGCCGTCGGAGGACCCGACATTCATCGCCATGGGATCAGGCGACCCGGGTCACGCCGGCCGGGGTCGGGGCACCGGCGGACTGGGTGCCGACGCGCACGCCGCCGAGCAGCACGGAATGCAGATCGGAGGAGAAGTTGCGGACCCGCTCCATGGCGCCCTTGTTGCGGCGGACCAGCCAGTTGTAGCCGAGCACGGCCGGCACGGCGGTGGCGAGGCCGATGGCGGTCATGATCAGCGCCTCACCCACCGGACCCGCGACCTTGTCGATCGAGGCCTGGCCGGCGATGCCGATGGCGGTCAGCGCGTGATAGATGCCCCACACGGTGCCGAACAGGCCGACGAACGGCGCGGTGGAACCGACGGTGGCGAGGAAGGCCAGGCCGCCCTGCAGGCGCGACTGGATGGCTTCCACGGCGCGCTGGATCGACATGGTGACCCACTCGTGCAGGTCGATGCTCTCCGTGAGCGTGCCCTCGTGGTGGTTGGTGGCCGCGATGCCGGTGTCGGCGATGTAGCGGAACGGCGAGGAGTCCTTGAGCGAGGTCGCGCCCTCGGTCACGGACGGCTTGGTCCAGAAGTCCTTCTGCGCGGAGCGGCTGGCCGAGAACAGGCGGGCCTGCTCGAAGAACTTGGTGATCATGATGTACCAGGTGCCGAGCGACATGATCACCAGGATGATCAGCACGCCGCGCGAGATGAAGTCGCCGCCCTTCCACAGCGCGTCCAGGCCGTAGGGGTTGGACACCTGCGCGGTCGCGGGGGCGGCGGCCGGAACGGCCGCGGCACCGGCGTCACCGGCCGGGGCGCCGCTCGCGGTGGCGCCGGCGGGGGCCGGCGAGCCGGGAGCGCCGGGGGCGGTCGGCGAGGTGGCGGGAGCCGACGCGTCCGGCGCGGCGGGAGCACCGGCCGCCGGAGCGGGCGCCGAGGCGTCGGGGGTGGCGGGCGCACCGGCGGCCGGGGTCGCCGGCGGCGGGGTCGCGGGCGCCGCCGGGGCGGGGGCGGCCTGCTGCTGCGCGTCCTGCGCCAGCGCCTGGGTCACCGCCCCGGGGGCTGCCAGACCCAGCGCCATCGCCAGGGCCGGCGCGGCAAGGACGGGGAGCCGATGCGTTCTCGTCATGTGTAGTTCCTCTGGTGACGGCCGGAGGCCGGAAGCGCGGCCTGGTGCCGGCACAGCTCTGGAAGAAGCGAGGGTCGAGGGGAGGCGGACGATCACTGGTCCTGATCGCCCAGGGCGAAGTTGATGTTGAGGATGTGGTTGGGCTGCGCCACCGCCTGCCCGTTATGGACGGCTGGCGAGTAGCGGGCCCGCTGCACGAAGTTGGTCGCGGCGCGCACGAAGGCCTGACCGCCGGACGCACTGACCACCTGGCAGTTGCTGGTGGAGCCGTCGACATTGATGGTGCAGGACATCACGACCTTACCCTCGCGGCCCGCCTCCTCCATGTCCGGCGGGTATTCCGGCTTGACGTTGTTCAGCGGACGGCTGCCAGCCGAGCGATCCGGTACCGTGGGGCCCGGGGGAGCCGGCTTCGCGGCCGTGAACGGCGCCGGGTTGGGCGTCGGCGGCGGGGTGCGCGTCACCGTCCGGATCGCCTTCGGCGGCGGCGGCTGCTCGATCTGGATCTGCGGCGGCGGGATGTAGGGCGGCGGCGGCGAGGTCAGCACCGGCGGCGGCGGAGGCGGAGGCGGCGGCGGAGGCGGCGGTGGTTCCTTGACGATCTTGGTGGTGATCGGCGGCTTGATCACGTCCACGACCGCGCGGCCGAGTCCGTTCATCAACGCCCAGATCAGCAACACATGCAGCAGAACGACGATGCCGATGCCGACGATGTGCCGCATCGGGCTTCGTTGCTGTTGCGCGTAGTTCATCAAGAAGCCTTCCCAATCGACGCGCCGGGGATCAGCGGGAACTCCGGAAGAAGCATCCGGCGGTCCGGCCCATTTTCCGCAACGCAGCATCCCTACGGGACATCACGGCCTGCAACGGGCATCCCACCGGCACCGTTGCGGCGCAAGCGGGTCTGACATGTGGAATAGGCGAAGCGCTGGGGCCGATGTCAAGGCCGGAATCATGAACCCGACAGGCGACCGAATTTCGGTCATCGGCCCACGGAACAGTCACCCGCAACACGGGGTCGAACGGCGGATTCCTTGAGCATGTGCAATGCGTTACGGCGATAACACCGGAAATGCGCGTGGATAGTGCCCATTGGGCGGGCAATCGCCCGAACGCCCCGATCGCGTCTCGCTGGGTGGGATTCGCGACGTCGTGGAACACGCGGCGGAGATTCCTGTCCGGAAGGTCAGATCGGCATCCGACACCCGAACGGCCGCCATCCAGGGGAATCGCGGCCGTGCCGTAGGGTCGATTTTCCGAGGCGGCGCGTCCGCGGAAGCGGGCCGGGATCGCCGCCTGATGCGTCCCGGTCACCGTATGCTGGTCGCTATGACCCGCTCACTGCGCCGAGGCGCTGGCCTCGCTGCGGGTCGCGCCGACGCGGGCCGCCAACGCCGCCGCCATGAAATCGTCCAGGCTGCCGTCCAGCACGGCGTCCGGATTGCCCTTCTCGACCCCGGTGCGGAGGTCCTTCACCAGCTGGTAGGGCGCCAGCACGTAGGACCGGATCTGGTGACCCCAGCCGATATCGGTCTTGGCCGCCTCCGTTTGCGCCGCCGCCGCCTCGCGCTTCTGCAGCTCGGCCTCGTAGAGCCGCGCCTTGAGCATGTTCATGGCGGTGGCACGGTTGCGGTGCTGCGACCGGTCGGTCTGGCAGGCCACGATGATGCCGGACGGGACGTGGGTGATGCGGATCGCCGACTCCGTCTTGTTGACGTGCTGGCCGCCGGCACCCGACGCGCGGAAGGTATCGACCTTCAGGTCGCTCTCGTTGACCTCGATCTCGATCGAGTCGTCCACCACCGGATACACCCAGACGCTGGCGAACGAGGTCTGGCGGCGGGCGGCGGCGTCGAACGGCGAGATGCGCACCAGCCTGTGCACGCCCGCCTCCGTCTTGAGCCAGCCATAGGCCTGACCGCCCGAAACCTGCAGGGTGGCGGACTTGATGCCGGCCTGCTCGCCCTCGGAGCTTTCCATGAGGGTGATCTTGTAGCCGTGCTGCTCGGACCAGCGGGAATACATGCGCAGCAGCATCTCGGCCCAGTCCTGCGCCTCCGTGCCGCCGGCCCCGGCATTGATCTCCAGATAGCAGTCGTTGGCGTCCGCCTCGCCCGACAACAGGCTCTCGGTTTCCCGCCGCTTCGCCTCGGCCGCCAGGGCGCGAAGCGATCCGGTGGCGTCGGCCACCATCGCGGCGTCGCCTTCCGCTTCGGCCATCGCCACCAGCTCAAGCGTGTCGGCGACGTCGGATTCGAGACGCTGCACGCCTTCCACCTGGTTCGCGAGCGTGGTGCGCTCGCGCATCAGCTTCTGCGCCGCCTCGGCGTCGTTCCAGAGATCCGGATCCTCGACCCGGTTGTTCAGCTCCGCGAGGCGATCCTGGGCGACATCCCAGTCAAAGATGCCTCCTCAGCAGCGTCACCGACTGCTTGATCTGTTCGTTGAGGGCGTCCGTCTCGGCCGACATGGCGCGTGATGCATCCTTGAAGCAGGCGTGGAATGGCTACGGCCCGGCGGGGCCCGGATGGGGCGCGCTCAATACAGCCCCCCCATGCCGATGTCACCTCCCGCGGCGGCCGGCGGCCTGGCGGCTGGCGGGGACGCGCCGGGCGGTGCCGCGCCCCGCTGCCCGGGGTTGGCGGGCGATGCCAGGGCGGAGCTCGACGCATCCGCGGTGGCGGTGCCGCCTTCCGTGGGACCGCCGCCCATCCCGGGAGATCCCATCGCCGCCTCGCCGTCCGGCACGTTCTCGGCGCCGGTGTCGGCGGCGCTCAGCTCGTCCGTGCTGGCCACCACCGTGCCGGAACCGCCGGCACCGGGTTCCTGGCCCGGCTTGAACGCGTCCACCGTTTCCCCGCGACCCGTGTTGTAGCGCACCAGCGCCACCCCGTCCGGCACCCGGAAATCCACGCGGGGCCGGTCGGCCAGCGCCTGCTTCATGAACTGGTTCCAGATCGGACCCGCCACCGCGCCGCCGGTCTGCTTGTCGCCGAGGCTCTGCGGGGCGTCGAAACCGATCCACACCACGGTGAGCAGGTTGGGCGTGAAGCCCGCGAACCAGGCATCGTGGAAGTCCTGGCTGGTGCCCGTCTTGCCGGCCACCGGATTATCGATGCCGATCACCGCCGGCTTGCCGGTGCCGTTCTTCACCACGTCCTGCATCATCTGCACGACCTGGAACGACGAGGCCGGGTCGGCCACCTGGCGGCGGGCGTCGGTCAGCACAGGCGGCGTTTGCGGATCGGTGTTGTTCTGCACCGACAGGCCGGCCGGCCGCCAGATCACGTGACCGTCGCGGTCCTGCACCGCGTCGATCAGGCTGGGCAGCACTTCCCGGCCCCCGGACTCGATGGACGCATAGGCGCCGGCCTCGCGCAGCACGGTGGTCTCGACGGCGCCGAGGGCCGCCGGCAGCACCTTCGGCATGGAATCGACCTCGTGCAGGTCGATCGCGGTCTTGGCGACGTTGCCCATGCCCACATCGGCCGCGATGCGGATGGTGACGAGGTTGAGCGACTCCCGGAGCGCGTCGTGCACCGTGGTGGGACCGCCGAACGTCATCTCGTAGTTGTTGGGCCGCCAGTTGCCGTTGACGTAGGGCGCGTCCAGGAACTTCTGGCTGGGCGAGATGCCCTTCTCCATCGCCGCCAGATACACGATCGGCTTGAAGGACGATCCCGGCTGGCGGAGCGCCTGGGTGGCGCGGTTGAACTGGCTGTTCTCGAAGCTCCAGCCGCCCGACAGCGCCAGCACCCGGCCGGTGCTCGGGTCCATGCTGACGATGGCACCCTCCACCTGCGGGATCTGGCGGATCGCCAGCTGCTTGTCGCCGCGCGGCTCCACCATGATCACGTCGCCCGGCCGGAGCGCCTTGAACACGCGCATCCAGGCGATGTCGCTGCCGAGCAGGGTGCCGGTGTGGCCGGTGCCGCTGTCGTCGCCGTCCTCGAGCCAGCCCACCTGCCCCAGCGCCGGGGACAGGATCACGCCGAGGCGCCAGCCGGGCAGCATGCCGGCCGGCCGGGGAACGCCGGCCAGCCGGGTTTCCCAGGACGGGCCGGCGGGCGGGGACGCCCCCTCGCCCCGCGCGCGCTTCGGCCGGCGGACATTGCCCACGCCGTCCAGATGCGCCACCGCCCCGCGCCAGCCGCCATGGGCGCGGTCGTAGCGCATCAGGCCGTCCCGCAGCGCGGTCGTGGCCTTTTCCTGCAGCGCGGGGTCGAGGCTGGTGTGCACCACCAGGCCGCCCTGCATGGTCTGGTCGAGGCCGTAGCGGTCGATGAGCTGGCGGCGCACCTCCTCGGAGAACCATTCGGAGCCCGGAACGGGCCCAGGACGCTTGAAGCTCTGCGGGATCAGCGGCTCGCTCTTGGCGCGGGCGGCGTCGGCCGCGCTGATGGCGTGGGTATCCACCATGCGGTCCAGCACGAAGTCCCGGCGCGCCTTCGCGGCCTCGGGGAAACGATACGGGTTGTAGTTGGTGGGCGACTTGGGCAGGGCGCCCAGGAACGCCGCCTCGGCATCGTCGAGCTGGTCGAGCGGCTTGTTGAAATAGGCCTGGGACGCGGCGGCGATGCCGTAGGCGCCCGCGCCGAGATAGATCTCGTTGAGATAGATCTCGAGGATCCGCTCCTTGGACAGCGTCTGCTCGATGCGGATGGCGAGGATGGCTTCCTTCGCCTTGCGGTCGAAGGTGCGGGCGTTGGAACCCAGCACCATGATCCGCGCCACCTGCTGGGTGATGGTGGACGCGCCGATCGGTCGGCGCTTGTGCAGCGTTTCGAGGTCGGTCACCGCGGCGCGCAGCATGGCGAGCGGGTCGACGCCGCCATGGGTCCAGAAATTCTGGTCCTCCGTGGCGACGAAGGCGTTCTTCACCCGGTCGGGGATCGCGGCATAGGGCACGAACAGCCGGCGCTCGGCCGCGAGCTCGGCGATCACCCGGTCGTCGGACGAGAAGATCCGGCTCATCACCGGCGGCTGATAGTCGCGCAGCCCCCCCAGCGTCGGCAGGTCGCTGACCAGCGCCTCGTACTTGCGCCAGACCACGAAGGCTCCTCCCGCGGACACCAGCAGCCCCACGGCGAGGGCCGCGCCGGAAAGCTGGCGCAGCAGCCGGAAGCGGGGTCGCCGATAGGCCGGATCGCCCGGACGTCCGGGCGGCGGATCGCGGCGGTCATCGCGGGGGCCGCGCGGCCCGGGAGTGGGCCGGCCGCCCGGGAAACGTTCGAAGGGGCCGTTCATGGCGCTTCCTGTAGCAGGGAGCCGCCGTCCCGTCGCCCCTTCGCTCGTGCCGGCGGCCCCGTCGGCGGCCCTGATGGCGTCCGGTGGCGGCCGGTGGCGCCGGAACGGATATCCTGTCAGCGCGCCTGCGCGTCCTGCCAGGCCTGCCGCCCTTGTTCGTCCAGGGCCGTGGCCTCGGCTTCCTCGAGCGCGAGCGCGGCACCCGCCACGTTTTCTTCCAGATGCTCGGGCGACCCTGTGCCGGGGATCGGCAGCATCACCGGCGACCGGCGCAGCAGCCAGGCCAGCGCCACCTGACCGGGGGACACGCCGCGCTTTCCGGCGATGTCGGTCAGGGCGTTGTGCCCTTCGGCGAGCTTTCCCGCCGCCAGCGGCGCCCAGGGGATGAAACCGATCCCGTTCGCCGTGCAGTGGTCGAGCACGTCCTCGCTGCCGCGATCCACGAGGTTGAAGCGGTTCTGCACGGTCGCGACCGGGAAATACCTGCCCGCCTGCTCGATCACCGACACCGGCACCTCGCTCAGCCCGACATGGCGGATCAGCCCTTCCTTGCGCATGGCGGCGATGGCGTCGAACTGTTCGTCGGCCGGCACGGCGGGGTCCACGCGGTGCAGCTGCCAAAGGTCGATGCGGTCCACGCCCAGGCGGCGAAGGCTCATCAGCACGCACTGCCGGAGATATTCCGGCCGTCCCACCGGCTTCCAGATGTTCGGTCCGTGGCGGGTGAGACCGCCCTTGGTGGCGATGACGAGCTTGTTGTAGGGCGCCAGCGCCTCGCGGATCAGGTCCTCGGACACGAACGGGCCGTAGCTGTCGGCGGTGTCGATGAAGTCGATGCCGAGCTCCGGCACCCGTCGGAGGGTGGCCAGCGCCCGGTCGCGGTCGGCCGGCTCGCCCCAGATGCCGGCACCGGTGATGCGCATGGCGCCGAAACCGAGCCGCACGACCTCGAGGTCGCCGCCGATGGAGAAGCGGCCGGAAGCGGCCGCGTCGAGGGTCGTCATGATCTGGATCGTCCCGTGATGAGGATGGGCGTCCTGATCAACTGATGCCGGGGAACGTCTCGATCAACCGATGCCCGCGATCATCCGCCCCCCCGTCGAGGCGAGCCCCTCCCCCGACGGGCCGTTTCCACGTGCGCGAACCGACGGCGCGGTGTTCGCGTTTGCGCTCGCATCCCCGCACATGGAAGGCCACGCTATGGAATGCCGCCTCGACAACCAGGTCGCCGTGGTTACCGGCGCGTCCTCGGGCATCGGCTTCGCGGTGGCCGAAGCGCTGGCCGAGGCCGGGGCCGCCGTCGCGATCAACTACAACCGTCATGCCGAGCCGGCGGAGGAGCTGGCACGGCGGATCGAGAACAAGGGCGGCCGGGCTTTCGCCTTCGGCGCGGACGTTTCGGACGAGGATGCGGTGGAGAAGCTGTTCGCCGCCACGCTGGAGCGGTTCGGCGCCATCGACATCGTGGTCGCGAATTCGGGCATGCAGAAGGACGCACCGTCCGCCGAGATGAGCCTGGAAGACTGGCGGCGGGTGATCGACGTCAACCTCACCGGCCAGTTCCTCACCGCGCGTGCCGCGATCCGGCAGTTCGCGCGACAGGATGGGCGGGACGTGTCGTGCGCCCGCGGCAAGATCCTGCACATGAGCTCGGTGCATGACGTGATCCCCTGGGCGGGCCACGTTAACTATGCGGCATCCAAGGGCGGCATCGACATGATGATGCGCACCCTGGCGCAGGAGGTGGCGCCGCAGCGCATCCGGGTGAACAGCATCTCGCCCGGCGCCATCCGCACCAGCATCAACCGCGAGGCGACCGAGGGCGAAGCGGGCGAACGGTTGCTCAGGCTGATCCCCTACAAGCGCATCGGCGACGCGGTGGATATCGGCCGCGCCGCCGTGTTCCTGTGCTCGGACATGGCGGACTACATCACCGGCACCACGCTCTACGTGGATGGCGGCATGACGCTGTACCCGGGCTTCGAGGATAACGGGTAGCGCCGATGCCGGCGACCTAGTCCGGCAACGGCTGACCGGCCTTGCCCGCCTCCTGCGCGATATCGGACGCCCCCGAATCGTTCCGCCCGTGGCGGCTGGCGGCCACCAGAGGCTCCGATGCCCCGAAATCGGTCGTCTCCGCCAGGGCACGCCAGTCCGATGCGGACCTTCCCATTTCCTTGGCCGCCCGCTCCAGGGCGCCGACGGCGAACGAACCGGCCGGGAAGCGCGCGGGCGGCTCGTCCAGAGCCGCGAGAACCACAAGCGCACGCCCCAGCGCATCGGGATCGCCGTCCTGGCGATGGCTGGCCGCATCCCGCCGCGCCCGGTTGGCGGCGCCGACTTCCGCATAATCCGGAATGGTTGACACCGCATGCACCGCCGAACCCGGATCCAGGAAGTCGGTCCGGAACCCGCCGGCGATCACCGCGGTGGCACGGATCCCGAAGCGGGCCAGTTCAAGGCTCATGGATTCCGACCATCCCACCATCGCGAACTTGGTGGCGGCATAGATGGATGCCATGTCCGCGCCAGCGACGCCGACCGTGGAGGCGATCGACAGGATATAGCCCGAGCGGCGCTCGCGCATGTGCGGAAGAACCGCTCTCGTCACGCAAAGAGCGCCGAACAGATTGGTGTCGAACTGCGTTCGGATCGCTTCCGGCGACAGCTCCTCGAAGGCGCCGAACAGCCCGTAGCCGGCGTTGTTGACCAGCACGTCGATCACGCCGAAACGCTCGATGGCGGCCGCGACCGCCGCTTCGACGGTATCGGGCCGGGTGACGTCCAGCGCGAGCGAAAGCAGCCGATCGGCCTCGCCGGGGCGGGGGAGCGGTATGGCGTCCGGATTCCGCGCCGTGGCGACGACGAAATCTCCCGCGTCGAGTGCGGCACGGACGATCCCGGCTCCGATCCCTCGAGCCGCGCCGGTGATGAACCAAACCTTATGGTGTGCAGGCACGGCTTTGGTCTCCCTCCGGCCGGGATCGGCCGGTTGTGCGGGAGGAGATCGGCGCGGGACGCCCCTCGACCCTAGACCGATCCTGCCGATTTCTTGCCTGATCCTGTTCCCCGGCCGGTCGGGGACGGGAGGTGCCGATCGGCAAGGCTGGCGCGTATCCGGGTATCGCGACCGGGAGGTGCCTCGAACTGGCGGCGATAATCACGGTTGAACTGGCTGGCGCTTTCGTAGCCGACCCGGTGGGCGGCGACGGCCGCATCGAGGCGCTCGGTCAGCATGAGGCGCTGAGCCTCGAACAAACGGAGCTGCTTCTGATACTGGAGCGGCGTCATGCCGGTCAGTGACCGGAACCGATGATGCAGGGTCGATTGGCCCATGCCCGCGATGCCCGCGAGCATGCCGATCCGCAACGGCTCGTCGAAGCGGGAGCGGATGCAGCGCAGGACGGCCGCGACACCATGATCGCCGGCATCGAGCCGGACGGCGCGCCGCAGCCGCGGGCCGACCGGCCCCGTCAGGATACGGTAGATCAGCTCGCGCTGCAGCGCCGAGGCGAGGATCGGGATGTCCCGGGGTGCGTCCAGCAGTTCCACGAGGCGCAGGACGGTCGCGGCCAGGGGAACCGTCACCGCAGCAGTGGTCGCCGCCGCCGCGCCGGGCGGGAGATCGTGGCGGTGACGGTCGATGTCGGCGATCAGGTCGCGCGTCATCGCGAAGTCGATCTCCTGCTTGATCGACAGGTAGGGCCGTTCCGGCGACGCTTGCAGCACCTGCACCGCGGTCGGCAGCCCTACTTCCGTGAGCAGATAATCCGCCTCCCCTTGTTCGAAGGTCCTGCCCGCCAGGGTCACGCGGCGGGCGCCCCGCACGATGAAGGTGAGGCAGGGCTTGAGGAAGCACGGCGACGGCCGGTCGGCGGGTGACGCCCTCCGGTGGAAGCTGAAGCCCGGCAGCGGCAGCGCCCCGGTGTCGTGGGAAGCTTCCAGATGCCGGTTCATCTGCTGGGCGATCCTGAAACGGAGCCTCTCCGTTTCCGCCGCCTCGTCGGCGGCCGTCACAGTGCTCATTTCGCGCGGCACGGTTCGGACGGCAACATCCATCGATGCCGTCACCCGAGCAGGCGCCCGATCACGCGCGCGGTGTAGTCCACCACCGGGATGATGCGCCCGTAATTGATGCGGGTGGGGCCGATGACGCCGATGGCGCCGACGATGCGGTTGGCTTCGTTGCGAGCCGGCGCCACCACCATCGACATGCCGGACATGCCGAACAGCCCGCTTTCGGCACCGATGAAGATGCGCACCCCGTCGCTGCCTTCGGCGAGATCGAGCAGGCGCAGCATGGTGTCCTGGGTTTCCAGCCGGTCGAACAGCATCTGGATGGTGGCGATGCGCTCGATCTCGGTGACGTCGGACAACAGCTTCCCCTGCCCGCGGATGAACAGCGAGCCGCCGCGGCCTTCCGCTCCCCAGGTGGCCAGGCCCGACTCCACCACCCCGGCCGTGAGCTGGTCGAGCTCGGTGCGGTTGGCGGTCATCTCCTCCGCCACCCGCTCCCGCAGGCCGGCCAGCGACAGGCCGGCGGACCGGGCGTTGAGGTAGTTGCCGGCTTCCACCAGCGCGGAAGGCGGCAGGCCGGGCGGCGTCTCGATCACCCGGTTCTCGACCTGCCCGTCGGCGCCCACCAGGATCACCAGCGCGCGCCCGGAGCCGAGCGCCACGAACTCGATATGCTTGATCTGCCCGTCGCTCTTCGGCGCGAGCACCAGACCGGCGGCCGACGACAGGCCGGACAGCATCGCCGACGCGTCCGCCAGCGTGTCCTGCAGCGAACGGCCACGGGCTTCGAGGGCGCGGACGATGGTTTCGCGTTCCTCGTCCGGCACGGTGCCGAACTGCAGCAGCCCGTCCACGAACAACCGCAGCCCCTTCTCCGTGGGCAGCCGACCGGCGGAGGTATGGGGCGCGAACAGGAGGCCGGCCTCGGTGAGGTCGGCCATGACGTTGCGGATGGTGGCGGGCGACAACGGCAGCGGCAGCCGGCGCGACAAGGTGCGCGAGCCCACCGGGTCGCCCGTTTCCACATATTGTTCCACGATCTCGCGCAGGATCGCGGCGGCCCGGGGGTCGAGGTTCGGCGGCAGCGTCGGACGCTGCGACAGGCCCGGAACGGTCGGGCCCGGAGGGGAATGGCCGGGACGGTCGATCATGCGGGTACCACGGAAAGGATTATGGAGGCGCTGCCGGCGGTTGCAACCTGCCCGCGAAAGGCCGATCACCCGCCGGTCGTCCCCGCCGCCCCCGGGACCGGTCCGGTCGACCATCGGGAAGGATCATCCATGCGCCCATCTGGCCGCGCCGCGGACGCGCTGCGTTCGTTCTCCATCGAGACCGGCTTCAGCCGGCACGCGGAAGGCTCCGCCCTGATCCGCATGGGGCAGACCGAGGTGCTGTGCACCGCCAGCGTGGAAGGACGGGTGCCGGCCTTCATGCGGGGCAAGGGCCAGGGCTGGATCACCGCCGAATACGGCATGCTCCCCCGCGCGACCCACAAGCGCGGCGAGCGGGAAGCGGCGCGCGGCAAGCAATCGGCGCGCTCGCTGGAGATCCAGCGCCTGATCGGCCGTTCGCTCCGCGCGGGCGTCGACCGTGCCGCGATGGGCGAGATCGGCATCACGGTGGATTGCGACGTGCTGAACGCCGATGGCGGCACGCGCTGCGCCGCCATCACGGGGGGCTGGGTGGCGATGGCGATCGCCCTGCACCGGCTGGTGGAGGGCCGGGCGATCGCGCGGCTTCCGCTCAGGGGACAGGTCGCGGCGGTATCCTGCGGCCTTCTGGGCGCCGGCGCCGACACGCGGGCGGTGCTCGACCTGGATTACGCGGAAGACAGCGCCGCCGCGGCGGACGGCAACTTCGTGCTCACGGACGCCGGCGCCATCGTCGAGATACAGGCCTCGGCGGAGGGCGAACCCTTCGCGCGTGAAGCGTTCGACGCGCTCCTGACGCTGGCCCGCGGCGGCATCGGCGAACTGTGCGCGGCGCAGGCGGACGCGGTGCGCCGGGCGACGGGAGGGGCGGCATGAGCGGGCCAGCGGACGATCGGGTGAACGATGTCGGCGCGCGGCGGCTGAGGCGCGGCGACCGGCTGGTGCTGGCGAGCCACAACAAGGGCAAGCTGCGCGAGTTCGACGCCCTGCTGGCGCCATACGGCATCGCGGTGCTTTCCGCGGGCGCGCTATCGCTGCCCGAGCCGGACGAGACCGAGGCGAGCTTCGAGGGCAATGCCCGCCTCAAGGCCGAGGCGGCGGCACGGGCCGCGGGACTGCCCGCCCTGGCGGACGATTCGGGCTTCTGCGTCGCAGCCCTTGACGGCGCGCCCGGCATCTTCTCGGCCCGTTGGGGCGGCCCGGAGCGGGATTTCAGGGCCGCGATGCGGCGGATCCACGACGAGGCGGGCGACGCGCTGGGGAAGAACCCGGATGTCTGGTTCGTTTGCGCCCTGTGCCTCGCGTGGCCGGACGGCGGGTGGCGAAGCTTCGAAGGGCGGGTGGACGGCCAGGCCGCATGGCCGCCACGCGGCGAGCTTGGGCATGGCTACGACCCGATGTTCGTGCCGGCGGGCGACCGGCGCACCTTCGCCGAGATGTCGGACGAGGAAAAGAACGCGATCAGCCATCGCGCCCGGGCGTTCGCGGCGTTCCGGGACGCCTGCCTGCCCTAAGGGTCCGGCGTGGGCGTCCGACAGCAAAGGAATCGGGCGGCAGTAACCTTTCGGTAGGAAGCGGGCGTCATGATCGGGACGACGCGCAGGCAAGCGCGACGAGGGCCCGATCATGGAAAACCCGACCTACATCGCCTTGTCGCGCCTCGACACGCAGCAGCGCACGATGGACGTGATCGCGAACAACATCGCGAACGCCAACACCGCCGGCTTCCGCGCCAGCCGTACCGTGTTCAACGACTACCTTTCCCAGCAGCACGGGGTGCAGGCACCGCCGGGCGCGAAGACGCTGTCGTACACTCAGGACCGGGCGACCTACCTGGACCGCACCGAAGGCAGCTTCACCAAGACGGACAACCCGCTCGACATGGCGATCGGGGGCGACGGCTTCTTCACCGTGCAAACCCCGAACGGCATGCGGCTCACCCGCTGCGGCGAGTTCGGGCTGCTGGCCGACGGACGCATCGCTGACAGCGCCGGCAACCTGCTGCTCGACAATGCCGGCAGTCCGATGCAGGTCGCCCCGGGCGACACCGACATCCGCCTCGCCGCCGACGGCACCATGACCACGGAGAACGGCCGTGTGGGCACGGTGGGCGTGGTGACGGTGGCAGACAGCAACCGCCTGGTGGCGGAAGGCGGCAAGATGTTCCGCGCCGACACCGACACCACGGCAGCGGCCGCGCCCAAGCTCGTGCAGGGCATGATCGAGAACAGCAACGTCCAGCCGATGACCGAGCTGACCCGCATGCTGCAAACGCAGCGGGACTTCCAGTTCGTGTCGCAGTTCGTGGACAGCGAGGCCGAGCGCCAGCAGGGCGCGATCGACAAGCTGACCCAGTCCGCCGGCGCCTGATCCCCCTTCCCGCTCGGAACACCATCGCATGCGTTCACTGGATATCGCCGGCACCGGGATGCAGGCCCAGCAGACCAACGTCGAAGTCATCTCCAACAACATCGCGAACATGACCACCACCGGCTACAAACGCCGGCGGGCCGAGTTCCAGGACCTGATCTACCAGAACCTGCGGCGCGTCGGCTCCAACAGTTCGGACAACGGCACGGTGCTGCCGTCCGGGGCCCAGGTCGGCCTCGGCGTGAAGACCGCCGCCATCTACCGCATCAACGAGCAGGGCAACCTCACCCAGACGTCCAACAGCCTGGACCTCGCCATCCAGGGCAACGGCTATTTCCAGGTGACGCTGCCTTCCGGCGATACGGCGTACACCCGCGACGGCACCTTCGGCCTCGCCGCCGACGGCACGATCGTCACCAGCGACGGCTATCCGGTGGCGCCGGGGATCGTGGTGCCCACCAACGCGCAGAGCGTGTCGGTGAACGCTTCGGGACAGGTACAGGTGACGCTGGCCGGCCAGACCGACGGGCAGACGGTGGGCCAGCTCCAGCTCGCCACCTTTCCCAACGAGGCCGGCCTGGACGCGATCGGCGACAACCTGCTGCGGGAAACCACGGCGTCGGGCAATCCGGTGACCGCCAATCCAAGCTCCAACGGTTTCGGCAGCGTGATGCAGGGCTTCGTGGAAAGCTCCAACGTCAACGTCGTCAGCGAGATGACCAACCTGATCTCGGCCCAGCGCGCCTACGAGATGAACAGCAAGGTCATCACCGCGTCCGACGACATGCTGCAAACCCTGACCAACCTCAAATGAGTTCCACGGCCTCCGGCGAGCTCGGGCGGACGGACGCCGGGACCGCGTCGGGACGATCCGCGGGAACGCGGGCACCCACCGGGCGGTCCGGCGGAAGTTCCCTGGCGGGGACAGCCACGATCCTCGCCGCGCTGCTGTTCGGCGCGGCCGGCGCGATGGCGGCCTCGCCGCGGGTGCTGTCATCCGTCACTGGCCCCACGGTCCGACTGTCGGACCTCTTCACGGACCTCGAACCCGGGCAGGATTGCGATATCGGACCGGCCCCATCGCCCGGGCAACGGATCACCATCGGCCCCGCCCAGCTCGGGGCGATCGCCGACCAGTTCGGGGTAGTGCTGCCGTCCGGTGCCACGCTCGGCAGCGTCACGCTCGACCGCAAGGGAAGGCGGCTGCTGCCCGAGGACGTCCTGCCCGCGGTGCGGACCGCCTTGCAGGGTGCCGGGCTTTCGGCCGACAGCGAGGTGGAGCTGGTCAGCTTCGTGTCGCCCGTGGTGCCGATGAGCGCGACCGCTCCCCCCGTGGTCGACAGCCTCGATTTCGACGGTCGTGCCGGCCGCTTTTCCGTGATGATGCTGGTGCAGGCACCGGACGCCGAGCCGGTACGCTTCCGCCTGATCGGCCGGACCCGGCAGATGACGGATGCCGTGGTGCTGGTTCGGGCGGAGCCCGCCGGTGTCGTGCTGGCCCAGGCGGATCTCCGGATGGTGCGTCTGCCGGCCACGGCCGTGCATGGTCAACCGATCGCGACCATCTCCGAAGCGGTCGGACAATCGCTGCAGCGCCCGCTGGGCGAGAACCAGCCGATCGAACGGGACATGCTGAGGCGGCCGCTGCTGATCGAACGGGGCCGATCCGTCGTGCTGCGGCTCGCCGATGGGGGGTTGGCGCTCACCGTTTCCGGCCAGTCGCTCGAGGCGGGTGGCGCGGGCGACCGCATCCACGTCCTCAACACCAGCTCACGCGCGATTCTGGAAGGCACGATCGGCGCCGACGGCCAGGTTCGGATCGATCCCGGAACCACCCCGGTCATGGCCCCCGCGGCGGCCGGCGCCGGCGGCCTTCCCGCCATTCCTTCCGCAGGCCCCGGACACTGGGCCAACCGCTCGCAGGAGGCGAGCCTGCGATGATCCGATATCCTGCCCGCCCCATCCGCCGGACCCGGCCCGATCCCGTGCGCCGCGACATTCGGCGCGCATTCCTGGGCTTCCTGCCCCTCCTGCTGCTATCCGGCTGCGGCGCGTTGTCCCGGTTGTCCGAGATCGGGAGGCCGCCGGAGATGACGCCGATCGCCGATCCGACCCTGGCCCGCGATTATCGTCCGCTCACCATGCCGGCACCGCCCCTGCAGCCGCCGCCGGGCGATCTTGCCAGCCTGTGGCGTCCGGGCAGCCGGGCCTTCTTCAAGGATCAGCGCGCGGCGCAGGCCGGCGACCTGATCACCGTGGTGGTGGCGATCACGGACGCGGCCACCATGGACAACAACACGACGTCGAACCGAACCGGAACCGAATCCATGGGCGCGCCGGCTCTTTTCGGGCTGAAGCAGCGCCTTGTCCAGGCGGTGACCGGAGCCAACGCGCTCTCCACCAGCAGCACCAACGGCAACAACGCCACCGGCAAGATCAAGCGCGACGAAACGGTGACGCTCCGGCTCGCCGGAACCGTGACCCAGGTGTTGCCGAACGGAAATTTCGTGGTCTGCGCGCGCCAGGAAGTCCGGGTGAACAGCGAGCTGCGCATCCTCCAGGTCAGCGGCATAGTCCGGCCTCAGGACATCAGCAGCGACAACACCATCGCGCATGATCGCATGGCGGAAGCCCGCATCTCCTATGGTGGCCGCGGCCAGCTCACCGATCTGCAAACGCCCCGCTATGGCCAACAGCTGATGGACGTGCTGCTGCCCTTCTGAGGCGGTCGGCTTCAACGCCCCCGGCTAGGAGAAGCCGCCCCGCCCCTTGGGAATTCTGCTGCCCTCAGTCGTCGCGATGGACCTTTTCCATCCGCTCGTGGCGCTCCTGCGCCTCGATGGACAGGGTCGCGATCGGACGGGCTTCCAGGCGCTTCAGGCCGATCGGATCGCCCGTCTCCTCGCAGAAGCCGTAGGTGTTGCTTTCGATGCGGAGCAGCGCCTGACCGATCTTGGCGATGAGCTTGCGTGCACGATCGCGGGTCCGGAGCTCGAGCGCCCGATCGGTTTCGACACTGGCACGGTCGGTGATATCGGCTTCGTGGATCCCACCCTCGGACAGGCTGGCGAGGGTGCCGTCGGCTTCCTTGAGCAGATCTGTGCGCCAGCGCAGCAGCTTCAGGCGGAAATATTCCACCTGGCGGGGATTCATGAATTCCTCGTCGTCGGTGGGACGATAGTCAGGTGGCAGAGTAATCATGGACGCCTTTCCTGAAGCGGCGGCTGCTCGCCGCCGGGGAGGAATGGGCGGCTTATAGCGATGCGACCATGACGCGCCAAGCGGCAAAGCGGGCCTGTCATCGTTCCGTCAAGGAGTTCCATGCGCAGAGCAGCCTCGCATTTTGTTGATGCTGCCGCGAGCCTCCAGCCGGGCCGCTTCCACCTTGGCCCTCAGCCTCACAGACCGCAGCAGAAGCCGCAGCGTTGGGTCGGCCACCTCGATCTCGGCGTTCCCGAGCGCGGCAAGACGGCTGGCCAGGATTTCGGCCGGTGCGCCGTCGCTGGCCAACACCGCGCGCTGCAGGTCCGCCAGCATGTCGAGGAGTTCCTGCGCCCGCTGTCTTCCCTCGCGGTTCTGTTGTTCCGGATCTGGATCGACCTCCTGGAGCGACAACATCGTCAGGGCGGAGGCGGGCACGGCGGCGGACCGCGCTCCCCATATTCCGGCCCCGGCCGGCGTGGACGCGGTGCCGCCCGGCATGCCGAAGCTTCCATCTCCCCGGGGGGCGGCACGCCGGTCCCCCGTCGCCCATGCCGCCGCACCGGCCGCGGGAAGGCCCCCGACGCCGATCACAGGCAACCGCCCACGAGGCTGGAAAGAAGGATTTCGACGCCGGGACGTTGAGACATTGTTCGTCCTTTCGGGTGCATTCTCGGCTCGAAAACTTGACGAGCCCTGAAGGCGCGCCGCCGCATGCGATCGTTTCGACCCATCCTTCTGCTTCTGCTGGTGCTGCTGGGGGCCGTCCCGGGGCGGCAGGCTCTCGCCACGCCGGTCCGGATCAAGGACGTCACCGACGTGCAGGGCATCCGCAGCAACCAGCTGGTCGGCTACGGCCTCGTGGTGGGGCTGAACGGCACCGGCGACCGCCTCAACAACTCGCTGTTCACGCGGGAGTCGCTGATCAGCATGCTCGAACGGCTGGGTGTCAACATCCGCGACCAGCAGCAGAAGCTGCAGACCAAGGATATCGCGGCGGTGATGGTCACCGCCGAGCTGCCAGCCTTCGCCCATGGCGGCAGCCGCATCGACATCACCGTTTCCGCCACCGGCGACGCCACCGACCTGTCGGGGGGCACCCTACTGGTCACCCCGCTGATGGCGGCCGACGGCGAGGTCTATGCCGTGGCGCAAGGACAGCTCGTCACCAGCGCCTTCTCGGCGAAGGGGGCGGCGGCGTCGGTGACCCGCAACATTCCCACCAGCGCCCACATCGCCAACGGCGCCACCGTCGAGAAGGAAGTCGCGAGCCAGCTCAGCACACGGCGATCGATCGATCTGTCGCTGCGCAATCCCGACCTCACCACGGCGTCGCGCATCGCGCGGGCCATCAACCGGTCGATGGGCGATATCGCGCGGGTGGACGACCCTCGCACCGTGCATATCGATCTGTCCCGCGGCGACGCGGTGTCCACGCTGGAGGGGATCGAAGACCTGCTGGTCGAGCCGGAAACACCCGCGACCGTGGTGGTGGACGAGGCCAGCGGCACCATCGTCATGGGAGACAACGTCCGCATCAGCACCGTGGCGATCGCGCAGGGAAATCTCACGGTTCAGGTGACGGAAACGCCGGAAGTCTCTCAACCGGCTCCGTTCTCCGGGGGACAAACGGCGTTGGTGCCGCGCACCGGGATCAAGGTCGATAGCGGTGCCGGCAAGCGCCTCGGCATCCTGAGGGAAGGTCCCAGCCTGCGCGACCTGGTGGGCGGCCTCAACGCGCTGGGCGTGGGGCCGCGCGACATGATCAGCATCCTGCAGACGATCAAGGCGGCGGGTGCGCTGCAAGCCAATCTGGTGGTGCGATGACCAAGGCTCTCTTTCCCGCGGGCGGCGGCCCGGTCGCGGCCGCCGATCCGGCAGCGCCCGATGCGACGAAAGCGGCAGATCCGAAGCTGCTGAAGGCCGCGCAGGATTTCGAGGCGATGACCATCGCGCAGCTCCTGCAGCCCATGTTCGACACGGTGCATCCGTCCGACGGCTTCTTCGGTGGGGGCGCCGGCGAAGAAACCTTCCGACCGATGCTGGTGAGCGAGATGGCCAAGGAAATGGAGCGTCATGGCGGCATCGGCCTGGCGCAGCCGGTCTATGACGAGATGCTGCGAATGCAGGAGAAGCGTCGGTGAGCCCCGGGATGCGCACGGCAGTGGAGGAGCTGCTGGCCGTTCTCGCCCGAGAGAACCAGGCGCTGCTGCGGAACGACCTGCGGGAAGTATCGCGTTGCCTGGAGGCCAAGCGCGGAGCCTGTGATGCACTGGCGGCGCAGGGTGGAGAAACCGCTGACGACGCCACCACGCCTCGGGACAGGGAAGTCATCAGGGCGTTGCGCGACGCGATGGAAGAGAACCGCCGATTGCTGGACCGGGCGATGGCGACGCAGAAACGCGTGATGGAGATCCTGGCGGAGGCCGCCCGCCAGAATGCGCCTCGTATCGGCTATGGCAGCTTCGGAGGCCGCGGCATAGCGGCCTATGCGATCAACAGCCGCGCCTGATGACAGAGGTTGCCGGTGCCGGACCTGATCGTCATGGCAAACGAACGGGTGCATCGCGATGCGTGCGGCAAAGAATAAGAAGCCCGGCCCTGTGTTAACCAGGGCCGGGCCAGGCACTTCCGCCGGAAAGCGGATTATTCTTCGGTATGTTCCGCCGTGTCGGCGGTGGTGGGCTCGGGAGCGGATGTTGTCTCGTCGGCGGTCGACACCGGCGTTTCGGCAGCCTCGCGCTTGGAACGACGGGTGCTGCGGCGGGGTGCCGGAGTCTGCCCGTCGCTGAGCTGCTCGGCGGCGGCGCGGCGGGTCGCAGCGCTCGGCGAGCGCCGCATCTTCACGGCTGCCTCGCTCTTGCTTTCCGCGACCTTGGGAACGGACCGGCGGGTCCGCACCGCGGTCGCGGTGCGGGTCGGCGCCTTCTCGCTCGCCGGAGCGCGCGTGCCGCGGCGGGTCGACGAGGTGCGTGCCGCGGTCGCGCGCGTCGTGCCGCGAGCAGTCGTCGTGCGCGCGGCAGCCGGCTTGGCGGTGCGGCTGGTGCGCGTCGTCGACTTGGCCGCCGTCGAGCGCGTGGTGCGGGCAGCGGCGGGCTTCGCCGTCCGCGTCGTGGCGGCTTTGCGCGTCGCGGTCGCGCCGGTCTTGCGGGTGGTCGCCGTGCGCGAGCCGGTGCTGCGGGCAGTCGTCGTGCGGGTCGCGGCCTTATGGGTCGCGGTGCCGCGCGCAGTGGTCTTGGTGGCGCCGGCACGGCCGCCGGTGCCGAGGCTGCGGCCGGCCGCCGAACGGGTGGACGCGGATTTCGCGGTGCGCAAGGTGCGCGCCGTGGCGGTCTTGGCGGTGCTCTTGCGGGCGGGGGCCTTCGTGGTGCGCGTGGCGCTCTTGGTGCTGCGCGAGGCGCTCTTGGCGGCGGTGCTGCGCGTCGTGCCTGTCCGGGTCGTGCCGGTGCGCGACGATGTGGCGCGCGACGCGGTGGTGCGGCCGGTGCTCCGGGTGGCGGGCTTCTTCGTCGTGGTGCGCGTGCTGCCCTTCGCCGCCTTGCTCCTGGTGCCTGCGGTTTTCGTGGCGCCGCTCTTGGCTGCCGTGCTCTTGGCCGCGGGCCTGGAACGCGTCGCCGTGGTGCCCTTGGCGGTCGTGGTACGGCCGCCGCGGGTGCTGGTGCCCGCCGTGCGGCGGCCGCCGGCGCGGACGGCCATCGCGCGCGTACGCGGTGCTTCCGGTGTCGTGTTGTCGCTGCTCATGGCACGATGTCCTGGTTCTGGTTGAGTTGTCTCGGACGTTCCGGTCCGGCCGGAAGCGGAACAGGGCACGAGTCGGTTCCCGCAACGACCATCTGACCAAGCGATGCGTCCTCGGCAAGACGAGGCGCGTCAGTCGAAACCGGTCCGAACGGAAACGGAAGCCGCCGGACGGTGCGGGGGATCAATCGGTTCGACACGATCGCCACGTCCGGCATTGCAGATCGATTCGCGATTTGGAGTTACCCAATGAACGACGCTCTTCCTCGACCCGTACGCTTCTGTCAATCAAAAGCAACCGTTACAGGAAAGTTCCGTCTTGCGACGATGCGTCGACTTGCGACGAGATGCCTGAGATCGGCGCGTGAACTCCGCGCTCGGCGGCGCTAGAACCCCAATCCATCCCGGCGCATGGTCGCCTCCCTTCTTCCGAGACTGGATCGACGAGATGAAGATCGACGGCGTACCCTTCCGCAGCGTCTGGGTGGATGAAGACGATGGCTGGTCGATCCGCATCTTCGACCAGACGCGCCTTCCCTGGTCGCTCGACATCCTCAGGCTTTCCGATCGCGACACCGTGGCGCACGCGATCCGGTCCATGCAGGTGCGGGGCGCACCGCTGATCGGCGCGGTCGCCGCCTACGGGCTGGCCCTGTCGCTTCGCGCCGACAGCAGCACCGACGCGATGGAGCGCGACGCCGCGCTGTTGAAGGAAACGCGACCGACCGCCGTCAATCTCGCCTGGGCGATCGACAGGATGCTGGTCCGCCTGCGCAACACCCCGGCGGCGGACCGGGCGCGCGTCGCCTACGAGGAAGCCGGGCTCATCTGCGACGAGGACGTCGAACAGAACGAGCGCATCGGCCGACACGGCCTGGCGCTGATCCGGGAGATCGCCGAGCGCAAGCAGCGCGAAGGCGGTAGCGGACGGGTGAACCTGCTCACCCATTGCAACGCGGGCTGGATCGCCACGGTGGACTGGGGCACCGCGCTGGCACCGATCTACATGGCGCACGACGCCGGGCTCGACGTGCATGTGTGGGTGGACGAGACCCGCCCCCGCAACCAGGGCGCGGCCCTCACCGCCTGGGAGCTCGGACGGCACGGGGTGGGACATACGCTGCTGTCGGACAACGCGGGCGGCCACCTGATGCAGCACGGCGAGGTGGACATGGTGATCGTCGGCACCGACCGCGTCACGCGCGAAGGCGACGTCGCCAACAAGATCGGCACCTACCTCAAGGCCCTCGCCGCGCGCGACAACGGCGTTCCGTTCTGGGTGGCGCTGCCTTCCACCACCATCGACTGGGACGTGCGCGACGGGGTGAAGGAGATCCCGATCGAGAACCGCAGCGGCGAGGAGGTCACCTTCCTCACCGGCCGCGCGGAGGATGGCGCGCTGCATCGCGTCCGCATCGCACCCGACGACACCGATGCCGCCAATCCCGCCTTCGACGTGACGCCGGCGAGGCTCGTGACCGGACTGATCACCGAGCGTGGCGTGTGCGACGCATCCGAGGACGGGCTGTTGTCGCTGTTTCCCGAGCGCCGGTGACGGTCCCGACCCGCGGTCGTTCGGCCCGGCCCGTCGGCCGGAGCCGGATGCGCGACGGTGCAGGTGCGGGCGATGGAGCGGGCGGCCTTCCAGGTCGGCGGGACCGATATTTCGAGCAGCCGGCAAGGGAAAAGGCGCAGCCGGCGACCGTCGGCCCGACGCCCGCAGAACGTCTTCCGGCCATCGCCGGTGACGGTCGCGACCGAGAAGGGAGCCGGACGGGCCGCGGCCTCGATGGAGTGCGGGAGCATCGCGTGCGCCCTCTCGGGCATCATTCCACGCCTCTTCCCAGTGTTCGCCGCCTCGGCGGATGCCGCGACGAGGCGCGTCCGGAGACATGGCCATGCTCGCCCCGCGGCGATGGCGGATCGGACGGGAAGGATCATCGTCGACGCGCGAGCCGCTCGCGGGGAACACCGGATGAAGCTCCCAAGGAAGGCGCTCCTGCCGCGACCGCCATCTCGATCGGGACGTGCTTCGCCGCGCCGCGGTTCCGGAAGCGGAAACGATCATCGGGCACGACCACCCGTCCGGGCGGCAGTCCGTCCGACACCATGTGGGCGTTTGCATCCTGCGGTGACCGTCGCGAAACCTTCCGGCCAGGCGCGGCCTGCGGTGCCTTCCGTCACGCGACGATCCGCGTCGTCATGCCTTGCCTTGAGTCCATCGCGCCGCCGCTTCGATCGGAAGCACGACAGGAGCCACGGCCCGAGGGCGGCGATCGAGGATGCCCCGCCGTATCCGACGGAGGATCGTCACGAGCATGAGCCACCGTCATCGCGTCCGGGCATCCTTCGCCCGCTCTTCCGCTGCCGCCTGATGCGGGATGATTCGTTTCGATGGATAGAAGCCGCGTGCCGCGCGTTCAGCGTGGCGCCCGCCAACGAACCTGGTTGTTCATGACCCGACTCACCGCTCCCCTCGCCCACGCGCCCCGTCCGGCATCGCCCCGTCCGGCATCGCTTCTTCTGGCATCGTTTCGTCGGGCATCGCGTCGTCGGGCATCGCCCTTAACGGCATCGCTTTTCTGGCCGGCATTGCTGCTGGGCGGCGGGATGGCGACGCTCGCTGGCTGCGCCGATACCCCGCCGGCGCGCGGTCCGACACCGACGCCGGAGCCCACGCCCGTCGCCCAGTATCGCACCTACCAGGGGCCCGCCGGGCCGGACGAACACGTGCCGGATTTCGCGTCGCGTGCGTTCGAACCGTTCAGCCGCCAGACGGTGGTGGCGATCGCGCTGCGGGAATGGCGGCTGTTCGGAGAGCCGGTGGACGACGACGATCCGGAGGAACGGCCGGAAGCGTCCAGCACGGCGGTGAAGCCGGAACGGCTGCCCGGCCTGTGGCAGCGCGTCGGCGAATATTGGTGGATCGGACAGGATCCCTACGAGAGCGAGGTGGACTGGACCGGCCGGCACAACAGCGACGGCCGTCCGTTCGACTACGTGCACGACGCCCGCTTCGCCTGGTCGGCGGCCTTCATCTCCTATGTGATGCGGGTGTCGGGCGCGGGCGGCCGCTTCCCGTACTCGCCCAACCATTCCACCTACATCAACGCGGCCGCGGCCGGCACGGCGGGCGATCTGCGCGCGGAAAGTCCCGCGACCTACGCCCCGAAGCTCGGCGATCTCGTGTGCGCCGGGCGCAGCACGTCCAAGTCGATCCGCTTCGAGAACCTGCCGACCCGCAACGGCTTTCCCGCCCATTGCGGCATCGTGGTGTCGGTGCAGCCCAACCGCATCAGCATCATCGGCGGCAACGTGGACGACGCGGTGGCCCTGACGCATGTGCCCACCACCGCGAGCGGCACGCTGGCCACGCCGGACGGGCAGTCGATCGACAGCCGCTACGCCTGGTGCGCGGTGCTGGCGGTGCAGTACGACGCCGAGCAGGAAAACCCGGACTGATCACCGCTCCGGCGCAGCGGCGGGCCGCCGCTGCGAGAACGATGGAGCGCGGCGACGTCCTGCCACGGCTCGCGGATCTGATCCCCGCGAACCGGGCCCCCACGAGGTGCGCGCCGCTCCCCTCCGGGCACCCGCCCGAGGCGCTCAGCGCTGCTGCCAGGGCAGTCCTTCGGCCTTCCAGCCGGCCACCGTGCCGCGATGGCCGTCGGCGTCGTGAGGACCCTCGAAACCGTCGCTGACGTTGAACACCTGCTTGTAGCCGGCCGCTTCCGCGAGTTCGGCCGCCGCCAGCGAACGCGCGCCGCTGCGGCAGATGAAGTAGATCTCGTGTTGGCGGCTGACGCCGGACGCGCCGAGCTGTTCCACGAAGCGGCCGTTGGGCGCCCCCGTGGGAAAGCTCTGCCACTGCACCAGCAGCACGCGCTTGTTCGCGGCCGAAAGGTCGGGCAGTCCGACATAGGACCATTCCGCGTCGGTGCGGACATCCACCAGCTGCGCGTCGGGACGCTCGAGCAGCGCCTGCCATGCCTGCTTGGGGGACACATCCTCGGCCATCTGATTGCTCCTGGGGGCGCGACGGGCGCGCAGGGTGGTCCCTTTCGGCTGCCGCTGGCAAATGACGCCCGGGGAGGCGTCTGCGTCAGGCGGGGCGCACCTTGGTCAGCGGCGCGGTTTCCGCCAGCAGCAGCCACACCGCGAGCAGGCAGGCTCCCCCAGCCGCGGCCAGCACCAGAAAGCCGAGCGGCAGCGACACGTCGGCCACGGCGCCCGCCAGGGTGGTGCTGAGCGCGGCCCCGGCCCCCATCGCCGTGCCGAGAAAGCCCAGGCACAGGTTGAACCGGCCCGTGCCGCGCGACAGGTCGGACGCCACCAGGGGCATCATCACCCCGAAGGCGGCGGAGCTGAGCCCGTCCAGCAGCTGGATCGCCACGATCATCCAAGGGCTCGGGCCCATCGCCATCAGCACCCCGCGCACCGGCAGCGCCGCGAAGCACACCAGCATCACCGGACGCCGCCCGACCAGACCCGCCCAGCGGCCGATGCGCGGCGACAGGAGCGACACCACAAGCTGGGGCGCCAGGATGCAGGCCGCGATCACCAGCTCGGCGAGATGCCCCGCCTGGCGCGTCACCTGCCCGGCCGCCAGCGGCAGCATGCCGGCATTGGACAGGTGGAACAGTGCCACGCACACCGCGAAGGCGAACAGGCGCCGGTCTCGCAGCAGGCGGCGCAGCCCCTGCCAGACATTCTCTCCCGGCGGTTCCACCGCGCTGCCGATGGCGCCGCCCGGATTGTCCGCTTTTCCGGCCACGGGCGCGGTGTGGGCGATGGCACGCAGCGCCAGCAGTCCCGGGATCGCCAGCACCGCGCCCAGAAAGAAGGTCGCTCGCGCCGACACCAGCCAGCCGACGCCGCCCATCAACCCGGCCGCCACCGCGTTGCCGACGGACGCGAAGCTCGCGTTGCGGCCGAAGCGGGCGCCGAGGGCGGCGCTCGCCGCGAAACCGCCGGCCGGCCCGTCGATGCTGGCCGCCGCCACCAGCGACAGGGTCAGTGCTGCGATCGCCGGATTGAGCATGCAGGACGCGAAGCCGTGCAGGATCTCGGCGACCGTGACCGGAAGCCGGAAGGGCAGCACGGCCAGCATCAGGCAGGACAGGATGATGGCGACGATCGCGCTGCCGGCGGCGACATGCTTGTTGCGCAGGGCGTCCACCACCGCGCCGGCGGGCATCTGGCTGGCCATCGCGGTGATGGTGCCGATGCTGAGCGCCTGGCCGATCTGCCCCTGCGTCCAGTGTTCCTGGGTCAGATAAACCGCGATGAACGGCCCGAACGCCGTTTGCAGGTTGGCCACGAAGAAGTTGAGCCAGTCCAGCCCGCGCCCGCTGCGGCGGTCGATCGCGCCCACCGGCCTCGTGCCGGTTGCATCCGGCACCGTCGGTTGCAAACCGGGGAGCCTCAGCTGCCGCCGGACGCGGACGGCACGGAACGATCCGCCGGCGTCGCCACCGGTGCCGCGGCGTGCGGCGCGGCTTTCGGCGTCTCGCTCCGCCCATGGCTGGCGGCCGGGTCGTCGGCCGCGGGGATCCCTTCACCGGCGCTCCCCGCGCCCTGGCCACGGCCGGGCGGCACCGGCGAAACGGTTGCGCCGTCCATACGCTCCGGATGTCCGTCACGCGCTCCGTCCGGCCGGCCGGGGGTCGGGCGGGGCGCCGTCGGACCGCCATCGCCCGCCGGGGTGGCGCGGGTGGGTGCCGGAGAGCCGGCGGCGGGCGGCGTGATGCCGCCGTCGGCTGGAAGCGCGTCCGGATGAGCCGAGTGCGCGCCTTGCCCCGGTGCGGAAGGTGGGGCCGGATCGGCACCGATCGCCGCAGAAGCGCCGTTCCCGCCCGGCACGGGCACCGCCACCGCCGGGATGGCGACGTCGACCCTGGTGGCCGGATCCTGGGCGCTGGTGCCGGCCGGCTGCTTCGCGGGCACCGTAGGGGAAGCGTCGGGGGCGCCGGAACCGTCGCCGGGGCCCATCACCACGGTGGCGTCGGCCGAACCGTCGTAGGCGGGAGCGGATTTCACTTCAGCCTCCGAAAGCGCCACCCGGATCGGGTCGCCGGACTTAAGTCCGCCGGTCCGGAAGCGTTCCCAGGCGATGGCGATGCGGCGGTTGCCGACCCCCATGAAGCCGCCGACATCCAGCACCAGGGCGGCCGGCTGGCCCTGCTCGTCCACCAGCACGTCGATGACGCGGCCGACCTCCCGGTTCTCCGTGCTGCGCACCGCCCGGTCCAGCAGCGGACCGAGATGGCGCTTGGCGAGAGCCAGCTTGGGCAGCTCGTCGTTCTTCTCGGCAGGCTTCTTGTCCGCCGGTTTGGCACTCCCGTCATGCGCGGCAGAGACGCCGGTCGGCGCCCCCGGCGCCCCCGCCGTGCCGACGCCACCGGCGGGCGTCCCTGTGCCCGGACCGGCCGCGCCGGGCGATGCGGCACCGGAAGACGAACCGCCTGGGGATGGCGAGCCGGAAGAAGCGGCACCGTTGTCCGGCGCGGCCGCCGTCGGACCGCCCGCTGCTGGAGCGCCGGAAGATGCGGCACCGGGGGCCGTGCCCTGGGCGGGGGCCGCACCCGTTTGCGAGGTGCCGGCCGTTCCGCCGGCGGGGGTGCTGGCCGACGCGGCGGGCGGCGGCGAAGCGGCGGCCGGCGAGGCTGAAGATGAGGTCGCGTCGCCGGGAACCGGGGCCCCCATGGAAGCGGCCGGCGGGGGGGGTGGGGCCACTCCCGCAGGCGCCGCCGCGGCCGGGCGGGTGTCGTTCGCCGCTGGTCCGGCCTCGACAGCCGGGGACGTCGCGCCGGGGGACTGCGCCGCGTTGGCGGCCGGGCCGTTCGCGCTGTCCGGGGAGGTTCCTGCCGGCGACGCGGTTGAACGGGTGGTTCCGGCGGAAGCCGCGCTTCGCGGCGGCGCGACACCGGGCTGGGCGGCGACTTCCGGTTCCCCGGTGGTGGACCGCGATCCGGCGGGGACCGCCGGCGCGGCGGAGGTCACGGCCGGCGGTGCCGCCGGAACGGCGTTTCCGGAGGAACGGGACCCGGCAGGATTCGCGGCTTCCGGACCTGCCGATGGCGCCGCAGCGGGCACGCTCGCCGGGGTGGTCGTTGCCGGGGGCTCGCTCGCATGGGCGGCCGCGCTTCCGGCCATCGCCACGAGTGCCACGACGCAGGCCGTCCGGCTCCCGGACGACCATCGGAGGCGGACAGGCCGCCACGGCATCGGCCGGCGGCTCGCCGGTACGGCGCATGACGCGTCGGCGATGCCGCGATCGGCTCCGGCCGATCCCGCACGGAGGCGCGGGATGGCAGCGGCCGGGACCGCGGCGGGCGTTCCGGACGGGATCGCCGGCCGGACGATCACGGACATGGCTTCCCGGCACCGAGATGCCGCGTCGGAAACAGCCGGGTTCAGGCCGGAACGCGCGCCGGGGGGGCTGGCATCCCGCGGTCCGGTCCCATCGCCGGCGGCGGCAGGCCCGGCTCCGGCGTGCCCCGGGCGGCCATCGTGATCGGCCATCGGCCCTCCTTCTTGCCCGACGGGGCGACGCGGGCGCGATTGAACGCCCCTCCATCCCGCCGGGCAAGCCGGCAACGAAGGGCGCGCCCATGCGCTGGGATGGCCGAACCGTCGATCCGGACGGCACCGCGCCCGGCGCTGCCGTCCGCGTCGTCACCACCGGAAGGCCCGGAGCAGGGCCGCCTCACCGGAGAACGAGCCATGGCCATCGCCGCCGAAGAGATGCGAGCGCGCACCGCGCTGGTCACCGGAGCCGGCAGCGGCATCGGCGCGGGGATCGCCGCACGCCTGGTGCATGACGGCTGGACGGTGTTCGCCGTTGACCAGGACGAGGACGCGCTGGCGCGGCGACGGACGGAACTGCCCGCGCTGCGGACCATCGTCGCCGACGTGGGGGAGGAAGCCTCCGTGCGCGACGCGGTGCGCGCGGTGGCGGAGCAATGCGGGGGCAGGCTGCACGGGCTGGTGAGCAATGCCGGCATCATGGTGCGAAAGCCGCTGGAACAGCTGACGCTGGCGGAATGGAACCGCGTGTTGTCGGTGAACCTGACGGCGGGATTCCTGCTGGCCCGGGAATGCGCGCCGCTGCTGCGCCGGACCCGGGGTGCCATCGTCACCATCAGCTCGACGCGGGCGCACATGTCGGAGCCGGACACCGAAAGCTATTCGGCGTCCAAGGGCGGCATCCTCGCCCTCACCCATGCGCTGGCGGTGAGCCTCGGTCCCGAGATCAGGGCGAACTGCGTGTCGCCCGGCTGGATCGACGTGCGCGACGAGAAGCTGCGTCCGGAAGACCACGAGCAGCATCCCGCGGGCCGTGTTGGGCGGCCGGACGACATCGCCGCCCTCGCCGCCTGGCTGCTGGGACCGGACTCCGGCTTCGTGACCGGCGCCGAGTTCGTGTCGGACGGCGGCATGACCAGGCGGATGATCTATGCCGACTAGAAGCGGGCGTCCTGGACGCGGGCGTCGGGACACCGCGGGCAGGCGGACGCGCGGGATGTTGCAACCGAATGCAACATCCCCTGCCGGCGGCCGCGCCGTTACATTAGCTTCGGCATCGACATGGAAACCCTGCCCCACATCCTGATCGTCGATGACGATCGCGAGATCCGCGACCTGCTGGCTCGCTTTCTCGAGCGCAACCGTTTCAGGGTATCCACCGCGCGCGACGGGCGCGAAGCGCGGCGCGCCTGGAGCAACGGGCACTACCAGCTCGTGGTGCTGGACCTGATGCTGCCGGGCGAGAGCGGGCTCGATCTCGCCCGATGGCTGCGCACGCAGGGCAACGTGCCGATCATCATGCTCACCGCGATGGGCGAGGAAACCGACCGGATCATCGGGCTGGAGCTGGGGGCGGACGACTACGTGCCCAAACCCTTCAATCCGCGCGAGCTGATGGCACGCATGCGCGCGGTGATGCGACGCACCACCGAGCGCGACGAGAAGAAGCTCGACGCGGCGGAAGCGCGGCAGCTCCGCTTCGCCGGCTGGACGCTGGAACCGACGCGACGCCGGCTGCTCAACCCGGACGGCGCGGAGGTGCCGCTGACCGGCGGCGAGTACGAGCTGCTGATCGCGCTGCTGGAGCGCGCCAACCGGGTTCTGACCCGCGACATGCTGCTGGACCTCCTGCGCGGGCGCCAGGCGGGACCGTTCGACCGGGCGATCGACGTCGCGATCTCGCGGCTGCGGCGCAAGCTGGAAGATGACGGCCGCAACGCGCAGGTCATCAAGACCGTGCGCGGCGGCGGCTACGTGCTGGCCGCGGACGTGGAACGTGTTTGAAGGAGAGCGCGTCTGATCCGGCCACCGGGTGACGACGGCCTGCCCGCTCCCGTCGCGCCGAACGCCCGCTCCATGACCGACGCGCCGTTCTCCCCGGCGCCGGACGGGCCGGACGATCCAGCCCGTGCGGGACGCCGCCGCCGCTGGCACCTGTTGCCGCGGTCGCTGGCGGCGCGCACCGCCCTGGTGCTGCTGTGCGGCCTGGTGGTGGTGCAGACGGTGGGTCTCGCCATCCACGCGATGGATCGCATCAGCTTCGCCCGCATCGACCTGCAGCGCGACATGGGCATCCGGGTGTCGAGCATCTACCGGATGGTCGCCGAGGTGCCGCCGGCCCAGCGTGTGGCGCAGATGGCGCAACTGCATCTGCCGCCGGGCTTCAAGGCGAGGCTGGGGCCGGAACCGCTGCTGGGCAACTTCCATCTGGCGTCCCCGCCCCTGCAGCGCATGATCCGCGGCCGTGTCCAGTTCATGCCGATGCCGGAATGGCTGCGTCCGCGGGAAGTGGTCGTCGGCGTCAGGCCGGCAGGCCGGCGCTACGGCGTGGCGATCGCCCTACCGGACGAGGACCGGTGGCTGACGGTGTTCTTCGTCATGCCGTTCGCCGATCCGTTCCTGTCGCCGACCCTGCCGGTCGCGTTCCTGTTGATGACGGTGACGGCGGGCGTGTTGAGCATCTGGGCGGTGCGGCGGCTGACGCGGCCGCTGCGGGTGCTGGCGACGGCGGCCGAACAGCTGGGCCGCGACGTCCATGCGCCGCCACTGCCGGAAGACGGTCCGCTGGAGGTCGCCACCGCCGCGGTCGCGTTCAACACCATGGCGACCCGCATCCGACGCTTCGTGAACGACCGCACCCTGCTTCTCACCGCGATCGGCCACGACCTGCGCACCCCGATCACGCGGCTGAAGCTGCGGGCGGAGTTCATCGAGGACGAGGAGCTGGCCGCGAAGTTCCTTGCCGACCTCGACGAGCTGGAAGCGATGGTGTCGGCGACGCTGGCGTTCGGCCGCGACAGCGCGGCGCGCGAGCCGATGGCACGACTCGACCTGACCGCCCTGCTGCGCACCATCCTGGACGAGATCAGCGACATGCATCCCGAGCTCGCCGAGCAGCTGGTGTTCGCCTCCCCGCCGCCCTCGGTGATCGTGCAGGCGCGCCCGATCGCGCTCAAGCGCGCGCTCAGCAACCTCGTCGCGAATGCCGCGAAATATGGCGGCGGCGCGCGGGTGACGATGTCGCCGCCGCGAGCGGGCCATGTCGCGGTGCTGATCGAGGATGACGGTCCCGGCCTGCCCCCGGACGCGCTGGAACGGATGTTCGAGCCGTTCGTGCGCATGGAGGACAGCCGCAACCGGGAAACCGGCGGCACGGGACTGGGGCTGTCCATCGCCCGCAACATCGTGCGCGGGCATGGCGGCGACATCACCTTGAGCAACCGGCTGCCGCACGGGCTGCGGGCGACGGTGATGCTGGCGGGGTGACGGACGCGCGCGCTCCGCGTCGACGGTTCGTCCTCCGGCGCCCATCGACGCTCGCGGATCAATGCCAAGGCCGAACATCGCCGGGTGCGCGCCCCCGCCCCGCCGACATGGTCCGGCCGTTCTTCCTGTCAGCGGATCAGGCCACCATGCTCCAGTGCCCGCACGCGCGTGTCGTCGCCTTGTCGGCCGTGCCGGCGGCACCGCCGACGCGTGCGGTCTGACCCGACGCCGGACCGGCTCGCTTGCCCTCCCCAGTCCCCGCTGGCATGACCCGGCCGTTCTTTGTGTCAGCGGATCCGGGTCACCATGCTCCAGCGCCTCTATGCGCGCATCATCGCCCTGTCGGCCACGCCGGCGGCACCGCTGTGGCTGATGCTGGTGGCCTTCGCGGAAGGCTCGTTCTTTCCGGTGCCCCCGGACGTGCTGCTGATCCCGATGGTGCTGGCACGCCGCGACCGGGCGTGGCTGCTGGCCGCCTGCTGCACGATCGCCAGCGTCGCCGGCGGCGCGCTGGGCTGGCTGATCGGGGCGGAGCTGCTGCAGCTGGCGATGCGGCTGATCCATTTCTACCATGCCGAGAAGGCGCTCGCGGCCTACCAGCTGAAGTTCCAGCAGTACGGGTTCATGGTGATCCTGGTGAAGGGGCTGACGCCCATCCCGTACAAGGTGATCGCCATCGCCGCCGGCATCGCGCACTACCCGATCGCGCCCTTCCTGTTCGCCAGCCTTCTCACCCGGGGTGCGCGCTTCTTCCTGGTGGCCGGGCTGCTGCGGGCGTTCGGCGAGCCGATCCAGCATTTCATCGAGCGCCGCCTGACGCTGCTGGCGATCGTGTTTCTTCTGCTGATCGTCGCGGGCGTGGCCGCGGCGCGGTATCTCTGAGGGCATCGGCGTGCGGGTGAGCAACGAGCCGCGGCACCCGGGTGCCGCAGGGGCAGCCGCGATGCCGGTCCGACAAGCCCGGCGACGCGTGATCCTGCGACAGGCGATCCTGGGCGGCCTCGGTATCGCGGCGGCAGCGACGATCAACCGCCGGGGCGAGGCCGGCACCGCGCGCGCGGCGTCCGCTGGCGACGGGAGCGCGGCGATCGCCGCGATCGAGCAGCGCAATGGCGGTAGGCTCGGCGTCTTCGTGCTCGACACCGGCAGCGGAAGGACCTTGTCGCACCGCGCCGACGAGCGCTTCCTTCTCGCCAGCACCTTCAAGGGTCCGCTCGCGGCGGCGGCGCTCGCCCGGGTCGATGCCGGGCGGGACGCGCTCGGGAGCCGGATACGGATCGCGCCGGCCGACCTGTTGCCCGCCTCGCCGGTCACGCAGTCGCATCTGGCGCGCGGCTTCCTGACGGTGGGGGATGCGTGCGCCGCGATCCTGGAGCGGAGCGACAACGCTGCCGCGAACCTGCTGATGCGCCGCGTGGGCGGTCCGGCCGCGGCGACCGCCTTCATCCGGCGCGCCGGCGACGATGCGACTCGCATCGACCGCTATGAGCTTGTGGAGGGATGGTCGGGCGACAAAGACACCACCACGCCGCGCGCGATCACCCTGCTGAACCGGGCGCTGCTTCTGGGTGACGTGCTGCGTCCGGCGTCGCGGACGCGATTGCTGGACTGGATGCGCGGCAACATCAACGGGCGGGAACGGTTACGGGGCGGCCTGCCGGCCGGGTGGCAGGGCGCGGACCGGACCGGCACCGACCACGGCATCTGCAACGACTACGCGATCGTCTGGCCGCCGAACCGCCCTCCGCTGCTGGTGTCGGCCTATCACGACAGGCCCGATTTCAGCTTCGAGCAGACCATGGAGATCCAGCAGCGGGTGCTGCGCGAGGTCGGTGCGGCGGTCGCCGCCTGGGCCGCCTGAGACCGTCCGAAGGAGGGTGGCCAGGAACGGGGAACGGTCCCAACGGTGAACGGTCCCGCGGGGGCGGCAGACCGGCCTCGCAAGCATCGGGGCCGTCGTCACCGACGAACGGATCGGTGCGAAATCCCCCGTTCCCGTGATCGCGGGGCGCCGGAGGGCACGCAGCGACCGGCGGCCCCGACGCGTCAGGGGGGATCGTGCGCCGCGTTCGCGCGCCCTCGCCGCCGCCCGTCGTCGGGCGCGAGAACCAGGTCGGTCGGACCGCGCCCCGTCGCCGACGCACTCCTTCCCCGGTGTCCGGGCACCGGAACAAGCGTCACGGGACGGGCCGAACCGGAGGGCATGCCTCGCGTTCGGGGTCGCGTCGCCCGCGGATCAACCGGCGGGCCGGGAGGCTGGCCGATGGTGGATGTCGCGGTGGTGACGGGAGCGGGTGCCGGTGTCGGCCGCGCGGTCGCACGGGAGTTCGCGCGCCGCGGCTGCGATGTCGGGCTGCTCGGCCGCAACCGGGCGCGGCTGGAGGCGGCGGCCGAGGAGGTGCGCCGCATGGGCGTGCGGGCCAGCGTCGCCATCGCCGACGTGGCGGACGCGGACGCGGTGGAAGCGGCGGCCGAGCAGATCGAGAACGAGCTCGGGCCGATCACCATCTGGGTCAACAACGCGATGGCGACCGTGTTCTCGCCGGTGGCGGAGATCACGGCGGCCGAGATGAAGCGCGCCACCGAGGTCACCTATCTCGGCACGGTGCACGGGGTGATGTGCGCCCTGAAGCGGATGCGCCGCCGGGGCAAAGGCGTGATCATCAACGTGGGATCGGCGCTCGCCTACCGGTCGGTGCCGTTGCAGGCCGCGTATTGCGGCGCCAAGTCCGCGATCCGGGGCTTCACCGACAGCCTGCGGTCGGAGATCATCCACGACGGCGACGACATCCACCTCACGATGGTGCATCTGCCCGCCGTGAACACGCCGCAGTTCGACTGGGCGGAGAACCGCATCGGCAAGCGGGCGCAACCGGTGCCGCCTATCTTCGAGCCGAGCGTGCCGGCGGGCGCCATCGTTCGCGCGGCCTTCAACAAGCGCCGCGAGACCTGGGTCGGATTTTCCACCGTCACCGCGATCCTGGGCAACCGGATCGCCGCCGGCTGGATCGACCGCTATCTGGCCAAGCACGGCTATTCCAGCCAGATCGGCAAGGAGCCGCTGCCGCACGATGCGCCGAGCAACCTGTTCCATACGGTGGACGGCGACTGGGCGGCGGAAGGCCGCTTTCGCGACCAGGCGCGTTCGGCGAGCTTCGAGGTGTTCACCGACCGGCACAAGGTCGCCGCCCTCGCCATCGCGGCGGGAGTGATCGGCCTCGGCGCGGCGCAACTCGTGTCGGACCGGCTGTCCAACAAATGCTGATCGCCGTTTCCATCGGCGACCGTCGCCAGGATGGTCGGCGCCAGGATCGCTGACTCCGGGTCGATGGCCTCGGATCGTTGGCGCGGGGAGTTGAAGTCGGCGCCTGTTCCGGCGACACCAAGCCCTCGGGGGAGTGGCGGACCTGATCATGCGTTCATGCCGGAATGTCCGTGCCGGGCCGGCGTTTGCCCGGCTGACCGGCCCGATGCTGCTCGGCCTGATGCTGCTGGGCGCCTGCTCCGCGCCGATGAGCGACGGCACGCCGCGAGATCGCACCAGCGTCGCCTTCAGTCACCGGGTGCTCACCTTCTAGCCCGTGCCCGATGGCGCCCCGGGGCCTTCTGACAGCCCGGCCGCGGCGGCGTCGGGAAGCGGCTAGCTCGGCTTGCCCTGCGGCCGCTCGTTCGAATGCACCATGCCCAGGTGCACGGTGAGGGCGCGCACCACCTTTTCCACGTCCGGAGGCGCGAGCACGAAGCCGACCGGCCCGAACGCGGGATGCTGGAACGCGATCACCGACCCCTCGGTCAAGGCTTCGGGCCGCACGGTCCAGGGCGTGTTGAACACGGGGGTGATGCTCGCCCCTTCCATCGGCGGCACCGCCCTCGCGCCCTGCATCGCCGCGCGGACCTGGCCCAGGCTGTTGATGAGCTGGCTGAGCTGATCGAACGACAGGTCGAGCTTGCCTTCCAGACCGCTGCCCGGCAGCAGCGCGAGCGTGGCGGTCTGACGATCCTCCGAAACGGATACCTGCATCCGAGCGCTCATGCCATCACTCCGCGGCGCCGGGCGGGACAAGCGGAAGCGGCGAACGCCCCGGCGACCGGGGTCCATCCTGCCGAAAACGGGGGGCGGCCGTCCAGCGCACCGGACGGTATGGTGTGGCGCCGCCAGCCGCACCGCCTCGGCGCTTCCTAGCCCGGGCCCGAGGGTGCGGGCGAGTTCTAGGACCGGTCCGCGTCGCGCAGCATCGGCCCGGACCAGACCCACCATCCTTCCCGCCCGATCGCCGCCGCCGCCGTGGCCGCGTCATGCGCGCTGGCGAACAGGCCGAAGCAGGTCGCCCCGGAGCCGCTCATCCGCGACAGCAGGCAGCCGGGCTGGGCGGCGATGGCGGCCAGCACCGTGTCGATCGGCGGGCACAGGGCGATGGCGGGCGGCTGGAGATCGTTGCGCGTGGCGCGGAGATCCGCGGCCAGGGCGTCGGCATCCGGCCAGCGTGCCGGCAGCACCGCCGCCGGGGTGAAGCCTTCTTCCCGGGCGCGGAACACGGCCGGGGTGGACACGGCGACACCCGGATTGGCCAGCAGCATGAAGCAGCCCGGCATCTCGGGCGCCGGTTCCAGTTGTTCGCCGATGCCGCCCATGCGCGCCGGCCGCTGGCGGACGCAGACCGGGACGTCCGCCCCCAGCACCACCGAGGCTGCCGCGAGCGCCTCGATCGACAAGCCGTCCGACAGCCCCCACCGCCGACGCAGCAGGCGCAGCACCGCCGCGGCATCGGCGGAACCGCCCCCGATGCCCGACGCCACCGGCAGATGCTTTTCCAGCCGCAGGGTCGCGTCGTTCGGCCGGCCGGACCGCTCAGCCAGCCAGCGCGCCGCGCGCAGCACCAGGTTGTCGCGTCCGGCGTCGGCATCCGCCCGCAGCGGAGCGGCGAACGGCCCGTCCAGCACCAGATGCGGGCCGGCCGGCGAGGCCGCACGGGAAGCGCCAGGCGGGGGGCCATCGTCGGGCGCCGCCGCCTCCACGAGGTCGTGGGCGCCGGCGAACACCGCCAGGCTGTCCAGCAGGTGATAGCCGTCCGCGCGCCGTCCGGTGACGTGCAGGAACAGGTTGATCTTGGCGTGGGCCGGTTCGGACCACGGGACGGACGGGCTCATGCGGTTGTTCCGGCAGTGCTCGCGGCGGATAACGGGTGGCCGAACGGGATCAGCGCATCGGCGGCCCGAAGAAGGGCGGCAGGGGGGTGCCCGGCCGGGCGCCGCTGCCGGCGCTGGCTTCCAGCGTGCTCTGGATGCGACTGGCATCCGCGGGGTCGGGATGCAGCAGCAACGCCCAGTGCCATTGCTGTTCGGCTTCCACGCGGCGCCCGGCCATCCAGTAGGCGACGCCGAGATGATAGTTCACCGTGGGGTCCTCGGGCGTCTGCTCGGCCGCGTGCTCGAGCACGCGGACGGCGCCCGGCACGTCGTCGCGCCTCAGCAGCACCCAGCCGAGGCTGTCGCGGATGGACCCGTCGTCGGGCTTCCCGTCCAGCGCCCGCTGGATCAGCGCCTGGGCCTGCGGCAGATCCCGGTTCCGTTCGGTCAGGCTGTAGCCGAGATAGTTCAACAGCAGCGGCTGGTCCGGGGCGAGCCGGATCGCCCGCTGCAGGTCGGCCTCGGCGCGCGGCCAGTCGCCGCCACGATCGAACGCCACGGCGCGGGAGAACAGCAGCGGCCAGTCGTCGTGGCCGAGGGTGCCGCGCACGGCGATCGCCCGGCCATAGGCGTCGGCCGCGCCATGCCAGTCCTTGGCGTCCTGGAGCACGTCGCCCAGCGATTGCAGCGGTTCCGGCCGCTGCGGCAGGTCATGCGCGAGCTGTTCCAGCAGGCGCCGCGCTTCCGCCGGATGGCCGCTGACGCCCAGCAGGGTGGCGCGCCGCAGGCGGGCCAGGGGCTCGAACGGGTTGGTCGGCGGGATGCCGTCCAGGATGCGGATGGCGGCATCGGGATGGTCGGGCAGCTGCAGCTCGGCCAGCATGAGCCGGGCCGGCGCCAGGTCGGGCTGCATGGCGATGGCGAAACGCAGCAGGAAGCCCTCGGCCTCCGCGTTGCCGGGATCGGCGCCGCGACCGCCGGGAGCGGCCCGGGCCTGTTCCTGCAGCAGGCCCGCGATGCCCAGATAGGCCCGGGCGATTCCGCCCTTCGCATCGGCGATCAGGGGCAGGGCGAGCGCCGCGTCGAGCCGGCCTTCCACCATACCGAGCAGCGGGATCTGGCGGCCGAGCGCATGCACCATCGCCTGCGCTTCGAGGATGTGGCCGGTTCCGGCGAGATAGCGGCCGAGCGCCTCGGTGAGGGCGACGTTGTTGCCGGCATATAGGGTCTGCGCCATGCGCAGCTGCTCGCCGGCCACGTTCTGCCGGCCCGCGAGGGTGGCGATCTCGCCGGCGTTGAGCGCGAACAGCGCGCCGAAGGGGTTGTCGGTGCCCGGCGCCGCCAGGGTCTGGAGGGCGAGATCGGTATGGCCGCCGCCCTGCTGGGCCCAGGCCACCAGGATCGGCCGCATCAGGTCGTTCAGGGGAGAACGCGGCAGGTCGCCGAACAGGCGTTCGGCTTCCGGCCAGTTCCCTTTCCGGGCAGCCTCGTCGGCCAGGGCGAGATGCCCAAGCAGGGTGTCGTCGCCACGGGGCACGAGGGCGGCGAGGCCGGGACTGCCGGCCGCCGCCGCGAACAGGAATGCCTCGCGCTGGAACACGGGATCATCGGGATCGGCGGCCAGGGCGCGGGCGAGCTCCTGCGCCGCCTCCTCGTCGTCGCCAAGCTCGTTGGCCACCGAGCCCGCGAGAAACGGCCCGAGCGTGCCCGGCGCGACGCGGGGCGGCTCGGGCGCGGGAGCGGCGGCGTGGGAAGGGCGGACGGTGGCCGCCACGGCGCTTGCCGCCGGCAGGATCGAGGCGAGCATCGACCGCGCGAACGCCACCGCGGGCACCCGAGGCGCGGGGCCACCGATTCCGGAGGCGGCGCTTCCCTGTCCCCCGCGCGCTGGTCCGGCCTGCGGAAGGCCGCTGCTTGGGAAAGCGGCACCCAGAAGAAGCGCGGCTGCGAGGGAGGCGGTGCGCGACGCGCGACATGGATGCATAATGACCGCACGCTAGCCCGCGCGCCGTTCGGCGCCAACATGCCGGCGCGGGTGCTGTCATCACGGGTCCGGCCAGGGCCGATCCGGAAGGAAGGCCGGGGTCCGGGAGCGAGCGCGTCGAGCCGGGACAGCCAGCGATGGCGGTTCGGGTCATCGCGGGGCGCGGAAGTCGCGGCAGAGGCATCCAGGGCGTTGAGGCGCCGAGGACGCTGGTTCAGGCATGGCGGCGTCGAGGCCGGTCAGGATCGCTTGCGAAGCGATCGCGGGGGTCCCGCCCGGGAGGGCCGGCGGCGGCGGATCGGCAGCCGGGCTCCGCGGACCGATCGCCGATGCTGGGGTCGGCATCGGGATGCAAAGAAGATGCGGGCACCGCCGAATGGGTCGGCGGTTGCGACGGAAGGAAGAAGGAAGGCCGGGAGTGCTGGACGCGCTGTCGTTGCTGGAACTGCAGATCGGCTGGGGTGCGGACGAGGCGCTCGATCTGGCGCCGGTGGACCGGACGCGCATCGCGGCCGCGCCTGTCCTGGATCGCGCGCTCGAGCCACCGGTCCGGAGTGTCCCGGCGGCCGCGGACACGGCGCGGGGGACCGTCGCCCCCATCCATGCCACCCCGGTCCGTGCTGCCCCGGTCCACGCTGCTCCGGTCCGCGCCGCGCTGCCGCCCCGCGGGGCCGCCGCCGCCGCTCGCGCGCTGGCGGAAGCCGCGACCGGGCTGGATGCGCTGCGCGCGGCGATGGCGGGGTTCGACGGCTGCGCCCTCCGCGACACGGCGAGCCATCTGGTGTTCGCGACCGGCGATGCGTCGCGCGGCCTTGTGGTGGTGGGCGAGGTTCCCGACGAGGAAGAAGATCGCAGCGGCCAGCCGTTCGCCGGTGCCGCGGGGGGATTGCTGGACCTGATGCTGCGGAGCATCGGACTGGAGCGGCAGGATCTGCTGCTGGCGCCGGCCCTGCCGTGGCGGCCGCCGGGCAACCGGCAGCCCACCGCGATCGAGATCGCCACCTGCCTGCCATTCCTGCAGCACACGCTGCGGCTCGCCCGTCCCCGGCGGGTGGTGCTGATGGGCGGCAGACCGGCGCGGATGCTGCTGGGCGACTCGGCGCGTCCCGGACCCGGCTGGCGGTCCCTCGCGGTGCCCGGTCTGGAAGCGCCCGTGCCGGTGCTGGCGATGCGCCATCCGTCCTACCTGATCGGGCATCCGGGCTCGCGGCGCGACGCGTGGCGGGCGCTGTTGTCGCTGCGGATCGCCCTGGATCGGGACACGGCGACAATCACAGAGTCGTGAGGTCGGCACAGATTCTTCTCGGTTTTTGGATGAAACCGCGTCACTTGCGCAACAACTAGGCAGTCGAAGGTTGCGCCCCTCGGCGGATCCCTCGTAGGCACGGCGGGTCATGCGAGGGTCCTGTCCAACATCCCCCCATCGCGCCGCCCGGGCTTTCCTGGCCGGCGCTGCCCTTCTGGCGAGTGCCGCGCTCTCGCCCGCCCGGGCTCAGGGGCCGGGCCGCAACGGCCGGGACCCCAGCCCGCCGGAGGAAACCGCCCTCGCCGTTCCGCGGCTGAGCTTCGGCCATGACGGCGCCGTCGCCCTCCCCACTCCTCTGGCTCCCAGCACCGTGGCGCTGGTCCGCCGCATCTTCGCCTTGCAGCGGGACGGCGACGTGCCGGCGGCGGTGGCGCTCACCGGCCGCCTCGACGACAGCCTGCTGATGGGCGACATCCTCGCGGACCGTTATCTCCGCCCCGGGGCCGATCCGGCCCCGGATCTGGTGCGCGACTGGCTGCGGCATCACGCCGATCTTCCGGACGCTCCGGCGATGTTCCGGCTGCTCGCGTCGGTATCGCCGCACGGCATCAGGCTGCCCGCGGCGCCGTCCCAGGCCACGCTTGGCACCGAGACCGAAGCCGCGCCGCTGCCGGAGGAAGACGATCCGGCCGGCCGGGTCCTGCACCGCAACCCGCTGCTGGACCAGACCGTGCATGCCCGGATGACGAGCGGGAGCGACGGGGCCGCGAGCGCGCTGCGCCTGATCGGGGCAACGCGGTTCATCGATCCGCTCTATGCGGCCCAGCTCCGCGCCGAAGTGGCGCTGTCGCTGTTCACCGGCGGGGACGCCGTGGCCGCGCGGGAGGCCGGGCACGACGCGTTCGAGACATCCGGGCATCGTCTGGGCGCCGCGGGGTTCACCGCGGGGCTGGCCGCGTGGCGGCTGGGCGACGTGGCGGGCTCGGTCGGCCTGTTCGAGGCCGCCTCGCGCGCGCCGCTCACCTCCGCCTCCGTGCGGGCCGCCGCCGCCTTCTGGGCGGCGCGGGCGCATCTGCGGCAGGGTGAGATCGCGACCTATCGTGGCTGGCTCGGCCGGGCCGCCGCCGCGCCCCGCACCTTCTACGGACTTCTGGCCCGCCGGCTGCTGCACGAGGATGCCCCGGTGGTCGCACCGGCCGCGACCGCCGTCCGGACGGTATCGGACCGCACCCCCGTCGCCGCCCATGCGACCGGCAGCCCCCTGCCGGAAGATGCGGGCGACGTTTCCGGGCGCCCCATCCTGTCGGAGATCGACGTGGACGCGGTGGCCGCCACCCCGGCGGGACGGCGTTTCTTCGCGCTGCTGCAGGTGGGCGAGACGGACCGGGCCGAGGCGACGCTGCGGCGGCTCTGGCCGAGCGTCCAGAACGACGTCGCCCTGTGCCGGTCGATCCAGCTGGTGGCGCAGGAAGCGGGGCTGTCGAGCCTGTCCTCGCAGCTGGCCACCATCCTGCAGCAGCGGGACGGCCAGCCGCGGGCGGCGCGCTTCCCGGTGCCGAAGCTGGCGCCGCGCAGCGGGTTCACCGTCAATCCCGCCCTTGTCTATGCCCTTACCCGGCTGGAATCAAACTTCGACGCCTCGGCGGTGTCCGGGGCCGGGGCGCACGGGCTGATGCAGCTGATGCCGGTGACGGCGGGCTTCGTGTCCGGCCACCCGGACCGCTACGCCGACGACAACGCGGAAGCGCTGCATAATCCCGGGCTCAACCTCGAGCTGGGACAGCGCTACCTGGCCTATCTGTCGCGGCAGGCGCCGGTGGACGACGACCTCGTGCGGCTGCTCGCTTCCTATAATGCCGGGCCGAACGCCGTGGCGCGCTGGCACGACGCCATGGCGGACACCGGCGAGGACCCGCTGCTGTTCATCGAAAGCCTGCCCACGGAGGAAACCCGCGACTACGTCCACCGGGCCTTCACCTATCTGTGGATCTACGCCGCCCGCCTCGGCACCGGATCGCCCTCGCTGGCGGCGCTGGCGGCCGGAGCGTGGCCGCATTTTTCCGACGAGCAGGCGCTGCACCGCGCCCGTCTGACCCTGCACTAGGATCGCCCCGGAGCCGGTGCCCGCCGGCGGCCCTGGGTTCAAGCCCCCGGATCGGGCGCGGTCGCCAGCAGAAGGGCTTGCCGATCGAGATCGCGGCGCAGCAGCGGCGTCATCGACTCGACGAAATGACGCAGCAGCCGGTCGCGGCGGCCGGCCGCGTGGAACAACAGATGCACGGGCACCGGCGGCGGCTCGAAGGGGCGCAGCAGGCGGACCAGCCGCCCGGCGGCCAGATGCTCCGCCACCTGATAGGACATCGCCCGGCAGATCCCGCTGCCCCGGACGGCGGCATCCACGGCCGCCCCGGCGGAGTTCAGCGCCAGATGCGGCCGGACCGGAACGCCCCGGCGGAAACGGGGCGCGGGACCGCCGCCGTCGATGCCGAAGCGCCAGATCACCTGCATCTCCCCCTCGCCCGCGCCGTCGATGCATCGGTGCCGGCCGAGCTCCTCCGGGGTGGCCGGCGATCCGCTTCGCCGGAGATAGGAGGCCGCCGCGCAGTAAAGCGGCCGCACCTCGCCGAGCCTGACGGCGCGCAGAACGGAGTCGGGCAGTTCCGCCAGCCGCACCGCGACATCGATGCCTTCGGCCACCAGATCCACCGTCCGGTTCACGAGCAGGGCGCGGAGCCGCACCTCGGGATGGGCCGCCAGGACGTCTTCCGCGGCAGGCATCACCGCGCTGCGCCCGAACAGCTCCGGCGCGGAGATGGCGATGCGGCCGGAAAGCTCCCCGCCCGGGGCGCGTGCCGCCTCGGCGCCGGTTTCCAGGGCGTCGAGTTCCGCCAGGATGGTGCGGCAACCGCCCAGAAAGCGTTCGCCGCGCTCGGTCAGCCGCAGCCGGCGGGTGGTACGGAACAGCAGCCGCTCGCCCGCATGAGCTTCCAGCAGCGTGATCGCGCGGGTGATGCTGGCGGGCGACCGCCCCAGCCGGCGGGCGGCGGCGGCGAGCGAGCCCCCGTCGATGGCGGCGGCGAACATCCGCATCGCGTCCAACCGGTCCATCGTTGCAGTTCCTGAAAGTCCGGCTTTCGAGGTTCACGCGTTATGCCGGGACGTGCAACGGTCCATGTCATCCGGACCGGGGCTTACGCCCCAGCGCCTGGGAGTTCCGATGCCATGACCGTCCGCTTCGATACCGTCGCCGTGGGCGACAGCCGCGTGTTCTTCCGCGAGGCGGGACCGGCGGACGCGCCGGTCCTGCTGCTGCTGCACGGGTTCCCGTCGAGCAGCCACATGTTCCGGGACCTGATGCCGCTGCTGGCGGACCGGTTCCGGGTGATCGCCCCGGACCTGCCAGGATTCGGCCGCACGGAAGTGGCGCCGGGCTTCGGCTTCAGCTTCGACGCGCTGGCGGACGTGGTGGAGGGCTTCACGGACGCGCTGGGCCTCCGCCGCTACGCGCTCTACGTGTTCGACTACGGCGCGCCGACCGGCTTCAGGCTGGCGGTCCGTCATCCCGGGCGGGTGAGCGCCATCGTCACCCAGAACGGCAACGCCTATCTCGACGGGTTCGGCGAGGGGTGGGACGACTGGCGCCGCTACTGGCAGGATCCGACCCCCGCCAACCGCGAACGCTGCCGGGCGGCGCTCGGCACCGAGGCGATCCGCTGGCAGTACGAGACCGGGGCGCCGGCGGGGCGGGTGGGGCCGGATGGCTGGACGCTGGATGAGCACTACCTGACGCGGCCCGGGCGGGCAGACGCGCAGCTGGACCTGATCCTGTCCTACCGCGGCAATCTGGAGCGCTACGGGGACTTCCAGCGCTATTTCCGCGACCACCAGCCGCCGCTGCTGGCGGCGTGGGGCCGCAACGACCGCATCTTCGTCCCGGCCGGCGCGGAAGCGTTCCGGCGCGACCTTCCCGACGCCGAGATCAGGTTCCTCGACACGGGTCATTTCGCGCTGGAAAGCCATGCCGGCGAGATGGCGGCGCTGATCCGCGACTTCCTGGACCGGCGCGTCGGACGCTGAACCGGCCGGAGGCGCGACGGCCCGGAGCCTAGTTCTCGGCCAGGGCCTGGCGGCTGGCGCGGATGCGGTGCACCCGCCGGCCGTCCATCTCGGTCACCTCGAACATCCAGCCGGCGAACGCCACCTTGTCGCCGGGCGAGGGCACCCGGCGGAGCAACGCGAGGATCAGGCCGCCCAGGGTGTGATAGGAGCCTTCGGCCGGAAGATCGGGCAGCAACAGGCGGTCCTTGACCTCGTCGGCCGGCGAGGAGCCGTCCATCTCGATCACGTCGAGCCCGGTATGCTCGGGGTGCGGGCGGTGGCCATGCTCGGGCTGCTCGCCCACGATGGCTTCCAGCACATCGGCGGCGGTGGCGACGCCCTCGAACGAGCCGTACTCGTCGAGCACCAGTACCATGCCCGCCGGGGAGCCGCGCAGCCGGTCCAGCACGTCGAACGCGCCGAGCGTGTCCGGCACCACGGTGGGCGGCGACATCACCGCTTCCACCGATAACGGCATGTTCTGCAGCAGCAGGTCGAGCACGGTGCCCGACAGGATGATGCCCACCGGGTTGTCGATGTCGCCGTCGCACACCACCAGCCGGGCATGGGTGCCGAGGCGGATGATGCGCGCCAGTTCCTCCGGCGAGGCGTGGCGATCCACCCAGGCCAGCTCGTTTCGGGGCGTCATGATCGCGCGCACCGGGCGGTCGGCCAAGCGGAGCAGCCGCTCGATCATGTTGCGCTCCTCGGCCTCGAGCACACCGCTCTGCGCGCTTTCCGCGATCAGGGCGCGCAGCTCCTCCTCCGTGACGGTGTGGCGGGCCATCTTGCCGACGCCGATCAGCCGCAGGATCAGGCTGGACGACCGGCCGAGCAGCCAGACCGCCGGGCTGGCCACCCGCGACACCGCCAGCAGCGGCAGGGCAAGGCGGGCCGCGATCACCTCGGGATGGCGCAGCGCCAGCTGCTTGGGAACGAGCTCGCCCAGCACCAGCATCAGCGCGGTGATCACCACCACGCACAATGCGAGAGACAGCTCGGAGGCGAACGGCGCCAGCGCCGGGATGCGGGCGAGTCGCGGTGCCAGGTCGGCGGCGATGCTGGCACCGCCGAAGGTGCCTTCCAGGATGGAGACCAGGGTGATGCCCACCTGCACGGTGGGCAGGAAGCTCTGGGGATCGTCGGCGAGATGGCGCGCCCGCTCTGCGCCCGGCACGCCGCGGCGGGCCAGCACCGCCAGCCTGGCGCGCCGCGCGGAGATCAGCGCGAGCTCGCCCATGGCGAACAGCCCGTTCAACAGCACGAGCAACAGGATCACGACGATGGACACGAGCATGGCGCGTCCGTTCTAGAGCATCATCCGCGGAACATCATCCGTCCGGGCCGCCATCCCGGCGCACGCAGGCCGGACGATGCCGCGGGAGAGGGCCGCCGGGGGGACGCCGGCGCGACGGCATCCCCCGCCGGGTCTCAGGCTTCGCGGTACCAGAGCAGGATCACGCCCACCAGCACGAAGCAGATCGGCCAGACCCAGCCGGCGATGCGCCCGCCGCGCCCGGGCAGCCGCAGTTCGAGCCACCGGCCCCAGCCCGCCGCGATGCCGGCGATCGCCAGCGGCGTGTGGGTCAGCTCGATCAGCTCCGCGTCCTTGACGTTGGCGATCTGGTGCGAATGGGTCAGCAGCAGCGCGCCGCCGGCCGCGACCATCAAGGGAAACACCAGCGCCGCGCGGGGGGAGCGGAGGCGCCCGGTCTGCACCGCCCATTCGAAGGCGGCGAACACCAGGATCAGCACCACGAACAGCCGGTGCTGCACCACCTCCACGTCGCGGAAGGCTGCCATGAAATCCTCCTTGCCGAGCGGCCAGACCTCGGGGTCGGAGCGCAGCAGCAGGAAGCCCGCCAGCAACAGGAACACCAGCGGCCAATGCCGCGCCGGCCTGAACCCGGCATGGGCCAGCAGCACCAGCAGGCCGATGGCGATCACGAAGATGCCGGCCCAGTGATGGTTGTATTCGGACCAGGCGATGTCGTCGGCGTTGCGGGGCGGCAGCGTGCCGTCGCCGGGCACGAAGGCCGGGGCGGTGGCGTGGTGTTCCTGCGCGGCCTGCTTGTCGATCTTGGCCTGCAGTTCCGGGATCGCGAGCACATCGTGGTCGGGGGACGTGAGGCGCGGCCAGACCGGGGCGTTGCGTTCCACGATCTCGTGCCAGGACACGCGGTCCTCGGTGAGGTCCACCGCGGGCGGCACGGACGTGAGCGAGGCGGCCGCGAAGAAGATGGAGAAGCCGATGCCGATCTCGACCTCGGCGAAGCGCTTCATCCGCACGACGGACGCGCCGGGATCGCGTCGCAGTCGCTCGGTGACCAGGAAGTTGCCGGCACCGAGCGCCAGCAGCCCGATGAACAGCGCGATCTTGGCACCGACCATGGTGCCGTAGGCCGTGCCGTAGAACGCCGGCAGGGAGCCCACATAGGCGATGAACATGGTGACGCCGGACACCAGGATGCAGGCGACGCCGGCCATCGACACGCGCGAGAACCGAGCGCCGACCAGCCGCCATCCGACACCGTCATGCACCTCGGCGAGCGCGATCAGGAACGCGGGGATGCCACCGATCCAGATCGCGGCGCCGAGCTGGTGCAGCCATTCCACCACCAGCAGAAGCGGCGAGTTGTCGATGCGCGCGGCGGCGTGGGTGGTCATGGTGGCGGCGACGAGCTCGATCGCCGCGATCAACAGCAGGGCGATCCCGGGGACCTGCCAGGCGGTGGCGCTGGGACGCCGGGCGGTGCACACCGCCAGCAGAAGGGCGCATGCGATCTTCACGACCGCAGACACGGCGAAGTTCGCCTGCATGACGTCGCCGAAGCTCAGATCCACGGTGCTCATCAGCACCGCGACCTGCAAACCGTTGCCGAGCGCTTCCACGGCCACGAGGGCGATGGCGCTCCAGAAGGCGAGCCGTGTCACCCGGTCGAGGATGCGACCGCCGCCGGAAAGCCGGCCGGCGAAGGGCCGGGCCAGCAGCACCAGAAACAGCACCGAGCCAAGCGCCATGGACTGGGCGACGATGGTCAGCCCGTGCAGGACGATGCTGAGATAGCCGAACAGATCGACGAGAAGGGACACGGCTCGCGACGCCTCAGGGCTTGGGCGCGGCGGCGGCGGGCGCGGCCTGGTCCGCCGCGGGGGCGTCGCCCACGGTGAAGGGCACGTCGCCGCGGGTGATATGTCCGTCCACCGCGAGGGCCTGCCAGCGCAGCGTGTAGCTGCCGGGCTTCAGGTCCGCCTCGGCATCCAGGGCGTTGGCGGGGCTGCTGGCGCTCACCGGCAACACCACGTGCGAGCCGCCGGGGCCGTTCAGGGTCAGGCGCGAGCGCTTGTGGTCGATGCGGCTGTTATATTCGAAATGCAGGGTCTGGTGGCCGGGTGCGATGGTGCCATTCAGCGCCGGCGTGCTCTTGAGCAGGATGGCGTGGGCCAGGGCGGCACCGGACGGCAGGGCGGCGGCCAGCAGCGGCGAAAGCAGCGCCGCGACGGCGGCCCGGCGGGAACAACGGAAAGCAGCGTTCATATGGGAAAGGTCCTGGCAGGCGGGAACCCGAGGAAGTGCGGCGGCCTGCCCGCGCCGGACGGAAGGCGACGCTCTAATTCAAATCAGGGTCGGGTGGAACCGTCCGCGTCGCGCCGGACGGCGATGATGGCGGCCGCGATGACGGCGATGGCGCTGCCGGGGTGGCTGCTCGGCGGCGCCCCGGTGATGGCGAGCGCGGCGTCCGGCGGATCGGCGGCCTCCGGCGTCGTCACCGGCGGCCCGGCGCCCGCGGTGCCCGCGGTGCCCCCTGGGCTCGACCGGAGGCTGTTCGCGCAGAACCCGGCAACGAAGGCCCGGCACGGTTTTCCGGCGGTCGCGGACATGCGGGACGGTCCTCCCCTGCCCGATCCGGCGCCCGGCGGCTCCGACGAGTCGGCGTCGGCGGCCGGGGCGGGGTCGATGACCGACGGGGGCGGCCACGCGCCGATCGGGGCACGGCTCCATTGGCCGTCGCCGGTGGCGGCGCGGTGTCTGTCGTCGCCCTATGGCTGGCGGCACCGGGTGGGACCCATGGCGCCGGCGGGCTTCCACAACGGCGTCGACATCCCCGCGCCGGCGGGCGAGATGGTGCGGGCGCCCGCGGCCGGACGGGTGAGTCGAATCCGCCGCATAGGAATCGGCGGCCTGCAGGTGACGGTGGAACATCCGGGCGGCCTGCGCACGCTCTATGCCCATCTGGGCAGCGTGGTGCCGAACCTGGCGGAAGGACGAACGATGCTCGCGGCCGGCGACCCGGTGGGCCGTATCGGCCGGACGGGCGTCACCTACGGCACGCATCTGTTCTTCGCGGTGTGGGCGAACGGAACCCAGATCGATCCGGAATGGCTGCTGCAGCTGCCACCCTGTTGAGCGCGCGCAGGCGGCCGGAGGCCAAGGGAGGCGGCGGGTCCGGGAAGGGGAACGCCGGTGGACCGGAGGCGGAGCCGGGGGCATCGCCGGAGCGGCTGCCCCGGTGAGCATGGTGGGGAGGAATGGAGGATGGCCGAACGCCCGGATCCGGCGGTTCGACGCGTCGGCTTCCGGAGCAGGCGATCACGCCGCCCCGCGAAGAACGCGCGGCGCAGCGGTCAGATGTAGTGTTCGCCTATCGGTGCGAAACCGTTGAATCCGGTGGCGCAATAGGTCGAGACATAGGCGCCCGTGTCGAGCAGCTCCACCCGGTCGCCGTCGCGCAGGGCGGTGGGCAGCCGGTAGTTGGACCGCTCGTACATGATGTCGGCGCCGTCGCAGGTCGGGCCCGCAATGGAAACGGGCCCCATCTCGCCGCCATCGTGCGGCGTGCGGATGCGGTAGCGGATGCTCTCGCCCTCGGTTTCCGCCAGCCCGCCGAACCGGCCGATATCGAGATACACCCAGCGCACGCGATCCTGGTCGTCGCCGTGGCCGCGGCGGCTCACCAGCACCACCTCGGACTGCACCACCCCGGCATCGGCCACGACGAAACGGCCCGGCTCCACGATCATCTCGGGCAGCGCATTGCCGAAGCCGGCGGTCATGGCGCGGCCGATGGCACGGGCGAAGTCGTCGATCTCCGGCACGTCGTCGCGGTAGCGGGTGGGAAAGCCGCCGCCGAGATTGACCATGCGCAGGTCGAGCCCGGCCGCGGACAGGTCGGTGAACAGCATGGCGACCTTGCCGATGGCGGCCTCGTAGGCCTCCGTGCTGGTCTGCTGGCTGCCGACATGGAACGACAGGCCGTACGGATCTAGCCCGAGATCGCGCGCGCGGAGCATCAGGACGCGGGCATGGGCCAGCGTGGTGCCGAACTTGCGGGACAGCGGCCAGTCGGCGCCCGTGTTCTCCACCAGCAGACGGCAATACACGCGCGAGCCGGGAGCGTGGCGGGCGAGCTTCTCCAGCTCCTCGTCGCTGTCGAACGCGAACATGTCCACGCCGGCCTCGAACGCCGCCGCGATGGCCGAGGCCTTCTTGATGGTGTTGCCGAACGAGATCGCCGAAGAATCGGCGCCGGCGGCCAGGCAGAGCTGCACCTCTTCCCAACTCGCCGCGTCGAAGGACGACCCGAGCGAGACGAGGCGGCGCAGGATCGGCGCGGCCGGATTCGCCTTGACCGCGTAATAGATGCGTGCGAGCGGAAGGGCGTCGAGCAGAGCGTTATAGCGCTCCGCGACCCGGTCCACGTCCACCACCAGGCAGGGCGTGGCCGGCTGCCGGTCAGCAAGAAACTGTGCGACCTTGGGGGTCATCGCACCCTCTCCCCTCGTTGCATCCGCCTGTTTCGGGCGGCGGATGGATTGCGAAACGGTCTAACGGACCAGCGACCAAGACTGGGCCCCGCCCGCTTCCGCGTTGGGGGTCCCGATTGCCAGAACGCTTGACGTCGTTGCGTAACCTCGAAGGGCCAGTGGCACGTGCGTTGCTGCGTGGGGGGTGCATATGAAGGCACACCCCCCCGGACGCAACACCTGATTTGCTTTTTTTACGCCTCCCTGATGCGACCGGGCCTCTGCCGCCGGATCGGCGCCCTGGGAGCACGTTCGGACGGCGGCAACCCCATTCGTTTCGCAGGCGTTGCCCGCCCGGATCAGCCGGGAACGGGGCATCGTTCCGGAGTGGCCGGTCGTGCCACGGGAGAAGGAGTCGGGCCTTGCCGAGGGAGCCATCCGCCACCGCCGGCCTGCTGTCGTCCGAGGCGGAAGAACAACAGGACGCTCGCGGCCTGGATGCGGCGGCGGCCACGCCGCGGGCCGACATGCGGAAGGGCCGTCCGGCGGTCAACTCGCCGCGGGCCCGGGCGCTGGGACGCGCGGCGCAAGGCCCGCTGCAGATCCCCTGGGCCGGCTGGAAGATGGTGCTGCGCCGGACCCTGGCGGAGATGATCTCGGACCGGATCGGGCTCGCCGCGGCCGGATGCGCTTTTTATGCCACCCTGGCCCTGTTCCCCACCATCAGCATGCTGGTGTCGGTCTATGGACTGGCGTTCGATCCGGCCACGGTCGAGCCGCAGCTCAGAGTGCTGCGCCACCTGCTGCCCACACCGGCCTACGCCCTGATCTCGGAGCGGGTGCACACGCTGGTGAGCCAGCCGCGCGGCACCCTGACCATCAACCTGATCATCAGCATCATGGTGACGCTGTGGTCGTCCTCGGCGGGCACCAAGTCGATGCTGGCGGCCCTGAACATCGCCTACGAGGAGAAAGAAACGCGGTCCTTCGTGGCGTTCCAGGCCACGGCCCTCACCATGACCTTCGCCGCGATCCTGGGAGCGGCGCTGACGGTGGCCCTGCTGGTGTTTCTGCCGGCCGTGCTGGACTTCATCCCGCTGCATTTCGGGTTCCAGGCGGTGGCGGCGCAGACGGAACGGCTGATCAGGATCGGCAGCCCGCTGGTGATGGTGCTGTTCGTGGCTTGTGCGTTCTCGCTGTTGTACCGGTTCGGGCCTTCGCGGCGCGGGGCACGATGGCACTGGGTGACGCCCGGATCGGTGATCGCCACGGTGTTATGGCTGATCGCCTCGGCGGCGTTCTCCTATTACGTTGGGCACGTGGCCAGCTACGACGCGACCTACGGGCCCCTCGGGGCGGTGGTCGGCGTGATGATGTGGTTCTTCGTGACCGCCTACGTGGTGCTGCTAGGTGCGGAGCTGAACGCGGAGCTGGAGATGCAGACGGCGATGGACAGCACCGCCGGGCGTCCCCGGCCTATCGGGCGCCGTGGTGCTTATGTCGCCGACCACGTGGCGGACGAGTAGCCGCCGCGTCATCGGTGCCGATGTTCGCCGCGGCGATCGCCTGGGCGCTGTCGTCCCCTGCCGGAGCCTCCGCGACCTCGACGGGGGCGTCGTCCGCGAGCTTCTCCAGAGTGACGCTCGCCGTGCCGCTGCCGAGCATGCCGATGCGGGCGGCGGCGGCGCGCGACAGGTCGATGATCCGCCCGCGTCCGTGCGGCCCGCGGTCATTCACCGTGACCACCACCGATTCGCCGGTGACGTCCGACGTGACGCGGACCTTGCTGCCGAGCGGGAGGGAGGGATGGGCGCAGGTCATCTGCGCGGGGTCGTAGCGGGTGCCGCTGGAGGTGGCGCGCCCGGCCCAGCGGCCGCCATACCAGCTGGCGATGCCGTTCTCGGACCAGGCCAGGGCCGAACGACCGGCCTCGGCGGCGCGATGGGCGCGGGCGGCGAGATGTTCCTCCACCGCGTGGGCCCAGCTCGTCACCGGATGGGCGGGGCGGGCGGCGCCGGCGGGGCTGACGGACGGCGCAGCGGCGGCGTCCTGCTCATGCAGCAGACCACGGGCGCTGAGATGCTGGATCACGGACCCGGCCCAGCTGGTGCGGGGCATCACCACGGTCGCGGGCGAGACGGCGGAAGGAGCGACCGCCGCCGGGCTATCGGCCCAGGCCGCCATGGGCAGCATCACCAGGGCGCCCACGCAGAACCCGGCGAAACGGGACAGGACAGGACCGGCGGGCAGATGACCGCCCCGGCGCATGGTCACCCTGTCGTCGGTTCGGCCGGCGTCACGCGTCACGTTTGGTTCGTCCCCATCCGGTTCACGAAGAGTAGAGGCTGATCACATACAGAAGATCAACCCCGAAATGCGATGCAACTTATGAACAAGTTCTGAATCCGGCATCGCGACAGGCCAGAGGGGCACCGAAATTCGTCACAACACCGGGCCGCATGACGCGATCTTGGCTGCCCGACGCAGCTTCTTCTACCGCCGGCTTCCTGTTCTGTTGGGACAACATTCCCATGAACTTGTGCGGCGCATCATAGGGTCGGTCGAGCCTTGGCCAGAGCCTTGGCAAGACCCCGACGTCGCCGGGCTGGAGCCAGGAATCCCCTGCCCGCCGCGGCGCGGACGCTTGGACGGCCGCCGGACTCCATGCTAACGCGACCGCCGAGATGTCCGCCCGATGACACCACCGCTGATCGCCGTGCTGAACGGCCCCAACCTCAACATGCTCGGCCTGCGCCAGCCCGACATCTATGGGCGCGGCACGCTGGACGACGTGGAGCAGGTCTGCGTGCAGGCGGCGGAGCGCCTCGATGTGGCGATCGACTTCCGCCAGACCAACGGCGAAGGCGAGCTGGTGTCCTGGGTGCAGGAATGCCGTGGCCGCGCCCGGGGCATCGTGATCAATCCGGGCGCCTACAGCCACACCTCCATCGCCTTGCTGGACGCCCTGCTGGCGACCGATCTGCCGGTGGTGGAGGTCCATATCTCCAACATCCACCGCCGGGAGGAATTCCGGCGCCATTCCTTCGTGTCGCAGGCCGCCACCGGCGTGATCTGCGGCCTCGGCATCCGCGGCTACGCCATGGCCCTGACCGCGTTGACCGACATCATCATGGACGAGGACGAACGATGAGCCGCCTGCCCGTGGATGCGGAGGCCATCCGCGCCCTCGCCAGCATCCTGACCGAAACCGGCCTGACCGAGATCGAGCTGTCCGAAAAGGACAGCCGGATCCGGGTGGTGCGGGCTCCGGCCCCGGTGGTGCAGGGCTTCGCGGCGCCTGCCGCCGCGGCACCCGCGCCCGTGGCCGCCGCGGCGGCACCCGCCGCTGCCGCCGCGCCGGCGGACCTGAGCAAGCATCCGGGCGCCGTCACCAGCCCGATGGTGGGCGTGGCCTATCTTGCGCCCGAACCCGGCGCGCCAGCCTTCGTGACCGAGGGCCAGAGCGTGACCGCCGGTCAGACCATCATGCTGATCGAGGCGATGAAGACCTTCAACCAGATCAAGGCGCCCCGGGGCGGCACCCTGACCCGCCTGCTGGTGACCTCCGGCGCGCCGGTGGAGTTCGCCGAAGTGCTGGCGGTGATCGAGTAAGAACGCAGCATGTTCGACAAGATCCTGATCGCCAACCGCGGCGAGATCGCGCTCCGCATCCTGCGCGCCTGCCGCGAGCTGGGGATCCGGACGGTGGCGGTACATTCCACGGCCGACGCCGAGGCGATGCATGTGCGGCTGGCCGACGAGAGCGTGTGCATCGGGCCGCCGGCCTCGCGGGACAGCTACCTCAACGTGCCGGCGATCCTGACCGCCGCCACGCTGAGCGGCGCGGACGCGATCCATCCGGGCTACGGCTTCCTGTCCGAGAACGCGTCCTTCGCCGAGGCGGTGGAAGCGCACGGCCTCACCTTCATCGGCCCGACCGCCGATCATATCCGCATGATGGGCGACAAGATCACCGCCAAGGCGGCGATGACCTCGCTCGGCGTGCCGCTGGTGCCGGGGTCCGACGGGGCGCTGCCCGACCTGGACACGGCGCGCGAGGTGGCCGCGCGGGTCGGCTATCCGGTGCTGATCAAGGCGGCGGCCGGCGGCGGCGGGCGCGGCATGAAGGTCGCGCAGGCGGCCGAGGAGCTGGAGGAGGCCTGGCGCGTCGCACGGACCGAGGCCAAGGCCGCTTTCGGCAACGACGAGGTCTATCTCGAGAAGTACCTCGACAAGCCGCGTCATATCGAGCTGCAGATCCTGGCCGACACCCACGGCGAGGTGGTCCATTTCGGTGAGCGCGATTGCTCGCTGCAGCGCCGCCACCAGAAGCTGCTGGAGGAAGCGGGTTCCCCCGTGCTGTCCGCCGCCGAGCGCGACCGGATCGGCGAGGTGGCGACGAGCGCGCTCAAGAAGCTCGGCTACCGCAACGCCGGAACGCTCGAGTTCCTTTATCAGGACGGGCAGTTCGCCTTCATCGAGATGAACACCCGGTTGCAGGTGGAGCATCCGGTCACCGAGATGGTGTGCAACGTCGACCTAGTGCGCGAGCAGATCAGGGTCGCCGCCGGCCAGAAGCTCGGCTATGGGCAGAAGGACATCCGCTTCGAGGGTCATGCCATCGAGTGCCGGATCAACGCCGAGGACCCCGACACCTTCATGCCGACGCCGGGAAAGGTGACGGTGTTCCACCCGCCGGGCGGCCTCGGCGTGCGCATCGACAGCGCGCTGTACGCGGGCTACGCGGTGCCTCCCTACTACGACAGCATGGTGGCCAAGCTGATCGTCCACGCACCCACGCGAAACGAGGCGATCGCGCGGATGCAGCGGGCACTGGAGGAGTTCGTGATCACCGGCATCAAGACGGTGATCCCGCTGCACCAGCGCATCCTGGCCGACGAGGGCTTCCGCCGGGGCGACTACACCATCCACTGGCTGGAACAGTTCGTCGCCCGCGGCCATTGACCGGCCGCTCCGGCGGTCATGACCGCCGGAGCGTGTCGAACAGGATCCGCTTGAAGCGCTCGTTGTCCGCCTTGACGCAGAGATTGGCGTTGGGTGGCAACGTCGGCTGCATGTTGTAGCGGTTCTCGCCGTACAGGATGTCGCCCCGGGTCCACTGTCCTTCCAGTTCGACCCGCGCGTGGATCGCCTTGAAGGCGATCCCCACGGCCGGGTCGATCAGCATCGCGGTGGCCAGCGGGTCGCCGTTCACCGAGCCCGGGGCATTCCGGGCCGACATCTCGAAATCCAGCCGCTTCTGGTTGCTGCGCATGAAGAAACGGCTGCGCGGGGTGTCGAACGTCGCGATATGGGCGAAATCCTCCCGCGTCAGGATCGAGTCCGTGGGACCGCCAAGGCCGAAGGTGATCGGTGCTCCGGACCGGAACACGATGTCTGCGGCCTCGGGATCGGCCATGGCGTTGAACGGCGGCACGGCGTTGCCGGCGCCGGCCACGAACTGGATGCCTTTGAGCATGGGCGCGATCGCCGGATCGAGCAGCAGCGCCATCGCCACGTTGCTCAGGCTGCCCAGCGCCAGGATCACCACCTCGCCGGGATGCTGGCGCACGATGCGCCGGATCGCCTCCACCGCGTGCTCGGGATCGGGCTGCTGCTTCACCGGGGGCACCTCGAAATCGCCCAGCCCGTCCCGGCCATGGATGAAGGTGGCGGTCGCGTAGGGACGGTCCATGATCGGGTGGGTCATGCCGCGATGCACCGGGATCCGTCCGGCCTGCCCCGCCAGCTCGACCACGAACAGGGCGTTGCGCACCTCCTGGTCGTAGCGGATGTTGCCCGGGGCGACCGTGATCGCTTCCACCGAGAGGCTCGGGGCGGAAAGGGCCATCAGGATGGCGATGGCGTCGTCGTTGCCGGGATCGGTGTCGATGATCACCCGGTGATGGCCGGCGAGCCGGGGCAGCACGACGTCCGAGACGCCAGGTTCCGCGGCGCGGACGGCGGCGGCCCGGGTACCCAGCGCCCCGGCGGCGAGCATTCCGCCCAGCAGAACGCGACGGTCGATCTTCATGCGGCAGCTCCGGTCCGAACCAGGCGGCGCGATCCGCCACCGGGCGCGCCGCTTGCAAGAAGCGGGCATGTTCCGGCGCGCGCTCCCTGTTCTTTCGATTCTCCTGGCCGCCATGGCGGCGGCCGCGCCGATCGCGACCGGCAGGGCGATCGCCGCCGAGGCCTGCCGCATCACCCGGGGTGACGCGCGGCTGCTCATCCGGGCGACCGTGCTGCTTCCCGATCGGGCAGTTCCGGAGGGGCAGGTGCTGGTGGATGCCGGCGGCCGGATCGCCTGCGTGGGCACCGAATGCCTGGCGCAAGCCGCCGGGGCCACGCTGCTGGATTGTCCGGCGGACGTGCTGTCGCCGGGGCTGGTGAATACTCACGACCACCTGGCCTATGCCGCCGTCGCGCCGAAGCCCGATACGGGCGAGCGTTACGAGCATCGTCACGAATGGCGCAAGGGGCTGGACGGCCACCGCGCGCTGGAGGATTTCACGCCGGTTCACGATCCCGAAATCGAGGCGTGGGGCGAGCTGCGGTTCCTCGTGGGGGGCACCACGAGCACCGTGGGCGGCGACATGGCTCCGGGACTGGTGCGCAACCTGGATTTCGCGGCGGGTCTGGAAGGGCTGAGGCTCCGGCCGGTGATCTACCGCATCTTCCCGCTCGACGACGCGGCCGGGATCATGCGCACCCGGGATTGCGATTACGGCCATCACCCCGCGACCCGCGCGGAGGTGGCGGGCTCGGCGGCGTTCCTGGCCCATGTCGCCGAAGGGCGCGACGAGGCGGCGCGCAACGAGTTCCGTTGCGAGAGCAGGACCGACTACGACCGGACGCCGCAGCCGGGCGGCGGCGGCACCAGCGAGGACTGGATCGTCCCGCAGGCGACGCTGATCCACGCGGTGGCGCTGACGCCGGCGGATCTCGCGCTGGTCGCGAGGCGCGGCGCGTCGATCGTGTGGTCGCCCCGCTCCAACCTGTCGCTCTACGGCCGGACGCTGGATGTCGTGGAAGCGAGGCGCCTCGGGATCACCGTGGCGCTCGGATCGGACTGGCTGCCGAGCGGCTCCATGAACCTCAACCGCGAGCTCGCCTGCGCCCTGCGGCTGGACCGCACTCGCCTCGGGGGCGCGCTGGACATGCGGGAGTTGTGGCAGATGGTGACGCTGGACGCCGCGCGGGCGGCGCACGCGGATGCGGAGATCGGCAGCATCGCCGTCGGCAAGGTCGCCGACCTTGCGCTGTTCCGTCCGGCCAACAGCGATCCCTACGCCGCGGTGGTGGAAGGATCGCCCGGCAGCACGGTGGCGGTATGGCGTGGGGGCACGCTGCTGTTCGGGGAACCGGCGGTGGTGGACGGGCTGCGGCCGGGCTGCGAGGCGCTCGAGGTGGCCGGGCGGGAGCAGCGGCTGTGCCGCGAGGCGGGGCGTCCGTCGGCGGCGGCGCTGATGGCGTATGCCCGGGACCAGCGGCTCTACCCGCTGGCGTTCGAGAGCACGCCCCTGAACGAACCGCCCTGCGACGAACGATAGCAGGGGGACACGGGAGGAAAGGCCGCGGGCGGCAGGCTTCCGGCGGGAATACGGGCCGCGCCGGAGGTCAGTCGGCCGCTTCCGGCGGCGCGTTTTCCAGGGCCGCCTCTTCCGGCCGCAGGGTGCGGGGCGTCATGCGGTTCCAAGCGTCGAGGGCGGCGATCTTGTAGGCCTCGGCGAGGGTCGGATAGTTGAAGGTGTTCTCGAGGAAATAATCGAGCGTGCCGCCGAGGTTCAGCACGGCCTGCCCGATATGGACGAGCTCGGTGGCGCCCTCGCCGACGATATGGACGCCGAGCAGCTTCCGGCTGTCGAGCGACACGATCATCTTCAGCAGGCCGCCCTGGATGCCCATGATGTGGCCGCGCGACGTTTCGCGGAAGCGCGCGAGCCCGCACTCGTAGGCAATGTTCTTCTGCCTCACCTCTTCCTCCGTCATGCCGACGGTGGAGATCTCGGGCACCGAATAGATGCCGTAGGGGAAGAACTTGGGTGCCGGCGGCAGCTGCGCGCCGAACGCGTGGCAGGCAGCGATGCGGCCCTGCTCGAGCGAGGTGGAGGCGAGGCTCGGGAAGCCGATCACGTCGCCGGTGGCGTAGATGTGCGGCACGGACGTCTGGAAGGTCTGCGGGTTCACGGCGAGACGGCCGCGATTATCGACCTTGAGCCCGCAATTGGACAGCTCGAGCGCGTCGGTCGCACCCACGCGGCCAGCGGTATAGAGCACCATCTCGGCCCGGACCCGCCGGCCGCCGGACAGCATCACCACGGGCTGGCCCATCTCCATGCGGATCTGTTCCACCGTGTCGCCGATGCGGAACGAGACGCCGCGGTCGCGGAGCTGGTAGACGAACTCGCTCATCAGCTCGCGGTCGATGAAGTCGAGGAAGCTTTCGCGAGGCTCGATCAGCGTCACCCGCACGTCGAGCGCGGAGAAGATGGTGGCGTACTCGACGCCGATCACGCCGGCACCGATCACGGCGAGGCTGTTGGGCAGCTGCTGGAGGGCGACGATGCCGTCGCTGTCGAGCACGGTGCGGTTGTCGAACGGCACGTGGTCGGGGCGGTGCGGACGGGTGCCGACCGCGATCACGATACGCTCGCCGCGCACGCGGTGCACCTCGCCCGCGTCGGCGGTGATCTCGATCTCGTGGGGATCGAGGAAGCGCGCCACGCCGTGCATGGTGTGGACGCGGTTGCGCATGAACTGGTGGTCGAGCCCCTGGACCTCGTGATCGAGCGTCTTGTTGAGGCGCGACATCAGGTCGCCGGCCGCGATATCCTGCTTGGCGCGGTAGGCCAGGCCGTAGAAGCCGCGCTCGCGGTAGCCGGTGAGGTTGAGCACCGTTTCGCGCAGGGTCTTAGACGGGATGGTGCCGGTATGCACCGACACGCCGCCGAGCTTGGCGTTCTTTTCGATCACCAGCACGGAGCGGCCGAGCTTGGCGGCCTGGACGGAAGCGCGGCGGCCGGACGGGCCGCTGCCGATCACCACCATGTCGTAGCAACGGGCGGGCTCTCGGTTCACGGCGCTGCCTCCGGGCGGGACCGGACCGTCAGGGACGGCCGGCCTTGGTTCGATCGACGATCACGTCTCGTAGGTGACCAGGGCGCTGACCGGCACGTCGAGCTTGCGCCGCCCCTGCAACGCCATGATCTCGATGATGACGGCGGCGGCCGTGACGTCGGCCCCCACGGCGCGGAGGAGTTCCACCGCGGCCGCCAGGGTGCCGCCGGTGGCGAGCAGATCGTCCACCACCACCACCTTCTGGCCGGGCTTGATGGCGTCTTCCTGGATATGAAGACTGTCGGAGCCGTATTCCAGGTCGTAACGATAAGACACGGTGTTGCCGGGCAGCTTGCCGGGCTTGCGCAGCATCACGAAGCCGCAGCCGAGCTTGGAGGCGAGCGGGGCCGCCATCAGGAAGCCCCGCGACTCCACGCCGGCCAGGATATCGGGCTGGGCCTTGGACACGGCGTGCGCCATGCGGCCAACCGCCACCTGCCAGGCATCCGCGTTCCGGAGCAGGGTCGAGATGTCGTAGAAGAGGATGCCCGGCTTCGGAAAATCCGGGATGCCGCGTATATGCTGCTTGAGGTCCATGGAAACCGCCGGGTCCCGGAGCGGCGGGACCTCTCTCCTGAGCGAGGGATGTCGTCCGGCGGGCTCTAGCGGCTCAGCCCCGTTTCCTGCAAGCGCGTTCAGGCCGCGACGCCCGCCGGGGGCGGCATGGCGGCGGCCACCGCGCGGGCCAGGTCGTCCCGGCGGAAGGGCTTGCCGAGCACGGGGAAGCGCGCGCCGCCCACCCCTCCGGCCGGGCCCGCCGCGCCGGTCGCGGCATCGGCCGGATCACCGTCGCCGCGGCCGGACATCAGCAGCACTCCCGCCCAGGGACGCAGGGTGAGGATGCGTTCCGCCAGCTCGCGCCCATCGCACGCGCCGGGCAGCCCGATATCGGTCAGCAGCAGGTCCAGCGGGCCGCCCAGGGCGGACAATAGCCGCATAGCTTCGGCCGCGTCGGCGGCATCGATGGCGCGGTAGCCGAGCGACCGGAGGGTGACGGTCACCATCTCGCGCAGGCTGGGATCGTCCTCCACCACCAGGATGGTTCCGGCACCGTGACGCCGGGCGGGGATGGCGTCGGTGAGCGGCACGGGGATGACCGGCACCGCCAGGAGGCGTGGCAGCAGAATCTCGACGCAGGTGCCGGCACCCGGGGAGGAGCGGATGGCGGCGCTTCCCCCGCCCTGGCGGACGAAGGCGGCCAGCATCGCCAGCCCGAGCCCGCTGCCGCCGCCGCCGTCGCCCGGTGGAGGCTTGGTGGTGAAGAAGGGCTCGAAGGCGCGCGCCGCCACCTCGGGCGTCATGCCGTGGCCGGTGTCGGACACCCGCAGCCGTACGAATTCCCGCGCCGTGCCGTCCGCCCCCTCGGGGGGTACCGGTACGTTGGCGAGCTCGAACGTGAGCCGCCCACCGCCGGGCATGGCATCGCGGCTGTTCAGGGCGAGGTTGAGCACCGCGCTGTCGAGCTGGGCACGGTCCGCGTTGATCGGCCACAGGCCCGGCGTCGGCTCGAAGAGCACCTGGACGCGGGGGCCCAGGGTCCGGCGCAGCAGCGGCACGAGCTCGGGCAGCACCTCGTTCAGGTCGAGCGAGGCGGGCTCCAACGGCTGGCGGCGGGCGAAGGACAGGAGCTGCCGGGTCAGGGTGCCGCCGCGGCGCGCCGCCTGCACCGCCTGATCGAGACGCCCGGCGAGGGCGCGCGCGGCCGGGTCGTCGTGGCCATCGGAACCGGGCACCAGTTCGTCCCGCACCGCTTCCAGGTTGCACAGGATCACGGTGAGCAGGTTGTTGAAGTCATGGGCGAGGCCGCTGCTGAGCTGCCCGACCGCCTGCATCTTCTGGGCGTCGCGCAGCATCTGGGTGGAGCGGACGCGCACGGTCATGTCGCTCAGGGTCAGCACGAAGCCGGCGCCACCGGCCACCAGCGTCCGGCGTACCTCGAGCACCCGGCCGCCGGGTCCTTCGCATTCCCAGATATCCGGCGCCGCGCCGCCGACGGTCGCCGCCCCGACCAGCCCCGCCTGGAGGGGCGTCAGCAAGGCCGCCAACGGCGAACCGTCCCCGCCGGACAATTTCGGCATCGCCGCGTCCAGGATGGCGCCGATGGGAACGCCGGGCCGCAGCACGGAGGACGGAAGCTCCAGCAGCCCCGCGAAGCAGGCGTTCCAGTCACGCAGGCGGTGGTCGGGCCCGAACAAGGCGACGCCCTGGCTGAGGCTGTCGAGGCTGGCGCGAAGCCTGCCGTCGGATCTGCGCTGATTGTCCTCGGCGCGCCGGGCCCGGTGCCAGGCGCTGCGCGCCGCCAGCAGCGCGCACGACAGGAGGCCCAGCGCGACCACCACGCCGGCCTCCCGCAACAGCCGCTCGCGGTTCAGCAGGCGCGCGACCTCGTCCTGCAACGGCTTGCGCCGGGCGCGCAGGCGGCCGGACACGTCGTCGAATCCCCGGCGCAACCCGGCGAGATTGTCCGGCGGACCGGCGGGATCGTTGAGGGCGGCAGTGGCGCCATCGACCGCGCGCAGCATGGCCTGATGCGAGCCGGGGTCGAGGCCGAGACCGGCGGTCAGCTGAGGGAGAGCCACGAGCGCGCTGCCGAGCAGGGCGCGGCGGCGCAGGATTTCGGCGGGCGACGACATTTCCGCGGGGGCATTCAGCTCCACCAGCCCACGGGCGATGCGATCGATGCGGTCGCGGATCTCCACGTCGCTGACCAGCCGGGCGCGCACCTCCTGCAGTTGTCGGGCTTCCTGTCGCGACGCCAGCAACAAGGCGGCCGCGAGCGCCGTGCAGAGCAGGGTCGCGAGCATGGGCAACAGCCACCGGCCGGACCGGAGGACCGAGGAAGCAGCGGGCCACGCGGCAGCGTTCAGCCGCGTGGGAAGGACGGAATCCCGGCTCACGTCCGGGACGCTACCACGATCGCAAACACAAAGTAGAGATCAAACTAGAGTTGACTTGACGCGAGTTTGATCAGCCGTCACGAAATTGATTTTCGTTTCGGTATCGTATCATATACAATCCGAGCGCTCCCGATACCGCGAACAGGATCACCGCGAGCAGCGTTTGTACATCGTGGCCGAAGCGCGTCCCGCTCCCGAGCAGAACGAACACCATCGTTTGCGGCAGGCTGCCCAGCAGAGTGGCGAGCATGAACGGCCGGGTCTTGATGCCGAGCGCGCCGGAGCAGAGGTTGAGCAGCAGCGAACTGCCGACGGGCAGGAGCCGCAGCACCAGCACGGACGCGAACGGCCGGCGGTGGAGCATCCGGCGCAGCGACCCGAGCCTGGTCCCGAACCGCCGCGCCACCCAGTCGTGGGCCAGGATCCGCGCCCACAGGAAGGGCATGACACAGCCGGCCACGGTGGCCACCGTGCTGAGCACGATCCCGGCCGCCGCGCCGTAGGCGGTTCCTCCCGCGAAGCACACCAGCTGCCGCGGCAGGCCGACGGCACAGAACAGGCTCCCCACGAGCAGAAACAGGGCGCGGCCGCCGAGGCCGTCCCGCAGGGCCGCGGTGCCGGGCAGCGATGCATGCAGATGGCGCAGCAGAAGCCCGGCCGCCAGCAGGCCCAGCAGGAAGCAGGCGGGCTTGGCGAGGCGACCTATGCCGCCGGAAAGGGTCCAGGGCGGCGACATCGCTCGCGGAGCCTCGGTCAGGTCTCGCATCCGGCTCCTCCCCGGCGAACCGCCCCGTGTGTCGGGGACATGCCCCGGACGCCGGCGGCGTCGGGGATGTCGCCGGTAGCACCGGGAAGCCTGCGCGAACAAGCGAGGCGTGCCGGACCGGCCCGCGCCTCGCTAGGGCGAAGAAGGTGTCGCCAGCCCATGCGAGGGAAACGGAGGCCGGCGGACGCCGCGCATGGGGAAAACCGGGCTGGCGGGAGCGCCATGCGCGCGGGCCGCTCTTGCGGGGGAGCACCCACCGCCCCTAAGTCTGACCGCATGCCCGCCCAAGCGACCGCCGCCGACGGACCGCGTTTCCCGCGCTCGGTTTTCCGGCCGCTCGTCGATGCCGGGCGCCGGCGCAGTCTGGTGTCCGGATGGCTGTTCCTGTTGTGCGGGATGCTGCTGGGCATGATCGCGCTGGGAGGCGCCACGCGCCTGACCGGGTCGGGGCTGTCGATCATGGAATGGCAGCCGATCATGGGCGCGCTACCGCCCCTGTCCCATGCGGACTGGGAAGAGAAGTTCGCGCTGTACAAGCAGATCCCGCAATACCGGATCCTGCACCAGGGGTTCGGACTGGCGGGCTTCCAGCACATCTTCTGGCTGGAATGGATCCATCGGTTCTGGGGCAGGTTGATCGGCCTGACGCTGTTCGTGCCGCTGTTGTGGTTCGCGGCGATCCGGGCGATCGACTGGCGGCTGGGGCTGCGGCTGGTGGCGTTCTTCGTGCTGGGCGGGCTGCAGGGCGCGATCGGCTGGTTCATGGTGGCGTCGGGCTTCGATCCGGACAGCACCGCGGTGGCGCCGGCGAAGCTCGTGCTGCATCTGTGCTTCGCGCTGGCGTTGTACGCCGCGATCCTGTGGACCGCCCTGTCCGTCCGCGACCCGGTGCCCGCTCCCCTGCCCCCGACGACCGCCGCGCGCGCCACGCGGCGGCTCGCGATCGGCGCGCTCGGCCTTGCCGCGATCACCATCGTGGCGGGTGGCTTCACGGCCGGCACCCACGCGGGGTTCTCGTTCAACAGCTTTCCCCTGATGGACGGCAGGCTGGTGCCGGCGGGCTATGCGAGCCTGCATCCGTTCTGGCGGAACTGGTTCGGCAACATCGCCGCCGTCCAGTTCGACCACCGTCTGCTGGCGACGCTCACCGCGCTTCTGGTGGGCCTCACCCTGCTGGTGGGGCTGCGGGCGGGCCTGCCGAAGCGGGCGCATGACGCGCTGATGCTGCTGGGCTGGGCGTTGCTGCTGCAATACGCGCTCGGCGTGACGACGCTGCTGCTGGTGGTGCCGGTCTGGGCCGGCACGCTGCACCAGTTCTGCGCGGCGCTGCTGCTGACCCAGCTGCTGGTGGTGCTGCACCGCCTCCGGGGAGCGACGCGAGCCGCCGGCGATCCGGTCGCGGCTCCCGCCGCCTGATCCTTCATCCGCATATCGAGGGGCGGCGGCCGATCTTCCCGGCCGGCGTCCGGAGCATCCGTCCATGCCTTCCGCTTCGCCTGACCCGTCATCGACCGCGGCGTCCCTGTCCGAGCTCCATCCGCTGGCGGCGACGGACCGGCTGTTCTTCGAGCGCGCGGGCGCGCGGCTGGACCGCGACGGCGCCGAGCGCGCGGTGCGCCAGGCGCTGGCGGGGTGCGAGGATGGCGAGCTGTTCCTGGAGTACCGGGAAAGCGAGTTCGTGAGCCTGGAGGACGGGGTGATCCGTTCCGCCTCGTTCGACACCAGCGAAGGGTTCGGCCTGCGGGCGGTGCAGAACGACGAAGCGGGCTATGCGCACTCGGACGAGCTGAGCGAGCAGGCGCTGCTGCGGGCCGCGGCCACGGTGGGACAGGTTCGCGACGGTCGCGGAGGGATCGCGGCCGAGCCGCCGCGCTCCACCAACCTGCATCTGTATTCCGCCGACAACCCGCTGCAGGAATCCGAATTCGGGTCGCGCGCGGCGCTGCTGGGCGCCATCGACGCCTATGCGCGCGGGCGGGACGGCCGGGTGGTGCAGGTGATGGCGTCGCTCGCCGCCGAATGGCAGGCGGTGCAGATCCTGCGCGCCGACGGCGTGCGGGTGGCGGATATCCGCCCGCTGGTGCGGCTCAACGTGTCGGTGGTGGTGGAAAAGGACGGACGGCGGGAAAGCGGCTCGTACGGCACCGGCGGACGGTTCCGCTTCGAGCGCGTGCTGAACGAGGGCTCATGGAAGCACGCGGTGGACGAGGCGCTGCGCCAGGCGCTGGTGAACCTCGACAGCCGGCCGGCGCCGGCCGGCGAGATGGAGGTCGTGCTGGGCGCCGGCTGGCCCGGCATCATGCTGCACGAGGCGGTGGGGCACGGGCTGGAAGGCGACTTCAACCGCAAGGGCACGTCCGCCTTCGCCGGTCTGATGGGGCAGCGCGTGGCCTCGCCCGGCGTCACGGTGGTGGATGACGGCACGATCCCCGATCGGCGCGGCTCGATCACGGTGGACGACGAGGGCACGCCCGCGTCGCGCACCGTGATGATCGAGGACGGCATCCTCACCGGCTACATCCAGGACCGGATGAACGCCCGGCTGATGGGCGTGGCGCCGACGGGCAACGGCCGCCGGCAATCCTATGCCCACATGCCGATGCCGCGCATGACCAACACGGTGATGCTGAACGGCGCCCACACCCCGGAGGAGATGATCCGTTCGGTGAGGAAGGGCTTGTATGCGGTGAATTTCGGCGGCGGCCAGGTGGACATCACCTCGGGCAAGTTCGTGTTCGCCGCATCGGAAGCGTATCTGATCGAGGATGGCCGGGTGACGGCGCCGGTGAAGGGTGCGACGCTGATCGGCAACGGACCGGACGCGATGATGAAGATCTCGATGATCGGCAACGACAGCGCGCTCGATCCGGGCGTCGGCACCTGCGGCAAGAACGGCCAGGGCGTGCCGGTGGGCGTGGGGCAGCCGACGCTGAAGATGACGGGACTGACGGTGGGAGGCACGGGCGGTCCGGCCTGAAGGCCGGCGCACGGAACGCGGATGGAAGATCGACAACCCCCTGCCCCGCGCGTCGCGGGGCCGGACCACATGAGCAGGATCCCGCCGGAACCGGAGCGGGAAACGGGATCGCCGCCGGTGCGGGCGGCGGCGGATGAGAGATTTCCGGTGGGACCGGCCACCCGGCCGCCGCAGGGGGAGGAAACGCGAACCCCCAGCATGTCCACGGCCGGGGAAACGCCGGACTCGGAGCGCCGGGATGCTCGGGGCGTCGCCGATGCCGGATCGGAGGCGGTGCTGGCGCGGATGGCGTCGGCGGGATCGCTCGGCACCGCGGTGGCTTCAGCCGGGGCAACCGGGTTGGGGACACCGCCCCCGGCGCCGGGGCCGTCGGGGGCGCCGGCCGACCGATGGGGCGGGCGCCTGCCGGTGCATCTGATATTGCTGCTGGGGGCGTTGAGCGGTGTCGGGCCGTTATCGACCGACATGTATCTGCCGGCGTTTCCAGCGCTGGAGCGCGATCTGGGCGGGGCCGCGGGCTCGGCCGAGGTGACGCTCGCGGCCTGGTTCGCCGGGCTCGCGGTGGGACAGTTCAGCACCGGCCCGATGTCGGACCGCTGGGGGCGCCGGGCGCCGCTGCTGCTGGGCATGGCGATCTACGCGCTGGCCTCGGTGGGCTGCGTGTTCGCCCACGACGTGTGGAGCTTCAGCCTGTGCCGCTTCCTGTCGGCGATCGGCGGCGCCTCGGGCATGGTGATCCCGCGCGCGGTGGTGCGCGACGTGGCCACGGGGGCGCCGGGCGCCCGCATCATGTCGCAATTGACGCTGGTGCTGGGCGTGGTGCCGATCCTGGCACCCACGCTCGGCGGGATGGTGCTGGGAGCGGGAACCTGGCGCACGATCTTCTGGGTCACCACCGCCTACGGCGTGCTGGCGATGATGGCGACCTTCTGGCTGCTGCCGGACACGCTGCCGCGCTCGGCGCGGGTGCGGCTGCCACCGTCGGAGGTGCTGATCCGCTACATCCAGATCGGCCGCGAGCGCACCTTCCTGGCGAGCACGGCGGTCACGGCGATGAGCACCTTCGTGCTGTTCGGGTACCTGTCCGGGGCGCCGGTGGCGTTCGAGAAGGTGCTGGGCTTCACGCCGACACAGTTCGGGATGTTGTTCGGCGTGAACGCCGCCTTCTACATCGCGGGTACGCAGATCAATGCCCGGCTGGTGCATCGGATCGGGCTCAAGCACCTGCTGGTGGGCGGCGTGGGAGCGCTGCTGGCGAGCGCCGTGCTGCTGATGCTGCTGACGCTGACCGGGATGGCCGGAGCCGGCCGTCCGGCGATCCTCACGATGGTGCCGGTGGCGGGATGCCTGGCGTCGATCGGCTTCATCACGCCGAACGCGGTGGTGCTGGCGCTCGCCGCCCATGCGCGCCATGCCGGCAGCGCCTCGGCGCTGATGGGAACGCTGCAATTCACCTTCGGGGCGCTGAGCGGCGTGCTGATGGGGTTGTCCTCGGCGCCGAGCATCCTGCCGATGGCGTGCGTGATCCTGTTGGGCGCCTGCGGAGCGGCGCTGGCCGGGCGGTGGCGGCTGAGGATGCCGGATCCGGCATTGTTCTGAGCGTGCCGGGTTCTGAGCGTGCCGGTCTGCTGAGCGTGTCGGACGGGAAGCGGGAACCGATGCCGGGGACGCGCCCTGGCGCCGAGGCAGGGAGTGCGAGGGTGGGGGAAGCGATCACGGCGGGCGATCCGGCGCCCCACGCCCCGGGCGCGACCCGGCTGTGGCGGCATCCGGGGCTGATCGGCTTCCTGCTGTCGCGTTCGCTGAGCGCGGTGGCGTTCCAGGTGCAGGCGGTGGCGATCGGCTGGCAGGCCTATGCCACCACGCGCTCGCCCTGGACGCTGGGCCTGATCGGGCTGGCGCAGTTCCTGCCGATGCTGGGGCTGGTGTTCGTCGCGGGCCAGGTCGCGGACCGGTTCGACCGGCGGCGGATCGCCACGTTGTGCCAGCTGGTGGAAGCGTGCTGCGGGGTGGCGCTGCTGCTGGCGTCGCGGCATCACGCCGTGAGCCCGTTCTTCATCTACGGGCTGATGGCGGTGTTCGGCGCGGCCAAGGCGTTCGAAGGGCCGAGCCTGCAGGCGCTGCTGCCGAGCCTGGTGCCGCCGGCGCTGTTCTCCCGGGCGGCCGCGCTGTCCTCGTCGTTGTTCCAGACCGCCACCATCGTCGGGCCGTCGCTGGGCGGGCTGCTGATCATGGCCGGGGCACGGGCCGCTTACGGCAGCTGTGCCACCTTGTTCGTGCTGGCGGCGCTGGGCATGTGCCTGGTGCGGCTGGAGCAGCCGGTGCGCCCGCGGGGGCCGGTGACGCTGGCGACGGTGTTCGGCGGCATCGGCTTCATCCGGTCGCGTCCCGCGATGCTGGGAGCGATCTCGCTGGACCTGTTCGCCGTGCTGCTGGGCGGCGCTACGGCGCTGCTGCCGGTATATGCGCTCGACATCCTGCACGGCTCGCCGTTCTGGCTGGGCGTGCTGCGGGCGTCGCCGGCGATCGGGGCGCTGGCGGTGTCCCTGGTGCTGGCGCGGTGGCCGCTCAGGCGTCGCGCGGGGCGGAGCATGTTCGCCGCCGTGGCGGTATTCGGGGTGGCGACCATCGTGTTCGGGCTGTCGCGCTCCCTCCCCTTGTCCATCCTGGCGATGATGGTGCTGGGCGGTGCGGACGTGGTGAGCGTGGTGGTGCGCTCGACGCTGGTGCAGTTGAACACGCCCGACGAGATGCGCGGGCGGGTGTCGGCGGTGAACCTCCTGTTCATCGTGACGTCCAACCAGTTCGGCGAGTTCGAGAGCGGCACGGTGGCGGGGCTGATCGGCACGCCGGCCTCGGTGGTGGCTGGAGGCATCGGCACCCTGCTTGTCACGGTGCTGTGGATGCGGATGTTTCCGACGCTCCGCCGGCTGGACCGGCTGGAAGACCGGCCGGACTGATCCGGCGCCCGGTCGTTCCTGCCGGGTTCGCCGGCCCTGCCCGGCAGATCCTGCCGGCCCTGCCCGGCAGATCCTGCCGGTAAGAGGCGCCGAGACCCCACCCGCGCGGGGTCTTCGAGATGGCACCCTGATTGCAACCATGCCTGGGAACGACGGCGGGGTGCGGGCGATGAGCGGGGCAACGGGCGGGATCGGCGCCGTCGCGCAATATCTCTCCCTCGTGAAGAACGAGCCGGCTCGGGTCGCGGCCGCCACCAGGAGCGATCCGCTGATGCAGCGCCAGCTCGACGCATTCACCCGCTCGGCGGGAAGCCTGGCCGGGGGAGCCGCGCTGCTCAAGAACTACAACGCGCTGAGCATCGTCACCGGCGCCTTCAACATGGGCGGCAAGATCAACCAGACGGCGGTGCTCAAGGCGCTGCTGACGCAGGACCCTTCCGGCTCCAACTCGCTGGTGCGCCAGACCGCGAACGTGGACTACCTGCACTTCGCGCGCGCGACCCAGGACCGGCCGACGGTCACCATCCCGCTGGGCGATCCCTCGACGCTGAGCCTCGCGACATCGGGAAGCGGTGCTTCGACGGTGGTGATGCAGAACGCATCCTTCGCGGCGGCGTCGCCGACGGTGGCAGCACCCGGCGTGCAATGGAACTTCGTGCTCGATGACGGCAGCGCGGCCGCCTCGATCGCCGGTGCCCTGACCCAGGCGGCGCAGTCCGCCGGGATCAAGGCGACCTACACGGCGGCGGCGGACGGCTCCATCACCGTGCCGGCGGGCGCGCCGCACTACACGGTCAGCAAGGACAGCCAGAACAACACGGTGTTCAACCTGGCGCTCGGGACCGACGCGTCCGGGGTCACCACGAAGCTGGCGGAAGTGGTGTCGGTGGCGGTCGCGTCCGGCGCAGACGCCGAAACGCGAACCGCCCAGGTCTCGGCGCTGCAGGGCGCGATGAAGGCCGCCGGCCTCAACGTTTCCAGCGACGGCAGCTCCTTGTCGGTGCTGAGCCTGCCGGGCGACGCGATCAACGGCCTGCAGCAGGGGGTGTTCAGCCGTCCGCTCACGGTCGCCACCAGCGGCATGGCGAAGCCGGACGGCCGGCTGGCGCTGGGGGCCTCCGCCACTACCCTGGCCACGGGCCAGACGCTGATGGCGAACGACAAGGTGATCGGCACCGTGCAGTCGGTGGACGGGTTCGGCAACGTGACCCTCACCTCCGCACCTAAGGTCGCCTTGTCCGCCGGCGACACGATCGGGGTCGCCAGTAGCGCCAGCGTGTCCAGCATCGGCACCAGCTACATGACGGGCGCAGCGCTCGCCGCCGGGGGCAGCACGCTGTCGCTGGGCAGCGCGGCGGCGGCCACGCTGCGCGCGGGACAGGTGCTGAACAACGGCACGCAGATGATCGGCGTGGTGTCCTCGGTGGGCAGCGACGGCACCGTGACCCTGAGCTCGCCGAGCCCGGTCGCGCTGGCGGCAGGCACGCCGCTCGTGGCGGCGCCGATGGTGGCGGACGGCACCACCCCGGCGCTCAGCGATCCCAACAATCTCGCCACCATCGTGTCGGACTACGAGACCACGCATTTCGAGGCTGCGCAGGAGAAGGAGACGCCGGGCCTCGGCGACGCCCTGATGTTCACCCGCAGCGCCGGGTCGGTCACCAGCATCAGCCAGCTCATGTCGAACGGGGCGATGCTGAACGTGGTCACCATCGCCCTGGGCATGGGCGACTATTTCTCCTCGATGGACTACGACCAGCAGGTGAGCCTGCTAGCCAAGAAGCTCGACATCAAGAAGCTGGCCGATCCGACCTGGGTGAAGCAGACGGCCGAGAAGTTCCTGATCCAGAAGGAGATGACCACCACCCAGGCCTCCACCGGGGTGGTGACGTTGTTCGACGGCACGGCCGGCACGTCGCAGGGCATCCTGGCGATCCTGGGCGGCACCAGCGGTGCTCCGGGGCAGGTCGACAAGACCGATCCTGCGCTGTCCTTGTTCGCCTGACGCCGAAAAACAGCGGGTGTCGCCGGCGCCGGTCGCCTCGCGGGCCGTGTCCGGCGTCAGCCTTCCTCGGCCGTCGCCGTGAACTCGGCGGTGAGATCGGCCAGATGACCGATCTCCGACAGGGACAGCCCTTCCGGCGCCACCAGCCGGTTGCGGCCGCGGGCCACCCGGCGCGGCAGGAAAGCGCGCTCGAAGCCGAGCTTCTGCGCTTCCTTGAGCCGAGCATCGGCCTGCGACACCTGCCGGACCTCGCCGGACAGCCCGACCTCGCCGAAATACACGGAACCGGCACTGGTGGGCTGGCCGGTGACCGCGGATGCGAGGGCGGCGGCGACGGCGAGATCGGCGGCCGGTTCATTGACGCGCAGGCCGCCGGCGACGTTGAGATACACGTCGGAGCCCGACAGCCGGAGGCCGCAGCGCGTTTCCAGCACCGCCAGCAGCATGTTCAGCCGGCCGCTGTCCCATCCGACCACGGCGCGGCGGGGCGCGGTGCCGCTGTTGGGCGCCAGCAGGGCCTGCACCTCCAGCAGCACCGGCCGGGTGCCTTCGAGACCGGCGAACACGGCGGAGCCGGCGACATTGCCGCGACGTTCGGCCAGGAACAGCGCGGAAGGATTGGGCACCTCCGACAGGCCGCGATCGGTCATCTCGAACACGCCGATTTCGTCGGTGGCGCCGAAGCGGTTCTTGGCGGCGCGCAGGATACGGAACTGGTGGCCGCGATCGCCTTCGAAATACATCACCGCGTCGACCATGTGCTCCAGCACGCGCGGCCCGGCGAGCGCCCCTTCCTTGGTGACGTGGCCCACCAGGATCAGGCCGAAGCCGCGGCTCTTGGCGAGCCGGATCAGCTCGAAGCCGCTCGATCGCACCTGGCTGACGGTTCCAGGGGCGCTGTCGACGGATTCGAGCCACATGGTCTGGATGGAGTCGATCACCACCATGGACACGTCGCGCTCGTTCTCGAGCGTGCTGGCGATGTCGACCACGTTGATGGCGGCGGCGATCTCCAGCCCGGGGGCCGCCAGTTCCAGCCGGCGGGCGCGCATGCGGATCTGGTCCACCGCCTCCTCGCCCGAGATGTAGAGCACGCGGCGTCCGGCGGCGGCCATCGCGGCAGCGGCCTGGAGCAGAAGGGTGGACTTGCCGATGCCGGGATCGCCGCCCACCAGCACCACGGAGGCCGGCACCAGCCCGCCGCCCAGCACCCGGTCGAGCTCGTCGATGCCGGTGCCGATCCGGGGCGGCGGCTCGGCGATGCCCTCGAGCCCTTCCAGCTTGACCCCGCCGCCGGCCGACGCGACGCCGCGCACCGGACGGGCCGATGCGGCGCGTGCTTCCGCGGGCTCCTCGACGATGGTGTTCCATTCGCCGCAGGCCTCGCAACGGCCGCTCCATTTCGGCCAGACGGTGCCGCAGTTCTGGCACACGAAGCGTGCTGCGGGACGCTTGCTCATGGACGGGCGCCCGTGGCGGCGGATCGCCCGCGCATCGCAACGCGTCCGAAAGGGAACCACGTGGCGGAGCGCATGATGGCCCCCCCTGCCGGACCTTGCCGGGCCACGCGCTCGCTTTCGCCACCCCGCGCGACGATGTCGTTGGAATGGCGCCGCGCCCGGGGGGATCGAACGCGAGCGAGGACCGGCCGCAGGGCGACGCGACGGTTCACGGATGATCCTCGCCCGGATCGGACGGCAGGGGCGAGATGAAGAGGTTGGCCTGCATGGCGCCCGGCGTGGCCGTCGGCTGCATCAGCACCAGCAGCGCCAGCGACGGGGCCGCGGTCTGGCGCCGGGGCCCGGTGTCGCGGGCGAGCAGATAGCGCTGTTCGCGCCCGTCGGTGCCCGCCCCCATCAGCTGCATGGACAGGCCGCGACGTTCCACCGCCGCCGACAAGGACAGGGTCAGGGCATGCGGGTCGACCGCATCGGCCCCGGCGCCGCACCAGCCATCGTCGAAGGAAAGGACCATCAGGTGCCCGGGGCCAGGAACGGCGAAAGCCTGTCCGGGACGGGCGAGAGCCTTGCGCGCCGCCGCCTCGGGCAGGGGCGAAAGGTGCCGATCGCGCAGCAGTGCGCGCAGCCCGGCCGGATCGCCGGCATGCGGCAGGCAGGACTGCTCGAACAAGGCGGACAGCGCGTGGGACGCGGTCCGGAGCGCCGCGGGATCGCGCGGGGTGTCGGACGCGCCCGGAGCCCGGGATGCGCCGACGGCGATGAAGCGAGGCGGGACGGCCGCGCCGACGAGCCGGACGCTCCGCCCAGGAATGGCCTGCACGGTCGGCAGCACGGATGCCGACGGGCGGTGCGGATCCGTTGGGTGCGCAGCGGGCGGCGCCGGAATGGCGGCCGGGGCGAACGCCGGGTCTGGAAGGGCGGGGAGCGGCACGGCCCGGGCCAGGGACGTGGGGATCGTCGACGCCTGCGCGGGTGGGCCGGGAAGCTGCGAGACCAGGGCCGGGCAAAGGAGCGAGACGCGAACCGCGAGCGGGAAAGCGGCGGCGCGAGATCCGATGCCGGAGCGCCGGGCCGAACGGGACGGCACGGCGGTTATCGGCGCAGCTCCATGCCGATGGGTCCTTCGCGGCGGCCGTGGGTGAACTGATCGACCATGGGATTGCCGCTGTCGAGCAGGGACGCGGCCTTGCCCTGCCACACCAGCCGTCCCTTGTAGAGCATGGCCGCCTCGTCGCCGATGCGGGTGGCGGACGCCATGTCGTGGGTGATGGCGATGGCGGTGGAGCCGAGCACGCGCACGCAGTCCACGATCAGCCCGTCGATCACCGCGCCCATGATCGGGTCGAGCCCGGTGGTGGGCTCGTCGAAGAACAGGATCTGGGGACGCGAGGCGATGGCGCGGGCGAGGCCCACGCGCTTCTGCATGCCGCCGCTGAGCTCGGCCGGACGGAGATCTCCGACGCTGGGGTCGAGCCCGACCTGGGTGAGCACCTCGGATGCCAGCGCGCGCGCCTGCGCACGGCCGATGCGCCGCGTGCCGCGCTGGGCCAGCAGGCCGAAGGCGACGTTCTCCCAGACGGGCAGGCTGTCGAACAGGGCCGCGTTCTGGAACAGCATGCCGATCTGTTCGCGGGTGGCCTCAGCCTGGCGGCGGTTCATGGACAGCACGTCCACGCCGTCGATCTCGATGGTGCCGGCGTCGGGTTCCACCAGCCCCAGGATGCATCGCAGCAGCACCGACTTGCCGCTGCCGGAGCCGCCGATGATGACGGTGGAAGTGCCGGGCAGGATGTCGAGATCGATGCCGTCCAGCACCCGCTTGTCGCCGAACGATTTGTGGAGGCCGCGGATGCGTATCTTGGGCACCGCGCCGGGAGCCGCGGGAGGGGTCATCGGGCGAAGAACAGTTCGGTGAGCACGTAGTCGAACGCGAGCGTGAGGATGGACGCGGCGACCACGGCGGAGGTCGTCGCCGCCCCGACGCCTTCGGCGCCGCCGCGGGAATGATAGCCGTTGTAGCAGCCCATCAGCGCGATCACGAAGCCGAACACGGCGGCCTTCGCGAGGCCCACCACCACGTCGCCGGTCTGCACGAAGCTGAGGGTGCCGGTGATGTAGCCCCGGGGGGAGAAGCCGAGCTTGATCACCGACACGATGAAGCCGCCGAGCACGCCCAGGATGTCGGCCACCACCACGAGCAGCGGCAGGGCGACGATGCCGGCGAGCAGCCTGGGAGCCACCAGGTACTTCATGGGGTTGGTGGACAGGGTGCCGAGCGCATCGATCTGGTCGGTGACGCGCATGGTGCCGATCTCGGCCGCCATGGCGGCGCCGACACGGCCGGCGACCATCAGACCGGCCAGCACCGGCCCCAGCTCGCGCACCACGCTGAGCACCACGATGTCGGCGATGGCGCTCTGGGCGTTGAAGCGGGAGAAGCCCGTATAGGACTGGAGCGCGATCACCATGCCGGAGAAGATCGCGGTGAGCGCCACCACCGGCAGGGAGAAGAACGCGAATTCCGCGAAGGCCTGGAAGAAGGCGCGCCAGTAGAAGGGCGGCCGCAACAGGTGGGACAGGCCGTTCAACCCGAACAGCGTGAGCGAGCCGGCGCCGCGCACGCCCGAAAGCGTGCCGCGCCCGATGCGCGCCACCAGGTCCAGAACGGAAGCCACGCTCAGCCGCGCTCGCGCCAGGGCCGTGAGAAGCGGGAGAGGTCGCGCATGGTTGTTGCCGTAGCGCGGCTGGCGCCGGAGGTCAAAAGCCGCCCCTCGGGGCGACGGAGCGCGGCGGGCGAAAGGCGGCCCGGAGCCCGTTGCCTTGGGACGTCGCGCCCGGGCGGGAAGAGCATGGGCGCACCGAGCGGGGCGTGGAGCACACTCGCAGGCAGTGCCGCCGCGAGCGGATTTCCGGAGCCGGAGCCGGCAGGGCTTGGCGCACGCACGGCCCTGTCATCCCGAAGAACGCTGATGAGGGTGGCGACGATCCCGCCACGCCGGTCGGGACGGCGCGCCCGAAGATCCTCGGGATACGGGCGGGTACGGCGGATCGGGCAGCGGGCGGGGGCGCGATGCCGGGGATCGGATCGTGCGGACCATAGGCAGAACCGTGGCGAACAGGATCAGGCGGCGGGATCGTTCGGGCCGAACCCCTGCGGGTGCGCCTGGCGCCAGCGGAGCGCGGTGCCGACGATGTCGTCGAGCTCCGTGAAGCGGGGGGTCCAGCCGGTGTCCGCCCGGATGCGGGCGGAGTCGGCGACGAGCACCGCGGGATCGCCGGGGCGCCGCTGCTCCATGCGCACGGGCACGGGCCGGCCACTGACGCGTTCCACGGAACGGATCACCTCTAGAACGGAATGACCCGTGCCGCTGCCGAGATTATAGGTGACGCTGCCCTGGTCGAGCCGGTCGAACGCTGCGAGATGAGCCTGGGCCAGATCGGCGACGTGGACGTAGTCGCGGATGCAGGTGCCGTCGGGCGTGGGATAGTCGCTGCCGAACACGCGAATCTCGGGACGCAGGCCGAGGGCGGCGTCGATCACCAGGGGAATGAGATGGGTTTCGGGATGGTGGTCCTCGCCGGACCGGCCGTCGGGATCGGCGCCGGCGGCGTTGAAGTAGCGCAGGCAGGCATAGCGCAGGCCATGGATGCGGTCGGCCCAGCGGAGCGTCTGCTCGATCATCAGCTTGCTTTCGCCGTAGGGCGAGCCGGGATCGATCCGGGTGGTCTCGGTGATCGGCATGGTCTCGGGGTTGCCGAACAGGGCCGCGGTGGAAGACAGGATGAAACGCTTGACCCCGTGGCGCACGCAGGCGTCGATCAGCCGGATGCCGAGGCCGGCGTTCTCCAGCAGGTAATGGAACGGCCGCTGCATGCTTTCGCCGACCAGGGAAAGGGCGGCGAAATGCAGCACCCCGTCCCAGGGGCCATTCGACAGCAGGCGATCCAGCGCCGCCTCGTCGGCGAGCTCGCCTCGCACCAGCTGAACGGCGGGGGGGAGCGCCTGGCGGTGGCCCTGACGGAGGCTGTCGTAGACGACGACCTCGTCCCCACGGTCGTGGAGCGCCCACACCGCGTGGCTGCCGACATAGCCGGCACCGCCCGTCACCAGTATCCGAGCCCCGCCAGTCATGGATTTCCTTCCCCCGCGACGATCCCGGCAGCGAGCCTAGCGGGACCGTTCGGCCTCCGGAAGGGTGGGGCCGGACGGGGCTGATCGCGGAAGGTTCAGAGGTGGAAGGTGGTCAGGGGGCGGCGCATACTTTGAAAGCCCCTGCCGGGCGGCTAGGCTCCGGCGGGTGAGTGGCGGCGGAGAAGCGGGGACGATGCACGATATCGGGGGTGATTCCGGCAGTGATTTCGGGCGCCGCGATTTCGGGCGCCGCCCCCGGGTTCTGCGCGTTCTGGTGACCGGTGGGGCGGGCTTCCTCGGCTCGCATCTGTGCGACCGGTTGTTGGCGGACGGGCAGGAGGTGATCTGCCTGGACAACCTGTCGAGCGGACGGACGGAGAATATCGCCCATCTGGACCGCGACGCCCGCTTCCGCTTCGTGGAACATGACGTGTGCGAGCCGGTGCCGGCGTCGCTGCTGCACGACGGGCTCGACCGGATCTACAATCTCGCCTCGCCGGCATCCCCGCCGCACTACCAGATCGACCCGATCCAGACCACGCGCACGAGCGTTCTGGGAGCCCTCAATACCCTGGCGGCGGCGCGTCATACCGGGGCGCGCATCCTGCAGGCCTCGACCAGCGAAATCTATGGCGACCCGACGGTACATCCGCAGCCGGAAACCTATCTGGGCAACGTGAACCCGATCGGGCCGCGGGCCTGCTACGACGAAGGCAAGCGTTGCGCGGAAACCCTGTTCTTCGACCACCGGCGGATGCACGACACGATCATCAAGGTGGTGCGCATCTTCAACACCCATGGGCCGCGCATGCATCCGGAAGACGGGCGGGTGGTGTCGAACTTCATCGGCCAGGCGCTGCGCGGCGAGGACATCACGCTCTACGGCGACGGCAGCCAGACCCGCGCCTTCTGCTTCGTGTCGGACCTGATCGAAGGGTTCGTGCGGATGATGGACACGGCGCCGGACCGGTGCGGGCCGGTGAACCTGGGCAACCCGCACGAGATCAGCGTCCGGACGCTGGCGGAACGGATCCTGGCGCTGACCGGCTCGCGGTCCCGGCTGGTGTTCCGCCAGCTGCCGCAGGACGATCCGACCCAGCGCTGTCCGGATATCGGGCGGGCGCAGGAGTGGCTGGGCTGGGAGCCGCTGGTGGGGCTGGATGAGGGGTTGCGGCAGACCATCGCGCATTTCCGGCGCCTGTTCGGCATCGCCCCGCTCGGGGACGCGTCTCTGGCGATGCCCGCGTCTGCGAGCTGAAAACAGCGTCGTCAACGAGAACCGGGGGAAACGGCATCATGCGCATCGCGATGATCGGCGGAGGCTATGTCGGGCTGGTGTCCGCGGCCTGCTTCGCGGAATTCGGCACGGAAGTGGCGGTGGTGGAAACCAATCCGCATCGCTTGGCAGCACTCCAGGAAGGCCGGATCCCGATCTACGAGCCCGGCCTGGACAAGCTGGTGGCGGACAACATCGAGGCGGGGCGGCTGAGCTTCGGGGCCGACATCGCGGCCGCCGTGCGCGGGGCGGAAGCGATCTTCATCGCGGTCGGCACGCCCCCCCGGAACGGGGACGGCCATGCGGACCTGACCTACGTGTTCGCGGCGGCCGAGCAGGTGGCGCGGGCGATGGATCGTTTCGCGGTGATCGTGACCAAGTCCACCGTGCCTGTGGGCACCGGGAGGCGAATCGCCGAGATCGTGCGGCATGCGCGGCCGGATCTGGATTTCGAGGTGGCGTCCAACCCGGAATTCCTGCGCGAAGGCTCGGCGATCGGCGACTTCATGCGGCCGGACCGGGTGGTGATCGGCACGCAGACCGAGCGCGCGGGGGGTTCGGAGCGTTCGCAGGAGATCCTGAGGCGGTTGTATCGCCCGCTCTACCTGATCGAGGCGCCGATCCTGTTCACGTCGCTGGAAAGTGCTGAGCTGATCAAGTACGCGGCCAACTCGTTCCTGGCGATGAAGATCTCTTTCATCAACGAGATGGCCGATCTGTGCGAGCGGGTGGGCGCCGACGTGCACGACATCGCGCGGGGGATCGGGCTGGACGGCCGGATCGGCCGCAAGTTCCTGCATGCGGGCCCGGGCTTCGGCGGCTCGTGCTTTCCGAAGGACACGCTGGCCCTGATGCGGATCGCGCAGGAAGCGGGCGCCTCGTCGCGGCTGGTGGAAGCGACGGTGCAGGTGAACGACGCGCGCAAAGCCTCCATGGGTGCTCGCATCATGTCGGCCTGCGGGGGTTCCGTGCGCGGCAAGGTGGTGGCGGTGCTGGGACTGACGTTCAAGCCCGAGACCGACGACATGCGCGACGCGCCATCGATCCCGATCATCCACCGCCTGGTGGAGAACGGCGCGTCGGTGCGGGCCTTCGATCCGGCGGGCATGGATGCGGCACGTCCGGTGCTGCCTTCCCAAGGTGTCTGCTACTGCGAGGACGCCCCGGACGCGGCCGACGGGGCGGATGCGCTGATCGTGCTGACGGAATGGAACGAGTTCCGCGCGATTTCGCCCCGCCGGCTACGCGAACTGATGCGCGGCGACGTGGTGATCGACCTGCGCAATATCTGGGAGCCGGACGCCATGGCGGATGCCGGCATGCGCTACAGCTCGATCGGGCGACCGGACGGCCGGACGACGGGCACTTCGTCGCGCGAGGCGGGATAGCGGCCGCGCCGCGCGACGATGGGCGTCATGCGGGATCGGTGGGGGCGGCCATCGCTCCGTCCAGCGCGATGAGCTGGTCCAGGAAGCGGTCGATCTTGTTCTCGGCCACCTCGTAGATCTCGGCACCCCTTTCATCTTTCCCGTCGATATCGGGGATCAGATAGAGCACGTGCTGTCCGCACAGCGCGGCGATGCGGGTCTGGATGCTGTTGGGGTAGCGGATGGACCCCACCACCACGCGCGGGCCCGAGAAGAGCGTGTTGTGCAGGGCGGAGCCGTACTCGCCGATGACGATTCCGGCGTCGGAGAAGCGTTCGATCTGCTGCCGTAGGGTCATCTCTTCCGGGCAGATGATCTCGAAGCCGCGGTCGATCGCCTGCTGCTCGAGATAGGCGCGCTGCCGGAAGCCCTTGAGCACGCCGCGTGTGGACTGCTCGAAATTGCGGCGGGACACGCAGAGGCGACGGGTCCCCCTGCCCGCCCGGGGCGGGGCGAAGCCGGCGTAGAAGTCGCGGACGACGCTGTGAAAGAAGTAGTTCTCCGCGCTGTGACCGAAGGTGGGCGAGCACAGCCTGCGGCAAAGGAGATGTTCGGCTCCCTGGTCGTAGCGGAGGGCGTTTTCCGGCTGGAAGCCGACGAGGGTCCGCAGCAGATCGAGCGTCCAGTCCGGCAGGTCCGCCGGAAGGGGGATCACGAAGCGGTCGAAGGCGGGGCCAAGCAGCTGCCGGGCGATGGCCGCGCGGGGCAGGAAATCGACCAGCCAGTGACCGAACACCGGGCTGCCGGGCCCGAGGATCTCCAGAACCGGACGGTCGACGACGAGGCGAGGCGCGGTCTGGAGATTTCCGGGCAGGAGATGGGGCTGGGCCTGCAGCTCCTGTTGCGCGACGTTGTGCAGATAGACGGGCTGCGTCAGCAGGGCACCGTCCTTGAAGACGTAGCCCTGGCCGGTGACGATGGCGTCCGCCACGAAGCCGCAGCCGACGCTCTCGATGTCCGCCACCTGCTTGTGGAGGTGCAGGAACCATTCGAGGTGCGGCATCTCGTGCGTCGGCACGAGGTTCGGCGCGCGGCGGGTGGTCTCGCCGGGCAGCAATTCGGCGAAGCCGTCCCACCGGGACCACGCCTCGGCGAGCGTCCGGGGCATCGCGAGCTGGCGGAGAGGCGCGGTCGCGATGGAGGGATGAGCAACCTCGTCCATGATTCAACCGCCTGCGGCTGCGCGCCGGAACAACGGGTGGAAGCGTAACCTCGCCCTAGGAGCGTGTTGGTGCTGCTCGCGGGCGGGACGGCGCCCCGGGGCCACGCTTCCGATCGCGGCCGCACCCGGGGCAGCACGGGGCGGCCATCCGGCCGCACCCCGGATCGACGAGCCGGCGCGGGTCGCGGGGTATGCCCGGAGCCCGCCGCGCGCCTCAGTGTCCTTCATGCACCATGTCGAGGTCGGCGAACCGGGTGAATTCGCCTTCGAAGAACAGGTCGATCTTGCCGGTGGGACCGTGGCGCTGCTTCTCGAGCAGGAGTTCGGCCTTGTTGTGGGCGTGTTCCATCTTGTTCTGCCAGGCTTCCATGGCCGCCAGGAACTTGTCGTTGCTGTCGAACATGGTCTGCTTCGGCATGCGCTGCTGCAAATAATATTCGTCGCGGTAGACGAACATCACCGCGTCGGCATCCTGCTCGATGGAGCCCGACTCGCGGAGGTCGGACAGCTGGGGACGCTTGTCCTCGCGGCTTTCCACCTGGCGGGACAGCTGGGACAGGGCCAGCACGGGAACGGAAAGCTCCTTGGCGATCGCCTTGAGGCCCTGGGTGATCATCGAGATTTCCAGCACGCGGCTGTCCGGCTTGGTGCCGACGGCGGGACGCATGAGCTGGAGGTAGTCCACCACGATCAGGCTGAGGCCCTTGGTGCGGGCGAGGCGGCGGCAACGGGTGCGCATGGCCGACAGGGAGATGGCGGGCGTATCGTCGATGTGCAGCGGCAGCGTTTGCAGCTCGCGGCTGACCTGCACGAAGCGGTCGAACTCCTTCTGGCCGATCTCGCCGCGGCGGATGCGCTCGCCGGACACGCGGCTTTCTTCCGACAGGAGGCGGGTGGCGAGCTGTTCGGAGCTCATTTCCAGCGAGAAGATGGCCACCGAGCCCTTGGGCTGGGTGCCGGGACCTTTCTCGCGTGCCTCCATCATGAGGGAGCGTGCGGCACCGAAGGCGATCTTGGTGGCAAGCGCGGTTTTTCCCATGGCCGGCCGCCCGGCGAGGATCAGCAGGTCGGAAGGGTGCAGGCCGCCGGTCTTCTTGTCGAGGTCGCGCAGGCCGGTGGTGAGGCCGCTGACCGCGCCGGTGCGATGGAAGGCCTTCTCGGCGATGCCGATGGCGTCGGTCAGCGCGCGCTCGAAGGTGACGAAGCCGCCTTCCTGGCTCTTCTCGGTGGCGAGGCGGAACAGCTGCTCCTCGGCCGCCTCGATCTGGCTGGTGCCGTCGAGCTCGGGATTCTGGCCGAAGGCGTTGTTGACGACGTCCTCGCCGATGTCGATCAGCTGTCGCCGCAACCACGCGTCATGGATGACGCGGCCATAATCGCCGGCGTTGATGATGCCGACGGTGGCGGTCAGCAGAGTGGCGAGGTAGGCGATGCCGCCGACCTCGTCCAGCACTCCGGACTGCTCGAATTCCGCCTTCAGGGTGACGGCGTCGGCGAGCTGGCCGGCTTCCACGCGGCGGACCACCGAGCTGTAGATCCGCGCATGCACCGGGTCGGTGAAATGGTCCGGGCTCAGGAACTCGGAAACGCGGTCATAGGCCTTGTTGTTGGTCAGCAACGCCCCCAGCAGGGCCTGTTCGGCCTGCTTGTTGGACGGAGGCTGGCGCTGCGACAGGCCGAGCAGGCCCCGGTCTTCCGGACGCGGCTGATGGATCTGGTTCACGAGCGCAGTCTAGCCTCATGCGGCTCGGCTGTGACCTGTGGAAAACTCGGACGGGCTGTGAATCACGTGGATGGGATGCCGGGCGGCCTCACCGGGAGGCGGCGTCGTTGTCCAGCGGCCGCAGCTGTTCCAGGGCGTTCCAGGCCAGCACGAGGTGACACAAGGTCGCCGCCGGAATGCGGTCGGCCGCGGGACGGGCGCCCTCGTCGAGCACGTCGATCCAGGCCCCGGGCGGGGAGATCATCGCTCCGCGGCCGAGCAGGAAGCGCGACAACATGGCGTCGGCGATCCGCTCGATCAGGGCCTCGCGGTCGAGAGCGTCGTCCAGATCGCCGCGGCGGACGGCACGGCCGTGCAGCGCGCACTGGGCATGGAGAAGGTCGGCCTGAGCCCAGAGCCGGGCGCTTCCGCGGCGCAGGGTGCCGTCGCGGCCGACCTCGTCGCGGATCAGGGCGGTTTCGGGTCCGACGCCATGACGCAGGCAGAAGCGGTCGAGGCGGCGGATGGCGTCGTCGTGATCCTCCCCGGAGTCGGCGGCGTGGCGATCGAGCAGCCAGATCCAGTGGGCGTGGTGGCCGGGGATCACCCCCTCCCCCTCCAATCCCGGTGCGCGGTGCAGGTCCGGCAGGAACCTTTCGCCGAGCGTATCGTCGAACGGATCGAGGAACCGGTCGGCGCCGAGGCGGGCGAGAACGGACGCCAGGCGATCCCATCGCGGCTCGGGATGCAGGTCGTGGAGCGCCAGCATCGCTTCCAGCAGATGCATGTGAGGCGTCTGGTGGCGCCAATCGTGGCGGGCCGGGTACAGGTCGCGGAAGCCGCCATCGGGATGCACCATATCCCGCTCGATATGATCGAGCGTGGCGTGGGCGAGCGCCAGCCCGGACGCCCCGTCGCCCAGGCGGCTGAAGCGGGCGAACGCCTGCAGCGCGCAGGCAGTGTCGTGGAGATCGCTCGTCGGATCGATGACGCGGCCTTCGGGGCTGAGCAGGCAGGCCCAGCTTCCTTCCGGCTGCTGGGCGCGGGAGATGAAGCGGGCGATGTCGGCGGCGACCGGCAACGTGTCGGGCACGCCGCGCTCGGCCAGCAGGGAAAAGGCCGACAGCAGCCTCGCCTGCACCCGGAGCCGCCGGAAGCCTGGCCGGGCGGGACGGCCGGCTATGTCGAGATGTTCCTGAGCGCCGCGCGGCGCCCCGCGAAGACGCGGCGGGCGCGCCAGGGCCTGACGACACCAGAAGGGTGCGGCGAGCGAGAGCATCCAGTCCCGGAATCCGTCCTGGACCCGACCGAGACGGGTCGGAACGCGGCCGAGCGGGCCGGCGTCGGGGCTGTTCATGGCGGCGGGCACCTGGAAGGCGACGGCGCGGTGCCCGCGAAACGACGTCGCAAACGAGAACAAGGCGGAGCGGAGGTCTGGATATCACGGCCGCCACCGGCAGGCAGCCACCGGAGGAAGGTTCGGGAGGAGAAGGAACAAGCGAGATGAGGGGCGAGCGGGAGCCGCCTGGTGCATGTTCCGGAGGCGCCGGATCGAGTTCCCGGAGGCTGACGCTTCCGGGGGCAGAGGTCTTTCAGGAGGGGGGAGAGTCGTTCCGGATGCGCCCGATGGTGGTGGTGGTGGAGCGGCCGGGCACCAGCCGGGCCAGCACCAGCCTGCCACCGTTGGCCTGCACCAGGTCGGCGCCGACGACCTGATCGGCGGCATAATCGGCCCCCTTCACGAGCACGTCGGGAAGCAGGGCTCGCACGAGCTCGATCGGCGTGTCCTCGCCGAAGCCCACCACGGCGTCCACGTGACGGATCGCGGCCATCACCTCTGCCCGGGCGGCGAGATCATTGACCGGGCGCCCGGGGCCCTTGAGACGCCGCACGCTCTCGTCGGTGTTCAAACCGACCACGAGGCGGTCGCATTCGGAGCGGGCGGCGGCGAGCAGGGCGACGTGGCCGGGATGGAGGATGTCGAAGCAGCCGTTGGTGAAGCCGACGGCGAGGCCCTGGGCCTTCCAGCGCTCCACCAGCATGGCGGCCTGCGGCAGGGACAGCAGGCCGGCGGGATGCCCCGGCTGGGGTGCCCCCTGTTCCTGGTCCTGCATGTCGAGCTCGGCCATGACCTCGCCCAGATCGGCGGTGGCGGTGCCGGGCTTGCCGACCACCACGCCGGCGGCGGCGTTGGCGATATGCATGGCCTGCACCATCGACCGGCCGGACGCGTAGGCAAGGGCCAGGGTGGCGATCACGGTGTCGCCGGCGCCGGAAACGTCGAACACCTGCCGGGCGCGGGACCGGGCCGGATGCGCGAGGCCGTCGCGCTCCACGAGCATCAGCCCTTTCTCCGAGCGTGTGGCGAGGATGGCGCCGGCGCCGGCACGCTGCATGGCCTCCCGGGCGGCTGCGGCCACCTGCTCGTCCGAGTCCACGGGCAGCGCGGTCGCGGCCGCCAGCTCGCGGGCGTTGGGGGTGATGCAGGTGGCGCCGCGATAGCGCGAGAAGTCGCGGGTCTTGGGATCGACGAAGACGGGCAGGCCACGCTTCCTGGCCTGCGCGATGGCGGTGGCGACGACGCGCTCGCCGAGCGTGCCCTTGGCGTAGTCGGACAGCAGCAGGGCACGGGCGTGGGGCAGCTGGCTGTCGAGCGCGGCCAGCAGCGCGGCTTCCTCCGCCGGCTGGAGCGGCAGGCGGCTTTCCTCGTCGGTGCGTACCACCTGCTGGTTGGCGGCCACGATCCGGGTCTTGCAGATGGTCGGACGGTCCGACGACTCCACCGTGGCGTCGGTGAGGCCAGGGCGGTCGGCAAGCGCGCGGCGGAGGGTGGCGCCCGCCTCGTCGCGGCCGCGAAGGCCGAGCAGGATGGCCCTTCCGCCGAGCGAAAGGATGTTGTTGACGACGTTGCCGACGCCGCCGGGCATCTCGCGGGTGCGGTTGAGCCGCAGCACGGGCACGGGTGCTTCGGGCGAGATGCGCTCCATCTCGCCATACAGGAAGCGGTCGAGCATCAGGTCGCCGATGCAGAGTACCGTGATGGCGGAGAAGTTCATGCCGACGCCTCAGCCGAAGCCCTGGACGAAGCCGGCGAGGCCGTGCTGGCGACGGGTGCCGAGGCGCGCTGCCTGGAGCACGGCGCGGGCCTCGCGGATGGACCGGTCGAGCTCGGCGTTGATGATCACGTGGTCGAACTCGTTCCAGTGCGAGATCTCGTCGCGGGCGGCGGCCATGCGGCGGCCGATTTCGGCCGGATCGTCGGACGCCCGGGAACGGAGGCGTTGTTCCAGCACGGCGATGGAAGGCGGCAGCACGAACAAGCCGACCACGTCCTCGGGCAGCGCGCTCCGAATCTGCCGGTAGCCCTGCCAGTCGATGTCGAACACCATGTCGCGCCCGGCGGCGAGGCAGGCTTCCACGGGAGCGCGGGGTGTGCCGTAGCCACGACCGAACACGGTGGCATGTTCGAGGAGCTCGCCGGCCTCCGCCATGGCGCCGAACTCGTCGAGAGACCGGAACAGGTAGTGGACGCCTTCCACTTCTCCCGGGCGGGGAGACCGCGTGGTGACGCTGACGGAATGAACCAGCTCAGGCTCGGACGCGCGCAGCGCATTGGCGATGGTGCTCTTGCCGGCTCCGGAAGGAGCCGAGATCACCAGGCAGACACCGCGACGGTGGATGCGGACCGGTCCGGCGGCCGTCGGGCCGGTCGCGGGACCACGTTCAAACGGAGGCGTGGCCATCGGCTGCATCCCTGGAAACGACGATCGCGCCCTTCTAGCAGGCGGGTTCCGGTGCGGCGAGATCGGCGGCGAGCGTCGTGCCACCGCCGGGGACGGCATGGACGCTCCGGGACGCGGTTGCCTGCCGGGGCGGATCGCGCGCAGCGTCGGATGGCATGATTGCGGGAAGACAGGGATGCGAGCTGACCATGTGCTCGTGACGGGCGCCTCGAGCGGGATAGGAGAAGCGCTGGCCCTGGCGCTGGCGGGTCCGGGACGGGTGCTGCATCTGGCGGGGCGGCATGCGGGGCGTCTGGACGGAGTGGCGGACGCCTGCGCCGCGAGAGGTGCGATCGCCCAGGCGCGGGTGATCGACGTGGGGGACGAGGACGCGATGGCGGCGTGGATCGGTGGGGCGGGCCCGCTGGATCTGGTGTTGGCCTGCGCCGGCATCTCGGGCGGCACTGCGGCATCGGCGTCGCCTGGCGGAAGCAGTGCGGGTGGGCAGCCGGGGCCGGCCCCGATCGGCACGGAGCCATCGGAGCAGGTGGGACGGATCATGCGCGTGAACCTGGCGGGGGTGATCAACACCGTGCTGCCGGCGATCGCGGTGATGCGCGACCAGCCGCGCGCCGAACATGGCTGGCGTGGCCGGATCGCGGCGATCAGCTCGGTGGCAGCGTTCGTGTCCTCGCCCACGGCGCCGAGCTATTGCGCCTCCAAGGCTGCGGTGGATCGCTGGATGGTGGGGAGCGCGGCCGGATGGCGACCGCACGGCATCGTGCTGAGTTCGGTATGCTGCGGGTTCGTCAGGTCGAGAATGACGGAAGCGAACGATTTCCGGATGCCGGGTCTGATGGACGCCGACCGGGCGGCGCAGCTGATCCTGCGCGGGGTGGCGCGCAACCAGCGGCGCATCGTCTTTCCGGGCTGGATGGGCATGGCGTCGCGGATGCTGGACCTGCTTCCGCCGCGCTGGAGCGAGGCCATTTTACAGCGCCAGGGTGGGAAGGCGCCGTTGAAGGACGACTGAGGCGGCGGCCATGCCGAACCGTTGGAGAAGGGTCGCGTTGCAGCACCATGCCAGATCACGCCTACGCCGCGGTCCTGGCGGGCCTCGGTGCACTCGCGCTGCTGGTCGCCTGGCTCCCCCTGGTTCTGGAACGCCTCCCTTTGTCCCTGCCGATCCTGTCGGTCGGCATCGGGGCGGCCTTGTTCTCGATCCCGGGCATGCCGCCGGCTCCGAATCCCCTCGGCCAATCGCATTTCGCCGAAGAGTTGGCCGAGTTCTGCGTGCTGGTCTCCCTGATGGGAGCGGGATTGAAGCTCGACCGGCCCTTGTCGCTGCATGGCTGGCGGCCGACCTGGCGCCTGCTGCTGATCACGATGCCGTTGTCCATCGGGCTGCTGACGCTGCTGGGCAGCACGTTGCTCGGATTGGGGATCGGCACCGCGTTGCTGGTCGGCGCTGCCCTCGCGCCCACTGACCCGGTGCTGGCGGGCGACGTCCAGGTGGGACCGCCGGGCACGGAGGAAACCGACGAGGTGCGGTTCTCGCTGACCTCCGAAGCGGGATTGAACGACGCGGCCGCGTTTCCTTTCGTTCTGCTGGCTCTGGGTGTGGTGGGACCCGATACGACATGGATCTCGTCCTGGATCGGCTACGATCTGGTGCTGAGGACCGTCATTGGCCTGACGGTCGGATGGGTGACGGGCCGGCTATTGGGGTGGGTGACGTTCCGGCTGCCGGAACCGGCACAACTGGCGCGGACGGAGCAGGGATTCGTATCGCTGGCGGCCACTCTGCTGATCTATGGCATCAGCGAGATGGCGGATGGCTACGGGTTCGTGTCGGTGTTCATCGCGGCGATCACCTTCCGGCACGTCGAGCGGCGGCACGACTACCACCACAAGCTCTACGGCTTCTCGGAAGGCATCGAGCACCTGCTGACGATGGTGCTGCTGCTGCTGCTGGGGGGTGCGCTGGCCCGGGGCCTGCTGCACGGGTTGCGGTGGGAGGACGCCGCGTTCGGGGCGCTGGCGGTGCTGGTGGTGAGGCCGATTGCCGGGATGATCGGGCTGGCGGGACTGAGGCATTGGCGCAGCGGCGTCCCCTGGCCCTGGGACGAACGGCTGATCATCAGTTTCTTCGGGATCAGGGGGATCGGATCGATCTACTATCTGACGTTCGCGCTGAACCGGCATGAATGGCCGCAGAGCGACCGGCTGCAGGCGCTGATCGGGTTCATCGTCCTGTTCTCGATCACGATCCATGGCATCACCGCGACGCCGACGATGACATGGCTCGATCGTCGGCGCGGGACACGGGCGGACGCGCGACGCCGACGGGAGCAGGAACGGGCGGGACCAGGGCTCGCTTCCGGAGAATAGCCAAGCAGGCTGTCCTGTGGTCGCAGTGGCTTCCACACCACACCGCCGATGATGGCTGATGCCGGCGGGTGGACATGGTACGACAGACAAGCTACGTCGGCTTTACGTTATAGCGTAACAGTGTCGTGCCTCGATGTCGTTCTCGTTCCGCAGTTTCTGCATGGTGTCGACCGCCTGCACCGTAATGGCAGCAGGGTCTCATACCGCCCAAGCCCAGCTCGTGACCGGAACGTCCTCGCCGGCGACGACCGGCAATACGCCGGTCACCACGGGGGCGGTGGTCGCCGGAACGAGCTCTCCGGCACCGAACCCGGTTGTCCCGGATCAGCCGGAAACGGTGACGGTCAGGCTGGATCGGGCGCGTGCCGAGCTTCAGCCAAGTCTCGGCGCGCAGGTCTATCGATTCGGGCGGGGCGCCATCCACACGCTGCCTCAGGCGGACAACGCGCCGCTGAACCAGCTGTTTCTGCAGGCACCGGGCGTGGCACAGGACAGCTACGGCCAGATCCATGTGCGGGGCGACCACAACGAGGTCCAGTTCCGCATCGACGGCGTGCAGCTCCCCGAGGGCATCGCCGTGTTCGGCCAAGCGTTGGAAACACGCTTCGCGCACGACGCGGCGCTGATCACCGGAGCGCTTCCGGCGCAGTATGGCTTCCTGCAGGCAGCGGTCATCGACATCAACACCAAGAGTGGGCGCACCGATCCCGGTGGCGAATTGTCGATCTATGGGGGCGCCCGGGACTACTTCCAGCCTTCTTTCGCCTACGGCGCGTCATCGGGGCGATGGGACTTCTTCATCACCGGCGACTATCTGCACAACCGCGTAGGGATCGAAAACCCGACGAGCAACTTCAACGCGATCCATGACCTGAGCAACCAGTACCACGGCCTGGCCAAGCTGCAATACACGCCCGATGATACCACACGGGTGAGTTTGATCGGCGGCATCTCCAACGCCGAATATCAGATCCCGAACAACCCGAACCAGACCCCGGGACTCGGCCTGTCGTTCAACGGGGTGACCGACTACGACAGTCGGGACCTGGACGAGCACCAGAAGGAGATCACCGACTTCGCCATTCTGTCGGTGCAGAAGCAGGTCGGCACGCTCGATCTGCAGAGCTCTGTCTTCACCCGCTACAGCTCCTTGTACTATTCGCCGGACATCATGGGCGATCTGCTGTTCGACGGCATATCTCAGACGGCGGCGAGATCGGTCTGGTCAACAGGGACCCAAACGGATGCTTCCTGGCACGTTTCCCGGGACCACACGGTCCGGGCCGGCTTCCAGATCTTCGGGGAGCGGAATTCGTCCGGCACGAACTCCATCGTGTCGCCACAGGTAGGCGAGGACGAGGCTGGGAATGCGATCTATGGAGACCGGCCCATCGGGATTCATGACGGTGCCGGCAAGACGGGCCTGATCTACGGCCTGTATCTGCAGGATGAGTGGCGCATCCTGCCGAGCCTGACCGTGAACTACGGGGTTCGCTTCGACGGGGTCAGCGAGTATGTCAGCTCCACGCAGTTGAGCCCACGTATCAATGTCGTGTGGCGGCCCACCTCCACGACCACGCTTCACGCGGGATATTCCCGCTATTTCACGCCGCCGCCATTCGAGGAGATCACCAACAACTCCATCGGCGACTTCGCCAACACCAGTGCCGCGGCCGCCGTCACCCGCAACGACAAGGTGCAGCCGGAACGAGACAATTACTTCGATGCCGGTATCGATCAGATCGTCTTGCCAGGATTGCATGTCGGCTTTGACGGCTATTACAAGCAGGCCAACGAGTTGATCGACGAAGGACAATTCGGCGCGCCAATCATCCTGTCCGCCTTCAACTACGCGAAGGGTCAGGTACATGGCTACGAGGCCACAACCTCGTACGAGAAGGGTCCGCTGTCCCTCTATGGCAACGTTGCCTGGTCACGAGCGATCGGAAAGCGGATCACCTCGTCGCAATTCGATTTCGACCCGGAAGAACTGAGCTATATCAGCAACCGGTGGGTCCATCTCGACCATGATCAGCGTTGGACTGGCTCGGGAGGCGCCGCTTACTCGTTCTTCCACCAGACAGCCCATCCGCTACGGGCATCGGCCGATCTGGTCACCGGTTCAGGCCTGCGGGCTGATGGCGATGTGCCGAACGGCCGGGCGTTGCCGGGCTACTACGTGATCAATCTGGCCTTGATGCAGACCTTCAAGAACACGATCCTGAAAGGCACGACCCTGAGGCTGGATGTCCTGAATCTTCTGGACAGACGTTATATCATACGCGATGGTAGCGGCATCGGTGTGGGAGCGCCGCAATATGGATTGCGCCGGACCATCCTGGCTGGGATCGCGCAACGCTTTTGAGCCGAGCGGTCCGCTGAAAGGAAGCTATGTCGTCGGCACCAGGACGATTATCCAAAGTGATTGGGGTATCAGGTGCATTACTTGCAACTTCTGGCTTGGCTGCTTGTAGCGCGCCCGTCGCCACCCGCCATTCCGATGTCGCCTGCGTGCGTGACCACATGAGGCAGCCTTCCCACATGAGCTTCATGCAGTCCGCAAGCTTGTGCCGACATTATGCGGGCGCCGGTTTCCTCGGAATGGGGGGTCATCCCCTGCCCCTTGCCCTTCCCGCCGCGCTGGACCTGCAGCGTGATGCTCGGGAGGTAGGTGAACGCTACACGGCTGGATAAGCCGGTCACCACGGACGCACAGCCACGCCGTTTGGTGAGGTCAACGACCGATATGCGCGTTCATCTTCGCTGGCCGGGAGGCGGACCGCTCAAGGCATCAGCGCCCTTGCTCCAATATCACGCCGCCAGACGGCATCCGGCCAATCGATGGCGGCCACACCGGCATAGGCACGATCGCGGGCATCCTGCAGTGCGGGGGCGATAGCCGTCACCGCAAGCACCCGCCCTCCGGCTCCCACCAACTCTCCATCGGCGAGCGCCGTGGCGGCTTGAAAAACCTGAACGCCCTCGATCGCCTCCGCCCGATCAAGACCACGGATGGCTCCTCCCACGGTCGGCTTGCCAGGATAACCCCGCCCCGCCATGACGACCGTCACCGCCACGTCGTCGCTGAAGACGACCTCTTCGTCGCCAAGCCGGCCGCGCGCCACGGCGAGCAGAATGGGAAGCAGATCGCTCCGGAGCCTTGGCAGTAGAGCCTGGGCTTCCGGATCGCCAAAACGGACATTGTACTCGATGAGCCGGGGGCCGCCCTCTGTCAGCATCAGGCCGGCGAAGAGAATGCCGCGGAATGGAGTTCCGCGTCGTCCCATCTCCCGCAGCGCCGGTCGGACGAACAGGTCGATCGCCATCTCCTGCGCATCCCGCCCGAAACGGGCCGGCGGGCATACCGCTCCCATGCCGCCGGTATTCGGCCCGGTATCGTTTTCGCCGATGCGTTTATGGTCCTGGGCGGCGCCGATGAGCAGGGCGTTCTCGCCGTCGCAGAAGGCGAACAAGGAGACTTCCTCGCCTCGCAGGCACTCCTCGATCACGACGGACGAGCCGGCGGGACCAAGTTGTCCCTGGCGCATCATTTCCTCGATAGCGTCTTCCGCTTCCAAAACAGTTTCGGCAACCACGACGCCTTTGCCGGCCGCCAGACCATCTGCCTTCACCACGATCGGCGCGCCGCGGCGGCGAACGAACGCCAGCGCCTCTGTCGCCTGATCGAACCTCTCCCATCGGGCGGTGGGGATGTCAGCGGCGTCACAGATTTGCTTGGTGAAGGTTTTGGAACCTTCCAGCTTAGCAGCTGCCTCCGTCGGTCCTGCACAAGGAATACCCAGCGCTGCGCAGGCGTCCGACAGTCCAGCCACCAGAGGCGCTTCCGGCCCTGGCACAACGAGATCGATCGCGTGTTGTCGAGCGAAGTCGGTCAGGGCGGCAATATCATCTACGGCGATATCAACGTTCATCCCAAGCGCCGCTGTTCCGGGGTTCCCGGGCGCAACAAATAGGGCTTGCAGCAGACTGGATCGTACGAGTGCCGCCGCCAATGCATGTTCCCGGCCGCCAGACCCGATCAGCAACACCCGCATCGCTTTGGTTCTCCCTTCATGGGCGTCGCTCCAGCCTCAGAGGCGCCCTCGCCGCAGGGGGGCGTTCTATCATAAGCTGGCGGCCATGGCCGAACCGTCCCTCCCCTCCAGCCCGCCAGGCCCAGCCATACCGGGCAACATCCCCGAATATACGGTGTCCGAGATATCCGGCGCGGTGAAGAGGACCCTCGAAGGGGCCTTCAGCCGGGTCAGGGTCCGCGGCGAAATCACCGAGTTTAAACGCTACCCTTCGGGCCACTTGTATTTCTCCCTCAAGGACGAAGGAGGGAAGATCGCCGGGGTGGTATGGCGCGGGCAGGCATCTCGACTTGGCCTGCAGCCAGAGAATGGGCTCGAGGTGATCGCGACAGGACGTGTAACCGCCTATGGCGAGCGTTCGTCATACCAACTCACCGTCGAGCGGATGGAGTACGCGGGTGTCGGAGCTCTGCTGGCGCGGATCGAACGCCTCAAGCAGAAGCTTCTTGAGGAAGGATTGTTCGATCAGAACCGCAAGCGTCCCCTACCTCTGCTGCCGAACGTCATCGGGATTATCACCTCGGCTCAGGGAGCCGTGCTTCATGATATTCGCACCACGATCGCGCGACGGTTCCCGCGAGACTTGTTGCTGTGGCCGGTTCCAGTACAGGGAGAGGATGCCGCGGGCCGGATCGCCATGGCCATCGAAGGCCTCGACCGCCGGACCGGAGGGGATACCGGGATACCACGTCCGGACGTGATGATCGTCGCAAGGGGTGGTGGATCGCTTGAGGACCTGATGAGCTTCAACGAGGAGAACGTGCTGCGGGCCGTCGCGGCATGCTCGATTCCTTTGATATCGGCCGTAGGACACGAGACCGACACCACCCTCATCGACTTCGTTTCCGATCGACGAGCAGCCACGCCGACGGCAGCAGCCGAGATCGCCGTTCCTTCCCGAGCGGAAATGATTGTAGATCTCGCCCATCGCGCTGCTCGCCTGCACGGGGCCATCCTCGGTCTCCTCCGCTCGGCACAACATCTCGTCCGCTTGGCGGCGAACAAGGTGCTGGATGCCCCGAGCCTTCTGGATGGCACACGACAAAGGCTGGACGATCGTGGTCATCGCTTGCGGATTGCCTTGCCGAACTTGATAGCTGGCCGCAAGTCAGCCCTGCTCTCCACGGACCGCCACTTGCCCCCGCCCCGATCCGCTGTGGAGGCTCGGCGGACGCACATTGTGGTTCGATCCGAAGCGCTACAGCGAGAAGCGCGACATCTTCTCGACAGCTGCCGCCTTCGCTTTAAACACCTGCGCGGTGCTGCACCGGCTGTTCAAGGCCTCCTGAGGGACAAGGAGGGACATCTTGCCCGGCTTTCTTCTCAGCTTGAGGCCATGTCGCCTACCGCTGTCTTGTCCCGAGGTTACGCAATGGTGCTGGACGATCGCGATCAGGTTGTCACGACCTCTGGCCGCTTACGTGCCGGTGCGAAGGTCGATCTTGTTTTCCAGGACGGCCGACGTGCCGCCCGTATCGAGCCGGATGCTGCACGCCAGACAACCCTGAACCTTTGAGTGACGTGCTCCCCTTTTCTCCTCCAGTCATAACTGGAGTCCGGGGTTAGTATCGTGCCCGTCGGGGCGGGGTGGCACAACCCGCTTGGCGGCGTCGGCGGGCGTCAGCCCGCCTATCCCACTATGCGGGCGCACATCGTTGTAGTCGTCGTGCCAGAGGCGCAGCACAGAGCGGGCATGGCGGAGCGAGACGAAGAGCGTCTCGTTGAGGCATTCATCCCGCAGGCGGCCGTTGAAGCTCTCGACATAACCGTTCTGCTGCGGTTTGCCCGGCGCGATGTAATGCCAGTCGAGCCGCCGGTCCTGTGTCCACCTCAGGATCGCCAGGCTGGTCAGCTCAGTGCCGTTGTCGCTCACCACCATGAGCGGCTTGCCCCGCGTGGCGATGATGGCGTCGAGCTCGCGCGCGACGCGCGCACCTGACAGCGGCGTATCGACCACCAGCGCGAGGCACTCGCGCGTGAAGTCGTCCACGATCGCCAGGATGCGGATACGGCGGCCGTTGATCAGCGTGTCGCTCACGAAGTCGAGGCTCCATCGCTGGTTCGGCCCCTGCGGCAACGTCATCGGTGCGCGCGTCCCCATCGCCCGCTTGCGGCCGCGTCGTCGTCGCACCCGCAGGTTTTCCTCGCGATACAGCCGCAGCAGCTTCTTGTGGTTCATCACGATGCCCTCACGCGCCAGCATGATGCCGAGCCGCCGGTAGCCGAAGCGACGCCGTTCCGACGCGATCTCGCGGAGCCGCGACCGCAGGTCGCCATCATCACCACGCCGGGGCGCGTAGCGCACCGACGTCCTGTCCACCGCGAAGATCGAACAGGCCCGACGCTCGCTGATGCCGAAGCGCTGCCGAGCTTCCTCGACAGCCCTCCGACGAGCGGCAGGCCTCACCAGTTTTTTGAGGCGACTTCCTTCAGCACGGCATTGTCGAGCATCGTGTCCGCCAGCAGCCGCTTGAGCCGGGCGTTCTCCTCCTCGAGCACCTTGAGCTTGCGGGCCTGCGACACGTCCATGCCGCCATACTTCGACTTCCACGCATACAGCGTCGCGCTGCTGATCCTGTGCTTGCGGCACACGTCGGCGGTCTTCATCCTCGCCTCCTGCTCCCGCAGCACCGCGATGATCTGCTCCTCGCTGAACCTGCTCTTCTTCACGTCCGTCCTCCTCAATGAAGGACTCTAGCTCAAAATGGAGGAGAAAAGGGGAGCACGTCACAGCCGTAGCAATCGTCGCGACCATCTGTTTCTGGCTCACCTGATCGGGTCGGCAACCTAACGCCGCCCGCCGAACGTAGACCTTACCGCATGAAAAGAAGTAAAAGCGCCGATGTAAATAAAGCATTAATAAAAACTTCAACGTCTTGCTGAGTAGCACGGCAAGAAAAAGAAATTTCATACTTGGCTGTGAATGTATAATAACCCAGAGTGCGTGTTTACTCTAATTTAATCATTCTAGATCATAAGAATATAGATAAATGATAGGTGTGACATGTCCGATAATCCCCAAACCGAACTGACTAATACAACGGTATTTGTAGGAGGAGCATCGTCTCTGGACCAAATTACAGATCCAGCCGTAGCTGCTGCCCTTACAGCATCGCATAATATCGGTTTGTATGGACACGTAAACGGCATATTAGACATAGACATCAAAAATAAGACCTCTCAGGTACTAAATGTACTGACCGGCACAGGTTCTGGAGTCGCTGAGTTGGGTGTTGATCTTGGTTTCTCAAATGGATCAATATTGGTAACTAATAACACTGATCAAGCCTGCAATGTTTTTGTAGGCGACATTCTCAGTGATAGCTCCGGAAATCTCTTCCAGGTTCTTAATAATGTTCATGATGCTCCAATATCCTACGACTATACATCTGGCAAGTATATTTATAATATCGCTGCTCACGCAAGTTATACACTTCGCATTGAAGCTTTGTCCCTCGGAACATCTTCGAACATAAGTCCGAATTCCACGCTCAAATTCATAAACAGCCCGAATTTGAGCGCAGTTAGTATTGCAGGGACTACCCTGGGTGAGGCATGGACAAGTCTAAACCAGAACGCACTGTTACAGACGTATCAGAACGACGATGGTTCATACCGAACAGGACCGGGTTTCTTCTCCAACAGCAATGGTCAATATACCACCATATTCAATATGCAGGGATACAGTCCCGCTGAAGCGAATGTTAATTGTATCGATAATTGGTCATGGACGGAAAATGACCTGTCATCTTGGAAAGCCTACGTAGACAACGCGCGCGCTTTGGGAATTATGAATCTGGCTCCGATATTCGGAGACAATGGCTACAGCGCTGATCTCAGTCTACCGTTTTCCGAGTCTCCCTGGTATGACACTCTAAGGCAGGCAGCGCTATACGGGGGTGGCCTTAGCTTTGATGTAGTGCCCAACTATGCCTTCAATCGTGCACCTGATTATTTGATCAATATAGTTCAGCAGATCCAATGGGCTAGAGACAATGGACTGCGCACGTCTATTATCATATCTCCAAGTAATGTGGATGATTCTACTAATGATCAAGATAGCACGCTTTTCCAGCAGACAAAGAGACTGGTAGACTATTTAAGCGAAGCTGACGCTCTCCCTAGCCAGTTCATCGTGGAGAACTATCATTCAGACGGCTCGGGCAACAATTTTTTAACACCAACGGTCAACAGTCTTACCTCAGTAGCTCAGTATCTAGCTGGTATAAGCCTTACTTCCTCCAATTCAGAGGTGGGTTTAGAGACGAGCGGCAGTAACACCGCTTCTACGCTGATCGTCACGGGCCAGCCACCTCAACAGAATATTCTGAAATCTACCAATATATTCAGCGGAGTATCAGTATTCTCAAAGACAGACTCGTCTTCTATTACAGTCAAAGTGGTTGTCGATAATGACAACCTCGGAGATCTTAAGTCAAGCACCGGAAGTCTGTCTTTTACTGGGAGTGCCGCTCAAATCTCGGATTTCATCAGGGGTTTGACGTTCGATCCGATTTCAGGCGCCACCGGATCAGAAAACGTAGTAATCCGAGTGGACGATGGCAATACTCCGATATACACGACAACGCGG
>JAMZEJ010000009.1 GCA_024508355.1 Rhizosaccharibacter radicis
AGCGCCCTTGCGTTTGGGCGGCACGGGCCCGACATGAGCCGCGTGATGAGCGAAACGCTTCCCCTTCTGGTCGGGCGCGGCGCGCCCTCGGCTTTCCTCTCGCCGGGCGTCGGGAACGCGTCCCGACCCGGGGCCGTCCTCCGCCGGGGCTCGTTGTGGCTGGTGGCGGCCCTGGCGATCGCGCCCGCGGCCTCGCTGTTCGCCACCACGGCCGGGGCGCAGACCCATGGCGCACCCGCGGCGGCCAGCGGCCCGGTGGCGCCGGTGGCCGCCCTCTACGCGGCGTTGGGTCAGCTGGAGCGCAGCCAGAACACGAGCTTCGCCGCCCGCACCCAGATGCTCACCCCCGCGGTGGACCGCGCGTTCGACCTGCCCACCGTGCTCGCGACCTCCGTCGGGCTGCGCTACCGCTCGCTGCCCGAGGCCCAGAAGCAGCAGTTGCTGGACCAGTTCCGGCAGTTCACGGTCGCGCGCTACGTGTCCAACTTCGCCCCGGGCAACGGCGACCAGCTGTCGGTGGAGCCTAACGCGCGTCCCTCCCCCATTCCCGGCCAGCAGATCGTCACCAGCCACATCGTCAACAGCGACGGCGGCAAGACCAAGGTCGACTACGTGATGCGGCAGGGGCCGGCCGGCTGGCAGGTCGTGGACGTGCTGCTGAACGGCAACATCAGCCAGGTGGCGGTGCAGCGTGCCGATTTCAGTTCTAGCTTTTCCTCCGGGGATGCTACGCCCTTGATCAACAGCCTCCGAAAGAAGACGCAGGACTTCTCCGACGGCTAGAAGCCCGCAACCGCCGACAGCCTTTTCAGGTTCCGTAGCCGCCGCATGCCGCAGTCGCTCCCGTTCGTGCTGTCCGGCGCCCTGAACCTCATCGCGGGGTTCGGGTGCGTGCAGGCCCTGGTCGGGGCGATGCTGGTGCGCCGCTTCAGGCGCCGCACGGCAGACGCGAGGCACCCCTCTCGCGAGGCGCCCGGAGGCGATCCGCTGCCCGCCGTGACGGTGCTCAAGCCGCTGCATGGCGACGAGCCGATGCTGGAAGCGGCGCTGCGCAGCGTCTGCCTCCAGGACTATCCCCGTTTCCAGATCGTGTTCGGGGTGCAGCGGCCCAACGACCCGGCCATCGCCGTGGTGCGCCGCCTGCAGGCGAGCTTCCCGCATCTCGACCTGACCCTCGTGGTGGACGGCACGCCGCACGGTCACAACCGCAAGATCGCCAACCTCATCAACATGCTGCCCCGGGCGCGGCACGACGTGCTGGTGATCTCGGACTCCGACATCCATGCCGAGCCCGGCTATCTGCGCGAGGTGGTCTCCGCCCTGCGCCAGCCGGGCGTCGGACTGGTCACCACCCTGTATGGCGGCCGGCCGGCCAGCCGCACCCTGTCCCGGCGCCTCGCTGCCGGGCAGATCAACCACAACTTCCTGCCCGGCGTGCTGATGTCGCGGCTGCTTGGACGCCAGGACTGCCTCGGGGCTACCATGGCGCTCCGGCGCGACACCCTGGAGCGGATCGGTGGCCTGGCGGCGCTGTCCGCCCATGTGGCCGACGATTCCCGCCTCGGGCGCCTGGTCCGCGCCCAGGGTGAGGAGATCGCCGTCGCCGGCAGCCTTACCATCACCACCATCGCCGAGACCGGGCTGCGCGACCTGTTCCACCACGAGCTGCGCTGGGGCCGCACGGTGCGGTCGGTGGAACCGCTGGGCTATGCGCTGTCGTCCATCCAGCTCCCCTTGTTCTGGTCGGCGCTGGGCGTGATCGCGGCGCCGGCGGTGGCGTGGAGCTGGGGGTTGTTCGCGCTGGTGTGGCTGTGGCGCGGCATCACCGGCTTCATGATCGACGGCGCCATCGGCGAGCCGGCGAGCCTCCCGTTCCTGTTTCTGCCGCTCCGGGACTGGTTCTCGGCCGCGGTGATGCTGGGCAGCGTGACCGGCAGCCGCGTCGCCTGGCGCGGCCAGACCCTGCACGTGACGCCCCGCCCCGTCCTGCCGGACTCCCCCGGAAGTTCCCTGCGCGCCGCGCGGGACGCCGCCGCCCTGCTGGGGCGCGAGCGCGTATCCACCACAGGAAGTTGATGACGCGGATTGAAAAGGCGCCTATCCAGCCTCGCCGCTCGTTTCCCGAGGACCGCTGATCCGATGATGAAGACCCTGTTCCTCCAGCCGCCCTCCTTCGACGGGTTCGACGGCGGTGCCGGCTCGCGATATCAGGCCAAGCGCGAGATCAAGTCCTTCTGGTTCCCGACCTGGCTGGCGCAGCCGGCGGCGCTGGTGCCGGACTCGCGCCTGATCGACGCGCCCCCCGCGCGCATGGGCATGGAGCCGATCCTCGCCGACGTGAAGAACCGCGACCTCGTGGTGCTGCACACCTCGACGCCGAGCTTCCAGTCCGACGTGCGCGTCGCGCAGATGCTCAAGGACGCCAACCCCAACCTCACCATCGGCATGGTGGGCGCCAAGGTGGCGGTGCAGCCGGACGAGAGCCTGCTCAAGGGCGCGCCGATCGACTTCGTGGCGCGCAACGAGTTCGACTTCACCATCCAGGAGATCGCGAGCGGACGCGACCTCGCCGCGGTGGACGGCATCACCTGGCGCGGGCGCGACGGCGCGATCCACACCAACAAGGACCGCGCGCTGATCCACGACATGGACACGCTGCCGTTCGTGACGGAGGTGTACAAGCGCGACCTCAGGCTCGAGGACTATTTCATCGGGTACTTGATGCACCCGTACATCTCGATCTACACGGGCCGCGGCTGCAAGTCGCGCTGCACCTTCTGCCTGTGGCCGCAGACCGTGGGCGGCCACGTCTACCGCACGCGCTCGCCGCAGCACGTGGCGGCCGAGATCAAGCTCGCGATGCAGTACTACCCGCAGGTGCGCGAGTTCTTCTTCGACGACGACACCTTCACCGACGACCTGCCGCGCGCCGAGGCGATCGCGAAGGAGCTGGGCAAGCTCGGCGTCACCTGGAGCTGCAACGCCAAGGCGAACGTGCCGCGCAAGACGCTCGAGGTGCTCAAGGACAACGGGCTGCGGCTGCTGCTGGTCGGCTACGAGAGCGGCAACCAGCAGATCCTGCACAACATCAAGAAGGGCATGCGGATCGAGGTCGCGAAGCAGTTCACCAAGGACTGCCACGAGCTCGGCATCAAGATCCACGGCACCTTCATCCTGGGCCTGCCGGGCGAGACCAAGGAAACCATTCAGGAGACCATCAATTTCGCCAAGGACATCAACCCGCACACGCTGCAGGTCTCCCTGGCCGCGCCCTATCCGGGCACCTTCCTGCACAAGCAGGCGACCGAGAACGGCTGGCTCGACGCCGCCAACGCCGAGCTGATCGACGAGAACGGCGTGCAGATCGCGCCGCTGCACTATCCGCACCTGTCGCACACCGAGATCTTCGACAGCGTCGAGACCTTCTACCGGAAGTTCTATTTCCGGGCGCCGAAGATCGCGTCCATCGTCGGCGAGATGGTGCGCTCGCCGCAGATGATGAAGCGGCGCCTGCGCGAGGGCGTGGAGTTCTTCCAGTTCCTGCGCGATCGCCACGCCGCCTGAGCGCGTGACGTCCATCCCCGCCGGGACGGTTCCTCGGCGGGCCTTGTTCTCCGCCGACGATTTCGGCTTCTCCGAGGCGGTCAACGAGGGCATCGAGCGCGCCCATCGCGAGGGGCTGCTTTCCACCGCCAGCCTGATGGTGGCGGGCGCGGCCGCGGCGGACGCAGTCCGGCGCGCGCGCCGGATGCCCCAGCTTCGCGTCGGGCTGCACCTCGTGGCGGTGGAAGGCGCTCCCGTGCTGCCGGCCGCCGACATCCCGCTGCTCGCCGGCCCGGACGGCTGGTTTCCGTCCGACCAGGCACGACTCGGCGTGCGCTACTTCTTCCACCCCACCGCGCGGCGCCAACTCCTGCGCGAGATCGAGGCTCAGTTCAGGGCCTTCGCCGCCACCGGGCTGCCGCTCGACCACGCCAACGCCCACAAGCACATGCACCTGCACCCCACCGTGGGCGCGATGCTGATCCGGGCCGGGCTGCCGCACGGGCTGCGTGCCGTGCGGGTGCCGTGCGAGCCGCCGACCCCTCTCGGCGAGCCCGACGATGCCGGCGCCCGGCTTCTGCGCGGCTGGACCCCCCTGCTGCGCCGCCAGGTTCGCCGCGCCGGGCTGCGCTGCAACGACCATTGTTTCGGCCTGCGCTGGAGCGGCCACATGACCGCGGCCCGGGTGGCGGCCCTGCTGCCGCGCCTGCCCCCCGGCTTCAGCGAGATCTATTTCCATCCCGCCGCCGCCCGCGACCCGCTGCTGGACCGGCTGATGCCCACCTACGAGCACGAAGGGGAGATGGACGCCCTGTGCAGCGCCGAGGTGCGCCGCGCCCTGGACCGGGCCGGCATCGTTTCGGCGCATTGGGCGGACGCGCCGCGAGCCTGACGCCTGGGCTCGGCCGTGGAGCCGGACCCTAGGCCAGCACCGGATAGCCGAGCGTCCGGGCACGCCGTTCCAGCGCCGCGACCTCGTCGTAGGCACCGCGCTCCGTCGGCTCGAACCCCTCGATCAGCAACGCCTCTCGCACGGCCGCCAGCGCGGGATCCGCCGCCACCGCCGCCAGCGCGTCCCGCAGCGGCGCCACCCATTCCACCCGCCCGGTGATCAAGGGCAACCCGGGCGTCGCCTCCGTCCAGCCCAGCACCCGCGAGGGTGCCAGCAGCGCCGGACGGTCGCGGCTCAGCAGGGCCAGGGTCACGCAGTCGATCGCCGCGACGTCGATGACGCCCTCGCCCAGCCAGCGCAGGCTATCGGCGTGGCTGCCGCTCACCGACACGGACGCGAAGAAGCGGCCGCCCTCCGCCAGCGGCGCCACCGCGGCCCGCAGGAGGTTCATGCCCGAATTGCTGTCGCGGCCGTTGATGCCGCACCGCCGGTTGCGCAGCGCGCCCAGGTCGGAGGCGGAATCGTCGGCCCGCACCATCAGCGCGCTGCGATACCGGATGCTCTCGCAGCCGGGCGCCCGGTAGCGCGGCGTGGCCACCACCCGGACCGTGTCCGGCAAGTGCAGCAAGGGCAGGCCGCAGCTCTGCGACAGCAGCAGACGGCCGTCTCGCCAGGCCGCCTCAGGATCGTCCGCCCGCGACAGCGTTCGGGGGGCAGCGATCCCCTGCTGGCGAAGACGCTCCCCGATCGCGACCCACAGCGCGTCCGTGTCCGCGCGGCGCTCGGGCAGATCGTACATCGGCAGCGACGCGATCATGCGATTATTCTTGGTGCTTTCATATTAACCACGATGGATTATGTTTCTATAGAAGAGCGACGATGGAAGGCGAGAGATCGACCTTGGCGACCGGAATGTCCACCCGAGCCGCGGCACCGCACCCCGTGCCCGTCGGCGACCGCATCGAATGGCCGACGCTGCTGCTGGCACTCGCGATCCATGGCGGCTGGGGATGGCTGTGTTTCGAGGCGGCGAGGCTGCCGTTCTGGCTGGTGCTGCCGGCCGGCGCCTGGCTGATCGCCTGGCACATGTCGCTGCAGCACGAGCTGATCCACGGCCACCCCACCCCCTGGCGCCGGGTCAACCGCCTGCTCGGCAGCCTGCCGCTCAGCCTGTGGCTGCCCTTCAGCCGCTACGAGGACACCCATCTCGGCCATCATCGCGGCGCCCGGCTCACCGATCCGGTGGACGATCCGGAAAGCCACTACGTGTCCCCGGGCGACTACGCGCGCACCGGCCGCCTCGGCCGCCTCGCGCTGCGGATCAACAGCACGCTGCTCGGCCGGCTGACGCTGGGACCGGCGCGCGGCATGGCGCTGTTCCTCGCCGCCGAAGCGCGCCGCATCCGCGCGGGCGATCCGGCGGTGCGACGGGCATGGGCGTGGCACGCGGTGGGGGTCGCGCTGGTGCTGCTGTGGCTCGGCCCCGTGTGCCACCTGCCACTGTGGCGCTACGGGCTGTTGTTCATCTATCCCGGCTATGCGCTGGCACTCGTGCGGTCGTTCGCCGAGCACCGTCAGGCGGACGAAGCGGACCACCGCACCGCCATCGTGGAGCGGGCCCCGGTGCTCGGCCTGCTGTTCCTGCACAACAACCTGCATCTGGTGCACCATCTGCGGCCGGGGCTGCCCTGGTATCGCATTCCGGCGGCCTACCGCGCGGAACGCGAGGCGCTGATCCGGCGCAATGGCGGTCTGGTGTATCGCGGCTACGGCGACGTAGCCCGGCGCTTCCTGTTCAGGCCGCACGACGAGCCGGTGCATCGGGGCGCGGTTCCGGAAACGGGCGGTTGACGGCGCGGGGCTGGGGTCATCCCGCCCCGGCCCCGTAGCGATAGCTCGCCCCGGGCCCCATCGGGATGCCCAGCCACCAGAACCCGTACAGCATTCCGGCCAGGGCCAGCGTCAGCCCGATCGTATAGGGCAGCATGCTGGCGCACAGCGTGCCGGTGCCGGTTTGCGGGCTGTACTGCCGGCAATACAGCATGATCAGCGGATAGAACGCGAACAACGGCGTCGCCACGTTCACCGTGGACGACACCCGGAACGCCGCCTGGGTCAGCTCGGGCGAGATGTGCACCGCCATCAGCATCGGCACGAACACCGGCGCCAGCAGCGACCATTTCGAGGATGCCGAGGTGATCAGCGCGTCCAGTGCGCAGGAGAACCCGATCAGCCCCAGCACCGAGATCCCCGCCGGCATCCCCATCCGCCGCAGCGCATCCGCGCCGCTCAGCGCCAGCAGCGTGCCGAGCTGGGACTGCGCGAACACCCACAGGAACTGCCCGGCCACGAAGGCGAACACCAGGAACGGCACCAGCACGGCCACCGCGCTCTCGGCCGCCGACACCACGTCGCCCGCCGTGCGGAAACGTCCGGTCGCGAGGCCGTGCACCAGGCCCGGCACGAAGAAGAACAGCGCCAGGATCGCCACGATGGCCCGCATCAACGGCGCCCGCGCGCTGCTCAGGCTCCCGTCCGGGGCGCGCAGCAGCCCGTGCGCCGGCAGGCTGAGCACCGCCAGCAGCACCAGCAGCGCCAGCACGCTCGCGCAGGCAAGGCGGAAGCCGCGCCGCTCGGCCGCGGGCGCGGCGAGCGAGGGCGGCGCCGGCGCCTCGGTCACCGGCAGCATCCGCCGCAGGCGCGGCTCCACCACCCGCTCGGTCACCAGCGTGCACACCGCGATCACCGCGAGGGTGCCGGCCGCGCTAAGGCCGTAATTGCACAGCACGTTGACCTCGTAATGCCGGTCCATGATCCGGGCAGCATTCTGGGTGAAGCTTTGCAGCACCGGATCGATGATGGAGGGGGTGAAGCTGGCCGAGAATCCGCCCGCCAGCCCGGCGAAGGCGCAGGCGATCCCGGCCACCGGGTGGCGCCCGGCGCGGTGGAAGATCGCCGCCGCGGTGGGCATCAGCACCACGTAGGCGGCATCCGACGCCAGGTGCGCGGCGACGCCCACGGTGGCCACCGCCACCGTCACACCGCGCGCCGGCACCACGGACAACATCCGCCGCAGCAGCGCTTCCACGAACCCGCTGCGGTCCGCGACGCCGATCGCCACCGTCACCACCACCGTGACGCCGAGCGGCGGGAACCCCACGAAATTGACGGGCATGGCGGCGAGCAGATCCAGCAGCGCGCGCGGGCGCAGCATGTCGTGCACCACCAGCGGCTCGCCGGTGAGCGGATGGCGATACGGAAACGACAACGGCGACAACAGCGCCGACAGCACCAGGCACAGGAGCAGGGCGGCAGCGAACAGGCCGGTGAGGTTCGGCAGCCGGTTGCCCAGCCGCTCCACGGCGTCGAAGAAGCGCGTTTGCCGTCCGGGGGACGGCGCGATCGGTTCCAGCTCCGGTTGCTCCCTCATGCCGCTCCCTTTTCCACCGCCCGCCCGGCGGATCGCCGGATGCCCGTCGCGGGACCCAATGCCGGTGACGGGACCCGCCACCGTGACCGGACCCGCTGCGCTTTGCAGGCTGGGCTTTGCAGGATCCGCTTTGCAGGATCCGCTTTGCAGGATCCGCGCCGCTCCGGTGCGAGAGGAGCGACACGCGGCGGCACGGCGGGAGCAGCGGGCGCGTCCCGACCGCCCGGAGCCCAGCACCGGAACGGCGTGTCCCGGCTGGAAGTGCCCGAACAATCGTGTTCTGCTCGGCGTCGCGACCGCTTCACCGATGCGCGGCCGCGCGGCGCGGACGCTTCCCGCCTCCGCCCGGCCGCCAGGCATCGGCGTGCCGAGCGGTGACCACGCATGACGCAGCGCCCGCCCCCGCCGCGCCACACCTTGCGCAAGGCCGAGACGCCCGCCCTGTCGCCGGCCGACGATCTGCGCGACGCGCTCAGGCGCCTGCTCGCCGAGGGCGTCGACCATCTGCTGCTGAACGAGCCGGCCGCCCGGCGAGGCGACGCGGAAGCGATCCACCAGATGCGCGTCGCCCTCCGGCGATTGCGGGCCGTGCTGCGATTGTTCCGCAAGCTGCTCGATCCGGCGCCCGTGGCGGCGCTGGAAGACGAGCTTCGGCGGCTCGGCCGCGTGCTGGGCGACGCGCGGGACTGGGACGTGTTCTGCACCGAAACCCTGCCGACCATCGCCGCCGCCGGGCTCGGCGTTCTGCCGGCCCGGGGGGCCCTGGCCCGGGCCGCGAACCGTGAACGGAAACGAGCGCACGCCGGCTTGCGCGCGGTGCTGCGCGGCGGGGCGGTGCGCGAGCTGGCGGAACGGCTGCGGCGCTGGCACGCCACGCCCGCGCTGTTCGCGACCGACCCCGGCAGGCCCATCGGATCGGTCGCGATCCGGCAGGTGGCGGGGCTGGAAAAGCGGGTGCGCAGGCGTGCCCGCGATCTGGCGCGGCAGGACGATGAAGGACGGCATCGGTTGCGCAAGGCCCTCAAGACGCTTCGCTACGGGCGCGACATGCTGCAGGCGCTGGACGAGCAGACTAGCGCGGAAGGCTGGCTGCATCCGCCGAGCGCGCGACGGGCGACCACCCGGCTCCAGGAAGCGCTGGGCAGCCTCAACGATGCGGTCGCGGCGCGGGCGCTCGCGCAGAGACTTTGCGAGGGGGACGCGGGTCCTGCCGGAAGCGCCCTGCACCGCCAGGGCGCGGTCGTGGAACGCTGGAGCGAGCAACACCGCGCGGACGCCTTGGCCGCGCTGCCGGCGGGATGGGAACAGTTCCGGCAGCAGGCGCTGCGCAAGCGCGGACCGTCGCCGTGAGGCGCGATGTGGAAAAGGATCACCCGCCGGGGGCGACGGCGGGCCGATCAACCCCCGCCTGTACGGCCGGCCGATGATGCCCCACGGCCGATGACCGGACGCTGTCGTCGCGGCGCTTCCGCCCGATTATGATGGCGCTCACGCGGTCCAGAACCGGGCGATCCCACATAAGCCTGTGTCGAACCCGCTGATCCCTCGGCGGGGGGGGTGTACCACGATCGAACGCCAGGGCACGGAGCAAGACCCCGCCTAGCCGGAATGCCACTCGGCCGGTGCCGTTTCCGCTCCACGACGTCCCGCCCAGCGGCGTCGAACGGACTGGTCTCCGGACCGTCCGGGAACGCACCCGTGCCGCATCGTGTTTGCGGGCGGGCTTGGCGCGGAGATGGCGACAGGGCATCGCGGCACCGGCGCCACGTTTCCGCTCCGGGCGAAGCGCTCGCCGATCTGGGACACGAGGCAGGCGACACCGCCGGGGACGATCGCGCATGGCGACGAGCACATGGAGAACGGAAAGAAGATGAAAGCAGGAAATGGGGGCCGTCGCACCGCCCGCGACGCTTCGCCTGGCATCGTCCGGCAGGTGCTGCCCGGCGGACTGATGTTGCTGATGCTGCTGGGAACGGCATCGGCGCGGGCCGAGGAATGCGCCAAGGCCGTCAGCACGATGGACATCGTCCAGTGCCAGACCGGGCTGCTGGCCACGGCCGATCGCACCCTGAACGAGACCTACAAGAAGGCCATCGGGTCCCTGCCCGACGATCAGGGGAAGAAGCTGCAGAAGGCGGAGCGCCTTTGGATCCAGTTCCGCGACGCCGATTGCGACGTGTTCTACGGCAAGGACACCGGCACGCTCAGCAGCGTGGAAGCGGGCCGGTGCATGATCGACCGGTCGCGACAGCGCGACCGCGATTTGAAGCAGCTGATGGCGCCCTGAACGAGCGCCGTAACGAACGTCCGAACGAACGCCCGAACGAACCCTGGGCGGGGAAGCGCGAGCCCCGCCCGAAGCGGGGCCCGCTCCCCGAAACGGTCAGGCGAGCGAGGAGCGCACCCATTCCTTGAGCTGGCTCTTGGGCAGGGCGCCGACCTTGGTGGCCGCGGGCTTGCCGTCCTTGAACAGGATCAGGGTGGGCACGCCGCGCACGCCGTAGGTGTTGGGGGTCATCGGGTTCTGGTCGATGTCGACCTTGGCCACGGTGAGCTGGTCCTTGAACTCGGCGCCGATCTCCTCGAGCGCGGGGGCGATCATCTTGCACGGACCGCACCAGGTCGCCCAGAAATCCACCAGCACCGCACCCTTGCTTTGCAGCACGTCGGTGTCGAACGTCTCGTCGCTGACGGCGACCGTGTTCTCGCTCATCCTGTGTCTTCCTTCGCGGATCCGGGATCGGCGGGCACCGTGCCGGCCCGCCCGAACCCCGACCGATATGCCGCAGCAGATGGGCAACAAAGCGGACCGGTCAAGTCCTGTTGTGGTTCGAGGACCCCGGGCGCCCGGGCGCGCGGCCACGCCGAACATCATGCCGGGCGGGGATAGGTGCCGGGCGCATGGGCGTCCAGCAACCCGTCCGGCAGCTCCATCACGGCCGCCTCCTCCGTCCACACCAGGCTGCACCGCACCGCGCGACCGGGAAACAGGGCGCGCAGCAGGGCCCGGTACGCGCCCATCTGCCGCAGATACAGCAGCGGCACCCGGTCCGGCTCGGAGGGCGGACGGCGGTTGGTCTTGAAGTCGCACAACAACACCTCGTCCGGCCGCACCAGCATCCGGTCCACCACCCCCGTCACCACGCTGCCGCCGACCACTCCCGTCACCGGCTGCTCGGCCAGGGCGCCCTGGCCGAACAACGGCGCCAGGGCCGGATGGGTCAGCACCGCCATCACGCGCCCGGCCAGCGACGCCGCTTCCCCGGCATCCAGCGGGTCGGGCGCACCGGACAGGAACCGCAAGGCCGCGCCGTGGCGCTCCGGCGGCGGCACCGCGGGCAGGTGCTGCAACAGCGCGTGGATCTTCCGGCCGCGGCGGAAGCCCGCCTCCCGCCCCGGCCGCGCCGCATCCAGGGGCGAGCGCAGGGCCGGCGCGGTGCCGAGCTGCACGTCGTCCGGCCGGGACGGCGCCAGGGGCCGCGGCAGCGCCGGCTCCGCCGGCGGAGGCGCCGCCCGCCAGTCCGGCGCGGCGCCTGCCCAGGCCGGCAGAAGGCGCTCCGGCACCTGTCCCAGGGCCGCCGCGTCGGGAGCCCCATCGGGAGCCATGACCGCTTCCGCGCCGCCGCCCGGCATCGGGGCGGGCTCCGGTTCCGGCCGCACGACCGATCCACCTCCCCCACGATGCCCGGCGATCGCGGCCGCACCGATGTCAGGATGCCCGGCGCCGGAAAGGCCGGGATCGGCGCCAGGATCGTCGCTATGATCGTCGCCCGAGTGCCTCTCGGCGTGGCCGGGAGCGCGGGAACCGTCGTGAAGGGAACCGCCTTGTTCCCCTCCCGTCTCGTGAGACGCCGGCGCCACCTCCGGCGATCCGCTCCAAAGAAGCCCGGGCCGGGCGGCGGCGGCGCCCTCCACCCGGCCGGACAATGGTTCGGCCCGCGGCGCCCTATCGGACCCACGGTCGTCGACGGGGATTCCCGCGCCCGCGCCGGTCCGACCCCGGCTCCCGGATGCCGGCGGACGTTGATCATGCTCGATCACCATCGTCTCGCCGTTCCAGCCGCCGGGAAAGGGCTGCGTTTCGGCGCCCGCCGCCTCGAAGCCGCGACGGCACAGCTCGTACCAGCAATCGGCCGGCCGCGGCTTCCTGGTGTCCCAGCCGCACACCACCAGCCGGTCGGCGGCGCGGGTCAGCGCCACGTAGAGCAGCCGGTTGCTTTCCCGCCGCGCCCGGTCGCGGATCAGGTCGCGCAGCCGTCGCGTGGGCGGCGACAGCAGCTCGTTGCGCGGCACCCAGAGCGGCAACGGCAGGTCGTCCGCTCCGGTCCACAACAGCTTCTCGTCGCTGGGGGCCTGCGACGTGGTGTCGGGCATCACCACCAGCCGCGCCTGCAGCCCCTTGGCGCCGTGCGCGGTCATCACCCGCACCGCGTCGCCCGCCGCTTCCGCCTCGCGCTTCACGTCCGCCACCGATTGCCGCAGCCATTGCAGGAAGCCCTGCAGCGAGGCCGGGTGGCTGTCGGCATGGCGCAGGGCGGCGCCCAGCAGCTCGTCCACCGGTTCCGCCGCTTCCGGCCCGAGCCTCGCCAGCAGCCGCGCCCGGCCGCCATGACGCCCCAGCGCCTCGCTCAGCAGCGCGTGCGGCGTCGTGTAATCGACCCGCGCGAACAACGCCGACAGGAATGCCCAGGCGGCCGCCCAGGACGGCCGCTCCCCCGCCCGGTCCTGCAGGCTGTCCCACAGGGACCGCTCGCCGCGTCCGGCCGCCAGCGCCATCAGATCGTCGTCCGACAGGCCGCCCAGCGGCGAGGTGAGCACGCAGGCCAGCGTCAGGTCGTCGGACGGCAGCAGCAGCACGTCGCACAGGGCCAGCAGATCCTGCACCGCGACCTGATCGATCAGCCCGGAGCGCACCAGGCTCGCCACCGGCACGCCCTGCGTCTTCAGGGCCCGCACCAGCGCCCGCACGAACGGCGAGCGTCTCGGCACCAGCACCAGCACGTCGCCGGCCGCGAGCGGCGGGGCGCCGGCGGCACCGGGGCGGCCGATCTCGCTGGCGATGAAGGCGGCCAGGGCGTCCGCCAGGCGCTGCGGCGCCGTGGCCTGTCCGGTGTTGCGGGTGGGGGCGATCCACGGGTCGGCCGGATCGACCCCGGCTCCGGCGGACGGATCGCCGGTCGCGTCCTCGTCGTCATCCGCCACCGCCGGCACCAGCGGCCACAACTCCACCCGGCCCGGCTGCTCCGGGCGCGCCGAGACATGCCGCAACACCGTGTCCGTGCCGGGTTCCAGCACCCCGTCGCGCGCATCCGGCAGCGCGAACACCGCGTCCACCAGCGACAGCACCGGCGTGGTGGAGCGGAACGACACGGTGAGCGACGGGTCTCGCCATTCCGCGGCCCCGTCGAGCACGCGCTGCCGGAAGCGCTCGTGCCAGAAGCGGAACGCGTCCGGGTCGGCGCCCTGGAACGAATAGATCGACTGCTTGTAGTCGCCCACGGCGAACACGGTGCGCGGCAGGAGCCTTTCCTCCCCGCCGATGCCGTCCGACCCCAGGCCGCTGAAGAACTCGTCGCTCAACCGGAACGCGATCTCCCATTGCAGCGGCGAGGTGTCCTGCACCTCGTCGAGCAGCAGATGGTCGATGCCGCCGTCGAGCTTGTAGAGCACCCAGGCCGAGCCGGGCTCCTTCAGCAGTTCCAGGGTGCGGCCGATCAGGTCGTCGTAGTCGAGGAAGCCGCCGTCGCGCTTGCCGCGCGCGTAGCGCCGCAGCACGGGGGCGGCGAGGCGCAGCATGGCGGCGCTCAGCTCCACCATGCGCAGGCCCCGGCGCTCGTCCTCCACCGCCGCGATGCGGGCCGCCTCCGCGGCGAGGCCGTCCACGATGTCGGAACGGGCGGCGAACAGCTTGGTGTTGGCGCGGATCAGCTTTCTCGGCTCGCCGTCGCCGGTCAGGAAAAGGTCGCACCAGTCCGCCCAGGCTTCCGCACGTTTGTCCGGCGGCAGGGCCAGCCAGTCCAGCATGAGCGACACGGTCTTCTTCAGCCCGGGCGGTCCTTCCCGGCCCGCGTCCGCCAGCACCGCGCGCAACGCGGCTTCCCCGGCCCACGCGCAGCCCGAGGCCACCGCGTCCGCATCCGTGCTTGCCCGCACGCCCGCGGCGCGGCGCAGTCTGTTGCGCAGCGCGTCCGGGGCGTCCGACGCCAGCGCCAGCACCGGTTCGAGCCGCACCGACTTCGCCTGCAGCATTCCCACCAGCCGCGACAGGTCGCCCACGGACACCTGCCCGGCCAGCACCGCCAGCATCCGCCTGCCGTCCGGCGTGTCGTTCTGCCGCGCCAGCACCGCTTCCAGCGCCTCGTTGAGCGCCATGCGGCTGTCGGTCTCCTCGATCAGCCGGAACTGCGGGCTGATCGCGGCTTCCACCGGGAAGCGCCGCAGCAGCGACTGGCAGAAGGCATGGATGGTGCCGATGCGCATCCCGCCCGGCAGGTCGAGCACCCGCGCGAACAGGGCCCGCGCGGCCTGCCGCAGCGATGCATCCGGCCAAAGCTCCAGCGCCCGCAGCCGGCGGTCGAGCGCCGCGTCGTCGAGCGTCACCCACAGCCCCAGCTCGCGCTGCAGCCGGATGGACATTTCCGCCGCCGCCGCCTTGGTGAAGGTGAGGCACTGGATGCGCGCGGGGTTCGTGCCGGGGACCGGCGGCACCTCCGGCCCCGCGCCGGGCGGCCGCCTGGGCAGCATCAGCCGCAGCAGCCGGTCGATCAGCAGCTTGGTCTTGCCCGACCCTGCCGAGGCGGACACGAACACGGAGCTCGACGGGTCCGACGCCGCGCCCTGCTGCTGGTTGGCGAGCGCTACCGCCTCGGCCGCCCCGGAGGCGGCGGTGCCGCCCGAGCCCTCGGCCATCATCCGCGTCCTCCCCGTTTCGCCGCGCCCAGGGTCGGCCCCGCTCCGCCCACCGCCACCACGGCGGCACACCGGCGTCGGCCCCCGCCATGCTTCCGGCCTCGGGCGGCGCCGATGGCACCCGGCGTGGCGGCACGGACGTCCGTCCACCTGGCCCAAGACAGGCCCGGACGGGTTCCGGGCTGCGCTTCGGCGCATCCGTCGCGCGACATGCCCGGACGCCCATCCGGAACGTGGGCTGTCGACGCTCCGGCATCCGGACCGCCCCCCGCCGCCACCCGGCCGTGGGCCGTGCCGCCCGCATCCACGACCTTTCGGAGGGCCGGGCCGCCGGCGACGATCCGGGCGGACCATCCGCCCCCGGCGGCGACCGGTTTCCTCATGTCCCGTCTTCCCGCGCGGCACTCCATTCGGCGACGCGGGCGAGCTGGGCGTAGTCGGCATAGAGCGGTGCCCACCCCGGCCGGGGATGCGACAGAAACGGCTGCGCCGGGTCGTCGTACGCCGCCACCAGCGCTTCCAGGCCGTCCCAGCATTGCGCCACCAGCGCCTGGAGCGCCTCGCCTTCCGCCGGCACGCTGCTCGCCCCGGCGGTGGCATCGCCCGAAAGATGCCAGTACAGGATCTCGGCGGTGCGGCCGCCGATGCCGTGGAACGCCCCGCGCTCGGCCATGGCCGCTTCCAGCACCAGCTGCGAGGCCCAGCCGGACACCACCTCCTTACGCGACGGCGGCGTCCCGGTCTTGTAGTCGAACAAGGACAGGCTGCCGTCTGCGCGGCGCTCGATGCGATCCGCCACCCCCACCAGCCGGAACGGTCCCGCCGGCCCGGCCAGCTCCACCTCGCCCTTGATCTCGGTGGCGACCGCCTCCGGGGCCGCGCCTTCCGCGCGGCGCGCGGCTTCCCGTTCCGCCACCCAGGCCGCGATGCGATCGAGGCGCGGCGCCCACCACGCGGCGAGCGCCGGCCGCAGCGCCGCTTCCCCGAGCGCCCACCGGAAATCCGCCTCGAGCTGCTCTCGCGCGTTTGTCGGCCAGGAAACGCCGTGGCGCTTCAGGAACCGCGCCAGCGCCCCGTGCACCACGATGCCGTAATCCGCCGCGTCCGCGGGCTCCTCCAGCGCCGGGAGGGGACGCAGCCTCAGCACGTGGCGGGCGTGGATGGCATAGGGATCGCGCATCCAGGTCTCGATCTCGGTGACGCTCAGGCGCCGGGGGCGCAGCGCCACCGGAGGGCGGGGGGCGGGCGGCGGCACCGGGCGCGGCGCGCCCCTCGGCTGGTCGATCCGCCGCAGCCAGTCGGCGGCGGGATGCGGCGGGAGGCGCAGCCCGCTTCCCGACAACAGCGCGTCCAGCCGCACCAGCCAGCGCGCCGGCACCGCCGGCGCTCCCTCGCGGCGGCTCGGACAGCTCAGCACCAGCTCCGGCGCGGCGCAGGCGCTGGCCAGGAAATCGTGCGCCGACTGCCCGATCTGCGCTTCTGGCGGCGGCAGCCCCACCGTGGCGCGCATCGGCCGGCTCAGCCACGGCCCGGGATCGGAGGCCGGCGGCCACACCGTTTCCGCCAGACCGCCGAGCACCATCAGGTCCACGCACTGCAGACGGGCTTCCAGCAGCCCCCAGATGAACAGCCTGGGATGTTCGGCGGTGCCGTCCGGCAGGCCGCGCAGCACCCGGCGGCTGCGCACCGTGCGGTTGCCGAGCGACGCGTCCAGCAGCCCGCACAGCACGCGCGGCTCGCCGTCGGGCAGCACGGCGCAGGCCTCGCCCAGCTCGGCCATATGCAGGGCGAGCGCGTTGCCGTCCTCGCCCGACCAGAGCCGGTCGGAGCCCGTCTCGGCATCCGTGGCGGCGAGCGCTTCCGCCGCTTCCGTCAGCGCCGCGATCAGGGCGGGCACAGGGACGGGACGCGGACTGTCGCCGAACCGGGCGCGCTCCGCGTCGAGCCGCAGCAGCGGGTGCAGGCAATCCTCCACCCGGGCGAGGAAGCCCAGCACGTGATCCACCCGCTCCCGCGTGGCGGCAGAGCCGTCGCGCCGGAGAACGGCGTCGAGCGCGGCACGCAGGCCGCCGATGCCCGGCGCCGGGGCCGGGCCGCGCAGGCACAACCGTTCCAGCGCGCGGGCCGACCGGCGGCATTCGGCGGGCGACGATCCCGCCGCCGCGAAGGGATGCTTCAACAGCGACAACAGCGCCACGGGCGACAAGCCGCCGCAGCAGGCGGTGGCGAGCAGGCGCAGGAACACCGCGGGCGGGGTGTTGTCGAGCGGCTCCCCGGCGCTGTCGTCCACCACGACCCCCCAGCGGTTGAGCTCCACCGCCACCCGCAATGCCAGATCGCGATCGGGCGTCACCAGGGCGGCGCGACGGTCCGGCACCTCCAGCGCGTCGCGCAGGATCAGGGCGATGGCAGCGGCTTCCTCCTGCTGGTCGGCGGTCTGGAGACGGGTGATGCCGCGCAGGTCGAGCGCCGGGTCGGGCCGCAGCCATTCGCCGAGCGCTTCCGCCGGCAGCAACGCGCGCGACAACAGCCTCACGCGTCCCGGGGGCGACGCGGATCGCGGACCATCGGAGGAACCGTCGGCGCGTTCGGGATCGGGCCGAACGGGTGCCGCCGGGCGCGCGGCGGTGCTTCCGCCCGCGGACATCGCCGTGCCGGGCCAGGGGACCACGTCGTCGCGGCGCAGATCCAGGGCGCCGAGCAGGCGGGAAACGCCGGCCTGGGGGTGCGAGGCCGGCAGAGATTGCCAGACCGGTTCCTCCAGCGACCTGTCGAGCCCGTGCAGCACCAGCCGCCCCTGCGGCAGCCGCAGCACGGCGCGCAGCAGCGCCTGCGTGGCCGGTCCGGCGGCGGTGAAGCCGGCCGCCCAGACCGGCGATCGCTCCACCCCGCCCGTCCCGGCGGGGACCGGGTGCCCGGCACCGGCCGGCGCCACGCCGTTGAACGCGCCGGCCGGCCGGCCCGGGAGTCCGGACGTCGCGCCGGCCGTCGCATCGGCGCCCGGCCTTCCGTCGCCGCCCGCTTCCCCGAGCCACCGTGCCGCCTGCGCCCGCAGCAGCGCCGACTGGTGCGCCACCGGGTCCTGGAGCCCGTTCTCATCCAGCCAGGCGGGCCAGGCCTCGGTGACGATGCGCAGGAACCGGAGCGTGTCCTGCCAGTGCTGCGCCATGCTCTCGTCGGCCGCCCCCGGCAGCCGGGCGGCCAGATCGCAATCCTCGCGCTGCGCCTCGTCCATCAGGTCGGCCAGCGCCTGTGCCAGCGGCCAGGCCTGGTCGATGCCGGGCACGGTGCCGAACTGATCCCCGGCGGCGAGCACCAGCCGGCCGAGCAGCGCCAGCCGCCGCAGCGGCGGCACCGCGGGGCGGATATCGAGCATGCCGGCCAGGGCGAGCGGGGTTTCGTCGAGCGCGCCGACCGCCACGATCCGCGGTAGCAGCATCGGGGCGCCTTCCGACCGGCGCAGAAAGGCTTCGGTGAGCGCACGGGCGGCGCGGCGGGTCGGCAGCAGGATGGTGCCGGCCGCGCAGCTCAACGGATCGTCATGGCCGCAATGCCGGACCCACCCGTCCGCCAGCAGGTCGAGAATCGGCAGGTGCAGGGGGATGTCGAACGCGGGCATGGGCCGCACCGCCGGGGCGGATGGAACCGCGGCGGCGCCGGAGGCCGGATGATCGGCGACGTTCATCCTTGGCGACCCCCTGGAACCAGCCGCGTCGCCAGGTTCCGCGACGGTGCCCCAGGATGCCACGAACGTCACCGCGGCGTCAGGAGGTTCGTTCGATGGCCGCCCCCTTCGGGCGGCGCGAGGCGGCCCGACCGGCAGCCCCCGGCCGCGGCGTGACGTGGCGGTCCTGCGGTCGTCACACCGACCGGCTCGTGGCGCCGGCTATCCGACCCGGGAGAGAGCCTGGCGTTCGCCGCGATGCAGCCCCTGACACGCCCGGGACCGCGACCACGACACGGTTCGGGGTCGGCCATCGGGCGCGCGGCGATCCGTGGATCGGCGACGCGCCCGATGTCCCCGGCCGATCGACGCCGGACGACTACCGGATGGCGCCGTTGACCCTGTTCGGGAAGAAACCGAACCCGGCCACGGCGCCGCCGCCATAGGCGATGTTCAGAACCTGCGCCGGCGTGCGGGTGAAGACCTGGCCGTTGCTGCTGGACACGAAGTTCACCGTGTTGCCGGGAACGGAGGTGCCGATATCGTCCGGCGCTCCGGACAGCTGGGCGCGGAGGTTGGAGATCGCGTCCGTGTAGGCGCCCTGTCCGGTATAACCCAGCACGACGCGGATGGCGCTCGCCTGCGCCGCTTCCACCGCGAGGAAGGCGCCGGCGGTGGCCACGTCGGCGGGGTTGGTGAACATCGGCAGCGCGCCTGCCAGGGCCGTGACGCACACATCCTCCAGCGCATAGGCGGCCTTCACGAACGACAGCTCGTCGGCATAGGGATCGAAGCGTTGGCCCGCCGGCACCACCCCGGCCGCGACGGCGATGGCGGTCCACCAGTCCGCGGAGATGTTGATGGCCGGCCGCGCGATGGCCAGGGCACCCAGGCGCGTGCGCAGCGTGCGGACATGCGCCACCTCGTCCTCGGCGAGCTTGCTGACGCCCTGGCGGATCACATCCGTGCTGAACGCCACCGCGCGTCCACCCAGCACCGAGCCGGGGGTGCCGACGCCACCCGTGTCGGCCGCCGAAAGTCCGCTGCCGGTGAGGGCGTGCAGATAAAGCTCGGCGCCGAGATATTCGAAATTCAACGCGAAGTTGAGGATGTCCTCGTCGCTCGGCTTGGCCGTCTGCGCCCTCGCGGCGGTGGGGATGCCGCCGACGCCGGCGAGAATGGCGCCAACCCCTCCGGCCGCGACACCACTCAGCAGGTTCCGGCGCTGCATTCCCGTCCGGTCGTTGTGCTCGTTCATGACGTTTCTCCTGAACCGGCGGGCAGTGTCTCCCCGTTCCCGGCGCGCAGGCTTACGTCGTCCTTGAGGACATCTTTCGATATCATCAGGTAACTTCAAAGAGGGTTCGCTGTCGGAACCATCGTCAGGCGGAACGAGATCGCGAAATAATCGCTTCGTTTCAGCGTCGTGGAAGATTCCGCCGGGATGCTTCCGGGGAACAGACGGCCTTTCTCGCCGGGATCACGATGTCGTTGCAGGGCCGTTCCGCCATGGAGATGTCCGCCCCGCGCCGTGCCCGGCCACTGCTTCGCCGCTCATCGTCGCCCGCGCCGGCCCGCGACGGTCCGGCCAGCGGCGATCAGGTATCCGAGGGCCCGAACGACGGATCCCGCAAGACCCGTTCCGCGTCCGCCACGTCGGCGGGACGCGACAGGTGGAACCAGCCCCCGTCATGCACGATGCCGCGCATCCGATCCGCCCGAAGCGCCTCGTCCCACAGCAGGTTCATGCCGAACCCCCCGCCGCCGATGCCGTCGAACAGCCGGGGCGAGACGATCTGCAGCCCGGCATAGCTGTAGGGCACGATCTCGTTCTCCCCGTGGCGCCGCAGACGCCCTTCGGGATCGAGCGAGAAGTCGCCGCGCACCTCGCCCACGGCGGCGCTGGTGCGGCTGAGCAGCAGCAGCACGTCGGTGGCGGCGGGATCGAACGCGGCCGCCAGGCGGGCGAGCGCCGGCACCGGACCGTCCAGCCAGAAGCTGTCGCCGTTCACCACGAAGAACGGCTCGTCCGCCGGCAGCAGCCCGTCCGCCAGCGCGCGCAGCACCGCCCCGCCGGTTTCCAGCAGCTCGGGCTCCGGTTGCAGCACGGTGTCGGGACGGTGCGGCCCGCGCGCCGTCCGGGCGCGCAGCCGGTCGCGGATCTGGTCGCCGTGCCAATGGGCGTTGACCACCACCCGCTCCACCCCGGCAGCACCCAGACGGTCGAGCGCATGGTCCAGCAGGGTGCGGCCAGCGAGCCGCAGCAGCGGCTTGGGCGTGTCGCCGGTGAGGGGGCGCATGCGGGTGCCGAGACCGGCCGCCAGCACCATGCCGTGGCGCACGGGTGGCGCCCAGCCGGGCCGCACCGCGCGCCGCGGCGATCCGACGGCCGTTATCCCCGCCGCGGGAGGGTTCGTCGCCGGTTGATCGATCGGGGATGGTCCGGTCGCAGGGGTCGCGGATCGGCCGGTCGCCGCCGTATCGTCAGCAAGCGCGTCGGTGGCGGGTGCTTCGCTGGCGCTCGCGTCGGCCGGAAATCTATCGGCCACCGGTGCGGCAGGATCGGGATTGCTGCCCCGGTCGGGATCGCCGCTCAACCTGCCGCCCGTCGCGGGGTCAAGCCCCGCACTCTGCCGATCCGCGCGCGCGCCTTCCGATGGATCGCGCGGCCCCGGATCGCGGTCCGACATGGAGGGTGCCTGAGGCTCCCGCCCTCGGGAGCCGGACGTTCCGCCCGTCGCCGGGCCGCCGCCGGCCGGATCGCCGTTCATCGGCAGCTTCCTTCCGGATCGGTCGCCGCAGCGAGGGGTGGCCAGCCTTCCAGCACCGCGCGTCGCGGCGCTTCCCCGTCCGGAGCACCCGGTCCGGCAGCCAGCGGTTCCAGCCGCACCGTGAACGCTCCCGCCGGCCGCAGCGGCCCGAGCCGGTCGGGCCATTCCACGATCACCACCCCTTCCCGGGCTTCCTCCCAACCGAGCTCGGCGAGGGCCGCGGGACCGTCGAGGCGCCACAGGTCGAAATGCGCGACCGTGCCTCCCGGCGCGTCGTAGAACTGCACGAGCGTGTAGGACGGGCTGGGCACTTCCAGCCCCGGATCGCGGCACAGATGCCGCAGCAGCGCGCGCGCCAGCGCCGTCTTGCCCGCGCCGAGCGGTCCTTCCAGCAGCAGCGCGCTGCCGGGCGAAAGCAGGGGGGCGAGCTGCCGCGCCAGGGTCTCGGTGGCGGCGAGGTCGGGCAGCAGGCGGAACTGCGGATGATCCATCCCTTCCATCTTGCGGCAGGCGCGCCGATCTCCACAATGCGCCCTCCCCGCGCCGCCCGCGCCGGGCGCTCGTTTTCCGTTCCGTTCCGCGTTGCTCGAGGTTTCTCCATGACCGCATCCGCGACCCCGTTTCCGGGCTCGGTGCCGCATCACGACACCGCGCCGCTCGAGGTGGACGTGGCCATCGTGGGCGCCGGGCCGTGCGGGCTCTTCGCCGCCTTCCAGTGCGGAATGCTGCGGATGCGCACGGTGCTGCTGGATGCGCTGGACGAGGTGGGCGGCCAGTGCGCCGCGCTTTATCCGGAAAAGCCGATCTACGACATCCCGGCCTGCCCGTCGGTGGAAGGGGGCGAGCTGGTGCGGCGCCTGGAAGAGCAGATCGCCCCGTTCGCGGTGCTGCGCCGGCTGGGACGCCGGGTCACAGCGCTGGAAGGACGGCGTGGCGACTTCACCCTTCGGACCGATCTGGGGGACCGCATCCGGGCACGCGCGGTGATCATCGCGGCCGGTGCCGGGGCGTTCGGGCCGAACCGCCCGCCGCTGGACGGGCTGGATGCGTTCGAGCGCACGGGCGCCGTGCAGTACTATGTGCGCCGTCGCGAGGATTTCCGCGGCCGCACGGTGGTGATCGCCGGCGGCGGCGACAGCGCGGTGGACTGGGCGCTCTCGCTGCGGGACGTGGCGGCCAGGATCTTCCTGGTGCATCGCCGCGACCGGTTCCGCGCCGCACCGGAAAGCCTCCGCCAGCTCGACGAGGCCGCGGCCGGCGGCCGGATCGAGAAGGTGGTGCCGTTCCAGCTGCACGGCCTGCGGGGCGAGAACGGCGCGTTGTCGGCGGTCAGGGTGGCGGATCTGGACGGCAACCTCCGCGAGCTGGAAGCCGACCGGCTGCTGCCCTTCTTCGGCTTGTCCACCGATCTCGGCCCGATCGCGGAATGGGGGCTGGAAACCGGCCTGCACAACCAGATACCGGTGACCGCCGCCACGGCCGAAACCTCCCTGCCGGGGGTGTTCGCCATCGGCGACGTCGCGACCTATCCCGGCAAGCTCAAGCTGATCCTCCAGGGATTCAGCGAGGCGGCGATGGCGGCCCACGCCATCCATCCGATCGTCAATCCGGACACCGCGCTGCATTTCGAATATTCCACCAGCAAGGGCGTCCCGGCCGCCACGGTGCCGGCGTGAGGCGGCGCGGAACCGCGCACGACGCAGCGCCGGGCGGATCACCCCGGGGGCGCCGCCGCCGGGGTTCCGCCGCGACCCGGCGCCGGACGGCGCTTCCAGGCGCCCCGGCCGCGCCTTGACCGGAAACCCCATTCGCGGCGGGACCGGGCCGGACATCCCGGCACCGGCGAGCGGCACCGCTCGGCTGGCGTCCCATCCCGAACCGGACGAGGTCCGTGCTTCCAACGGCTCGCCCGCGTCCGGCCGTCCGGCCCCGAACGTGGACGCCCCGGCTCTGATGCCGCCCGCCCATCCCCCCGACGGCGGGCGCGTTTCCGCCGATCGTCCGGCAGGAGAGGCAGCCGGGGGCGATGTGGCATCGCGCCGGTCCTACCCCCGAACTCCTGGTGCGGAAGGTGGACCGCATTCCGGCGGCGACGGGTCGTTCCCGGGCGCCGGAGGTGCCGTCGCGGCGGCCGACGAAGGGCTGCCGGATCTCTGGTGCGGGGGCGTGCTGCGGATCGATCTCGCGGCCGTGGTGGCCAACTGGCGGATGCTGGCCGCCCGGGTGGCGCCGGCGGCCTGCGCCGCGGTGGTGAAGGCGGACGGCTACGGCCTGGGGGCCGCCAGGGTGGCGGCCGCGCTTTCCGCGGCGGGCTGCCGCTGCTTCTTCGTGGCGCACCTGGCGGAAGCCGTGGCGTTGCGCGACGTGCTGGGACCGGAACCGGTGGTGCAGGTGCTGAACGGCCTGCCCCCCGGCACGGAGCCGGTGTTCGTGCATCGGGGATTATGGCCCGTGCTGAACAGCCTCGATCAGGTGGAGCGCTGGCACCACCATGCCCGCGCCGCTGGACGCCCGCTGCCGGCGAGCCTGCAGCTCGATACCGGCATGTCGCGCTTCGGGCTGCCGTCACCGGACTTGGACCGTCTCGCGGCGCACCCCGCGATGCTGGAGGGCATCGATCTGCGGCTGGTGATGAGCCATCTCGGGTGCGCCGACGATCCGGCGGACGAACGCAACGAGCAGCAGCGCCTCCTGTTCGAACGGCTGCGCGCGACGCTTCCGGCGGTGCCGGCGAGCCTCGCCGCGTCGTCGGGAATCTTCCTGGGCCGCCGCTTCCACCTCGACCTCGTCCGCCCCGGCGCCGCCCTCTACGGGGTGCCGCCGCAGAACGGGTCTCCCAACCCGATGCGGCCGGTGGTGAGGCTGGAAGGGCGGGTGGTGCAGCTGCGTGCGGTGCCCGCGGGCGCCTGGGTCGGCTATGGCGCCCGCTTCGAGGCGGTGGCGCCGATGCGGATCGCCACGGTGGCGGTGGGCTATGCGGACGGCTTCCTGCGCGCGGGCGGCGGGCGCGGCATCGCGACCCTCCCGGAAGGCGGTCCCGCACTGCCGATCATCGGCCGCATCTCGATGGACAGCCTGGGCGTGGACGTGTCGGCCCTCCCACCGGAGCGGCTGCGGGAAGGCGACACGCTGGATCTGATCGGTCCGCACCGGCCGCTGGCGGACGCGGCGGCGGCGGCTGGCACCATCGGCTACGAGATGCTGACCTCGCTCGGGCAGCGCTATCACCGGCGCTACGAGGGCGGATAGCGACGCCGGCTCCGTTGCCGGACCACGTACCGGAACGCGAAACAGCCGCCCCGACGGGGCGGCCGTTCTCGTTTGTCCGCGACCGGGAGCCGCCGAACCCCGGGGATACGTCCCCGGGGCAGGCCGGCGGCGGGGCTGAGACCGGCCCTTAGAAGCGGACCGCGAAGCGGGCGAAGATGGTGCGCCCGGCATAGTCGTAGATGTTCGGGTCGGTGTTGGTGGAACCGTCGAACGAGAAGGGCGGCCGCTTGTCCAGCAGGTTGTTGATGCCGCCGGTCAGCACGTAGCGGCCCAGCGTGTAGGTGGCCGAGACATCGTGATAGAAGATGCCCGGCACCTGATACTGGCCGTCGACGCCCTTGACGTAGTCGTTGGAGCCGTCGAAGGCCTGCATCCCGCCGATATAGCGCATCTGGTAGTTCACGCTCAGGTTGCGGTGCCGGACCGTGACGCTCGCCGTGTCGCGCACCCGCGGATATGCATCGTAGCCGAACGTGTCGATGCGGCCGGCATAGTTGATGAACGGACCGTCGGCCACGCTTTGCGAGATGTAGCCGATCAGCTGCTGGAACTGGTTCTGCAGCGTGATCGAATTATCGAAGTCGATGTTGTAGGTGTAGTTCAGGCCGAAATCGATGCCGTTGGTCTTGGTCACGCCCAGGTTCTGATCGACGGCCGTGACCGACGAGATGTCGGCACCGCCGGCGCGTCCACCGATATACTGGCAGTATGCCTCGTTCAGGCCGGTGTAGCACTGGTCAACGATGTACTGGGTGCTGAGCGAGCTGATCGTGTTGGCGATCGAGGTGTGCCAGTAGTCCACCGTCGCCTGGAAGTTGCGCACCCAGCGCGGGGTGATCACCGTGCCGATGGTGTAGGTGCGCGAGGTTTCCGGCCGGAGCTGCGCGTTGCCGCCGGTGATGGTGGGGATCTGCGAGCCGCTCTGCTGGAAGTTCGGGCTCACGCCTTCTCGGGCGCAGCGGGCGGCGACGCGTCCGGACAGCGCGCCGTAGCTCGCGGCGTTGGCGCACGGGTCGGTGGCGCTCTCGAAGCTCAGCGACTGGCCGCCGAACAGCTCGTAGATGTTGGGCTGACGGAAGGCGGTGCCGAGCGTGCCGCGGAACGCGATGTCGCGCGTCGGTGCCCAGAGCAGGTCGAGCTTCCAGTTCTCGGTGTTGCCGAAGGTGTTGTAGTGCGACCAGCGGCCCTGGCCGTCCAGCGTCAGCTCCTTGGCGAACGGTGCGTTCACCAGCAGCGGCAGCTTCATCTCGGCATACACCTCGGTCGCGTTGAACCCGCCGCCGGTGGGCGACTGCGAGTTCTCGAGCGAATCGCCGGACTGGATGATCGGGTCGGGCGAGTAGTTGCCCTGCTCCGAACGGTGCTCGACGCCGAACGAGAGACCGATCGGACCGCCATACTTGTACGGCAGGCGCGCGACGCTCGAATTGGTGACGCGCAGGTTGAAGTCGCGCAGCTGCTGTTCGGCATGCGCATGCTGGGTGAAGCGCGCATACTGCACGCCCTGCGGCGAGAGCGAGCCGGTGCCGAAGATGTTCTGGATCTGGCAGCCGCGGGATGCTTGGCAGACGTTCGGGTTGTAGACCACCGGGCTGGCCGCATCGCTCGGATCGGTCTGCTGGATACCCAGCTCCTGCAGCAGGTTGCGGTAGTTCACCTCGCCCTGGCCGTTCAGGGTGGTCATCGTCTTGCCGTAGCCGAACGAGCCGTCGTACTTCCAGTTGTCGACGATGGTGCCGCGCAGGCCGCCGGTGATCTGATACAGATCCGCCGCCTGATCGGTCTGGCGCGGCCCGAACTCGTTCAGGCGGCGATACAGCCGGACGTCCTCGCCGGGGAACGGGTTATATGGATAGCCGCCCGGGATCACCAGCGGGTTCGGCAGCGTATTGGGCGGGATCGAGCCCGTCATCGGCTGCGGCGCCAACTGCTGCTGCGCGGTACGGTGATTGTAGTTCGCGTCGACGTAGGCTTCGAAATGCTCGTTGATCTCGTAGCGGGCCTTGCCGACGATATTGCTGTCCTGCAGGTAGTTCTGCAGCTGCTGGTCCTGCGCGAAGTTGTAGTTGTCCGCGCTGGTGTAGGCGTGGGGAGCCTGTCCGGGCTGCGAGACGGCGTACAGGTTCTGGTCCGGATCGTTCACCTGGTAGAACCGGCCGCCCGACGTGGTGGGCGAACCGTAGGTGGGGGGCACGCCGGCGGTGTTGCTCTGCTGCGCCTGCGCCGCCCACGGGCGATCGCGCTGATAGATCGGGCCCTGCGTCTGGTAGTTGGCGCCGATGGTCACGTTGCCGCGGCCCTGGTCGAAATCGAAGCCGCCCAGCGCGCCGATATTGGCGGTCTTGCCGTCGCCCACGTCGGTCAGCGAGCCGTCGGCGTGCACCGACAGGCCCTTGAAGTTCTTCTTGGTGATGATGTTGATCACGCCGGCGACCGCGTCGGCGCCGTAGAGCGCCGAACCGCCATCCTTCAGGATCTCGATCCGCTCCACCATGTCCGTGGGGATCTGGTTGAGATCGACGCAGGAGAAGCCGAACGCGCCCGACTGCACGCGGCGCTTGCCGTCGATCAGGATCAGGGTGCGCTGGAAGCCGAGATTGCGGATGTTCTGGCAGCTCAGGCCGTCACCGCCGTTGGTGGTCGCGTTGCCCTGCGGCGTGCCCAGCGAGGGAATGCGGCGCAGATAATCGTCCAGGGTGATGGCCGAGGTCTGCGAGATTTCCTTGGCGGTGATGGTTTCCACCGGCGCCAGCTGCACCGCGTTGCGACGCGACGCGAGCGACGAGCCGGTCACCACGATGTTCTCGTCGCCGCCGGAGCCGGAACCGCCGCCGGTCCGCAGCGCCGCTCCCGACGCCGCGCCGGAGTTCGGCACCGGCGGGCCGGGCGGCGTCGGCGTGGTGAGCGTGTTGGCGATCGGCTGCGACAGCGGGGAGTTCGGGTTCGCCGTCCCGCTGGTCACGCCCTGGGCGTGCGCGTTCGCCGAAAGCAGCAGCGTCGGCGAGAAGGCCGTCGCGGCCAGGAAGGCAACCGCGCGCATGGCTCGCATGCGTCTGGCACCTGCAGGGTGTCGGTCAACGGGCATAGTCGGGCCCCTTCCGTAGCGGGAACGTCACAATAGGCCCCGCTCGTTACGCCCTGCCCCGGTCGGTGGCGATGGCGAAACGCCCTCGTCCAGCCCTTGTTATCACAATCGGAGTCGGATCGTGGCCCCGTTGCAACAACTCGCGGGACCCGGCCAAGCCATTCAATTCGCAGGCAAAATGAAACCGAACGTGGGATAGATCGTGCGTCCCATCCGCCGGCTCGGCGCCCACCAGACACGCACCAGGCTCCAATCGTTGCCCGGCGACACGTCCGTCACCGGCACCGCCCGGTCGATGCGCCCAGGCTCCCAGTTCGCGTGCTCCACCATGATCCGGCGCCGGGCCACCACCGCGCGCACCACCGAAACATGCCCGTCCGGCAGCCGGCCGGTGCGGCGGAACACCAGCACCGCCCCCGGGCGCGGGCGGGCCGAATGGGCGAAGCGCCCGTCCGACTGCGCCCACCACCCCGCCGCCGGGCCGCTCAAGGGCAGGCCGGTCACGGAACGGGCATACGGCCCGCATTGCGGTCCCCCGCCCCCGCACCCGGCGAGCAGCAGCAACGCCGACAGCAACAGGCCGGAGATCGTCGCCGACGCCGGCCAGCGGGCGCGCGCGGGTCCTGCGGCCACCGCCCGGGACGATGACCGCCCCCGGAGCCGCTGGCGGGCCGCGATGCCCGAAGATGAGGAACGTGGCGGCCCATCCCCGGGAGCGGTGCGCCGATCGGGCCGGGAGCGCCGGAGGCTCATGCGGATGGCCCCCGGAGGTCGGAAGAGCGGCCTCCCGCGACGACGGCCACCATGCCCAGGTGCAACCCGTCGGCGCCCGGCGCGGTTCGGGCTTTCCGGTGCGCGGGCGGGCGCACGGCGGGGCCGCCCGCGTGGAGGCGCCCGGTGCGGGCGGCGATGGCCGTTCCGGCGCCCCGGATGCTAGACAACGCCGTCGCCGCGGCAGCGAGGATGGGAAACGGTCATGCGGGTTGTCATCCTGGGTGCGGGCGTCATCGGCGTCACGTCGGCCTGGTATCTCGCCCGTCTCGGGCACGAGGTCGAGGTGATCGACCGGCAGCCGGGTGCTGCCATGGAAACCTCGTTCGCCAACGCGGGCCAGGTGTCGCCCGGCTATTCCACGCCCTGGGCGGCGCCCGGACTGCCGCGCAAGGTGGCGGGCTGGATGATGCGCAAGCACAGCCCGCTGGTGATCCGCCCGCGGCTCGACCCCACGATGCTGCGCTGGATGACGCAGCTGCTGCGCAACTGCACGCCCGAGGCCTACGACCTCAACAAGAGCCGGATGCTCAGGCTCGCCGAATACAGCCGAGACTGCCTGGGCGACCTCCGGCACGAGACCGGGCTGCGCTACGACGACCGCCAGGGCGGCCTGATCCAGCTGTTCCGCACGGACGCGCAGCTCGAGCACGCGGCCGAGGATATGCGCATCCTGGCGGAAAGCGGCGTGCCCCACGAGCTGCTGGACGTGGATGGCGTGCTCAGGCACGAGCCGGGGCTGCGCGGCGCCCGGGACCGTCTCAAAGGTGGCCTCCGCCTGCCGGGCGACGAGAGCGGCGACGCCCATCTGTTCACCCGCCGCCTGGCCGAACTGGCCGAAGCGCAGGGCGTCCGGTTCCGCTACGACACGTCGGTGGCGGCGTTCGACGCCAAGGGCGACCGGGTGCTGGCCGTGCACTGCAACGGACCGGAGGGTGCCGCGCGGATCGAGGCCGACGCCTTCGTGGCCGCCGCCGGCTCCTGGACGCCCATCATGCTCAGGCCGCTCGGGATCGAGCTGCCGGTCTATCCGGTGAAGGGCTATTCCCTCACCGTGCCGCTGACGGACGAGAGCCGCGCGCCGCGCTCCACCGTCAACGACGAGAGCTACAAGGTGGCGATGACCCGCCTCGGCGACCGCATCCGCATCGGCGGCACCGCGGAGCTCGCGGGCTACGACCTGCGGCTGCGGCCCGCCCGGCGGGAAACGCTGGCGCTGAGCTTCGGCGAGCTGTTCGGCGGGGGCGACCTGTCGCGCGCCTCCTACTGGACCGGGCTGCGCCCCAACACGCCCGACGGCACCCCCATCGTCGGGCATTCCGGCCGCTACGGGAATCTGTGGCTCAACACCGGGCACGGCACCCTGGGCTGGACCATGGCCTGCGGTTCCGGACGGCTGCTGGCCGACTTGCTGTCGAACCGACGCCCCAACATCGAGCACGCCGACCTGGGACTCGGGCGATACGCCGCCTGAACCGCCCCGGTCAGGCTTGCGGCCGGGGCTCCGGGACCGCCGGCGGCAGGCCGCCCGGATACCGGCTCAGCAGCCACGACATGATCGCGATGCCGGGCAGGCAGCACAGCATGGTCAGCCCGAAATAGCGGGTCCAGCCGAGCGCCTCGGCCAGCACGCCGCTGGTGCCGCCCAGCGTGCGCCAGGCCACCGGGGCCAGCGACGACAGCAGGGCGAACTGGGTGGCGGTGTAGCGGAGCGAGCAGAGCCTCGACAGGTAGGTGCCGAAGGTGGTGGCGGCCATCACCTCGGCGAAGCCCTCGATCACCACCTTGGCGAACAACAGGGGCACCGACGCCCCGGTCCGCGCCATCGCCACGTAGAGGCCGATCGACGCCATCTGCAGGCAGGCGGTGAGGATCAGCGTGCGTCCCAGCCCCAGCCGCGCCACCAGCACGCCGCTGGCCGCCGCCCCTGCCAGCGCCGCCGCCAGCGCGGGCAACAGGTTGGCCTGCGCCACGGCGGCCGGCGACAGCCCGAGCCGGTGATAGAACGGATAGGCCATGCTGTCGGCGAGCTGGGTGCCGAGATTGGCCACCAGCACGAAGGCGATCACCGCCCCCACCGCCGGCCGGCCCAGCAGGTCGCGGAACGGCAGCACCACCCGCTGCCGCAGCGCATCGCGCCAGTCGCGCGGGACGGCGGACACGGGCACCACCGGCTCCGGCGACCACAGCGCCGCCACGGGCCCCGACAGGCTCAGGAGCGCCATGCACAGGAGGCTCCCGTGCCAGCCGATCCGGGTGGCGAGCCAGATGGCGCCCCCCCCGGAACACAGCATGGCGATCCGGTATCCCCAGCTGTAGGCGCCGAGCGCCGCGGCCTGGAAGCGCGGCGCGAAGCTCTCGATGCGCCAGGCGTCGATCAGGACGTCCTGGGTCGCGGAAAAGAACGCCAGGCAGAGCGCCGTGATCGCCACCGGCCAGAGCCCGCGCGAAGGGTCGCACCAGGACAGTGCCAGGATGGACGCCGCGAGCGCCGCCTGCACCGGCAGCATCCAGCCGCGCCGCCGCCCCATCCGGCGGAAGATCGCGGGCGGCATCCGGTCCAGCACCGGCGCCCACAGGAACTTCAACAGATAGGGCATCCCGAAGAACGCGGCCGCGCCGATCGCCTTGAGCGAGACATGGCTCTCGCTCAGCCATTGCTGGACCGTGGAGAAGGTCAGCAGCAGCGGCAGTCCGGACGCGAAGCCGAACAGCCCCATGCGCAGCATCGGTACCGCGCGGAGACGGTCCGGCCTGCTGGCGGGATCGCTTCGGGCGGCCGGGTCCTCGGTTTCGGAAAACAGCATCGGCGCCGGTGGTAGGGCCCGCGGTGGCGAGGAACAAGCGCGGCTGACGGCGAAGGGGGGAAAAGGCGACGAGGAGGGACGTTCCGGGCGGTGCGACGCGGAACGGGCGGGTCGCGCACCGATCGGCCGGCGAGCCCTCCGGCCTCCGCGTCGCCCTGGCCCGGCGAGGTGCCGGCGGTCTCGGACGATGGCGCCGGTCCGGCAAAGGTTTCGGCCGCGCGATGATCCGACCCGCCGTCCGGCCGTCGCCCGCGGCGATCTGCGCGCGGCGATCCGGGCAGGGTGCGACGGGCGCGCCGAGGCGGCGATGCGTGGCGCCCCCCCCCCCCGCTCCCGGCCAGCAGGGTCCGCGGCGCGGACCGCGAACGATGGTCCGCAGGATCGCGTCTTTCAAACGCCCGGAAGATCGTCGTCCGGTTTGTTGCTGCGCAGCATTTGATCTTTCGCGATCATCGCGCGCATCGTCTTGCCAGCGGCGATGGCGGCGAGGGACCGCATCGGCGGAGTAATCTACTATTTTACTAATTATCGGCGCGTGCTAGGCGTCGATCAAGCAATCAAGGGCCGCCGACGAAACGGCATCGCCCAGAAGGGGAACGGGGCGCCGTCCGATGCGCCCGGGGAGGACGGAACGTGAAAACGTTTGCCTGTCGCATCCATCACGCATGGCCGGCCCCCCATCGGGTCCTGCCGTGCCCGCGGCCCTTTGCCCGGCGATCCCCCGGCACCTGATCGCGACAGCACCAAGAAACCGGGAGGAAGAAGTGAACAACAGGAACAGGCTGCCGTCGGTGACCCTGGCCGCGTCCGCGCTCGCCATGTCCCTCCTCGGCGCCGCCGCGGCGCGGGCCGAGGGGCTGGTGGTGGGCTTCTCGCAGATCGGCTCCGAGTCGGGCTGGCGGGCGGCGGAGACCACCGTCACCAAGCAGGACGCCAAGAAGAACGGCGACACGGTGAAGATCGCCGACGCCCAGCAGAAGCAGGAGAACCAGATCAAGGCGATCCGCTCCTTCATCGCGCAGGGCGTAGACGGCATCTTCCTCGCCCCGGTGGTGGCGACGGGCTGGCACCAGGTGCTGAGCGAGGCCCGGGACGCCAAGATCCCCGTGATCCTGCTGGATCGCGACATCGATCCCGCCGACAAGCCGCTTTATCTGACGGCCGTCACCTCGGACAGCGTGCACGAGGGCGCCGTGGCCGGCGACTGGCTGGTGAAGACCGTCGGCGCGAAGCCCTGCAACGTGGTGGAGATCGAGGGCACGGTCGGCGCCAGCGTGGCGGCGAATCGCAAGGAGGGCTTCGACGACGAGGTCAAGAAGCAGCCCAACATCAAGATCATCCGCTCGGAAACGGGCGACTTCACCCGCTCGCAGGGCAAGCAGGTGATGGAAAGCTTCATCAAGGCCGAGAACGGCGGCAAGAACATCTGCGCCGTCTACGCCCACAACGACGACATGATGATCGGCGCCATCCAGGCCATGAAGGAAGCGGGGCTGAAGCCCGGCTCCGACATCCTCACCGTGTCGGTCGATTCCGTGCCGGACATGTTCCGCGCGATGATCGCGCACGATGCCAACGCGACCGTCGAGCTGACGCCCGACATGGCTGGCCCCGCCTTCGTCGCGCTGGGCGCCTACAAGTCCAAGGGCACCGTGCCGCCCAAGTGGATCGAAACGAAGTCGGTACTGCACACCTCCGCCGACGGCGACCTCCAGCAGGTGCTCGATCAGAAGAAGGACCTCGGCTACTGATGTCCGCGACGCCGGATCCCGTCCCGCTCCTGGAGATCAGGGGACTCGGCAAGAGCTTCGGCTCGATCCGCGTCCTGCACGAGGTCGATCTCCTGCTGCGCGCGGGGGAGATCCACGCGCTGCTGGGCGAGAACGGGGCCGGCAAGTCGACCCTCATCAAGTGCGTGACCGGCGTCCACGGGCGGGACGCCGGCACGGTGCGGCTCGGGGGCCGCGACATCGCGCCGCGCACCACCGAGGAGGCGCTCGCCGCCGGGCTCGCCACCGTCTACCAGGAGGTGAACCTGCTGCCGAACCTTTCGGTGGCGCAGAACCTCTATCTGGGCCGCCAGCCGACGCGGTTCGGCATCGTGCAGGGCGCCGCGATGCGCCGTCGCGGCGCCGAGCTGCTGCGCGGCTTCGGCCTCGACATCGACCTGTCCCGCCCCCTCGGCTCCTATTCGGTGGCGGTCCAGCATGTCTGCGCGATCGCGCGCGCGGTGGACGCGCAGGCCCGCGTGCTGATCCTCGACGAGCCCACCGCCAGCCTCGACAGTCACGAGGTCGAGGTGCTGCTCGGCGTGATGCGCCAGCTGGCGGGGCGCGGGCTCGCCATCCTGTTCGTCACCCACTTCCTCGATCAGGTCTATGCGGTGTGCGACCGCATCACCGTGCTGCGCAACGGCCGGCTGGTGGGCGAGCGCGCTTGCGCCGCCCTGCCCCGCATGGAGCTGGTGCGCATGATGCTCGGGCGCGACCTCGAGGAAACCGTTTCCGGGCGCGCCGTGGCCGAGGGCGCGACGCGCGAGCGCATCGGCCGCTTCCGCGGTCTCGGGCGCCGGGGAGCCGTCGCGCCGTTCGATCTGGACCTGCATCGCGGCGAGGTGGTGGGGCTGGCCGGGCTGCTCGGCTCCGGCCGCACCGAAACCGTCCGCCTGGTGTTCGGCGCGGACAAGCCCGACGCCGGACGGGCGGAGATCGACGACAGGCCGGTGCGGCTGCATTCGCCGCGCGACGGGCTGCGCCACCGGCTGGGCTATTGCCCGGAAGAGCGCAAGACCGAAGGCATCGTCGCCGAGCTCACGGTGCGCGAGAACATCGTGCTGGCCCTGCAGGCCCGACGCGGGCTGCTGCGCCCGATCCCCCGCCGCGAACAGGACGAGATCGCCCGGCGCTTCATCCGTCTGCTCGACATCCGTCCCGCCGATCCCGAACGCCCGATCGGGCTCCTGTCGGGCGGCAACCAGCAGAAGGCGCTGCTGGCGCGCTGGCTCGCCACCGAGCCGCGCATCCTGATCCTGGACGAGCCGACCCGCGGCATCGATGTCGGCGCGCATGCAGAGATCATCCGGCTGATCCGCGAGCTGTGCGCCGACGGGCTGGCGCTGCTGGTGGTGTCGTCGGAGCTCGACGAGATCGTCACCTATGCCGACCGGGTGGTGGTGCTGCGCGACCGCGTGCAGGTCGCGAGCCTGGAAGGGGAAGCCATCTCCGTGTCGTCCATCCTCCATGCCATCGCCGAGGGCGACGGCGCGGCGTCCGCCGACGCGGGAGCCGCCGCATGAGCGCCGCAGTGGACGCTCCGCCGCGCCGCGCTGCGTGGCGGGTGCCGCGCAAGGCGCTGCCGCAGCTGGCGGCGCTGCTGGCGATCCTGCTGCTCGACCGCGCGGTGTCGCCGCAGTTCTTCCATGTCGGCCTGTCCGGCGGCCGGCTGTTCGGCAGCCTGATCGACGTGCTCAACCACGGCGCGCCGGTGGCGATGCTGTCGCTCGGCATGGTGCTGGTGATCGCCACCGGCGGCATCGACCTGTCGGTGGGCGCGGTGATGGCGATCTCGGGCGCGCTCGCCGCGAGCCTCGCGGACTCGCATCCGCTGCCCGTGACCCTCGGCGCCGCGCTCGCGGTGGGGCTGGTCTGCGGCGTGTGGAACGGCCTCCTGGTGGCGTGGCTGCGCATCCAGCCGATCGTCGCCACGCTGATCCTGATGGTGGCCGGCCGCGGCGTGGCGCAGCTGATCACGGAAGGCCGCATCCGCACCTTCTCCTCGCACGGGCTCGCCTGGTTCGGCGGCGGCTCCGTGCTGGGCGTGCCGGCGGCGGTGGTGGTCACCGCGGCGGCCACGGTGCTGACGCTGGCGCTGGTGCGCGGCACGGCGCTCGGCCTCATGGTGGAAGCGACCGGCGGCAACGCACGCGCTTCGCGCCTTGCCGGCATCGACACCCGCGCCATGACGGTCGCCGTGTATGCCTGGTCCGGCCTTTGCGCGGCCGTGGCGGGCATCCTCGCCGCCGCGGACATCCTGGGGGCGGACGCCAACAATGCCGGGCTCTATCTGGAGCTGGACGCCATCCTGGCGGTGGTGATCGGTGGCACCTCGCTGCTGGGCGGCCGGTTCAGCATCGGGCTCGCGGTGGTGGGCGCACTGATCATCCAGGCGATGAACACCGGCATCCTGCTGTCGGGGCTGCCGGCCGAGTTCAACCTCGTGGTGAAGGCGCTGGTGGTGCTGGCGGTGCTGCTGGCGCAGTCGCCCCGGCTGAAGGCGCTCGGCCTACGACGGCCGGGCGCGCGGGCGACGGGAGCCACGCCATGAACAGCCGCCTTCCGGTGATCGTCACGACGATCGTGTTTCTGCTGGGCTTCGCCGGCTGCGGCCTGCATTTCCCGCATTTCGCGTCCACCCGGGTGGTGGGCAACCTGCTGACCGACAACGCCTATCTGGGCGTGATGGCGGTAGGGATGACCTTCGTGATCATCTCGGGCGGCATCGACCTGTCGGTCGGCGCCGTGCTCGGCTTCACCACCGTGTTCCTGGCCATCGCGATCGGCAGGCTCGGCATCCCGCCCCTGCTGGCCTTCGTGCTGGTGCTGCTGCTGGCGGGCGCGTTCGGCGCGGCGATGGGCGCCCTGATCCAGTTCCTGGAAATGCCGCCCTTCATCGTCACGCTGGCGGGGATGTTCCTGGCGCGGGGCGCGAGCTTCCTGTTGTCCACCCAGTCGATCCCGGTGGGCGCGCCGCTCTACGACACGCTCAACGCCTTCGCGCTGCATCTTCCCGGCGGCGGCCGGCTCACCTTCATCACCCTGCTGATGCTGGCGGTGTTCGCGGGCGGCATCGTGCTGCTGCACTTCACCCGCTTCGGGTCCTATGTCTATGCGCTGGGCGGCAGCCGCGCTTCCACCGCGCTGATGGGCATCCCGGTGGCGCGCACCACCATCCGCATCTACGCGCTGTCGGGGCTGCTGGCCGGCCTGTCGGGCATCGTGTTCTCGCTCTACACCTCGTCCGGCTATTCGCTGTCGGGCGTCGGCAACGAGCTGGACGCCATCGCGGCGGTGGTGATCGGCGGCACGCTGCTGAGCGGTGGGGTCGGCACGCTGTTCGGCACGTTCGTGGGCGTGCTGATCGAGGGCCTGATCCAGACCTACATCACCTTCGACGGCACGCTGTCGAGCTGGTGGGCCAAGATCGTCACGGGCGCGCTGTTGTTCGCCTTCATCGCCTTCCAGAGGCTGATGTCGGGCGGCGGCTTCCGCCGTTCGCGCGCGGGCGCGGCCGCCGCCTGAGGGTCCTGCTCAGCCTTCCTCGTCCGGGGGGAAGGTGAGCAGCTCGATCCGCGCGATCGGCCGCGGATAAAGGCCCTGAAGGTTGGTCCAGCCCTGGCGGATCACCGCGATCATGGCGTCGCTCGCCGCCTGCGGATCGCGCGCCTCGATGGCATCCACGATGGCGGCGTGCTGTTGCAGCACGAGGTGCTCCAGCGGCGGGTCGTGGTCGGGCGCGCTCATCGCCAGGGACGCGGTGAGCGCGGTGCCGGTCACGGCCGCGAGCGAGGCCATGAAGCTGTTGCCGGACATCCCCAGGATCAGCTTGTGGAACTCGACATCGGCGTCGACGAAGCCGTGCTCGCGCTTCGGATCGTCATGCATCATCGCCACCAGCTCGCGCAGGCGGATCACGTCGGCGCCGGTGCGATGGGTGGCCGCCAGCGCCGCCGCCAGCGGCTCGATGCTCTGGCGGATCTCCAGCAGCATGCCGAGCAGCGACCGCGACAGGCCCACTTCCATGCGCCAGCCGAGCAGATCGGCATCGAACATGTTCCAGTGGGCTTCTTCCAGCACCCGGGTGCCGATGCGGGCGCGGGCCGCGATCATGCCCTTGGCCGCGAGGGTCTGCAGCGCCTCGCGGATCGTGGTGTGCGACAGGTCGAGCGCGCGCATCAGCTCCTCCTTGGGAGGCAGCAGCGAGCCGACCGGATAATCGCCGCGCACGATCGCCGATCCGATCCGGTGCAGGGCGAGATCGTGCGCCGCGCGCCGGCGCTTGACCGGACGGCCCAGCTCGATCGCGGGACGTCGTGGGCGAGGAGACATGAGAGGGCAACTTCCCGGAGCCGAAGGCCCGACGCCTTCCAGGGCCATTATCGCCGATCGGCCGCCGAGAACCAGACCGGCCGGCCCCGGACGGTCGATGACGACGGACACCCGTCGGCGCCGCCGGGAGGGGCCGCGATCATCGTGGTGGCCTGCCGCGCGGCCCGGCATCGGCGCCACGGATGTGCGCCTGGAAACGTCACCGGGCTCGCCGGGAGGATGTCATCCGGTCGGTACCGAACGGCCTGGTGGGTCGCGGAGCGATCCTTCCGGCGGCAAGGCGAGCGCCGGGCCGGAAGCGCGGGCGCCGATGTGGAGCGGCGGCTGCGACGGTGGGCGATCCGGCCGCGGGAAGCCACTGCGTTGCCTCCGCGACATCCCGGCCCGTCCTCGCCGGGAGTGATGCGGCGCCGCCGAGACACCCCTTCAAACGAAACGGGCGTGGAAGGCGGCCGCGATCTGCGGCCACCCCCACGCCCGTTCCACGCGACCGAAGGATCGCGGCGGCGACGCAGACTACTGCGGCGCGGCTTCGCTCGAAGCGGCCTTCTTGTGGTGCTTCGAGGCGTGATGGTGATGCTTCGCCATCTTGCCCGAGGGAGCCTCGGACGTGGTGGCCGGCGCGGTGGTGTCCGTGCCGGTGGCGGGCGCGGCCGGAGCAGCGGTCGCGGGAGCGGCCGGCGGGGTGGTCGTCTGCTGCGCCATGGCCGGAGCCGCGGCGCCGACGAGGGCGACGGTGGAGAGGGCGGCGAGGAACCGGCGGGTAGAGGAGGTCATGGATGTCTCCGACAAAAGGAGAGAAGCGTTGCTCGCGTTCGCCGGACCCAAATCGGGAAGACCCTCGCCAGGTCAGGCGCGCAACGACATCCATATCACGGCGGAACAAGCCCGTCGCGGAACAAACTTCTGTAATGTGCGGATTTTCCGCGGTCGTCGCCTCGAAAGCAACACATTCCCGCTCCGCCACCCATGACAAATCGTTTCACGGGTGGCGGGCGTCGTGAGGATCAGGCCGCGGTATCGCCGCGACGCTCCATCTTCTTGCGCTCGTGCGGATCGAGATAGCGCTTGCGGATGCGCACCGCCGACGGCGTCACCTCCACCAGCTCGTCGTCCTCGATGTAGGCGATGGCCTGTTCCAGGCTCATGCGGCGCGGCGGCGTGAGCAGCAGCGCCTCGTCCTTGCCGGCGGCACGGATGTTGGTGAGCTTCTTCTCCTTGATCGGGTTCACCTCGAGATCGTTCTCGCGGGAATGCTCGCCCAGGATCATGCCGACATAGACCTTGTCGCCCGGATCCACGAACAGCACGCCGCGCTCCTGCAGCGAGAACAGCGAGTACTGCACCGCGGCGCCGTCCTCGGAGGAGATCAGCGAACCCTTCACCCGGCCGGCGATCGGCCCCGCCCAGGGCTGATAGCCCGCGAACAAGCGGTTCATGATGCCGGTGCCGCGGGTGTCGGTCAGGAACTCGTTGTGGTAGCCGATCAGGCCGCGCGACGGGATCAGGAAGGTGAGGCGCACCTTGCCGCCGCCAGACGGACGCATGTCCTGCATCTGCCCCTTGCGCAGCGAGAGCTTCTCCACGACCACGCCGGAGAACGGCTCGTCCACGTCGACCAGCACCTCCTCGAACGGCTCCTCGCGCTCGCCGGTCGCCTCGTCGGTGCGGGTCAGCACGCGCGGACGGCCGATGGTGAGCTCGAAGCCCTCGCGGCGCATGGTCTCGATCAGCACGCCGAGCTGGAGCTCGCCGCGGCCTGCGACCTCGAACGCTTCCGATTCCGGGCTGTCGGTGACGCGGATGGCGACATTGCCTTCCACTTCCTTGAACAGCCGGTCGCGGATCTGGCGCGAGGTCACCTTCTTGCCCTCGCGGCCGCCGAGCGGGCCGTCATTGAGCCGGAAGGTCATGCTGAGCGTCGGCGGATCCACCGGGATCGCGTGCAGCGGCTCGCTGACCTCGGGCGAGGCGATGGTCTCCGGAATGGTGGCTTCCGACAGGCCGGCCACGGCGATGATGTCGCCGGCCTCGGCTTCCTCCACCGGCACCCGCTCCAGGCCGCGGAACGAGAGCAGCTTGGTCAGACGCCCGCTTTCCACCACCGATCCGTCGGCGCGCAGCACGCGCACCGGCATGTTGATGCGCGCGCGGCCCTGTTCCACGCGACCGGTGAGCACGCGGCCCAGGAAGTTGTCGCTTTCCAGGATGGAGGCGACCATGGCGAACGGCGCGTCCTTGTCGAGCTTGGGCGCCGGCACGTGGCGCAGCACCAGGTCGAACAAGGGCGACAGGCTGTCGCGCGGGCCGTCCATGGTCTCGTCCGCCCAGCCGTTGCGGCCTGACGCGAACAGCATGGGGAAGTCGAGCTGCTCGTCGTCGGCGCCCAGCGCCGCGAACAGGTCGAACATCTCGGTATGCACCTCGTCCGGACGGGCGTCCTGGCGATCGACCTTGTTCACCACCACGATCGGCTTGATGCCGCGGGCCAGCGCCTTGGTCAGCACGAACTTGGTCTGCGGCAGCGCGCCCTCGGCGGCGTCCACCAGCACGATGGCGCCGTCCACCATGTTGAGGATGCGCTCGACCTCGCCGCCGAAATCGGCGTGGCCCGGGGTGTCGATGATGTTGATGCGCGTGTCGCGCCACACCACGCTGGTGCATTTGGCGAGGATGGTGATGCCGCGCTCGCGCTCGAGGTCGTTGCGGTCCATCGCCCGCTCGGCGACCTGCTGGTTCTCGCGGAACGCCCCCGACTGGCGGAGGAGCTGGTCGACCAGCGTCGTCTTGCCATGGTCGACGTGGGCGATGATGGCGATGTTGCGGATGTCCATGCGACTACGAACTGCTCTCGTGCTGTGCCGGGCGGCGGCGCCGGTTCGGACCGCGACCCGGCGAACCCCGGTGTGCAGCCAAAAACCCGCGCACCCGTTTCCCGACCCCTCGGGCAGGAAACGGTCACACGGGCCCGATGGGCGGATATCGGCGGCTTGATAGAAGCGGGCGCGCGGATTTGCACGCCAAAAAAGCATGACACCCGCCCCGGGGCGGGGCGGCGGTGCCGCGCGGCGTGCCCCGGCGCCAACAAAACCACGTGTGGCCGCGCCCGGAAGACGATGCCGGTGGGGGCGCCGGCAGGCGCCCGGCGCGGTTCAGCCCGGCAGGTCGGCCAGCGCCCGCAGATCCGCTTCCGGGCGGGCACCGAAATGGCCGATCACCTCCGCCGCGGCGACCGACGCGATGCGGCCGCATTCGGCCACCGGCAGCCCCCGGCCCAGCCCGAACAGGAACCCGGCCGCATAGGCGTCGCCCGCCCCCGTGGTGTCCACCACCGTGGCGGAGGCGGCGGCGATCTCCGTCCGCTCGCCGCGCAGAAAGGCCACCGAGCCTTCGGGGCCGCGGGTGAGCACCGCCAGTTCCACCGTCCGGGCGGCGCGGGCGGCGGCTTCCTCGAAATCGTCCGTCTCGTAGAGCGACAGGATCTCGTCCTGGTTGGCGAACAGGATGTCCACGTGTCCCTGCGCGAGGGCCAGGAACGCGGCGCGATGCCGGTCTACGCAGAACGGGTCGGACAGGGACAGCGCGACCGCGCGCCCGGCCGCATGCGCGAGCCGGCCCGCTTCCCGGAACGCGTCCTGCGCCGCCGGCGGATCGAACAGATAGCCTTCCAGGTAGCTGATGCGCGCATCGCCGATCGCCGCCGCATCGAGGTCCGGCGTGCCGAAGGCGGTGCAGGCGCCCAGGTAGGTGTTCATGGTGCGCTGGCCGTCCGGCGTCACCAGGATCATGCAGCGCGCGGTGCCGCGCCCCTCGGCGCGGTCGGCGGCCAGCGGCGCGCAGGGAAAGTGGATGCCGGCAGCCCGGATATCGTCGGCGAAGGCCCGGCCCAGCGCGTCGTCGGCCACCGTGCCCAGATAGGCCACGGTGGCGCCGAGGGAGGCGGCCGCGACGCAGCTGTTGGCCACCGAGCCGCCGCCCCGCTGCGCTTCCGGGGACAGCATCCCGTAGATCGCGTCCGCCCGCGCCGCGTCGATCAGCGTCATGCTGCCGGGCACCATGCCCTGGGCTTCGGGAAACCCGGCCGGCACCGGGGCCAGCACGTCGATGATGGCGTTGCCGATGCCGAGCAGATCGAAGCGGGCCGTGCGGCCGATGGATTGCACGCTCAAGAAACCGCATACTCCGGGAACAGGAAGAAGGGGGAACGGGAAGCAGGGAAGGCCGCGCCCGGCGCGGCCCGGCATCCATCCCCCCGGCTAGCATCGCGCTCTTCCGGCGGCAAACCGCGCACCGGCAGCTTCCCGGGCAACCGCCCACGGCAACAGGCGACCGGCGCGCCCGAGGGGATGCCACGGCCCGTTCCGACACGACGGGGTATATTCGGGAAGCCCCGGCACCGGCGGTCCGACATTCCGGGGCCCGGGCCGCCATCGGCCGCCTGGCGGCCGGGCTTCTTCACCGGCCGCCAGGCCCGGACGCGCGAGGCGCTTGCACGCCAAGGTGGCAGACCGCGCCGCTCGCGTCGTGTTGCGCTTCCGACATGATTCGTGATCCGGCTTGTCGGGGGCCGCCGCCTGCGTGTAAGCGGATCGGACACCGATCCAAGAATGGTTCCCACCCCCCGGATCGCCCGCGAGGCGGTTCGTAGCGGCCCAGAACGAAGACCAGCGGGGTTCAGCGATGTTCAAGCGACGCAAGCCGGACGATATCCAGGGCGCCCCTCCGGCCCCCGCGCCGGCACCGGCAGGTGCCGCGAGACCTCCGTCCTCCGCGCCGGCCACGCCCGGTGCCGGCCCGGTCACGGGCTCCGGCCTGTTCGGCACCGGAACCTCCGCGAGTTCAGACAGCGGTCTCGGCATCCCGCCGCACCGTTCCGATTCATCGTCCGCCACCACGAAGGATGCCTCCATGGGTCGCGCCCCCTTCCCCGCCGCTCCTCCTGCTCCGGGCTCCACGCCCGCCGCGCCGTCCGGCAGCCTTCCGGGCGCCGCCCGTCCGCCGGGCGCTCCCGGCGCCGCTCCGGGAGGAGTGCCCGGCGCCGCCCCGGGCACGTCGCGCCCCAACCGCGAGGCGGCGGAGCGCCGCACCCTGGTGGTGGGCCGCGGCATCAGCGTGCAGGGCACCGTGCAGGATGCCGAGCGCCTGGTGGTCGAGGGCACGGTGGAAGCGTCCATGATCCAGGCGACCGAGCTCGCGGTGGCGCCGGGCGGCGTGTTCCGCGGCGCCATCGAGGTGCAGGACGCCGAGCTGGCCGGCACCATCGACGGCACCCTGACGGTGAACGGCGCCCTGGTGATCCGCGGCACCGGCCGGCTGGTCGGCACCGCCCGCTGCCGCCGCCTGCAGGTCGAGGATGGCGGCCAGGTCAGCGGCAAGCTCGAGATGCTGACCGACGCGCCGCGCGGCCCCGGACAGCCCGTGGGCGAGCCGGTGCAGGCGGGCAAGCCCGCCCCCACGCCGCAGCCCGCGGTGGAGCCGGCGCCCGCCGCGGCTTCCTGACCGAACCGCCCACGTCCCGCCGCGTCGTCGCGGCGGGAAACAACGACCGGCCGGGCCGGGCTCCTCCGGGGCCTGGACCGGCCGTTTCGTTTCGGGCCTCCCGCCCCTCCCTCCGGATGGCTGGATACCAGCTCCGGTCCGGCCGCGCCGCTGCCGGCATCGTACCCTGCCCTTCGCCACGAGAACGGCCGCCGTCCCGCCCTGGCCCCGGCGCGAGCCTCGGCCAGGCGAACCGCCGCAGCACTGGTCCTGGTGAAAAGCTGTCGCGCCGAGAGCAGGCAGGCAGCGCTAGAACTTCCGGATCTGGCAGCCCATAGGGACGGTTGGTCCATGGCACCGGCATGAACACCAACCCCGCTCAGCGACCGGGCGGGACGCGCGGCCACCGGTTCCGGGAGAGGCGGAAGAAGAAATCGTCCGGGATCGCCCCCACGGCCCTGGCGAGACGTCCGGGCGGCACCTTGCGTCAGCCCCCGGGAGAACGCCCTTCCCGCCAGCCGTGCCGCAGGAAGTGCTGGAGCGGCATCGCCGCCGCGGCCGCGACATCGGGATAACGGTCGAGATAGGCGGCCGGATCGAAGCGGACGGGCGCCGCGCCCGGCGACTGCACCAGCAGCCCGTCGGCCTCCGGCGGCCCCGACAACGCCCATTGCATCGACCATTCCGCCGGTCGCAGCGGCCAGTCCAGCATCTGTTCGATGCCGAGTGCCTGCGCGCGGCGGTCAAACGCCGGCAGCCGCGCGCGCAGCAGACGCTCCGGGATCGCCGCGAACTGTTCTGGCGTCAGCATGAAATACGGCACGAGATGGTTGTTGATGCCGTCATAGCGGCGCAGCGCGTCCTGGTCGTCGACATCCACCAGCCCGTCGAGCTTTCGGCGCGCGTGTTCGCGCAGCACCTCGAAGGGCTTGTTGTGGAAATGTAGGAAGCAGAGCGGCGTCCATCGCGTGCCCTCCGCGAGACGCGAGCGCGGACGGTGAAAGCCATGATCCACGTCCAGCACGCTGCACGCGGGCAGGAAGCCCTTCTCCAGCGTGTCGGCCACGAACCAGCCCGGCCGCCCCGGCACGTTGGTGAGCGACATCTCGATGCCCAGCGCGGACCGCACCGGCCGCAGCGCGTCCAGCGCCGCATGGACGTCGTCCGGCTCGCATGACAGCCCGTCCGGGGTGAACACGGCCAGGAACTCGTCGCAATCGAGCGGCAGCGCAAAATCATAGTCCCCGTCCGCGTCGAAGCGGCGGATCACGGCTTCCGCATGCAGCCCCTTGTCCAGGAAGTCGCGGGGCGAGTCGTGGCCGCGGATCACCGACACGCCGTCCGCCTCGGCGGCGCGCAGGATGTCGAGCACCGCCGGCAGCCGGGAGCCGTTGTCCAGCACCACGAGGTTGCGGGGTCCGAACAACGCCCCGTGCCACCGGAGCCATGGCTCCAGCAGCGCATCCTCGTCGCGCTGCATCATCACCGCCCGGACCCTCGCCACCGCCCGTTCCCTCCGTTCCGCGTCCGATCATCGCATGGGCAGCGTCCATGCGAACCCTCCGGCCCGGAGCGGGCGATCGCCGCTTGACGGAGGGAACGGGCGATGCGCCTTTATGGTTCGCATGCATGCTAACGATCGGAAAGCGAGCGTCATGGACGCGGGCGGAGCGGCGGCCGGCAGGCCCATGAGGGCCGGCGCCGGTCGCACGCGCCGCGCGTCCGCCGACATGTCCGCCGCGGCGCCGGCCGGGGTGGTGGGCACGCCGCCCCCCGCCGCGCCGGGTGCGGCCGATCATGCCGAGCCGCGGCTGACCGGCGAGGATCCCGGCATCGCGTTCGGCCGCAGGCTGCTGCGGCTGGGCTTCGCCTGGCGCCGCGAGATCGACGCCGATCTGCGGCCGTTCGGCCTCACCGACGCGTCATGGCGTCCGATCCTGCTGCTGGGCACGCTGGGCGAGCCGGTGCGCCAGGGCGTGCTGGCTCGCATGCTGGAGGTGGACGGCCCCTCGCTCGCTCGCGTCGTCGACGCGCTGGAACGAGACGGGCTGGTGAGCCGCAGCGAGGACCCGCTCGACCGCCGCACCAAGCATGTCCACATCACCGAGGCGGGCATGGCCATCCACGCCGCGGTGCAGAGCCGCGCCGCCGCGGTCGGCCGCAGGCTGCTGGCGGCGGTGCCTCCGGATGCCCTGGCGGCCTGCCAGGCGGTGCTGGACGGCATCGAGCGCGCCATGACCGCGCCAGGGCGGCGCCAGGGCGAGCCATGAGCGGCGCCACGGTCGCCGGCACCGCGTCGTCCGGGTCGAGCCGCCCCGCGCGGCCTCCCGGGCCCGAAATGCTGCGCGCGCTTCGGGCCACGGTGGCGGCGGACGGGCGCGACATGCTGTTCGTGGCGCGCACCCTGCTCGCCTGCTGCATCGCGCTCTACGTCGCGTTCGCGCTGCAGCTGCAATCGCCGATGTCGTCTGTGACCACGGTGGTGATCGTGGCGGCGCCCACCAACGGCGCCATCGTCAGCAAGAGCCTGTGGCGGTTGATCGGCACCGTGATCGGCGCGGCGGCGGCCGTGCTGCTGATGGCGTGGTTCGCGCAGTCGCCCGTGCTGTTCATCGCGGCGCTCAGCCTGTGCATCGGGGTCGCCTGCTTCGTCTCGTCGCTGCTGCGCTTCTTCAAGGCCTACGGCGCGGTGCTGGCCGGCTACACCATCATCATCGTCAGCGCGGGCGCGTTCCACGCCCCGGACGACATCTTCCTCGACGCCCTGTCGCGGTTGTCGGCGGTGTCGGTCGGGCTGGCCAGCGCGGCCGCGGTGTTCCTGCTGACGGTGCTGCCCCGGACCTCCGCGCTCGGCGGCACCATCGAGGCGCTGCTGCGCGACGTGGCCGCCTTGTTCGTGCGTCTGCGACAGGAAGGAGACATCGCGGCGGATCAGCCCCGGCTGCGTCCGGCGCTGCTGGCCCGCATCGTGGCGCTGGACGAAGGCATCGAATACGGAGCCGCCGAAAGCTATGCGCTGCGTCGCCGCCGCCGCCGCTTCCGCCTCGCCACCTCGCGGCTGCTCGCGCTGCTGTCGGCGGTGGAGCCGGTGCACGCGACGGTGACGCCCTCACCCGCGGTCGCGCGCGCGCGGCGGCTGGCGCACGAGGCGATGGCGCGCGTGGCGGACCGCTCGGCGGCGCTGCCCGTGGTGATCGCCGACCTGCAGCGGGCGGAGGAAGCGCTGGCGGAGATGGCCGAGCATGCCGGCACGGGGGACGAGCTGCTGGTGGCGCTGCACGAACGCGACCTGCTCGGCCAGGCACGCCGCACCGCCCTGGCACTGCTGCCGGGCGGGGAAAGCGGCGCCGTCGCCGCGCAACGCCGGGTGCGGCTGCGGCCGCTGCCGGAATGGCATGCGGCGGGGCGCAACGCGGTCCGCGGCGCCCTGGTGACGCTGATCGCGGGCCTGTTCTGGTATGTGTCGCAATGGCCGTCCGGCCCGTCCCTGCTCGCCTATCTGGTGCCCGCTTCCTGTCTGCTCGCCACCAACCCGTCCGCGTCGCGTGCCAGCGTGCAATTCGCAACCGGCACCCTGATCGGCGTGCCGATGGCGTTGTTCTGCCAGATCATGCTGCTGCCGCAGATCGACGGGTTTCCGCTGCTGGCGGCGTCGCTCTGCTTGTGCCTGGCGCCGGGGATCTGGCTGCAGACCCGGCCGCGATTCCGGCTGATGGCCACGGGCTTTTCCGTGTTCTTCTGCGCGATGATCAGCGTGCACAACCCGATCGCCTTCGACGACGTGGCGCTGTTCAACAACCTGTCCACCTTCGTGATCGGCCCTGGCCTGCTGGTGATGGTGTTCCGGGTGCTGCTGCCGGCGGACGTGAGCGGCGACGCGCGGCGCTTCGCCCGGTCGCTGACCGCCGCCGTGGAACGGCTCGCGCGACGCGGGGTGCGCGGGATCGCGGCCGGCACCGACCGGCTCGGGGTCGAAGGCTTCGAGCACTGGCAGGACCAGCAGATGCAGAAGGTGCTGCGGCTCGAACAGCGGGCCGCCCAGCTTCCGCCCGAGATCGGCCGCCGTGCCGCGCGCGCCGCCTATCTGGTGCTGGCGCTCGGACGCACGGCGGTGTCGCTGCGCGCCCTGCGCCGCCGGTCGGAGCTGCCGCCCGATGTCGCAGCGGCGCTGGATGCCGGACTCGCGGCCATGGGACATGTGTCGCGGGACCCGGCGGCGGCGCGCGACCGGATCGCCGCGGCGGGACGCGGCCTGGATCGGGCCGGCGCCGAAGAGGCGGCCGGAGGGGAACGACCCGACGCTCCCGTCGCCGGGCCGGCCGGGAACGGTCCGGCCCTGCCGGTTCCGGATGCAAGCGCTTCCCCGGCGCCCCCGCCACCGGAAGCGGCGATACCGCCCGCGCCGCCAGACGACCGACCCGCGGAGATGCCGGCGGCGGCGCGTGCCGCGGACCGGGACGAGTCAGCGTCCGGAACACAGGTCACGCCCCCCACGCCACCGGACGGCACGGCGCCACCATCCGCCCGCGCGCCCATCGCCGCCGACCGGTCCGCCCGGCTGCGGCGCGAGGCGCGGGGGCTCCTGGGCGAGGCCGCCCTGCTGATCGAGCACGCGGACGGGCTGCTGCGCGCCGGGTGCCCCCTCCTTCGGCCGGACTGGCGACCCGGAGCGCCGGGCGACGAGCGGACGGCGCGATGCTGAGCGAGCTGCATCTGTCCGGCGTGCTGTTCGCGCCGATCACTCTCTACGCGCTGGTGGCGATCGCCATCACGCTCGTGCTGCGCGCCGTGATCTGGCGCAGCGGCCTCGCGCGCTGGCTGTGGCACCTGCCGCTGATGGAGGTGGCCCTGTTCGTCTGCGTCCTGTCGCTCCTCGTGATGTATTTCTGAGCCGGAACCGTTCCCGTGTCGCCGTTGTCCCTGCTTCGCGCCCTCGTGCGCATCGTCCTGACCCTCGCGGTGGTGGTCGCCGCCCTCGTGCTCGGGCTGTCCCTGTGGCGCACCTACATGGTGTCGCCCTGGACGCGCGACGGGCGGGTGCGCGCCTATGTGGTGGACGTGGCGCCGGAAGTGTCGGGCACGGTGGTGTCGGTGCCGGTGCGCGACAACCAGCTCGTGCACAAGGGCGATCCGTTGTTCGTGATCGATCCGGTGCGCTTCCGCCTGGCGATCGCCGAGGCGCAGGCCAGGCTCGCGGGCGCCAAGGAGGATCTGCGGCTGCGGCTGTCGGACGCGAAGCGCCGCGAAGGGCTGGCCGGGATCGTGTCGGCGGAGGAACGCGAACGCTTCAACTCCACCGCGGAAACCCAGCAGGCGGCGGTCGATGCGGCGCAGGCGGCGCTCGACGTGGCGAAGCTCAACCTCCAGCGCGCCACGCTGTATTCGCCGGTCAACGGCTACGTCACCAACCTGCTGCTGCGCGACGGCGACTACGTGACCGCCGGCCAGGCCCGGGTCGCGGTGCTCGATCGGGACAGCTTCTGGGTGTACGGCTATTTCGAGGAAACCAAGCTGCACGGCATCGCGGCCGGCGCCCCGGCCCGGATCAAGCTGATGGGCTACCGGCCGGTGCTGCGCGGGCATGTGGACAGTCTCGCCGCCGGCATCAACGATCAGAACGGCAGTCCCGACCGTCTCGGTCTGCAGAACGTGAACCCGGTCTTCACCTGGGTCCGTCTGGCGCAACGCATTCCGGTGCGCATCCACATCGACAACATTCCCGCCGGCGTGACGCTCGCGGCCGGCATGACCTGCTCGGTGGCGGTGGGGCCGGAAGCCCACGACCGTCCGCGATTGTCGAGCTGGCTCCAGGATCATCTGTGAGGCTGTCCCGATGATGCGCGATGGGATGCGGCAGCGTCGCGACACGACGAGCCGCGACGCGACGGGTGCGCCGCGAAAGCGCGCCATCCTCCGCCACGCCATTCCCCGCCCCGACGGGGAGCACGGCGCGCGATCCGGCGGCTGGGCGCCGGTGCTGCGCGGCGGCAGCTGGCATCCCGTCACGCAGCGCGCCCCCGCCCCGGCGCGGCCGGTGGGGGCATCCGGGGTGCGGCCGGCAAGCCGCCGCCGCGCCGCGCCGATGCTCGGGCTCGCGATGCTGCTGGCCGGCTGCAAGGTCGGGCCGGCCTATCGCGCCCCCACCGCCGTGGTGCCGGGAAACTGGAGCGAGCACCGCGCCACCGCGGAAGAGCTGGCGCGCACGCAGGCGCGGATGCGACGCTGGTGGGGCAGCTTCGACGATCCGATGCTCGACCGGCTGGTGGACCGCACCATCCGCGGCAACTACGACCTCCAGATCGCGGGCGAACGGCTGCTGGCGGCACGGGCACTGCGCGACCAGATCGCATCGCAGCTCTATCCTCAGGTGGACGTGCTCGGCGCCGGCGGCATCCAGCGCTACAGCACCACCCTGCAATATCCGCCGCTGCCCGGCATCAGCTCGGACAACCGGCTGTGGGAGTACGGCACCACCGTGAGCTGGCAGCTGGACCTGTTCGGCCGGCTGCGCCGCTCGGTGGAAGCGCAGGACGCGGCCGTGCAGGCGGGCGTGGAACAAAGGCGCGGCCTGCTGCTGTCCACCCTGGCGGAGGTGGCGAGCGACTACTGCTCCCTCCGGGTAACGCAGCAGCAGCTCGGCATCGCCAAGAAGAACATCGCCGCCGCCGACGATGCGCTGAAGCTCACGCAGAAGGTCTACACCCAGGGTCTCGGCACCACGCTGCAGGTGGCGCAGGCCCAGGCGCAGCTGGAAACCGAGCAGGCGACCGTGCAACCGCTGCAAACCCGCATCGCGCAGCTGTCGCACGCGCTGGCCATCCTGGCCGGCGAGCTTCCGGCCTCGTTCGAGGCGGAACTCGCCCAGCCGGCATCTCCGCCCACGGTGCCGGCGCTGCCGGTCGCTCTGCCCTCCGCCGTGATCGCCAACCGCCCCGACATCCGCGAGCGCGAGCGGCAGTTCGCCCAGGCCACGGCGCGCGTCGGCGTGGCGGTGGCCCAGCTCTATCCGAGCTTCACCCTGCCGCTGTCGTTCACGCCCATGGCCAGCATGGTGCACGAGCTGTTCACCGCGAGCAGCCTCGCCTGGTCGGCGCTGCTTCAGGCGAGCATCCCGGTTTATCACGGCGGCGGCCTCGCGGCGCAGGTCCGCGAGGCGCGGGCCAACGCGGAGGCCGCTCGGCTGTCCTACCAGAACACGGTGCTGCACGCGTTCGGCGAGGTGGAGGACCGGCTCGTCGCCTTCAACAACGATGCCGTGCGCGCCGACACCCTGCACAAGGCGGCCCGCGACGACGCCCTGGCGCTGGACCGGGCGCGCAGGCTGTATGCGGCCGGCCTGTCGGGCTTCCTCGACGTGCTGACGGCCGAACGCTCCGCCTATGCCGGCGAGAACGCCGCCGCCCTGGGCGAGCTGGCCCGGATGCAGGACGCGATCGCCCTGTTCGTGGCCCTGGGCGCCGGGTGGCAGGGCGTGGATCTGCACGACAATCCCCTGCCGGTGGACGAACAACAACAGCATGCCGAGGCGGCCGCGCACCGGACGCCCTGAGCCGGCGGAACCGGTCCGGAACGTGGGACGCGCGCCGCTCGCGCTCATGATTCCATGAGCGATCTTCATGCCCATGTCGCCGCCCCGGCCGCTATGCTGGCGCCTCCGCGGCGATTCCCGGCCGGCCCGGGCACCGGTCCCGATTCCGGACGCTCCGCAGGAGACTAAGGAGAGCTGGCATGTCCGGTACATCGAGCACGCGTTCCGGCGGATGCCATTGCGGTGCGGTGCGGTTCGAGGTGACGCTGAGCGGGGATCTGGCCGGGGTGCGACGCTGCACCTGCTCCTTCTGCCGGATGCGAGGGGCCGTGGTGGTTCCGGCGGGAGCGGGCGGCGTCCGGATCGAGCGGGGCGAGGACAGCCTGACCCGCTATCGCTTCAACACCGGCGTAGCCGAGCATTTCTTCTGCCGGCACTGCGGCATCTACACCCACCATAAGCGGCGCTCGGACCCCGGCCAGCACGCCGTCAACGTCGCGTGCCTGGACGGGATCAGCCCGTTCGACTTTCCTGCGGTGCCGGTGATGGACGGGATCAATCATCCGAACGATTCGGGCGGCCCGGAACGGCTGGCCGGCACGCTGCATTTCGTGCCGGCCGATTGATCGCGGACCGTCGCGCGACGGGAATCGTGAGGCCGCGGCGGCCGACGCCCAACGTAAGCGGTTGCGCGTCCGCGATGCAGGGCGAAGAAGCGGAGGGGCCGGCGCGCTAGCGCTCGCGCGGCGCGTCGAGCTGCCAGCGCAGGTGGGTGCGCACGGCGGGCCATTCCGCCGCGACGATGCTGTAGACACAGCTGTCGCGCAACGAGCCATCCAGCATCCGCTGATGGGCGCGGAGCACGCCGTCCAGCTTCGCGCCCAGCCGTTCGATCGCGCGGCGGCTCGCGTGGTTGAGGAAATGCGTGCGGAACTCCACCGCGACGACGCTCCATGTCTCGAAAGCGTGGCTCAGCAGAAGCCATTTGGCCTCGGTGTTGAGCGCGGTGCGGCGCACGGACGCGGCATACCAGGTCGAGCCGATCTCCACGCGCGGCACCGCACGGTCGATGTTCATGAAGCTGGTCATGCCGACGATCCTGTTGTCGGAAGGCCGGACCACGGTGAAGGGCAGCATGCCGTGCTTGTTGCGCAGCTCCAGCCGTCGCTCGATCTCGGCGGTCATGCCCTCCGGCGTGGGAACGCTGGTGTACCAGAGCCGCCATCCCTCGCCGTCGCGTGCCGCGTCGCGCAGATCCGCCGCATGGTCCTGGGACAGAGGCAGCAAACGGACATGCTCGCCGTCCAGCGATACGGGTTCGATCTGGAAGCGTGGGGCGGCGGACGGTCCGGTCATGCGGCATCCTGCGGTTCGGGGGCGGCGAACGCTACCAGTGATAGCGGATGCCGCCCAGCACGGTGCGCTGCGGGCCGTAGAAGCACCATTGCTGGCCATAGCAGGACGCAAGATAGGTACGATCGAACAGGTTGGTGGCGTTCACGTAGAGCTGCGCATCGTGGATCCAGCGGCGCCGGACCGTGAGATCGTAATGCAGCGTGAGATCGACAAGCGTGGTCTGCGAGATGTTGAGCGTGTTGTCCGCGTTGCCGGCCGATGGACCGATGAAGCGGATGCCGGCGCCGGCGCCGAGGCCCACCAGCCTGCCGCGCCGCAGGGTGTAGTCCGCCCAGCCCGACGCCGAGTGCTTGGGCACCGCCTGGAACGCCTTGCCCTGCAGGCCGGAATTGTCCTTGGTGTAGATCGCATCGAGGTAGGTGTAGGAGGCGACCAGATCGAGACCCGGAACCGGACTCGCGTGCGCCTCCACCTCGAAACCTCGCGAGCGGCCCTGGCCGGCCTGGATCGTGTTCTGGGCATTTCGCGGATCGGGGGTCGTGAGGTTGTTCTGCTTGATCTGGAAGGCGCTCGCGGTGATCAGCGTGTTCCAGCCCGGCGGCTGATATTTGACGCCGGCCTCGTACTGCTCGCCGGTGGTGGGCTTGAAGCCCTGCCCGAACAGGTTCGTTCCCGTGGTCGGCTGGAAGGATTGCGAATAGGAGAAATAGGGCGCGATGCCGCCCGCGAATTCGTACAGGATGCCCGCGCGCCCGGTGAACTTGCGGTCGAAGCTGTCGGACGTGGTGCGCGATAGCCGGTTGTAGGTGCTGGTTCCGGCGAAATCGTAGCGCCCGCCGCCCAGGATGATCAGGCGGCCGATCCTGATCTGGTCCTGGCCGTAGAAGCCCACCTGCCCGAATGACTGCGTGGTGTCGGAATACACGGGCGGCGAGGCGACCGGCAGGCCGTAGACCGGCGCCCAGATATCGAGCGGCGGCGCGCCGGCGCCGGTGAAATCGCCCGCGAGCGTCGTGGCGCTTCCCTGGTTCTGGTAGTCGACGCCCAGCAGGAACAGGTGCGACATCGGACCGGTGCGAGCCCGCAGGCTGGCCTGGTTGTCCACCGTGAACGTGTTGGCGCCGGCGACCGAGCCGATCACCCCGCGCGCCAGCAGCTCGTTGTTCGGCAGATGCTGAGTCTGGTAGCCGTAACCTGCGGTGTAGACGCTGCGGTAGTCGCCGTTGACCTGCAGCCAGCGGAATTTCTGCTTCACGGCGAAGCGGTCGCTGAACCGGTGTTCAAGCTGGTAGCCCAGGCCGTACTGCGTACGGTCGTAGTTCTCGAAGTTGCTGTCGCCGTCGTAGAAGGACCGGCTGAGCTGGCCGCGCGGGTTGCCGATGATGGTGCCGCTTTGGGGGAACGCGCCGTAATAGCCGCCGTAGGGATCGCGCTGGTAGAAGCCCTGCAGCGTCAGCGACGTGTTCGTGTCCGGGACCCAGCTCAGCGACGGCTGCACCAGCACCCGGCGCTGCCTGACATGATCCACCTGCGCGCCGCCGTTCCGCACCAGCCCGGTGACGCGGTAGAGCCAGTGCCCGGCCTGGTCGATCGGGCCGCTGAGATCGGCGGTGCCCTGCACCTGTCCGAAGGTGCCGCCTTCCGCGCCCAGCTCGTGATACGGGGTGGCGGTCGGCAGCTTCGAAACCTCGTTGATCAAGCCGGCGGGATTGCTCTGGCCGTAGAGCACGGACGCCGGGCCCTTGAGCACCTCGATCCTGTCCACCGCGTAGCTGTCGATCTGCGGGGTGATATAGGTCGCGCCCAGCAGCTTCATGCCGTCCAGGTAGGTGTTGTTGATCGAGCCGATGGTGCCGAAGCCGCGCAGGGTGAACTGGTCGAACTGGTTGCCCGATCCGCCGCGCGTCTGGGTGTTGATGCCGGCGGTGTAGCGCAGCGCCTCGTTCAGCGTGTGCGCGTCCTGCTGGGTCAGCTGCGCGCGCGGGATCACCGTCACCGATTGCGGCGTCTCGATCAGGGGCGTGTCGGTCTTGGTGCCGGAGGACGCGTCCGTGGTCATGAAGCCGTGGCGCTGACCCTTCACCAGCACGTCCTCGCTTCCCGTCTCGGCCGCGTCGTCGGACTGATCGGCGTCCTGCGCGAAGGCCGGAGCCAGCGCGAAGACCGGGACGCAGGCCGACGCGACGAGGCCCGGCAGCACGATCCCCGCCCAGCGGAGCCCACCGCGCTTCGAACGTGGCCGGCGGCGGCGGGGGGAAAGCGGCATCGGGATCACCTCCAAGAGAACGAGTGATCCCCCATAATGATAATGATAACTATTCTCAACAGTGGGTGAGCGGGTTTACGGTGCCGGCAACGGTTCGTCGCACCCGTCGCCGGCTCGCACCGTACGGCAGGATCGCCGTTGCCCGGCCACCGCTCCCAAACGCGAACCCCTCCCCCGGCCGTCCGTTGCGGCGGGATGACCCGACCCCCGGCCTTGAAACGCGTCCTGACCCTGCTCGCCGCGGCGGGCCCCGGCATCGTGGTGATGCTGGCCGACACCGATGTCGGCAGCCTTGTCACCGCGGCGCAGAGCGGGGCGAAGTGGGGATATTCCCTGCTGGCGCTGCAGTTCCTGCTGATCCCGGTGCTGTTCGTGGTGCAGGAGCTCACCGCCCGGCTCGGCACCGCCACTGGCAAGGGACACGGCACCCTGATCCTGGAACGCTACGGCCGGTTCTGGGCCTGGCTCAGTTTCGGCGGCCTGCTGCTGGCCGGGATCGGCGCGATCGCCACCGAGTTCTCCGGCATCGCCGGCATCGGCGACCTGTGGGGCGTGCCGCGCCTCGTGAGCCTCGGCGTTCCGGCGCTGCTGCTGCTGTTGATCGTGCTCACCGGCTCGTACGAGCGGGTGGAGCGCATCTCCATCCTGGTCGGCCTGTTCGAGCTGAGCTTCCTGCTGATCGCCTGGCGCGCCCATCCGGACCCGCAACGGATCGTGCGGTCGCTCGCACATCCGCCGCTCGGCAACAGCGACTACCGGGTGCTGGTGGCCGCCAATATCGGCGCGGTGATCATGCCCTGGATGATCTTCTTCCAGCAGTCGGCGGTGGCCGACAAGGGATTGAAGCGCGAGCAGCGACGAGGCGCGCGCTGGGACACGCTGATCGGCGCGACAGTGAGCCAGCTGGTGATGGGGGCGCTGCTGGTCGCGGCCGCCGCCACCCTGTACGGCAAGGGCGACAAGAACGGCCTGCAGACCGTGGGCGACCTCGCCCATGCCTTCACCCCGGCGCTCGGCCCATTCTTCGGGCAGGCGGTGCTCGGCGTGGGCATCCTGTCGGCGGCCTTCGTGTCGCTCAACGTCGTGTCGCTGGCGCTTGCCTGGGGTTTCGGCGACGTGACCGGGCAACCCCATTCGCTGCGCAAGAGCCCGCGAGAGGCACCGGTGTTCTACGGCATCTACGCACTCGCGGTGGTGGGCGGCGCGATCCTGGTGCAGCTGGTCCGGAACCTCGTGGCCCTGAACGTCGCGGTGGAGGTGATGAACGCGCTGCTGCTGCCGCTGGCGCTGGGGCTCCTGGTGCTGCTCGCCACCCGTGCCCTGCCAGATCGGGACCGCGTCCGTGGCGGCTACGCGCTGCTGGTCTATGCCGTTGCTGGCCTCGCCATCCTGTTCGGCCTGATCGGCGGCCTGGACGAGATCGGGCTGTTCTGACGCCAGCCCGTCGGGCGCGCCGGGACCGGACGGACCTTCGCCCTCCGGTCCCGGGATCATTCAGGTCTTGGCGGTCTGTCCCGACGCCGTCAGGGCCAGGAAGCGCTCGGTGGTGGGGACGATCTGGCCGCCCAGGAACTCGGCCATGGCCCGCTCCTCGTCCAGCGACTGCCGGAGCGGCGCCAGCGCCTGCGTGTCGCCGACGCGCTCGGCCATCGCGATCAGGCTGGTGTAGGCCGCGATCTCCTGGTGCTCGAAGGCATAGTTGGCGAAGCTGTTCTTCAGGATCTCGTCGGCCGGCGGCACGTGCAGCGCCGCGGCGACGTTACCCATCACGCTCGTCACCGCATTCTTGGCGCTCGAGCTGCTGGTGCCGTGGCGATCCAGGATGGCCTGGAGACGCTCCGCCTGTTGTTCCGACTCGCCGACATGCTGGCGCAGGCGTGCTTCCAGCTCGGGATAATGTTCCAGCCGCTCGACCTGCCGCCGGAGAAGCTCGATCGCCGTCATCTCCAGGGCGTGCTGGTTGCGAAGGCCGGTGTGGTAGAGTTCGTGCACGGGATTGCCGTTGGCATCGCCGGTCATCTGCTTTCCTCCGCTCGAAGCATACCGGAGGCTACGTCCCGTTCTCCGGCGCGTTGCTCCCGTTACTCGACTCGTGAGCGAGACCGTCGAACCAGCCGGCATACGGGGTGGTGCGCACGAGGTGCCGGTTCAGGTCGGGCGCGCCGTCGTCCCACCATACCGGCCCCCGCTCGCCGAGCGCCTGCTTCGCCCGCTCCACCCGCGCCCGCGCCGCCTCGCGGCCTTCCGGGTCGCCGCGTTTCATGGCCGCCCCCTTGTCGCGGCGCGCGGCCATCAGCTCGCCCACCAGCGCCTGCCGGCGTGCTTCGGGCAGGCTGGGATCGGCACGCCGCCACAGCCGGCCGCGCACCACGATGTAGCGGCCGTCCGGCGTTTGTAGCGGCGCGGAGGGGGCAGCGGCGGGCTGGTCCGACACCGGAGCCGGCGCGGGCGCCGGAGCGGGTGCGGGCGCGACGCGGCGCACCCCCTGGGCCGGCCGGCCGCCACGGCGCTCATGTCCAGTACAGCAGCCGCGCGCCGGGCAGCCGGCGGGCCAGGGACCCGGTCAGGGCCCCGCGCATCGCCGCCATCTCGTCGCGCGGCAGCACCCATTTGCCCGTGCCGAACCTGGTGAGCTTGCGGGTGCGCGCCGCCTCGTCCATCGGCAGCTTGCTGCCCGGATACCAGCCATCCAGCACCGCCTTGGACTTGTCGGTGAAGCGGTGGGTGATCAGCTCGGCCGACAGATCCGGATCGGGCACGCCGTCCAGCGCCTCGGCGACGGCGGCCAGCAACCGGTCATAATCCTGTTCCCAGTCGGGCAGCGGCAGGATCGGCGCCACCGTGATTCCCACCGGATAGCCGGCCATCGCCACCGCCCGCAGCGCGGCCAGCCGCCGCGGCATGCGCGGCGCGCCCCCCTCGAAACGCGCCGCGCCGTCCGCGTTCAACGAGAAGCGGATCCGCGTCCGCCGGCGGTGCGGCAGGCCCAGCAGCGGCGCCACGGCATCGAACTTGGTGGTGAAACGGAGCTGCACGGGAGCGTCCCAGGCGCCGAACACCCGGATGGTTTCCGCGAGGCTCCCGGTGATCGGCTCGATCGCCAGCGGGTCGGTGTAGCAGGAGCATTCGAAGGTGGTGCCCTCGTTCCGGCGCGCCTCGGAGCGGGAGGTGATCATGCCCTGCCCCAGCAGCGGCGGCAGTTCCGCCAGGATCTCCGGCAGGTTGGCGTAGGCGCGCACGATCGGCGGCCCCGCCAGCGACCCGGCCAGGTAGCAGTACTGGCAATGCGCCGGGCAGCCTTCCGCCAGATCGAAGCGCCAGTCCGCGGAGGGCGGGATCGGCTGCGGCCGCCGGCGCGACGGCGACGCCACCACCACCGCCAGGGTGCGCTTGGCGTCGCGGTAGCTGCCCGGCACGCCGCTCAGCCGGTCGCCCGACATCCGCACCACGCTGGCACCCAGCGCCGCCGCCCGCTCCACCATCGCGGCGCCGTGGGCGAAGCCCAGGGCCGCCGGCGTCACCAGCACGCGGTCGGGCGTCCAGGGCCGGGCGGCGGGAGAAGCGTCGTCAACCATACAGGGGATATCGCCCGGAGCGCCCGCCGGATGCGGCGCGCGGCGGAAACCGTCCGGGTTGGCGGACGCCGTTCCCGGGAGGAACCGCGATCAAGAACCGCGATCGCGACGGCCCGCAGCATCAGCATGACGCACCAAGCGGGGCGGGCGCCCGTTATCGGCCGCCCCCGGTTCTAGCCTCGCGCGAACGCGGCCGCGCGTTCCACCAGCGCCGGGTCCGGACGGGTGCCGGTGTAGAGCACGAACTGCTCCAGCGCCTGCAGGGCGATCACCTCCGCGCCGGTGATCACGCGGCGACCGTGCGCGCGGCCCAGCCGGACCAGCGCCGTTTCCGCCGGGATCGCCACCACGTCGAACACCGTGTCCGCCGCGCGCACCATCGCCTCGGGAAAGCTCGTGGCGTCCGCGTCCGCACCGCCCGCCATGCCGACCGGGGTCACGTTCACCAGCATCGCGGCCGGCTCGGCCTCCGGTTCCGCCCGCCACGCATAGCCGAACTCGTCCGCCAGCGCCCTGCCCTTCTGCTCGTTGCGCGCCCAGATGGTGCCGTGCTCGAACCCCTTGTCGCGCAGGGCCGCCACCACCGCCCGCGCCATGCCGCCCGAGCCGCGCAACAGGAAGCGTCCGTCACGCGGCACCGCGTGGGTGTCGAGCAGCGCCGACACCGCGATGAAGTCGGTGTTGTAGGCCGTCAGCTCGCCACCGTCGTTGACGATGGTGTTCACCGAGCCGATCGCCCGCGCGGATGGCTCCAGCACGTCGAGCAAGGGGATGCAGTCCTCCTTGAACGGCATCGACACCGCGCAGCCCCGGATGTTCAGCGCGCGGATCGCCGCGATCGCCGCCGGCAGGTCCGTCGTGGTGAACGCCTTGTAGACGAAGTTCAGCCCCAACTCGCGATACAGGAAGTTGTGGAACCGCGTGCCGAAATTGCCGGGCCGCCCCGCGAGCGACATGCACAGCACGGTGTCCTTGTTGATCGTGGGCAGCATGACATGCTCCTTCCTGTCTGGCCGCGCGCGCCGGAAACGCGGATGCCGGGATCCGGTGCCGGGCCGGTCGGCCGCGCGACACCGGCACTGCAACCCGTTCCTCCGCCACCGGCAAGGGCAGTGTCGACGAGCATCCCGCTCCGCGCCGCCCCGACGCCCCGACGCCCCGACGTTCGTCGGCCTCAGGGCGGTCGGGCCGCCACGTCCAATGGTCCCCGACGATCCCCCGATCGTGCCGGACCGCCCCCGCCTCAGGATGCCTTGCGCCGCCGGGTTCCGCCGCCCCGGCTTCCACCACCCGGGGCACCACCGCCTGGGCTCCGCGCTTCCGCGCCGGCCGCGGCGTCCGGTTCCGGCGACATCTTCAGCACCACCCGCAGCAGCGCCGCGCGCGACGCCACGTCCAGCCGCCGGTAGGCACGCAGCATCGCGTCCTCGTCCGCGCCCAGGAGCCCGAGCGCGCCCTGGTCCTCGCGCAGGAACTCCTCCGGCACCGCCTCGTCCGGATCAAGCCCCACCAGCCAGGCCACCGAGCTGTCCAGCACCTCCGCCAGCCGTTGCAGCGCCCGGCCGCGCGGCACCGGTTCCGTGCCGTCCAGCACCCGCCGCAGCCGCGCCGCCGGAAGTCCGGCCCGCTCGGCCGCCGCGTCCACCGACAGGTCCAGCCGGTCGAGCCGCCCCTGCAGGCGCTCCGGCACGCTCACGGCGCGATCTTCCCGCCGTGTGTCACGCGCGAGCCGGCGCTGCGCCTCACACGAACATCCGCCGTTCCTGCTGCAACGCCGCCGACAACGCGTCCGCGTCCGCCATCGTGCTGTAGAGGCCGGGCGTCACCCGGATCACCGGCCCCCTCGCCACGCCCTTGCGCCATACGGTGTGGATGCGGTGCCGCTCCAGCAGCACGTGCTGCAGGCGCCGCGCGTCCTCCGCGGTGCGCATGCCGCGCAACCGGAAGCTGGTGATGGTGCAGTAGCGCGCCGGATCGTCCGGCACGCACAGCTCCACCTCCGGCACGTCGCGCACCGCCTCCACCCAGCGGTCGCGCAGGGCGCGCAGATGCCGCTCCTTCTCGGCCGCTCCGACGGCGAAATGGAAATCCACCGCCGTCGGGATGGTCAGCACCGCGGCGAAATCGACGGTGCCGGCCGGAACCCGCGCGGTGATCTCGGTCGGCGGGATCTCGTGGTTGTCGAACGCCACGTCGATGTCGGGAATGCGCTCGCGGCGGATGAACATCGCCCCGGTGCCGAGCGGCGCCGAGGTCCATTTATGCACCGACCAGCCGGCGAAATCCGCACCCAGATCCCCGATCCGGAAATCCAGGCAGGCGATCCCGTGCGCCGCGTCCACCACCGTGTCCACGCCCCGCTCGCGCGCCATCGCCACGATCTCCCGCACCGGAGTCACGAGCCCGGTGCGATTGGACACCTGCGTCACCAGCAGCAGCTTCGCGCGCGGCGTCCGCGCCAGCACGTCGCGATAGGCCTGCAGGATGTTGGCGGTGGTGGCCGGCTCCGGCATGCTGAACTTCACCACCTCGGCCCCGCGCCGCGTGCCCAGCCAGTCCATCGCCGCGATCATGGCATCGTAGTCCAGGTCGCAATGGATCACCGCGTCGCCCGGCTTCAACGGACGGTAGTTGGTGATCAGCATCTGCAGCGCGTCCGAACCGCTCCGGGTCACGGCGATCTCTTCCGGCGAGCAGCCCACCTGCCGCGCGATCGCCGCTCGCGCGTCCCGCCCGCCCGCGGCCAGGCAGGCGCCGCCCGGCAGCACGTTGCGCGCCCAGATCGAGTTGTCGCGGTTCACCTCCGCCTGGTGCCGCGCATAGGTGTCGGCCACCACGCGCGGCATGATCCCCCAGTAGCCGTTCTCCAGGTTGTGGATGTCTGGCGCCACGTCGTACTGCGCCGGCAGGGCCGACACCGGGATGCGCGCGGGCAGCGGCGTCGCCGGCAGGTCGTTCGGCACGCCGATCCCGGCCGCCACCGCGGAACGCGACGAGGCCAGCAGCACCGGGGCCGCGGCACCGAGCAGGCGGCGCCGGGGGAGCGGAGGGATCATGATGGCGGCGAACTCCGTGACGGGATGGGGTCCGGCCACCAGCCATCGCAGAAGGGGCGCGACGTGTCGATGGCGCTCCCACCCCCCGCCGGCCCCGGCGCCGCGACCGCACGCCGCCCCGCCTCCGGGCCGAACGCCGCGCCATGGCGCCCAGCCCGGCCCCGTGGCAGGCTCGGTCACGATGATCCCCGCGCCGCTCCGCTCCCGCCTGCTCCTGTGTTCCACGCTCGCCGGCGGACTGCTGCTGGGCCACCCGCCCCGAGCCGGTGCGGCGGCGCCCGAGCCCTTCAACGACATCCCCGCGCATTTCACCGACAGCACCGGCTCGTTCGACTTCATCCGCCGCGAGATCGCCATCCCGATGCGCGACAAGGTGACGCTGCACACCGTGCTCATCATCCCCAGGCGCGCCGTCGCGGCCGGGGCCAAAGCGCCGATCCTGCTCGACCGCACGCCCTACGACGCCGACGACGACACCTCCCGCGCCGACAGCGCCCACGGGAACATGGTGCTGCCCGCCGCCTACGCCGAACTCCTCGACGCGGGCTACATCGTCGCGTTCCAGGACGTTCGCGGCAAGCACGGCTCCAAGGGCGACTACGTCAACGAACGCCCGCTGCGCGGCCCCGAGAACCCCACGGAAATCGACCACGCCACCGACGCCTGGGACACGGTCGACTGGCTCGTGCACCACGTCGCCGAAAGCAACGGCCGCGTCGGCATGATCGGCACGTCCTATGACGGCATGATGGTGGCGATGGCGCTCGCCCACCCGCATCCGGCGCTGAAGGCCGCGGTGCCCGCCAACCCGGTGATCGACACCTGGATGGGCGACGACGATTTCCACGGCGGCGCGTTCCGCATGGCCGGCTACGACTACTATTATTCCCAGGACACCGCGCACGGGAAGGCGGGCGATCTGTGGCGTTCGGCCTATGACGACTACACCGAGTTCCTGCGCGCCGGCTCCGCCACCGGCTTCGCGAAATCGCACGGCATCGACCAGCTCCCCGTGGTGCGCCAGCTGCACGACCACCCCGCCTACGATTCGTTCTGGCAGCATCGCGCGCTGCAAACGCTGCTGGCCAGCATCCCGCAGACCGTGCCGACGCTGTGGATCGCCGGACAGTGGGACCAGGAGGACATGTTCGGCGCCGTCGCCGCCTGGGAAGCGCTGCATCCCAAGGCGCCCTCGCTCGAACATCTCGTGCTCGGCCCCTGGCGCCACGGCGGCTGGGCCGGCGACGGCTCCACCCTCGGCCCGATCCGCTTCGATGCCGACACAGCACTCTGGTTCCGCCGCGAGGTGCTGCTCCCGTTCCTCGACGCCCAACTCAAGCCCGGCGCGCCCGCTTCCACGCTGCCGCCCGTGCTGGCGTTCCAGACCGGCAGCAACCGCTGGCAGTCGTTCCAGTCCTGGCCCGAGAGCTGCGAGACCGGCTGCCCGGACAAGAGCCGGCCGCTCTATCTGCGCGCGAACGGCGCGCTGTCGTTCGACCCGCCCGCCGCCGGCGAGGCCGCCTCCGACGAATACGTGTCCGACCCCAACAAGCCGGTGCCGTATCGCCCGCGCCCGATCCGCCCCACCTACAGCAAGGGCTCCACCTGGCGGCAATGGCTGGTGGACGACCAGCGCTTCGCATCCGATCGCACCGACGTGCTCACCTACCAGACCGGGCCGCTCGATCATCCCGTCGCCATCGCCGGCGCCCCCGTCGCCGACCTCGTCGCCAGCACCACCGGCACCGACGCCGATTTCGTGGTCAAGCTGATCGACGTCTATCCGGACGAATACCCGCCCGAGCCCGCCATGGGCGGCTACCAGCTTCCCATCGCCATGGACATCCTCCGCGGCCGCTACCGCGAGGGCTTCGAGACCGCGAAACCCATCACCCCCAACACCCCCCTGCACTACCGCTTCACGCTGCCCAACGTGGACCACGTGTTCCTGCCCGGGCACCGGATCATGGTGCAGGTGCAGTCGAGCTGGTTCCCGCTCTACGACCGGAACCCGCAGCGGTTCGTGGAGAATGTTTTTGATCCCCCCGCCAAACCCCTTGCAATATCTGAAAACTATATCTTCCATACCGCAGGATCTAATAGCGTCATATACATGCCCATATTCGGCAACTTCGAAATGGCCCAATAGCGAATTGAATGAAGGGAAGCGATCATTGGGAGCTTTGGAAGACAAAATCCTGACCCGCCTTCTTCGCAATGGCTACCTGCCAGAAGTGCTGCCACCTGTATTTAGCAGTATAGCGTATGCAGACTTCGCATTATCCTATTTTAACGCTGATAAAAAATCTATCTCGAAGCGGTCGTCAAAGACGAATATTTGTGACTATAGCGCTACCAAGCGTGCGAATCAGCGTCGGATTTTCGGCACACCAAATCCTGAAGGGTTTTTCAAGACAGCTCTATTTATAGCAGAAAACTGGATTGCTATAAGAGATAGGATCAACGATTCAAAATATACACTCTCATCTCCAAATATATCGGATAGAGATAGAGCTATCGAAATTACTAGCCATAAAACACTTGCGCTAGCTTTATATAAGGAGATGTCTCCGTTTAGATATATTGTGAAGACGGACATATCGAGATTCTATCCATCTATCTATACCCATTCTATTCCCTGGAGTATGCACTCGAAACGTGATGCAAAGCTGGACACACATCCTAAGTCTACCAACATTCGCTTTAATCAATTGGACAGTATTATTAGGGATTGTCAGGATGGTCAGTCTGTAGGACTACCGGTAGGACCTGATACCTCTAGGATAATTGCCGAAATCGTAGCGGCAGGCGTTGATAACACTTTTAAGAATTCCGTGAAGAACGAAAGCGTTGTTATGGTTCGCCATGTTGATGATGTTTGGATAGGAGCAAATACTATCGATCAGGCGGAAAGATATCTTTACAACTATCGAGAGTCTCTAAGATATTTTGAGCTGGATATAAACGAGTTAAAGACAAATATCTGTGAGTCTTCAATATCTTTTGAAAACTTCTGGCCTTTAAGTGTCAAGAAATCAATAGGAAAGGAATTTAATCTTCTCCCAGACGAGGATAAATTGGGAATAATTGGTGAGATCTTCCAGTTAGCGCATGACAACAATGATGATGGTATTATAAAATATGCGATTAGGCGATTTGATCGCGAACATCTTTGGGAAAAGCACTGGGTCATACTCGAAAGTTTTCTTATAAGAGCGGTAGTGAAATTTCCACACTCTATTGATTATGTCGCCAGAGTGCTTGCTTGGAAGCATCGTAGAGATAAATCCTATCGTGACCCTCAGTTCGGCAATCGGCCGAAATTAGACGTTTCGCGCTGGAAGAGCATTCTGACCAGCGCTTTAATCCGCAATACTCAAATGGGAAATGACTCTGAAGTCTGCTGGTTGATTTGGCTACATAAGAATCTGGGGATAAATTTCAAGTCTGACGTTGTTAATCTAATGATAGATAGGTGCGGTAGCTTCCCAATAGTACTAGCGTTTCATGTCAATCCGCGCCTAATCAGACCCCAAAACCGCAAACAACGACTATTGAGAAAAATCGGAGACAACCCCCTTACCGGCAAACATTGGCTTCTGGCCTACGAAAGTATTGCTAATAGATGGATCCCAAAATCCGCTTTGGGAGGAAGCGATAAGGTTCCTCTGCTAATGGCTATGGCCACCGCGGAGATTTCTTTTGTCGATTTGTCGATAAGTGTAAAGTCTCCGTCCAAGGAAGACGATGACTACGCCATCGAAGATACGACAGGACGATACGACGAAGACGAAGACGAAGACGAAGACGAAGACGAAGACGAAGACGTCGACAGGTTCCGTCAACCAGAAGATGGTTTATATGATCTATTTTAGCCTATCATCTGCTTGCAAAGCATATCCGGGCATCCTGCCCTCAACTCAACCTCAATCCCCAAACACCACCGTCCGCACCCCATCCAGCAAAATCCGGTCCTCGCAGAACATCCGCACCGCCTGCGCCAGCACGCGGCGCTCGATATCCCGCCCCTTGCGGATCAGGTCGGCGGGGCTGTCCGCGTGGCTGATGCGCTCCACGTCCTGTTCGATGATCGGCCCCTCGTCGAGATCGGCGGTGACGAAATGCGCGGTGGCACCGATCAGCTTCACGCCGCGCGCGTGCGCCTGGTGGTAGGGGCGCGCGCCCTTGAAGCCGGGCAGGAAGGAATGGTGGATGTTGATGCAGCGCCCGGCGAGTTTTGCCGACAGATCGTCCGACAGCACCTGCATGTAGCGCGCCAGCACCGCGAACTCGGCGCCGCTGTCCTGGAACAGCCGCCACACGGCGGCTTCCTGTTCGGCGCGATTGTCGGCGCCGACGGGCAGGTGGTGGAACGGTACCGAGCCGAAATCCAGCGCCGGGTAGCTGCCGCGCGGATGGTTGGACACCACCCCGACCGGCTCGATGCGCAGCTCGCCTGTGCGCCAGCGATACAGCAGGTCGGCCAGGCAATGATCGAAGCGCGAGGCCAGCAGCAGCACCCGGCGGGGCGTGCCGCGCGCGGACAGGCGCCACCTCATGCCGAACTCGGCGCCGAGCGTGCCGAGCGCCGCGCGCACCGCCGCCTCGCCGTCCGGCGGCAGGGTCGCCACCACGCGCATGAAGAAGCGCCCGGTATCCTCGTCGCCGAACTGCTGCGCGCCGCGGATGTCGCCGCCGGCTTCCGCGAGCGCGCGCGACACCCCGGCGACGATGCCAGGGCGGTCGGCGCAGGCCAGGGTGAGCACGAAGCCGGCGGCGGGCGGGGGATGATCGGTCATGGCGGCGCGATCATGCGGGGCGCGGGGGCTGCGGGCCAGGGGCTGCCGTCGAAACGCCCGGACCGGCAGCGTCGCGGGCGGGACGGTCGCGGTGGCAGCGGCGGGACCGGCGGCGGCGGAAACCGGATCGGTGTCATCAGGATGCGCGGCGGACGCCCGGACAGCGCCCCCGCGGGATGCTCCGGGCGGGGTCGCGGCGTCATGAACCGGAGGGCGGCCTCGCGCGGTCAGGACGCGGGCGAGCGCGGCCGATCGCCGGGGCGGGCGGGATGGCCAGGGCCGGGTGTGGGCACGTTCCCTGGGCCTCGCGACCGCCCGCGCGGCGGTCGCGAGGCGGGTCGCGCGTCAGGTCGGCAGGAAGTCCGGCACGCTCAGATAGCGCTCGCCGGTGTCGTAGTTGAAGCCGAGCACGCGGGCGCCGGCGGGCAGCTCGGGCAGCTTCTGCGCGATGGCGGCCAGGGTGGCGCCGGAGGAGATGCCGACCAGCAGCCCTTCGCGGGCGGCGGACCGGCGGGCCCATTCCTTGGCGTCGTCGGCGTCCACCTGGATCACCCCGTCGAGCAGGTCGGTATGGAGGTTCCCCGGCACGAAGCCGGCGCCGATGCCCTGGATCGGGTGCGGGCCGGGCTTGCCGCCGGAGATCACGGGCGACAGGGTCGGCTCCACCGCGAACGCCTTCAGCTCCGGCCAGCGCTTCTTGAGCACGGCGGCGCAGCCCGACAGGTGGCCGCCGGTGCCGACGCCGGTGATGATCGCGTCGAGTCCCTCGGGGAAGTCGGCCAAGATCTCCTCGGCCGTGGTGCGGACATGGACGTCGTAGTTGGCAGGGTTCTCGAACTGCTGCGGGATCCAGCTGTCGGGCGTCTCGGCCGCGATCTCCTTGGCGCGGGCGATGGCGCCGCTCATGCCCTTCTCGCGCGGGGTGAGGTCGAAGGTGGCGCCGTAGGCCTGCATCAGCCGGCGGCGCTCGATCGACATGGATTCCGGCATCACCAGGATCAGCTTGTAGCCCTTCACCGCCGCCACCAGCGCCAGCCCGACGCCGGTGTTGCCGGAAGTGGGCTCGATGATGGTGCTGCCGGGCTTGAGCGTGCCGTCGCGCTCGGCCGCTTCCACCATGGCGAGCGCGATGCGGTCCTTCACCGAGCCGCCGGGATTGCCGCGCTCGGACTTGATCCAGACCTCGGCGTCGGGAAACAGCCGGGACACCCGGATGTGCGGCGTGGCGCCGATGGTCTCGAGAACGCTGCTGGCCTTCATCGCGGGAACTCCCGTGTTGTTTCTGTAATGAACGATGCGCGGGCGCAGAATGGTCCGGACCGCTGCCGCCCGCTAGGGGGGTGGCGCCGGGAGCCGGGCGGCGCCGGATGGTCGGTTCCGGTGATTGTCCGGCCGGAGCCATCGCCGTTCCACGCCTCTGCCGCACGGTCGGCGTCCGGCTAGCCCCGGGCCGCGTCACGCCGCGCGGAGGCTGGACGTGCGGACGCCGGCGATCCGTGCCTTCCCATCGTGAACGACCACGAGGGCTCCGGGGTTCTTTACGCCCCCGCACCCAAGCGCAGAGCAGGTCGCGACCGCTCGCCGATGCCGGCCGGGCCACGCTGCCGGTCTTCTGGCCGGCCCCACCTCGGCGATCCCCCGCCGCCCCGGGCGCCGGCGGCGATCGGCTACCGCGCGCCTATTGCCGGACCATGCTCTCGTGCACCCAGCCCCAGGGGGCGGTGTCGCCCACCTCCAGCCAGCCGCCTCCGGCCCGGGCGAACACGCGCAGGCTGGTGTTCGCCGGCACCACCCGGACGGACGCGCCGTGCGGGGCGGCATGGATGTTGGCGTTCTGCCGGGTCACCACGACGCCGGACGCCGCGGTTTGTCCGCTGACGGCCCCGGCCGCGCTGTCGGCGGAGGCGGACACCCCCGCCGGTGAGGGTGCCGCGGCACCGCTTGCGTTCGGGACGGACGCGGAAGCCGCCGGGGGAGCCGCGCCCAGAACCGATACCGGCGCCGCCGCGGCGCCGTTCGCCGCCAGCGCCCTGCCGCCCGGGGGCGCGGTGCCGCCGCCCGGCAGGCTCGACCCCACCGCGTTCGGCCCGGGCGGCAGCGCCATCACGCTGTGCACCGGCCCCTGGCCCGGGCCGCCGTTCTCGTAACAGAAGCGGATCATCGCCAGATACACCCGGCTGGCCCCGTCCGTGTCGGTGCCGACATAGCGGTCCACGGTGAAGCCGCCCGCGGCGTGCACGTCCTCGGTCAGCACGCTCACGAACGGAACGAACAGGCTCGGCGAGCCGGGAAACGGGTTCACCTGTCCGCACACCGCGGTGCGCCCGTCCATGGCCTGGCCGAATGAGGACACGCCCCGCACGGCGAACGCGCCGCCCGTGCCGGGAAACGCCGCGCGCAGATCGCGCTCGGCGGCCGAAACGGCGCCGGACGCCGCCTCGTGGGTCGCTCCCCCGGCCTTCGGCCCGGCGTGCCGCTGCTTGCAGCCGGCGACCGACAGAGCCGCGCACAGGACAGAGGCCAGGGCGGGGAGCGTCCGGGATGAGCGTCGCGGCGGGGAGCAGGATGCGTTCATGCCGTTGCGAACGCGCGACGAGCCGCCGGGTCGCTCCACCATCGCGCACCCGTCGCGCGACATGAACCGCACGGGTGCGCTGGCGCGCGGAAAGGCGGCCGCGACCGGACCTCAGGTGACGCCCGTCGGACCCTCCAGCACCTGCCGCACCTTCCGGCCGAGCTCGATCCGGGTGTACGGCTTGCTGATGGTCTCGAACTCGCTGCCGCCGGCATCCACGCGCTCGATGGACGCCTCGGCGTAGCCGGTGGTCAGCAGCACCTTGAGCCGGGGCCGCCGCCGGCGCGCTTCGCGGGCCAGCACCACCCCGTTCATGCCGCCCGGCATAATCAGGTCGGTGAACAGCAGATCCACCGGTTGTCCGTCGTCGATCATGGTCAGCGCGTCGCGGCCGTTGCTCGCGGTCGCCACCGTGTAGCCCATCTCCTCGAGAAAGGCCTGGGCGAGCTCGGCCACGTCCGGACGATCCTCCACCACGAGCACGTTGCCGGTGCCGTGGCGGTTGGCGTGCCGCTCCACCCGCTCGGGCGGCTGGCGCACCACGAGGTCGGTGGCCGGGAAGAACAACCGGATGACGGTGCCCTGGCCTTCCTCGGATTCGATGCGCACCGTGCCGCCGCTCTGCTTGGCAAAGCCGTACACCATGCTCAGGCCGAGCCCGGTGCCCTTGCCTTCCTCCTTGGTGGTGAAGAACGGTTCCAGCACCCGCGTGCGCACCGCGGCCGGCATCCCGACGCCGGTATCGGCGACCGAGGCGCTGACATAGCGACCGGGCGGCAGCCCCACCACGTCCGACACGGTTTCCGGCGTGACCTCCACGTTGGCGGTCTCGATCCGCACCCGCCGGTCCGGCCGGCCGACCAGCGCGTCGCGCGCGTTGATCAGCACGTTGAGCACCGCCACCTCGCACTGGCTCGGATCGATCCGGCAGTTCCACAGGTCGTGGGCCAGCTCCACCGTCAGCTCCACCTCGTCGCCGAGGGTGCGGACCATCATGTCGTTCATGTCGGTGAGCGACGCGTTGAGGTTGAGGATGCGCCCTTCCAGCCGCTGCTTGCGCGAGAAGGCCAGCAGCTGCTGGGTCAGCATCGCGGCGCGCTGTGCCGCCGCCTGGGTGTTCTGCGCCCTGCGCAGCAACACCGCCGTGTCCAACGCGCTGTCGCCCAGGCCGCCGATCAGCAGCTCCAGATAGCCGAGCATCACCTGCAGGAGGTTGTTGAAATCGTGCGCGATGCCGCCCGTGAGCTGGCCCAGCGCTTCCATCTTCTGCGCCTGGCGCAGCCCTTCCTCCGCGTCGCGCCGGCGGCTGACATCGAGCTGCGAGCCGAAGAAATAGACGAGGTTGCCCTGCTTGTCGTGGACGGGCGAGATGTAGAGGGCGTTCCAGAAGGTCGAACCGTCCTTGCGGTAGTTCAGCACCTCCGTCGCGACCTCGCGCTCCTCCAGGATCGCGTCGCGGATCTCGGCCACCACCTCGCGATCCGTGTCCGGTCCCTGCAGGAAGCGGCAGTTGGTGCCGATCAGCTCGTCCGGCCGGTAGCCGGTCATCGCCAGGAAGGCGTTGTTGGCGAACACGATCGGATTGTCGGGCTGGCGGGGATCGGTGACGATCATCGGCATCCGCGTGGTCTCGACCGCCGCGAAGAAGATGTCGGCCTGGCCGCCGTCGAACTGGGTCGCGCCCGCGTCCACCCTCACCTGGCGCTCGAAGCCCGGCAGCCCCTCCGGTGAACGGCCATGTTGCGTCATCAAGCTTGTCTCCGAACAACCTTTCTCCCCGACCGGACCGGCGGGCGACCGCGACGTTTCGGGCGCGTCGTCGCCTCCGGGCCACGAGGGACCGGAATGCAGCGCCACGGTTAACGATGCGGTTGAACAACGAAACGCCCGGACAGACCCGATCGATCGACAGGCCGGTTCGGTCGTTTCCACGTCTTGTTCAGGCTTCCGGGCGCCTTACCCCCGCAGCGCGGTCCGGACATCGGTTCCGTCCCGCACCGGCATCAGCGATTCCAAGGCGGCGGGGTTCCGCGCCCCGCGCGGCCTCGCGCCGGTCCCGGACCGCCGGCGGCCGCCTTGACGGTCCCCGTCTCGCGCGATGCATTGCGCCATCCGCCCCGCCTCCGGCAAGCATGGGGACGGACGCCATTCCCTGGAACGCTTTCGGGCACCCGGGGCACGCATCGCCAGCAAGGACGCACGGCCGCGATCGAACGGCCGGCACCAGACAAGGAACGGAAACGTGGCCTCACAGGATCGGATCGCCAACGCCGCGCTGCGGGCCAAGATCATGCCGGCCGAGGATGCGGCGGCCTTGATCGGACCCGGCGCCGTGCTGGGCATGAGCGGCTTCACCGGCTCGGGCTACCCCAAGATGGTGCCCCAGGCGCTGGCCGGACGGATCGCCGAGGCCCATGCGCGCGGCGAGGCGTTCAAGGTCGACGTGCTGACGGGCGCGTCCACCGGCCCCGAACTGGACGGCGCGCTCGCCCGGGTGGACGGCATCCGCTTCCGGCTGCCCTACCAGGGCGATCCGATCCTGCGCGAGAAGATCAACACGGGGGCCGCCGACTATCTCGACATGCATCTGAGCCACGTGGCGCCCGGTGCGGACCAGGGGATCTACGGCGCCGTCGACACGGCGGTGATCGAGCTGTCCTCCATCCGCGCCGACGGCACGCTGGTGCCGTCCTCCTCCGTGGGCAACAGCCTCACCTGGATCAAGCGCGCCAGGCAGGTGATCCTGGAGGTCAACGAATGGCATTCCGCCGCCCTGGACGGGATGCACGACGTTTATGACGGCATCCGCCGGCCGCCGCACGGCGAGCCGATCCCGCTCCTGCGCCCCGACGATCGCATCGGCGTGCCGCACCTGCTGTGCGACCCCGACCGCATCGCGGCCATCGTGCTGAGCGAGGCACCGGACCGCAACGCGCCCTTCTCCGAGCCGGACGACACCGCCCGGGCGATCGCGGGCCACGTGCTCGAGTTCCTGCGCCACGAGGTGAAGCGCGGCCGGCTGCCGTCCTCGCTGCTGCCGCTGCAGTCCGGGGTGGGCAACGTCGCCAATGCGGTGCTGGCCGGGCTGCTGGACGGGCCGTTCGACAACATGACCTCCTTCACGGAGGTGATCCAGGACGGGATGCTGGATCTGCTGGACAGCGGCAAGCTGCGCGTGGCCTCCGCCACGGCCTTCTCGCTCAGCCCTCGCGCCGCCGCCGACATCAACGACCGGATGGAGCATTTCCGCTCCAAGATCATCCTGCGGCCGCAGGAAGTCTCCAACCATCCGGAACTGATCCGCCGGCTCGGCTGCATCACCATGAACGGGCTGATCGAGGCCGACATCTTCGGCAACGTCAATTCCACGCAGATCATGGGTTCCCGCATCCAGAACGGCATCGGCGGCTCCGGCGACTTCACCCGCAACGCCTTCCTGTCGATGTTCGTGACCCCGTCGGTCGCCAAGAAGGGCGCCATCTCCTCCATCGTGCCCCACGCGGCCCACGTGGATCACATCACCCAGGACGTGCAGGTGATCGTCACCGAACGGGGACTGGCCGATCTGCGCGGCCTGTCGCCCAAGCAACGGGCGCCGGTGATCATCGAGAACTGTGCCCACCCGGACTACAAGCCGGTGCTCCAGGACTACTTCCGGCGCGCCTGCCAGTCCTCCTACGGCATGCAGTCGCCCACCCTGCTGGACGAGGCGCTCGGCTTCCATGATCGCTTCGTGAAGCACGGGTCCATGCTCCCCCGCTGATCCGGCTCCATGTTCGAACAAGACCGCGTTTTGATCGAACATGGAGGGGTGGCGCCTCTTGTTGACACGGCATGGCCGGATTTGTGATTGGGAAACGATCATGTCCCTCCGCCAGACCCTCAACGTGTCGCTGACCTCCGAGCTGGAGAACTTCATCAGCGACCGGATCGAGGACGGCCAGTACGCCAACGCCGGCGACGTGGTGCGCACCGCCCTGAAGCTGCTGCGCGAGCGGGCGGAAGGGTGCGCCGCCGGCTGGCCGGTGGGCGGCGGGGAATGCGGGGCCCTGATCCGCGACCACGACTGGTCCCGGACCCCGCTCGGCCGCACGGAGGGCTGGTCGGCCGCCCTGCGGATCACGGTGTCCAACATCGTGCATTCGCCGGTGCCAAAGGTGCTGATGTGGGGCGCCGACCACGTCATGCTCTACAACGACGCCTACCGCGCGATCGCCGGCGGCAACCATCCCCAGGCGCTCGGCGGCACCGTGCAGGCGGTCTGGCCCGAGATCTGGGACTTCAACCGCGACGCGCTGGAACGCGGTTTCCGCGGCGAGGTGATGTTCTTCCGCGACCGGCCCCTGACCCTTCTGCGCAACGGGCTGCCGGAAGAGGTGTTCTTTGACCTGTTCTTCACCCCCATCCACGAGGATGACGGCCATATCGGCGGGGTGATGTGCACGGTGATCGAGAACACCGAGAAGGTCCGGGCGGAACGACGGCTGACGGAACAGGAGGCCGATCTCCGCTCCATCACCGACGCCATGCCGGTGCTGGTGTCGCTGCTGGACCGTGACTACCGCTACCGCTTCGCCAACCGGGCCTATGCCGAATGGTTCGGCCGGCCGATGGAAGACATCATCGGCAGCCACGTGCGCGACCTCCTGGGCGCCGACGCGTTCGAGGAGCGGCGCAACGCCCTGGAGCGCGCCTTCGCCGGCGAGAGCGTCGCCGTCGAGATGGCGATGCCGCATCCGGACGGCCCCCGTCGGGTGGAAACCCGCTACGTCCCGCGCCGCGACGCCGACGGCGCCGTGTCCGGCATCCATATCCTGGTGCTCGACGTGGAGGATCGCGCCCGCAGGGCCGAGGCCCTGGCCGTCAGCAACCGCCGGTTCCGCACCGCGATGGATGCCGTGCACGGCATCCTGTGGACCAACAGCGCCGACGGACGGATGGTGGGCGAACAGCCCGGCTGGAGCGCCCTCACCGGCCAGACCCTCGCGGAATACCAGGATTTCGGCTGGGCCGCCGCCGTTCATCCCGACGACGCCCAGCCGACGATAGATGCCTGGAACGCGGCGGTGGCCGACAAGCGGATGTTCGTCTTCGAGCACCGCGTGCGTCATCGCAGCGGGCAATGGCGCTCCTTCGCCATCCGCGGGCTGCCGATGCTGGACGAGCGCGGCGAGATCACCGAATGGGTGGGCGTCCACACCGACATCACCCACCAGCGCGCCGCCGAGGGCGCCCTGCGCGAGCAGGCGGAAGCCCTGGCGCGCCAGGTCCGGCACCGCGAACGGGCGGAAGAACAGCTCCGCCAGCTCAACGAGACGCTGGAAGCCCGGGTCATCTCTGAGATCGAGGAACGGCGCCTCGCCGAAGCCAAGCTCGCCCAGGCCCAGAAGCTGGAAACGGTGGGCAAGCTCACCGGGGGCGTCGCGCACGACTTCAACAACCTGCTACAGGTGGTGTCGGGCAACCTGCAACTGCTCCGAAAGGACGTCGCTGGCCACGAACGCGCCGAACGACGGGTGGCGAACGCCCTGGCCGGGGTGTCGCGCGGCGCCAAGCTGGCCGCGCAGCTGCTGGCGTTCGGGCGTCGGCAGGCGCTGGAACCCAGGGTGGTCAACATCACCCGCCTGATCCACGGCATGGACGACATGCTCCGCCGGGCGATCGGCGAGGCGATCGAGGTCGAGACCGTGTTCAGCGGCGGCCTGTGGAACACCTTCATCGACCCGGCGCAGATCGAGAACGCGCTGCTCAACCTCGCGATCAACGCGCGCGACGCGATGAACGGCTCCGGGCGGCTGACCATCGAGCTGAGCAACGCCTCGCTCGACGAGAGCTACACGAGCGTCCACGACGACCTGAAGCCCGGCCAGTACGTCATGATGGCGGTGACCGATACCGGCAGCGGCATGACGCCCGAGATCGTGTCCAGGGTGTTCGAGCCTTTCTTCTCCACCAAGCCGGAGGGCAAGGGGTCCGGCCTCGGCCTGAGCATGGTGTACGGCTTCGTCAAGCAGTCCGGCGGCCATGTCGCCATCTACTCCGAACCCGGACATGGCACGACCATCCGGCTCTACCTCCCCCGGGCCACGGCAACGGAGGATGTCGCGGTGCCGGTGGATACCGGGCCGGTGGTGGGCGGTACCGAGACCGTGCTGGTGGTGGAGGACGACGCGGAGGTCCGCGGCACGGTGGTGGAAATGCTGTCCGATCTCGGCTACCGCGTGCTCAAGGCGGTGGACGCGGTCTCGGCGCTCAGCGTCGTCGAGAGCGGCATCCCGATCGACCTGCTGTTCACCGACGTGGTGATGCCCGGCACGCTCAAGAGCCCGGAGCTCGCCCGCAAGGCGCGGGAACGGCTGCCCGGCATCGCCGTGCTGTTCACCTCCGGCTACACCCAGAACGCCATCGTCCATGGCGGCCGGCTCGATGCCGGGGTCGAGCTGCTCAGCAAGCCCTATACCCGCGAGGCGCTGGCCCGGAGGATCCGCCACGTGCTGGCGAACCGGGCTCAACAACAACTGGCTCGCGGGCGGCAGCCGCTGGCCGAGGGCGGAACCGGCCCGGCGGCGAACCCCGGCAGCCTGACCGGACCCTTCGCGAGCGGGGAGGAACGCCTGCCCGTCGCGCCGGCCGCCGGTCACGCCGGCGAGGCGCGTCCCGGCGCCGACCCGGATCTGGCCGGGAGCGCCGACGAGGCGCTCCGGCCGCTTGCCTTCCGCCCACCCCCGCCGCCGGCGCTGGCCACCGTGCTGCTGGTGGAGGACGATTCGCTGATCCGTCTCAGCACCGCCGATATCCTGCGCGACGGGGGCTACGAGGTGCGGGAGGCCGAAAGCGCCGACGAGGCGCTGGACTGGCTGCGGAACGGCACGGCCGACGTGCTGGTGACCGATCTCAACCTGCCCGGCACCTCGGGCGACACCCTTGCCGCGCGCGTTCGCGCCATGCGGCCCGCCACCGGGGTGGTGTTCGCCACCGGCGATGCCGGAAGCATCACCAGGCCGACGGACGGCGCCCGGGTGCTGAACAAGCCGTTCTCGCCGGAAGAACTTCTGGACGCCGTGGCGGGCGTCTGCCCCGCCGCCGCCCACGCCCGCCGCCTGAGCGATGCCGTAGGCGACTAGCCCACGGCGGTCTGGTCATTGCAAATGCCGCCCGGGAGGTTCATTCCTCCGGCACGGCTTCTTTTCGGCCGGGGCAACCGAGTTCTTCGTCTGGCACAGCTTCCGAGCCTGACACACGTCGATTTCCGTTCTCTCAATCGAAGAGCGTAACGACCCTCATCCTGGGGATCGTCCAGCCCTGCAAGGAGACACGCGATGTCGACCGGCACCGTGAAATGGTTCAACGCCCAGAAGGGCTACGGCTTCATCCAGCCCGACGACGGCTCCAAGGACGTGTTCGTCCATATCAGCGCGGTGGAGCGCGCCGGGATGTCCGGCCTGAACGACGGCCAGAAGCTCAGCTACCAGCTCGAGTCCGGCCAGGGGGGCAAGGTCTCGGCCGTGGACCTCAAGGCGGCCGACTGACCAGCCGCGGGGGATCTCCGGGGGTTCCCCGCACCGGTCCCCGGGGCCCGGCCACCGGGCCCGGGGCTTCCTCCCGCTCGCCTTCCGACGACGCATTTCGGATCCGCACGGCCGGCATGAAAACCGGACGGCCTTCCGCCGTTGCTGTTGCGAGTTCATCCCCTCCAGCGAGCCGACACCATGCCCTTCAAGCCCAACTACAACTTCCAGCGCCTCGAACGCACCCGCGCCAAGGAAGCCAAGAAGGAAGAGAAACTGCGCCTGCGCCGCGAGCAAGCGCAGCAGCGGGCGACCGAAACGTCCACCGAAGACGGTGCCGGGTCTTCCGCCGCCGGGCAGGACGAGCCTCTGCCGGGCGCCGCGTCGCCGGAAACGGAGCGTTGAGCGGGTGGCGATGAAGAGCCGGCAGGCCAGCAGCTTCGTGATGTTCGACGTGATCTACGAGGATGGCAGCCGCTCGTCGAACCGCCGGGTCCCGACCAGCGCCCTGGGCGGACTGGACGGCGACGATGCCGCCCGGCCGATCCTGGAAGCCCAGGATGCCGAGATCGCGCAGGCGTCCGGCCGGCCGCGCCACGCCATCCGGTCGCTGAGCCGGACGCCGCCGCGCCCGGTGGAGGAGGACCCCAAGGGCGCGCGCAAGAAGCCGCGCGCCTGAGCCTGCCTCACGCCGCACCCGGCTCCCCGCCCTTCCGCCGGGACGGCGGCAGGGCGGGCGGCCGCTAGGCCGCCGCTTCCTCTTCCGCCGCCGGATCCACCAGATCGAAGAAGGGCTGGCGGTCCACGGTGAAATGCTTGGAATAGAACGGGTCCCGCCGGTATTGCGGATCGAGGCCCCAGCGCTCCTGCATGGTGCGCGTTTCGGCGTAGAAGCGCGCCTCGTGCTCGGGCCGGTCGTCGCTGCCGCGCGACAGGCTTTCATGGTGATAGGCGGTGAATTCCGCGCACCACACGATGCGGTAGCCCTTGCTCCTGATCTTCAGGCACAGATCGACGTCGTTGTAGGCGACCTTCAGGTGCTCTTCGTCGAAGCCCCCCACGGCGCGGAACACGTCGGCCCGCAGCAGCATCCCGGCGGCCGTGACCGCCGTCACCTCGTGGCTCAGCAACGCCCGGCCGATATAGCCGTAGTCGGTGAGCGGCGCCCCGCGATGCACGTGTGCCGCCACGCCCGCCGGTCCCACCACCACGCCCGCATGCTGGATGGTGTCGTTGGGATACAGGAACTTGCCGCCCACCGCCGCGATGTCCGGGGCCGACAGCGCCTCGCCCACGATGGTCTTCAGCCATTTCGGATCGCTCACGAACACGTCGTTGTTCATGAAGAAGAAGAAGTCGGCCGGGTTGTCCCGGCAGGCGAGGTTGTTCAGCCGCGAATAGTTGAACTCCTCCTCGACCGTCAGCACCCGCACGTTGGGCAGCTTCTCGGCCCGGCGGCAGAACGCTTCCGCCTCCTTGGTGATCGACCAGTTGTTCACCAGCACCACGTCGAGCTTCTTGTAGTCGGTGTTGGCCAGCAGCGTGTTCAGGCACTGCTCGGTGGTCTCGACCTGGTCCTTGAACGGGATGATCACCGAAACGCTCGGCTGCTTCCGGTTCAGCCACTCGATCCCGTAGAGCGTCAGGCCGCGGATGGAGGAGACCTTCGCCTTGACGCCCCGGCGGGTCAGATGGTCGCCCACGCACCGCACGCCGGCGTCGATCGCGTAGGTCTTGTTGCCGATGTTGACCGCGGTGGAATTCGGCGTCTTGCGCCAGTGATATAGCACTTCCGGGACGTGGTGGATGTCGGACGGCGCGATCTCCTCCACCAGCCGCAGGATCAGGTCGTGGTCCTGCGCGCCGTCATAATCGGTCCGCAGCGGCCCCACCTTGCGCAGCAGCGAGGCTTCAACGAACAACAGGTGGCAGATATAGTTGCAGCCCAGCAGATAGCGGTAGTTGTAGTCGGGCTTCAGGTTGGGCTCCAGGTAGTAGCCGGCCTGGTCGATCTTGTCCTCGTCCGAGTACAGCATGCGCGCGCCGGTATCCTGCGCCGCGTTCACCATCATCTCGATCGCGACGTCCACCAGCAGGTCGTCATGGTCGAAGAAGGCGACATACTCGCCCTTCACCGCCTCCAGGCCGGCATTGGTCGCCCCACTGATGCCCCGGTTCTTCTTGAGCGTCACGGCGCGGATGCGCGGATCCTGTTCGCAATACTTGCGGATGCGCTCAGCGATCTCGGGCGACTTGGCGCCGTCATCGACGATGATCAGTTCCCAGTTCGCGTAGGTCTGGGACAGCACCGAATCCACGGCCGCCGTGAAGTCCGACATCATCGGCTTGTAGGTGGGCACCAGGATGCTCACCAGCGGCTGCTTCGCGTCGGGCTTCTCGATCGCCCGCTTCGCCCGCTCGGTCGAGACCCGGGCGCGGAGCCGGTCGTAGTAGCGGCGCGCCCAGCGGTCATAGTCGCCCAGATTGTAGGACGGCTTGGGCATCACGTTGCCCATGTCGTTGCGCAGCTTGCTGATCTCGCCGTAGAGCCGTTCCACCCGGGCGTTGATCTCGATCAGGCTCGCTTCCAGCGCGTCGTCCACCAGGGTGGTGGTGAGGGGCGAGCCGCTCAGCTCCACGTCGTCCGGCGTGACGATGAAGCGGAAGGTGCGCTGTCCGCCCTGCCGGAAGCTCTTGGGCAGGATGATCTCGAAGCCGCAGTTCGGATCGCCTCCCAGGGCCGCCGCCACGTCGCCGCGATAGCGGTTGGCCCGCACCTGCGCCACCCGGAGCCCTTCGGACGTCACCAGCACCTGGCAGTTGCCCAGGCGCTCGCCGGTATGGGGATCGACCTTCTGCACCCAGCCGCGGAGGGCGCCCTGCTTCATGCCGTCGATGAAGCTCTGGAACTCGAAGGTGCGCTCGAGGGTGAACTCGATCCCGTCCCGCAGGTCGGACGAGTCGCCGTTCACGATGAAGGGCAGGATCATCCGGTTCGCGAAGCGGAAGCTGAGCTGGTGCGGCTGGCCGTCGATGAAACCGACCGGGATCGGGAAGCGGAAACCCAGCAGGCCCGTCGGGTGATTGAAGGCCTGCTGCACGTCCTCGCGCAGGATGTCGCACACCACCGTGCCGACTTCCTGCTTGTCGATCAGCACGTGCAGCGTCACCGGCTCCAGCGGCGCGGCACGATCATAGGCCCATCCGGTGGCGAAGGCCCCGTCGCAGGAATCGAAATAGCCGAAGAAGTCCGGCGGCTGCTGGCGCCGCAGCAATCCTTGCTGCGCCGGAACGACGCGGTGGGCCACGCGGGTTTCGCTCATCAACAACCTGTCCTGCGCCATAACTCGATTCGGTTCATGGCACAGTTGAAGCGTCCGCGCATCCACATCGCCGTCGTTCCGGGCCTCGACGCCGTCGTTCCGGCCCCGGATCAGGCGGCGAGGAAGCCCGCTCCCGCGACATGTTGCACCCGCTCGCTCAGCGCCCGGCGTGCCACCGACGCGTCGCGTCCCAGCGCCATCAGGGCCGGGATCTGCCGGGGCCGGCCCAGCAGGCTGCGGGCGATGCGCCACCCGTCGATCCGGCCGCCCTCGCACAAGGGCAGCATCGCGGCCGGCGGCAGGCAACGCTCGGCCGGATCGCACACCGCGCGCAGCACCGCGAACGGCAGGCCCCGGTCGGCGGCGAACGCGGCCAGATACCCGCTCTCCATGTCGAGCGCGGCGCACCCGGTGGCGGCGAACAGCCGCGCCTTGCTGCCGGGGTCGGCGATCAGCCCGTCGCTGTGCAGCAGCGGATGGCCGACGCCGTCGCCGAGGCGGCGGTGCAGGGCCGGGTCGACCCGATGCACCGTTTCCCCGACCAGGACCGACCCCGGCACCAGCAATGTGCCCGGACGCAGACGGGGATCGAGCCCGGCGGCGAGCCCGAAGCTCAGCAGCGCGGTGGCGCCGTTCGCCAGCAGCCGGTCCAATGCGGCACGGGTGCCCGCCGGGCTGACCGCCCCGGCTTCCACCAGCACCCGGTCGCCGAACGGCCGCAGCAGCCGTGCTTCCAGCGCCAGCCCCACCAGCACGCCCGGCCGCGCTTCGGCCGCCGGGCCGGGTCGCCCGGCGGCGTCTAGACCGGCGACTGCGCCGGTGACCACCCCAGTGACCACCCCAGTGGCCGCACCGCCGGTCGCGGCCGATCCATCAGCCACCCGGGATCAGAATCCGTAGCCGACCTGGCGGCTGTTGCTCTGGCCGAGGTTGCGGTAGCGCGCCAGCGCCAGCAGCGGAAAGAACATGCGGTAGCCGTGGTAGCGCAGATAGAACACCCGCGGGAAACCGACGGCGTTGTAGGGCTGCTCGTGCCATTCGCCGTTCTCGTCCTGCGTGCGGCGCAGGAAGTCGATGCCGCGCGCGGTGGCCGGATGGTCGTGGCGTTGCGCCGCCATCAGCCCGAGCACCGCCCAGGCGGTCTGAGACGGCAGGCTTTCGCACCCCACGCCCGGCGCGCCGCCCTCGTAGGACCGGCAGTCCTCGCCCCAGCCGCCGTCCGGCTGCTGGGTGGACACCAGCCACTGCACGGCGCGGCTCACCATCGGATCTTCCGGCGGAACGCCCACGGCATTGAGCGCGCACAGCACCGACCAGGTGCCGTAGACATAGTTGGTGCCCCAGCGCCCGAACCACGAGCCGTCCGCTTCCTGCTCGTTGCGCAGATAGGCGACGCCGCGCTCGATCACCGGCCGGTCCTCGGCGTGCCCGAGCTGGGCGAGGAACGACAGGCAGCGGGCGCTCACGTCCGCGGTGGGCGGGTCCAGCAGCGCCCCGTGATCGGCGAACGGGATGTGATTCAGCCATTCCTTGTTGTTGTCGATGTCGAACGCGCCCCAGCCCCCGTTGGCGCTCTGCATGCCGATCACCCATTCGCGGGCCCGCTCGATCGCCTCGGCGTTGGTGTCCGGATCGTGGCGGTGCAGCAGCATGCCGACCACGGCGGTGTCGTCCACGTCCGGGTAATGCGGGTTGTCGTACTGGAACGCCCAGCCGCCCGGACGGAGCGTCGGGTTCTGGACCGCCCAGTCGCCCTTCACGTCCAGGATCTGCTTGCCGCGCAGCCATTCCGCCGCCTCGTCCAGACGGCGGCGCGTATCGGGCGCGGCCGATCCGCTTGCGGCGGCTTCCGCCATGGCGTGACCGGCGAGACCCGTGTCCCAGACCGGCGACAGGCAGGGCTGGCAGTAGGCCTCCACCCCGTCCTTGTCGACCATCAGCTTGCGCACCGCCTGCCAGGCGATGGAGGCGTCCGGATCGTCCGGCGGCAGGCCCAGCGCGTCGTACATCATCACGGTGTTGGCCATGGCCGGGTAGATCGCCCCCAGCCCGTCCTCGCCGTTCAGCCGCTCCTTGATGAAGGCCCTGACCCGCCCGATCGCCCGGCGGCGCACCACGCGGGGCATGAAGCGGTCGATCGGACGCAGCGCGCTGTCGATGTGCTTGAAGACCGGCCCCCAGGCGGAGCGGTACGGGCCGCGGATCCAGTCCCGCACCTGGTCGGGCGGCGTCTGGAACAGCTCGTCCACCCGCACCCCGCGCGGGTTGCGCGCGCAGGGCCGCAGCGCCGCCAGCGCCAGCAGCGGCAGCATCACGGTGCGCGACCAGTACGAGACGTGCCAGATCGAGAAGAAGAACCGGCGCGGCAGGAACACGATCTCCACCGGCATGCAGGTGGTGGCACGCCACGGCACCGCCCCGAACAGCGCCAGCTGGAAGCGGGTGAACACGTTGGCGCGCTCGGCCCCCCCTTCGGCCAGGATCATGGCCCGCGCCCGCGCCATGTGCGGCGCGTCCGGATCGTCGCCGATCAGCTTCAGCGCGAAATAGGCCTTCACGGACGCCGACAGGTTGGCCTCGCCGCCGTGATACAGCGGCCACCCGCCGTGATCGCCCTGGATCCGGCGCAGATAAACGCCGATCCGCTCCTCCAGCGCCGGGTCGATGCGGTCGAGATAATGTTCGAGCAGGACGTATTCGGCGGGAATGGTGGCGTCGGATTCGAGCTCGAAATTCCAGTGCCCGTCGCCGCCCTGCATTCCGGCGAGTGCCGACCGCGCCCGATCGATCGCCTCGTCCAGCTCCGGCCCGTCGACCGCGATCCCGTCCGGCGCGCCGCCGCGCACGCCGACGCGCGCCTCGGCCGGCATGTCGGCATGGTTCAGCATGGGAGACCGGACCGGCACGGGATATCGTTCAGCATCCTGTGGTGCCCTCCGCGTCGCTGCATCACCGCCTATCGCTTCGCCGCCGGGACTCGTTCCGTGTCCGGTCACGCTTGCTTCTGCCGACGGTGGGCAGCAGCAGGGCGGCGGCGGCCGAACCCGACCTCATGGCACCTTCGATGGTGGCCGGCAAGCCTGTGGCGGTCCAGTCCCCGGCCAGCACCAGATTCGGCAGCGAGGTGCGGCCCGGGGGCCGCAGCCCTTCCTGCCAGGGCGTCGCGGCGAAGGTCGCGCGCTTTTCCCGCACCACGCGGTGCGGCGGCAGCGGCACGGGCAGCAGCCCTTCTTCCGGGGCGCCGGGGCGCAGATACGGGCGCACGGCGACCCTCACCTCGCCCCACACCCGCTCGGCCAGCTCGGCGTTGTCGTGCTCCGACAGGTGGTTGGCGGCACTCACCGTCACCGACAGGATGCCGGGCTTCACGAACACCCATTCCGCGATGCCGCCCACCAGCCCCACGAAGCGCGCCCGATGCAGGTCGCCCCGGAGGAAGTCCCCCGCGTCCGACCGGTAATGGAAGTTGAGGATGCTTTCGAACTCGTCCGGCGCGCGCAGTTCCAACACGCCGGACGCCACCGCGGGCGCCGACTGCGCCGGCACCGCCAGCACCACCTGGTCGCGCGGCCCCAGCGGCAGACGCCCCTCGGGCAGCATCAGCGCGCCCACCCGGCCGTGCAGCAGCTCCATGCCCCCCACCCGCGCCCCGGTGCGGATGATGGCTCCCAGCGCGCGCAGCCGCGCCACCGCCGGGTCGATGAAGGTTTCGGACAGCCCCTCGCGCGGGAACCAGGGCACGCAGGCCGCTCCCCCCTTGGCCAGGCTTTCGCGCATCACCGCGCCCAGCAGCGCGGCACTGCCCTGTTCCGGCCGGGTGTTCAGCACCGAGATCGCCAGCGGCAGCATCAGCCGCTCCGCCAGCAGCCCGCTCCCCGCCAGGCATTCCGCCACCGTTTCGCTGCGCCGCGCACGCATCAGGCGCAGCAGGCCGCCGACCTCGCGCAGCCGCATCCCCGGCACCCGCCTGTCCCGCCGCAGCAGCCACCAGGGCACCCGGCCGTGCGACAGGTCCAGGCTCCAGCGCGCCCCATCCGCCAGATTGGCGAACGGAAACAGCGGCACGCCCGGACCCATCAGCGTATCGCGCGCGCCGATGCGGTCGAGGAACCGGAAGGTGGCCTCGTTGGCCGACAACAGCAGGTGGTTGCCGTTGTCGATGCGGCACCCGAGCTGGCGATCCTCGTAGGAGCGCGCCCGCCCGCCGCAGGCCGGGCCGCTCTCGTAGAGCGCCACCCGCCGTCCCGCCTCGGCCAGCTCCAGCGCCGCCGACAGCCCGGCGAGGCCGCCCCCGATCACGTGCACGGTGCCCAGGGCCGGATCGACCGCCGCGTTTCCGGCCGGACGGCCTCCCGCGTCCCGCTCCCCGGAGCTTCCCACCCCGTCCGGACCGGCCGGCGCCTGCCCCGCCGGGCGTTCGACGGCGGGTGCCCCGCCGGGGGCGATCGCGCCGACGGTCGCGCCCGCTCTCGATCGGGAACCGCCGGCGGTCCCCCCGGCAGCGACGCTGTTGTCATGCCGCCCGGAAAGCGCCGGGCTCCACGAACCTGGATCGCCGCCGGCCGGCCCCGTCGCCTCGTCCGCCCGTTCCGGGGGCGCCGTCAGGCCGCCGCCGCCCGGGGTGCGCTGGTTCTCGTTCATGACCGTCCGGTTCAGCCCCAGGGCGACAGGGCGCGCAGCGCGATCGGCAGCTTGCGCCATCCGGGCACCGACAGCCGTGCCTCGGGCGTGCGCCACCCGTCGCGCTCCAGCGTCCGCAGGATCGCCCGGTAGGACGCGCCCATCAGCCGCGCCGGGCGCATGGCGGCGCGGTCGCAGCGTCGCATGGCGGCATCGGCCTTGTTGAAATGGAACCGGGCCCGCGCCGCCATCGCCCGGCAGGCCTCGGGCAGCCGCGGCGAGCGGAGCGCTCCTTCGGGATCGAGGGGCACCCCGAACGATCCCAGCACCTCGCGCGGCAGGTAAAGCCGCCCGCGCTCCGCATCCTCGCCCAGGTCGCGCAGGATGTTGGTGATCTGCAACGCCCGGCCGAGATGGAACGCCACCTCGTCCGCCGCCGCGGAACGGTCGCCGAACGCCCGCACCGACAACCGCCCCACCGCCGATGCCGCCCGGTCGCAATAAAGGTCGAACACCCGGAACGGCGGCGCCACGATCACCTCCTCGGCGTCCATGCGCATGCCGTCGATCACCGCGGCGAAATCCTCCTCCCGCAGGGCGAACCGGCGGATCGCGGCCCGCAGGACCCGGTCCAGCGCGGCATTCTCGGAATCGCTCGCCGCCGGGTCCGCGACCGCGCCACCGGAACCCTCCGCCGGCAGCGTGTCGTCCCCGAACAACCGCGCCACCCGCTCACGCCAGGCCAGCAGCCTCGGCAGCTTGGTGCTGAACGGCGCTTCCTCGTCGGCGACGTCGTCCACCAGCCGGCAGAACCCGTAGATCGCGAACATCGCGAAGCGCCGGTCCGCCGGCAGCACGGCCATGCCGCGCGCGAACGAGGTGCCGGAACGGCGGACGATGCGTTCCACGGCCGACAGATCGGCCAGGGCACAGCCGAGCGCGCCCCGGGCATCCGGTCCAGCGACTTCCGGCCCCATCCCGGCGGCGGCCTCCACGCTCCCGTGCGGCGGCATCGAAACCGCGTTTCCGCCCGCCGGCCGCCGCGTCAGCCGGCGCAGCGCCCGGCCGATCCCGACCGGCCGCCCAGCACCCTCGTTCCCGCCGCTCCCCGCGTCCGGAACAGCCCCGGCGACCGCGGCCGGAAGGGTCCGCAGCCCGGACCACAGGCTCCCCGCCACGTCCGGACGGCGCAGCTTCACCCTGGCCGCCAGCGGGTCCTCGTGCCGCAGCCGGCGCGCCAGGCGATGCGACAGCGCGACGATGGTGGCCGCGTTCAGCCGCATGCGCCGGTCGCGGATCAACGCCGGAAGCGCGCGCGCTTCCCAGTTCAGCGCGTCCACCTGCACCAGCATCCGGTCCATCACCCGGCGCAGTCCCGGCGACGCGGCCGGCCGCCGCAGGGCGTCCACGGTCTCGTTCTCGGCCTCGAGCCAGCTTTCCGGCAGATAGCACCGGTCGAACAGCCGCAGGTCGTCGGCGCAGTCCTGCAGGTGGTTCAGCACCTGGAGCGCCGTGCACAGCGCGTCCGACGGACCGTGCGTGCGCGGGTCCTCGCCGTGCAGGTCGAGCAGGAACCGGCCCACGGGGTTGGCGGAATACCGGCAATATTCCACCAGCTCGGCCCAGCTCGCGTAGCGGCTCCGCACCGCGTCCTGCCGGAAGGCGACGCACAGATCGGTGGCGCAGCTCGGATCGAGGCCGGTTTTTGCCAGCACGCCCCGCAGCCGCACCGCGTGGGCGAGCTCGCTCCTCGCCCCCGCCGGCGGCACCGCGCGTCCCAGCAGCACCGCGTCCATGGCGTCCAGCCGGGCGATCTTCTCCCCGGCCGCGAGCCGGGCGTTGTCGGCGATGTCGTCCACCGCCCGCGCCCAGTTGTAGTACGCTTCCACGTGCGGCCGCAGCCGGCGCCCGATCAGCGCCCCCACGGGAAAGTTCTCGTCGGCCGCCCCCTTGCCGGACGCCACGTCCTCCCCCGCCGACAGATCGACCTCCGCCTCCGGGGAAGTTTCGGGGTGGAACGGTGCCGGCCGGGTCGCTTCCGCGACGGCGGGACCGGGCGACCCGGCGGACGCCGGACGCGCCTCGGGTGTGTGGACGGCGCTCATGCGGCGGATGCGTCTCCTTCGCCGCGATAAGCGCGGTTCTTCCACACCACGCCGCGGCCACGATGATGGTCGAAGGCCGAGCCGAGGGTGGCCAGCGTGTAGAACAGGGCGATGGCGGGCAGCAACAAGGCCCACGCGGGCGACAAGCGGAAGCGCCGCAGCGTCGGCAGGAACGACCCGGTGCTCAGCACCCAGGCCGCAGCACCCAGTCCCCGCGCCCAGCCATGGGCGAACAGGAGGCAGCCGAGCGGCACCATCCACACGAGGCCCATGCCCAGCACGGTGCCCGCCAGCAGCAGCGGCGAGAAGCGCAGCTGCACATAGGCGGTCCGCGCCACCATGCGCCAGATATCCACCGGCCGGGGATACGGGCGGATCGAGCGCGCCAGCATCGAATGGCCCAGCCACACCGGCCCGAAACGCTTGAGCCGCGTCGCCAGGGTCACGTCGTCGATCAGCGCACCCTTGAGGCTCTCGATGCCGCCGATCCGTTCCAGCGCCGCGCGCCGCACCAGGATGGTGCCCCCCGCCGCCGCGGCCACCCGCGACCGCGGGTCGTTCACCCGGTGGAACGGATACAGAAGCTGGAAGAAGAACACGAAGGCGGGCACCAGTGCGCGTTCCGGAGCGCTCTCGCAGCGCAGCTCCACCATCTCCGACACCTGGTCGAGCCGGTCCCGCAGCGCCTTGGCCACCAGGGTGGTGAGATGCGCCGGCTCGTGCACGATGTCGGCGTCGCACAGCAGCACGAAGCTTTCGGCCTCGCCGGGCGCCAGGCGTCGCGCTTCCGCCACCCCCTGCGAAACGGCCCAGAGCTTGCCGCTCCAGCCCGGAGGCCGCGCCCGGGCCGCGATCACCCGCAGCCGGCCCTGCGGATCGGGAAGCGCCCGGGCGAGCGCGCCGGTGCCGTCCGCGCTGTCGTCGTCCACCAGCACGACGCGCATCGGCCCGGGATAATCCTGCCGCAACAGCGACCCGAGGGCGGCCTCGATCGAGTCCGCCTCGTCGCGGGCCGGCACCACCACCGAGACCAGGGGCCATGCGCTCCCCGCGGGCGGCATCGGCGCGGCGGGCTCGGGCGTCAGCACCGGACCCGCCGACCAGAACCGGCCATGCCCGGCGATCAGCCCGACCCACACCAGCAGGGAAACCCCGGACAACAACAGCGCGACGCTCATGGGGTCAGAGCATCCCGTTGTCGCGGAACCAGTCCACCGCGTCGCGCACCGCCTCGGCCGCCGGACGGGGGGCGTAGCCCAGCTCCCGCCGCGCCTTGGCGGACGAGAAGAACATCTTCTTCTTCGACATCGCCAGCATCTCCCGGGTCACCCGCGGCTCCATCCCGAAGCCGCGTGCCCCCCATTCCGACGCCACCGCCACCGGCCACAACAGCTCGCGCGGGAGCCTGATCCGCGGCGGCCGCACCCCCGCCGCTTCCGACACCAGGGCGAACACGTCGCGCAGGGCGAAATCCTCGCCGCCCAGGATGTAGCGCTCGCCCACCCGCCCCTTGTCGGCAGCCAGCAGATGGCCCGCCGCCACGTCGTCCACGTGAACGAGGTTGAGGCCGGTATCCACGTAGGCCGGCATCCGGCCGGCGGCGGCGTCGCGGATCATGATGCCGGTGGGGGTCGGCTTGATGTCGCGCGGGCCGATCGGCGTGCTCGGATTGACGATCACCGCCGGCAGGCCGCGTTCGCGCACCAGCGTCAGCACCTCCTGCTCCGCCCGAAACTTGGACCGCTTGTAGACGCCCACGATCGCGTGCTCGTGCACCGGCGTGGCCTCGTTCGCCACCGTGCCGTCGCCCACCAGCCCCAGCGCCGCCACGGAGGAACAATAAACGATCCGCTCCACCCCCGCCTCGAGGGCCGCGAGCATCAGCAGCCTGGTGCCTTCCACGTTGGCGCGCATCATCGGCGCCGGATCGGGCACCCAGAGCCGGTAGTCGGCGGCGACGTGGAACAGCTGCCCGCAGCCTTCCAGCGCGGCACGGAAGCCGTCCGGCCGCGACAGGTCGCCTTCCACGAGCTCGGCATCGAGCCCGTCGAGGTTGCGGCGGTCGCCGTTCGCCCGCACCAGCAGACGCACCCGCTCTCCCCGGGCAAGCAGGGCGCGCGCCACCGCCGAGCCGACGAAGCCGGTGGCCCCGGTGAGCAGAACGGGTTTCGCCATGGATCGAGTGTCTCCGCCCGCGACCGCCGGGATGGGCCGCCGGGCAGGTTTGGCAAACCGGAAGCGGTTCGGCAAACCGGGAAGGCGAACCCGGCCTTCCGCGCGGCCCGGCAGCGGTGGATGGCGGGCGGCGATCGGGCAGCGGCAATCGGCAAGCCGGACGACGGCCCGGCCCGGCGGTGCGGGGAGTCTGGTTCCCGGACCAAGGCTGGTCTAGTAGCAGGCGGCCCGGACCGGCCCCGGTCACGCTTTCCTTCTTCCGGCCGACCCACGAGAAACAGAACGAAGCTCCGACGTGAAGACGGCCTCCATCCTGCTGGCGGTGCTGGGGCTGGTGCTCCTCACCGGGTTCACCGGCTGGCTCGGCGCCGGCGCGGTGGTCCGGGCCACGCTCAGCGTCGGCGTCGGCGGCTTCGCGGCCCTCGTGCTGTGGCAGGCGCTGACCGACGGGGTGCTGGCGCTGGCCTGGAGCCTGGCCTGCCCGGGGATCGGGCTGCCGCGCCTGCTGGGCGCGCGCATCGTCCGGGAAGCCGCCACCACCTGCCTGCCCTTCTCGCAGGTGGGCGGCATCCTGATCGCCGTGCGCGCCACCTGCTTCCCGGCCACCGCCCGGCGTCGCGCGGTGCTGTGGCCGGAAGCTGCGGCGGCCAACGTGCTGGACATCACCGCCGAGGTGATCGGCCAGATCGGGTTCGTGCTGCTGGGCCTGCTGCTGCTGGTGGATCGCCGCCCCGACAGTTCCTTCGCCGGACCGGTGGCGATCGGCATGGTGCTGATGGCCCTGGCGATGGCCGCGTTCGTTTGGATGCAGCGCTCCGGCTCCGGCCTGGTGCGGCGGCTGCTGCGCGGGCTCGGCGGCCATGTCGCGGGCCAATGGCAGGACGCGCTGCGCGGCGGCATGCACAGCGTCCAGGACAAGCTCGACCATTACTACGCCCGCCCCGGGCGCGTCGCCGCCGCCGCCCTGGTGCATGGCATCGCCTGGATCGCCGGCGCCGGCTGGGTGTGGCTCGCGTACCGGCTGCTGGGCGCGCCGATCGGGTTCGGCGAGGCGCTGGCCATCGAGGGGGTGGCCAGCGGCGTGCTGTCCGTGAGCTTCCTGGTGCCCGCGGCGCTCGGCGTGCAGGAAGCGGCCTATGTGGCGCTCGGCAGCCTGTTCGGCCTCGATCCGCATCTCTCGTTCGGGCTGTCGCTGCTTCGCCGGGGTCGCGATCTCTGCCTGGGCGTGCCCGCGCTGCTGGCCTGGCAGGGGGTGGAGATCCGCCGTCTGCGCCGATCGGCCCCGGCGGAAACGGCTGACGCCGCCGAACGAAAGGCCGCCTGACAGCGGGCGATCGGCCTGAGGCCTTCGCCGGAGCGTTTCTTTGCCGGAGTCTTCGTTCGCCCGGGCCTTCGTTCTCCTGGGCCGTCGTTCGCCTGGGCCGTCGTTTTACCGGGACGTTTATGGCGGGCGCCTTCGTTTGTTCGGGTATCGCCGTTCGGCTATGCCACCGCCATGAGCGCGTTTCCGTCCGACCCGTCGCCCTCGACCGACGCCCGCACCCCGCTGTTCGACCGGATGGCGGTGATCGGCATGGGGCTGATCGGCGGGTCGGTCGCCCGTCGCGCGATGGGCGATCATGGCATCGCCCGGGAACTGGTGGCGTTCGACGCCGACCCGGCGGCGCGGGATCGGGTGCGGGCGCTGGGCATCGCGCACGACGTGCCGGACACCCTGGCCGATGCGGTGCGAAACGCCGACTGCGTGATGCTGTGCGTGCCGGTGGGCGCGATGGGGGCCGCCGCCGCCGCGGCGATGCCGCATCTGCGGCCGGGCGCCATCCTGACCGACGTGGGGTCCACCAAGCAGTCCGTGATCCGCGAGGTGCAACCGATCCTGCGGCCGGAGATCGGCTTCGTGCCGGCGCATCCGCTGGCGGGCACCGAGCATTCCGGACCGGACGCGGGCTTCGCGACGCTTTTCGAGGGGCGCTGGAGCCTGCTGACCCCCGTGGACGGCGCGGCGCCCCCCGAGGCGGTGGTGGCGGTGGAAGCGCTGTGGCGGCGCTGCGGCGCCATGACCCGGCGGATGGACCCCGCGCACCACGACAAGGTGCTGGCCATCGTGTCGCACCTGCCGCACCTGCTGGCCTTCACCATCTGCGGCACCGCCGACGACCTCGAAGGCGAGAGCCGTTCGGAGGTGCTGCAGTTCGCGGCCTCGGGCTTCCGCGACTTCACCCGCATCGCCGCCTCCGACCCCACGATGTGGCGCGACGTGTTCCTCAACAACCGCGACGCGCTGCTGGAGATGCTGGCCCGCTTCACGGAGGACGCCCAGGCGATGGCCCGCGCCATCCGCTGGGGCGACGACGACTTCATCGTCGACCGCATCGAGCGCGGCCGCCGCATCCGCCGCTCGCTGATCGAGATCAAGCAGGCCTGAGCAGTCACGCCGGGATCCTTGCGGAAACCGAGGCGCCACTCGCACGTCGTCGCGACACCTCGGGTAGCGCGACAGGATGGGCGACCGCTTCCAGCCTTTCCGGTCGGGAGAACCGTCCCATGCCGCTCGCGACCGATCTGGAGATACGAGGAACGGACGGGGTGTGGCGGACCATTTCGGTGGTCCTGGCGCTGCCGAACAAGAACCGGAAGCCCATGCGGTGCATCGTCTGCAAGGGTCACATCAAGCTGCACGATGCGGCTCGGGACGGCTCGCAACAGGCTCACGTGGAACATGCGCAGCGGTGGCCGGGATGTCCGCGCAGCGATGCCTATGACGGCAACGGCGTCCGCCCGCATCCGCACAGGGTGCCCGACTGAGTGAACGGCCCGCCGGCCAGCAGGGCCGGTGCGGCACCGAGGGAGCCGCCGACCAACGCATCGTCCGCCGTGACAGAGCAACGCCCGGCCGGCCGGAGCGACCCCGCTACCAGGGAATCTCCCCACCGTCATAAGCCAGGAAGCAACCGGTCCGCGCCGGCTCCAGCCCGTCCAGCACGCCCAGCAGGCGGCGGGCCGCGTCGGACGGTTCCAGGCGGGCACGATCGCCCGCGAACGGGTCCGACAGCCGGGTGCGCACCGTGCCGGGATGCAGCGCCGCGACCACCGCGTGCGGATGGCGGCGCGCGATCTCGATCGCCGCGGTGCGCACCACCTGGTTGAGCGCCGCCTTAGCCGCCCGGTAGGAGATCCAGCCGCCCAGCCGGTTGTCGCCGATGGAGCCGACCCTGGCCGAAAGGGTGGCGAACAGGGCCCGGCGGTCGCGCGGTATCAGCGGCGCGAAATGCTTGAACAGCAGGGCGGGGCCGATCGCGTTCACCGCGAACTGCCGGGCCATCGCCACGGGATCGAGTGCCGCCAGACCCTTCTCCGGCATGGCACCGTCGATCGCCAGGGCGCCGGTGGCGTCGAACAACAGGGTGACGCCCGCCGTCTCGCGCCGAAGGCGCGCCGCCAGCGCAGCGATCCGGTCTTCCCGTTCCAGATCCAGGCCGTCGGCGCGGCTCAGCCCCACGGCAAGCGCACATCCGGGATCGGTCCGCAGCAGTGACAATACCGCCGCGCCGATCCCTCCGGTGGCTCCGAACACGACGGCGGCATAGCCGGACGAGAGGGAACGCATGCCGGCCCATCCGGCGCCGTCCGGGCTCACCGGCACGCGTCCGAAACGAGGCCGGACGATGGCTCCGGCGGCGACATCCGCCGGGCGCACGATACCCGCGATCCGCGCGGCAGGCGTTCCTCTCCCGTTCCGGGCATCACGAGCGCGTGCACGGGGGGATCGGGGTTGTTGACCGGGGGCTTTGTTCGCACGCAACGTCTTCCGGGGAGGATGAGCCGGGCGCCCGAACAGATCCGGCCACCTACCGCGTCCAGGGAAAAAATGAACATGACGCCAGACATCGCGACCGCACCGGTCGCCCGAACGCGCATCGACCGCACCTTGTCCACGCGCGAGCTGATGCTGTCCACGGCCCAGGAAGCCTTCCTGCAGCACGGCTACACCGAAACCAGCATGGACATCGTGTCGCACAAGGCAGGCGTGTCCAAGACCACCCTGTATGCCCATTTCGAGAGCAAGGAACATCTGTTCAACGCCGTCGTGGAGAAGGTGATCGGCGAATATGACCGCCTGCTCACCGAGCTGCCGGTGGATTCGGACGCGCCGTTCCGCGACCAGCTCACCGAGATCGGCGTGATGTTCACGGACATCCTGCTCGACCGTCGTGCGGCGTCGATCGTCCGGCTGTGCATCGCCGAGGGCGGCCGCATTCCCCGCGCCTCGCTCGACGCGCTCAGCAAGACCCGGCGGCGCATGAAGCTGCGTCTCACCGAATTCCTGGACGGACACGGCCGTGCCGCCGGCATCTCGGACCCCGACGGGTTCTGCGACCTGTTCCTGGCGCTGATCAACAGCGACTACCAGCTCGACGCGCTGTTGTCCTCCACCATGCCGGGCGCCGATGCCCGCCGGCGTCACGTGGAAAAGGCGGTCGCCCTGGCCATGCGGCTGCAGAACTGACACCGCGCTGCCGGCTGAAGCCAGGCCGGCCCGGTCGGTGGCGGTGATGCCGGGTTCGGGCCCACCCGTGCGGCGGGCGGTCGGCCCCAGAATGGGTCCCAGGGCCGGCCCTGTTGCCGGCGCCTGGGCCGCGGCCGGCTGCGGCCGGCTGCGGCCCGGCGCCGGGCTAGCGCGTCTGCACCCAGCGATCGCGCGCGGTTTCCACCCCGAGCCCGACCCGGAAGCCCTCGCCCAGCACGGTTTCCACACCGGCCGCGGCGGACGCGCCGCGCCAGCGGCCGCCCGCGAAGGACGGGCTCTGTCCTTGTTGCAGCGACAGGAAGGCCTGGGTGCTGCGTCCGCCGAGCGGACCGCTATCGAGGCGGATGCCGGTGCTCTGCGCGCCCCGCGATCCCACCGACATGCTGGCCACGCCGCCCGGCCGGGTCGGCACCGGCACCGGGGGCGTCTGCGGGGCGAAATCGAAGGTTCCGGGCGAGTCCAGCAGCGCCCGGTCGCGGGCGGCAGCAGTATCGGCGCCCTGCGCATCGGCCAGCACCGGAACGCCGGCGACGAGGCCGGCCAGGATCACGATCAGGGCGGTCTGCTCTGCCAGCCGGCGCTTCGGCATCCTCGTTCCCCGTTCCGGAGCCAGTTTCCCCAACGCGCGACGGCCGCACCGGCTCCCGGCACCGCTCTTCCGTGCAGGACGAGCCGGATTGCGGCCTCATCCGGCGGAAAACGGCGCCTCGGATCGCCGGGATCGCCTGGAAACGGGCCGCCGCGGCCAGCGCGGCAGCCCGTTCCCCGGACGACCGCCGGGGATCGCGGCCTCAATCGACGCGGACGACCCTCAGCGAGTTGGTGGTGCCGGCGCGGCCGAACGGGATGCCCATGGCCACCACGATCAGGTCGCCCGCACGGGCGAACCCGGTCTCGCGCGCCACGGTGACGGCTTCCGCCACCACCTCGGCCACGGTCTTCTCGCTGCCTTCCTGGTCCAGCGGGCGCGGGGTGACGCCCCAGGCCACGGTCATGCGCCGCGCCGCGTTGGCGTTGGCCGCGAGGCACAGGATCGGCACGGCCGGCCGCTCGCGCGAGATGCGCACGGCGGTGCGGCCGGACAGGGTGAAGGCCACGATCGCCACCGCGCCGGCGGTTTCCGCCACCTGCTGGGCCGCCGCCGCGATGGCGTCGGACGGCGAACGCTCGGGCGCCGGGCGGTTGGCCTCCACGATGGCCTGCCAGCCCTCGTCCTCCTCCACGCGGCGCACGATGCGCGACATGATGCTCACGGCTTCCACCGGATACTGGCCCACGGCGGTCTCGCCGCTCAGCATCACGGCGTCGGCGCCGTCGAACACCGCGGTCGCGACGTCGGACGCCTCGGCGCGGGTGGGCGCCGGCGAGGTGATCATGGATTCCAGCATCTGGGTCGCGACCACCACCGGCAGCCCGTGCAGGCGGGCGGCGCGGATGATGCGCTTCTGCGCCAGCGGCACCGCCTCGGGCGGCAGTTCCACGCCCAGGTCGCCGCGCGCCACCATCACCGCGTCGGACAGCTTGAGGATGTCGTCCAGCTCCTCCAGCGCCTGCGGCTTCTCGATCTTGGTCATGATCCAGGCGCGGCCGGCGATCAGGTGGCGCGCTTCCTCCAGGTCGGCCGGGCGCTGCACGAAGCTCAGCCCCACGTAGTCGATGCCGCGACCAAGCGCGAACTCGAGATCCTTACGGTCCTTCTCCGTCAGGGCCGGGATCGGCAGCGCCACGTCCGGCACGTTGACGCCCTTGCGGTCGGACAGCACGCCGCCGTTCAGCACCTCGGTGTCGAGATGGTCCGCGCCGCGCCCGACGATGCCGAGCCGCAGGCGGCCGTCATCGAGCAGCAGGGAGGAGCCGACGGTCGCCGCGGCGATGATCTCCGGATGCGGCAGCTGCACGCGGTTCTCGTCGCCCGGGGTGGGGTCGAGATCGAGGCGCAGGCGGGCGCCCTTCACCAGCGACACCCGCCCTTCGGCGAACGCGCCCACCCGCAGCTTGGGACCCTGCACGTCGGCCAGGATGCCGATCGGCTTGCCCAGGCGCGCTTCCACCGCGCGGATCGCGTCGATGCGCGCCGCGTGCTCCGAATGGGCGCCATGGGAGAAATTGACGCGGAACAGGTCCACGCCGGCGGCGGCGAGCGCCGCGACCTGGGCCTCGCTGGAGCTGGCCGGCCCGATCGTCGCGATGATCTTGGTTCGCCGTTGCGCCGAGAGCGAAGCGCTCATTGCCGTTGTTTCCTTGTTCCGACGGTGTGCGTCCCGCCACCGTCGGCACGCGGGCGCCGTTCAGCACGGTTGCGGGGATAAAAGTCAAGCCGCCCCTGGCCCGCGACCGTATCGGGAGGCCGCGGCAGGAAGGGGAACGGCGCGGGGCGGCCGGGAACGGTCAAGGCCCGATCGCCTCGTCCGGCGCCAGGCCCCACATCGCGTCGCGCCGGAGCCAGCCCGACACGGTCTTCAGGCTCACCTTGCACCAGGCCGAACCGGCCTGGCACGTCCGCAGCCGCCCGATCACCCCGGGCTGCAGGATCGCCACCGCCGCCGCGTCGTCGGAGGCCGCCGCGCGCAGCACCCGCCCGCCGCCGGGAGTGTCGGCGGGCAGCGGGGCGCTCGCGGACGATCCGGCGCCGTTCGCGCCGGTGGGGGCGGTCCGGGGTACCTGCTGGCCGGTCCCCTGATCCGTCGCATCTGCGCCGGGAGTTCGCGTGCCGGCTCCACCGGCCGGCAGCACCACGAAGGTGCGGGTGCCGACCAGGGTCGCCTGGTTCACCCAGCCCTTCACCCCGTCCATGTCCTCGACCAGGCGCCACACGTCGAATTCGCGCTCCACCCGGACCGGCAGGTCGCGGCGCTTGTACACCCACTGGATCGGGTAGCGGGTGCCGGGACCGTTGCGGAGGTTCACCTCGTCGGCGCGCAGGGCGGCGTAGCGCGGCAGGGGCAGGCCGGTGTTGCTGCCCTTGGTGGGAGCCGCCGGCACCTCGGGTGCTGGAACCGGAACCGGCACGGGCGCCGGCGCCGGCGCCGGGTGAGGTGCCACGGGATGGCGCGGCCCCGGATGGGTGCCCGAACGGGATCCGGGATGGGCGGGTGCGGGATGGTGTGCGCCGGCCGGATGCGCGGTTGTTCCGTGGGACGGCGGCCGTTTCGGATGCCCGGACGCGGCCTTGTGGGCGGCGGCGGAATGCGTCGTGCTGCCGTGATGGGCGGCCGCCGGATGATGGGGGGCGGCCTGGCCGCCGGGCGCCTCGGTCTGCGCCGCGGCGGCGACGGGGATCAGGGCCGCCGCCCCGGCCACCCGCAGAAGCGTCCGGAAAAGCCGTCGGCCCGCCCCGCGCGCGGGATCGCGGAAGACGGCGCCGGTGGAACAGCGGGTGCCAGGGAGGATGCGAGAAACGGAAGGCCGCATGGGGGCCATCCATCCCAGGTCGAACCCGGAAGAACAAGGGCCGCCCTGGTCCGCACCATGGCCGCCGCGTGTCAAAATGTCGGAAAGGTGCCCGGGCCGCCGGCTCCGCCCGCATCGTTTCCGGCCGGCCCGTGCCGGGAAATCGCGGCCCGCACCCCCGCGCACGCGCCCGGCCGAACAGTGCCGGGCGGCGCCTTTCGGCCTTGCCTCAAAGGGTCAGCATCTGGCCGTCATCGACCCGGTGCAGGAACTCGGGCACGCCGGCCACCGCCACGCCGGGCAGCAACAGGTCGCGCTCGATGCCTTCCGCCCTGAGCCCCGCCTCGCAGGCCAGCAGGGGGACGTCGAACATCGCCACCGCCTCGCGCAGCATCTCCAGCCCGGCGACGCCCCGGCCGCGCAGCCGCTCGTCCTCGGCGACCGCCCCGTCCAATCCGCGCCAATCGCGGCAGAAAGCATGCAGGGCACCGTTGGTGGCGAACATCACCACCGGCCGGTCGATCGCGGCCGCCCCGGCCGCCAGCACGAACGCGTAATGCGCGCGCTCGAACCGCCGGTCGATCATCAGCAGCCCCAGCGTCCGGGCGGGAGGCGGGGTGGATCGATCGTCGCTCATGCGGTCGCCTCCGCGCGCTCGTGGTGGCGCAGATCGTGGAACCGGGGATGCTCGCCGCAAAGCGGGCAATCCGGATCGGCCGGCAGGCGGATGGTGGAAAAGCGCATCGCCAGCGCGTCCCAGCACAGCACGCGGCCGCACAACCCCTCGCCGAGCCCGAGGATCTCCTTGACGACCTCCGTGGCCTGCAGCGTGCCCAGCACGCCGGTCACGGCCCCCAGCACGCCCGCTTCGGCACAGGACGGTGCCGCCCCGGGCGGCGGGGCTTCCGGATACAGGCAGCGGTAGCAGGGCGTCCCTCCCACGGCACGGAAGGTGGTGAGCTGCCCTTCGAAACGAGACACCGCGGCCGACACCAGCGTCCGGCCCGCCAGCCGGCAGGCATCGCTCAACAGGAAGCGGGTGCGGAAATTGTCGCACCCGTCGCACACCAGGTCGTAGCGGCCCACGAGCGCCATGGCGTTGTCGGCCTCGAGGCGGCATTCATGCGCCTCCACCCGCACCAGCGGGTTGAGCCGGGCCAGCGCCGCGGCGGCCGAGCGGACCTTCGGCATCCCCAGCGCGGCGGTGTCGTGGATCACTTGGCGCTGGAGGTTGCTCAGCTCCACCCGGTCATCGTCCACGATGCCGATGGTGCCGATCCCCGCCGCCGCCAGATACAGCGACAGCGGGGCGCCGAGGCCCCCCGCCCCTACCACCAGCACCCTCGCGTCGCGCAGCCGCGCCTGGCCTTCGCCGCCCACTTCCCGCAGCAGGATGTGCCGCGAATAGCGCTGGATCTCGTGCTCGGAGAATTCGAGGTTCATGCGGGTGTCAAGCCTTCTTCCGTCACGACATCCACCGGGCCGGGCGATGCCGGCACGCGCCCAGGGGCGACCACTGTGGCGCCGCTGCCTCAGCCGCCGCGAAACCGGCGAACGACCCTTGAATCACCTTGACCGGCAGTTTCGCGCTCACCGAGCATCGGCAGGCGAACTTTACGGTTCCTGAACGCGTCAAGATCATCATCAACCGATCCGCACCGAGCAAGAACCGGCCGTTCGAGGCGTCCGGCCACGGGGAGTTGGCAGCGATGTTTCCATCGTTCGATGGTCGCGAAGAAGGCCTCCCTTCGGAGGTGGCGTTCGAGGGCGCGCTGGACGGTACGCTCGCCCTCGACGACGGGTTGCCGGCATTCGCGGCGGTCCGTCCCGGTTGGCGCCGGCGCGCCCGTCGCTGCTGCCTGTCCACCCTGTGCCTTTCCGCCCTGTTGTTCGCCGGCTCCCCGCTCGCCGCCCTGTGGCAGATGGGGACGGCGCTGCAGCAGCGCGATCTCCGCACCGTGGAAGCCTCGCTCGACTGGAGCAGCGTGCGCGACGGCCTGCGCAACGACATGCCCGCCATGCTGGGACTGCAGCCGGTAGACGACGATCTCCCCGGGTTCGGCGAGTCTTTCGCCAGCAACGTCGCCGTACAGGCGGTGGACCAGGAAGTGACCCCCGCCCGGCTGCCGACGCTGCTGTCGCAGATGCGGTCCGCGGCGGCACCCGGCCCGGCGACGGCGATGCCAGGCTGGTACGGCCTCGTGCAGGCGGGCTTCGCCGCCCCCAACCTGTTCCAGGCCACCTTCCAGCTGTCCCCGAAGGGCCAGCCGGTGCGCGTGTCGCTGCGGATCGAGCAGTGGCGCTGGAAGATCGTTCGGATCGAGCTGCCCTCCACCGGCACCGCCACCACGACCCGCGCCTGAAAGCATCGCCGGCAGAAGGTTCGGCTTTCCCGGTCGGTTTCCCGAACGGCGCGGCTGCGGACGCGCCGGCCGGATCGCAGGGGGGTGCCCGGCTGTACGCCTCCGGGGGCTTGCCCCTATTCCTCCGCCACCCGCAGCACCTCCTCGAATGCGCGCACCAGGTGGTAGAGCGTGCTGGCCGGCACCACGGGGGTGTCGGCGACGCCCGCCGCGTCGAAGCGGTCGATCCACAGCCCCGGCGTGGTCCGCAGATAGCTGTCGAACAGCCGCTGCGCCACCAGCGCCGCATGTTCCGGCGCGTCGTTCACCAGCAGGCTCTTGATCAGCTCGGTTTGCGGCCATAGCCGGCGCGAGCGGCGCGCGGGGGTTCCGTCCTGCCGCACCTCGTCCATCGCCCATCCGGCTGCGTCCAGCCCGTGGCGCAGCCCCCAGCGATGCAGCAGCCCGGCCTCGCCGCGCAGATCCCGTCCCCCGGCGGCGGCGAGACGGTGCAGCAGCCACGACCATTCGAACAGGTGGCCCGGCTCCACAACCAGCCCCGCCTCGCCCGCCGCAGGCCGCAGCGCCCCGTCGAAGAACTCGCCCACCGTGCCGCTCGGCGCGTGGAAGAACCGTTCGGCGAACAGGGCCGCCATCGCGTTCGCCCGGTCCCGCCACACGAGGTCGCCGGTCTGCTCGAACCAGAACAGAAACGCTTCCAGCAGGTGCATGTGCGGGTTGGCACGCCGCGGCAGGGTGTTCCGGTCATCCTCCCGGAAGCCACCGGCCCGGTCCGCCAGCTCGTTCTCCAGGAAGCGCATCGTCGCTCGCGCCAACGCCCCGGCCGCCCCGAGGCCCACGGCATGGGCGGCCCCGAAGCCCAGCAGACAGAACGCCTGGTCGTAGCAATCCCTCAGGGTGTCGGCGGGGCGCCCGTCCGGTTCCAGCACCGCGATCCAGCCGGCCCGGCCATCTGGTGCCCGGCAGAACCGGTCGAAGGCGTCCAGCCCCCGTGCCAGGGGTTCTCGCGCCGCGTCATGTCCCATCGCCACGGCCCGCGACAGGCTGAAGATCTGCCGGGCCTGCACCCGCACCCGCAGCCGGGCGTGCGGATCCGGTTCGCCGTCCGGCCGCACCTGTTCCAGGAACAGGCCGTTCGGGGCGGCCGCCCGCGCGGACCAGAATGGCCAGCATTCCGCGTCGAACCAGCGTCTGATCCGCTCCGCCGCGCCGTCGAGCGATGGAACCGGCATGCCGTCTCCCCCTTGCTTCCGGCCCGTTGCACCGGCCGTTCGGCCACCTGCTGTATGGGGGCCGGGGAACGGCCGCAAGCCGGGGCGCGGCCTGGACCCGTCGCCTGCGTCCGGTGGCCAGCGAACTCGCGCGACCGCTTCCGCCGGACGCTGGCGCCTTGCCAGGGCGACGCGCGATGAACATATACCGAACATGGCGCTCGACCTTCTCGGCAAGCTGGAGATCCTGGCCGACGCGGCCAAATACGACGCGTCCTGCGCGTCGTCCGGCACCGACAAGCGCGACAGCCTGGGCAAGAAGAACGGCGTCGGCTCCACCGAGGGCATGGGCATCTGCCACGCCTACGCCCCGGACGGGCGCTGCATCTCCCTGCTGAAGATCCTGCTGACCAACTACTGCCTGTTCGACTGCGCGTACTGCATCAACCGCGCCTCCTCCTCCGTGCGCCGCGCCCGGTTCACCGTGGACGAGGTGGTGAAGCTCACGCTGGGCTTTTATCGCCGCAACTGCATCGAGGGGCTGTTCCTCAGTTCGGGCATCATCCGCTCGCCCGACTACACCATGGAACAGGTCACGGCCGTCGCCCGCACCCTGCGGGTGGAGCACGGCTTCCGCGGCTACATCCACCTCAAGACCATCCCGGACGCCGATCCGGCGCTGCTGGAGGAAGCCGGGCGATGGGCGGACCGGCTGAGCATCAACGTGGAGCTGCCCACCGAGCAGGCGCTCCGGGCCTATGCGCCGGAAAAGGATCTGGGGGGCATCCGCCGGTCGATGGGCCGGATGCGGCTCGGCATCGACGCGGCGCGCGAGAAGGTGGCGCCCGGCCGCACGCCGCCGCCCCGTTTCGCCCCGGCGGGCCAGAGCACGCAGGTGATCGTCGGCGCCGATCCCAGCACCGACCGGTCCATCCTGAAGATGAGCAGCACGCTCTACGGCGCTTATGGCCTCAGGCGCGTTTACTACTCCGCCTTCAGCCCGATCCCGGATGCGTCCAGCGCGCTGCCGCTGCAACCGGCACCGCTGCTGCGCGAACACCGGCTCTATCAGGCCGACTGGATGCTGCGCTTCTACGGCTTCTCGGTCGATGAGCTGGCCACGGAAGAGGACGGCAACCTGGCGCTCCGGCACGACCCGAAGCTCGCCTGGGCGCTGGCCAATCCGGCCTTCTTTCCGCTCGACATCAACCGCGCCGATCGCGAAGCGCTGCTGCGGGTGCCGGGGCTGGGGGTGAAGACCGTGGACCGCGTGCTGCAGGCCCGCCGCCACCGCCGGCTGCGGATGGACGATCTGGCCCGGCTGCGGGTGTCGCTGCACAAGGTGTCGCCGTTCCTGGTGGCGCCCGACCACCGGCCCCGCGACGGGCAGGCCGCCGATCTCCTGTCCCGCCAGGCCGCCGCCCGCATCCAGCCCCGCGCGACACAGCTCAGCCTGTTGTAAACCCCGCGGCATCGCGCGGGCCGGTCGGCACGTGAAGCGCGTTCAGGACGGCTCCGGCTCGGCCAACGGGTAGGTGGCGTCGTAGAGGGTGCTGATCGAAACGCCGTTGAACGACCAGTGCCGACCGGGCGCCACGGGATAGTCGGTGCCGGCGGCGACCTGCCGGGCACGGGTCAAGGACATCACCTCGCCCCGGAAGCGCACCTTCCTCGGCTCGACCACCTCGGCTTCCTCGCTGGTCGATGCATGGATCAGAACGGCGCCGATCGGCACGCCCATCTCGACGAAGTTCAAGGGAGGGCGACGCTTGCGTTCGAATTCCCTCGCCGCTGCCAGCGTGCCGGGCTCGGATGCCTCCACAGCCTGCTCGACCGCCCGCTCCGATTGCGGGGTGAGGTCGTTTCCCGGAAACGCGTCGATGATGGCGATCGCGCGGGCCGGCGCGACCGCGAAGAACTCCCTCGCCGGATTGATCCTGTCCGGCCCGAAGGCGATGTGCAGGGCTTGTTCCAGCCGACGCGCATCGGGAACGGCGCGGGCCACCGCCACCTTGAAGGGCAGCGGAACACCGGTGGCGCGGCTCAGCTCCGCGACCCGCCGTTCCACCCCCTCCCCGGATGTGCGTCCGATCTTGATGATGTGGGGCATCGCGTCGTTGGTGAGGACGTAGATGATGCCGCCAGGCCCTTCGATGTCGCTCATAAATACTTCCGGCTCGAGGGCATCCCGGCTCCGAACGAAGCCGTTCCGCATCATGCCGTCATCGATCCCCCACGACCAATGACGGACCTCGGCCTCCGGCATCTTGCCGGCCCTGCAAAACGACGCCCGACCATCGGACATCGCGCAGCTCGATCCCGGCACGGTTCTGGCGGCTCCGCTGCCGCCCTCGATGTTCATCGGCCCCCCCCACGCCAGGCCGTTGCCATGGCGGCGCGGAGCAGGTGCCGGTTCGACGCTCGAGCTTCCGACCGGACATGGCGTCATCGCGATGCGCCGATGGTACGCGAGAAGCCGCGGCACGACGCGGGCGTCACCGATCGGCCGGATGCTTGTTCCCCGACCCGCTGCCCCCATTCCCGGAACGATCGGCAGCATCAAGGGATCGCGTGGCAGCCGCATCCCGGGGCGGCGCCGAGATTGTCGGCGAGGTCCATGACCACCGCCGATGCAACCGCATCCGTCGACCGGCTGTTCCGCCCGCATGCGGAACGTGGTCCTGGCACACGAGGTGGATTTCGAAGGCTGGCGCACCGCCGCGCGCCGCCTTGCGCTGGACGGCATCCCGCCGGAGGACGCGCTGTTCTCCGTGGGAGCGCCGGCCGACCTGTTCGCCGCCGCGGGCAGCGACGAGGCCGCCCCGTCGCCCGCCGCCTCGTCTTCCGCCGCCACGGCCGCCGCCCCGTTCACCGTGCCGCGGCCGCTGGTGGAACTCGCGCAGACCGTGATCCAGGCCCGGGAACCGGAAAGATTCTCGCTTCTCTACGGTCTCGTCTGGCGCACGGTGCGGGGCGAGAAGCGCCTGGTGGAGGATGTGGCCGACCCGGCGGTGCACCGCGCGATCCGGCTGGCGCAGTCGGTGCGTCGCGACACCCACAAGATGCGGGCCTTCGTGCGCTTCCGCGAGGTGACTGAACCGGACGCGAACGGCGATCCTGTCTCCCGCTACGTGAGCTGGTTCGAGCCCGAGCATTTCATCGTGGAGGCCAACGCCGCGTTCTTCGTGCGGCGCTTCGCGACCATGGTGTTCTCCATCCTGACCCCGTACCGCTCCGTGCACTGGACGGGCGAGGAAGTGCGGTTCGCGCCCGGCGCCGACCCGTCCGAGGTGCCGGACGACGATGCGCTGGAGCGCTACTGGCGGGCCTATTACGGCGCCATCTTCAACCCGGCGCGGTTGAAGGTTTCGGCCATGATGTCGGAGATGCCGCGCAAATACTGGCGCAACCTCCCGGAGGCGGCGGCGATCCCCGAACTGATCCGCGGTGCCGCGCGCCGCACCGATGCCATGCTGGAAGCCCCCGCCATGCCGCCCCGCAACGCCAGGCTGCCGACCCCGCCCGCCGACGATGGACCCGACCTACTAGGTGCTGCGGCCGGCTCCGCCGGCGTTCCCGCGCCGCGTCAGGCCGACCCTCCGGTGGCCGTGGTCGAAGAAGAGCAGGGCGCGCCCATGCTGGCCGCCCTCGCCCGCGCCGCGGCCGATTGCCGCCGCTGCCCGTTGTGGGAACCCGCCACCCAGACCGTGTTCGGCGAAGGCCCTGAAACCGCGCGCATGATGATGGTGGGCGAGCAGCCGGGCGACCAGGAGGATCTGGTGGGCCGGCCCTTCGTGGGACCTGCGGGACAGTTGCTGGACCGAGCCATCAAGGAAGCCGGCATCGACCGGGCCACGGTCTACGTGACCAACGCGGTGAAGCATTTCAAATTCGAGCCGCGCGGCAAGCGGCGCATCCACGCGAAGCCGGACACCACGGAGATCGTGGCGTGTTCGGGCTGGCTGGCCGAGGAGCGCAAGGCCGTGCGGCCGGCGCTGGTGGTGATGCTGGGCGCCACCGCCGCCCGCGCCGTGCTCGGCCGGCCCGTGACCATCGGGCGCGAACGCTCCCGGCCGATCGCGCTGGACGGCAACACCCAGGGGCTGGTGACCGTGCACCCGTCCTTCCTGCTGCGACTGCCCGACGAGGACGCGAAGAAGCGGGAATACGCGGCCTTCGTGGCCGACCTGAAGCAGGCCCGGGCGCTGCTGGACGGTTGATCCATCCGCACCCCGGGGGGATACACCCGAGGGGAGGCCGGATCGCGCTCCACCGGGCGACGGCCGATGCGCGGCCTGCCCGCCTTCCGGTTCGCGTCGACGAGGAAAAGGAGGCGTCTGCCGATGCCGCAGCGGCAGCACATCGCGATCGTCGGGGGCGGCGCCAGCGGGACTCTGCTGGCCTGGCAGCTGGCCCGGCAGGGGCTGGCCGGCATGACCACCCTGCTCGATCCGGCCGAGGCGCCGGGGGCCGGCCTGGCCTATTCCACCTCGTTTCCGCAACACCTGGTGAACGTCCGCAACGAAACCCTGAGCGCCGACCCGTCCGATGCCGGCCACCTGCTGCGCTGGGTCCATGCGATGCACGATCCGGGCGCCGGGCCGGACGGCTTCATCCCCCGGCGTTGGTTCGGCGATTATCTGCGGACGCTGTTCCGCGAAAGCGGGGTGCGCCACCGCCGCGGCGTGGCGGTGGCGATGGAGCGGCGTTCCTGCGGCCCGGTGCTGCTTCTGGCGGACGGGAGCCGGCTGCACGCGACCCACGTGGTGCTGGCCACCGGAAACTTCCCGCCGCCGCCGCTGCCGGAACTCGACGACGCCGCGATCGCCAGCGGGCGCTACCACCACGATGTCTGGGATCCCGATGCGTTGGGCCGCATCGGCCCCGACGAGGACGTGGTGCTGATCGGCACGGGCCTCAGCACGGTGGACGCGGTGCTTCGCCTGCGCGCGCAGGCACATCGCGGCGCCCTGGTCGCGGTGTCGCGCCGGGCATGGCTGCCGGAGGTGCACCGGGCCCTGACGGTGCCAGGATCGCCTGTGGTCGGCGCCGATGTCCAGGCCACGGCACGCGGCTATTTGGCCGCCTTCCGCCGCGCGCTACGGGACGGGATACCGGCCGCCGCCGCGGTGGACAGCCTGCGCGCGACCAGCAACGCGCTCTGGCTGGCTTTGAGCGAGAACGAGAAGCGGCGGTTCCGCCGCCATCTGCAACGGCGGTGGGACGTGGTGCGCCGTCGCATGGCGCCGATGGTGGGGGCCGCGGTGACGGAAGCGCTGCGCGACGAAAGCCTCACCCTGCGGCGGGGACGGGTGACGGCGGTGCGACAGGACGGCGACGCGCTGGCGATCACCGTACGGACGCCCGGAGGCACCGACACGATCCGTGCCGGACACGCGATCAACACCACCGGTCCCGATCCCCGATATGGGCGTGGAGAATCGCCGCTGCTGCGGACGCTGCTGCAGGAAGGGCTGGCCGTGGCGGGCTTCGAGGGCGAGGGGCTGCGCTGCGACGCCGACGGTGCCGTGCTGGACCGGCAGGATCGCCCGACGCCTGACCTGTTCTCCCTGGGGCCGCCACGAATGGGCACCCTGTTCGAATCGGTCGCCATCCCCGAGATCCGCGCGCAGGCCGCCGCGCTGGCCGCCCATCTGAGGGAAGCGATCCACCCGGAAACGGCCCGCGGCGGCTGATCGCCGCTGGGACGGCCGGCACGCCCGAGGCTGGTCCCACCGCACGCCCATCGCCGGAGCTCGATCCGCTGGGCCCGTTCCGCTGGGCCGGCCGACCGATCGTCAGGCACGCCGGCGGCGAGGGGTCCTGACCCACGGGAACAACGGAACCGGTTCCTGGCGCTCCATCCGGCGTGGACGGTCTGGAAGCCCCGAGTGCGACCGCCGGCAAGGATCAAAAGCGCCCTGTGCCGCCGGACGATCAGGGACCGATCCAGCGCTCGTTGTGGAGGGCACCGCTTCGATCCAGCCCGGCGACGGCGCGGGTCTGGTTTCCGTGCGGCTCCAGCCGCAACACCTCGACCCGGTGCAGCCGGACGCGCATCACCACGAAACAGCGGAACCGCTCCTCGTCTTGCAGCCAGCGCCGGTCGCCGGGATCGTCGATCGCCTCGCCCGGCGCCGCCCGGGCGCCATAGGCGGTGCGCCCCGCGTCCGGCAGCGCGTCCCAGCGTTCCCGCGCGAAAGCGTCGCCCTCGTGCAGAAGCGCGGTTCCGTCGAGCCGGAGCTGCAGCTTGGCTTCCGCCGACCAGGCCAGCAGCGACACGCGCGGTTCCCGCCGGACATCGCGCACCTTCCCGGCCCGGGCATCGCTGTGCAGCTCCGCTTCGCTCCCCTCCAGCGCCCGCAGCACCACCGAGCGCACGGACGGCGCCCCGTCCGTGCCCAGCGTCGCGAGTTGCACCGTGCGAAGCTCGCCGTCCCGGTCCCGCGCGGCGCGGGCGACGGCGTCGAGGGCGTCGGCGATGAACGGGCGGGAGGACGCGGGCATGCGCCGACAAGCGGCGCGGCGCCGGAAGGTTGCCGGGCGAGCCGCGCCCCGCCCCCCTGCGCCGAGCGAGCGGAGCTTCAGCCCGCCGACGCCTGCAGCGCCGCGATGGTCCGCGACACTTCGGCTTCGGTGCCGACGCTGATCCGGATCCAGTCGTTCAGGGGCGGGAACGGCTTGCCCACCAGCAGCCCCTGCTCCGCCAGCCGCCGGCGGAACCGGTCGGCTCCGCCGTGTTCCGTCGGCGACACCTGGAAGAACACGAAGTTCGCGTGGGAGTCGGAATGGCGCAGCCCGAGCCGGTCGAGGGTCGCTGTGAGCCGCGTCCGGCCGGCGACGATGCGCCCGCGCACCTGTCGCACCCAGTCCTGATCGCCCAGCGCCCCCGCCGCGGCTGCGAGGGCTAGCCGCCCGATATCGTGCGGATCGGCGAGCCCGGTCGCCCGCAGCGCGCCGGCCAGCGCCCGGGGCGCCAGCAGGTAGCCCACGGGCAGGCCGGCCAGCCCGTAGATCTTGTCGAGGGTGCGGAACACCGCGACGTTGGCGCCCGCCCGGGTCAGGGCCACGGCGGAACGGCGCATGTCGTCGTATTCGAGATACGCCTCGTCCACGACCACCAGCGTACGCGCCGACACCTCGCGCAGGAAGCGCTCGAACGAGGCGGGATCGTTGGTCGTGCCGCTGGGGTTGTGCGGGTTCACCAGATAAAGGGCGCGCGTGTCGCCCGTCGCCGCCCGTGACAGGGCGGGCAGATCGTTGCGCAGCGCCGCGTCGAGCGGCACGCCCACCGGCACCGCCCCGAGCGGCCTGCCCGCATCCACCAGCGCGGTGTAGCCGGGTGCGGAATACACGAAGCGGCCGCCCGCCGGAGCGCCGGCCGCCGCCCCGGCCGCGAGAAACAGCCCCAGCGGCGCCAGGATCTCGCCCAGCACGATCTGTTCGCGCGCCACGCCCTCGAGCGCCACGATCCGGTCCAGCAGCACGTCCACCGCCGCCTGGTCGCCATAGCGGTTGACCTGCGGCAGGGCGGCGGCCAGCGCCCGCGCGGCGGCGGGCGACGGGCCGAACGGGTTCTCGTTCAAGGACAGGCGCAGCGGCACGGGCGCGAGGCCCGGCGAGGCCGCGGCCCTGGGAGCGACCATGGGAGCGGCAGGGGCGATCGCTGGCAGCGCGGCACCGGCGGCGAGCCCCGCGAGCACGGCGCGGCGACCGTGCCTCACGCCTGGGGCCACGGGATCGGCGGTCCGGACGCTTTCCGGCGACGATCGGACCGGATGCGGTGCCATGGGGGAACGTTGCTCAGAATTCATAGCCGACGCGTCCGTAGTAGAAGCCGCCATTGATGCCGATCTGGCTGCCGTCGCTGTCGTACGGCTCCGATCCGTAATAGCCGTTCTCGCGGGGGATGCGGGACGGGTAGGTGTCGAACAGGTTGTTGGCGCCGAACGCCACGCGCAGACGGGACACCGGGCGGAACCCCACTTCCAGGTTGGTGAGCCAGCGCGGATGGTTCACGAAGCGGCGGAAGTCGGTGGTGGAATAGGCGTCCGGCCCCTCGAAATAGGTCAGCTGGTCGATGGTCTCGCCGTAGCGAAGCTCGTGCAGCAGCACATCCCAGCGCCCTTCGTGCCAGCGGCCGCCGAGGATGACGCGGTTCTTGGGCGTGCTGGTGGTGAGAAAGGCGCTGTTCTGCGCGACAAGATCCGACAGCCCGTTGGCGAGGCTGTTGACGTGGGTGATGCGCGAATAGTTGGCGTTGGCCGACGCGTCCCAGTCGATGGTGCCGAACCGGCGGAACCTCGTGCGATAGGACAGGGTGACGTCGACGCCGCGCGTGCGCGTGCTGGCCGCGTTGGTGAAGAACGAGGCGGACACGTCATCGGGCGACAGTTCCGGCGACAGCGCGATCCCCTGCACGCCCAGCGCCGCCACCGCCGACGGGCCGGCGATGCCCGGGCCGCTGACGATGCGGTCGCGGATATCGATCTGATAGGCGTCCACCGTGAGATGCAGGTCGCGCAGCGGCTCGGCCACCACCCCGGCGGTGATGTTGGTGGAGCGCTCCGGCTCCAGCGGGGCCGCGCCGAGCAGGCGGGCGGCGGCGGAATTTGCGGCGAGCGTGCCGCTGGCGCTGGACGGCCCCACGGCGAGCGCGCTGTAGAACTCGTTGGCGAGCGAAGGCGCGCGGGTGCCGCTGCTGACGGTGCCGCGCAGCGCCAGGCGGGGGGTGATGTCGTAGCGGGTCGAGACCTTGCCGTTATAGGTGTTGCCGAAATCCGTGTAGTGCTCGAAGCGGCCGGCCACCGACACCTGCCACGCGTCGGTGATGCGCGTGGAGGGTTCGAGATAGGCGCTGTACACCACGCGCGAATGCGGCCCGGCGTCGCTGGGCAGCAGACCCACCTGCGCCTGGGAGCCCCCCAGCAGATAGGAGGCCGGGCTGCCGGCGCCGGTGCCGAAGGTCTCGAACCGGTGCTCGATGCCGCCGGCGATCGTCACCGGGTGCGCCCAGTGCGGCACCGTGAAAGCCCTGTGCACGTCCAGATCGTTGGTCAGCAGCGTGGTGGACAGGTTGCTCAGGTGCACCGATCGCGGCGTCGATCCGGTGGCGTCGTAGAGCGCGATGTTGGCGGTGTTGCGCAGGTTGTTGTCGAGGAAGTCGCCGCCATAGGTCGAACCGAGATCCCAGCTCCAGCCGAGCAGGTCGTCGCCCTTCGCGCCGAGGCTTGCCGAAAAATCGTTCTCGAACGTGGTCTGGTGGGGCGTGAAGCCGCCCGGATACAGCGCCGGCAGCCGGCTCGGCAGGCGATATACCTGGTTCACGTCGGTGAAGCGGTAGCTGTAGGTCTCGGTGCTGTAGAGGGTGACGCCGTCGCGCAGCTCGTAGCCGGCGTTCAGCCCGAAATCGTAGCGCGTGCTTTCGGGATCGCCGAGGATCTCGGTGGTGACCGCGCCGGTGCGGTCGTCGTCGCGGTTGCGCACCGTATGGTCGCGGTGCCGGTAGTCGGCGCTGAGGTCGATGAAGCCGTTGTTTCCGAGCCGGGCACTCTTCTCGCCGCCCGCCTGCACCACGAAGCCGTCGCCCTGCGCGGTGAGGCCGCTCTCGGCGGAGGCCGTACCGCCATGATCGGTGGATTTCAGGATGATGTTGACCACGCCGGCGATCGCGTCCGACCCGTACTGCGCGGAGGCACCGTCCCGCAGCACCTCCACGTGGTCGATCAGCGCCGGCGGGATCAGGTCGATGTCGACCGGCGTCGCCGCGTCCGCGAAGCCGCTGATGTAGAGGAACGAGGTGTTGTGCCGCCGCTTGCCGTTCACCAGCACCAGCGTCTCGTTCGGGTTCAACCCGCGCAGGCTGATGAAGTCCGTGGGTGCGCCGTCGAAGATGCCGACCGCGGGACGGGTGACCGAAGGCAGCAGCTGCGCCAGCGCGTCGGTGACGTTGGTCTGGCCGGTGCGCGCGATCTCGGCGCCGGTCACCACGTCGATCGGCGACAGGCTGTCGCGCGCGCGCCGGTGCGGCTCGCGCGTGCCGGTGACGATCACCGCCTCGCTCTGATCCGGCACCGCCCCGCCGCTGGGCGTCGGCGCCGTGCCGGCGCCCCGGGGCTTCGCCTGCGATACCCCCGAGACGCCGGCAACGGCCTGGCCATCCGGCGGCGCGTCGGCGGCGAGAACGGCCCGGCTCCCGAACACGCACAGCATTCCGCTTGCCAGAAGCAGGGTGCGGCGCATGGTTCGAACGGAACTCGGCATGGAACGGAACGCCTCGGGAGATCACCGCGCCATGCCAGGGCGGCACAGCTCCCCTCCGTTTAATATTACGACACAGGAATGTGCAATAATATTTAGACGAATCGATGTCGTTTAATTTTCTGGCGCGCGAGCCGTCCCGCCTTTCGCGTCCCAGGCGCCCGAGACGGCCCGGATCGCGAAGCCGTAGAACGAGGCGCGCTGGCGCAGCTCGTCGTCGCGTCCAGCATCGCCCTGGTGACCGGCATGCATGTTGACCCGCAGCATCACCGGCCGCCCGGAGGTGGAACGCTCGCGCAGGCGCGCCACCCATTTCGCGGCTTCCCAGTATCCGACGCGATCATCCAGCAATCCGGCCGTGGCCAGCACCGCCGGGTACGGCTGGCGGCGGACGTTCTCGTACGGCGCGAAGGCCGCCATGGCGCGGAACATCGCGGGATCGGCCGGATCGCCCCAGAGCGGCTTGGCGGAGTCCACCAGCGGGTTGGTCTCGTCCTCCATGGTGTCCAGCACGTCCACGAACGGCACCTGCCCGATGGCACCGGCGAACAGGTCCGGCCGGCGGTTGATGGCGCCGCCGATCAGGATGCCGCCGGCCGAGAAGCTGTGCCCGACGATCGCGCCGGCCCGGGTGTAGCGCTCGCGCGCCAGGAACGACGCCGCGTCCACGAAGTCGGACACCGTGCGCCCCTTGTGCACGGTGAGGGTCTGGGTGAACCAGGCGGTGCCCCGCTCGGCGCCGCCGCGCGCGTGGGCGATGGCCACCACCCAGCCCCGGTCCGCCAGCGACAGGTCGGCCGCCACGAACTCCGGCGGCAGCGAATAGCCGTAGGAACCGTAGCCGTAGAGCATCAGCGGCGCCGAGCCGTCGACCGGCGTCGTGCGCCGCCGCAGGAGCGACACCGGGACACGCACGCCGTCCGTGCCCGGCGCGTCCAGCCGCTCCACCACATAGTCGTCCGGCCGGACGTCGGGGGCTTCCTGCTGCCACACCACGGCGCGGGCGCCGCTGTTCATGTCCACGGTCTCGGCCCTCGGCGGCCGTCGCATGGATTGCACGGTGAAACGGACCAGCGCCGATCCGTATTCCGCGTCCTGGTCCAGCGACAGCACGTAGGCCGCGTCCTCGCCCGCGACGCGCCGTTCCGTGGTGCCGTCGGCGCCCACCGCGATCAGCACCGGGTTGGCGTCGATCCATTCCACCCGCGCGAAATGATCCCGGAACGCCCGCATCTCGGCGATCAGGCGCCCCGGGCGATACGGGATCCAGGGGCGCCAGTGCGCGCGGGCGGGAAAGGCTTCCGGCGTCTGCATCAGCTTGTTGTCGACCGCGCCGTCGGCATTGGTGCGCACCACGAAGCGGTCGTTCCAATGCTCCAGCGCGTAGCGCAGCCCCGGCGTGCGCGGCTCGGCGACGACCGGCGCATCCTCGATGCGGTCGGCCGGGATCAGCCTGACCTCGCTCTGGGTCTCGTTGCCGATCTCGATCATCACGAAGCGGTTGGACGCGGACCGGCGCAGCGTCACGAACATCGCCGGATCGGTCTCGTGATGCACCAGCACATCCGCGCCGCCGCCGACCGGGCGGCGGAACAGCCTCGCCGGCCGGCTGTGCCCGTCGCGCTCCAGCCAGAACAGGAAGCGGCTGTCGGGCGAGAACACGAACTCGCCATAGCAATCCTCGATCGGGGCCTGGGCGAAGCGCCCCTGCTCGAGATCGCGCACGAACAGGGTGAAGTGCTCGTCGCCGCGCAGATCCACCGTCCAGGCGAGGTAGCGCCCGTCCGGGCTGTGCGCCGGCCCCTTCAGCGAGCTCAGGCGGTAGTAGCGCTTGCCCCTGGCGTCGGCATCGAAATCGAACAACAGCTGCGCCGGGCCGCCCTCGCGCGGGCGTCGCAGGAACACCGGCTGCTGCGCGCCCGGGCGCAGCTCGCTCCACCAGATCCAGCGCCCGTCCGGCTCCGGCGGTGTGCTGCCCGCCCCCGCGCTGCGCCGGCGCATCTCCGCCAGCATCTCCGCCTGCAGCGCATCCGTCGGCGCCAGCACCGCGTCGGCATAGCGGTTCTCCGCGTCCAGCTGGGCGCGGATCGCCGGCGAGAGCCGCTCGGGATGCAGCAGCGCGGTGAACCAGTCCGGCTGCCGCAGCCAGTCGTACTCGTCGAACCGGACGATCCCGAACCGCTGCTTTCGCACCGGATGCCGGGCGACGGCGGGCGCCGGCGGCAGCGCGGCCGCCGCGACCGCCTCCGCCATCGCCGGATCCGCGACCTGGGCGGGAGACGTCCCGCCAGCGGCCCAGCCTCCCCGGGGTCGCGCCATCGCCGCCGCCTGGGCGATGGCGGCCAGCAGCAGCGAGCGTCGCGAGAACCTCATGGCACGTCATTCTCCCGGCGAGCGGCGCCCGCTCCGGCCGGCCGCGACCGCGCCGGCCATCCGGGACGCGCCGACGCTCGCGGGGGAGCCCCGAACGTCACGTTCCGGCGTCCAGCAGCGCGCGCGACAGTTCGAGCACCAGGTCGGGCAGCACGCGAAAGCCGTATTCCCGGTGCATCCGCTCCAGCCTCGTATGGTAGTCGCGTCCCCAGGGACCCGCGTTGATGCAGGGGAGGCCCGCCACCGCGAGCGCGGGCACGCCGCCGTGCCAGGCAGGCGTTTCGGCCGCCAGCACCGGCAGCTCCGCCGGATCCGCCTGCCCGAAGGCGCTCATGTCGCAGATGGCCGGGAAGCGCCGCCGCACCGCGATGCCGGTGCCGTGCCGTGCCGCGACCGCCCCCGTCGCCCGCCGCACCGCCGCTTCCAGCGCCGGTGCCTCCAGCATGGTCGGCAGATACGGCACCGAGGCCAGCCCGACCACCACCGCCGGCCCTTGCAGGTCGAGCAGCTCGGCCGCCAGCAGCGACAGGAGGCGGCATTGTTCCGGCAGGTCGAGCGCCGTGGCGGCGAGCGCCGCCGCCCGGTCCGACAGGATGGCCACCGCGTCCGGCCGCTTCTCCCGCAGCTCCGCCATCAGCGCCGAGAAGCGCAGCACCCTGAGCGGCGGCAGGGGGCGGTCGATGCCGGTGGACAGGGCGCGCCGTTCGCGCAGGGTGCCGCGCAGGGACGCCGCCGCGCGCCGGGCGGTCTCGGCCACCGTGTCCAGCACCTCGCCCGCGCCGCGCCGGTGGGTGATCACGTTCCAGTAGAGCCAGGCGGTGCCCGGCATGGTGACGTCGTAGCGGGTGCGGTCGTCGCGCGAGCCCAGCAGGGTGGGACCGGCGCCCTGCTCCTCCGCATCCCGGGCCTCGGCGTCCCGCTCCGCCAGTCCCGGGTGCCATTCCATCGCGGCGGCGATGGCGCCGGCGAGCGCCGTGGCGCTCACGCCGTCATAGCCGTAGCAGGCATGCACCGGCCGGCCGATCACCAGCACGCTGGGACAAAGCTTGCCCACGGTGCCGAGCGTCACCGCGCGCCCCGCCCTGCCGTCGCCGTCGTCGGCGATCGCGTCGAGATTGATCGCCGCCCGCAGCCGCAATCCCTTCTCGCGCGCCACCGCCGGAAGTGCCGCGGCGGCGGCGTGGGCACCGGCCGAGTTGGCTTCCTCGTCCGGCACCGCCACGAACAGGAGGTTGCCCCGCCGTTCGGAGCCGGCGGCGAAGGCCTCCATGGCCGCGAGGGCGGCGGCGAGCCCGGCCTTCATGTCGAGCAACCCGCGCCCGGGAACGAAGGGTGCCGGTTCCCCGCCCGCCCCCGGGGACAGATCGTCGCGCGCCCGCCGGGCGGCAGCGTCCGTCCCCCCGGCCAGCGACGAGAGCAGCGCGTCGGCGAGCGGACCGGGATCGAGCGCCAGCGGTGCCAGCGCGCCGTAGTTCTCGATGCCCACGGTGTCGAAATGCCCGGTCAGCACCACCGTGTCCGGTCCCGAACCGCGCAGCAGCGCCAGCACGCAGCTCCGCTCATGGACGCCGCCCGGCACCGGCAGCAGCCACACATCGTCCGGCCGGTCGCGGAACAGCGGCGCGTCGCGCAGCAGGTCGCGCAGAAACGGCGCGAACGCGGCCTCCTCGGCGCTGCCGGTGACGCTGGGGGTCGCACCCAGGCGACGCGCCCACCATTCGGCGCGGTCCTCGGCAGCCGGCATCAGGAGCTCCCCTCCGCGGTCAAAGATGCCAGTCCAGCGTCGCGCCGAAGGTGCGGGGGCGGAGCAGGAAATATTGCTGGCCGTTGGGCGTGGCGCCGTAGGAACCGCCGGAGGTGACGCCGTGCGAGTCGGTGAGATTGCTGACGAAGAAGGTCAGCGCGGTGTTGCGCAGCTGTGCCGAGAACCGCACGTCGACCGAGTTGTAGTCGCCCTGGATGAAGTTGGTGTCCAGCGCGCCCTTGGCGTGGCCGATGTAATGGTGGAGCAGGGTGATGGTGGGCCGGAAGCGGTTGTCGAAGCTGTAGCTGGCGGTTTCGGTGAACTGCCAGTGCGCCGCGGTCGGCAGCGCCGTGCCGGAAGGAATGTCCGGCAGTCCGCCGCCGCGCACCACGTTGTCGGTCAGGTGGGCGTCGAGATAGGTGACGTTGGACTGCATCCTGAGGCCGCGCACCGGAGTCCAGCTGGTGGTGATCTCGGCACCCCGGCTCACCGCGTCGCCGGCATTGGCGCCGTAGGTGATGCCGTCCGGCCGGGTCAGGCGCGTCTGGATGTTGCTCCAGTCGATCCAGAACAGGGTCGGCTCGAACACGAGGCTGTCGTGGAAGAAGCCGGCGCGGATGCCGACCTCGTAGTTCATCAGCGTGTCGGAGGAGGTGCCGGAAGGCGTGGTGAAGTTGGGGTCGGGCGTCACCACGTTGGGCTGCCCGAAACGGTAGCCTTCCGAGATCAGGCCATAGGCCATGAACTGCCGGCTGGGCTCCCAGCGCAGCGAGATCTTGGGCAGGAACCCGTTGTCCGACGTCGCGGCATGGCCCGGGGAAAACGGCGTGCCGTCGTTGGCGAGCGCGGTGTAGTAGCCGTAGTTCTCCGAGGACGACGTGACGGAGGTCCAGTACAGGCGGCCGCCGAAGGTGAAGGTGAGGTGAGCGGGCCCGTGATAGGACGCCTCGCCGAACAGCGATTCCTCCGAGCCGTCATAGTCGCCGATGATCTGGCTGAAGGTGTCGCCGTCCGGGGCGTAGGACTGCGCGACCTGCGGGCCGTAGAGGCCGGCCAGATATTGCTGCGCGCCCGGAACCCCCAGCATCGCGTTGATGCGCTTCCAGGTCTGGTAGTACGCGGCGCCCGCCAGCCACGTCACCGTCTGATGGTCGTGCGAGGCCACGCGCAGCTCGTAGTACATCGACTTGCTGTCGCCGGTCTGCGGCGCGCTGTAGGGGCTGAGCGAACCGAGCGCGCCGGCATAGAAGGCGGAGTAATCGGCGCCGAGATACTGGTTCTTGCGCGTGAACGCCGCCTGGCCGGTGAGGGTGCCGAAGCTCAGCTCCTGGTCGAGCCGGAGCGAATGGAGCTGGGTCGCGGTGTAGTACGGCTCGGCGATCAGGGTGAACTTGTTGTACTCGCCCACGAAAGGCTGGCTGTAGCCCTGGTCGGAGATCTTGTTGTTCTGCGCCAGATACAGATAGGTCAGCTTGGTGCCGTCCGTCGGCTCGTACGTCACCGACACGCGCGCGTTGCGCAGCAGGTCCTGGTTGGCGCCGTGTTCGCCCGTGCCGACATTGTCCACGTAGCCGGGGTCCTGCCGATATTCCAGCACGCCGCGCACCGCCAGCTTGTCGCGGATGAGCGGGATGTTGACCATTCCCTTCTCCGTGTAGCCCACATCGCCGCCCTCGACGCCCAGCACGCTGCTCTCGAAGGCCGCATCGTATTTGTGGGTGTCGGCGGTGTTGGCGATGTAGTCCACCGCGCCGCCCAGCGTCGCCGAACCGAACAGGGTGCTCTGCGGCCCGCGCAGGATCTCCACGCGGCTGACGTCGAAGGTGTCGATGTCGGGAATGGCGATGGCGAAGCCCGGCTCGGCCAGCGGCACGTCGTTCAGGAAATAGCCCGTGGTGCCCTGGCCCTGGTCGAGCAGGTTGGTGTCGGTGATGCCGCGGAACGACACCGTGGACAAGCCCGGCACGCCCTCGCTGAACACCGCACCCGGCGCCAGCCGGAGATAGTCGGCGAAGCTCTGCGCGCCCAGCGCCTGCAGCTGCTTGCCCGTCAGCACCGTGACGGACCCGGCCACGTCGCGCGTGCGCTGGCGACGCTTGTTGGCGGACACGGTGATGTTCTCCGCCTGCTCCGAGCCGTCGGGCGCTCCCGCCTGGCTGTTCGGCGCGGACACGGCGGCGGTGGACACGGCAGCGGGGGGTACGGCAGCAATGGGCGCGGGCGCGGCCAGGGCCGGCAGTCCCGCCACGGTGGTGGATCCCGCCAGCAGCAGCGCGAAGCGACGGGAAGCAATGTGCTGGCGGAACATCGGCGGTGGTTCCCGGTTAAAGCGGATCAGCCAGGATCGGACCGCACGACTATGAGCCGGCGATGTCGGCGTCGTCTCTCGCGTGCGGGCCGGATATCGCCGCGTCCGGGCCAATCGGCGCCAGTCCCTGCCCGACCCTGGATCGCCGGTAGCCGTAGGACGCGTAGAACAGCGCACCGAGCGTCGCGTAGCCTCCCAGAAGCCCGACCGGCAGCCAGTTGCCGTGCCGCGCGCTCCCCACAAGGTCGAGCACCAGCGGCGCTCCCATCGACAAGCAGAACAGCACCCCCAGCACCGGCGTGACGCCGATCCAGACGCCGCGCACCCGCACCCCGCCGAACGGCACGCGGAACGGCCGTTCGGCATCGGCGAAGCGGTTGCGGTGCCAGATCACCGTGATGCACACGATGGAAAAGCCGCAGATGGTGCCGAGGCTCACCAGGTCGCCGATGATGCCGATCGGCAGCAGCGCGGCGGCGGTCGCCATGCACGCTCCCAGCACGATCGTGCCCGCGCGCGGCGTCCGCCGCACCGGATCGAGCCGTCCGAACAAGGGCGGCATCAGCCCGTCGCGGGCCATCGCGAACAGGATGCGCGACTGGCCATAGGTCAGCGACAGCAGCACGGACGACAATCCCGCCACCGCGCCCAGCTTGACCACGAGCGACAGAAGCGGATAGCCCATCGCGTCCACCGCGATCGCCAGCGGATCGGGCACGCCCAGACGGCGGAACGGCACCACTCCCACCAGCACGGCGGCCACCGCGAGATAGGCCACGGTGCACAACGCCAGCGCCAGCACGATGCCGCGCGGCAGATCCCGCTGCGGATGACGCGCCTCGGTGCCGGCGGTGGAGATCACCTCGAATCCCATATAGGCGAAGAAGATCACCGACGCCGCCCGCACGACGCCTGGCCAGCCGTAACGGAAGCCGCCCTCGCTCGGCGGCACGAACGGCGTCCAGTTGTGCGGATGCACCGCGCCGATGCCGAAGCCCACGAACAACAGGAGCACGCCGAGCTTCACCGCCACGATCACCGCGTTCACCGCCGCCGACTCGCGCACGCCGCGGATCAGCACCGCCACCACCGCCGCGATCGCCAGCGCCGCCACCAGATCCAGGCCGCCGCCCCAGCGCAGCGCGGCCCCCCCGGGCGCGGCGACATCCAGCGTCGCGAACGACCGGTGCAGGAAGGGCGGCACCGTCAGGCCCAGATCATGCAGCAGGGACGCCAGATAGCCGGACAGCCCCGACGCGACCGCGGACCCGGCGATGCCGTATTCCAGCAGCATCAGCCAGCCGATGATCCAGGCGAACAGCTCGCCCAGCGTCGCATAGGCGTAGGTGTACGCGGAGCCCGCCACCGGCATCACCGAGGCCAGCTCCGCGTAGCACAGCGCCGCGAAGCCGCAGGCCAGCCCCGCCAGCACGAACGACAACAGGATGGCGGGCCCGGCATAGGCCGCGGCCGCGTTGCCGGTCATCACGTAGATGCCGGCGCCGATGATGGAGCCGATGCCCAACGCCGTGATCTGCGCCGGCCCCAGCGTGCGCCGCAGCCCGGTGCCCCTCGCCTCGACCGCCACGGAGGCCGCCGGTTTCCGCCGCAGCAATGCCGTCGCCAAGCCCGCCACGCTTTTCTCCTTCCGTTCCGCTCCCGGTCCGCCGCCCGGCTGGCCATGATAGGCGCGCCGGCCGGGCGGCGCCCGTTCGATCGGGCCAGGCTTCGTCGTTCCCGGGCCGCGGGCGCCGTTTCCGCGCCTGGCCGGGCCGTGCGGGTGCTTCCGGCCCGCGGGCGACGAAGGTTGGCCCGGCGGCGCATGGTTTCGGCGCGTCCGGCCGGGTAGGACAGCCTTGACGCTTGCCCGCGCGGTGGTTCGATGCCCGACCCTTCTTCCGTTGTCCTTCCACCGCCCGCGCCGCTCCGGCCGGAGATGGAGCGGTTCCGCGACGACATCGCCGCCGCCTACCATCGTCATCCCCCGCTCGCGCGCTTGTCGCTGCCGCAGGCGCGCGCGGTGGCCGAACAGGTGCGGGCACCCTGGGCGGCGGGCGGCCCCGTCATGCTGCGGAGCCACACCCTCACGGTTCCGCTCGCCGGCCGCCCGCTGCGTCTGCGCCTGCACCAGCCCGCGCGCGATCCGGACGGACTGCTGGCCTACGTGCATGGCGGGGGCTGGCAGCTCTTCTCCGTGGACACCCATGACCGGGTGATGCGCGAATACGCGGCGCGCTCCGGGCTGGCGGTGGTCGGGATCGACTACAGCCTGTCGCCGGAAGCGCGCTTTCCCCGCGCGGTGGAGGAAGTGACGGCTCTGCTGCGCTGGCTGCGCACTCCTGACGCCGCCGGCGCGCTCGAACTGGACACGAGCAGCCGGAAGCTGGCGGTGGGCGGCGACTCGGCCGGCGGCAACCTGTCGCTCGCCGCCACGCTCGCACTGCGCGACGACGAGCCGGCGGCGATGCCGGACGCGGTGGTGATGAACTATCCGGTGGTGGACCCCGATACCAGCCGCCCGTCGTACCGGCGCTACGGGGGCCCCGAGTTCAACCTCACCGAGGCCGAGATGCGCGGCTTCTGGAACGGCTACGCGCCCGAGCCGGCGCAACGCCACCATCCGCGCGCCAGCCTGCTGCGCGGTTCGCTGCGCGGCCTGCCGCCGGTGCTGATCGCGCTCGCGGAGTGCGACGTGCTGCACGACGAGGGCGCCGCGCTGGCGGAAGCGCTCGCCCTGGCCGGCGTTCCGGTGCGGGCGCTGACCTATCGCGGCATGCCGCACAGCTTCCTGGAAGCGATGTCGATCTCGCCCGACAGCGCCCGCGCGTTCGACGACGCCGCCGCGTGGCTGCGCGACGTCCTGCGGCTGCCGGTCGCGGCCTGACACGGCGCGCCATGTTCATCCCCGACGAATACCGCTTGTCCGACGCCGCGCAGGCGCTGGCGCTGGCGCGCGAGATCCGCACCGGCAGCCTGCTCGTCTGCGACGATTCGGGCGTGCCGGACGCCAGCCACCTGCCCTTCCTGTTCGATGCCGACGGGGCCGATCCGGTCACCGGAGCCGGCGCCGTGCTCACCGGGCATGTGGACCGGCGGAACCCGCAATGGCGGGCCCTGCGGGCGCGGCCGGACTGCCGGGTCGCGTTTCTCAGCCCGCAGGCGCACGTGTCGCCGTCCTGGTACGGCACCCGTCCGCGCGCGCCGACCTGGCTGTATGTCGCGATCCATGTGCGGGGCCGGGCCACGCTGGTGGAGGACGGCTCCTCCCTGCGCCGGATGGTGGAGCGCCTGTCCACCGAACTGGAACCCGGGCACAGCCCGTGGAACGTGGACCAGATCGTGCCCTACACCGAGCGGCTGATGAACCACATCGTCGGCTTCACGGTCGCGGTGGACCGGGTGGACGCGCAGATCCGGCTCGGCCAGACCAACACTCCCGACGATCGCCGCCGGGTGCTGGCCGGGCTCGACGCGGGCGACGCCCAGGCCCGCGCGGTCGCCGGGCTGATCCGGCGGCTGGCCCCGTTCGACGGCGGTTAAGCACGCCCGGCGACATCGTCCGCCCCGCATCGCCGGCGGACCGGATTGCCTGCGGGCGATCCGGACAGCGGATCACCTTGGCGGCGGGAGTTCCGGTGGGAGCCGGACCGCCGTGCCAGCGCGGTGAGGCCGTCTCCTAGACGCCGCCCCGGCGCATGAACGCGGACGGCGTGGTGCCGAACGCGCGCTGGAACATCGCCGAGAAGGCGCTGGGACTTTCATAGCCCACCTCGCAGGCGGCGCGCGTCACCGTGCAGCCTTCGGTGAGGCGCGCGCAGGCCGACACCAGCCTCGCCTGCTGGCGCCAGCTGCCCAGACTCATGCCGCACTGCTCGCGAAACGTGCGGGTGAGCGTGCGGCGTCCCATGCCGGCGATGATGGCGCAGCGATCCAGGTCCTCGCTGCCCCGCAGATCCGCCAGCAGCGTCCGGCACAGCCGCATCAGCCGCTCGTCGCGCGGCATCGGCAGGGTCGGCATCCGCACCGCCTTGCCCCGGATCTCGTCCAGCACCAGACGCATCAGCCGTCCGTCGCGCCCGTCCACCTCGTATTCGGCGTCGACGGCCATGGCTTCCAGGATCAGGGCGCGCAGCAGCGGCGACACTTCGATCACGCAGGGTGCAGCCGGCAGCCCTTCCACCGCCGCATCGTCCACGTAGAGCGTGCGCAGCGAGACCGGGGAGCGGCACAGCACCTCGTGCTCCACCCCCGCCGGCAGCCACAAGGCGCGCTGCGGCGGCACCACCGTGCAGCCGGCGTCGGTGGTCACCGCCATGGTGCCGCTGGCGGCATACAGAAGCTGCGCCCGGCCGTGGCGGTGGCGGGGATCGAGAAACCCTTCCGGATATTCGTCGGCCAGCGCGGCGACGGGGCGGGGCGTGGCGAGGCAGGCAAGGCTGGGACGCATGGGCGGGAGTCCGGCGATCGCGCGAACGGGTCCCCCAAGCCTAGCAAATTGTATACCATCGGACGCAAGCCCGGCGCGCACGCTCACCCGGCGGAGATGTCGTCCACCCGGTCGGGATAGAACGCGACGTGCCCGGCGATCGCCGCCACCGGCGCGAACGGCGTCTCGTAGCTCCAGGCCACGTCGCGGCCGTCATGCGCGAAATAGCTCGCATCGCCCTTGTAGGGGCAATGGGTGCGGGTCCCCGACGGTGCCAGCCGGTCCAGACTGACGTCGGCGCGGGGAACATAGAACACCGGTGGATAGGTCGACTCGCGCAGGATCAGCGCGCGCGACGAGTCCGCCACCGTCGCGCCGCCCAGCAGGACGCGCACGGTGCCGGGCGCCGGTTCGATGCGGATCGGATGGTCGGCGGTGCCGGCGGTAGCGCCGGCGGTGATGCCAGTCTTGGCGATGGTCGTCATGACGATCTCCTTCTCCCCGGATCAACGACCGGCCTGGCGCCCCTGTTCCCCGGAGCACCGCCCCGTGTCCCGGCTTCGGGCGCGCTCCCGCGCCCGAAGCCCGCCCGGCGACGCCGCCCGCTCACCGGCTCGCCGGCACCTGGTCCCGGTAGCGGTCCCAGTGCGTCGCCAGCTCGCGCACCACGACGCTGCCGACGTCAAAGGCGGCGTCCACCGCGGGCATGAAGCCGCTATAGCCACCGCCGCCCGGGTTGGCCTCGCTGGCCAGCAGCGCGGCGGGGGTCTGGCCGGGGGGCGGCATGTCGTAGTTGGACGCGGTGCGCAGCACCAGCACGCGCCGCAGATCCACCAGCCTCGCCTGCGCCAGGAAGCTCAGCGCCTGCATCATGCCGGCATCCTCCTCCGCCGTGGTGGCGAAGCGTCCCTCGTCGTGGGTCCAGTAGCGCACCCAGTTCTCGGCCCACTCATTCATGCGGCCGCCGACCCAGAAGGTGCCGGCCGCCAGCGTGTCGCCCATCTGCACCCGCGCCGGGCGCTCGCCGTCGCCGAAGCCACGATACCGGGCGCGCAGCGCGGCGAGGCCGGACGGATCGGGCAGCCGGATGTCGCGGGTGAGCGCATAGGCCCAGCGCACCAGCCCGGGATCGAGCGTGTAGACCATGGTGCCGGAGATGGAATCCGCCGGCGGCACCGGCTGCTCGAACGGTGTTGCGCGCTGCAGCGGCAGGTAGCCGGTGCTCCAGCCGGCGGGGATCTCGCGGGCATCGATCTCGTGCGCCAGATCGCCGTCCACCACGTGCGGCGCCCACACCGCGGCGCCGGGCGAGCCGAAATGCGGGTCGATCCCGGCGATTCCGGCCAGCACGACATAGGCGTGGCTGAGGTCGAAGCGCCCGTCATGGCCCAGCGCGGTGATCGAGGCGGCCGCCCGGGTCGGCCCTTCGCCGGTGACGATCCCGAGCACGCCGAGTTCGCGGTTGATCCGCAGCGGCCGGTAGCCGGCGGGGTTCGGCAGCACCTCGCGCAGCGGCAGCTTCTCCACCCAGCGCTGGAACTCGCCCGGCCGGTCGCCGGTATCCGAGCCCAGCTCGAAGGTGGTGACCACCACCACCCGGATCGGGATCGGCGCGGTGGAAGCAGCCGTGTCCGGGGTCGCTGGGGTCGAGGTCGCCGATGGGGAGGTCGAGGCGGCCGGCCCCTGGGGAGCGCAGCCGGCCGAGGCGGCGGCCAGAACGGCGAAACAGGCGAGAACCGGCAGGCGGCGCGTCATCGGCGGGTGGTTCCTCGGGAACGGCGGGAAGGCTCCGGCACGGTTCTTCCGGCCACCGGAACGCGGATGCCGGACGGCACCGCCCCCGCGGCCATGCAAAACCCCCGCCGCGATCGGAATCGCTTCCCGGACCCATGCGCGAACGACGCGGCGCAGCGGCCCCCACGCCGCTTCCGGACGCCGGCGGTGCGGCCGGCGGCCCCGCGCCGGCCGGCGAGAAGCTCTAGCCCGCGGTCCGCCGCCGCACGCTCGCCAGCAGCGCCGGCACGAACACCAGCGTCGCCAGCAGGGTGCAGGCGAGGCTGAGCAGCAGCAGCCGTCCCATGGACGCGGTGCCCGGATGGTGGGACGCGGCCAGCGAGCCGAACGCGGTGCCGGTGGTGAGCGCCGAGAACAGGATCGCCCGCGCGGTGGGCGAGGCGAGCGGCCCGTCCAGCCCGCTGCGCCAGTTCATCACGAAGTAGATGTTGAACGACACGCCCACGCCCAGCAGCAGCGGCAGGGCGATCACGTTGGCGAAGTTGAGCGGCTCCGGGATCGCCACCAGCAGCAGCACCGTCAGCAGCGCCGACAGCATCAGCGGCGCCAGCACCAGCGCCATGTCCTTGGGCCGCCGCAGCACCACCAGCAGGATCACCGCGATGGCGGCCAGCGCACTCAGCGCCGCAACCGAGAAGGCGTGCACCACCGTGCGCGCGCTTTCCACGATGGTGACGGCCGACCCCGCGAGCTCGGGCCATACCGCGCTCACCTGCCGCACGAAGGCGTGCAGCTTGGCGTTGTTGTTGAGGCCGCCGCGCGGATGCACCTCCATGTGCGCCCGGCCGTCCGGCAGCAGCCAGTCGCGCTTGATGTGCGCGGGCACGTCGTCGAACCCGACCGGCTTGTTCACCGACAGCACGTCGCGGAGCTCGTCGAGCTGGGCCGGCAGGAACCGGGTCAGCGCCGCGTTGGCATCGAGCAGCAGCGCGTCCGGCGCGTCCTTGAGCGCGGTCACCGCCGCCGCGATCCGCACCAGCGGATCGCCGGGTGCGAGCTTGGCCGCCACGGGGGCCAGGTCGGCGGCGGTTCTGGCGGCGGCGGCGCGCAGGGCGGCCGCGTCCGGGGCCGGCAGCACCGTCTGCCCCTCGATGGTCGGCAGCAGGATCTGCGCCGCGTCGGCGATCATCTCCAGCTTCGGACCCTGGTCCTCGGGCACGAACGAGCCGAGCCAGAGCACGTCGTGCACCAGGGGCAGCCTCCCGATGCGGGTCGCGAGCCCCCTGGCCACGTCGAGATTCGGCGCCAGCAGCTCCACGCTGTAGGGGCTGGTGAGCGGATCGGCCATCAGCAGGTGCAGCGTGCGCGTCGCCTCGCCGTTCGGGTTCTTGGTGTGCAGCGGGTCGCCGTCGAACCGCAGCGAGGGGATCAGGCACAGCCCGGCCAGGGCGAGCACGGCCGAGATGCCCAGGATCGGCCGACGGGCGCGCACCACGGCGCGGTCCAGGGGGCGGGCCCAGGTGAAGCCGATCTCGCCATGCACCGGCCGCGGCCGGAACAGGGTCAGCAGCGCCGGCAGCACCGTGAGGGTGCAGGCGAAGGCGATCAGCATGCCGAAGCCCGCGATCAGCCCGAGCTGGGCCACGCCCACGAAGGCCGTGGGGGTGAAGGCCAGGAACCCCGCGGCGGTGGCCAGTGCCGCCACCAGGATCTGCACGCCGGTCTCGCGCCCGGTCATGCGCAGCGCCTCGCCCGCCGCCGGCACCGCACCCCCGGCATCGCGCTGGGCACGGAAGCGCACGGAGAACTGGATGGCGAAATCCACCGCGATGCCCACGAACAACACCGCGAACGCCACCGAGATCAGGTTGAGCGTTCCCACCACCAGCGCCGCGAAGCCGGTGGTGAGCAGCAGCCCAAGCACCAGCGTCAGCAGGATCGGCACGATCACCCGCCAGGTGCGCACCGCCAGGATCAGCCACAGCGCCACCAGCACCAGCGATCCGATCAGCCCCGCCACCATGCCCTGCGCGACGGTGGCGAACTCCTCGTCGTCGAGCGCCACGGAACCGGTGATGAACACCTGCGCCCGGCCGGAGCGCACGAACTCGAGCTTCGCGATCGCGGCACGCATGGCGTCCGTCGCCACGCCGCCGGGCGCGAACGAGCCGTAATCGAGCTTCGGCTGCGTCACCACGAAGGTGTAGTGGCCGCCCATGTCGCTGAGCGAGCCGCTCAGGAGCTTCTGCCACGACAACGGCACCGGATGACCCGCCGCCGCCTGCGCGAGATTGTCCGCGAAGCCGTTCAGGGACGCCGCGAAGCTCGACAGGTTGGCCTGCCCGCGCGCGACGCCCTGGCCGATCAGCGACAAGGCGCCGAACAGCCCGCGCGCCGACGGGTCGGACGCGAGCTGGCCCAGGAAGGGCTGGGCGTCCACCGTCTTCTCCAGCAGCGCTTCCAGCGGCTTGGCATCGAGAAACAGCAGCCCGTTATGCCGCAGGTAGCGGTCCTGGCCCGGCAGATCGACCGACCGGAAATGGCTGGTGGCCCGCAGCGCTTCCGCGAGCTCGCGCGAAGTCGCCTGCGCTTCCTCCGGGATCTCGGCCCGGATCACCGCGACAAGCTGGTCCTCCCCCTGGGGAAAGGCCTGCTTGAACATGGTCTGGCGCTTCTTCCAGGCGAGCTTGGCCGAGAACAGGCCGCCCGTGTCGGTGGACACCCCGAGGCGGGTCTTGGTGGCGACCACCGCGCCCACCGCCAGCAGCAGGGCCAGCACGGACACCATCAGGGCGCGCCTGGAACAGAAGGCGGCGAGGCGCCCGAGCGGAACCGACAACATCGATGCAGCGCCTTTCGCCGGTCAGGCGCCGGAAGCGTGTGAGGAAGCGGGCGAAGAAGCGTGGGTGGATGCGTGGCGGGACGCGGCGGCGGCCGCGCCGTCGGGCGGCAACCGCAGCAGCCGCACCAGGATCACCAGGGCCATCGCGCTGGTGCCGACCGCCGCCCCGAACAGGATCGGCATCAGCAGCCCGAACCAGGCGGCCGGCCCCAGAAGATACAGCGCGTCGTCGGCGTGGAAGCCCCAGGCGCCGTTCCAGGTGCGCTCGCCCGGCACCCGGGCCTCGTAGCGCTCGCTCATCCAGTTGCAGGCGAACATCGCGGCCGAGGCGATCACGCCGAGCGCCACGGCCCAGCCGCCCAGCCGGAAGCCATGCAGCGTCGCGTCGCGCAGCCCCACCCCGATCGCCAGGAAGAACAAGCAGTTCACCCCGTTATCGACGAGGTAGTCGTAGCGGTGGCCGCCCGGGCTCATCATGTTGCCGATGCGCGCCAGCTCGCCGTCCGCCCGGTCCAGAAACGCCGACAGCACCCACAGCACGCCGCCCCACAGGAAGGCATGGCCGCCCAGGGCTTGGGGGCCCATCGCCAGCGCGGCGCAGGCGCCCACGCCGGTCAGCAGCCGCAGGGTGGTGAGATGGTTGGGCGTGACACCGCTGCCGATCAGCGGGCGGACGGCGCCGCGCGCGAGCTTGTGGGTCCAGGTGTCGTTCAAGACGCGTCTCCGTATTCGAGCGCGGCATCCGCGCGCCCTTCTTCCCGCCGTTGGTCCGGACCGGGCCGCTCGGCGTCCGCCACGGACGGATGTCCGGCACCTGGCCCGGGCAGGCGCGCCCAGTGCCGGTCCAGCCATTGCCAGGCGCCGAGCGCCGGCAGGCCCAGCACGATCTCGCGCATCCGCTTGATCAGCGCCAGCGCGATGCAGGCCGCCGGCGGGATGCCGAACAACCCGCCCACCAGCACGAAGCCGCCCTCGCTGACCCCCAGCGCGCCCGGCACCGCGAAGCCCGCCGCCTTCACCGCCTGGCCCAGGCTCTCGATCACCAGCCCCACGGCGAGCGACCTGTCATGATGAAGGAAATGCAGTGCCAGACACACCTCCACCGCCCCCAGCAGCCAGCTGACCGACTGGTGGACCGTGGCCCAGGCGACGTTGCGCGGCTTCTTGTAGAGGCCGGTGAGGGTACGATGCAGGCCGCGCATCTCGCCCATGCCCTGCCAGCCGAACTGGCCGGACAGCTTCATCAGCCCCTTCTCGATCAGCCCCGCCAGCCCGAACCACTGCCCGCCCAGGAACAGCACGCCCACCAGCAGCGCCACCCCGATGCCGCCCGCGACCTCGTCCGTGACCCGCGACCGGCCCAGCAGCTCCAGCAGCACCAGCAGGCCGCTGATCGTGAACAGGATCTGGGTCAGCATCTCCATGGTGAGGTCGCACACCGTGCCGGCGGTGGCCTGCACGAGGCTGACGCCCCGGCGCCGCAGCAGCCGGGTGGCGGCGAACTCGCCGCCTACCTGCGCCACCGGCAGCAGGTTGTTCACGCCCTCGCGGATCCAGCGCAGCAGCACGAAATCCAGCAGCGGCGGCTGCGGCCGCGTCTGCCCCGCGATGGCGCGCCAGCCCAGCGCCGAGAACAGCACCTGCAACAGATGGAACGCCATCACCGCCGCGATGCCCCAGCCGGCCTGCCCCAGAAGATCCAGGATGTTGCCGATCCCGAACCGGGCCAGCAGCCAGACGGTGAGCGCCGCGCCGCACAGGGCGCCGATCGCGGTGAGCCACTTCATGAACACGGCATCTCCAACCGCGACCGGCGCGATCCGGCGTGTTTCGCGCCCGCGGAAACGGGCTGCTTCTTTCCAATGCCTCGCCGCTCGGGCAGGAACGTCACGGCATCCCCGATCCGCGGCGCACGAGGCCGCCCCATGTAACGGACGCTCCCCGCCTTGAGAACTGTTATCGACAACCAGCTCCCCCCCGCGGTCGCGCCGTTGCCGCTCTCCGGCCGTGCCACCGGGCCCGGCGCCGACACCGCCCCTGGGGCCATCCCTGGCGCCGTCCCGGACACCGCCGGGCCGGAGCGGGTGCTGCTGCTCACTCCCGGCCCGCTCACCACCAGCGACCGGACCCGCGCGGCCCTGAACCACGACTGGGGCTCGCGCGACGCGCGCTTCATCGCGCTCACCAGCCGGCTGCGCGAGCGGCTGGCCGCGGTCGCCGGGGGAACCGGCACCCACGAGACCGTGCTGCTGCCGGGTTCGGGCACCTTCGCGGTGGAAGCCGCGATCCAGAGCCTGGTGCCCCGCGACGGCCGGGCGCTGGTGCTGGCGAACGGCGCCTATGGCCGGCGCATGGCCGAGATGCTGCGCCGGCTCGGCCGCGCCCACGACACCATGCAATGGGCGGAACACGAGCCGGTGGACCCCGCGGCGCTCGACCGGCGCCTGGCCGCCGAGCCTGCCGTCACGGACGTGCTGGTGGTGCAGTGCGAAACCACCAGCGGCATCCTCAACCCGGTGGACGAGGTGGCCTCGGCCGTGCGGCGGCACGGGCGGCGCCTGATGGTGGACGCGATGAGCGCGATCGGCGCGCTGCCGGTGGCGGCCGCGCGCTGGAACGCCTCGGCGGTGATGGCGTCCAGCAACAAGGGGCTGGAAGGGGTGCCGGGCATCGGCTTCGTGGTGGCCGAGCGGGCGCATCTCGCCGCCAGCGCCGGGGTCGCGGCCAGCCTCAGCCTCGATTTGCACGCGCAATGGGACGGCTTCCGGCGCGACGGGCAATGGCGCTTCACGCCCCCGGTGCAGGTGGCGGCCGCACTGGACGCGGCGCTGGACCAGCTCGACGAGGAAGGCGGCGTGCCGGCCCGCCATGCCCGCTACGCGCGGAACTGCCGGGTGCTGGTGGACGGCATGCGGGCGCTGGGCTTCCAGACCCTGCTGCCGGACGCGCTGCAGGCGCCGGTGATCGTCACCTTCCGCGATCCGGGACCACCCTTCTCGTTCGAGCGCTTCTACGACGCGCTCCAGGCACAAGGCATCGTGATCTATCCGGGCAAGCTCACGCGCGAGCCCTCGTTCCGCATCGGCTGCATCGGTGCGATCGGCGCCGCCGATCTGGCCCGCGCCGTGCGGGTGGCGGGCGACACGCTCCGGCGGTGAACGGCCGTCCGGGTTCGACCCGGGCGCCGCGACCCGTCGGCGGCCGGGTTTGCCGCTGACGCAGCTTTGCGCGCGGCCGGATGCGACGCTGGACGACCGCGTGCGTTTCGTTTCCTATCTGTTCTCGTGGACGGGAGACAAGACGGCATGATGGCGTCAGACGGATCGGGCGGCGGCAGACGGCAGGGCTTCACGGAGATCGGGGGCAGCGCGTGCACGCTGCCGGGAGGCGCCACCTGCGAGGGGCCGCTGCCGGCGGACCATCCGGTGGCGGTGAGCATCTATCTCAAGCCGAAGAGCACGGACCCGGCCGGCAGCGGCGACCCGTTCGAGCGGCGCGCCTCGCTGCACCGGGCCGACATCGACGCGTTGTGCGCGCACGCGTCCGACCACGGCCTGACGGTCCTGGAAGCCGATCCGGCCCGGCGGCTGGTGCGGCTGTCGGGCACGGCGGCGCAGATCTCGGAAGCGTTCGACACCAGGCTGGAGGCCTGGAGCCATGACGGCCACCGCTTCCATGCCAACAGCCGGCCGCTCGGCGTGCCGGACGCGCTGCACGGCGTGGTGGAATCGGTGCTGGGACTCGACACCCGCGCGATCGCCCACAGCCGCATCGTGCGTCCCCGCCGCTCGCAGCCGGCGGGGATCGAGCCCAACAAGCTGGCGCAGCTCTACGACTTCCCGTCCGGCGCAACCGGCAGCGGCGTCACCGTGGCGCTGATCGAACTGGGCGGCGGGTTCCGCGCCTCGGACAACAACGCCGCCTTCAAGGCGATGGGGCTGCGTCCGCCCACGGTGCTGGCGGTGTCCGTGGACGGCGCCACCAACACCCCGGGCGGCGACGCGGACGGCGAGGTGGCGCTCGACATCCAGGTGGTGGGCGGCGTGGCGCCCGGCGCGCGCATCGCGGTGTATTTCGCGCCCAACACGGACGCGGGCTTCGCCGACGCCATCAGCCAGGCGGTGCACGACCGGACCAACAAGCCCAGCGTGATCTCCATCTCGTGGGGCAGCGCCGAAAGCAGCTGGAGCAACCAGTCGGTCACGACCATGAACTCGGTGCTGGCCGACGCCGCCGCCGCCGGGGTCTCGGTGTTCGCGGCTTCCGGCGACAGCCTGGCCACCGACGGGGTGGACGACGGCGCGGCGCATGTGGATTTTCCCGCGTCCTCTCCTTCGGCGATCGGCTGCGGCGGCACCTTCCTGTCCCTGAGCGGCGGCGCCATCGCCCGCGAAACGGTGTGGAACGACGACACCGGCAATGGCGGCGGCCAGGATGGCGGCGGCACCGGGGGCGGCATCAGCGACCTGTTCCCCGTGCCACCCTTCCAGCAGAACGCGAACCTGCCTCCCAGCGTCAACGGCGGCCGCAAGGGACGCGGCGTGCCCGACGTGGCCGGGAACGCCGCGCCCGGCAGCGGCTATGCGGTGGTGGTGGACGGCCAGAAGCAGGTGGTGGGCGGCACCAGCGCGGTGGCCCCGCTCTGGGCCGGGCTGACGGCGCTGATCAACGGCCGCGCGGCGAAGCCGGTCGGCTTCCTGCCGGACTTCCTGTACGCGCAGCCCGCCTCGGCTGGGCTGACGGTGCCGATCACGCAAGGCAACAACAAGCCGGAAGGCTCGTCGATCGGCTACGACGCCGGGCCCGGCTGGAACGCCTGCACGGGCCTCGGGCGGCCCAACGGGCAGAAGCTGTTCGACGCCCTCACCGGGAGCACCGGCGCGATCAGCTGATCCCACGCCGGATCGGAACCGGCCCTGTCGCCCCAGGAGCGTCATCCGCCGCTCCGGGTCGCGGCAAGGGCCGGCGGCGAGGGGATTATGCGGCTCGGTTCCGCTCAAGCCGGGTAGGATGATCGACAGGGGTGAAGCCGTCCGGGGCCGATGCACCGTGTCGGCCAAAGCCCCGGATCGCCCTCCCGCACGGCCGTGATCGCACGGGTCAACCCGCCGCCTCGACCACCGCCGATCCGGGACGCCGAGGCCCCGTCAGGTGCGGGGCCGGCCGGATCAGATGTCCGCCTCAGTCCCCTGAGCGGCGCGGTCGGCTTCGGCGACCGGCCGCGACACCGGGACCGCCGCCGCGGGAGGCGCCGCCCCGGCATCGCGCCGGGCGGCCAGCGCCTGGTTCCAGGCGGCGTTGCCGGCGCCGATCCACATCGTCTCGTGATCCCCGGCGGCACTCGCGTACCGATCGAGCTCGGCGATCATGTTCATGCCGACGCGGGTGCGGTTGCTGACCGATTCCACCGCGTAGATCCCCTGGACGCCGTAGTGCCGGTCGTCGGCGATGAGGCTCGTCAGCTCGTCGGCGAGCTTCTCGTCCAGCTGCCGCGCCGCGGCCGCCTTTTCCGGCGAAGAGGCTCCGGCATGGGCCGCGGCGGACAGGGCCTCGAAGGTGTCCATGTAGTCCGTGACCTCGGGCGTCGCGTGGGAACGCAGCGTGTAGCGCTTGTTGAGGTCGTCCTCCCGCCGCATCTCGGTCAGGGCCTGCTGGAGGTTTTCCCGCCCGATCATCGCGTGCACCGGTCCGGGCTCGGCGTCGATGGCGGCTTCCAGGGCCGACAGGGTGCGGAATTCGACGTCCCGGTAGGTCTGCTGCTGATCGAAGGCGCCGTCGCGCTTGAGCGTCCGGAACGACGCCAGCACGCCGCGCTCGAGCATGTTGTTCTGCGTGCCGGCGATCCGCACCGCCGGCAGCGACACCGAGGACACGGCGGCGTCCGGACGCGACGAGACCGGGATGGACGGCAAGCCGGCCGCGAGGTTGGCGCCCACGGGTTCGCGCGCGCTGTGGCCGCTCTGCACGATCAGCCGGCGGTCGAGGCCGCTCCCGTCCGCACGGTTCAGCCCGTCCAGCAGATCGACCTGCCGGGATGCCGACAGGTTCGCCGAGACCGAGCCCGGATGGGCGGCCGTCCAGCGTCCCTGGACGCCGACGCCGGCGTTGATCTCGGCGCTGACGGTGGAGAAGCGGTGGTCCTGGCGCGCCACCGTGATCAGGTCGGAGCCCATGCCGAGCTTGGCCACCTGGTCGAAGAAGGTGCTTTCCGGGGCGGCGGTCCCGGCCGCCTTGCTTTCCGCATGGTCGAAGAAGGCGTTCATCAGGCGCTTCATCTCGAACCGGTACTGGTCCTCGGTCTTGGCGGGCGTGCCGGCCGCGTCGGTCGTTTCGCCGGACGATACCGGCTCGCCTCGCCTCGGCCCGTCGGCATACACCTTGCGGGTGCCGTTCTCCTCGTCCAGCTCGCGGCGGACGCGGAGCGTGTAGCCCGTCGGCATCTGCTCGGTGGAGGTCAGACGCCCGCCGACGCTGACCGGGAGGCCGAGCTTCCGGGCCGCGGCCAGGAACGAGGCGGAGAACGCCGCGCCGGCCGAGCCGGAAAGGTCGAGCTGCCGCCCCATGGACCAGTCGATGCCATAGCCGCCGGAATTGACGAACGACGTGCTGCTCGTGGTCACCTGCCCCCGAATGTCGGGGCCGCCGCCCAGCGACACGCCGGCGCCGCGGGCGTCGGGCTGGTGGTCGCCGTGGCTGGGCGAGAATTCGGTCGTCGGCCGCGACAGGCCGATGCGGCTGTTGGTGATGCCGCCGGTCTGCCCCCGGAGCCAGCGGACGCGGTCGCCCATCGGCAGGTCGTCCACCAGCTTGAGGTGGAACGCGCGCAGGTCCCGGAGGCTGCCGCTCGCCGGCAGCAGCGGATCGCCCCGCTCGATGGCGCCCATCCGGCCCAGATGCTCGTCGACCGCGCCCGGCAGCGACGCCGCCGCGCCGCCCGACAGGGCGGCGGCCCTGTCGCGGGCATGCCGCACGAGGCCGGGAAGGTCGGCAGGCGACGTGGCGAGCCGGGCGTGGGCGTCCTCGATCGTGACCGGCGGCAGGCCCGGACGGGCGGCGTTCACCTCCCCCACCGCGTCGCGGATCAGGGCCGATCGTTCGTCCTCCGACAGCGCGTCGTTGTGGAGCCGTGGACGTTCGGTCGCGCCGGCCGCCATCGCGCCAGAGTCCGTCGCCCCAGAGTCCGTCGCCTCGGCCGACGTTGCCTCGGCCGCGTCTGCAGCCGCCTCGCCGGCCGGTGCCGGCTGGCGCGTGGCCACGATCCGGTTCAGCGCGGCGGCGTGGAACGCGAGGTCCAGCGCGTCCGCCCTCGGCCGTTCCGTCGCCGGGATCTGGCCGATATGCTCGCCCAGCGCCTGCGCGGCCCCGAGCAGATGCCCGTCATAGGCATCCTGGATCTCGTGGACGTAGCGCAGATGCGCGCCCATGGCGCCGTAGGCCGCGACGGCGTCGAACACCGAGGGCGTGCCGCCCTCGCCGAACGGCAGCATGCGCCGGGCGAGCTGGCCGACGGAGCCTCCCTCCTGTGATCCGAAGTCGTGGCCGGCGGCGGTTTCGAACTGCGCGATGCTTTCCGCCAGGCTGCGCTCGTCGCGGAAGCCCTGCCGCCAGGCGAACACCAGCCGCTCGTCGTTGGTGAGCGGCCGCGCGGGATCGAGAACGGCGTTCGGGTCGCGCCATACCGCCCGGGCAGCCTGTTCCACCTTCTGGGCGAAGCTGGCGTTCAACGGGAGCGGCCCGGGGGCTGCGCTCGGCAGCTCGATCTGGTGCAGCTCGATGTCGTCGGCGCGCGCCCGCGTCTCGGTCCGGACCGCCGCCCGGGTGGGCAGACCGGTGAGGGCATTCACGGCGGCGCCCCGGAGCGACCGGGCGTGGTTCGCCTGGGAGATGCTGGTGGCGTTGCGGTCCAGCGCCAAGGCATGGCGCGCCTGGAGCACGACCTTGAGGCTCTTCTGCCGCAGCTCGGCCGCCGCGCCGGACATCCCGCCCGCCGCCTCCGCCCCGCCCCGCGGCATCATCGCGCCGAGGGCGCGCCAGCCACCGCCGGTGGTCGACAACAGGCCGGCCAGCTGCCAGGCGCGTTCCTGGTCCCAGCTGCTGGCCGTACCGCGCGGGCCGGAGCCCAGGGTGATCGCGCCGCCCTGGATGGCGCTCATCGCCCGCTGCGACCGCATGGGGTCGGGCCCGAACAGCGCCGCGGCCGACCGGGCCGCGACGAGCTTGTCCGCGTTCGGAAGCGATCCGGACGGTGCCAGCCTGTTCAGGGTCCGGGTGAGCGGATGGGTGGCGATTTCGGCACCGTCGAACTCGAACAAGCCGGACAATTCGCGGTGGAAGGCCGCATCGGACGTCGCCACGTCGCGGATGGCGGGCTCGGCGGCCCCGGAAACGACGGTGCCCCGCAGCGTGTCCAGCTTCCCCGATGCGGAGCTCGCCAGTCCGGAGGCGAGATCCGACGCCTTGCTCCATTGCGGCGACAGGGCGGCGCCGTCCGGCCCGGAAAGCAGGATCTGCTTCGCGGAGAGACGTGCCGCGTCGTTCCACGCACCGCGGGCCGCGGCCGGCACCGTGGCGTCGGCGACCGCGGGCTCGTGCGGCACCCGGCTGCCCTGCCGCATGTCGTTGCTTTGCAGGAACAGGTTCGCCTGGCTGGTTTCCCAGGGGCGCGCCGGATTAGTCCGTCCGGTACCGGCGTTGTCGAAGAACGGCGTGAGCGAGGTGGTGGTCTGGGATACATGCGCCCGCAGTCCCCCCGCGGCCCTAGGCAGGACCGGCGGGGCGGTCAAGGCTGGCGCGGTGCCGGCCGGGACGGCTTCGGCTGATGCGGCCTCGGGCGCGGCGGTTCCGGCGGCAGGCACCGCCGCGTCGCCTTCGGCTCGGGGCACAGTGGCGGCGGCACGCGTCCGGAAGCTGTCGATCTCGCGTTGCGGAACGCCGAGCTCGGCGGGATGGGCATCCGGTATCTCCCGGGTCGCCTCGGCCGCGCCGGAAAGGACGCTCACGCCGCGACCGTCCGGCGATCGCTCACGCGTCGGAACGAGGCTTCGGGATCATGACCGGAAGAAGCAGCGTGGCCCATGCACCGGACACTCCTGGTAAGCGAGCCGAACGGTTCCCGCTGCTGGGGAACGGCCCGGCCGGAGCGATCGCATGGAAGGAGGCAGGCGGACGATCGCTCGCATCAAGCGCGAGGCTGCATAGACGCATCGGCACCGTCAATGAATTTCACCACACCAGTACTCTGTAATTCAGTCAGGAACCGGTCCGGCGACCGATCGTTGCCGAGCTGCCGCCCGACATCTCGAGACCAGCGGCACACGGCTGGCGGAGCCGTGATCATCCGGCCTCCGGCACCGCAATGAACCACCCGCGAGCATCGCATCAAATCGCGGTTCCGGTTGTTCCGGCGCCGGTTCTTGCCGAAGGAATGCCCATGATGAGCCGACCCCGCTTTTCGTCAGGATCGCTGTTTTCCTGGGCCGCCGGCCTGAGCGCCGCGCTGCTGCTGCCGCCCGGCGTGGCGGCAGCCCAGCAGGGCAGCACGGCCAAGGCGGAAGTGCTGGTGAAGCGGAGCGAGTCGTGGAACGGCAAGCCCTATACGGCCTATCCGAAAGGCACCCCGGAGCTCACCGTGCTGCGACTGACGATCGCGCCGGGAGCCGCGCTGCCCTGGCATACCCATCCGTTCCCGAATGCCGGCTACGTGCTGTCGGGGGCGCTGACGATCCATGACCGCGACAGCGGCAAGCAGGAAACGTTCCGGCCCGGCCAGGCCTTCACCGAGTCTGTGGACGACGTGCATCGCGGGGTCGCGGGCGATAAGGGCGCCGTGGTGCTGCTGGTGTATGCCGGCATCCGGAACCAGCCGACGTCCGTGCCCGTGGCCGGCCAGCCCAAGGAATACTAGGTTCCGAAAGGCGAGAGGCGGCAGACGACGCGCGGGCATCCGGGGCGCGGGCGTCCGGGGCGCGGCGCCGGATTGCCGGGCGCCCCGTCGCGTTTCTGCATGTCGCGAAGGCTCGTGCGGCACCGGCTTGCCCCGGTCAAACCTCCGGCGGGCTTTTCGGCCCCATCGAGCCGGAAGGTTCGACCCGAGGCGGGCCGCCGCCTCCGATCGCCCGGTCAGTAGTACGACCAGTAGCCCCGATGCCAGCGGTCATAGGCCCAGCGACGGCCGTGCCAGTGGCGGCCATGCCAGTAGTAATGCGGGCCGACCCAGCCCACGGGCGGCCGCGGCCCGACCACCACCGGCGGACGGGCGACCACCACCGGCGGCGGCGGTGCCACCACCACGGGCGGCGGCGGCGGATAATAGGGCTGGGCCATGGCCGTGCCGCTGCTGCCGACGGCGATGCCGGCGGCCAGCACGAAGCCGGCGGACAGGATGATTCTGCTGGAAGCCACGTGCGTGAGAGGCCTTCCGGCCTCCTCCCTGGTTATCGTTCGACCTTGCACACGATCCATGGCGAGGACATGGCCGGCATTGTTACAGCGTGCATCCGCGGGGTCCGTTTCCGCCGGCGCCCCGTAGCCGCGCCGCCGAGACGCGGATCAGCCGTTCCGGATCCGCCGCAACAGGGCGATGGTTTCCACGCAGGCCGCCGCCGCTTCCCGCCCCTTGTTGTGGGCATCGTCGCGCGAGCGGGCCACGGCCTGCTCGTCCGTGTAGGTGGTCAGCACGCCGAAGCTGATCGGCACCCCGGTTTCCAGTCCCGCCTGCATCAGCCCCACGGTGGCGCCGAGGCTGATGAACTCGAAATGGGCCGTGTCGCCCTTGATCACGCAACCGAGGCAGATCACCCCCTCGTATCGGCGGGTGCGGGCCAGCGCCTGCGCCAGCAGCGGCAGCTCGAACGCGCCGGGTGCCGGCAGCAGGTCCTGCTCCGCCACGGCGATGCCGTGCTCGCCCAGCCACTCGATCGCCCCGCGCCGCAGCCCTCCGGTCACGTCCTCGTTGAAGCGGCTGACCACCAACGCCACGCGCGGAGCGGGATCGAGGCGAAGATCGGGCAGAACGGAAGGCGTGTTGGTGCTCATGGTGCATCCGGTATCGAGGGTCGAGGAGGGTGGCTCCGGCCCGTGAAGCAGGGCCGGGAAGCGGGTGTCATTCCGCGGCCATGGGGGCGTTTCCACGAGCTCCGGACATGGCGTGCGCGTCCCAGGAACGGCGGCCGTCCCACCCCTCGCTTCCGGCGCCGGCGTCAGGAACGGCGATGTCCCGGACGGAAACATCGGCCGCCGGACCGTGGGCGGCGATGTTCCGACCGGCAGCAACCGGGGACCGCCCCTCTGTCCGGACGTCGCGGCGGCTCCGGAGATGGTCCGGCTCAAGCCCGCCGTCCGTCGCGGACGCGGCCTCGAATCGTCCGGCCAGGCTGTGGCCCATCTTCTCGCGCTTGGTGCGCAGATAGGCGCGGTTGAACGGGTTGTGCGGCATCTCCAGCGGCACCTGCCGCGCCACCTCGATGCCCTGCTCGGCGAGCGCCGCCACCTTGTCCGGGTTGTTGGTCAGCAGTGCCGGACGATGGATGCCGAGATGGCGCAGGATGGCGGCGGCCACCCTCCAGTCGCGCAGATCGGCCGCGAAGCCCAGCCGGTGATTGGCTTCCACCGTGTCCAGCCCCTCGTCCTGGAGGGCATAGGCGCGGATCTTGTTGGCGAGCCCGATGCCCCGCCCCTCGTGACCGCGCAGATACAGCAGCGCGCCGGCCGGAGCCTGCCCGATGCGCCGGGTCGCCGCCTGGAGCTGCTCGCCGCAATCGCAGCGCTTGGAGCCGAACACGTCGCCGGTCACGCATTCGGAATGCAGCCGCACCAGCGGGGCTTCGGCGGCGGCGGGATCGCCCTTCACCAGCACCAGATGCTCCGCCCCCGAAACATGATCGCGGAAGGCATGCATGGTGAACACCGTGTCCGCGAGGCTGTTGGGCAGGGTGGACGTGGCCACCAGCTCTACCAGCGGCTCGGAGGCAGCCGGCCCCTGTCCGGCGGCGAGGCTCCCGGCCGGAATACCTCCAGCCTGCCCGCCGGCGACCACGCCCGGCGCGCCCGCATCGGTCCCCCGGCTCGGGCCGTCGATCGAGCCGCGCCCATGGCGGCCGCCATCGTCCGGTCCGGCGCCGTTCTCCGTGGCGCGGCGCCACGCCACGATCTCCGCGATCGTGACCAGCGGGATGTCGTGCTGCCGGGAAAACGCTTCCAGCTCGGGCATCCGGGCCATGGTGCCGTCGGCGTTCATCACCTCGCAGATCACCGAGGCCGGCTCCAGCCCCGCCAGCCGCAGCAGGTCGAGCGAGCCCTCGGTATGGCCGGGGCGCGCCAGCACGCCGCCTTCCGCCGCCCGCAAGGGGAACACGTGGCCGGGAGAGCCGAGATCGGCCGGACCGCTGCGGGGATCGGCGGCCACCCGCATGGTATGGGCGCGGTCGGCGGCCGAGATGCCGGTGGACACGCCTTGCCGCGCCTCGATCGACACGGTGAAGGCGGTGCCACGCGACGAGGTGTTCTCCTGCACCATGGGCGGCAGGCCGAGCCGGTCGATCTGGGCGCCGGTGAGCGGCAGGCACACCAGCCCCCTGGCATGGGTGACCATGAAGTTGACGTGCTCGGCCCGCACGAACTCGGCCGCCATCACCAGGTCGCCCTCGTTCTCGCGGTCGGCATCGTCGGTCATCAGCACCATGCGCCCGGCACGCAGCGCTTCCGCGGCCCGCCGCAGGGCGGGGGAAAGCGTCGCGGGCAGTTCTGCCGCCGTCCCGGGCACGCCGGGTCGGGGGGGCTGGATCGGGTCCGTCATGACGGTTCCTCGGCAGGAAAAAGCGATGAAAGCTCGGGGAGCAGCGACAAGGGCGACAAGGCACCGTGCCGCGATGCCACGGCCAGCCGCAGCAGATCGGGCACCGGAGCATCGGCGGCGGCGGGACCGGTCGCGGGCGCGGGCGGTCCCGGCATCGGCGCCTGGCGGATCTGCAGCCAGTCGTCCCACAGCCCTTGTTCGCGCAGGGCGCCCAGCAGGCCGGGTCCGGCTTCCACCAGCGCCCACATCGCCCCTTCCGCCGCCAGCGCCGCCGGGAGATCCGCCAGCACGGGCACGTCGATCAGCCGGAAGCCCCGCTCCGACGCGGCGGCCCGCCAGGACGCCGGCACCGGCCGCCGCCCCACCACCGCCAGCACCCGGCGACGGTCCGCATGATCGGGCAGGCGCCGCACGGTGAGTTCGGGCGCGTCGGCCAGCACGGTGCCGGTGCCCACCACCACCGCGTCCGTGGCGCGGCGCATCCGGTGCGCCAGCAGCAGCGAGTCCTCGGAGGTGAAGGTGCGGCGTCCGGCGGGGGGACGCATCGAGCCGGCGCGGTCCAGCGCCTGTTTCACGCTGATCCAGGGGCGGCCACCGGAGCTCAGGGCGGCGAACGGCGCGATCAGCGCCCGGCAGCGCCCGGCCTCCGGCGAGGCGGCCGGCAGGCCGTGCACCGTCCGCCCCGCCGCGCGAAGACGGCCGATGCCGCCGCCGGCCACGCGGGGATTCGGGTCCACCGTGCCGACCCAGACTTCCCGCACCGGGGTGGCGAGGATCGCTTCCGTGCAGGGCGGGGTGCGGCCGTGATGGTTGCAGGGTTCCAGCGTCACCACCAGCGTGCGGGCGCGGTGCATCAGCCCGCGCTGCTGGCACAACCGCAGCGCCAGCGCTTCCGCATGCGGCTCGCCGGCGCGGTGATGCGCGCCCACTGCCAGCACCTCGCCGTTCGCGTCCAGCACCGCACAGCCCACGGGCGGGTTGGGCGCCGTGTTGCCGAGAAAGCGGCAGGCCTCGTCGATGGCGGCGATGAAGGCCGCCCTGACCGGAGGAGGCACCGCATCGGTGGTGGCGCCGGAAGCGACGGTGGGCGGGACCGAATTGGTGGGGCCGCCGACGACCGCGCCGCTGGCGGCGGTCGGCCCCGGAACGGCCGGGGCGGTCACGGGTCGGAAAGATCCCGGCGCGGCTGCTGCACTGTCACGGACGTCGGGCCGATGATCCGCCTTCTCCGCGGACGCGCCGGTGCCATGCCCTCCGGACACGGCATCGGCCGCCGCAGCGAGCGAGCCGGATCGGGCGTGGATCGCATCGTGCGTGGTCCGATCGAGGCCGGACGGCGCTGAATCAGTAAGGCCTGGGGCAGCCGACACGGGCGGCCATTGGCGCGAATCAACCGCGCCATCATCGCCCTGCCTCGGATCGCTCGCCGCCGCCGACACCTGTTCCAGTCCAATCCCATGCCGTGCCGAAACGGTTCTCGGGCCCTGGGTGCTAGATCGGACACGGAATGCCGGACGCGGGTCCCCCTTCCGAGGGATCGCTGCCCGCGCGGCATCACCGTTCTCTTCCATCCGGACTATGACCGTCGGCCCCGGGATCTCACCGGGTCTGCTGACCCCGGCTTCTGGCGAAGCCGGGCGCTCGCGGGCTGATGCGTCGGCCCGGAAGGACCGCCGCAAACACCGCCGGTGGGGAATTTCACCCCGCCCCGAGAACGTTTCATGGCCGACCGGACTGGCCGGCCACGGATCTAGATAAGGAAGCGCGTCCCCGGATTGTCAACCTGGCGCCGTCCGGGCCTTCCTCCCGGATATCTCCCCGTGGCTCTCACCCACCTGCCACCGGTGCCGGCGCCGGACCGACCGGTCCGCCAGGGTCACGGCCGGTGGGCGTGGTTTCCACCGACACCAGGAACCGGTGGCCTTCCCCGCGCGGCGTTGCCGGAACGCTGGCGAGCCGTGCAACACCGGCCGGCGCCACCCCGGACGCCTGAGACGTGGACGGGCCGCCGGCCGACACCCGGACGAGTTCGGCCAGCGACCGGTCGCTCCAGCCGACGAGCCGGGGGTCGACGCCTTGGCGCGCCAGCTCGGCCAGCACCAGGCGAGGAAAACGGTCGCAGCAATGGGGGTGCCCGCTCGGCTGTTCCACCGTGATCTCGCTCAGCAGCACCCGCCCCTGCGCCTGCACCGCCAGCTGCAGCACCCGAAGGGCCTGATCGTCCAGCCGATCGGCCGCGCTGGCCTGCACCGCGTAGCGCACCAGCGGCAGCGGCGGCGGCGCCGCGTCCAGATCGTCTCCCGGGACGCGCGGCATCGGTTTCGGCGGGTAGCCCCAGCGGGCCACCACGAAGCCGGCGCCCGCGGGCATGGGCAGATCCGCCGACCGGCTGGCGGCATAGGACACGCCGCCACGGCCGTTGGTGGTGTCGTTCAAAGGGTTCGGATAGCTGTAGGCGCTGCCGAACCGGTCGATGTCGGCGCCGGTGCGGGCGTCGCGCACCGTTTCATGCGGCGACGCGTCCGGTCCCGGCACCGGGGCCTGCCGCAACCGTTCCGCGAGAAGCGACGGCGACGCCTGCTCGAACGCCAGAAACGCCGCGGGATGTCGCAGCGACGCCTGCAGGCCGTGGGACGCCGGCCCCGGCGCGGCGCGGGCCGGGGACGCGGTGGCCTTCGGGGACGTGACGGCGGCGGCGGACGGCGCCTCGATCGGCGCGGCCTCCGGCGTCCCCTGTGCCGCGGCGGCGGTCGTCGTCGGCAGCGCGGCCACCAGACACAGGCCAGCCGCGAGCCCTGTTGCCCGGCACTCTGAGCGAACGGTTCCGGCCGGCGTCCGAAGAGCGCCGGGAACACGAAAAGCGCAGCGAAGAGCCTGCAGAAACACGGACATCATCGACGTCGTAACGTTCGCCCCCGCCGGAAGATCGTATCGGTTCGTGTCGAACCGCGACCGCGCCGAGGCGCTGGCGGCCGAACATGGCGAAAGCTTCATGCGGCCGCGCTTGAGGCCCGGCTGGCTCGCGGTCATCCTTCGCCGACGGGCGGAACCCGAACGAGAAGGGCTGTCGATGGGGTCCGTGCGAAACCGAGCGCCGAGGCTGCCGATCCGGACGCTGTCCGGCCTCGCGACGCTGGCGGTGTCCGTGGTGCCGGCCGCCGCCGCCGCGAGCCGGGCGCTGCCCACCACGCTGTCCATGCCGGCGATCCATGATGCGGGGAAAGCCGTGGCCTACCCGGCGATGCCTGCGGCGGCGGTGCGTCGGGACGGGGTCGCCGTCCGCATCCCGCGTGAGCGCTGTGCCTTTCGCGACGGTCGGCTGATCCCGGTCTCGTTTCCGGCGGCGTCCGCCGAGGGCACCGCCACGCCGTTCGGGACACGGGGAACGGCCGGTTCGAACGGGTTCGCCGTTCAATCCCGCCACCGACCAGTCCCCCCGGGGACCGTGGTCGCGGGGCGCGAGCGAGCTGTCGCGCTGATCGAGGTGGACGGTCCCGCCGTGGCGATCGCCCACGACCGGGCAGCGGGCAAAGGGACCGCCCCGGTGGTGGCCGATCCGGTCCCGCAGCGTTCCTGATCTGCCGCCGGGGCGGGGTTTCTCCAGAGTTCGCGCGAACCAGGAATCAGCGGTATTCGGGCATCGGGACGCAACTTCGCGGGCGCTGGCTCGTTCGGGCGACACTTTGCCGGAGAACAAGAAGATGCGCTCGCCTTCCCCGCTGCTGCGCGGCACCGTCGCCCTCGCCGCAATCCTGTCCCTCGCCGGCCTGTCTGCCTGCAACACCCTGAACGGGGCTGGGCAGGACGTCAGCGCGGTCGGTCATGACGTGTCGCGCGGCGCCGCCGCCGGCACGAACGCGGTGGCCAACGTGGGCGGTTCCACCCACTAGGCGACCTCGGGAGGCGTTTCCGCCTCTCGATCCCTCGGAAGCGGGCCGGTCCGTCTTCGCGACGGACCGGCCCGCTTCACGTTTGGGTGCCGGCCCTCCTCGGGTGCAACGGCCTGACGGCGCGAGACGTTTCCTCGCTGTCCGGTCCGGCCTCGCCGGTCCGGTCCCTGGGTGGGGGATCGGAGGGATCATGCGTCACGACCATACGGAAAAACCGGCACGGCCTGCCGGCCATCCGGCGCTGCCGGGAAATCACGGCCAGTTCGGCGAAAGCGACGCGACGGAGCGATATCGCCCGATGGGCGACGCCGAGCCTGCCGCGCCGCGCCCACTGGGACGGGCCACCTTGAAGACCGCCGTACGCCCGGTGGCGATCCGGGCCCATAAGGGTCGACGCGTCGAGCACTAAGCAGCCGGCGGGCGGGATCCGCCGAACAGCGAGATCAGCCGGTCTTGGCGCCCGATACCGCCCGCCAGTGCCGCACCGCGTCGAGCATGCGGTCGACGTGGCCGTCCGGATCCATGGCGGTGTAGCTGGCCAGGATCCGGCCATCGGGAGCGATGGCGTAGGAGGTGCGGTCGGCATGCCCAGGATGGGCCTTCAGCAGCGCGTCGTAGGCGCCGGCCACCTTGCCGCTCTGGTCGGCCGCCACCGGGAACCGGCTCTGGCATTCGCTGACCGAGAAGCGGTCCAGCGTGGCGATGTCGTCCTCGGACACGCCGATCACCGTGGCGCCGAGCTTGCGGAACTCGTCGGTCGCCTCGGCGAAATCGTGCGCTTCCACCGTGCAGCCCTTGGTGAAGGCGGCGGGATAGAAATACACCACCACCGGTCCCCGCCGCAGGGCGTTCGCCAGGGAGAAGTTGAACTCCTTGCCGCCCTGGCTCGCCTGGGCCGTGAAGTCCGGCGCCTTCTGGCCGGTCGGCAGGGCCGCCAGCGCCGGCGTTCCGGCGGCGATCAGCAGTCCGGCTGCGGCCGCCAGAACCTTCCGGTGCCGGCGGGCGGATGCATCGTCAGGAACGGGCATCGGGCGACACCACCATGCAATCGCCGCGGCTGCGGCTGATCTTCTCGCAGGCCTGCAGGGCGGCGCCGCGGGACAGGCCGGTCAAGCGGGCGCGGAACAGCTTCGCCCGCCCCTGCTTGACGCCGTCGATCTCGGCACGGGCGTGCGACAGGAGGTTGGAGCGCGACTGCGCGTTGCCGGCGGCCTGGTTGGCCTGGGCGGCGCTGTTGAAGGCGCCGACTTGGATCGCCCAGTCCCGGGGCTCGGCGCCGCCACGGCCGGCATCCCGCAGCAGCGGCGCCGGCTCCGCCATCGCGGAGCGGATAAGGCGGAACCGACGGCGGCCGGCGGCGGCCGGCGTGGCCGCGGCACCGGCGGCGTCGGCCGGATCGTTGTCGATGCTGGTCGAGGCGGGCGTGATCGCCGCCATGGTGGCGGGAACGGCCGCCGCCCTGGCGACCGGAAATGCCGGCGCGGCGCTGGCCACCGGAAAGGCGGGCGCGCTCCGGCTGCCCGGGCCGGACGCGGGCGTCGGAGCCGGGCTCCAGCCGGGTGCGGCGGCGGAGGCCACGGCCACCGGCCGCGCGACGACGGGCGCGGCGGCAGGGGCCGCCGTCGCCCGGTTGGCCCAGGCCGCCCGCACGTTGTCGGCACCGCCGGTGCTGGCGGCGAGGGTGGCCGCGGGTGCCGCGGGCTGCAGGCTGTTCCAGGCGGTGGCGTAGGCCGGGGTGGCGGCGCCGGGGCCGGTGGCGGCCGGAGCCTCGGCCACTTCCACGGGCTGGTCCTGGTCGGCGGTGCGGCGGCGCCGGTTGGCCCAGGCATCGCGGACGCTGCGGGTTTCGGCGGTGCTCTGCACGGCCGCATACTGCACGCCGGTCTGGTGGGCGGCCACCATCAGGTCCGCGGGGGAACGGCGGGTGGGCGAGATGCCCGCGATCTTCGGCCCGATCGCCGCGACATATTGCCGGGTTTCGCGCGGCAGCGGCCGGTTGCGGGTCAGGAAGTCGTCCAGGCGCCCGGGGCCGGTGTTGTAGGCGGCGAGGAAGCCCGGAGAGCCGTAGATATCGTACATCTGCCGGAGATAGGCGGTGCCGGCCATGATGTTGTCGTGCGGCTCGTAGGCGTCGTCGCCAAGGCTGTACTGCGAGCGCATGTCGTCGTAGGTGGGCGGCATCAGCTGCATCAGCCCCATCGCGCCCACCGGCGAGGTGGTCAGGGTGCCGGTGGAGGTGAAGACGTGGCCGCCGGACTCCTGGTGCATCACGGCGCGAATCCAGGTGTCGGGGATGTCGAAGCGCCTGGACGCCTCGTCGATATAGGGGCCCCACGGATCGTCGGGCGGGCCGGGCGGGGCGTAATGGCCGCGGGCATGGGCGCGATACTGTGCGGCCTCCTGCGCCACGGGGATCGCGGGACCGTTCTGGCTGTTGCCGGCACAGGCGGCCAGCAGCGACATCAGCGCGATCCCGGCCGCCGCGCGCATCGCACCGCCCACGCGCCGCGCCGCCACGTCGCCCCGACGCTTCGGGGGATCGGCAGGGTGCGGAACCCCCATGGTGGCGCGGCGGTGGTCGTGTCGCGTCATGAAGGCACCCCGTGATCGCCGGCAACGCCCGGCAGCGGATCGAGAAGCGGTTTCGGCCGGCCGCGAGGGCCCTTGGGCTCGCACGGCGACGACCGTCGGAACGGAACAGGTCGATCGCGCCCCGGGCACCGCCGGAGCGACGCGGGACTTTGAGACTTCGCGGGAGGAAGTCCGCCTAAGGCCCTAGCGCAAGCCGAACATGACCGCAACATGAACAGCCCCTTCACCTTGCATCATGATGGGGAACCATGTCGTTTTCGTGTTCGTGTTGCGGGGTGGAGACGGATCGGCTACGCCGCCGCGATGAACGCGCTGCCGCCCGTGCCGCCGCCCGCGCCGCCGCCCGCGACACCTCTCGCACCCGGGCCGGCGGCGACGGAACGACGCGACCAGGCCGATGACGGGCGCGACGGCACCCCGCGCGGTTCGGACGAACGAGGCGCGCGTGCTGGCGGAAGCGCCGCCCCTCCGGCCGGCGTGGCGGCGCTCCCGCGCCCGGTGCTGCGCATGGATGCCCGCATCGGGGCCATGGGTCGCGCCGCCGCCGCCTGGGCCGATCTGCGGGACGGGACGCGGTTGTGGCGCCTCGCCCTGTCGCTCGGTTTCCTCGACATCCGGCTGCGGTATCGCGGCTCGCTGCTGGGACCGTTCTGGCTGACGCTCAGCAGCGCGGTGATGGTGGCGTCCATGGGGGCGGTGTTCTCGCTGCTGTTCCACACCTCCCTGCGCGGCTACCTCCCGTTCCTGAGCGTGTCGATCATCCTGTGGCAGGCCGGAATCGGGGCGCTCGCCGGCGAGGCCTGCACCAGCTTCACGGGCGCCGAGCAGACAATACGTTCCATGCGCATGCCCTTCACGGTGCAGGTGCTGCGGACCGTCTGGCGCAACCTGCTGGTGCTGGCCCACAACATCGTGGTGCCGCTGGCCGTGTTCGCGATCTTCGGCGCCTGGCCGGGCGTGGAAGCGGTTCTCTCGCTGCCCGGGCTGTTGTTGTGGATCGTGGACGGCATGGCGGCCTGCTTCCTGCTCGGCGCCATCTGCGCCCGCTTCCGCGACATTCCGCCCATCGTCGGCTCGCTGCTCCAGATCGCCTATTACGTCACTCCGGTGATCTGGAACCCGTCGCAACTGGGCGCCAAGGGCTGGTGGCTGCCGTTGAACCCGTTCTTTCCCCTCATGGAGGTGGTGCGCGCGCCGCTGCTGGGCCACGTCCCGTCCGCGATGATCTGGGAAGCGGCCGTGGGCTACAGCCTGGCGTTCTGCCTCGTGTCGGCGCTGCTGTTCATCCGCGCGCGGTCGCGGATCGCGTTCTGGGTATGACCGTGGACGGCTCCCTCGGGATGCTCCCGGACGCCCGGAACGGCGATGGCCAGGGCGGCGATGTTCGGGGCAACGGGGTCCGGAGCGACGACGTTCCGGGCCACGGGATCCCCCCTCCGGAGGCGCTGGACGCCGGCGCGCCCGCGGATCCGGGCGACGGCGCCGCGGTGACGGTGTCCGCGCTGTCGCTGGATTTCCCCATCTACCATGGCGGCTCCCGCTCGCTGAAGAAGACGGTGCTGTCGCTCGCCTCCAACCGCATGGGGCGGAGCAGGGATACCGATGCTGGCACCGGCGGGCATCTCGGCACCGACCGCACCCACCGCGTGGTGGTCCGGGCGCTGCGCGAGGTGAGCTTCACGCTCCGGTCCGGCGAGCGGCTGGGCCTGGTGGGCCATAACGGCGCTGGCAAGTCGACGCTGCTGCGCGCCCTGGGCGGCATCTACGAGCCGGTGGCCGGATCGGTGGAGGTGCTGGGCAGCGTCGGCACCCTGCTGGACCCCAATTTCGGCATGAATCTCGACCTGACGGGCCGGGAGAACATCGTGCTGCGGGGCCGCTACGCGGGGCTGAACGGCACAGGCATCCGCGCGCTGGAAGCCGACGTGGAAGCCTTCGCCTCGCTCGGGCCGTTCCTGGACCTGCCGGTGCGGACCTATTCCTCGGGCATGGTGGTGCGCCTCGGCTTCGCGCTGTCCACCGCAGCCGCACCGCAGGTGCTGCTGATGGACGAATGGTTCATGGCGGGCGACGCGAAGTTCCAGGACAAGGCGCATCGCCGGCTGGAAACCGTGGTGCGCGGCGCCGAGATCCTGGTGCTGACGTCGCACACGCTGGAGATCCTGCGCTCCTGGTGCACCCGGCTGATCTGGCTGGAACACGGCGCGATCCGCATGGACGGCACGCCGGACGAGGTGCTGGCGGCCTACGCGGGGGTGTGAGGCGGGTTCTCCCCAAACCTCAGACGGCCGTCTCGCCCCGGCGGCGGCGTCTCGCGACATCGAGAAGGTAGGCGTCCAGCTCGGCCGCCATGGCGGGGTCGAAGGCGACCCTAGCACCCCGCGCGTCCCCCGCGTCGCCCGGCACGAAACGCTCGTTGCGGGCGACCCCGGCCAGTATCGCCGCAGCCGCCTGGGCCGGCGACTGGGCATTGGCCGGCGGTCGGCCGCCGTTCTTCTCCCATATGCCGGTGGCGGTGGTGCCAGGCGTGGCCGATGTCAGCCGGATGTTCTCGTCCCAGAGCTCGTAGCGCAGGGCCAGGGTCAGGGCGTTGAGCGCCGCCTTGCTCGCCGCATACATCGATTGCTGCGCCATCGGCGTCAGCGCGATGCCGGACACCACGTCGACGATGTGGCCGCCGCGCTGGTCCCGCATGATCGGCAGCACCGCGCGGATGGCATGAAGCGGCCCGAAGAAGTTCACGGCAAAGGCCCGTGTCCAGTCCTCGTCGTCCAGCTCGTCGAATCGTCCCGACAATCCCAGCCCGGCATTGTTGAACAGCAGGTCGATCCGTTTCCCGAACGCATGGGCCGCGGTGATGGCGTCCACCACCTCCGTGCCCACCGAAACGTCGCAGACGACCGCCAGGATCCTGCCGGGGTAAGACACAGCAAGCCGTTCCGCCTGCCGTTCCAGCATCGCGGCGTCCCGGTCCAGCAGCACGGCGGCGGCGGCCCCACGGTCCAGCATGGCTTCCACCAGAGCCAGCCCGATCCCGGCCGCGGCGCCGGTCACCACCGCCACCTTGTTCCGGTAATAGTCCGTCGCCGTGTCCATGGCGCGCCCTTCCCGGCGGAACCGGATGCTAGCTCGTCAGCACCACCTGGATCGGTCCGGACCGGTCGATCACGTTGAGCGCCACCTCGCCATCCACCCGTTGCAGATGCACGGTGGCGCGGGCGCCGCCCACGGACAGGTTGTGCAGGGTCAGCTCGTCGAGGAAGGCCGGCAGGCGGGGGCGGTCGAAATGCACCGCGACGCCGGAGGGATCGAAGCGCAGCCCGAGGCTCGCCTGCACCAGCGACGGCAGGGTCGCCGCCGCCCAGGCCTGCGGCGAGCAGGCCACGGGATAGCGCACCGGCCCTTCGCCGCGCTGCCGGGCGAAGCCGCAGAACAACTCGGGAAGCCGGCGAAGGTCGGCGTAGAGCGAGGCGTCGAACAGCCCGGTGAACACCCGTGCCGCCTCGTTCTTGTAGCCGTATCGCGCCATGCCGAGCGCGATGATGGCGTTGTCGTGCGGCCACACCGACCCGTTATGGTAGGCCATCGGGTTGTAGCGCGCTTCCCCCGCCGGGATGGTGCGGATGCCCCAGCCCGAAAAGAACGTCCGGCCCATCAGCCCCGACACGATCCGGGCGGCGCGCTCGGGCGGCACGATGCCGCAATAGAGCAGGTGGCCGGCATTGGAGGAGCGCACGCGGCACGGGCGCTTCTGCCCGTCGAGCGCGATGGCGTAGGTGCCGAGATCGTCCAGCCAGAAGGTGGTGTTGAACAGGATGCGCAGATGGTCGGCAGCCGCTTCCAGCTCGGCCGCGCGGCTGTTGTGCCCGAGCCGCCGCCCCATCGCCGCCGCCGCGCGCTTGGCGGCATAGACATAGCCCTGCACCTCGCACAGCGCGATCGGCCCTTCGGCCAGCGCGCCGTCGGCATGGAACACGGAGTCGAAGCTGTCCTTCCAGCCCTGGTTGGCCAGCCCCTCGTGGTTGCGGCGGCCATATTCCACCAGCCCGTCGCCGTCGCGGTCGCCGTGACGGTCGATCCATTCCAGCGCGCGCTCGATGTTGGGCCACAGCGCCGCGATCGCCGCGACGTCGCCGGTCCGCTCCAGATATTCGCCCGCCAGCATCACGAACAACGGCGTCGAATCGACGCTGCCGTAGTAATGGCGGAACGGCACCTCGCCCAGCTCCGCCATCTCGCCGTGGCGCACCTCGTGCAGGATCTTGCCGGGCTCGGCGTCGGCGACCGGATCCTCCTTGTCGGCCTGGTGCGCCGCGAGATAGGTCAGCACGCCGCGGGCGATGGTGGGATCGAGCCACAGGCACTGGATCGCGGTGATGATCGCGTCGCGGCCGAAGGCGGTGCTATACCAGGGCACGCCGGCATACGGGTACGGCCCGCTCGGCTTCTCCGTCACCAGCATGTAGATGTCGGAGATGCAGCGGCGGATCGCCTCGTTGAAGATCTCGTTGGAGCTCTCGATCGCCGCCGCGCGCGAGGACGACAGGCGCAGCGCCCGCCTCGCTTCCACCAGCGAGAACAGGAACGCTTCCGCCGGATCGCGCTCGGGCGCCGCGTCCTCCGGGTCGCACGACACCTCCATGTAGACCAGCGCCCGCTGTCCCGGCTTCAGCGTCAGCTCGAAGCGGGCGGTGCGATCGTCCAGGCGGTCGGGGGTGGGCGCGAAGCGCAGCCGGGTGCTGCGACGACGCCGGTCCAGCCCGTCATAGGCGAGCAGGACGGTGTCGGCGGCGACCACCGGGTCGGCCAGGGTGCCGCGCCGCGTGCGCCTGGTGCCGCGCGCCTCGAACAGGTCGGCGAAATCCGCCCCGAAGCCGATATCCAGCACGATGCGGCGCGGTTCCACGTCGTAGTTGCGGATCTGCACACGCTCGAACGCGGTCTGGTCGCGCAGGAACCGGGTGCGCCGGACATGCAGCAGGTCGTGCGACAGGGTGGTGCGCCCCGCCTCGCCGTCGTCGATCTCCAGGTCCGGGTTGGTGAGGTCGCAGCTCAGCGTGGCGTTGTTCTCGCGCAGCGTGGCGCTGAGCAGGATCGGCGGCTGGTCGCACACGGTGAGCGACAGGCGCGAGAGATGGCGGGTGTCGAGATAGTACAGCCCGTCGGCGATGCCGGGACCGTTCAGGATGTTGCCGTTCTGGTCGAACACGCCGAACAGGTCGGCGTGCTTCAGCGTGTGCAGCCGGCGCTCGCTCAGCAGCGCGCTGGCGCCCACGGGGAAGCCGTCCGGCTTGTTGGGGCCGTCCGAGGCGTCGCTCGACGCCGGAACCAGGGTCGGATCGTCGTTCGGGGTAGCCAAGATCGTGCGAACTCCTGTTGATCCGGGATGAAACCGCCGCCGGCGAAAGCTGCGCGCGCGCCGCCGGTGCTGGCAACCCCCCGGACCGGCGCGACGTTGCCGGATCATGGTGGCTTTTTTCCGCCGGGTCCTGGAGCCGTCGCGGCCGGTGGCGCGCATCAGCGCGATCGTCGGGCCCAGTCGGTCGTCCCGTGGGCGACGGGCGCCGGGCGCGCGGGGGTGTCGCCCCCTGTTGCGCCGGATCGCCGGGCCGGCCGATCCCCCTCGCCGGGCCGGTTGGACGATGGCCGTCATTGCGGCCGCCGGCTCGCGTCTGTGAATGCCGCCGACGACCCTGCGGCCGAGCGGGCCGATTGCCTGGTGGTGGGCGCCGGTCCCGCCGGGCTGACCGCCGCCCTTTATTTGCGCCGGTTCGCGCTCCGGACGCTGCTGGTGGATGCCGGGCGGCCCCGGGCGGCGCTGATCCCGCGCACCCGCAACCAGCCGGCCTTTCCCGGCGGCATCTCGGGCCGCTCCCTGCTGAAACGGATGCGGCGGCAGGTGAGCCTGCACGGCGTGGAAGTGGCCGACGGCACGGTTCTGTCGGCGGAACGGGAGGCGGACGGTTTCGTGGCGCGCTTCCGGCCCGCCGGCGCCGAACCGGTGCTGCTGCGGAGCCGCACCCTGCTGCTGGCCACCGGCATCCGCGATCACCGTCCCGCCGCGCTGCCGGACCCGCTGCACGACCGGGCCTTGCGGCTGGGACATGTTCGCTATTGCCCGATCTGCGACGGCTTCGAGGCGCGCGACCGCCGCATCGCCGTGCTGGGACAGGGCGCGCACGGAATGCGGGAGGCGATCTTCCTGCGCTCCTACAGCGCGGACGTGTTTCTGATCCCGCCCGACGGGCCGCTGGAGCTCGATGCGGCAGGCCGGGCGCGGCTGCGGGACGCGGGCGTGACCGTGCTCGACCAACCGGTGCGGCGCTTCGCGCTGCGGCCGAACGGGATGGAGCTTCTGGTGGGCGACCAGCCGTTGCGGTTCGACAGCGTGTATCCCGCGATGGGCGCGCGCATCCATTCGGACCTGGCCGTGGCGCTGGGCGCGGTGGACGAGGCCGTGTGCGTTCCGGTGGACGATCACGGCCGCACAAGGGTCCCGGGCCTTTACGCGGCGGGCGACGTCACGCGGGGGCTGGATCAGATCGCCACCGCCACCGCCCTTGCCGCGGCGGCGGCCACCGCCATCCGCAACGACCTCGCCGACCGCACGCCGTTGCGCCGCCCCCGCTCGCTGCTGCGGACGCGGGACGACTCGCCGGGCACCGAACCGCTTCCAGTGTGACCCCGGCGTGATCCCGGCGCGTCGTCGCGCCGGCCGCCATCATTTGGCGATATCCGCCACGGGACGTCCCAGGCGCCTCGCGCAGCCCCCATGTTTCAGCGAAGAAATCCGGGGCCAATCTCGCGGTACGGCGCTTGCTGCGAGGGTGGGGACTTTGCCAGGACGCGCCCCCGCGTCCGGTCGCACGATAAGCGAGCCGCATCCGCCCATGAGCTTCCAGACCCGACGCACCTTCCTGCAGTTCGCCGCCGCGGCGGGTCTGTTGCCGGCCGCCGCCCGCGCCGCCACCGGCACGACCCCGGGTACGTCCCCCGCCACGGCCCCTGACAAGGGGAGCGAGATCCCCGCCATGTGGAACCTGGCGGAAATCTATCCGTCGCCGGCCGCCTGGAGCGCCGAGCGGGACGCGGTGCTGGCCGCCCTGCCGTCGCTCGCTGCGCGGCGCGGCAAGCTGGGCGATCCGGCGACCCTGCGCGACGTGCTGATGCAGCAATCCTCGCTGGATCGCCGGATGGACCGGCTCGATGCCTATGCCTCCCTCAAGGCGGACGAGAACCTGGGCGACGCTTCCGCGCAGGAACGGCGCTCGCTGGCGCTGGCGCTGCACAGCAAGCTGGACGAGGCGACCGCCTGGATCGACCCAGAGCTGATCGCGCTGGGTCCCGACCGGATCGACCAGGCGCTCGCCACCGACAAGGCGCTGGCGCCGTTCCGTTTCCATCTCCAGGACCTGCGCCGCCTGGCGCCCCACGTGCTGGACGCGAAGGGCGAGGCGTTGCTGGCGGCGGCGCAGCAGCCCTTCAGCGGCACCGAACAGATCCGCGACCAGCTGGTGAACGCCGACCTGCCCTGGCCGAGCATCACCCTGGACGGAAAGCCCGTCCGGCTGGACAACCAGAATTTCGTGGCGCACCGCACCGCGGAGAACCGGACCGACCGCAAGCGCGTGTTCGACAGCTTCTTCGGCGCCTACAAGAACTTCGAGAGCACCCTTGGCGCGGCCCTCGCGACCGAGCTGCGGGACAACATCTTCGTGGCCGATGCCCGGCACTATCCCGGCGCCCTGGAAGCCGCGCTGGCGCCGAACGCGATCCCCCGGCAGGTCTACGAGAGCATGATCGCCGAAACCAATCGCGGCCTGCCGGTGCTGCATCGCTATCTGGAGCTTCGGCGGCGGATACTGAAGCTTCCGGATCTGGCCTATTACGATCTGTATGTCCCGGCGACCACCGGCAGCCCCCGCTTCGATCTCGCCGCCGCCCGCCGCAACATGCTGGCCGCGGTCGCGCCGCTGGGTCCGGACTATGTGGCCAAGCTCGCCCATGCCAGCGCCGCCGGCTGGATGGACGCGCTGCCCCGCAAGGGCAAGTCGTCGGGCGCCTACATGAACCCGGCCGCCTACGACGTGCATCCCTTCGTGCTGGTGAACTTCACCGACGACTACGAGGGCATGACCACGGTGACGCACGAGTTCGGCCATGCGATGCATACGGTGCTGGACGACGCGGCCCAGCCCTACGAGACCTCGCAATATTCGACCTTCATCGCCGAGATCCCGTCCACCGCCAACGAGCAGTTCCTGGCGGACTACATGATCCGGCATGCCACCGACCCGAAGCAGAAGCTGTTCTTTCTCGACCAGCTCTGCGAACTTCTGCGTGGCACCTATTTCCGGCAGGCGATGCTGGCGGAGTTCGAGTTCACGATCTACGACCGCTCGCAGAAGGGCGAAGCGATGTCGGGCGCGAAGTTCAGCCAGATCTATCTGGAGATCCTGCGTCGCTATTACGGCCCCGGCGTGCGGGTGGACGATCTCTACGGCATCGAATGGGCATACATTCCTCATTTCTATTTCGACTTCTATGTCTACCAGTATGCGACCTCCATCGCGGCGTCCGCGTTCTTCGTGGACAGCATCCTGCGCGACGGCGCGCCCGCGCGCGACCGCTACCTCGATGCCCTGCGCGCCGGCGGCTCGGATCATCCCACCGTCATCCTCCAGCGGGCCGGCCTCGACATGAGTTCGCCCGCTCCTTATCGCGCGCTGATCGACAAGTTCTCGCGCACGCTGGACGCGATGGAACCGCTGATCAGGTGATCCGCTCCGCCACCGCGCGCCCGGCTTGCCGGGCGTTCGGGGGGGATGGGAAGGCCGATCACGGGCCGGGAGCCGGGGGCGTACGCGGCCGGCTGCCGGCGTGGAGATCGGCCTCGCCGGGTCGCCGGATTCGCTCGGGACGGCATCCTGACCGACCCCACCGCGGCAGGGGTGCACCGGTCGTCGCGCTCATGCCCCCTTCCGGCGGCGGCCGAACGCTTCAGCCCTGGTCGGCGGCGGCCGACGCCGGACGGAGCGATCCCGCCCGGACCGGCACGATACCAGCGCCCGGCCCGTCGACGGGCGTCCGCGACACCGCTCTGCCGGATGCCCGGACGCGCATCCCCGGGGAACCGGCGGCGGCCCTGCCGGACAGCGTGGACGCCGTCGCCGCCGGGGCGGCGCCCGATAGGCCGGCCGCGGCATCGGCCGACGCGCCGGCGGGCGTGCCGGTCGCCGGCGCGTCGGCGTTCGGCGCAGCGGCGTTCGAAGAAGCGGCGTTCTGGCCCGGAATGTTCTGGCCTGCAGCGCCTTGGCTTGTAGCGCTTTGGGCCGGGCCGTTCTGGGCAGCCAGCCAGTCGGCGAAGCGCTGATTGATCTCGGCCGCCACCAGCGGGTCGGACGGGCGCGCGGTGGGTTCGGAGCTGTCCACCACCACCACCCGGTCGCCGGCCAGCGGCGTTTGCCCGCTCCCCTTCGGCAGCAGCGCGGTGATGGCGCGGTCCTGCGGCACCAGGGCCAGCAGCTGCGCATCGATCAGCCCGGCCTGGTCCATCAGCTGGTTGAAGGCGGCCGGGATGCGGATGCAGGCCTCGGAATCCGGCCGGCCGAGCCGGCCTTCCAGGAAGGTGGGGTCGGTAGCGTGCATCTCCAGGCGGACGGCGGTGAGCGCTTCCGGCTTGCGCCAGTCCTCCGTGGTCTGCCAGCCGAAATCCCACACCCGCATGCCCTTGAGGCCGTTGCCGCGGATGTGGTTCTCGTTGAAGGTCCCCTGCGCGCGGTAGCCCAGGATGTCCGGGGTGTTGGCGAACACGCCGACGGGCGTCTTGAAATGCTCCTTGCGGCCGGGCTTGCCCGTGCTGACCCGCACCGCGCCGAGCACGGTCCAGGGCTCCCCGGCCGGAGCGGCGCTCACCACCCACAAGCGCTGCACCGCGGGCGCACGGTCCACCACCAGCAGGATCTGCGGCCGGTCGATGACGCTGTCGCGCGCCGACAGCATGGCGCGCGCCAGCATCAGGGCTCGCCCGGCATCGCGGGGATCGGGCGACGCCAGCGCGTGACCGAGCACTTCCCGCATCCGGGCGCGCAGGAGCTGGTTGGCGGCCGCCACCGCGCCGGGCGACAGCCGGGGCAGCGGGTTGGGGACCTCCGGCGGCACGGCATCCGCCGCGGCGTCGGCCGCCGCATCCCCCGGGGACAGCGGCACGGGCGGCGGCAGGGGAACGTCCGGGGCGGCCGTGTCCAGGGATGGGGCCGCTGTCCGGGGCGAGCTCTCCACCGGCGCCGTTTCCGCCAGGGTCCCGGTGGCGGGGGATCTGGCGGATGCCGGCACGAGGGCGGTCGAGCACAGCAGCAGCCATCCCATCACGGCGGGGCGTGCCGTCCGGCGGACCCGGGAAAACGCGATGCGGATCATGCGGCACCTTCCCCCGCCACCCGGTCCGCCACGGTGGCGCCGCGCTTCCCGCGCGGCCGGCTGTGCCCGACGGTGGTGTCGGAGGCGGTCTGGCGCTCAAGCTCGGCGTTCAGCTCCGCGCCCATCAGCACCACGATGGCCGAGATCCAGATCCAGGTCATGAAACCGATCACCGCTCCGAGCGAACCATACGTCTTGTTGTAGCTGCCGAAATTGGACACGTAGAACGAGAAAAGCACCGAGGCCGCGATCCAGCCCAGAGACGCCGCCGTCCCGCCCCAGCTCACCCACTGCCAGCGCGCCAGCCGCCTGCTGGGACCGAAGCGATAGAGCACCGACAGGGCGAGGGCGACCGCCACCAGCAAGGCCGGCCAGCGCAGCACGGCCACCAGCCGCGCGCCCAGGCTGTCCAGCCCCACCACATGCAGCACCACGGGCACCACCACCACGCCCGACATCGCCAGGATCAGGAACAGGATGCCGCTCACCGTGAAGCCCAGCGTCAGCAGGTTCAGCCGCACGAAGGAACGCTTCTCCTTCTCGTGGTAGACCACGTTGAGCGCGTCGAAGAACGACTTCATCGCGGCGTTGGCGCTCCACAGCGACACCAGCAGGCCCACGATCGCCCCGAAGCCCAGGGCCTTGTGGTTGCTGCTGGTGAGGGCCTTCACCTGGTCGCCGATGATGCTCATGCCGCCTTCGGGCACCACGGTGCCGAGCTGCGCCAGCTGGTCGCCCAGGCTCGCGGGATCGGTGAACAGCCCGTAGATCGAGATCAGGCTGGCCAGTGCCGGAAACACCGCCAGCAGCGTGTAGTAGGTGACGCTGGCCGCTTCGGCCATGATCCGGTCGTCGCCGAACCCGCGCGCCGCCCGTTTGACCGCGGCCCACCACCCGGCGCGGCCCAGCTTCCGGGGTGCGCTCGCCGTTGCCCCCGGCGCGGAACCGCCGTCGTCCCGCCGGTCCGGCCGCGGTTCGCCCTCGTGTTGTTCCGGGGCTCCATCCGCCCTGGCCGGTGTTCCGGCGGCGCGACGGTCACCCGGATGCGGTGGCAGTCCCGGCGCCTCGGCCCGGCGCGGCAACATCATCCCGGCCAGCGCGAGGCCTGCCAGCAAGAGCGGGTGGGGGCGGTCGGTCTTCATGAGCGGGCTGCTTTCCCTCGGGGGACTCGTCGGCTCGCGGAACTGTCCTCGACCTTCTGCAGCGCCGCCCGGCGGACGCGGTTGCGCTTCCCGGGTCCGATCGGCGGCGGACGTGTTCGGGACGACACGGTCGCCGGAGCCGGGAGCCGGATGCCCTTTTCCGGCGGGAGGAGGGACCGGCCTCCTGTCGGACCTGAGCGGACACGGCGCCCGGGCCGCCGAGGGATCGTGCGTGCCTGGGCGCCGGATCGTGGAGACGACAGTCGCGGCAGGCGCCGCTGCCCGCGGTGACGTCGGACCCGGCGGAGGGCCATCGGGCGGCGGTTGGCCACGCGCCCGTGCGGCAGCCTCGCGCTTCGTCCCCGTCGCCGTTCCGGCGTCGTTCGTCCGACGGCTCGTTCGGCAGGCGGCGGTATCGGGCAAGATCGGACGGATCGCCACCGGTCGCCCCGGCGATCACGAGGCTCCAGGGAGGTTCCGAGGCCCCCAAGTCCAAGATCGGCGCGGGATCGGCCGGGGCACCCGGTTGCCGCGCGTGCTTTCCCGAGCGTCGGCGCCGTCGCGCCGCGAACGCGAAGCGCCGACGCCCCTGTGTTTCCACGCTGGGCCGTACCCCGGGCGCCGGGGCGGAAGGAACCGGGTCCTAGCCGGCCTCGTCGCGGAAATAGGCTTCCACCGGACCGTTCAGCTTCATGGTCATCGGGCTGCCGTCACGGGCCACGGACTTGCCGACAGACACCCGCACCCAGCCTTCGCTGATGCAGTATTCCTCGACGTTGGTCTTCTCCACGCCCTTGAAGCGGATGCCGACGCCGCGGGCCAGCAGCGCCTCGTCGAAGAAGGGCGAGCGCGGGTTGGCGGACAGCCGGTCGGGCGGGCTGGCGGAGGCGGGCGCCGCGGCGCCGGTATCCGTGTCGGACATGCGGAAGAAAGCTCCTGTGAATGGGGCCCCGGACCGCGGAAACGACGCCGCCGCCGCGGGCGGCGACGGTCGCGAACGCCCGGCTGGCCGTGCCCGGTCTTTGCCCCTATACCGCCTGCCGACATCGCACGAAATCCGGCGTGCATCGCCGCCGCGCCCTGCGCCCCCGTCGCGGGCCTGCCCAGAGGAAGATCATGGACGCTTCGAGCTCCGCCACCACCGCCGACCACAAGGTCCGGGACATCTCGCTCGCCGGCTGGGGCCGCAAGGAGATCTCCATCGCCGAGGGCGAGATGCCCGGCCTGATGGCGCTCCGCGAGGAATACGGCGACAGCAAGCCGCTGAGCGGCGCGCGCATCGCCGGCTGCCTGCACATGACCATCCAGACCGCCGTGCTGATCGAGACCCTGATCGCGTTGGGCGCCACCGTGCGCTGGTCGTCGTGCAACATCTTCTCCACCCAGGACCATGCCGCCGCCGCCATCGCCGCCGCCGGCATCCCGGTGTTCGCCTGGAAGGGCCTGTCGGAAGAAGAGTTCTGGTGGTGCATCGAGCAGACCGTGCGCGGCCCAGACGGCTGGGTGCCGAACATGATCCTCGATGACGGCGGCGACCTCACCGTGCTGATGCACGACAAGTACCCCGAGCTGCTCGACGACGTGCGCGGCATCTCGGAGGAAACCACCACCGGCGTGCACCGGCTGTGGGAGATGGCGAAGAAGGGCACGCTCCGGGTGCCGGCGATCAACGTCAACGACAGCGTCACCAAGAGCAAGTTCGACAACCTGTACGGCTGCCGCGAAAGCCTGGTGGACGCCATCCGTCGCGGCACGGACGTGATGATGGCCGGCAAGGTCGCGGTGGTGGCGGGCTTCGGCGACGTGGGCAAGGGCTCGGCCGCCTCGCTGCGCAACGCCGGCTGTCGCGTGCTGGTGACGGAAGCCGATCCGATCTGCGCCCTGCAGGCCGCGATGGAAGGCTACGAGGTGGTCACCATGGAGAACGCGGCTCCCCGCGGCGACATCTTCGTGACCGCCACCGGCAACATCGACGTGATCACCGTGGACCACATGCGCGCGATGAAGAACCGCGCCATCGTGTGCAACATCGGGCACTTCGATTCCGAGATCCAGATCGAGGCCCTGCGCAACTTCCAGTGGGACAACGTCAAGCCGCAGGTCGACGAGGTGGTGTTCCCCGACAGCAAGCGCCTCATCGTGCTCAGCGAGGGGCGGCTGGTGAATCTCGGCAACGCGACCGGACACCCGTCCTTCGTGATGTCGGCGTCCTTCACCAACCAGACGCTGGCCCAGATCGAGCTGTGGACCGCCAGGCCCGGCACCTACGAGCGCAAGGTCTACACCCTGCCCAAGAAGCTCGACGAGAAGGTGGCGGCGCTGCATCTGGCCAAGGTGGGCGCCGAGCTGACGCGGCTCTCCTCGGCACAGGCGGCCTATATCGGCATCGACGGCGCCAACGGCCCGTTCAAGCACGAGCTCTACCGCTACTGAACCGGCACGCCGGGGTGGCGGCGGAGCGATCCCCGCCGCCACCCCGGGCTTATCGCCCGCTCACAGCAGATCCAGCACCTTCTCCGCCGGCCGGCACACGGCCGTGCCCCTCCCCGTGCACACCACCGGCCGTTCCATCAGCACCGGATGCTGCAACAGCGCGTCGAGCACCGCCTCGTCCGTGGCCTGTTCCAGACCCATCTCGGCAGCCAGCGGCTCGCGCCACCGCACCAGCCCGCCAGGGCGCAGGCCCATCGCGTCCAGAAGCGCGCGCATCCCGGCGCGATCCGGCGGCGATCGGAGATACTCCACCAGCTCCGGCTCGATGCCGCGCTCCCGCAGCAGTTCCAGCACCCGGCGCGACGTGCCGCATCGCGGGTTGTGGAACATCCGCACGTTTCCCCGGGCGTCCCCTGCGACCCCTGCATCTCCTGCGACCCGGACGCTCATCACCGTGATCCTTTCCGTTCGATGTCAGCGGCGTGAACTTTACCGTCCCGTGCTTCCACCGGCCCCGTCATGTTCCTAGGTTCGCCCCGTGAAGCTTCGGGGCGGGTTCCGCGTTGAAGCGCCACGTTGGGACAGGGCAGGAACGCACGCCGCTTCCGAGCCCTCAACCCGGCGACGGTTCGAACAGAGAAGACGCCCATGCCCAACCTGACCACCCTCGCCGCCCGCGAGGCCCTGTCCCGTTTGGCGGTGCCGGTTCCGACCGACGCGGTCCGTCCTGCCGGCGACCGTGGCGATCCGATCGTCGCCCTGCCCCGCGCCGACGCGGTGGTGTCCAGCGAGATCGCCCTGCCGTCCGGATCGGACGCGACCGGACATGCCCGCATCATGGCCGACCTCATGTTCCTGGAGAACTGGGAGCGCGATCCGGCTCCGGACATCGCGGCTTCGCTGCGGGCCAGCCAGATCCGCCGCGCCAACCCCGATCTCGCCGCGGCCATTCGCTCGGAATTGTGTCCCGGCCACCAGCCGCGTTCGCGCTGAGACGGCCCCGGCAGCGCGTGCCCGGGGGCGGATCCCCGAGCATGAGCCCGGGCGCATCCGCCCGGGATGGCCGGATCATGACCGATCGTTCCTTTTCTTCACGTTCGCGCGGTCGGTTCGACCGCGCCTTCTTCTTGCCGCATCCTGATCCCACATCTTGCGCCGAGATCGAGGAGACGAAGATGCGCAGGTTCCTGATCCTGACCACGGCGGTCGCCGGCCTAGCGGCCATGGCCGCGTCCCCCGCGGAAGCGCGGTGGGGTGGCGGCGGATGGCACGGCGGCGGCTGGCGTGGCGGTTATGGCGGCTGGCATGGCGGCGGATACGGCTATCGCGGCTGGGGCTATCGCGGCGGCGGCTGGGGCTACGGTGCGGCGGGCCTCGGTATCGGCCTCGCGGCCGGTGCGGCCCTGGGTGCCGCGGCGGCGGCGCCGGCCTACGGCTATGGCGGCTACGGCTATCCCGGCTACGCGTATCCGGCGGCGCCCTACCCGGTGTACGGTTATGCGCCCGGCACCGTGGTGTATGCGTCCCCGACCTACGGCTATTACGGCTATTGATAGTCCGGCGCCGTTCCGGGACTAGGAGCCCGGAACGGCCGCTCTGGCCGCCCGGATGAAGGCGTGGATCCGTTCCGGATCCTTCATCCCCGGGGCCGATTCCACCCCTGAGGACACGTCCACCGCCGTCGCGCCGGACAGCCGGATCGCCCCGGCGACATTCTCCGCCGTGAGCCCCCCCGCCAGCAGCCATGGCACCGGGGCCTTCCAGTGCCGCAGCAGCGACCAGTCCATGGGCGTGCCGTTGCCGCCCGGACGGGTGGCGGTTCGCGCCGGGCGCGGTTCCACCACCAGGGTGTCCGCCGGCGTGCTTTCCGGGAGGTCTTCGGGGGCCGCCACGGGGACCGCATGCCAGACCGGGCGCCCCTCTCCGATCGCACCGGACGGGAGATCGTCGCGCCCGTAGAGCTGGATCGCGTCCAGCGGGCAGGCCTCGACCAGATCCCTGATCTCCTGGTCGGCGGGCGACACCATCAGACCGACCACCGCCGCGCGTCCGGCGGCGCGACGGGCGAGGAGGGCGGCCCGTGCCGGCTCCAGGAAGCGCGGCGAGCGGCGGAAGAACACCAGCCCGACCCAGTCCGCCCCGCCATCGAGTGCTGCGTCCAGACCGGGCTCGTCGTTGATGCCGCAGATCTTGACGCGGATCACGGCGGCGGAACCGCTGCCGGATCGCTCACGCCAGCTCCTCCGCGATGGCGGCGGCCGCGGCGGCCGGATCGGCGGCCCGGGTGATCGGCCGTCCAACCACGATCCAGTCGGCACCGGCCCGCCGCGCCTCGGCGGGGGTCATCACCCGCTTCTGGTCGTCGGCCGCGCTGTCGGCCGGGCGGATGCCGGGAACCACCAGCAGGGGGGACGCGCCGAGCGCGTCGCGCAACGGCGACACCTCGTGCGGGCTGCACACCAGGCCATGGGCGCCGTGCTCCATCGCCAGACGCCCCAGCCGCAGCACCTGCTGGCGCGGGCCGCCAGCCACGCCGGCCTCGTGCAGGCCCTGGGCATCGAGGCTGGTGAGCACCGTCACCGCCAGCAGGATCGGCCGGGCGTCGGCCTCGAACGCATCCTCCACCGCCTCGCGCGCGGCGGCGATCATCGCCGCCCCGCCTCCGGCGTGGACCGTCAGCATGAACGGACGGGCCGGGGCCAGGGCGCGCACGGCGGACCGTACCGTGTTGGGGATGTCGTGCAGCTTCAGATCGAGAAACAGCCGGTGGGTGCCGGCGGTCGCGACGGCCTCTGAAACACCGCGGGCCAGGGTGAATTCGAGCCCGAGCTTCACCGCCCCGCAGGCGGTGCCCGCGAGCCGCACCCACTCGCGCGCCTGCTCGGGCGACGTGGTATCGAGCGCCAGGATCAGGCCGGTCATGGAACGGAAGCTTTCCGGACCCTAGTAGGTGGTGGAAGCGGGCGGCAGCACCGCGGGCGCGGTGCCCGGCGGATAGGGCGCGGCGCCGGGCGCCTGGTGCGCGGCGTGGAAGGCCGCGTTCTGCGCCGCAGCCTGCGCCAGCTGGGTGCGGAGATCGTTGTTCTGCCCTTCCAGCGTCCGGATCTGGGCTTCGGCGCGGCGCGCACGGCGGCGCTGGCGCAGCTCGGCGAACCATACGAACAGCGCGCCCAGCAGGAAGAACACCACGGCGGTCACGAGTGCCACCACGCCCACCGAGGACTGCCAGGTGTAGTCCGGCACCGACAGCGGCTGCGACGACTGGTTGTAGAGAACGAACACCACCAGGGCGATCAGGAACGGCAGCGTGATGATCAGCCTCAGCATGATGCGGACCCTGTGCATGGGATGGCCGGTGCGGGACCCGGCGGATGGGAGCGAAACGACAACGGGTGTTTGCAGAGGCCACGGGGCGCGGGTCAAGAGGCGGGACCCGCCCTAGGCGCTGCCCTGTGCATGGCCCCGGAACCGAATGGCGCATCGCGCCGGAAGGCCGGCAACGACGCGGGCGGATCGATGGCGCGGCCGCGAGGACGGCCGCGACCCGGGCCGCGGAGAGCGCGGCCCGGGGCATTCATGTCGACCGGATCAGGACCGGCGGCCTTCTCCGATCTCGTGCTTCTCGTGCCGGTTGCCGGCACCGCCGCCGTTATGCTCGCCGCTGGGATGCTTGCGGTCGACCTCGTGGTTCTGGTGCCGGGCGCCGGCGAAGTCCTTGTGTTTTCCGCTGGAATCGACGTGGCTGCTGCCGGGGCCGCCGCGCGACCGGTCGGTGGCGGGGATCTTGTCGCTGGTGCTCATGGCGATGCTCCTGTTGGGGCGGGCGCGGGATGCCGATCGGCCGAACCGGCGGCGGTTCCCCGGCCGGCCCCTCGCGCAGGGCAACGGGCGGGGCGGAAACCGGTTCCGGTGCCGTTCGCCACGCGGACGGGCCGTTCCCGGCCGGATGCCGTGCGAAGGCGGGCGGGGATCGGACGGCGAAGGGCGCCGAGCCGGCTGCCCCGCCGATCGCCCCCGCGGCGCCCGGCGTGCCCATGCCCCTTGCGGCCGGGCGTGGGGCCGTGGGAGGCTCAGGGCCGGATGAGTGAAATCGTCGCCTTTCCTGGCCGGCGGAGCAATCCGCCCCCCGACAACGCGCCGCCCGACGGCGCGCCTTCCGACAACAAGCTCTGGGCGGTGATGGCGGTCGCGGGGCGCATCAGCCGGATCGCGGAGATTTTCCCGACCAGGGCGCTGGCGCTCGCGGACAGGGACTGGCGGGAACAACAGGTCCGCGCCTACGCGCAGTTCCTGCGCAGCGCGCGCCAGCCGATCCCGTCCTACAGCATCGTGCCGATCCGCCGCGCCGACCTGCCCCGGGCCTGGAAGCCGCTTCCGGCGTTGGGATTCCTGCGCGGGAAGATGATCTAGGAACTCGGGAGCCGCCGCCGGGGGCCGATGCCGTTCCGGCGGGCGCCAAGCGTCGGGCGTCAGGCCTCAGGACAGGTGGTGGCGCCCGTCGCCGTCGTGCCGGGGACCGGGAGGCATGCGCGGCGGCTCGGCTTCCAGCACCTCCGTGCCGAGCATCGACAGGGTTTCGCGCACCACGAAGATGCGGTTGCGCCGCATGTTGGCATAGGCCGCGACGATGCCGAGCCGCACCAGTGCCGCCACGGCCGCATTGGCGGTCTGGAACGACACGCCGAGCATGTCCTGGGCGGCGTTGACCGTGAGCACCGGCTGGCCGATCGCCAGATCGGCGAGACGGCGGGCGGTGGAATCCGAGCGCAGGGCCGCCAGCTTGCGGTTCCATTCGCCGCGCAGATCGCCCACCCGCTCGATGCGCGCCGACGCCCCGGTCGCGGCGACGGCGATCGCCGGCAGGAAGAAGCTGATCCAGCCATCCCAGCGGCCAGTGCGCAGCAGCTCCTGCAGGCTCTCGTCATACTGGACGCGGCGGCGCTGCAGCACGGAAGCCAGGAACACCGGCGGATGCCCTTCGGCCAGCGCCACCAGCGGCAGCAGCAGCCAGGCCATCAGGCCGCTGCCGTAGTCGAACGGCATCATCGCCTCGATCTGCCCGCACACCAGCGCGAGGCGGAGCGCCAGGGGCATCGGCGGCGGATCGCGCAGGAATCCTTCCAGATCGGCCAGCGCCTCCGGCAGATGATCGGGAGCGGGCGCCAGCACGCGGGACGTGCCGCGCTGGGGCGCCGGGCGGCTGCGGAACTCGCCGGGCACGCAGGGAACGGTGAGGCCGTCGCACAGCAGGCGGTGCATCTCGGCCAGCAGCCCCAGGGTGAAGGCTGCGCGCCCGTGCAGACGCACCTGGGCAAGGCCATGATCGAAGGCCGCGGCGCAGTTGACGGCCGAGCGGATGTCGCGTCCCGGCCCGTGCCGCTCGGGCGCGGTACGGTCGTCGGACGTTTCGAAGATCAGCAGCTTGAGCAGGTCCGAGCGGGCGCTCGCGGCCAGACCCAGCGTCGCCGCCTCGACGCGGCTTTCCACATGGGTGAGGTTGTCGCGGAACGGCGCCCCCCGCCACAAGGCCCGCAACGACCCCTTGGCTGCCGCGGCGTTCTCGAGCTCCAGCAACCCTTCGGCCAGCGACAGGCGCCGCGGCAGCGGTACCGGCAGCAGCGAGAACACCCCTGGCCGGCCCGCCACGGGCGCCAGATGCTCCGGATGGGGCAACACGGACGTGGCGTGGTTCATCGACCCCGCCCCGCGCGGCCCGCGGGCGCCCCGGCGCACGCGCGGCACGAGCATCCACCGCCGGTGTCCGGCACCAGCGATGCCTGGCGGCACGTGGGGGCGGGCCTGGCCGGAAGAGGCCTGGCCAGAGGACACAACAAGCGAGACAGCCGTCCAACTCCTGCGGTCATGCCCTCCATACGGCGCGTGGGCGCGGCTGGATGCGGCATCCCGGACGGGCGGTTCATTTCCTTGGCGTTCCGAGCCGGAACCGTTTCGGTCTTTCCGGCGGGTCGCGAACAGGCTCTTGTAGCGATCGCCGCGATATCCCGGAGGAAGAACACCGTCATGCCCGACCAGGACCCCGTCGCCGCCAACGACGCCTCGCCGGACCCCGCGCCGGGCGCGGCGGCTTCCCGGACCACTCCGCCGCCCCCGCTGCTGATCAACGCGCAATATGTGCGCGACCTGACCATCCGCGTTCCCGGCGCGCCGGCCATCTATGCCCAGCTCGGCCAGATGCGGCCGCACGTGAACCTGCATCTGGATATCGGGGTGCGGCCGGTGGCGGACGGACAACCGGTGTTCGAGGTGACGCTGAGCGTCCAGTGCAGCATCCTCACGCACCAGCCGGCCGAAGGCGCCGACGCGCCGGCCACCGCCTGCGTGGTGGACATGGCCTATAGCGGCATCTTCACCCTGAACAACGTGGCGCAGGAGGCGGTGGAACCGCTGCTGGTGGCCGAGGCGCCCCGTCTGCTGTTTCCGTTCGCCCGCAACCTGCTGGCGGACGTGACCCGGGAAGCCGGCTTCGCGCCCGTGCTGCTGCAGCCGATCGATTTCGGCGCCTTGTGGCAGGCCCGGCGCGCCCAGGCCCAGGGTCAGGCTCAAGCCCAGGGTCAGACGCAGGCTCAGACGCAGAACCCGTCCTAGGCGCGGGGCCCCGGGAGCCCTCCGTGGGCTCCTCTGTGAGATCCGGCCACTACCCCGGGCGGGACGGCCCGGCCTCCAGACAGCCTGACACGGCAGGTCCCGATGCGTGCCCGCCCTGTCGCGCGCCGGCGCCACGGGGCGCCGATCCGAGCATCCGGGACTTCTTGAAAGTGCCACCGCGTGGATGTTGTCCCGCACCGGCGGCCGAACGCCGGTCGGCCCGACCGTGCCGGCGCCCAGGATGCTCCCCATGGCCACCGGAGGCGGCGGTCGGCCGTGACCCCCGGTGGGATGGATACGACCGCCCGCTGGCGACCTCCCTCTCCCATCACTAAACGACCCGTCACCAAACGACCCGCCGCCTCCAGCCGCTATCGACGAACCGGCGAGGTCGCGCGGGTGCCGGAGCCGGTGGCGGGCCGGCCGCCGCGCCAGGGCGGGGCCTGCGTCCGCGATCAAACGGACCCTTCAGCGCGGGCCCCTGATCCCAGCGTCCCTCCGCCCGGCCCGCCGGCATTCGGCTTCTGCCCGCGCCCGGCGTCGGCCGCCGACCGGAACCGCGCGACCCGGCGACGCAGGATGGCCGACCGCCATGGCAGGAGGATGCCGCAGATCGCGCGTCCTTCATCGGAGCGCGCACGGGCCTGCGTTCCCCCGGCGACCGGCGGATCCTTCCCGCCTCCGGCCAGACGGGCCCGCACGCACCGGGTTCAACCCGCCCCGAAAGCGGCGCAGGATAGATCCCCATGAGCGACATCCATCCTTCCTCCGGCCCGACGGGCTCCCTTCCCGCCGGGACCGCCCTGGCCCGCGTCGATGCGGGTCTCGACCAGTCCCTCGAGCGGCTGTTCGCGCTGCTGCGCATTCCCAGCATCTCCACCCAGCCGGCCCATGCCGCCGATTGCCGGCGCACGGCCGAATGGCTGCGCGACGAGCTGGCGGGGATTGGATTGGATGCGAGCGTGCGGGAAACGCCCGGCCATCCGATCGTGGTGGCGCACGATCTGGGCGCTGCGGACCGGCCGCACGTGCTGTTCTACGGACATTACGACGTGCAGCCGGTGGACCCGCTGGCGTTGTGGGACAGGCCGCCCTTCGAGCCTGCCATCGTCGATGGGCCGGAGGGACCACGGATCGTGGCGCGCGGGGCCTCGGACGACAAAGGCCAGGTGATGACCTTCATCGAAGCGCTGCGCGCGCTGCGGGAAGCCGACGGGCGCCTGCCGCTGCGGGTCTCGGTGCTGATCGAGGGCGAGGAGGAATGCGGCGGTCCCAACCTGCGGCCGTTCCTGGAAGCCAACGCCGCCGAGCTCGGCTGCGACGTGGCGCTGATCTGCGACACCTCCATGGTGGGGCGCGACACGCCGGCGATCACCGCGAGCCTGCGCGGGCTGGTGGGCGAGGAGATCGTGATCCAGGCCGCCGACCGCGATCTGCATTCGGGAATGTTCGGCAACGCGGCCCGCAATCCGATCGCGGTGCTGGCCGACATCCTGAGCAGCCTGCGCACCGCCGATGGCGGCGTGTCGCTGCCGGGGTTCTATGATGGCGTCACCGTGCCGCCGGACGGCGTGCGGGCGCGCTGGCGCGAGATCGCCGGCGGCGACGAGGCGCTGCTGGGGCCGGTGGGACTGGCGGAAGCGGCCGGCGAGCGGGGCTTCTCGGCGGTGGAACAAACCTGGTGCCGCCCGTCCTGCGAGATCAACGGCATCTCCGGCGGCTACGAGGGCGACGGCTTCAAGACCGTGCTGCCGGCGAAGGCGATGGCCAAGGTGTCGTTCCGTCTGGTGGCGGGCCAGGATCCGGTCCGGGTCCGCGCGTCGTTCCGCGAGCACGTGCGCGCCCGTATCCCGGCCGATTGCCGGGTGGAGTTCCACGAGCATGGCGGCTCGGCGGCCAGCGCGGTGCCGACCGACAGTCCGATGCTGCACGCGGCGCTGGGCGCGCTCACCGCCGAATGGGGCGTCGACGCGGCGGTGATCGGGTCCGGGGGCTCGATCCCGGTGGTGCGCGAGCTGCAGGAAACCATCGGGGTCGACAGCCTGCTGGTGGGCTTCGCGCGCGACGACGATCGCATCCACTCCCCCAACGAGAAGTACGACCTGGACAGCTTCCATCGCGGCACCCGCTCCTGGGTCCGCATCCTGCACGCGCTGGCGACCGCGGGGGCCTGACCGCCCGCCGCCGGACGCGGCATCATCCGGAACCGGGCGACGCTTCGCGTCGCCTCGGCGCGGATCTGGCGCCCGGGGCAGCTCCGGCATGGAGCCGGATCGAAGCGATAGGCTCGACGCAATGAGCCCAGGCCCGGGAAAGCCTGGCGACGTCCGCCATCCCTGGGCAGGTCACGAGAGGTGCGTCACGGCCTCCGCCCCGGGGAGCGGGCATCCAGCGACGCGTGTCCGGCCTGGAAATGCGCGATGGCCACGCGGCCACGGTGGCCATTGGCGGAACCGGTGGATCGCCGACATGAAGACCGTCCGGAGCAGATGGCCCGGAACCTGATCGTGATGACGAAAAACGAACCCCGGGCAGGGTCGCATCACGGCGATCCCGCCGCCGGCGCGCCGCTCGGCCCTGGTTCCCGGGCAAGCAACCGGCCCCTCGTCGGCGCCCGCATCCGGGTGCGGCGGACCGGCCGTTGGTGATGACCGCGCGGGCCAGGTCCGGCCCGTCCTCGCCGCGATCGACCGACGGGCCGTCCGGCGTCGATACGGCTCAGGAACGCGCGGCGCTCACCACCACTTGACCGGCTTCTGCTTGGGAAAGCGTTCGGCCCGCTTGGGACGGCGGTCGGCGGCCGGCTTGCGCTTGGCCCGGGGGATGATCAGCGGAACGTCGCGCAGCGCCGGGGCAGCGAGCGGTTCCGGAGGCGCCGCGGCCACCTCCGCGCGGTCCCGCGCCTGTTGCAGCGCGAACTCGGCGTGGGCGAGCCGGGCCTGCATCTCGTCGCACCGGCGCTGCAGGGCGGCCATCTCGGCTTCCAGCGCCGCGCGCCTGTCCCGCTCGCGCTGCAGTTCCATCTGCAGCCCGAGCGCTGCGCCCTCGAGGCGCTCGCCCACCGCAGGCTGCGGACCCATGCCCCCGAAACCCGGCCCGGCGGCAGCGTTGCCGCCCGAACCGTTGCCGCCGGAGCGCCCGGCATATTCCACCCGCACCTCGCCGTCCTGGGCGAAGCGATGACGGCGATTGCCGCCCGCCGGCGTGGAAGCACCGTTGCTGCGGGCGGCGGGCGGGCGGGCCGGACGGTTGCGGCCGCCCAGGCGCGCCAGGGCGCGGCGGACCGCGTCCTCGTCGGCGGAGCCGGAACCGGTCTTGTTGAAGGAGTCAGCGCTCAATGCGGCATGCTTTCAATGGATATCCGGACCGGGACATCCACGCGCGCGCCGATGTCCCGCCGTCGTAACAGATCTGGAGCCGTATACTCGCATTACCGTTTCTTCATCGTTACAACGTGAAGGGAGATCGGTCCGGCGGATCGGTATGTTTGTTCTTGTGGAACGACACCCAGTGCGACGCAACAAGAGAATCACGCCGGGCACCGATTGTCGTGCAACAAAAACCTTCTGCGACCCGGCGCGGCCCCGGTCGCAGGACCGCAAGCGCCATAGTATGGAGGGCACCCCATTCCCGCTCCGGAGCGTGATCTCTTGGACAGCTTCTTCGATGCCGCCCTGCTGGCGGAGGCCGCCGATCAACTGATCGAGGCCGGCCGGCGCATGGACCGGTTCGGCTGGGTGCCTTCCTTCGGCGGCAACATCAGCGCCCGGCTGGACGGGCGCTCGATCGCCATCACCCGGTCCGGCGGCCGCAAGGGCTTCCTTGGCCGCGACAACATCATCGCGGTGGACCTGGAAGGCCGGCCGCTGAATGCCGGCGACCGGCCCAGCGCCGAAACGCTGCTGCATTGCCATGTGTACCGCGATCTGCCGGAGGTGGGTGCGGTGCTGCACGGCCATTCGGTGGCGGCCACCGTGCTGTCGCGGCTGGTGACGGGCCCGGCCATCACCCTCGCCGGCTACGAGATGATCAAGGCGTTCGAGATCCACCACACCCACGACGTCAGGGTGTCGGTGCCGGTGTTCGAGAACAGCCAGGACATGGAACGGCTGGTGCACGATATCGGGCCGGAACTGCCCCGGCACATTCCGGGCTACATCCTGCGCGGCCACGGCGCCTATGCGTGGGGGCGCACGGTGGACAACGCGATGGCCAACCTCGAAGCGCTCGAGTTCCTGCTCCAGTGCGAGCTGGAAACGCTCAAGGTGCGCGGCCTGTCCGCCGCCTGAGGCCTTGGCCGGCAGCCCTACCCCCGGGATCCCGAACGGACGGCCCCGAGGATGACGGCCGCAAGAGAGGGACGCCTCCGGGCTAGCCGCCGGCGGCGGCCAGCAGGGCGTCCACGTCCTCTGGGCGCACGTCCCAGGCCGTGACCATCCGCACCGGCACCATCCCCTCCGGGGTGGGCGCCATTCCCGGCATGTACCAGCGATAGAAGCCGAACCCGGCCGCTTCCAGCCGCGCCGCCACGGCTTCGGGCAGCAGCGCGAACAGCTCGTTGGCCTGCACCGGCTGCAGCAGCCGGGCGCCCGGCAGCCGGGTCAGCCCGTCGGCGAGCCGGGTGGCGGCGGCGTTGGCGGCGCGGGCGTTGCGCAGCCACAGATCGTCCGCGAGAAACGCGGTGATCTGCGCCGACAGGAAGCGCGCCTTGCTCCAGAGCTGGCCGGCCCGCTTGCGCCGGCGGGCGAACTCCTCCGCCATGCGGGGCTGGAAGAAGATCACCGCCTCCGCCGCCAGCGCGCCGTTCTTGGTGGCGCCGAAGCACAGCACGTCGATGCCGGCCTTCCAGGTCATCTCGGCCGGGGTGCAGCCGAGATGCACCAGGGCGTTGGCGAACCGGGCGCCGTCCATGTGGGTGGCGAGCCCGAGGCGGTGCGCGCAGGCCGCGAGGGCCCGGATCTCGTCCACCGCATACACCGTGCCCCATTCGGTCGCCTGGGTGAGGCTCAGCGCGTAGGGGCGGCTCTTGTGCACGCCCAGCGTCCGGCCGGCGGCGACGTGGGCTTCCAGCGCCGGAGCCGACAGCTTGCCGTTCTCGCTGGGCAGCGTCAGCAGCTTGGCGCCCGAGGTGTAGAATTCGGGCGCCCCGCACTCGTCGTTGTGGATGTGCGCCGCCTCGTCGCAGTAGACGGCGCCGAACGGCGGCACCAGGGCCGACAGGGCCAGCGCGTTGGCCGCGGTGCCGGTGGCCACGGGGAACATCACCAGCTCCCCGTGCTCGAACACCCGCCGCAGCTCGGCTTCCAGCGCCGTCGTCCAGCCATCGGCGCCATAGGACGGCACGGCGCCCCGGTTGGCCTCCATCAGCGCCGCCATGATCTCCGCACATGCCGGAGAAACGTTGTCGCTGCCGAAGTTCTTCCGTATCTCGCTCATGGTCGCCTGTATGGCGCGGCGGCGGGCGCAGCGCCATATCGGCCGCGGCCCGTTCCACGCCCGTCGGCGGGGAACCGCAGCGCAAGGAACAGCACCCATGAGCCCCGACGGACGCTTCGGCGAGCTTTCCGACGCCGCCGCCGGTTCGGCACCCGGCTCCACGCCCGAGCCTCGAGAGGGCCCGCTCGCCGGACCGCCGGCCGAGAACGCGATCGCCACCCGGCTGATCGACGGCAAGAGCTATGCGCGGCGGCTCACGGACGCGGTGCGGGCCGACGTGACCCGGCTGAAGAACGAGCACGGGCTGCAGCCCGGCCTGGCCGTGGTGCTGGTGGGCCACAACCCGGCCAGCGAGGTGTATGTGCGCTCCAAGATCGCGCACACGGAGGCGGCGGGCATGCGCTCTGTGTCGCACCTGCTGCCAGGGTCCACCACGGAAGCCGAGCTGCTGGATCTGGTGGGCCGGCTCAACGCCGATCCCGCCATCCACGGCATCCTGGTGCAGCTGCCGCTTCCCACCGGCATCGACCCGATGGCGGTGACGGACGCGATCCATCCCGACAAGGACGTGGACGGACTCGGGCAGGTGAACGTGGGCCGCCTGACCCTCGGCCTGCGCGGCCTGGTGCCCTGCACGCCGCTGGGCTGCCTGATGCTGCTGCGGGCCGAGCTGGGCACGCTGCGCGGGCTGCACGCGGTGGTGGTGGGCAAGTCCAACCTGGTGGGCCGACCGATGGCGCAGCTGCTGCTGCACGAGGATTGCACGGTGACGGTGGCACATCTCCACACGCCAGATGTCGGCGCGCTGGCCGCGCAGGCGGACATCCTGGTGGTGGCCACGGGGCAGAAGGGCCTGGTGCGGCGTGACTGGATCAAGCCTGGCGCCACCGTGATCGACGTGGGCATCACCCGGGTCGCGACCGCCGAGGGCCGTACCCGGCTGGTGGGCGACGTCCAGTTCGACGAGGCGCTGGGCCGCGCGGGACGGATCACCCCGGTGCCGGGCGGGGTGGGGCCGATGACCATCGCCTGCCTGCTGCGCAACACGCTGCGGGCCGCGCGGCTGAGCATCGGTCTGCCCGACGACGAGCCGGCATTGCGGCGTGCCGACTGACGCCGGAACGGGGAACCGCGTCCGCGGCTCCCCTGACGGCCCTATGGCCCGTTCCGGCTCCGTCCTGCGTTCCCCAACGGGGATCCGGGATCAGACCGGTTCCTGCACCGGCGCGGCCTGACGGTTGACGCGTTCTTCCGCGAGCGCGGAAAGCTTGCGGTCCGTGGCCTTTTCCTCGTCCAGCGTCGGGCGCAGCGCATCCGCGATGTCCGTGCGGCCGAGCTGGGTCGCGATGGCGATGATGGTGCCGTAGCGGGCAATCTCGTAATGCTCGACCGCCTGCGCCGACCCGACCAGCGCCACCTGCAGCACCTCGGGATCGTCCACGTCGGAGGCGACCTCGTTGGCTTCCTTGATGATGCCGTCGATCGCCTGGCAGGTGGCGCCCTTGGCCTCGCTGCCGTGCAGCCGGAACGCCTGCTCCAGCCGACCGATCTGGGTCTCGGTTTCCCGCAGATGGGCCTCGAACGCCGACCGCACCGCCGGGTCGCCCGACTTCTCGATCATCCGCGGCAGCGCTTTGGTGATCTGCTGCTCGGCGTAATAGATGTCCTGCAGCAGGTGCAGCAGCAGGTCGTCGAGCGTCTTGATCGGCTTGGTGAAAAAGCCCATCGGAGCCTCCGGTTCATGCGTGGCGGGATGGTCGTCAACGCTGAACGTGGAGCCGGTTCGGGACGGCGCGCCGCACTTCGCTGTGAGGAACCGCCGCCGCCATGGACTCCCTCGGCGCGTCAGGACGCCAGAAAGCGCTTGAACCGCCGGGCCACCTCGTGCGGCGCCACGGTGGGACGCCCCAGCACCTTCATCGAGCCCGGCGCGATCCGCGCGTGCAGCAGCACCGGCCCGTCCGCCGCCAGCGCCGCGCGCATTCCGCGCTCGAAGCCGGCCTCGTCGTCGGCCTTGATCGCCAGCGCGTAGCCGCAGGCGCGCGCCACCTCGGCGAACTCCACCGACGCCGACACGGTGGCCTGCCCGCCGGTCGAGTCGTGCGTCTCGTTGTCCAGCACCACGTGCACGAGGTTGCGCGGCCGGTAGGCGCCGATCGTGGCGAAGGAGCCGAGCTTCATCAGCGCGGCGCCATCGCCGTCCAGCACCACCACCGGGCGGTCGGGCCTCGTGAGCGCAACACCCAGGGCCATGCCGGAGGCGCCGCCCATGGAGCCGACCTGGTAGAGATGCTGCGGCCGGTCGGCCAGGGTGAAGAGTTCGCGCCCGCATTTGCCGGTGGTGGCCACCACCGCCGCCGCCTCGGGTAGGATCGCCAGCAGCCGTTCCAGCAGCCGGGCCCGCGCCGGCCGGCCGTCGCCGCCGCGCTCGTCGCGCAGCTCGCCGGGGGCGGGAAGCACGCGCGGCGCCTGATCCAGGGTCTCGTCGGCGACGCTTCCTTGTTCCATCACCAGCCCGAACGGCAGGCTGTCGGCCTCGAAGCGCGCGATGGCGGCGTCCAGTGCGGGGGCGATGTCGCTGCCCTCCGCCGGGAACGGCCGGTTCGGCACGCCGCACAGATCGAGCAGTTGCTGGGTGATCCGGCCCATCAGCACGTGCTGCGGCTCGTCCTTGACGCCCGGCTGGCCGCGCCAGGTGGTGAGCAGCAGCAGCGGGATCCGGAACGGCTCGTTGAGCGAGGTGAGCGGGTTGACGCAGTTGCCGAGGCCCGAGTTCTGGCAGATCACCACCCCGCCGCGGCCGCCGAGCCAGGCCCCGGCGGCGATCGCCACCGCCTCCCCCTCGCTGGCGGCGCCCACATAATCGAGCGCGCCCCCCTGCCCGCCGGCGCCGATCACCCGGTTGATCATGGGCGTGAGGAAGGAACAGGGCACGCCGCTGTAGAAATCGAGTCCCCGCGCGGTGGCGGCATCGATGAAGTCCTGGGCCTGGATCATGCGCGCGGGATTAGGCCGTTCCGCAACGAAGCGCCAGAGTTGGAGCGCCAGAAAACGGGGGCGCCAAAGACGAGCGCGGGGGACGGACCGCCAGGAATGAAAACTCGGGGCGGCGCGGGCGGGCGGCGATCCGGATCAGCGCAGTTGCAGCGTGGGCGGGGGCAGCTGGTCGGAAGGGGTGGCGAGGCGGCTGCCCGTCAGCGTGATCGGCCGGCCCTTGTCCTTCGCCACGAACGGCACGTTCAGGCTGGTGGCGAGCTGCTGGAAATAGGCGTCTCCGGTCAGGTCGAGCGGCCGGTTCGGGGCGCACGAGCCGGCCGCGGCCTGGAACGGCATCTGCCGCAGCGGGTAGTCGTAGAGCCGGTGGATGCATTGGGCATCGGCGCTGACCCCGGTGCGGGTATCGGCCCCGGAACAGGCGGCGAGCGGCAGCAGCAGGATCAGCGGAACGGCGCGCGCGGACATCGGCCGGTCTCCTTCACGACGAGCGGATGGTGACTGATACGGCGGGCGAGCGCGCCCGTTCCCCCGCGACGGGAAACGGGCGCCGGTTCTCAGGAGAAGTTGCGGGCGTCGGCCAGGTCGGCCAGCGTGTCCACGTCGATCCAGTGGCCGGTGATGTAGTGCACGGCCACCGGATGCTTGGCGGCGAGGCGCGACAACAGGGCCGGGATGTCGGCGGCGTCCGCCACGCCCTCGGCGCGCATGGCGTCGAGCTCGGCGCGGACCAGCGCGGCGCCCCTCGGGCTGAGCCGCAGCAGGCCGATCCACTCGCCGTGGCTTTCGGCGGCGGACACCGCGCCGATGGAGCGCAGGGTGGCGGGCGCGTCGTCGAGATAATCGGCCGAGAAGGGCTTGTCGGCCAGCACCAGGTCGCGCGGATGCGGATCGTGGGCGCCCCCGCGCTGCCCGCGCTGGCGCAGCGCGTCCACCGCCACCGCGATGTCGGCATCCACGCCCATCAGCGCGTCCAGGATGTAGCGGCGGAACAGCACGTCGCCATACACCACCACGGTGTCGCCGCCGGCGTGCTCGGTCTGGAGCCGGCTCTCGGCGCACAGGAGCGAACCGAGTTCGCCGGTGCTGTCGAACCGGTCGTTGTCGAGCAGGGTGAGCCCCTGCGCCGGGACCGTGTCGGGGTTGATGGCGTCCTTGGCGAAGCCGCGCACCACCGCGACGTCGCGCACGCCGCCCTGGTGCAGCGTGTCGATGAGCTGCGCCAGCAGCGGCCGGCCCCGCACGTCGAGCATGCATTTCGGGCGGTCGGCGGTGAGCGTGCCCAGCGCTTCCCCGCGGGAAGCGGCCAGCACCACGGCGCGCACGGCGCCCTGGCCCTTCGCGGCGGCGGAGAGGTCGCCGGGGGCCGCGGTGGCCTCGGCGAGCGCCGCTTCGGCCACGGCGTCCGATGCGGGACCGACCACGGGAAGATAGCGCGCGCCCGCTTCCTCCAGCTCGTCGTTGTTCATCAGCGAGAAGATGTCCTTCACGCTGGCGATGCGGCCTTCCACCTCGCCCAGATGCTGGTCGGCCTGGATGCGCGCCGCGGTTTCGCGCATGGCGGTGATGGAGGAGCGCATCAGGTGGTTGGCCCAGATCACCGTGCTCACCCCCATCTTGCGGAAGGCGGCGGTGGGGGTGCCGTAGTACATGGTGGGCACGATCACCACCGGGCAGCGGTCGCCCCAGCGCTCCATGAAGCCCGCGATCTCGTGCGCGGTGCGCTTCTTGGAGTGGATCAGGATCGCGTCGGCGCCGGCGGCGTGGTACGCCTCGGCGCGGCGGATCGCCTCGTCCATGGAATGGCCGGAGATCAGCGCCTCCACGCGGGCGACCACGCAGAAATCGTCGTCCGGCTGGCTGTCCTTGGCGGCGCGGAGGCGGCCGGCGAACTCGTGGATGTCGGCCAGCGGCTGGGCCTCGCCGATGAAGCTGTTGGTCTTGGGAAACAGCTTGTCCTCGAGGCACACCCCGGCCACGCCGCGCTCGCACAGCTTGCGGACCAGCCGGCGCACGTTGTTGAAGTTGCCGTAGCCGGTGTCGCCGTCCAGCAGGATCGGCAGGGTGGTGGCGTCCGCCATGTACTCGACCTGGTCGAGCACCTGGGTCCAGGACGCCTCGTTGTTGTCGCGCAAGCCCAGCGCCGCGGACATGCTGAGCCCGGAGCCCCAGATGCCCTCGAAGCCGGCTTCCTCGGCGATCTTCGCCGACACGCCGCTGTGCGCTTCCATCAGGAAGGCCATCTCCTGGCGGCGCAGCATGTCGCGCAGGCGCCGGAAGCGCGAGGCGGGCGGGGATGGCGGCGAGACGGAAAAGCTGGTTCCGGAACCGAGATCGTCGGGCCCGCGGACGGCGTCCGGCCCCATAACCGCGTCAGGCTTCAATTTGCGAACTTCCCGTCGAACTGTCATGTTTCCGTCCAACTCCTGCCTCATCGCGGTCGCCGCGGCCACTGAAAAAGATTCACATCGATGCTGCATGCCTTCCGGCCGCCCGCGGTCCTGATCCTGGCGGCCGGGCGGGGCCGGCGCCTGGGGCCGGACGCGCCGGAGCGGCCGAAGGTGCTGCTGCCGTTCGGTGGCCGCACGCTGCTGGACCGCCATCTGCACCTGCTGGAAGAAGCGGGCGCCGGGCCGGTGACCATCGTGACCGGCTTCGAGGCCGGGCAGATCGAGCACGAGCTGGTGCGGCTGGGGCGCCGCGACGAGGTGACGCTGCTGCACAATCCGCACTGGCGGGAAGGCAGCGTGGTGTCGCTCGACGCGGGGCGTCCGGTGCTGGACGCGGCCGCGGAAGCGGGAACGTCCGTGGTGCTGATGGACGGCGACGTGCTGTACGACCGGCGGCTGCTGGACCGGCTGCTGTCCAGCGCCCACCCCGGCGCCCTGCTGCTCGACCGGGAGATCGAGCCGGGCGACGAGCCGGTGAAGATCTGCGTCCGCGACCGGCGGGACGCGGACCCTGTGATCGTGGATTTCGACAAGCGCCCCGACGGCGCGCCCGGCGAGGGCTATGACTGGCATGGAGAGTCGGTCGGCTTCTTCCGGCTGTCGGCCGCGATCGCCAGCGCGCTGGCCCTGCGCGCCCATGCCCTTGCGCAGGGCGACGGCCGGGCGCTGGAATACGAGACGCCGCTGCGCGCGCTGATCCGGGAGGATGCCGCGCGGGCCGCTGCCGGGGGGGCGGCCTCCTTCGGTTTCGAGGACATCAGCGGTCTACCCTGGACGGAGATCGATTTCGTGGAAGATTTGCGAAAGGCGGAAGCCCTGCTGCCGCTGCTGCAAGGAGAACGCGCGGCATGAACGCCATCTCTCAGGACCGCCCGCGGTCGGACGCCCCCGGCGTCGGCGACCGGGCGCCCACCGCGGCCGAAACCGCGTTCTGGGCGGAAAAGGGCTATCTCGTGGTGCCGAACTTCTTCTCGGCCGCGGACACCGACGCCCTGGTGCGCTGGACCGGCGAGGTGCAGTCCGCCCCCGAGGTGCCAGGCAGCCAGATGGTCTATTACGAGGACAGCCTCCTGGAGGCCGGCACGCGCGTGGTGCAGCGGATCGAGGATTTCTGCCCCCATCACGAGGGGATGGACCGGATCGCGCGCCATGGCGCGCTGTCGCGTTGGCTCGCGGCGCTGATGGGCGGCGAGACCGTGCTGTTCAAGGACAAGATCAACTTCAAGTATCCGGGCGGCGACGGCTTCAAGGCGCACCAGGACCAGCAGGCCGGCTGGACCGAGTTCGCGCCCCTGTTCGTGACGGCGCTGGTCACCATCGACCGCGCGACCGAAGCCAACGGGTGCCTGGAGATCGCCACCGCGCCTCGTCCGCAGGGCCTGATCGGTGCTGAATGGACGCCGCTGTCCGAGGACGAGCTGGGCCTGCAGCCGGTGCCGACCGAGCCCGGGGACGTGATCTTCTTCGACAGCTACGTGCCGCACGCCTCCAAGCCGAACTTCACCGACGGCGCGCGGCGGGTGCTGTATCTCACCTACAACCGCGAGGATGCGGGCGACCATCGCCGTCGCTACTTCACGGAAAAGCGCGCCGCCTTCCCGCCCGACATCGAACGGGCGCCCGGCAGCCGCTACGTGTTCCGGGTCTGATCGGCCGGCCGGCGCCGGACATGGAGGGGGCGGAGGAGTCCGCTCCTTTTTCCTGTCCGCGTCCCGGAAAGGGCGGACCGGGGCGAGCGATCTCCCCGCGTCACGGCGCCGGCGGCTCGCGCGGCTGTCATCCCGGCCGCGATCTTTCGCGTCACAGTGTGGCACCGCTGCTCTGGCGTGTGGCCCCCGTCCCTTCTAGGGATGCTTCATCCTCATCATCAGGATTCGCCGCCCCTGGACCGGCGAAACGGAAGGCGGGACGGTTCATGCGGCGGATGCGCGGACGACGGGACACGGGCCGGGACTTCCGGTTGGGAATGCGGCCGCGGATGCTGGCGCTGCTGTCGGTATCGGCGCTGGCCGTGCTGTCGGGCTGCGCCAAGCCGCCGCCGGCGAGCGATCCGGACGCGCTGGCCGACTACAAGGCCAACAACGACCCGTTCGAGCCCACCAACCGCGTGTTCTATGCGGTCAATGACGGGCTGCTGACCTACGTGCTGACGCCGGTGGCGCACGGCTACAACTACGCCGTGCCCAAGCCCGTCCGCACCGGGATCCACAACGTGCTCAACAACCTGGGCTCTCCGGTCCAGTTCCTGAACGACGTGCTGGAAACCAAGCCCCGGCGGGCCGGCGACACCTTCGTCCGCTTCGTGCTGAACTCCACCGTGGGCGTGGGCGGCGTGTTCGACGTGGCCAAGCATGTCGGCTATCCGGACCATTCCGCCGACGCCGCCACCACGCTGGCACTCTGGGGCATCCCGGCCGGCCCGTACCTTTATCTGCCGGTATTCGGTCCTTCCAGCGTGCGCGACGGCATCGGGCGCGGCGTGGACAGTGGCCTCAATCCCTACACCTGGGTCGCCTTCAACGGCGTGAACACGCTGCAGACCACCTCGGGCATCCTGGGCGCGGTGGACGCGGTGGCGCCGCACGTGGACGACATCAAGAAGCTGAACGACGAGGCGCTGGACCCGTACGCCACCCAGCGGTCGCTCTACCGGCAGCTGCAGCACAACAACGTGGAAGCGGTGCGCAACGACCGCCGCGCCACGATTCCCGACTGGTATCCGGGCGCCAACGACCAGGTGCCGCAGCATCCGCCGCAGGACACCGGCAACACCGGCCACACCACCATCACGCCGCTGCCGCTCAGCCCAGCCATCGTGCCCGGCCGCCCGGTTCCGGACGCAGCACTTCCGGCCACCACGCACCACTAAGCCGTTCCTCCCGGGCTGTCCGCCCGGGACCGGCGGGGCGTCTCCGAACCGTGCCCGGCGCGGCGGTTCGCGCGCCCGGCGGGATGGCGGAGCGCCGTGGGCGCCGCAGATCCTTGGCGACCGCCGTCCGGACTCCACCGCCCGCAGCCCCTGCCCCGGCTAGGTTCCGGGCCGGACGCGATCCTGCCGGTCCAGAATCCGCCCCGGCGTTCGCACAGGTCGGATGTTCCCATGAGGGCGGGATCGCCCTCGTCGCCCGCGCACTGCGGTCTCCAGGCAAGCCGTTTGGTCGGTCATCGGCGCCGTCCACCGCCGGACGGGCCGGGAAACCGCGTGCGGACCGGGACGTGGGTGCCCGCAAGCCGCCCGCTGCCGGGACGGCCTCCGGTCCGCGCGGCGAGGTCATGCCGCGGGGGCGGACCCGAGATCGGCCGTGGCCAGGGGCCGTTCGACCGGCATCGCAGCCGGTCCGGGTGCGGCCACCGGCGACACGGACGGGGACGCCGCGGGCGCCCCGGAGCGGGCGCGCACCAGCGACGCCAGCTGTTCGGCGAGGAATTCCGCCTGCTGGCGGATGTCGGGCACCGCGGTCATCTCCCAGAACGCGCCCTTGGTCACCGGTCCCACCGCGAACAAGCGGCGCGAGATGGCGCCGTCGCGGCCCCGCAGCGCGCATTTGGCGGTGACGTCGAGTCCGAGGCAGAGCGGGTCCGGACGCACCAGGCCCTGGCGCAGCAGGTCGCGCACCAGGGGATCGCGGATGCGGCTGTAGTCCGCGTCCGGCCCGGCGCAATTGATCACCCGCAGCGCTTCCACCCGGTCGGTGCCGTCGCCGAAGCGGGGGCGGAAACACACGTCCACGAGTCCGTCCGGCCGCCGCTCATAGCCGCGGATGCGGCCGGCGCGGATGCGGAGCTGGCCGCTGCGGCGCACGGCATCGATCCGGTCGGCAACGGGTCCGGCCAGGCGGTGGCGGTGCACGTCCCACCAGGGCCGCAGGTGGCGCAGGAAGCGCTGCCGGTCGGACAGGCTCATGGTCTGCCACAGATCGGTGGTGACCGGGCGGATCTCGTCGATCACGCCGTGCCAGCCGCAGCCGGCCGACACCGCCGCCTCGGCGTTGCCGCGCAGGGTGCGGGCGAGCTGGTTGAGCCGCGTCGGGATGCTGTCGGCCTCCGGCCACGCGACCGGGGGCGCCGGCGCGTGACGGTGAGGCAGCAGGCCCCGGCGGGACAGGGCGGTGATCGGGCCGCGATGCTCCTGGTCCAGCAGGGAGATCACGGTGTCGACCATGGTCAGCCCGGTGCCGACCAGCAGCACGGGAGCGTCCGGGTCGAGTCCCTCCAAGGTTTCGGGGCCCCAGGGATCGGCCCGGTACTGGTCGGTGTCGTAGAAGGACGGGTCGGCCACCGGCGGCGGAGCCGGCGGGAAATTGCCGATCGCCAGCACCGCCCGGTCGGCCTCGATCGTGCGGTCGCGGTCGAGGGTGAGCGACACGCCGCCGGCATGCACCGCGATGTTGGTGACGTCGCCCCGCACGAGCTCGAGCTGCGCCCGGCGGCCGGGCACCTTGAGCTCGTTGTTCACCAGCTGGCGGATATAGCGGCCGAACATCCGGCGCGGCACGAAGGTGCCCGGACCCGGCTCGATGCCGCACAGATCCGCTTCGGGCAGCGAGCCCAGCCAGGCCAGGAAATCGCCGGGGCTGTTGTGGAACGCGCTCATCCGGCCGGCCGGGACGTTCAACAGGTGGGACGAGTTACCGGTGGAATAGGCCGGCCCGCGGCCGAACTGGGTGTTGCGCTCCACCAGCACCACCCGGGTGGCGGGCGGGGCGCGGCGCAGCAGATGCAGGGCGAGCAGGGTGCCGCTGAAGCCGGCGCCGACGATGGCGACGCTGGGAACGGGCGCCCCCGCGGCGGCGTCCGGGGGAACGGCCTGTTCCGGCACGGGGCCGCCGGGATCGACACTCACGGCCAGCACCGGCCGGCATCGAGCGGTTCCGGCCTTGCCGGAACGGGGCATCGCGAAAGATCCATCGCGCATCGTCCTCGTGAGTCGCCGCGGCGGCGGGGGCCGGCGGCCGCCAGCTCCCGGATCGCATCGGCCTCGGGCCGGCGCGCTCGCGCGCGCCGCCCGCTGGGCGGGACGGGAAGCAAACAGACTCCCCCGCCGGAGGTAAAGCTCTTTCGCCCCACCCCCCAGTCCCCACTCCTGGCCGCCACCCCCGGCGGCCCTATCCCTGGCCGCTCAGCCCCACCGCCCGAACACGGCCGCCAGCGTCACGGCCGAGGCCCCACACATGAAGCAGGCGGCGGCCATGGCTTCCAGGCGGCAGTGCGCGGTGGCGGGTGGCAACAAGGTCGTCGCCATGATGGCGAACGGCAGCAGGTAGCGCCCCTGCACGCCCAGCACCACCGGATCGCCCACCGGGGTCCAGGCCAGATAAAGGCTGAGGAACACCAGCAGGACGCCCACCGCCAGGAGGAAGCAGAACAAAAAGGCCGCCGCCGAGGGAACGCGGAAGCCGTTCCGCGAGGCGCCGGCACGCCAGTCCAGCCAGGCGAGCGCCACAAGCCCGGCGGGCAACAGGCCGTAGGCGGGCAGCCACAGCCGGACGTCGAGCCAACCGAGCACGCCCACCATCTCCTCGACATAGGTGGCGCCCCACAGGCGCAGGCTGCGGAGAAGCACGCGTCCCGCTTCCAGCGGATGCAGGATCAGCCAGTGCGCCTGCAAGGCGGGCGACACCCCGTTCTGCGTGAAGCCCGTGCCGTTCGGCAGGGCGCCGAACAAGAGCCAGCCGACGGACAACAGCACGCCGAGCAGACTGGCGAACACGGGCATCCACCAGACCCGCCGTCCGCCACCCGGGCGCGGCAGCAGCGCGGCGAGCGGCAACAGCGCCAGAACCGCGCAGGGCGGCTTGGCCGCCCCCAGAGCGCCGAGCAGCAGCCCCACGAGACCCCATCGTCCGGCGGTCCATGCGACCGGGCCCGGCAAAGCGCGGTCGAGCGAGGCCCGACCGGGCCCAGCGTGGTCGCTCCTGGCGCGTTCGGACGATCGCGGGCCGAAGACCGGCCGGCCGAGGGAAGCAGGGCCGGAGGAGATGGGTCCGTTCGGCGCGGGGTCCGGAACGGCAGCAACGGACGAGCCTTCGTCGGACGGCCCGGCCGCCGGCGAGGACGACGGACGATGGGACGGCCGGCCGGCATGCGGCGCGGGGTCCCGGGCTGCCGAAGCACGCGACGGCGGCGCCAGCCTCGCGCCCGTCAGGCGGCCGAGCAGCGCTGCCGCCAGGGCCGAAATGGCGAGCATCGGGCCGTCCTGCGAACAGGACGCGAACAACGACAGTCCCATGGGCAGTGCCAGCAGCCCGAACAACAGGCCGCGTCCCCGCCGGGCCACGAGAAGTGCGAGCGCCGCCAGCAGCAGGCAGACGAGCCCCTGGAGGACGCGCGCGGTCAGCAGGGTCGCGGCAGGCCGCAAACCGATGGCCCGTCCGACGAGGATGCCGCCGGCGGCAGGGAGATAGAACAACGGCGGATAGATCACCGTGTTGGGGAAGAAGGCCGGCGCGGGCGCGTCCCAGCCTAGCGCGAAGCCGGCCGCATGACGGCGCGCCTCGGCCGCCCGGTCCGGCGGCCCGGACGGATCGCGGCCGACCTCGTCCACCAGCCTGCGGGCCCCGTGGGGAAGCAAGCCATTGCCGCCTTGCCCGTCGGGCAGCCGGACGGTACCGACCAGCCCCCCCTGCGACACCTGCACGGCGCGCATGAAATGCGCGCCCTCGTCGGCGACGTCGAGCGGGGGAGTGCGCCACCCCGTCAGCAGCACCGTGGGGCCGGCCACCAGCAGGAACAGCAGCGGCAGCGCGAACGGCGTCGACAGCACCCGGTCGAGCGGGGCCATGGACAGGCGGTGCGCGCGAGGGCGTTCCGTCGCCCCCGTGTCCCCGCCGGGGGAAGCAAACGGAGCGGCGTCGCGGTCGAAGCCGCTCCGGCGATCGACGATGCGGGGGGCGGGAGGCGCGGGCGCCGGCCGACCGGGCTGCATGGCGAGCGCGCGGGCGCTCAGGCCGCGAGGTTGCTTCTCGGATCGGGCCCCGGCAGCGCCAGATAGGCGAGCCGCTTCAGTTCGAGCCGGGCACGGGTGACGCTGTCGAGGATCAGGCCGCACACGAAGCACAGGAAGCTCAGCATCACGAGTCCCATGGCCAGCACCGCGGTCGGCAGCCGGGGCACGCGATGGGTCCGGAAGAACTCGGCCACCACCGGCAGCCCGAGCAGCAGGGCCAGCACCACCAGCACGATGCCGATGCCGCCGAAGAAGGCGAGCGGGCGCTCCTGCTTCATCAGCACGACGATGGTGCGCAGGATGCGCCAGCCATCGCGATAGGTGCGGAGCTTGCTGTGCGAGCCCTCGGGACGCTCCACGTAGCGCGTGGGGATCTCCGCGATGGGCATGCTGAGCTCGAGCGCATGCACGGTAAGCTCGGTTTCGGTTTCGAAGCCCGCGGCGAGGGCCGGGAACGACTTCACGAAGCGGCGCGAGAACACCCGGTAGCCGCTGAGCATGTCGCCGAGGCGCTTGCCGAAGATCGCAGCGACCAGCCCGGTGAGCACGCGGTTGCCGAGCACGTGGCCGCGGCGATAGGCGGCGGTGCGGTCGGTGACGCGGGACGCGTTGACCATGTCGAGATCGTCCTCGACGAGGCGCCGCACCAGGGCGGGCGCGGCCGCGGCCTCGTAGGTGCCGTCGCCATCCACCAGCACGTAGATGTCGGCTTCCACGTCGGCGAACATGCGGCGCAGCACGTGCCCCTTGCCCTGCAGGGTCTCGGTGCGGACGATCGCGCCGGCATCGCGCGCCACCGCCGCGGTGCCGTCGTTGGAGTTGTTGTCGTAGACGAGCACCCGCGCGTCGGGCAGCGCCACGCGGAAATCGCGCACCACCTGCCCGATCGCCACCGCCTCGTTGTAGCAGGGGATCAGCACGACGACGCGCGGCGCGGCACCGGCACCGGCACCGGCACCGGCACCGGCGTTCGGGTTCGTGCCGGCGGCCGCCGACGATGAGCCCGCTACGACATCGGATGCGAAATCCTGGGGCATCACGGCAAGCACCGGCTCGGAAAGCGTGGGATCAGGAATAGAAGGGTGCGGCGGAGCGGAGCAGGATGCTGCGTTCCAGCGCCGCCAGCAGCGGCACCACGAGATATTGCAGCACCAGCAGCACCACCAGCGGGCTCAGATCCACCATGCCGAACTGCGGCAGGATGCGCCGCACCGGAGCCAGCACGGGCTCGGTGATGCGGTTGAGCACGTCGCCGATCGTCCACACCAGGCGGTTGCGCGTGTCGAGGATGTTGAACGCGAACAACAGGCTGAACAGGCAGGACAACAGCAGGGCCAGCACGTAGAGGCGGATCAACAGAAAGATCAGGTCGAAGATGGCGGTGATCACGCCCACAGGCCCCCGGCACGGAATGGCCGGACCCTACCGGCGGCGCTCCGCCCGCGCAACAAGCGCTCCTCGGGACGCCGATCCCGGCCTCCCGCCTCCCCCTTGACACCCCCCGTCGCCCCGCTATGGTCCGCCGCCGTGACGGCGGGGCTGTAGCTCAGTTGGGAGAGCGCCTCGTTCGCAATGAGGAGGTCAGGGGTTCGATTCCCCTCAGCTCCACCACCGCCGTTCGCATCAGGCTGACGCCGTCGATCTCTCAATATTGAGCCGCGCCTGAGGGCGAGTTGGCGGATCGTGACATCCGAAAAGCTCGGTGCTCTCGCTTCCGAAAGTCTCGTCAGCGCAAAGTCTCTTCAGCGCAGATGCTCTGCGATGAAATCCACGAAAGCGCGAACCCTGGCCGGCATGCCGGCGCCGACGAACACCGCGCTGACCGGATCGGTGTCGCCGGGATTGAAGTTCTCGAGTATCGGCCGGAGGCGGCCGCGCTCGATCTCGCCATCCCCGATATAGGTGCCGATGCGCGCGATGCCGACGCCGGCGACGGCCAGCTGCGCGAGCGTTTCGCCGTTGTTCGCCTCGATCGTCCCGCGGACCGGCAGCGTGAAGTCCTGCCCGTCGCGCCGGAACGGCCAGGCCGGCTCCGCCCGTTTGAAGTCGAAGTTCAGGCAATTATGGTGGCGCAGATCCTCGGGCGTCCGGGGCGTGCCGTGCCGCTCCAGATATCCGGGAGCCGCCACGATCATCCGGCGGTTCTGTCCGATCCGCCGGACGGTGAGATTGCTGTCGGGAAGCGCGCCGAAGCGGATCGCGACGTCCACCTCGCCGCCGGCGACGTCGAGCACGGCGTCGGTGAGCAGGATGTTGATCAGGATGTGGGGGTAGAGTTCGCTGAATCTGCCGAGCAGCGGGACAACCTTGAGCCGACCATGCGCGACCGCGGCGCTGATCCGCAGCCGTCCCCGGGGCAGTCCCGTGTCGGCGATGCGCTGCTCCGCCTCGTCGAGCTCGGCCAGGATCCGGCCCGCGGTCTGATGATATGCCTGTCCCTCGGCGGTGAGGGACAGCGCGCGGGTGGAACGCAGGAGCAGGCGGACGCCGAGGCGCTCCTCGATGCGATCAACCGCGCGGGCGACCGTCGACGGCGTCACGTCCAGTGCGCGTGCCGCCGCCGAGAAGCTGCCTTGCTCGACGACCGTGATGAAAAGGGCGAGCGCCCGTGCCCGGTCCGCGCCGGCTGCCGGCTTTGCGGCCGCCGCGAAACTGCTTGGTATCGGGCGGCTGTTCCCGGGTGCCGGACGAAGGTCCATCTGCTGCGCCATTGCGACGGCGAGGTAGGCATGGACGTCCATGGAGTTCAATCGCGACGTGGCGATGCCCGCGACCACCGCGTCGGCCGCCGAGGCGACGGCGGTCCGGTGCCGGGTGCCGGGGGTGGCGGCATGCCGGCCCCCATCCCCCGTACCGCCGGATCCATCGCCGGTTCGGGGGATCGCGCCGGACCGAAACCGGGCCTCGTCCTGGCGGCACTGTGCCTGGGCGCCTTTTCGTTCGGAACGGCCGAGTTCTCGGTGATGAGCTTTCTGCCCCAGCTCGCCAGGGACATGCAGGTTTCCGAACCTCGCGCCGGCCAGTTCGTGAGCGCCTATGCCCTGGGCGTCGTGGTGGGCGCGCCATCGATCACCGTGCTGTCGGCCGCCCTACCGAGGCGCGGCCTGCTCGTCGCGCTGCTCGGATGGTTCGCGATCTCGACCTGCCTGGGCGCCATGGCGGCCGGCCACGGCCAGATGATGGCGGCAAGGTTCGCCGCCGGCCTGCCGCACGGTGCCTATCTGGGCGCCGCCGCCCTCGCCGCCGCGGCCCAGGTGGGACCACGCAGGCGGGCATGGGCGGTGTCGCGGGTGTTCCTGGGCCTGACGATCGCCACGCTGGTGGGCGTGCCGTTGGCGAGCTGGCTGAGCCAGGCGCTGAGCTGGCGTTCGGCGTTCCTGGTCGTGTCCGGTCTCGCCACGGTCAGCGCCTTGCTGCTGGTGCTGGCCCCCGGTAGTCCGGACCCGGCCGGCGGACGACCGTGGGGGGAACTCCGGGCGCTGGCGAAGGCACAGGTCTGGCTCACCCTCGCGATCGGCGCCATCGGCTTCGGCGGCATGTTCGCCGTTTATGCCTTTCTGGCCTCCACGCTCACCGACGTGACCCGGCTGGAGCCGCATCTGGTGCCGGTGATGTTCGGCGTCTTCGGCCTCGGGCTGACGGTCGGCAACATCGTGGCGCCGAGTTTCGCCGACAGGGCGCCGCTGCCCTCGGCGGGTGCGGTCCTGCTTTGGAGCCTGATCGCCCTGGCCATCTTCCCGCTGGCCGCGAGGTCTCCCGTGTGGGTCGGGATCGACGTGTTCCTGATCGGGGGAAGCCAGGCGCTGGGGGTCGTCCTGCAGACACGGCTGATGGAGGTCTCGGGCGACGCGCAGGCGCTGCCGGCCGCGTTGAACCATTCCGCCTTCAACATCGCCAACGCGATCGGACCGGCCGCTGGCGGCGTCGCGATCTCGCACGGGCTGGGCTGGACGGCCACCGGTCCCGTCGGCGCGGCCCTGGCGGCCTGCGGACTGCTCGTCTGGCTCTTCTCGACGGGCCTGGAACATCGGAGGTCCGGCCGAGGCGGCAGCACCGGTGGGACACGCGGGACGCGCGTCCCCCGGACCATGCCGACCCCGACGCCCGGCGCGCCGGGGCCGGGACCCGGCCGGATCGAACCGGCGAGCGCCGACCGCCGCGAGAACGGACGGGCGGGACGGTTCTAGCGCCGCGCCTTTCCCAGGTCCCGGAACGCGAGCACCAGCCGCATGTGCGGTGCGACCAGGGCGGGCGGCAGGGTGGGGAGGTGGATGCGGATCGCGTCCAGCTTCTTGGACGGGGGGAGTGCCTCGAAGGGAATGCGGGCGCCGTCGGTGCCGCTGCTGCGCTCGTAGGAGCGGGCGACGGCCGCGACGAGGTCGGCCGGCACCGACGCCAGCAGCGCCTGGTCCTCGGGCCGCAGCACCTTGTCGCGGAGCGGACCGGACAGGGTACGCTGCTCGGCCGCCTTCGGGGCTTCCCAGGGCTTCAGGCGGCCGAGGGGATATTCCACCTCGACGCCGTTGGGCTGCTGCACATAGCCGGTGGCGCCGTCGATATCGACCAGGATGCCGGGGTGCGACCCGTCCAGGGCGGAAACGCGGTCGCCGATCTTGAGCGAGGGCATGCTGGCACTCCGGGGCCGCGGGATGGCGGCGCATCAGCCGTAGCATCCCCCGGCCACCGTGCCATTCCCCCCTGGCGGTGCACGCCGGATCGGCCAGGAGTTCGTTGCGCGGCCGGGCGAACGGGGCCATTGCGGTGATCCGCCCTGCCCGATGCTTTCCGAGGTCGTTTCCGTGTCACCAGCCCCGCCCCTGCTTCCGGAACAGGACCGCGTTCTTCTTCACCGGCTGCGGAACCGCAAGCGCGAACCGAGTCCTGCGGCCGAGCCTCGCCTGACCACGGGTCAGCTGATCGCCGACAAGGTGGCCGCCGCCATGGGCTCCTGGCCCTTCATCATCATCCAGACCAGCGTGCTGGTGGTGTGGATGATGATGAACGTGACGGCCTTCGTGCGTCACTGGGACCCTTATCCCTTCATCCTGCTCAACCTCGCCCTGTCGTTCCAGGCGGCCTACGCGGCGCCCTTCATCATGATGAGCCAGAACCGGCAGGCGGCGATCGATCGGGCCGACGCGCGGCACGACTACGACGTGAACGTCCGCGCGGAGCTGGAAATCAAGCTGCTGCACGAGAAGGTGGACCAGCTCCGGGAGCTGGAGCGCAGCCGCCTGATCGAGATCATCGAGCGGCTCGAGGCGAGATTGTCCTAGAAACCGGTCCAGAAACTGGTCGAGAAACTGATCGAGAACAGGGCGTAGCCGGGCCGACGGCAGAACAAGGGAACTTCCGGACCGCGGGCCGCTTGGGCTGCCGTCCATCGAGGTGACCAGCGGTCCCATGCTTTTCCTGGTCGCCGACAGCGAAACCGCCGAACAACGCGAGAAGCGCCGCGAAACGGCCGGATGCAGCTCGGCGGAAAGCTTCGCGTCGACGCTGCGGACCCTGGCGCCAGGGTCCGGCTGCGAGATGGTGCGGCCGCACGAGGAGGGCGCCTCGGCCGAAACGCGACGGTCGCTCGACGGCTATGACGGCGTCTTCCTCAGCGGCTCGCCGCTGCACGTGTACGAAGGCGGTCCCGGAGTCCGGCGCCAGCTCTCCTTCATGCGATCGGTGTTCGCCGCAGGCGTGCCATGCTTCGGATCGTGCGCCGGGTTGCAGATCGCGGTCGCGGCGGTGGGCGGCCGGGTCGGCAGCTCGCCACGGCACGAGGTGGGACTGGCCCGGCGCATCACCGCGACCGCGCGCGGCGCGGACCACCCGCTGCTGGCCGGACGCCCGGCCTCGTGGGACGCGCTGTCCGTGCATTCCGACGTCGTGGAACAGCTGCCCGAGGGCGCGGTGCTACTGGCGGGAAACAGCGCGTGTCCGGTGCAGGCGGTGGAGATCCGGCACGGCGGGGGCTTGTTCTGGGGCGTGCAGTACCATCCGGAGCTGAGCTTCTCCGAGATCGGCGCCGCCATCCGCCGCCAGTCCGAGGCGCTGGTCGACCGGAAGCTGGCGCGCACGCGATCGGATGTCGATCGCCAGGCCGAGCTGTTCGACGCGGTGGAAGCGGAACCGGAGCGGCCCGACCTGGCGTGGCGCCTCGGCATCGACGAGGAGGTGACCGATCCCGGACGGCGACGGCGGGAGCTGGTGAACTTCCTCGCCATGCTGCGCGACCGCGCGGGCTGAGCGGCGGCCGGCAGCCATCGCGTCCGCCACCCGGGCCGGCGGCAAGCTCAGGCGGTGTGGTCGCGCTCCACGTCGGGCAGCAGCACGGTGAGCAGCCCGAGCGCCGGCAGGAACGAGCAGATGCGGTAGACGGCCTCGATGCCGCGGGCGTCCGCGACGAGCCCCAGCAGCGCGGCACCGAGGCCGCCGACGCCGAACGCGATGCCGAAGAACAGGCCGGCCACCATGCCGACGCGGCCCGGCAGGAGCTCCGTGGCGTAGACCAGGATGGCGGAGAAGGCAGAGCTCAGCACGAGCCCGATCACCACGCTGAGCCCCACGGTGGCATGCAGCCCGACATGGGGCATCAGCAGGGTGAAGGGCAGGACGCCGAGGATCGACACCCAGATCACGTATTTGCGGCCGATGCGGTCGCCGATCGGGCCGCCGGCGAAGGTGCCCACCGCGACCGATCCCAGAAACACGAACAGGTCGATCTGCGCCGCATGCGTGGACAGGCCGAAACGGTGGATCAGGAAGAAGATGTAGTAGTTGGTGATGCTGGTCAGGTAGAAATACTTGGAGAACACCAGCAGCACGAGCACCGTCATCGCCAGTGCCACGCGGTTGCGGGACATCGCGGCGCCGCTGGCGAGCTTCGCGGCGCGCCGGGGCGGCAGCGGCTGCGCGGCGTACCAGCGGCCGATCCCCGCCTGCAGCGCCGCGCCGAGCGCGGCCAGCACGCAGAATCCGCCCAGCGCACCCTGTCCCAGCGGCAGCACGATGAAGGCCGCCAGCAGCGGCCCCAGCGCGGTGCCGGCGTTGCCGCCGACCTGGAACAGGGACTGGGCGAAGCCGTGGCGGCCGCCGGACGACAGCCGGGCGATGCGCGACGATTCCGGGTGGAAGATGGAAGAACCGATCCCCAACAAGAGGGCACCCCCCACCAGCTCCCCGTAGGAGCGGGCCAGGGCCAGCACGGCGAGGCCGCACAAGGTGAACAGCATGCCCACGGACAGCGACCAGGGCAGCTTGCGGCGATCGGTGTATTGGCCGATCAGCGGCTGCAACAGCGACGCGGTGACCTGGTAGGCGAAGGTCAGGAGGCCGAGCTGCCCGAACGACAGGTGGAAGCCGCGCTTGAGCAGCGGATACACCGCCGGCAGCAGGGCCTGCATGGCGTCGTTGAGCAGATGGCAGACGGTGATCACGCAGAGCACCACGAGGGCCGCCCGCGCCGGATCGGGCCGGCCCGCGCCGCGCAGGACGGTGGAGCCGCCCACGTCGTCCGGAATGGTGGTCGTGGTGCTCATGCGGGGTTCCTGCCGGGGATCGTCCCGGAAATGTTGCGACACGGCACGAGCGGAAGGAAACACTCGTTGAACAGGGCAGGCATGCCGATGCGTGCTTCTTCTCCGCCCGCGCGCCACCGCGAGCGGCGGCACGGCACCCCGGACCGGCGCCGGGCGCCCGGATCGCGCCCCGCCCGGCGGCTCCCGCGCCTGCGTCATCGGCTCGCCGGATGTTGAACCGGCATACCGGTCGCCCGCGTGCCGGTCGCGCTCGTGCCGGCGGGCGCCCCGGCCGTGCCCCGCCCGGGGAAGATGCGCGGTCCAGCCCGGACAGGACGCCTCCGATCCCGGCCGCCCGCACGCCGGCCGGCGTCTGGATCCGCCGCCTCCTGCGGGCGACGGCGATCATGTTCGGGCTCGGCAGCCTGTCGTTGCTGGCGATGCCGTTGATGCTGTCGTTGCTGATGCTGTTGTTCGACCGCACCGCGCACGGAATGCTGGTGCTGCTGGGCGCCGTGGCGCGCTGGCTGCTGGTGCTGCTGCCGCCCGGCTCGGCGCGGCCGCCGCCGTTCGCGCCGGGCGCGTTCGATCCGCTGGCGCTCGCGGAGACCTCGGCGCTACGGGCTCTGCCCTGCCTGGCCGGCGTGGCCTGCCTCGTCGGCATCGGAAGCAACCGTCTGGGCGGCGGGCTGGCCTGTCTGGTCTGGCTGGCCGGGATGCCACTGACCGGCGGGTGGCCGGAGGCGGTGCTGCTGCCCGGCCTCGCGTCGGCGGCGGGGCTGGCGGTGCTGGGAGGCGGCCCGCGAGCGGCGGAAACCGGCAGCGCTTCCGGAGGCCGCGGTTCTAGAAGCTCCAGCCGTAGAGATAGCGCAGGCCCAGCCGGAAGATCGCCAGGATGATGGCGATCAGCACGGCACCCAGCAGCACGGCGACCAGCTTGTCCCTGCGCGACAGGGGAGCTTCGGGACGGGAAGACGGCGGCGGGGGCATGGGAATGGTCAGGAACCTCGGAGATAGCGGACCAGCAGCCAGCAATCGGCGGTGGCGAACAGAAACAGGAACAGGGCGATCGCGACGGCCACCAGCTTGTCGCGGCGCGACAAGGGAGGGTCGCTCGGTGGGACGGGTCGGCACCATTCCGGAATCGGGCCGTCGAACGGCATCCTCGACCTCCTCCATCCAGCGGACGCGGCGATGATGACGCCACACGGTGCCACCACGCTCCGGCGCTGTCCATCGGAGGTAGCCGCCGAAACGTAGTGGCGGCCGCACTGCGATCGTTCGCCGGCCGTCATGCGCCTGGCGACAACACCTTCCGGGTAGCCGGCGCGGTCCTCGCCTTGCGGGGACTGGCTTGGCCGCGATTCGCGGGAAAGGTTCGCTCCGGCCCGGACGGTTGCAATCGGCACCGGTCGTGCCACGTTGCAACACGAGCCCGGCGCGACATGACCCCGGCGCTACATGACCCTGACGCCGACGGCCGGGGGGCGAGTGGGTCGGGTGGCGCGGGTCCGGACCGGGAGCCGCCACGGACGTGCCGCCGCCTCGCGGCACCGGGCCGCGACGGCGCGGTCACCTTCCATCCCAGCCGGCCCCCGTGCCGGCCCGAACAGGAAACGCTTCCATGGAAACCAGACGCCTCGGACGGTCGGGCTTCAGCGTGCCCGTGCTCAGCTTCGGAACCGGCACCTTCGGCGGCAAGGGAGAGTTCTTCCAGGCCTGGGGCAGCTCGGACGTGGCCGAAGCCTCCAGGCTGATCGACATCTGCCTGGATGCCGGCCTCAACCTGTTCGACAGCGCCGACATCTACTCGGGCGGCGCTGCGGAGGAGGTACTGGGCGGCGCGATCAAGAACAAGCGCAACCGGCTGCTGATCTCCACCAAGGCCACCTTCCGCGCGGGCGACGGACCGAACGACGTGGGCAGCTCGCGCTTCCACCTGATCGAGTCGGTGGAGAAGTCGCTGCGACGCCTGGGCGTGGATCATATCGACCTGTTCCAGCTGCACGGCTTCGACGCGCTGACGCCCGTGGAGGAAACGCTTGGCGCGCTCGACGATCTCGTTCGGGCCGGCAAGATCCGCTATGTCGGCTGCTCGAACTTCTCCGGCTGGCACCTGATGAAGTCGCTGGCGACGGCCGAACGCTACAACCTGCCGCGCTATGTCGCGCACCAGGCCTATTACTCGCTGATCGGGCGGGACTACGAGTGGGAGCTGATGCCGCTCGGCGTCGAACAGGGCGTGGGCGCGGTGGTGTGGAGCCCGCTGGGCTGGGGGCGGCTCACGGGCAAGATCTCGCGCTCCAAGCCGATCCCGGCCGAATCCCGCCTGCACAAGACGGCCGACATGGGACCGCCGGTGGCCGACGACTATCTCTACAAGGTGGTGGATGCGCTGGAAGAGATCGCCGGGGAGACTGGCAAGACGGTGCCGCAGGTCGCCCTGAACTGGCTGCTGCAGCGGCCCACCGTGTCCAGCGTGATCATCGGCGCGCGCAACGAGGAGCAGCTGCGGCAGAACCTGGGGGCGGTGGGCTGGAACCTCACGCCAGAGCAGGTGGCGCGGCTCGATGCCGCCAGCGACCGGCCGAAGGCCTATCCGTACTGGCACCAGAACGGCTTCGCCGAGCGCAATCCGTTCCCCGTGGGGTGAACGCCCGGGCGGAACTGCCGGCGGAGGAAGAAACGGGCTGGGAGTTCCGGCCCCGCCCGGCGCGCGGTCACGGCGGACGCGGCGCCGGCGGGGGTGCGGGGGCATCGGCTCCCACCGCACCCGGACGGCCCGGGAACGAGCGAGGGCCCATCGTTCGCCCGGTCGGGCCCGCAGCGCCGAGCTCAATGGAAAACGGTGGATCACGCCGGAAGCGGCGCGGGGATTAGCTCCTGCCCTGCCGGGAACCGGGGCTTCTCGATCCCGCCGGCGGCTTCAGCCCGGCGGGCGGTGCGCCAGCAGGATCCGCACCGCTTCTGCCCAGCCTTCCCGGTCGTGATCCGCCACCACATGGGTGGCCGCCCGCTTCACGGCGTCGGGGGCGTTGCCCATGGCGAAGCTGAGCGCGGCGGCCTCGAACATCGGCAGGTCGTTCGGCATGTCGCCGATGGCCGCCACCTCGGCGGGATCGATGCCGAGTTCGCGCGCGATGCGGCGCAGCGCATCGCCCTTGGTGGCGAGCGGCGGGGTCACGTCGATATAATAGAGCTGGGACCGGAGCACGGCGGCGCGCCCCTGCAGCCGGGCCTGCAGGTCGGCCGACGCCGAGGCCACCAGCCCGGTGTCGCGCGACGAGCCCATGATCTTGTGGATGCGGCCGTGGAACGGCGCGAAATCCCCGACCCGCCGCCAGGGCATGGCGATGGAGCGCTGTTCGGACGGGATATAGAAACCGTCCGGGTCGGTCAGCAGCCATTCGTTGTCGGCGAACACCCAGATATCGAGCCCGTGCCCTTCCAGCAGCGCCACCGCCTCGCGGGACGCGCCAGGCTCCAGCACGTGCTCGGCCACGACGCGGTTGTCGGGGGCGAGGATCGCGCCGCCGTTGAAACCGGCGCGCGGGGTGTCGATGCCGAGCGGCTCCAGCAGCATGTCGAGACCGGCCGTCGCCCGGGCGCTCACCAGCGCCAGCCGGATGCCGGCCCGCCGCAGCGCCGCGGCGGCGAGCAGCGTGCCGGGCGCCAGGGTGCGGTCGGAGCGCACCAGGGTACCGTCCACGTCCGTCACCAGCAGGCGCACGGGTGTCATGCCGCGATCCGGCCCCGCAGCGGCAGGGTTTCCATGGCATGCACGGTGGAGTCGAAATCGACGATGCCGTGATCCGAGCCGAGGCCGCCCGCCACCAGCGCGCCGCAGGTGCCGGCGAAGCGCGCGGCGCGCTCGATGTCCCAGCCACGGTCCAGTGCCGCGATCAGGCCGCCGGTGAAGGCGTCGCCGCAGCCGGTGGTGTCCACCACCCGGATGTCGTGCGCCGGCAGGGTGAAGGAGCGGCCGTCCTGCGACACGAAGCAGCCCTCGCCCCCCATGGTCAGCACGCAGGTGCCGACGCCGAGATCGTGGAAGAAGCGGGCCGCCTCGGCCGGATCGGCGCGGCCGCACAGCGCGGTCGCCTCCTCGATGGAAGGCACGAAATAATCCACGAACTGCATGGAGGCTTCGAGCTTCGCCATCAGGGGGGCGGTGGCGAAGATCAGGTCGAAGGTGGTGATGCAGCCGGCCCGCTTGGCGGCTTCCAGCAGCGCGCGCGTGGGCTCGCCGTCCATGCGCCCGAGCAGGCCGTTGCCGCCCATGTGGAGGAAGCGCGCGTCGGTCACCGCCGGGTAGTCGCTCTCGTCGAGAAAGAACACGTCGGACGCGCCGCGCACGTGCTGGACGGGCCGGTCGCCGTTGGGCCGTACGGTGAGGATGGAGGCGGCGGTGTGCACGCCCGGGTGCCGCTGCATCGCATGGGTGGAGATGTTGAAGTCTTTCAGCGTGGACAGCACGAAGCGGCCCTTCTCGTCCTCCCCCACCGCGCCCACCGCGAGCGCGTTCATGCCGAGCTTGGCGCAGTCCACCACCGTGCCGCCGGCGGTTCCCGCAACGGTGAGCCTGATCTGCTCGATGAAGTTCGCGTTGCCGCCCTCGGGGATCGAGATGACCGGACAACCGAGCACGTCGATGCAGTACAGCCCCACGACGCTGACGTCGTAGCGCGGCGACGGACGGGAAGCGGTGGCGTTCTCAGGCATGGACGTCCTCGGTCATTCTCGGCTGCGCCACGAGACGTTGCCCGTGGCGGAAGAAGGCGGCGTGGGAGATCGGACACTCGATCGACACCGTGTCGCCGGGCGCGAAGGGCGCGCGGGGCGGCGTGCGGGCACGGAGCGTGGCGCTCCCGGCGCGCAGCAGCAGCAGGTACTGGCCGCCGACGGTGATGGCGCGCCGCAGAACCTGCGCCGGCACGGGAAGCGCGCCTGCGGGTCCCACCAGGATGCGTTCGGGGCGGATGCCGAGTTGCAATCCCTCCGGGTCGCCGTCCGGCAGCCGGAAGGGCGACGGGAAGCCGTCGAACCGCGCCACGCCGCCCTGCGGACGGGGCTCCAGGAAGTTCATGCCGGGGTTGCCGAGGAACCAGCCTCCGAAGGCGCTTTCCGGCCGGTCGTACAGCGCATGCGGCGCGTCGCACTGGGTGATGGCGCCGTCGCGCATCAGGGCGATGCGGTCGGCGAGCGTCATCGCCTCGGTCTGGTCGTGGGTGACGTAGATGATGGTCTGCCGCAGCCGGGCACGGAACTGCTTGAAGGCGCGGATGAGCTGCGTCTTGGCGTGCACCTCCACGTTGGTGGTGGGCTCGTCGAACAGGATCACCGCGCAATCGCGGGCCACCGCGCGGGCCACCGCGACGCGCTGGCGCGTGCCGACATCGAGCGCGTCGATCCCGGCGGCGCGGCGATCCTGGAGCTGCATCACCTCCAGCACCTCGTCCACGCGCGCCCGGCGTCCGGCGGCCGACAGGCGGCGATCGTCGCGAAGCGCGAGCTCGACGTTCTCCGCGACCGAAAGGGTGCGGTACATCACGGGATACTGGAACACCATCGCGACGTCGCGGTCGCGCGCCGGCTTGCCGGTGACGTCGCGCCCATCGAACAGGATGCGTCCGCCGGTGGGCGTGTCGAGGCCGGCGATCATGCGCATCAGGGTGGTCTTGCCGCACCCCGACGGGCCCAGCAGGCAGGTGACGCTGCCATCGGGAAAGGTGAAGTCGGTGGGCTGCACCGCCTGCGTGGCCCCGAAGGCGCGGCCGACGCCGCGCAGCACGATCTCGCTCATCGCGATGCTCCCCCGGCGGCGGGACGGCCGGTCGCCGTGTCGAACATCGCAAGCTCCGCGGAAGGGATCGCGAACGACACCTCCTGCCCCACTTCCAGTCCGGCGATCGCGTCATTGGCCGGCACGGCCACCAGTCGCAGGCCGGGCACGTCGAGATACACCACGCTTTCGGCACCGAGATTCTCGATCAGCCCGACCCGCGCGACGCCGCCAAGCCCCCGCACGGGCTGCATCCCGGGCGGCAGCAGCATGATTTGTTCGGGCCGGACGGCGACCGACAGCGCGTCTCCGGCCCCGCTTTCCGGCACAGGCAGCGTCCCGAGCGAGGTGACGCACGCGCCTCCTTCGCGGCGCCCGGGCAGGACGTTGCAGCGGGGAAAGCCGATCAGTTCCGCCGCCCGGAGATGCGGCGGCGCGTGGTAGACGGCATCGGCGTCGCCGTCGGCCACGAGGCGGCCGGCATCGAGCACCAGCAGGCGGTCCGCCATGGCGAGCGCTTCGAGCGAATCCGAGGTCGCATACAGGAAGGTGGCGCCCAGCACGGCGCGCAAATCCTTGAGCTCGTCCATCAGCGCCTCGCGGAGCTTAAAGTCGAGGCCGACCAGGGGATCGTCGAGCACGAACGCGCGCGCGCGCTTGAGCATGCCGCGGGCGATCGCCACGCGCTGCTTCTCGCCGCCGCTGAGCTGTGACGGCAGCTTGGCGAGCAGCCGGGTGATGCGCAGCAGCGTCGCCGCCTCGTCCACCCGGCGCGTGATCTCGCCTGGCGCCGCGCGCTGCATGCGCAGCGGATAGGCGATGTTGTCGAACACGCTCAGGTGGGGAAACAGCGCGAAGGATTGGGGCACGTAGCCGATGGGCCGGTCGCCGGGCTCGATGCGCTCGAGCGGAAGCCCGTCCAGCAGCAGCGCGCCCGCGTCGGGCGTCTCCAGCCCGACCAGCAGCCGCAGCAGCACGGATTTTCCGGCATGCGGCGGTCCGCAAAGCACGCACAGGCTGTCGGGCGGCACGATGAAGGAGATGTCGTCCAGCACCCGCCGGCCCTTGAACGACTTGGACACGCCGCGAACGACGATGCCGCTCATGGCTCGTCGCCCCCCTGCCCGAGCGAGGCCAGCACCGGCACCAGCAGGATGCCGATCACGAAGATCGCCGCCACCACGGCGAGGATCACGGCGGACTGGATCATCGCGCGCCTCGGGCCGGCGTCGCGCGGCAGGTTGCCGACCGCGATGTTGAGCAGGGTGGCGACGATCACCACCAGGAGGCCCACCCGGTAGAGCGCGAAGCTCCACCATTGCAGCACCAGCAGGAAGCCGGCGCCCATGACCAGCAGCAACGCCGCTTCCGCGCGCGGCACGATCGGCCGGGAAGAATGGCGCATCGCTCAGACCTCCCCGCGCACGGTGCCGAAGGTCATGCCGACCAGCAGGAAGCGCTGGAACAGGAACACCACCAGGATCGGCGGGATGATGTAGAGGGTGGTCACCACCGACACGAAGGTCCAGTCCACCCCGCCGCCGGAATACAGCCCGGTGGCGAGCGCCACGGGGATGTTGGCGGTGCGGGGGCCGCCGATGATGTAGTTGAACAGGAACTCGTTCCACACGAAGATGAAGTTGAAGATCAGCGCCGCGATGACGCCGGGCATGACCTGCGGAAAGATCAGCCGCGCGATGACGCGGAACCAGCCAGCACCGTTGACGAGGCCGGTCTCGTCGAACCGGACCGACACGCCATCGATGAAGCCCTTGAGGATCCAGACCGAGAACGGGATGGAGAACATCGCGTAGAACAGGATCACGCCGGCATAGCTGTCCTTCCAGCCGAGCCCGACATACATCAGGTAGATCGGCAGGATCGCGGCCGACCCCGGCAGCATGCGGATCGACAGCAGCAGGAACATCAGGAACGCGGTGCCGCGCGGCTTGAAGCGCGAGAACGAGAACGCGGCCAGAAACGACACCGCCACGGCGATCACCACCGCCGAGCAGGACAGCAGCAGGCTGTTCAGGAAGCCCCACAGGATGTGCGGGTTGGACAGCACGCGCTCGTAGTTCGCGAGCGTGGGGCGGAACAGCAGCACCGGAGGCACCGACAGGATCTGGGTCGCGGTCTTGAACGAGGAGAGCACGATCCAGGCCACGGGCGCGAAGAACAGCAGCGCCACCAGCCACAGCAGCGCGTGGTAGAGATGGGTGCGCAGAGTCATGCGGGCATGTCCTGCTTGCGGCGTTCGCGCGCGTGGAGCACGAAGATGAAGGTCGCGGTGAACGCGATCGAGATCAGCAGCAGGATCACGGCGAGCGCCGAGCTCCAGCCCATGCTGAACACCTCGAAGGCGCGGCGATACAGCATGATGGCGACCAGCTGGGTGGTGGAGCCCGGACCGCCGAAGGTCATGTCGTAGATCAGGTCCATCGTCTTGAAGGCGTCGATGGTCCTGAGCAGGATGCCGAGCATCAGGATGAACTTGCCGTGGTGCAGGATCACCAGCCGCAGGCGCTGCAGAAAAGACAGCCGGTCGATCTCGGCCGCTTCCAGCTCGGCCTTGGGCACGGACGCCAGCGCGGCCAGCGTCATCAGCACCATGAACGGCGTCCACATCCACACGTCCACCGCCAGCACGGAGCCGAAGGCGGTGCGCGCATCGCCGAGGAAGTTCACCGTGGGAAGGCCGAGGCCGCGCAGCATGGCCGACAAAACGCCGAAGGTCGGATCGTAGATCAGGCGCCAGAAGGTGCCGGCGGCGACGGGTGTCAGCACCATGGGCGTGAACAGCATGGTGAGGGCCACGCGCCGGCCCGGCAGGCGCTGGCTGTTCCAGAACAGCAGGCCGAGCAGCAGCCCGAGCACGGTCTCGATGCCCACCGCCAGGATCACGAACAGGAAGGTGCGGCTGAGCGCCAGCCACACCTCGCTGTCCTGGAGGATGGACTCGAAGTTGCCGAACCCGGTGAAGATCGGCGGCCGGCCGCTGGTGAGCGAGAACCGGTAGAAGGACAACCCCAGGAGCCACAGGGTCGGCACCGTGTTCCACACGATGAAGAACAGCAGCACCGGCACCAGGAGCAGCGTCGGCAGCACCGAGCGGCGCTGCAGCAGGGCCGCGAGGCGCGCGCCCACCCCGGGCGGATCCGACAGCGCGTGCGTGGCGGAGACGCCCGGGGCGGTGTCCATGGCTAGAGCCTGATGCCGTTGCAGGCGGCGCTGGGCGCCTTCTGCGCGGTGCCGCCGTCATAAAGGATCTTCTGCTGGCGACAGGCGATGTAGTCGAGCGTGTGCTTCGGGTCGTTCACCTGGCCGGTGGCGAACGCAGTGAAGCCTTCCTGCTGCACCGACAGGAGGTCGGCATAGGCGGGGTCGTGCCAGAAGTCGCTGCTGTTCTGCAGCATGTATTTGTAGGCCCGGTACCAGGGCTGGATGGAATCGAAGTCCGGCCTCGTCAGCGTCGCCTTGTCGCACGGATTGCCGCCATGCTTGGCGAAGGCGAGCGAGGTTTCGGGCGTGTACCACCATTCCATGAAGTCGAGCGCGACCTCGCGGTGGGCCGCGTCGTTGAAGGCGTTGATGACCCAGGGCTGGCCGCCGATGATGTAGTTGCGGTTGTGCTTTCCGTCGGCGCCAGGGAAATAGGGCGTCGGCACCACCATCACCTTGCCCTTGAGGCTGTCGGTGATCATGGCCGGGCCGACCGCGCACCATTGCAGCGCCGAGAACAGCTTGCCCTGCGCGAACGCGTCGATCAGCTCGCCGACGCCGTAGTTGATGGCGCTCTTGGGCATGTACTGGAGCAGGCTCTTGTAGGTCGAGAGCGCGCGGGCGTTGGAGTCCGTGTTCAGGATGCCCTCGACCTGGCCGGTCTTGGGGTCCCACACGTCGCCGCCGGTGCTGCGCATCAGCGACATCACCGGGTCGCTGATGAAGTCGTATTCGCGCGAGTACTGCGCGCCGAAGCCGTTGAAGCCCTTCTCCGGACGGTTGAAGAACTCGATCACCTTGGTGAAGTCGTCGAAGGACAGCGCCTCGAAATCCTCCCAGCTGGTCGGCAGCTTGCGGCCATACTTCTTCTGGAAGTTGTCGGCCTCGCCGGGCGCGTTGAGCAGGTCGGTGCGGATGTAGAGCCCCATGCAGTCGCCTTCCTGGGGCAGGCCCCAGCGGTGCTTGGAGCCGTCCGGATAGGTCTGGTAGGCGGCGCGCACGACGGGCGAGAACCACTCGATGTCCAGCCCCTTGCGCTGGGCGATGTACTTGTCGAGCGGCAGGATCCATTTCGGCTGAGCCAGCGCGCCGAGCCACTGGCTGTCCGAGATGATGATGTTGTATTCGGCCGAGCGGGTGGCCAGCGAGGTGGCGGCCTTCTGGAACAGCTGGCTGAACGGCGCTTCGGTATAGGAGAAATCGACGTCGTAGCCGTAGCGGTCCTTGGCGTATCGCTTGAAGTCCGGCGCCAGGTCCACGCCCAGCTTGGACGGCGTCCAGCCGGCGATGCCCAGGATCGCCATGTGGATGGACTGGCCCTTGAGCGGATGATCGGCCGCCCGTGCCCGGCGGGGCGAACCCAGCACCGCCGCCGCGCCGGCGAGCCCCATTCCGGCGCCGAGGCCCGCGAGCAGCGTGCGCCGCCCGAGCTCGCGTCGTTGTCCGTGTTCGGTCTGCTTCATCGAACCCTCCCTGTGCCGTCCGCTTCGAGCGGATCTCGCTGCTGGTTCGTCCCGGCTCCGGTCGCGTCCCGGGGCCGGCGGACGTCGTCCTAGCGCATCATCGCCGCCACGTTGCCGCCATCGATCGTGACCACGTTGCCCGTCGTGCGCTCCATCATCGCGGAGAACACCATCGCCTGTGCCACGTCGGCGGCGCGCACCTCCGCGCGCAGCAGATTGCCGCGCAGGTAGGTATCCTCGTCCACGCCGCGCGCGCTGGCCCGCTCGCGGATCATCTCCGGCGACAACAGGCTGGAACGGATGCGGTCGGGATTGACCGCGTTGACGCGGATGCCGTCCGCCCCGTGCTCCAGGGCGTATTGCCGCATCAGCGCCATCAGCGCCGCCTTGGACGTGCCGTAGGCGCCGAAGCCGCTGCCCGGATTGACCGCCTGCTTCGACACGTTGAACAGCAGCACGCCGCCCATCCCCTGCCGCTTCAGGATCGACACGGCTGCGCGCGCCACGGTCTGATGGGCGAAGAAGTTGAGCTCGAACGATCGCCGCAGGACCTCGTCGGGCAACGCCTCCATCGTGCCGCCCTCGGCGCTGCCCGCGTTGGACACCACGATGTCGAGGCCGCCGAAGCGGCCGGCCACCGCCGCGAACGCTTCCCGCACCGCACCGGGGTCCGTCAGGTCGCAGCCCAGCGCCAGCGCACGGCCGCCGATCGCGTCGCGCGCCGCCATCGCCGCCGCCTCGTCGCGATCGATCACCGCGATGTCGGCGCCTGCGTCGCGGAAGGCCCGGGCGGCGGCGGCCCCGATCGCGCCGCCGCCGCCGGTGATCGCCACCACCCGTCGCGCCAGCGGCTTCTCGGCGCCGCGCCCGAGCTTGGCCTGTTCCAGCGACCAGTACTCCATGTCGAAATGGTCGGCCTCGGAGATGCTCTCGAAGCGGCCCACATCCTCGGCGTCCAGCACCGCGTCGATCCAGGCCTCTGCCACGTCCGCCGACACGAACGCTTCCGCCGCGTCGCGGCCGACGCCGACCAGACCGTGACCCGGCAGGAGGAACACCCGGGGCAGCGGGTCGAGCTGGCGCTTGATGCCGCCCACCCGCTGGTTGTTGCGGGCGAAATACGCGTCGTAGTCCCGCACGAAACCGGCGATGGCTGCGCGCGTCGCCTCGCGCCAGCCTTCCGGGTCGGCGCCCGTGGGGGCAGGCAGCAGGCAGGGCTTCGCCTTGATGCGGATCACCTGTTCGGGGGTGGCGACGCCGCGCGCGGCGTAGTCCGCCACGCCTTCGCCGTCGGTGAAGCGGCGGATGCGCTCGCTCGTGCGCGGGCTGAGCAGCCAGCGTGCGGGGGCACGCCCTTCCGCCGCCTCCGCCAGCAGGCCGCGCAGCACCGGCAGCACGTCCGGCAGCCCCGCGGACGCTTCCGGCAGCCGGACCGGATGGAACAGCGGGTTGGGCCGGGTGTTGGCCGCGACGAAGCGTTCGGCCTGGCTGACGAACTCGATCATCAGCTCGTAGGAGGTGCGCGCGTCGTCGTTGAAGGTGAAGATGCCGTGCTTGGCGAGGATCAGCCCGTCCACCGCGGGATCGCGCTCGAAGGCTTCCGCGGCCGCCCTGGCGAGCTGGAAGCCCGGCATGATGTAGGGCACCACCCCCATCCGCCGTCCCCAGATCTCGCGGCAGGCGGCTTCCAGGTCCGGCAGCGCGGCGATCGCGGTGGAGGTGACCGAATGGGTGTGGTCGATGAACTTGTGCGGCAGATAGGCGTGCAGCAGCGTTTCCACCGAAGGGTTCGGTGCCGCCGTGTCCAGCAGGTTCTGCCGCTGGGCGTTGACCATGTCCTCGTCGGACAGGCGGGGCAGCTCGCGCAGCCGGAACAAAGGCTCGAGCCGCACCGCGGGATGGCCGTCGGGCTCGATGGTGGCGAGGTCGCGGCCGCTGCCCTTGATGCACAGCACCCGCGTGGGCGTCCCGAACAGGTCGGGCATCACGGTCTTCACCGAGGTGTTGCCGCCGCCATGCATCACCAGGCGCGGGTTGCTGCCGAGCAGCCGGGCGCCATAGGTGCGCAGGGCGAGATCGCCGTTCACGCCCTGCCGTTCATAGCGGGCGACCATGTCGCGCGCGTCCTGGTCGGACCAGAGACTGTCCATCGTTGTTTCTTCCGGTCTTCTTTCGGGACCGGCCCTTCCCCGTGGCCCGGAGGCTACGAACCAGCTATGACAGATGTCAATGGATTCTGACAAAAGACAAAATCTGTCGCCTTTCCGAGGCGGACGCGCCGCCGGCCGGCGGACGGGCGGGATGCCGGCGGCGTTCGGCGGCAGCCCGGTGGTATGGGCCGCGTGGCTGTACTACGAGGAAGGGCTGACCCAGGACGAGATCGCGCGTCGCATCGGCGTTTCGCGCGCGTCGGTGAACAACCTGCTGCAGACCGCGCGCGACGAGGGGGTGGTGACCATTTCCGTGGCGCCCGCGCATCTGAGCCGGGTATCGCTGGCGCAGGAGATCAGCGAGCGGTTCGGCATCGGCGAGTGCCTGGTGATCCCCGACGATGACGGGCGCCGGCCGGACCACGAGCGCGTGGGCGTCGCCGGGGCCCGCCTGCTGGCCGAGCGGCTGCAGCCGGACGACGTGCTGGGCGTGTCGTGGGGCCGCACCGTGCTGGCGCTGTCGGAAGCCCTGCCGTTCCGGCCCCTGCCCGGGCTGTCGGTGGTGCAGGTCACGGGCAGCGCGATCGGCACCTACCGCTTCGCCGCCGAGCTCTGCACTTCCAACATCGCCAACCGGCTCGGCGGCCGCTGCATCTATCTCCACGCGCCGGGGATCGTGTCCCGCCCCGCCGTCAAGCGGGTGCTGATGGCCGAGCCGACGGTGCGCGAACAGTTCCACATCATCGGCTCATGCAACCGCATCGTGTTCGGCGTGGGCAGCGTGGAAAGCTCCTCCACCGCGTTCGAGAGCGGCTTCCTGACGCCGGGAGAAGCGCGGCCCTACATCGAGGCGGGCGCGGTGGGCGTGCTCGCCGGGCGCTTCCTGGACGGCCGCGGAAGCTTCGTCCGCGGCAGCATGGACGACCGGCTGATCGGCATCACGCTGGACGCGATCCGGAGCGTGCCGGACCGGATCTGCGTCGCCGCCGGCCCTGCCAAGGTGGCGGCCATCCGGGCGACGATGGCGGGCGGCTTCGTCACGACCCTGGTCACGGACCAGCGCACGGCGACGGCACTTCTGGAAGCGCGCTGAACGGATGTCATGTCGTCCGGGAAGGGTCGTCACGTTCGCATGGCCGTCGCCAGCGCGGTCCGGCCGCCGCCGCGTGACGGGGTCGACCGGAACGGAGGCTGCCTGTGCCCGGGCGGCGGCACTCGGCTCCCCCGCGCTGCTGATCCTGTGTAGAGGGGACAGGCCAACGGTCCGGGGTCGGCCGCCAGATCCAACGCGGCCGCGACAGCTCGCATCCCGGCGTGGGCGTGGGCCCGGCGGAAACGGTGAAGCTGCGGGGCGACAGGATCGGCGATCCGAGCTCCATGGGCGGCGGCAGCGGCACCAACATCGCCGTCGGCAGGCCGCCCCGGCCGGTCCGTGCGTCGTTCAGGGCCGTTTCCCACGATTCCGCCGGCATCATGACCGGACAGCGTGCCCCAGGATCGTCTCGATACGGGCGGGGCGCGACGTGGGACGGAGGTTCTGGAGCGCGGTGCTCCGTCGATGGTCGGGCCTATCGTTCTTGGGCACAATTGCCGCCTCCGAGCCGAGCGGGGAAGACCGGCGTCGCGTCGCCACCCGCTTCCGCTGCCTCGTTCGCGACAACGAGCGCCGGCCGGAAACGCTCGCGGGCTCCCGCCTCGTCGCTGTCGTCGAGCCGATGCTCCTGCGCGCCCGGGAACTCACCGTCCGGGCTTGCCAGCCTCTCGCGAGGTTCGCGTGCCACGTCCGGGGCATCATCCCGGAGGAAGCGAGCCTGGGGCAGGCCGCCGGACGGCGTCGAAACCGGCTGATCGGCATGCTGCGGACCTAGGCGCGGCGGTCGCGTCGTTCCGGGCCAGTCACACCACCCCGCGCGCGAGCACGCCACCTGCGTCCCCTCGCCCCGGGACGGTGCCCGCCGAACCGACGGGCCCGCGAGCGATCGGCCGACGAACCTGGCGATCGCCGTGCTGCATCGTCATCCGGGGGAGCGATGGAACGGTTCAGGAGACGAGCGTGATGGTGTGACGGACCCCGTGGCGGTTGGACGAGAGCGGAAACGGGGCCACGGCTTCCTGCTCCGTCCACACCTCCACCTTGTCGCGGCCGGTCTGCTTGGCACGGTAGAGCGCGCTGTCGGCGCGGGCGAGCTGAGCGCCGAGAACATCGCGTTCCCCGGGGCGGGGATGAGCCACGCCCACGCTGACCGTCATGCCGATCCCGCACGGCAGCGTCGTGGCGGCGAAGGCGTGCCGGACGGCTTCCGCGAGACGCTCGGCGCGGCCGTTTCCGCCGTCGGAAACCAGCGCCACGAACTCCTCGCCGCCGATCCGGCCGAACGGGACCGCGAACCCGAGCACCGAAGACGCCACCCCGGCGAAGGTCACGATGGCCGTGTCGCCATGGCTGTGGCCGAACGTGTCGTTGATCCGCTTGAAGCGGTCGATGTCGAACAACAGCACGCTGACGGCCGGGGCTCCCGCCGCGCGAAGATGCAGTCCACGGCGGTTGAGCACCCCGGACAGCTCGTCCCGCAGGCCGAGCTCCACCGTGCGCTGGTTCAGCAGCACCAGACACAGGGCCGGCCACAGCACCACGTAGTTCAACACGTTGAGCTGGGTGATCGTCGTCCACAGGGAGGAAGCACCAAAGGGGTCGTGCCGCACGGCGAGCACGACCCGCAGGACGCTGATCGTGACATGGAGAACGCCCACCGCGATCAGCAAACGCTGCGCGAGGAGCTTCGGACGAGTCCGGCACAGCTCGATCACCGCCAGCACGGCGAGGCTACCGGTGAGGGTGGCCGCGATCGCGATCCGCCCGTCCAGATGCGCCCGGAACCACGGCAGCAACCAGAACGCCGCCCAGAGGGCGGGAGCGACTCCCCGGGTCCAGCGCGGTGGCGCGCGGCCGCAGAGGGCGGCCGTGGTGTGCCACAGCAGGCTCATCGCGCCGAGCACCAGCATGTTGCCGACGATCACCACCGCCGGGCGAGGCAGGAACTCCTTGAACAGAAGAGCGGGCAGACCCACGGCGAACAGGATGGTGGCGGTGCTGAGCAGGCCGCCCGGCCCCGACCGGTCCTTGCGGCCCAGGATGAAGCACGGCACCGCGCTCAATACGCACGCCAACGACAGGTAGAGCTTGGGCTGGAGCTCGAACAGGGGCACCGGGGGCATGACCGTAGGGTGTACGACGCAAATCCTAGCGCCGACCTAATTTCGCACGAAGCGCGGGGCGCGGGGCAATCGATTCTCCGCCGCCCGGGGGCCCGCCGGGGTGTCGGCCGCGCGGGCGGTGTCGAGCGGCAGCACGAAATCGAGCAGGGGGTCGGCGAAGATGTCGTCCCAGTGGGTGCGGGCGGGCTGGAAGGAGCGCGCCACCCTCGTCTCGGCATCGGGCACCCGGTCGATCGCCTCGCGCAGCGCCTCGGCCACGCCCTCGATGGTGGGCGCCCCGGCGATGATGTTGGCGCAGACCGCGGCCAGCTGTTCGGCGGAACGGTTCTCGTAGGTGTTGGTGACCACCATGGCACCGGTGGTCGCGAACTCGAACGGCACCACGCTCGGATGGGGCGCGTACATCAGGCTGACGCCGATATCCATGGTGGTGACGTAGCGGATGTACTCCTCCTCCGTCATCTTGGGGTGCAGCGTCAGCATGTGTCCCCCGCCCAGATCCACCGGCGGCAGATCCGACAGGCTGCCCAGCCCCACGAAATGCCATTCCGGTCCGAACAGCCCTTCCGCGCAGACGCGGCGCAGCGCCAGCACCAGGATCTCGAACATGTTGCGCGCCGCGTGGCCTTCCGGACGGGCATAGGTCACGAGCACCCGCTCGGATCGCGCCCGCATCTGCGCGGCGGTCTGCCGGGGCAGGATGTTGATCTTGTGCTCGAACACCAGATGATCGACGCCGTGACGGCCCGCCCGCCCGGGCGCGAACACGCCAACCTCGTGCTTGCGCAGATAGTCGCGCAGGAAGCCGCTGTTGATCAGCGCCACGTGCGGCAGGTTGTAGGCCTGCTCCACCAGCGCCCGCGCCGCATTGTTGTCGTAGAAGATGGGCTCGAACTCCTGGGCCAGCAACACGACCCTGATGCCGGTCGCGACCTTGCGGATGGCATCGGCGGCATAGAGGTCCCACAACGAGTAGGCGACCACCGTGTCCCGGGGGCCGACCCGGAGCTCCAGCCCCTCGGCGAACTCGATCACGTCGATCTCGGCGAACACCTTGCGCAGCACCTCGGAGCTTTCCCGGAACAGGAAATAGGCCCGGCTGGCGTTGCCATCCTCGGTGCAGACGACGGTCACGCGCCGCCCCCTCTGATGCAGGCGGCGGATCAGCTCCATCACCGCCTTGTAGCCCCCGAAGGTGATGTCCGGGTTGATGGTCGGCAGCAGGATCCACACGCGCGGCGCCAGTTCCTCGCCGACCGTCACCTTGCGCGGGCGCATGCGCATCTCGATGTCGCGGATGCGTTCCAGCAGTACCGGGCGGGTGACGCCGGGGATACGCGCGTCGAGCACGGCCTTGCGCTCGTAGGCGGGCAGGCGCCGCTCCGCGCGTCCGGCCGCGAGGTAGTGGTAGAAGCCCGACGGGATGTCGCCGCGCTCGATGGCGGTTTGTATCTCGGGATAGAACGCGCGGTAGAACGCCTCGCTGAAATCCTCCCGCGGCGAATGGCCGGCCGGCATGCCGGCGATCAGGTAGTGGGTGAAGGGGTCCTTGCGGAAACCGGCCAGAGCCTCGTCCTGAAGATAGGTGCGGGCATACCAGTCGGGATCGAACGCCTCCTGGATCGCGCGGAAGTTCGATGCTTCGCCCAGACCATCGGCCGCGGCGGCGTCATCAGGGTCTTCACCGAGACGGCGACCGTAGCTGTTGTAGTACGACAATGCGTCGATAGTCGGGAAACATCCCAGAAACCGGTCCACCGTCTCGAATTTTGCGCGATACGCCGCCTCGTCGATCTGATCTCTGAAGGGCAGCTGGATGGCCGCCGCCGTGGCCGCGTCATGCATCTCCGGCGCGGGCCAGCGCCCTTCGGACATGCCGTGATAAACGAAATGGTGAAAACCAGACTGGAAGTATCCCGAGCGGATCGCGTGCGCCACGTCCGTGTTGTGGGTGACGTACCACTCCTCGTCAAAAAGTGGATTGAATCCCCTCGGATCGTACCGGGTGCTACGTTTGTAGATTCCGGTCAGGGTACCGAAATCATGTATCGCCGGGGTATACTCGCCATCTTCCTCCAGCATGCGCACGAGCGCAGCGTCCAGACAGGCGATCGCCCGTTCGGCGGTGGTGACGTCGCTCGCCCCGGTCATGCCTCGCCTCTCGGTGTCAGGAAACGGAATAGATCAAACGCGTCCGGTTTCGGCAACGATCGCGATGCACAAAAAGCGTCGCCGAGGTCGTGAACGAGACTGCACCGGCGGAAAGATTTCGGCTTATGCTCCGACTCCGGATCGGCGGAAGCGCGAGGAGCACGTGCAGAGATTCATCGGCTTCGGCGAGGACGCCCTCCACTATAACCGGCAATACCAGATCACGGACGCCACCCCCGGGCGGGCGATCGTCACGGACGCGCTCGTGCAAGGAATCAGGCCCACCATTCCCGGCAATCTTCTGGAAGAGCTGGGTGGCGGCGCGTTCGACGCCGCGGGGATCGTGCCGGAATCCCTCCATCCGCGCTCGGACGGGCGCAACGCGGTCAAGCCTGGCCAGGTCCGTCCCGCCGTGGCCGCGGCGAACCACATCCCGCGGGCCGTGTTCGGCGGCGTCGCGTTCGATCACTTCGGACATTTCCTGCTCGAAGGCACCACCCGCCTGTGGGCTCTGCCCGATCATGCGGATCTTCCCTGGATCTTCCTTTCCGACGGCGCGCCGCGGCTCAAGGGATATCAGAGCGGCTTCCTGCAACTGCTGGGCCTCGGCGCCGACCAGATCATCGTGGTGAACGACGCCGCGTCGGTCGGCGAGCTCGTGGTCCCGGCGCCGTCATTCACCTATCATCATCATGTCACGCACGCGTATCGCGACAGCTTCCGCCGCGCGCGGCTTCCCGAACGCGACACGCCATTCCGCCGCGTGTTCCTGTCGCGCAGCCAGACCACCATCGCGCTGACGGTGGGCGAGCGCGAACTGGAAGAAGTGCTGCGACGCGACGGTTGGGAGATCGTGATCCCCGAGCGGCTTCCGCCGGCCGAGCAGGCGTTGCTGTTCCGGGACAACAACCTGGTGATGGGTCTGCAGGGCAGCGCCATGCATCTGGGCCTGTTCGCACCGCCCGGGCGCCGCGTCTGCCACCTGTGCCGGGGCCAGGCCTATCGCGGCTACTATGTGCTCGACGACCTGATGGACGCGGACGCGGTGTATTTCCAGGCGATGTCGTCGCCCCCGCTGCCATCGAAGCCGATCACCGGGCCGTTCATGCTCGACCTGGACGCGACGATCGACTTCCTGCGCGCAGAGCAGCTGCTCGCGAGCGCGCCCGTCGCCGGCAGCGCGCCGGATGCCGGCCGCCGCCGGATGATGGAGCGCGACTACGAGGCCTGGTGGTACTACACGGACAGCCAGATCCGCTTCCATCGGCAGATCAACCACGACGGTCTCCCGGTGACGGCCGAGAGCGCGCTGGAGCCCGCGGTCACCGCCGCCCGGCTCCGCCCGGACAACGGGGAGATCGTGTCGCACGCCACCGCGCTGACCTTGAAGTTCAGGGGCGAGAACGAGGCGGCGGAGGTGCTGGCGCTCGGGCGCGAGGCGTTGGAGGGCGACACGCCGGCGACGGCGCAGCTGCTGCATTTCCAGAGCATCATCGAGGACATGCGCGGCCATTATCCCGCCGCCATGGCGGCGGCGGAGCGCGCGCATCGGATCGATCCGGGCAACCAGAGCTATCTCAACCAGCTGGCCACCACCCTGTTCCGGCTCGGACGACTGGAAGAGGCCGAAACACTGCTGCGCGGCGTCATCGCGTCCGGGCGCGCCATCGCCAGCAACCATTACCTGCTGAGCATCCTGCTCGAATCGCGCGGGGAGATGGCGGAGGCGCTGACGCTGGCCGAGCGCGCCCAGCAGCTCGACCGCGGAGACGAGGAGCTGTTGCGCCGGCTGGTGCTGCTGCTGCGTGCCGCCGGCCGGCACGAGGATGCGGTTCAGGCGCAGGCCGCCTTCCTGGATCGCAATCCCGGCAGTCCGCCCCTGCTGCTGGAGGTGGCCGCCCATGCCACCGGGCGGGGCGACCATGCAGGCGCCTTGAAGCATCTGCGGCAGGCCTACAGGCAGGCCCCCACCGACCCCGTGATCGCGGACAGGTTCCGCGACGCGCTGCTGTCGCTGAAGCAGCTTCCCTCGCTCGCGCTGCTCGGCATGCAGCCCCATGCCGCGGCGCGCGAGCACAGCATCATGATCTATCGCCACAGCCTCGGACTGGCGGAAGCGGGACAACACGAGGATGCGCTCACGGTGGCCATCGCCGCGGCCACCATGTGGCCCGACAACGAGACCATCATGCAGAACGTGCAGAAATGCCTGCTTGCCGCCGACCGCCCCGCCGAGGCCCGTCTGCTGGCGGCGGATCTCGTGGCGCGGGGTCAGGAGACCGGACCCTATCTCTACGTGCTGAGCCTGGCGGAAGGATATCTCGGTCGCCCCCAGGCCGCGCGGGACAGCGCCCTGCGGGCGGCGGCGCTGGCGCCCGACAATCCCCTTATCGCGGGCCATGCGGGACGGCTGGCGCAGGTGGCGTAGGGAAACGATCTGCCCGGCCTGTCCGTGCTCGTGTCCCGCAGCGGAACATCCCCGGGCCGCCAGGGTGCACGCGGCGGCGCGGGCCGCCGTTCGGATACCGCTTCCGGGGGTTTCCACGGAGCCGTTCCGGCCTTTGACCGGGAAGACGATCATGAATTCCCGAGCCGAGGCTGTCGTTCTAGTTCAATGTTGATCCGCAACGACCTTGCAGGAAGGTACCGATGCCGGCTTTGACCAGGAACGACCTCATCGGCCGGGTGTGGACCTTCGGAATGCAGACGGGGGAATTGTTCGCCCGCAACGTCGTGCTCTCGGCCGAAGGATTCTTTCTGCATCATCCCAGTCCGAACGAGGATCGTTGGGATGTCGAGGACGGCGCGCTGGTGATCCTGAGCCGGGACGGCCGGGTATCGTGCCGCATGCGCCCGGCACCCCGGTCGCCGGAGGGGCGGTTATGGCTGGAAGGCGAGCATGTGCTGGGCGGTCCTTCCGGCCTTCAATTGGCGCTCCGCGAGACCGGCATCGCCTTTCCGGTGTATCTGCCGTGGTCGGCCGCCTATGAGCGCTTCGCGGAGGAGGTGCCGTTCTATTATTCCGCCCAGCGGCGGGTGCGCGGCGTCAACAGGATCGGCGAACTGATCACCATCCACGGCCCCGCGGTCGTGGAAGCGGAAGCCTGCCTGCCTGCCGGCGCATTCGTGTCGGTGGGCGCCTACTCCTACTGTCACGGCGCGTTCAAGTCGGACTCAAGGGTCAGCATCGGCCGGTACTGCAGCATCGCCGGCGACGCCCGGCCGTTCGGCCCGTCGCACCCCATGGACCGGGTCACCACCAGCGTCGTCAGCTACGATCCCGCGTCGCGCGATATCGGTCGCCGGTACGGACGGGAGGATTTCGAGCCGATCCCCTACGATCAGAGCACCGACCCCATCCGCATCGAGCACGATGTCTGGATCGGCGAGGGCGCCATGATCAAGGGCGGCGTCACGATCGGCACCGGTGCGGTGGTCGCCGCAGGCACCATCGTCACCCGCGACGTGCCGCCCTACGCGATCGTCGCCGGTGTCCCGGCCCGGGTGGTACGGATGCGCTTTCCCGAGCCGCTTGCGGCCCGGCTGCTGGAAAGCCGCTGGTGGCAGTATAACTTCGTCGACCTGCCGCCCTGCTTCGACCGGCCCGAAGCGTTCCTGAACCAGCTCGACGCGCTTCGGGCCCGGAACGCCATCGCGCCCTGGCGGCCGAGGCGGATCGATCTCGCGGAAGAGCTGCTGCGTCTGGTGCCGGACGAACGGCCCAGAGCGTGAATCGGCGAATGCCGTCGGTCTCCGGCGCCATCCGGAAGTAATCGGCGGGAGGGACCGCGACGAGGGCGTCGCGAGGCCGCGTTATCGCGAACCGCTCCCCTTGCCTGCACCGTTCTCGCGTTCCGCCATCAGCAGGAAGCTCTCCACGTCGTCATCCAGCATGCGGCGCAGGCAGCGATCGATGCGCGCCGCCGGCCAGTTCCACCAGCCCAGCCGCAGCAGACGCTCGATGATCGGCTCGGGAAACCGGTAGCGGATCACGGTGGCCGGGTTGCCGGTGCAGATCGCATAGGGTGGTACGGTGCCGCGCACGACCGCACCGGCGCCGATCACCGCCCCGTCCCCGATCACCGAGCGGGGCAGGATGATCGCGCCCACGCCGATCCACACGTCGTTGCCGATCGTGACATCGCCGTCCGCATGATCGCGCATGCCGGGGGTAGTGCCCGGCCAGTCCCGCCACAGATCCATGAACGGATAGGTCGACACGGCGCTCATCCGATGGTTGCCGAGCACGATGGTCGGATCGGCCATCGAGCAGTAGCGCCCGATGCGCAGGACACCGCGGCCGGGTTCCAGGATGCGCGGCATGCCGTAGGTGCCCGCGCCGATCTCCCAGCCATGCAGCTCGATCTCGCGCGCGAGCTTCAGCGCGGTGTAGCCGGGAAAGCTTCCCATGCTGCGATGTCCCTCGGCCTGCACCAGATCGTGGAACACGTCGCGCCCCGGGGATGCCGTCATCATGGACCAGATGTTGCGGACTTCAGGGACCGGCTCCAATGGCAGCCACGCTTCCACCACCGGGCGGAAGGAGGGATCGCCGAGCGCGAAGAAGAAGGCGAGGCCGCGGGCATCGAAGGTCAGCTCCGCCGGAAAGCGCTCGAGAATGCAATCTTCGGAGGCTTCGGTCTCTTCTCCTTCGACAGGAAGCAGGCGCAGCACCGCCGCCGCGCGGTCCTGTTCCACCGTTCGCAACAGCCCCTCCGAGTTGCCGAGCAACGGCCCCTCGCGGCCGAGCCGGAGATGCACCCCCCCTTCGGCCGGTACCGCCACGCACCCGACCACCGCGCTTCCGGCCCCGTCCTCGGCGAGATGCAGCACCTCGTCGCGGCCGGCCAGCAGCACGATGCCGTCGCGGCCGTTGCCGCTCCGACGTCCTTCCGCGGTTCCGCGATCGCAGCTCGCGAACAAGGGCGGCCCACCGTCGCGATCCTCGCGACGGTGGAAGCGGACGGTGCCGTCGTCCCGGCAACAGGCGATGCGTCCGTCGGTATCGAGGATGACGTGAAGGTGCGGCATGGTTGTTCGTTCCGGCTCCCCAAGACGCGGGAGTTGGTGTTCGCACGCGCCGGGTCGGTGTCGCGCGCCGATTTCTTTCACCCGCCCCGGATTTCTCGATTGCGGGGACACCGGGCGCCTCACCCCGGCGCGATGCTCCCCTCGATGCGGTCGATCAGCGGCAGCATGACCGCGGCGGTGGACGGCATCTCCTGCGCGATCATGCCGGCGGTTTGGTCGGTCGCCATGCGCGGCAGGCGCACCGATATCACCCGCACGGTCTGGCTGTGGCGGGTGATGTCTGCGGCCAGCACCTCGCCCGCCGCCTTCGCCATCGCGTATTCCGCGAGGCCGTGCGGCGCCTCGTCAACGAACACGGTGGACGGATAGAACACGGTCACGGGATGGGCGCCGCGCGCCGCGAGCGCTTCGCAAAGGCGTCCGAAGGCTTCTACGTAGATCGCGCAGAAATGGCGGAACAGGGCGGCGTCGAACCCAGCCCCCCCTCGCATGGCGATGCGGGGAGTGGCGAAGAAATAGACCGAATCGAGATCGTCCGGCAGCGCCGAAAGCTGAGGAACGGGATCGGCCAGCGCATCGAAGCGCAGAACATGCGCCCGGCCGCCCTCGGCGGCGATCTCGTCGCGCACCGCCTCCGCATCCTCGTGGCCGGAGGCGTAGGACAGGAACGTCTCGACCTCGGCCAGGCCCAGCAGCTTGGCCGTCACCTCGCCGATGCCGCGCGAGCCGCCGATCACCAGCACCTTGCGGCCGGAGGCCGGACGGGGACGGAAATCCCGCCGCAGCACGTCGCTGGAAGGCTGCGCGGTCGGCGGCGCACGGCGGGAGGCCTTCACCGTCGCTCTCAGCCCGGGGGCGGCGGTCTCGATGGTGACGAGCTGGAAGCGCTCGTCGGCCTGGACGGTGCGGAAACGCAATTCCTCCGCGACGCCCGCTTCGTCCTCGACGATCTTCGCGTTGATGCGGTGGAAGGTGGAGTGCAGCCCGGGGCTGACCATGCCCACCAGCCGGGTCAGGGCGAGGATGCCGCGCACGCGTGCGCGGCCGATGGCGGCACACAGCCTGGGATAGGTCTCGACCGGGTCGGGGCCGAGCGACACCGTGCCGGCGGCGGCGGCGACCTCTTCCCAGCCGAGCGGCAGCGGATCGGTGCGGGCGGCGTCATAGGCGATGGTGCCGGCCTCGCCCGCGAACGGCGAGGCCGCGGGCAGCGCGCCGAACCGCAGGGTGTAGCCGCTGATCCGAGCGCCCTTGCAGCGGAGCTCGGCGCGGATTTCGGTGTCCGTGCGTTTGGTGACGGCGAGCTGCGCCTCGTCGTCCACGAACAGGAATCGGGCGAAATCGGCATCGATCTGGCGGATGACGCCCGGCACCGGCTCCGCGAGCAGGGTTTCCAGCGCCCACAGCATGGACTGCACGCCGTGCACCACGGGGAACCCCGCCGGGGTCCGGCGCGCGGCACGGGCGTCCATGTGCATCGGGTTCCAGTCGCCCGACAACCCGGCGAAGGCGCGCTGGTGCGCCTCGCCGAAGCTGCGCTCCATCAGGACGCGACCTTGGCGCGCTCCGAGATCACCTTCACCAGGTCGCCCACGTTTTCCAGCTTGTCGAGCTGCTGGCTCGGGACCTTGATCCCGAACTGCGCTTCCACGGCCATGATGATCTCGATCATCTTGAAGGAATCCCAGCCCTCGACGTCCTTGGCGGACAGTTCGGGACTGAGTTCCAGATCATCCTGCATCAGCACGTCGCGCATGATGTCGGTAAGGGGGGGATAGATGTCCGCGTCCGTCATGGTCATGCCTCCTGCAGGGTGATCGCCGGATGGTCCACCGCCACCGCGTCGAGCGGCAGCGCGTAGCGCACGGCTTGCGCGTCGTCCGCGCCGTCCGCCTCCACGCGGATGAATCCGAGTCGGTCGTAATGTTCGCGGACCATGCCGTTCTTCGCCGACGGCGCGAACAGCCCGATCAGGGCGTCGCCGCCGGCGCGTGCCGCCTCCGCGGCGACCGCGGCCAGCGTCGCCTGTTCCACGCCACGGCCCAGCACGCGACAGCTCATCAGCCAGTTGTCGATGCGGAAGGCGGTTCCCTCGCGGCGGCAGATCACCACCGCGATCAGGCCGTTGTCGCCGTAGCGGTCCACCAGCCGGAAGGTGAGGCCGAAGCTGTCGGGATCGTTCATCACCGCCCGCGCCTCCTCGTCGTCGATGCGGCGGGTGGTGAGGTTGAACTGGTTGGTCTTGTTGACGAGCTGCACGGTGCGGGCGAGATCGATCTCGTCGAAACGCTTCCAGCGCAGCCGCATCTCCAGATCCGCGAGGTAGCTGTCGAGATCGGTCGCTTCCGCGGCCATCGCCTCGCGCTGCCGGTTGGCCTGATATTGCTGCAGGCGCGCGCGGTCGTCGCCGGTGACGTCCAGGCTCTCGAAATACCCGGCGTCCGCCAGGCGGAGCGGCACCAGCGCCGGGTCCTCCGGCACTTCCGGCACCGCCACGATCGGCAGCTCGCGCCGGACGAGATTCCGTTCGAACGGGTTGTCGTCCACGAACACGAGCGAATCGAGCCCGACATTCAGCTCGCGCGCGATGCGGCGGAGGTTCGATGCCTTGTCGTCCCAGTTGGCGACGAAGCTCGCGATGTGGGGGGCGCGCAGCACCATCTCGGGATGCTCGGCGAAGGCCTGCATCGCCACGGCCTCGTCGTTCTTGGAGCACACGGCCAGGATCACCCCGCGCTGCCCCAGCATCAGCGCGTAGCGCTGGAACGCGGCGAAGGCTTCCCCCGCGGCGCTGCCCTGACCCAGCACGATGCCGGAAAGCCCGTCGTCGCCGATCACCCCGCCCCACACCGTGTTGTCGAGATCGAGCACCAGAACCTTGGACGACACCCCCCTCAGCGCACCCAGCAGCCGGCCGACAAGGTCGCCGAAGAAGGGCGCGGCATGCAGGGCGATCTCCTGCTTCGCGCGGTGCCACATCGCCGGGTCGTGCCAGTTCAGCAGTCCGTGCCGGCGGGCGTGGCGGTCCACCGCCACCAGATGCACGCCTTCCTGCGAGGCGCTGGCCCGGAGGGCGTGGTTGAAGCTGTCGAGGAACCAGGCGGGGGACGCGGCCAGCCGGTGCTCGTTCTCCCCCATCAGTTCCGGATCCACCGGCAAGGCCGCCTGCTGGAGGATCGGAGTGCGGAGCCGGTCGCGGATCAGACGCCACAGGCCGGACAACTCCGCGATCACCCGTGCGGCGGCCGCATCCGCGGTGGCGCCCTCCGCCTCCAGCCGGGCGGACGACACCAGGTGGTGCGCGTCGAGCGCCACCAGGGCCACGTCGGGTGCGAAGGCGTGCAGGGCCGATCCCGGATCCAGCAGTTCCTGCCGGAACTGTCCGTACTCGCACTGGTAGATCTCCACGTCGAGCCGGCGGCGCAGCGCGCCCACCCGGATGCCCGCATGGAGATGCGCGGTGGTGGAAGAGCTGAGGATCGCGAGCTTCAGCGTGCGCGACGCTTCCACCCCGGCGGCGGCCCGCCTCTCCTGCCACGCATGATCGAGGCGCCCGGTCTGGATGAAGTCCAGATCGTGCCGCGCGGCCTGCGCGAAGGCATCGAGGCCGGCCGGCGCGGTTCCGGCGCGCAGCTCGCGCAGCAGGGCACGGCTGTCCGCGGGGACCGGCAGCCAGTCGAGCGCGACATGGGACATTCGGACGGCCTTCCGGTGTGGGGGTCGTGGAACGGAGGAATGGTCGCGGAGGACGGGTCGGACGGCGATGGGCGGCGCGTCAGGCCGCGGGGCGCCGTTCCGTCGCACGGGCGCGGAAACGCGCCGCGGCGGCTGGAAGGATCATCTCCCACGCCTCCTGGTCGATGGCGGCGCTCTTGTCGTTGTACGGCGTGCCGACATGGCCCACCAGCAGGCGGTCGCGAATCACGGATACCGAGCCGGCCGCATTGTCGTCGTCCGCCTTGCGGATCACCAGCAGCGTGTTGGGTCCGAAGCGTTCCACCGCGTCGTGCAGTGCGATCGCGGCCTCGTCGGTAATCCGCTCGTGCGAGGATTTGTGCACGAAGATCTTGTTCCCCGCTTCGAGATCCTCGAGCAGCTTGCGCTTGAGGTAGCCTAGCCGGGTGGTCTGCTGCTTGAGGAACTTGTGTTCGTCGACACGTCCGCGCTGCACGAAGCAATGCATGTGGTAGAGGCCACGGGTGTCCTTGAGCATGTACTCGTTGTGATCGGTGAGTCCGAGCTCGAGGAAGGCGGGATCGCCCAGCGCCACCAGGTCCTCGTCCAGCAGCCGGGTGAGGGTCCCGGCCGAGATCGCGGCGAAACGGAAAAGGCCGATCGGTTCCGCGCCCAAACGGCGCTGGACGATGCCGAACTCGCAATGATCGCCGAGGCCTTCGAACAGCAGGGCGAGCTCCTTGCCGACCGGCATCGCGTCGGTCGCGGCCGACGGCGCATCCGCGTCGCCGGAAGCGGTACCGAGCCGCTCGGCGTTGCGCTGCCAGATCGCGTCCCCGCGCGAGTTGCGGATGTTCGCGTCGTCCGGGCGCAGACGATGGGCGACGTCCCAGCACTGCACGGCGTCTTCCCAGTTCTCCTGGCGCTCCGCCAGCACCGCCAGCCGCACATGCAGCTCGAGCCGCTCGGGCTCGCGGACCAGCGCTTCGCGCAGCAGCGTCCTGGCGCGGTCGTAATCTCCCGCTTCCATGAGGCTCGCCGCCGCCATGCTGACGAAGGCGTGCACATCCGGAAACGCCGACAGGATCGCCTGCCAGCGTAAAGCGGCGCTCTTCCAGTCCTGCCGGTCGGCCGCCACCTCGGCATGATGGGCGGCGAGCTCGGCATCCGCCGGGAAGGCCCGGACGGCGTCCGACAGCAGCCGGTCGGCCGCATCGAGCCGCCCGGCGCCACGCAGTGCCCGGCCATAGCCGAGCAGCGCGTTGCGATCGCCCCGATGGGCGGTATGGAACGCTCCCCACACCAACACGGCGGTCTCGGCATCCCCTGCCGCGTCGGCGGCGAGCCCTTCGCGCACCAGCGCCTCGAGGGACGCCGATGACAAGCCCCGCCTGATGGTGGCGCCGAGCGCCTGCCCGTTGTCGCGCAGGAAGCGATGGTCGCCGTGGTTCTCCCGCAGACGCGCCAGAAGTCCCGCGGCGAGCAGCCAGCGTTCCTGGCGGATGGCGATGGTGATGCGCTGGGCGATGATCTCTATGCGGTCGGGAAACAGGATCGCGGCCTCTTCGGCCTTCCGGGCGGCATCGTCGAACCGTCCCTGCACCTGCAGGATCGCCAACTCGGACGCATGGAACACCGGCACGCCGGGATGATCGACCGCCGCTTCGCGCCAGCGCGCCAGCGCTTCGGGCCAGTCGGCGCGCTCCTGCGCTTCCGTGGCGTGGGCGATCGCCTCGTCGATGCCGCGCGCGGGACGCTTCCGGCCGGCGCCCGGGCGCGCGAGGTCGGGCTCGGACAGGTGTTCGACCGGTTGCTTCACGACCTACCTCGCTTTCCTGCCGCGCGCCCATGTTCGGCATGACCGAACAGGCTGTGCCCCCGCAAGAAAATCTTTCGCTACAGGCGCGGCTCGTCAAGTCCAACTCGCCCGTTCCGATGCGCTGGAGGCGAAATCGCTTGGTTTACTCATCAAACGATCCTCCGTCTTATTCTTGGGACATTCGAGGCGGCGTCATCTGGTCATAATGGATTCCGGTTCACGCTTGATCCCGATCTGCACGCGCAGTCTCAGGAAGGAGATGACCCTTGACCGCCACGGTCTCCGATCGCCTGGCAGCGGCCCTGTTCATCACGGTATCCGTGCCGACGACCGGTGGACGGCTCGCATCGGCGCTGTTCGACCCGGCGCTGCTGCTGCAACGCCTGCTGGCGCAGGGGCTGTGCCCGCCCGGCACGACCGAGGCCCAGGCGGTGGAATGCTATCTTTCCGACCCCTCCTGCCGCATCGTCAGCCCCAACGCGCTGTTCGATGAGGGATGGTATCGCGCCAGCAATCCCGACGTCGACGCGACGATCCGCGCCGGGCACATGTTGTGCGGCCTGACGCACTTCGTGAACTACGGCTACGCCGAAGGGCGCTGGCCCAACGCGATGCTGGCGATGCAGGCGGCGGCCGCCTCGGAGCGTCCCCTGGCGGACGCGCTGGCCGACGAGACGGCGTTCCTGGCGCGACCGGAAACGAGGATCTTCCTCGACTGTTTTCCGTGGATCGCGCCGCTGCAATACTACAACCTGTTCGCCCGTCGGCTGGGGGTGGAGAACCGCCCGCCCGCGGCGGCGGCCCTGCCGGCGATCGACCTGGTGCGGGCGGAGTTCGACGCCGGCTTCTATCGCGACCGGCACATGACGACGGCCGACGGCGACGCGGACCCGTTCTCTCATTATCTCGAACAAGGCAGCAGCCGCGGCGCTTCCCCCAACGCCTGGTTCGACGAGCAATGGTACCGCGCCTTTTACCGCGACGTCGACGAGGCGGTGGCGCGTGGCCGTGTATCGTCCGGCTTCCATCACTTCGTGCTGTTCGGTCGCGCCGAAGGCCGGTTGCCGGCCTACGACCTCAAGGGCGCCCTGGAATGGGCGCTCCCCGGCGTGACGGAACCGACGTTGTTGCACCGGGTGCGCGATCTGCGCCGCAAATACGAGTTCGGCAGACCTTCGCCCCGGGTCGACCCGGCGGGTGGCGCGCCACGGGTGTGGTTCATCTTCCCGGTGGTCAATCCGGACATCTCTTTCGGCGGCTATCAGGCGGCGTTCGCGCTGATGGTGGAGCTGCAGGCCGCCGGATACGGCCTCGGGCTCGTGTGCATGGAGGACGCCGCCCCCAACCGGAACTATTTCCTGTGGCGGCAGCGCGATCCGCGCGTCCGCGCCGCATTCGAGGAATGTCTTTGGGCCGGCAAGGAGGACTATGACCGGCTCCCCCTGCGCGACGGAGACCTCTTCGTCGCCTACTCGGTCTGGGGACTGAAGCTGGCGCGGCGGTTATGCCACCTGACCGGCAGCCCGAAGCCGTTCCTGCTGGCGCAGGAGCACGAGCCGATCTTCTACGCCAACGACGCGCTCAAGGTGCTCTGCGAGGAATATTACCGAGTCGAGCATTTTCCCATCATCAACAGCCATTTCCTGCTGGATTACCTCCGCGCGCACCGGGTCGGCGCGTTCGCCCGCGACGATGTGCGGCCGGACGAGTATGCGGTGTTCGAGCATGCGCTGCAGCGCCTGCCGCGCCAGACGGCGGTGCAGATGGCGGCCCGGCGCCGCCGGTCGGTGCTGATCTACGCGCGTCCGGAAGCGCACGCCGGACGGAACCTGTTCGACGTGATCGTGCTGGCGCTCGAGGATCTGTGCGCGGAAGGAGCGTTCGGGCCGGAATGGTGCTTCGATGGCGTGGGGGCGCTCAGCGACCTCAAGGACGTCCCGCTCGGCGGCGGCCATCATGTCCGGCTGCACAAGAAGATGGATGCCCCGGACTATGCGCGGATGATCGGAGAGGTCGACATCGCCATCAGCCTGATGAGTGCGCCCCACCCGTCTCTGGTGCCGTTCGAACTGGCCACCACGGGCGCGCTGGTGGTCACCAACGTCTACGAGAACCGCTCGGCGGGCCAGCTTTCCGCGATCAGCGGCAACATCGTGCCCTGCCTGCTCGGGCTGGAGGGCTTAAAGGACGGCATCCGAACGGCCCTTCGCCGCGTGGATGGCTTCGTTTCGCGCGAGAAGAACCGCCGGCCCGCGGAACAGCGCGATTGGTGCGACGTGTTCAATCCGGACTTTCTGCGCGCGGTTTTCGGGACCCCGCCGCTGCGGCTGCGTCCGGCCGCCGACGCGCCGCGGGGCGCCATGCCGCCGCCCCGCCCTTCCCCCGTTTTCCTCCCCCGGGAGGCGGTCGAAACCGTTTCTGCGCTGGCATCGGCTCCGTCCTGAACCTGCGTGGCGGCCGGTGGTCTCTCTTCCGGCCACTCGGATCCCGTCCAGTCCGGCGGCGCGGCGAAGGCCATGGGTCGTCTGCCTGTGTGGGCCCTTTCCGCCACCCCGGGGCGGTGATCGTTCGATTCGGGACTACGAATCCTCGGTCACGGGCCGAAGCCCACAGGGTCGGCCGGCTCCCGCGACGAGACGTCGACATGGCCCCGCAAGGCCGACGGCGCGCGGAACCGACAACGGGCGGTCCGAAAAGACGCCGATCGGATCGCCGCGCGCCCATGGGGGGGCACGGCAGATATCATCGAGCCTCGCGAACCGGTGTCGCCGCGGCCAGCGGCGTCCGCCAACAGCCTGCCGTTCAACGCCCGGCGATGATGTCCCGGATGCGGCCCGCGAGCGCGTCCATCGCGAACGGCTTCGTCATCACGTGCATCCCGGGCTCAAGCTGCCGGTCGCCGATCACCATGGTCTCGGCGTAACCGGTGATGAACAGCACCTTCAGGTCCGGCCGGACGATGCGTGCGGCATCGACCATCTGTCGCCCGTTCATGCCGCCGGGAAGGCCCACGTCGGTGACCAGGAGGTCGATCCGGCCGGCCGCCTGGAGGATGCGCAGACCCGAGGCTCCGTCCGCCGCCTCGGTGGCGGCGTAGCCCAGATCGTTGAGCACCTCGCAGACCAGCATGCGGATGGTCGGCTCGTCGTCGACCACCAGCACCCGCTCGCCGTAGCGCGTGCGGGGGCCCTCCACGATCGCCGGGACGATCTCCGCGGCCTCCGCCTCGCCGGGATGACGCGGCAGATACAGGCATACGGTGGTGCCCGCGCCGGGCACACTGTGGATGCGCGCCTGGCCACCGGACTGGCGGACGAAACCGTAGATCATGCTGAGGCCAAGGCCGGTACCCTCGCCCAGCGGCTTGGTGGTGAAGAAGGGATCGAACGCCTTGGCCAGCACGTCGGGCGACATGCCGGTGCCGGTATCGGCGACCTGCAGCGCCACGTATTCGCCGGGCGGCAGGTCGTGTTCGCGTGCGTCGGCCTCGTCCAGGAAGCAGTTGCGGGTCTCGATCGAGAGGCGGCCGCCCTCGGGCATGGCGTCGCGGGCGTTGATGCACAGGTTCAGCAGCGCGTTCTCGAGCTGGTTTGGATCTACCAGCACCGCCCACAACCCACTGGTCGCCGCGACGTGGATATCCGCCGCCGGCCCGACCGTGCGTCGGATCAGATCCTCCATCCCACGCACCAGCCGGTCGATGTCGGTGGGCCTGGGATCGAGCGTCTGCCGCCGCGAGAAGGCCAGCAGCCGGTGGGTGAGCGCTGCGGCACGCCTGGCGGCGGTCTGCGCGGCACCGACATAGCGGTCGAGATCCCGCAGGCGGCCCTGTGCCACCCTCATGCCGAGCAGTTCCAGACTGCCGACGATCCCGGTGAGCAGGTTGTTGAAGTCGTGCGCGAGACCGCCGGTAAGCTGTCCCACCGCTTCCATCTTCTGCGACTGGCGGAGCTGTTCCTCGGCCCGCATCAGGTCGGCGGTGCGCTCGAGGATGCGTTGTTCGAGCGTCTCGTTGAGCGCGCGCAACGCGGCGGCTGCCCGATCGCGCTCGGCTTCCATCGCGCGCCGTTCTTCGACATCGAGCAGAACGCCGGGAAAGCTGGTCGGCGTCCCATCGGGGGCGTGCTCGACCCGGCCGTTCGCCTCGATCCAGTAGTAACGCCCGTCGAGACGCCGTACCCGGTACTGGTGGGCATAAGCGCCGCCGCGCCCGATCCCGTCCGCGATCGCCGCCCGCAGCCCCTCGACATCATCGGGATGGACCGTGGCGATGACCTGCTCGAGGCTGAGCCCGACCCGGCCCAGCGACGGGTCGAGTCCGAAGGTGCGGGCGAACGCCTCGTCCACCGTGAAGCGGTCGGTCGGCAGGTCCCAGAACCAGGTGCCGATGATGGCGCCCGCTTCGAGCGCCAACTGCACGCGCTCGGCATTCTCCCGCACCAGGGCCCCGCTGGCACGCAGCGCGGTCTCGGCCCGATGCCGGGCGGTGACGTCGCGGAACAGCACCGAGACCTGCCGCCGGCTGGCGGGTTCGAGACGCGCGGCCGACACCTCGATGCGGCGGCCGACCTTCAGGAACTCCCGTTCGAATCGGATAGGCGACCCGGTGCGAAGCACGCCACCATATAGCTCGATCCAGCCATCGGCCTCGTCAGGCACCAACTCGCGCAGCGTCTGCCCGACGATGTTGCGGATGCCCGTGTGACGCTCGTAGCCGGCATTGGCCTCGACATGGACATAGTCGCTGGCCGGCCCGTGCGGACCATCGAAGAACTCGATGATGCAGAAGCCATCGTCGATGGCATCGAACAGCGCACGATAGCGCTCCTCGCTGAGCGTCAGCGCGTTCGCGGCCCGCTTCTGGTCGGTGACGTCACGGACCACGCCGAAGAGCTGACGGGGGTGGCCTTGTGCATCACGTCGGAGCCGGCCCTGGCGGGCAATCCAGCGAAGCTCACCGGTATCGGCGCGGCGGATGCAATATTCCTGTTCCGGCGCCGTTTCGGCCGCGCGTGCTGGCGTCTCAGGCAGGAAAGGAGGATCGCCGCCGACAAACAGATCGGCGAGCTCTGCCAGCGGCAACAGGTCCCGCACCGGAAGCCCGTGGAGGCGGCAGAATTCCGGCGTGACCCGGAGAATTTCGCCCGGACCATCGCTGGAGAACATGCCGATGCCGTGGCCATCCGGAGCGCTCGGGAACGCCGGACCATTGCCTGGAAGCGGAGTTAGCGGACGATCCCGTTCGGTGTCGCTCACCAGGCGCTCGCCGGCGGTGGCGGCGATGCGCGGGGGGAACGGGAGACTATCGGCACGATCCGGCCGGCGAGGATGAGGGCCGGAAACGTACAACCAGGACGAGATGGAAGAAGGACGATCCCGGTTCGGTGCATATCTGTCCCATGCCTGTGCCTGCTCGGCCGGTCAAGCGATGGGCGGGCTGGGGCGTGGGCGAGCGGCCTTTGAAGGCCCGCTTCCGCCCTGCGTGACGCTTCCTGTTGATTGGAGCGTCGCTCTTTAGGTTCGGTATATAATATTATTTCG